>NZ_JBHTTG010000024.1:0-1042 GCF_042794655.1 Rhodococcus sp. NPDC056516 | reverse complement strand
TGCGGGTGAGCGTGGGTTGGTGGTGGGTGGTTGGGATGGTGTGGGGGTGGTGGTGGGGGGTTTGACGTTGGTGGATGTGTTGGATGGTCGGTTTGCTGGTGTGGGTGGTGGGGGGTTGGTGTGTGGTGGGGTGGTGTTGTCGTGGGGTGAGTTTGATGTTCGGGTGAATCGTTTTGCGCGGTTGTTGATTTCGTTGGGGGTGGGTCCGGAGTCGCGGGTGTGTGTGGCGTTGTCGCGGTCGGTGGAGTTGTTGGTGGCGGTGTTTGCGGTGGTGCGGGCTGGTGGGGTGTTTGTTCCGGTGGATGTGGGTGCGCCGGTGGAGCGGGTGGGGTTTGTGGTGGGGGTGGTGGATCCGGTGGTGGTGTTGTCGCGGGTTGGTGATGGTGGGTGTTTGCCGGTGGGGGTGGGGTTTGTTGATGTGGGTTGTGTTGATGTTTCGGGGTTTTCGGGTGATCCGGTGGGGGTGGGGGATCGGTTGGGGGTGTTGTTGCCTGAGCATGCGGTGTATGTGATGTTCACGTCGGGGTCGACGGGTCGTCCGAAGGGGGTGGTGGTTTCGCATGCGGGGGTGGTGAATCGGTTGTTGTGGATGCAGGGGGAGTTTCCGTTGGGTGTGGGGGATGTGGTGTTGCAGAAGACGCCGGTGTCGTTCGATGTGTCGGTGTGGGAGTTGTTTTGGCCGTTGATGGTGGGTGCTCGGTTGGTGGTGGCGGATCCGGGTGGGCATCGTGATCCGGTGTATTTGGTGGGTGTGATCGAGCGGTGGGGGGTGTCGGTGGTGCATTTTGTGCCGTCGATGTTGGAGGTGTTCGTGGGGGAGTTGGGCGTGGGGGAGTTGGGGGTGGGGTGTTCGAGTTTGCGTCGGGTGTTTGTCTCGGGTGAGGGGTTGTCGTCGGTGTTGGCGGGGCGGTTTGCGGGGGTGTGTGGTGCGGAGTTGGTGAATTTGTACGGGCCGACGGAGGCGTCGGTGGATGTGACGTTTCATGTGGTGGAGGGTGTTGTGGGGGTGGGTGTTCCGATTGGTCGGGCGGTGTGGAATACG
>NZ_JBHTTG010000023.1:0-1059 GCF_042794655.1 Rhodococcus sp. NPDC056516 | reverse complement strand
AAGGCTCTGACGGATTGTAAGCGCACGGTTTCAGGTACTATTTCACTCCCCTCCCGGGGTACTTTTCACCTTTCCCTCACGGTACTAGTCCGCTATCGGTCACCAGGGAGTATTCAGGCTTATCGGGTGGTCCCGACAGATTCACACCAGATTTCACGGGCCCGGTGCTACTTGGGTTTCCATTACAACAGTCACAAAGTTTTCGTGTACGGGATTCTCACCCTCTACGACAGGCCGTTCCAGACCACTTCCACTAACCCAGTGATTTCTTACTGTTGGCCAACACGGCAGTATTGACAAAATGAACCCCACAACCCCACGAATGCAACACCTGCCGGCTATCACACACCCATGGTTTAGCCTCTTCCGCTTTCGCTCGCCACTACTCACGGAATCACGGTTGTTTTCTCTTCCTGTGGGTACTGAGATGTTTCACTTCCCCACGTTCCCTCCACACGCCCTATATATTCAGGCGCGGGTAACACGACATCACTCGTGCTGGGTTTCCCCATTCGGACATCCTCGGATCACAGCTCGGTTGACAGCTCCCCGAGGCTTATCGCAGCCTCCTACGTCCTTCATCGGCTCCTGGTGCCAAGGCATCCACCGTACGCTCTTCATTACTTACAACAAAGATGCTCGCGTCCACTGTGCAGTTCTCAAACAACACACAAACAACCACCTCACGCAGACACCAACACAAACCACCAACCCCGAAAGGCGATAATCTCTGCGGTATGACTGCAGCAGTCATTTGTCGTTACTTCCTAGAGAGGAAACACTCGCGTGTTCTCTCAGGACCCAACAGTATGCCGATATATTGTTCGTCGGTTTCCCACAGAGGAGAAACCGTACGACGATCAAGTTTGTCAGCGTCCACCCATGAGCTCCTGCCGGATCACAAATGGATCCGAAACAGGCTCTGCCAACCAACCATCCACCTGTGTGGATATTGGATTGGAGAATGCTCCTTAGAAAGGAGGTGATCCAGCCGCACCTTCCGGTACGGCTACCTTGTTACGACTTCGTCCCAATCGCCGATCCCACCTTCGACGGCTC
>NZ_JBHTTG010000022.1:0-1145 GCF_042794655.1 Rhodococcus sp. NPDC056516 | reverse complement strand
CCAGTGCACTCATCAGCTTGTCTGGTGGGGTGATGGGTGGCTGGTCGTTGCTTGAGAACTACACAGTGGACGCGAGCATCTGTGGCCAAGTTTTTAAGGGCGCACGGTGGATGCCTTGGCACCAGGAACCGATGAAGGACGTGGGAGGCCACGATAGTCCCCGGGGAGCCGTCAACCAGGCTTTGATCCGGGGGTTTCCGAATGGGGAAACCCGGCAGTCGTCATGGGCTGTCACCCATGCCTGAACACATAGGGAGTGTGGAGGGAACGAGGGGAAGTGAAACATCTCAGTACCCGCAGGAAGAGAAAACAACCGTGATTCCGGGAGTAGTGGCGAGCGAAACCGGATGAGGCCAAACCGTATGCGTGTGATACCCGGCAGGGGTTGCGCATGCGGGGTTGTGGGATCTCTCTTTCACGGTCTGCCGGCCGTGAGACGAGTCAGAAACCGTTGATGTAGGCGAAGGACATGCGAAAGGTCCGGCGTAGAGGGTAAGACCCCCGTAGCTGAAACATCAACGGCTCGTTTGAGAAACACCCAAGTAGCACGGGGCCCGAGAAATCCCGTGTGAATCTGGCGGGACCACCCGCTAAGCCTAAATATTCCCTGGTGACCGATAGCGGATAGTACCGTGAGGGAATGGTGAAAAGTACCGCGGGAGCGGAGTGAAATAGTACCTGAAACCGTGTGCCTACAAGCCGTGGGAGCGTCGCCGTTGTTCTTCGGAACAACGGTCGTGACTGCGTGCCTTTTGAAGAATGAGCCTGCGAGTTTGCGGTGTGTTGCGAGGTTAACCCGTGTGGGGAAGCCGTAGCGAAAGCGAGTCCGAATAGGGCGATTGAGTAGCACGCTCAAGACCCGAAGCGGAGTGATCTAGCCATGGGCAGGTTGAAGCGGAGGTAAGACTTCGTGGAGGACCGAACCCACCAGGGTTGAAAACCTGGGGGATGACCTGTGGTTAGGGGTGAAAGGCCAATCAAACTCCGTGATAGCTGGTTCTCCCCGAAATGCATTTAGGTGCAGCGTCGCGTGTTTCTTGCCGGAGGTAGAGCACTGGATAGGCGATGGGCCCTACCGGGTTACTGACCTTAGCCAAACTCCGAATGCCGGTAAGTGAGAGCGCGGCAGTGAGACTGTGGGGGAT
>NZ_JBHTTG010000020.1:0-1572 GCF_042794655.1 Rhodococcus sp. NPDC056516 | reverse complement strand
GTTTGCGGAGCGGTTGGTTCGGGTTCTGGAAGCGATGGTGGCGGAGCCTGATTCGGTTGTCGGGGATGTGGAGTTGCTCGGTGAGGACGAGCGTTCGCAGGTGTTGGTGGCGGTCAATGACACTGTTCACGAGTTGACTGTTGGTGCTTTGTTGCTCGACGGGTTTGTTGCGCAGGTGGCGGCGTCTCCGGATGCGGTGGCGGTGGTGTTCGAGGGGCAGTCTCTGTCGTATGCGGAGTTCGGGTCTCGGGTGAATCGCCTTGCGCGGTATTTGGTTTCGGTGGGTGTGGGGCCGGAGTCGTTGGTGGCGTTGGCGATGCGTCGGTCGGTTGATCTTGTGGTGGGTATGTATGCGGTGGTTGCTGCGGGTGGGGCGTATGTGCCGTTGGATCCGGATCATCCGGTCGAGCGCAATGGTCATATTCTCGGTACTGCGGCGCCGGTGTGTGTGTTGTCCACTGCTGGTGACGGTGTGGTGTTGCCGGGTGAGTTCGATGTGGTGTTGATCGACGAGTTGGATGTGTCCGGGTTCTCGGATGCGCCGGTGTTGGATGTGGATCGTGTTGCGCCGCTGCGTGGTTCGAATGCTGCGTATGTGATTTTCACGTCGGGGTCGACGGGGAAGCCGAAGGGTGTGGCGGTTTCGCATGAGGCGATCGTCAATCAGATGGCGTGGATGCAGGGTCAGTATGTTCTGACCGGGTCGGATGTGTATTTGCAGAAGACTGCGACGACGTTCGATGTGTCGTTGTGGGGGTTCTTCTTGCCGTTGGCGGTGGGTGCTCGGTTGGTGGTGGCCACGCATGACGGTCATCGGGATCCGGGGTATTTGGCGTCGGTGATCGCTGATCAGGGTGTGACGGTGACGGATTTCGTGCCGACGATGTTGTCGGTGTTCGCGGGTGCGGTGTCTGCGGAGTTGTTGGGTTCGTTGCGTGATGTGTTCGTCATCGGTGAGGCGTTGCCGGCGCAGGCGGTGCGTGATTTCGGTGTGGTGTCGGGTGCGCGGGTTCACAACTTGTATGGTCCGACCGAGGCTGCGGTGTCGATCACGTTCGCGGATGTGACGGGCGCCGTCGATGGTGGTGTGGTTTCTATTGGTGTGCCGCAGTGGAATTCGCAGGTTTTCGTGTTGGATTCGCGGTTGCGTCCGGTGCCGGTGGGTGTTGCGGGTGAGTTGTATCTTGCGGGTGATCAGTTGGCTCGTGGGTATGTTTCTCGTCCGGATTTGTCGGCGGATCGGTTCGTGGCGAATCCGTTCGGCGGCGTGGGTTCGCGGATGTATCGCACGGGGGACTTGGTGCGGTGGGGTGTGTCGGGTGAGCTCGAGTACATCGGTCGTACCGATTTTCAGGTGAAGTTCCGTGGTCAGCGGATCGAGTTGGGGGAGATCGAGTCGGCGTTGGTGGCTGATGTGTCGGTGTCTGTGTCGTCGGTGGCTGTGGTGTCGACGGTGACCGGTGATCAGTTGGTGGGGTATGTGGTGCCGGCGTCGGGTGCGGTGGTTGATGCTGCGGCACTGGTGGATTCGTTGGGTGTGGTGTTGCCGTCGTATATGGTGCCGTCGCAGAT
>NZ_JBHTTG010000019.1:0-1827 GCF_042794655.1 Rhodococcus sp. NPDC056516 | reverse complement strand
TCCTCCACCGCCGTCACCGGAGCCCGGAACACCGCAACCTCGAACACCGGCTCCGGCAACAACTTCCGATCCAACTTCCCCGAAGCATTGAGCGGAAACGCATCCAACACCATAATCTGCGACGGCACCATATACGACGGCAACACCACACCCAACGAATCCACCAGTGCCGCAGCATCAACCACCGCACCCGACGCCGGCACCACATAGGACACCAACGCTGTCACCCCTGATTGCAACTCTTTACCGAGAGTTACGGCTTGCGCCACGAGAGAGTGCTTTTCCAGTGCCGCGTTAATTTCACCGAGTTCGATCCGATATCCCCGAATCTTGACCTGGAAATCGCTGCGGCCAACGTACTCGAGTTGCAGTTGATCGATGCTCCCTACCCAACGGACGATGTCTCCGGTGCGATACATCCGCGAGCCGCCAGGCGAGAATGGGTTGGGAACAAAACGGTCTGCCGTCAGATCCGGACGGTTTCGGTATCCGCGAGCTAGAACTGACCCCGCTAGGTATAGCTCACCTCGCGTGCCGACCGGAACCGGATTCAGTCGTTCGTCGAGCACCAATGCTGAGACACCATTGATCGGCGAACCAATAGTGATTTGACTGTCCGCTTCCAATCTTGCATACGTAGAAATGATCGTTGTCTCGGTTGGCCCGTAAGCATTGAAATAGATCCTCCCCTGCACCCACTTGGCTAGCAGCTCAGGAGAACTAACATCGCCGCCGACAGAGACAACACGGAGATCAGGTAGCGCCGCTGGATCCATCGTCCCTAGGACTGCCGGTGTGATGACGACATTGGAAACGCGTTCCACGCGCATCAATTCAGCCAATTCATCGCCACCGAGAATCGACGCGGGGACCACAACTAGCGTTGCCCCCGAATAGAAAGCAACCATCCATTCAAGAACGGAGGGGTCGAAGATTGGCGCACAAATGTGCAGGACACGTGAGTTCGCTGTGATCTCGTATAGGTCATTCGCGTATTCCAAGAGGCCAAACAGGCCCGTGTGTGTCACAGCAACGCCCTTAGGCCTGCCAGTCGATCCCGAGGTATAGATTATGTAGGCGATATGGTCTGGCATAAGCGTCGTTGTCCGCTCATGCTCATCAATCGGAGATGAAGCAAATGTCGCAACGATCTCCGCGAAGTCTGTGGAATCGATTTCAAACCAAATCACACCATCCGGCACACGATCAACGTTTGACGAAGTAGTCAGTCCCATCGACGCGCCGGAGTCCGAAATCATATGCGCGATACGATCACTGGGATAGTTCGGATCGACAGGCACATATGCGGCGCCCGACTTGGCAACTGCCCAAACAGCTAGAACCATCTCGTACGAGCGTGGAAGCGCAATCGCGACAACCGATTCGGGACCTGCACCATTGGCGATGAGAACACGAGCCAATTGCGACGAATGCCTGTCAAGCTCGCGATAGGTGATCGACTTGCCATTGGTTCGTACTGCAACAGACTCGCTACCCACCTCACTGCGCGCAGTGAAGATGTCCACTAACCTGCGCTGCGGCATCAAGTCGTCCTGGCGGGAATTGGTCAACACCGTATGTTCTCTCGCGTCGAGCAATTCGATGTCGCCCGATCGTATTGACGAATCCGCGACCACCGCAGCCAGGATCCGCCCGAACCTGTCCGCGAACGAGACAACCGTCGACTCGTCGAACAAATCCGTCGCATACGTCAACGACGCCGCCATCCCCGCCGGAGCACCAGACTCCTCGAACTGCTCCACCATCGTCAAGGACAGATCGAACTTCGCCGCGACCGCAGTGGCATCGACACCCGCAACCCGCAGA
>NZ_JBHTTG010000018.1:0-1831 GCF_042794655.1 Rhodococcus sp. NPDC056516 | reverse complement strand
TCGGCATACGTCAACACCACATCACCGAACACCACAGCAACACGACCCGACGACACCTCAACCGCAGCCGCCACCAAACCCGCCAACGTCACATCATCAACACAACGATCCGTAACATTCACACCCCCCAACACCAACCCACGCTCAACCACAGACTCCACCTCGAACGTCTCGACGATCGTGGACGTGTCCGCCACTGCAGCGCTCACCACCGCGACGTATGCATCGACCAACCGCCTTGCGGTTGCCTCGTCGAAGAGATCGGTGGCATAGGTCAGGTGTAGGTCCAGACCGCCGCGAGACCCGTCGGCGGTGAGTGCTTCGTTGAACACGAAGTCCAGGTCGAACTGTGTAGTGGCCACAACGTTGTCGACTTCGGCGATACGTATGCCGTCGAACTCGAGTTCGGTCAAGGCGATGTTCTGCAGGGTCAAACTGACCTGGAAGAGCGGTGAATACGACTGTGAACGAACCGGATCGAGTACCTCCACCAGGCGCTCGAACGGCACGTCGGCGTTCTCGAACGCCTGGAGGTCGAATTCTCGAACCGATTCGAGCAATTCCGCGAAACGAGCGCCAGGCGATACCACGGCACGCAACGCGAGGGTATTGACGAACATGCCGACCAGATCGTCGAGTGCACGCTCTCCTCGGCCTGCAACAGGAGTTCCCACAACCACGTCGTATTCACCGCTGTAGCGCGAAAGCACAACAGCGAGAGCGGCATGCAACACCATGAACGGAGTAGCGCCGTGTTCACGTGCGACCTTCTCCAGTTGCTCGTTCACTTCGGGACTCAGATGTGCAGAGTAGACGGCTCCGCGGCCGGAGGCTTCCGCCGGCCGAGGCCGGTCCAGCGGTAGATCGATCACCGACGGTATTGCATCGAGAGCGGTGCCCCAGAAGTCGAGTTGTCGCGAGATCAGCGACTTCGACGATTCTTCCGAACCCAACGTCTCGAGCTGCCACAACGCATAATCCGCATACTGCACCTCCAGCGGCGCCCACGACGGCACCGCACCCCTGGACCGCGCCTCGTACGCCACCATCACATCACGCGTCAACGGCCCCATCGAGAAACCGTCACCCGCAATGTGATGCACCGTCATCGCCAGAACGAACTCGAACTCGGCAACCTCGAACAGGTGGGCCCGCATGGGGATCTCGGACGTGACGTCGAACGATGCTCCGAGCACCTCGGAAACTCGTTCGAGGAGAACGCCTTCGGACACCCGCTCGGTCGTCAGTTCGACGGGCGCGTCATCAGGCGAGAGAATTCTCTGGAAACCGATGCCGTCCACTTCCGGATACACCGTCCGGAGCACCTCGTGGCGACGCACCAGGTCACCCACTGCCGCAGCGAGTGCCGACACGTCGAGGTCTCCTGAAAGGCGAAGCACCACCGGCATGTTGTACGCCGACGAATCGGGATCGAAGCGGTTGAGGAACCACATACGCGACTGCGCAGGTGACAACGGGATCGTCGACGGACGTTCCCGAGCTGTCAGCGCCGGCCGATTCGAGGACATCGAGGCGTCGAGGACTGCAGCGAGTTCGGCTACCGTCGGCGAGTCGAAGATCGCTCGCAACGGTATGTCAGTGCCTCGGTCTGCGTTGATGCGGCTGATGAGTCTGGTCGCATTCAGCGAATTACCACCCAACACGAAGAAATCATCATCCAACCCAACCCGCGACCCACACCCCAACACCACCGCAAACGCAGCAGCCACCACCAACTCCGAACCAGAAACCGGCGCCCGAAACACCCGCGAACCAAAAACAGGCTCCGGCAACGCCTTCCGATCCAACTTCCCCGCACTCGACAACGGGA
>NZ_JBHTTG010000017.1:0-6496 GCF_042794655.1 Rhodococcus sp. NPDC056516 | reverse complement strand
CAAACCGACCATCCAACACATCCACCAACGTCAAACCCCCCACCACCACCCCCACACCATCCCAACCACCCACCACCAACCCACGCTCACCCGCAACAAACACGTCGACCTCGCCGACCGTTGTGTCCGCGTCCTCTGCGATGGCGGTGAGAATCCGCGCCAAACGCTGTGCGAAGGTGTCGACCGCTGCGCGTTCGAAGGCTGCAGGCTGGTATCGCAGACTCAGGTGCAAAGCGGGCTCGGCGATCGAAAGCAGGGTGAGCGGGTAGTGCGTGGCATCGCGGGCGTCCACAGTGGTGACTCGCATCCCGGCGATGTCGGCGTTCTCATCCATCCCCGAAGCGTCGACGGGATAAGACTCGAAGACCGAGAGCGTGTCGAACAGGTTGCCCATCCCCACCCGTGCCTGAATCGAGCCGAGCCCGACATAGTGATGCTCGAGCAGTGATACCTGCTCGTCCTGTAGTCGAGCGAGCAACTGGGTCCACGTCTCGTCCGGATCCAGTTGCACACGTACGGGCAACGTGTTGATCAGCAGTCCCACCATGTTTTCCACACCAGGTAGTTCGGGTGTGCGTCCCGAGACCGTGGCGCCGAAGACTACGTCTTCGCGGGACAGCAATCGGGACAACAGAACACCCCACGCGGCTTGGACCACCGTGTTCATCGTGATCCCGCTGCGCTGGACCAGTGCACTGAGTCCGTCGACTACCGGTTCAGGCAGATCGACGATTACTTCCTCGGGCACGCCCTGCTCCACGTTCGGTGCTGGATCTGCCAACAGGGTCGGCTCCTCGACGCCCCGCATGGCGTCTTCCCATACCGCGAGCGAGGTGTCGGGATCGCGGTCCGCCAACCACTCCAGATAGGTGCGGTACGACGGGGACTCGGGAAGATCGGGCGGAACTCTGTCGACCGGGAGACCGTCGGCGGCGTATCGCATCAGCAGTTCCCGTACCAACAGTGGCATCGACCAACCGTCGAGAACAATGTGATGGTTTGTCACCGCCAGTACGCACCGCGTCGCGGTGGTTCGCAGCAACGTCAGCCGCAGCAGTGGCGGCGAGGCCAGGTCGAAGGGGGCTCTGCGATCCTCGTCGAGGCACCGCCGTAGCTCTGCTTCGGTAGCCGATCCTTGTTCGGTGAGATCTACTTCGCTCCATGGAATCTCCGCGTCGTCGACGATCAACTGGGCTGGTACACCGTTACTGTCGTAGACGAACGCCGCCCGCAGATTCGGGTGGTCGACCAACAGTCCGGCAGCAGCGCCGCGCACACGCTCGGAATCAACCACTCCTTCGAGTTCGACACACAGTTGAGCTGTGTAGACATCGGTGGACGTTGCCGCCAGTGAAGCATGGAACATCAACCCCGCCTGAAGAGGCGACACCGACCAGACATCGTTCAATGCCGGGTAATCCCCCTCCCAACCTTCGATCTGTTGCTGGTCGACCGAGACCAGCGGGATGTCCGACGGTGTGAGACCACCCGCACCGGGTCGCGATGCATGAGCGGCCAGACCATCGAGCGCGAGGCCCCAGAGGTCCGCGAACTCCGCGACGTCCGACTCGTCGAGTACCCCGCGTGGAAATGCAAACGACGCTGTCAAGCACGGGCCGTCGGGACCGTCCTCGACGGCCGCGTTGATGTCGATCACCGACGCCACCGGCATGGAACGATTCTGTGTTCCACCGAGTTTTCGATTGCCTTCGACCGGCAGCCAGTCCTGCGCTCCGTCGGAGGTGCTCACCCGACCCAGATAATTGAAACTGATTTGAGGAGAACGGTATCGGCTGAGGTTCTCCGCGTCTTCGGACAGGTACCGCAGCATGCCGTATCCGATTCCGTGGTCCGGGATCGCACGCACGTGCTCCTTGACGACCTTGACGGCGCGCCCCGCTTCGCCTCCACCTGCCAGTGCGTCGTCGACATCGATCCCGCCAAGATCCAATCGCACCGGGAAGAGCGTGGTGAACCAACCGACGGTGCGAGAGAGATCTACGCCGGGAACGGCATCTTCTTCACGTCCGTGGCCTTCGAGACTGATCAGCGCGTCGGAGGCATCGATACCCCGGCGTCGTCGCCACCCGATTGCTGCCAGCACAACAGCCGTGAGGAGCCCGTCGATCACGCCGGCGTGGAATGCCGCAGGAACCGTGGTGAGGAGGTTCCTGGTCGCCGAAGGCGAGATGTCCACTGTGACGGTGTCGACCGTGTCGTCGACGTCGATCGTGGGATCGAGTGGGCGCGAACCGATCACCGGGTCATCGCCGTCCAGGATCGTTTTCCACATGTCCAGTTCGACGCTCCGGTCGCCCACGTGCTCGACAAGCCCATGCGCCCATCGCCGGAACGACGTTCCGATCTGTGGCAGTTCGGGCGTGACACCGGACCGCAGTTGCGCTGTCATCGACGCCAGGTCTGTGACGAGAATGCGCCAGGAGACGCCGTCGACAACCAGGTGATGAATCACCAGCAGTAGCCGGCCCCGCTTGTTCGGCACATCGGGATTGTCAGCAACGTCGAACCAGACAACGCGAACCACGTCGGCGGAAGCAGGATCCAAGCGCTCGGCCGCGGCTTCGAGTTCCCTCGACACCAAGGCGGTGAAGTCGTCGTCGTCCACCGCGTCGACCCTCACACGACGGATCAGTCCTTCAGCCGAGATCGAGCCGGGCGGTGGAACTTCCATGACCCGCTCACGCTCGACCAGGCGTGCTCGGAGCATGTCGTGCCGGTCCAGCAGCGCCTGGACGATACGGACAAGGACGTTCTGGGTGAGATCACCGGGAGCTGTCAGCAAGAGCGCCTGGGAGAACCGGCTCAGTTCGCCGCCGAACAAGCCGCCGCTGCGGTCGAGCATCCACTGTGCCACCGGCGTCAACGGAACAGTACCGATGCCCGATCCGGGCAGCTCCGCGAGAACTTCCGATCCGTCGCGCTCGAATTTCGCCGACTCGGCTAGCGCGGCAACAGATTTGTGGACGAACACATCTCGAGGCGAGAAGGTCACACCTGCATCGCGAGCCCGGGCCACCAATTGGATGGACATGATGCTGTCGCCACCGAGCTCGAAGAACGAATCGTGCACTCCTACTGTTTCCACGCTGAGCACCTGCGCGAACAGGCCGGCGAGTAGATTCTCGGTTTCCGTTCGGGGTGGCCGATCAGGAGAGGAGGTGGACGAAAAATCGGGTGCGGGAAGCGCTGCGCGGTCAAGTTTTCCGTGAACCGTCAGTGGAAGCGCATCGAGTATCACCACGGCCACAGGCACCATGTACGACGGCAGCCGCTTGCCTGCATGCGCGAGGACGCCACGCGTATCGATACTCGCTCCCCGATCAGGTACCACGTAGCCGATCAACCGATCGCTACCGTCTCCGTTCCAGACGTCCGTCACCGCCTGGGTCACGCGCGGGTGCGACTGCAATGCCGCTTCGACTTCCCCGAGTTCGATGCGGTACCCACGGATCTTCACCTGGGAATCCGTACGCCCGAGGTACTCCAGCTGTCCGTCAGTAGTCCAGCGCACCCGATCGCCCGTGCGATAGATCCGGGTTCCCGGCGGACCGAACGGATCAGCGACAAACTGCGTGGACGTCAGTGCGGAACGCCGGTGATAGCCGCGTGCCAAAGCCTGCCCGGCAAGATACAACTCCCCGGCGACACCCACCGGCACCGGGCGAAGCCGCGAATCCAGCACTACCTCGGCAAATCCCCGAATTGGCGCACCGATGGTGACCGTTTCGTCAGGCGTCAGCGCTGCGCTGATACTCGACACCACCGTCGCCTCGGTCGGGCCGTAGGCGTTGAACATTCTTCTGCCCGACGCCCAGCGGGTCACCAATTCCGATGGACACGCCTCTCCGCCGGTGACGACGCATCCGACTGTGGTGAGGCCGTCGGGATCGACGGACGCCAAAGCCGCCGGAGTGACAAAACAATGAGTGACGCGCTCGCGCTCCAGTAACTCCGCCAGATCCGACCCGCCGTAGACGGTCGGAGGCACGACCACCATGGTGGCTCCGGCACCAACGGCCCACAAGAGTTCGAGAACCGAGGCGTCGAAACTCGGCGAAGCGAAGTGCAGGATTCTGGATCGAGTCGTGGCAGCAAAAGTCTCGCGCTCCTCGCGAGCAAAGTTGCTCAACCCGCGATGCGTGACCGTCACACCCTTGGGCGTTCCTGTAGATCCCGACGTGTAGATCACGTAGGCCGGATTGCCGGTTCGAATCCGTGTCGTCCGATCCGCGTCGGTGATTCTCGACGGCGAGTACGTCGACAACCGTTCCGCCACTATCTCGTCGTCGAGAACCACCCACGGCACTCGGTCGGCGAGCACACCGCGATGCGCCCTGATGGTCATTCCCCAGGCTGCGCCGGAGTCGCCCAACATGTACTCGATACGTTCAGAAGGATGACTCGGGTCCACGGGAAGGAATGCCGCACCGGTCTTGGCAACGGACCACACTGCCAGAACGGACTCGACGGAACGTGGGACGCACAGCGCGACCATCGACTCGGGGCCCACTCCGGATTCGATCAGCATGCGGGCCAACCGGTTCGACTGTGCGTCGAGTTCGCGGTAGGTCACTTCATGCTTCTCGAATATCAGTGCGACGGCGTCGGGATCGTGGGTGGTTGCCATATCTGTTGCTGCAGTGAGCAACGCCGATAAACTCTGTGCCGCGGCGGAAACCTCACCTCGAACAGGAACCAGTTCGATGTGCTCACGGGTGTCGAGGATGTCGATATCTCCGATCTGCGAGTGCGGATCGGAGGTCACGTTATCGAGTATCCGCTGCAAGCGACCGGCGAAGGACCCTACTGTTCTCTCGTCGAAAATATCTGTGGCATATCCGAATTCAGCGTGGATGCCGCCCGGTTCGCCGGTATCGTCGACGGTCTGCGATACCGTCAACTGCAGATCGAAGTTGATGGTGTCGATCGCGACGCCGACGTCGGTCACCTGCAGGTTGGGGAGTTCAAGTCCGGGCCGCTCGATGTCTTGGAACTCCAGCATGACTTGAAACAGGGGCGAGTATGCCGTCGAACGTGAAGGATTCACGTTCTCGACGACTCGTTCGAACGGCACGTCGGCGTGAGTGAAGGCGCTCAGATCGATGCCTCGGACCAGGTCGAGGAACTCCCCGAAAGTCGTCCCGCGGTTTACTGCAGTGCGCAAGACCAATGTATTGACGAACATCCCCACCAGTTCGTCGAGCTCTCGCTCCCCACGCCCGGCGATCGGAGTTCCGACGGCGACGTCGGCGGTATCACTCAGTCGTGCCAACATCACGGCCAGGGCTGCGTGCACGACCATGAAGATCGTGGCGTTGTGCTGGCGGGCAAGGCCGATCAGACCGGCATGAATCTCCGAATTCACCACGAACCGAACCCGCCCGCGTCGAAGCGAGCGCACATCACCGCGCGGTCGATCGGTGGGAATGTCGAGAACCTCCGGTGCGCCGGCAAGATTGTCGACCCAATAGCCGAGTTGTGTCGAGACCACGGACTGCTCGTCGGATTCCGAGCCCAACCAATCACGTTGCCACAACGCATAGTCGGCGTACTGGATCGCCAGCGGCGCCCACTCGGGCGCCTCTCCCTTCACTCGGGAGGCGTAGGCGCTCATGAGATCGCGAGCCAGCGGCGCCGTGGAGAAGCCGTCTGCGGCGATGTGGTGTACCACGATCACCAGGACATGCGTCGGGACTTGATCACCCCCACGTAACAGAGATGCGCGCAACGGGACCTGCCGTGCGACATCGAAGCCCTCCGAGACAAGGCTGCGGCACCTCTCGCGCAGTTCCTCCTCGCCCGGCACAATTGTCGGTACGAGGTTTGATAGGACCTGTGAGGAAGACACGATCACTTGACGTGGGCCGGCGTCAGTGAGCGGGAAAATTGTGCGTAGAGACTCGTGCCGGTCGACGACGTCGCCAAATGCCGCGTGAAGTGCGCTGACATCCAATTTGCCGTCCAGCCGTAACGCACACGCGATGTTGTACGCGGCGGAATCAGGGTCGAACTGATTGGCAAACCACATCCTCAGCTGCGCAGGTGAAAGCGGGATATCCGTGGTCGCACCCCGCGGTCTCAACGGCGGCTTGACTCCGACGCCGCCACCGGCGTCCCCTCCGCGTGACTGCGCCAACTCGGCCAGCGCTGCCACGGTGGACGCGTCGAAAACGTCGCGGATACTGATCCGTTCTCCGAGAACCGAATTCACCCGTGCAACCAACCGCGTCGCACCGAGAGAGTTACCACCGAGAGCAAAGAAATCATCGCGCACACCGACCCTCGATATTCCCAGTAACTCGCCGAAAACGATGGCAACGGTCTCCTCGAAGGGCGTACGCGGTGCAACATAGTGAAGCGGAGGAGGATCAAAGTCGATATCCGGTAGGGCTTTACGGTCCAACTTCCCATGCACCGTCACCGGCAACCCATCCAACACCACCACCACCGACGGCACCATGAACCCCGGAAGAGA
>NZ_JBHTTG010000016.1:0-6850 GCF_042794655.1 Rhodococcus sp. NPDC056516 | reverse complement strand
GGTCCCATTCCGAACCCGGAAGCTAAGCCCTTCAGCGCCGATGGTACTGCACTCGACAGGGTGTGGGAGAGTAGGACACCGCCGAACACAATTTAACGACAAAGCCCCCCAACCATTCGTGGTTGGGGGGCTTTCTCGTACCCAAAACACCCCCCGCCTTCGAGCGAACGGCACTTCCGTCGCCTGCAACGAGATGAACGCACCGTTCACACGATCACTGAAAAGTGTGCGCCCACCGCAAGTCTCGTCTGTCGAGCGCCAATCGCGCCACCAACCTGCCACGGAACTCGTCGAGCGTGGCTAGGCTCGGAAGAGGTGCCCGTGTGATCGGGCCCACCTCACCTGTGCACGCGTGCTGACTACGGAGGCTTCGATGACCGATATTCTCGACCGCACCAAAATCTATGTTGATGGCGCCTGGATCGAATCCACTGGTAGCGGTCGGATCGACGTTCTCAATCCGGCTACGGAAGAGCTGATAGGAACTGTCGCCGAGGGCACTGTCGAAGATGTCGACGCGGCCGCGAAGGCAGCACGAAAGGCTTTCCCCGCTTGGTCTGCACTATCCGGCGGCGAGCGCGCCGAATATCTTTCCAAAGCTGCTGCGATTATTGCCGAACGTACCGATGATCTTGCGGCGCTGGTTTCGCAAGATATGGGCATGCCGATCGGATTCGCAAAGCCCGTACAAATCGGAATGCCGCTGGCGAATTTGAATGCATTTGCTGAATTGGCCCGCACTTATGATTTTGACGCCCACGAGGTCGGCAACTCGCTGATTGTTCGTGAACCGGCGGGTGTTGTCGGCGCAATCACTCCCTGGAACTTCCCGCTCCACCAAGTTGTCTTGAAGGTTGGTGGTGCACTCGCCGCGGGCTGCACCGTGGTTCTCAAGCCCACCGAGGTTGCACCTCTCATCACGTACGCTCTCGCCGACATCTTCGACGAAATCGGTTTGCCTGCAGGTGTATTCAACCTGGTGAGCGGATACGGCCCGGTAGTGGGTGAAGCCATTGCCGGCCACCCCGAGGTCGACATGGTCTCCTTCACCGGATCGACTCGGGCCGGCAAGCGAGTGGCCATCGTGGCTGCGGACACCATCAAGAAGGTCTCGCTTGAACTGGGAGGCAAGTCCGCGAACGTCATTCTCGACGACGCCGACCTCGAAAAGGCTGTCACGGATGGCGTCGCAAAGTGCTTCATCAATTCGGGTCAGACCTGTTCGGCGCTGACGCGTATGTTGGTTCCCGCGGAGAAGGTGGACGAGGCAGCGGCAATTGCTGCTGCGGTGGCCGCTCATTTCCAGGTAGGTGATCCGACTCAGCCCACTTCAGTGCTCGGACCGCTTGTGAACGCGAATCAGCTGGGACGCGTTCGCGGATACATCGAGAAGGGTGTAGCCGAGGGCGCTACCGCGGTTGTCGACGGTCGCGAAACCGGATTGGCCAGTGGGTATTTCGTCGGGCCGACGGTGTTCGCGAACGTGACCGAGGATATGACCATTGCGCGCGAGGAGATCTTCGGACCGGTCCTTTCGATCATGGGCTACAAGGACGAGGCCGACGCAGTGCGGATAGCCAACGGGACCGAATACGGTTTGGCCGGCGGAGTCTGGTCAGGTGACCCCGATCGCGCGGATCGCGTCGCGCGGCAGCTGCGGGCCGGGCAGGTCGAGGTTAACGGCGGTGCGTTCAACACCAATGCGCCGTTCGGTGGATACAAGCAGTCGGGTGTCGGACGCGAGGCAGGCACGTTCGGGCTCGAAGAGTTCCTCGAGATCAAGGCAATTCAGCGTTAGTCGTTCGAGAATGGCGATGCTGCCGTACCAAGTACGGGAGCATCGCCATTTTTGTACCCGGATCAGGACTTGGCCGCATCCAGATGCTGAGCCGAGACATTCGCCAGATGCGTCAGGTCCGAGGCTACGGTCGCGAAGGTGTAACCCTCTGCAAGGCGTTGTGCTGCAACCTGACCGGAAGGTGTGTGGATCCCGGCAGCCACCCCGCAGGCGGCAGCAGCTTCGCGCACCCGGGTGAGCGCGGCTTCGAATTCCTCGGACACGTCTGGATCGTTGGAATGCTTACCGCCGACGGCGATTCGTAGATCGGACGGTCCGACGTACACGCCGTCCAATCCGGTTACAGCACAGATCTCTTCGACGTTCTCCAGGCCTTGTGGATTTCGATCATCGCGAAGTCAACAGTGTCGCGGTTCGCGTCGGCGGGAACGGGGCCGATAAGGAGTTGCGACCGCATGGGCCCGTAGGAGTGGATGCCGAATGGCGGCTGCCCACGGCGGCCGCTGCCTCTTCGGCGTTGTTGATCAGCGGAACGATGACGCTTACCGCGCCGCCGTCGACGGCTCGGATGACGCCATTCGCCGTGGCTCGTTCGATCTGGAGGTCGTCGACCCGTCGTAAATTGCCCGCGTCTCACGCCTTTGCTTTCTGGGCGTTGCCACGCCCGACCAGGCTTTCGGCCAGTCGTTTCGATCCTGGAGGCCGATCGCGCAGACCGTCGCCGAGTGGGTTCACTCCAACGACTGGCAGCACGATCATCAGACCGGTCAACGTGACGATCCGCCATGAGGTGGTGATGTAGTCCTGTCCGTCGGCGGTGATTCGGCCCCAGGTCGCAAACGGACGTTGAGGGCCGGCGCCGAGGTAGCTCGAGGAGCTTTCCAACAGAACGGCCTGAGCGAGCAGAAGCAGGACGACGAGCGATGCCTGCTTGACGATGTTCGGAATGACGTGACGAAAGCAGGATGGCCATGCGGGTAAGTCCGAGCACTCTAGCCGCTGCGGGATAGGGCTTTTCGCGTTCCCTCAGAACCAGCGGCAGAGAGAGGAGCCGACACCCGGCCAGGCGAACACGACCTTGACCACCACAACGCAGTTCAGCACTCCGGCAAATCTGGTGCCCAGCGCGGTGACGATGGGAGTTGTCGAGTTACGCATCGCATATCGCCAGGTGAGTTCGCGTTCGGATACTCCGCGAGAGCGTGCGACGGTGATGTACGGCGAAGCGAAGGCCGAGACCAATTCGCGCCGAACCATCCGGGAGATCAACGCGAGCTGAAGGATGGCGATAGTTGCGGTGGACAGGATCACCGACGGCCACGTGGTGGATCCGGCGGCAGGTAGAACCGGGATGAGGACCGCGAATATCGTCACCAGCATCAGAGCGCTCCAGAACTCCGGCATGGACTGTGCGCGAACGGCCACGATGTTCGCACCGAGTTCGCGTCGGGTGTCCGCGTGGTGGACCATATACACGCCCAACGGAATTGAGAGCACGGCGGTCAACAGGATGGGGCTGACGGCCAGGGTGCTGGTGCACGGAAGTTTGCCGAGGACGACGTCCATGGCCGGCGCCTGGAACGAGTACGACGTGCCGAGATTCCGAGTTGATGTGTGCGGTTTCGGAGCGGTGAGAGTCATTGGCTCAGGCCTTCAATCGGACGGCGCCGAGGTCGTAGGAGTTGATGTGAGTCAGTGAAACATTCTGAATACGAGTATGTTTCGCAAGAAGAGCGTTCGGTACGAAGCTCCACGACAAGGCCAGTTCTCCCGGATGTCCTGCTGCGTGCAAGTCCGGTCTGGTTGCCGTACCCGTTGCCCAGGCCATCCCAGTCCCCGGTCTTGCCCTGGCGCCAGAAATCCATCCAACGTGGACGGGGCTGGACCGGTGGCCGTACCACGGACCCGATCAGTGCGTCCGGGCGAGCGACTCGTCGTCGATGGCGTAGGTCAGTGCCCGCGAACATGCAGATTGGATAGTGGGTGATCGGCGGGCTTGCGGAAGTTGAAGAACAACTGGTTGATGCGCGTGCACGGCACGGTGTCCACCTGGACGCCGGGTAAGTTGGCGAGTTGTCCGGCGAAATCCGGACTGATCGAATCGATGACGTCGACCTCGCCGCTCCGAAGAGCAACGACGCGGCCCGCCTCTTCGGGAATGAAGCGGACCTGGACACGGCGAACGCCGGGAGCGGGCCCCAAGTAACTGTCATTGACGACAAGCGTGTAATCGCCTGTGCCTCGGTTTGATTCGCTGACGATGAAACGGTCCCGACTCAATTCCACTCTGCAGCTCGTTAGGTTCGTTGGCCGCGGTCGGGGTGATCAAAATATTGGACATAAGTGAGTCCCGAACAGGAACAGGGGAGTTCGTTCGGAGGTGGAGTCTGCCGCAGGTTTTTGCTTCGAAGTTCCGGGATGTCGCTTCGATTCGGTCCGGGAGAGACCGATGAATCAAGCGTGACAGTTTTTGATCTGCACTCACGACGATCCGACCCCGCCACAGCCTCTCGTGACGTGAGATCAGTTCTGTAATCGTCCGCAGACTCTGTAACCGTGGAGAAGGTCGAATCTCTACTCAGAGGCAACGTGGCCGCGGGGGTTGTGGAACTCTCTCGCGACGGATCTCCGGTCATCGTCGCCGCCGGATTGCCAAGGCAGGGGGCACGGTGCGAGGCGGGGTGGTGCCCTACGAAGCCGAGACCGAAGGTGGCCTCGATCTGATTATGGCTGCAGCACAACAGGTTCCGATGTTTCGTCTAATAGGAACATTCGCGCTCAAGCCGGCAGTTACCCGAAGAACGACAGTGCAGTCGCCAACCGTGCGTCCAGCTCGCCTCGGCACTCGCCGAGCTGATCGGCGCCGTCGATCACACCGGTCGGTACATCGTCACGCGGCCAGGAAGTTTCGGGTATGTACACAGTCTTTGCTCCACGACGGAGTTTCTCGCACACCCCACTTCGGTTGCCGCTCCGGATAATCTACCTTCAGACAACGAGGTCAATCCCATGCCAATCGAATCCACCCCACTGCCGCTGATCGCTGTCACAATGGGCGCCGGCGTCGGGCCGGAAGTGATCATCCGCGCACTCCTCGACGACGAAACGAGAAAGCGTTGCCGCCCGGTCGTTGTCGGCGACGCGAAGCGCCTGCGTCCGGCCGCCGAGGTTCTCGGAATCGACGTCGACGTGGTCCCCGACGAGGAGTTCAAGGATGGTGAATTCATCGATGGACGGATCAACGTCATCGATCTGGACTTGCTGCCTGAGGATCTCGCGTGGGGTGAACTGTCGGCAGTCGCGGGAGATGCGGCCTATCAGTACATCCGCGGTGCAAGCGAACTCGCTGTTCGCGGTGAAGTTCAGTCGATCTGCACCGCGCCGCTGAACAAAGAGGCGCTACACGCAGCAAGGCATATCTTCCCTGGTCGCACGGAATTGCCTGCGCTTTTGGCCGATGCCGAGGAGGTGTCGATGATGTTGTCGACGCCCGAGCTCAAGGTCATTCACGTGACTACATACATCGGACTGCTCGACGCGGTCGTCAGGATCGAACCGGGCCTGGTGGAGCGGATCATTCGTCGAGGTGATGAAGCATTGGTACGCACGGGAAATCTGTCTCCGAAGATCGGCGTCCGCGGAATCAACCCGCACGCAGGGGAGAATGAACTCTTCGGTTAGGGGGAGGAAGAGAAGAAGATCATCCCTGCCGTTGAACTGTTGAAGGCAGAAGAAATCGATGTCCACGGTCCCCTGCCGGCGGATACCGCGTTCTTCCTGGCCTGTCGTGGTGACTACGAGTTGATCGTCGCGATGTATCACGATCAGGGGCACGGCCCGGTCAAGGTCCTCGGAATCGAGGTCGGGGTCAACATCACTGTGGGCTTGCCGGTCATACGAACCTCCGTCGATCACGGAACCACATTCGACATTGCAGGTAAGGGCATCGCCGAGGCCGGAAGTAGGTCGAAGCGCTGCGGCAGGCGGCCGAATTGGCAACCAGCACATTCGTTTTCAAGTAAGCGCCAGAGTTCGTAGGGCGAGGAGCGATGGCCATCCGGGAGTCGGAGGCGAGGCGGTCTGAAATCG
Source organism: Rhodococcus sp. NPDC056516 (assembly GCF_042794655.1). NCBI lineage: Bacteria > Bacillati > Actinomycetota > Actinomycetes > Mycobacteriales > Nocardiaceae > Rhodococcus > Rhodococcus sp. NPDC056516. The sequence continues at coordinate 963 of NZ_JBHTTG010000016.1, read as the reverse complement.
CAAGACTTGCGCGCGCGAGTGGTCTGGCCAGCGTCGAGGACCTCTCGGCTCAGTTCGGGGTCACCGCGTCGGCAATACGTCGAGACCTGAGTCAGTTGACTGCTCAGGGACTCATAGCACGCACCTATGGCGGGGCAATTGCAATCAATCCTCATCAGGAATCGTCTCTGCGTCAGAGAGCGATGGTGGGGTTCGACGCCAAACGGCGGATTGCAGAGTGGGTCGCCGAGCAGGTCCGGCCCGGAGACGCTGTGCGCCTGGATGCAGGCACCACTGTGAGCGATGGGAAGCTCTTACGTCACATGACGAATCTGACCGTGATCGCTGCAGGGCTGACAGCACTCGAGGCGCTAGCCGACACTGATGGTGTCGAGTCGAATGTGTCGGCGGGACGTTGAGGCCGCTCAGCCAAGGATTTGTCGGACCACTCGCCGAGGCGTCGTTGCAGAGGGTGTCGTTCGACAAGGCATTCTCGGAGCAGGCGCAGTTACCGTTGACCTGGGCGTTTGTGAGGCTGAGCTCGATCAGACCCGGCTCAAGGAAATGATGATCGAACGTGCCGGCGAGGTCTACATACTCGCGCACTCCGCCAAACTCGGCGAACGTCCTTTCCATGCGTGGGCGCCGATACCGCCGGGGGCTGTGCTGGTCACCGATGCTGCGGTAGACGCACAGCAGGTCACGTTGTTCGAGGCCGCGGGGATCCGTGTCCAGGTGGTGTGAGTCCGCGACGGTTGGCCAACGAGCCGTGGTGTCTGGCGTCACATGTTGCCCGAATCGACGAAGTTGGGTCGCCGTAGGGGATCTAGCTGGGGAAACGGGCAACCTCAAGTCCCTGACCTGAGGATTTGTCAAAGACTTCAGCGGACGCGTAACTTATTCCAAGTCAGAGCGACACGGACACCGACTCCCGCTTCACGGCGAGTGACACGAGGTTGTACGAAGTGCCTGACCAAATTTCGA
>NZ_JBHTTG010000015.1:0-19811 GCF_042794655.1 Rhodococcus sp. NPDC056516 | reverse complement strand
CAAACCGACCATCCAACACATCCACCAACGTCAAACCCCCCACCACCACCCCCACACCATCCCAACCACCCACCACCAACCCACGCTCACCCGCAGCAAGGATCTCCGCATCACCAACCGGCGCAGTAGGATTCGCCACGACCGACCTCAGTAGACGGACGAACCGCTCCCCGAACTCCGTGACCGTGCCGGCCTCGAAGATGTCCGAGGCATAGGTGAAGGCTGCATCGAAGCCGGCGGGAATGCCGTCCTGGCCGTGCCGTTCGGAGAGCGCCAACTGCAAGTCGAATTTTGCGACACCGATATCCACCGGGATCGCATCGACAACGAGTCCTGGCAGTTCGAGATGGGGGTGGGCGACGCTCTGAAACTCCAACAGAACTTGGAAGAGGGGTGAATGCGACGTCGAACGCTGCGGCGCAATCGCGTCGACAACGCTCTCGAACGGCACCTCGGTATGCCCGAACGCTGCCAGATCCACTTCGCGAGTCCGGGCAAGAATGTCCTCGAAAGTCGCGGCAGTATCAATGGCGGTTCGCAGGACCAGCGTGTTGACGAACATCCCGACCAGATTGTCGAGCGCTTGCTCAGCGCGCCCTCCCACCGGAGTGCCGATTGCTATGTCGGCCGAGTCGCTCAGTCGCGCCAACAGCACCGCCAACACCGCGTGCATCACCATGAAGGGAGTTGCGTTGACGCGCCGCGCGAGATCGAGAAGGTCACTGTGCACGTCCGCGGGCACCGAGAATCGGACCGAATCACCGCGCATGGACCGTTCGGCCGGTCTAGGTCGATCCAGCGGAAGGTCGATCACGTCAGTCAGACCGGACAGGGTCGACGTCCAATAGTCCAACTGCTTCGACGCGAGAGTGTCCGGATCGGCGTCACTTCCGAGTAACGCGACCTGCCATTGGCTGTAGTCGGCGTACTGGACGGGCAACGGGGGCCAGCCCTGTATCTGATTCGCTGCTCTCGCTTCGTAGGCGCGGGCCAGGTCACGGGCGAGCGGCTCGAGGGACGCTCCGTCCGCCGAAATATGGTGAACAACCAGTACGAGCACACGTTCGTCCGGAGCGATCCGAAAGAGAGTGCCGCGAAGGGGCACATCCACACTCACGTCGAATCCTTGTCGAGCGAGTTCGGCAATCCGCTCGTCCAGTTCTTCCTCGTCCGCTGCTTCCTCGTCCCACGCCATCTGCGACATCACGCGCTCCGGGGGAACTACGACTTGCAGTGGGCCGTCCACCGAGGCGGGGTAGACGGTCCGAAGCGATTCATGACGATCGACGACATCTCCCACTGCGGCCCGCAGCGCAGCGGCATCCAATGCTCCTGAGAGTCGAACCGCCATGGGAATGTTGTAGGCCGGGGATGACGTGTCGAACTGGTTGACAAACCACAGGCGTTGTTGCGCCAGGGACACCGGCACTGTGTCCGGACGCGAATGTCTCTGCAAGAGAGGACGCCTCGATCGAGAATGATCGAGGCCGGATGCCTTCGCATCACGCACTTTCACCGCCAGCGATTCGACTGTCGGTGCCTCGAACAATGCTCGCACCCCGAAATCGACTGCTGCACCGGAGTTGACACGCGCGATCAGCCTCGTCGCAACCAACGAGTTCCCACCAAGATCGAAGAAGTTGTCACCGATACCGACCTTCGCAACACCCAGGACGTCAGCAAAGAGCTCGGCCAGCAGGTTCTCGTCGGCGCTCACAGGTGGCCTGAACTCGTCCGATCGACCGATCAACTGCGGCGCAGGTAATGCCCCACGATCAATCTTTCCCGACGGACTGATCGGCAACTCGTCGAGAAGAACAAACGCTGCGGGCACCATGTACGACGGCATGCGGTCCGCGACGTACTGCGTCAACTCGGCCGTCGACAGCGCACTCGCGCCGGCAGGCACGACGTACGCGACGATCATCGTAGCGCCGGAGGGAGCTTCACTCGCCACCGCAACTGCATTCTCGACCTGCGAGCACGACTGTAGGACGGTGTCGATTTCCCCGAGCTCGATCCGGAATCCACGAACCTTCACCTGGAAGTCGCTACGACCGACATACTCGAGCGCACGGCCGCGCCGGACGCGAACCAAGTCCCCCGTTCGGTACATTCGCTGCCCGGTGGGGCCGAAAGGGTTGGCCACGAATCGTTCTGCCGTCAAGGCGCGCTTTCGGTGATAGCCACGCGCGAGCGCCTCACCCGAGATGTACAGCTCCCCCACAACACCGTCGGGAACGGGACGCAATCGCGGATCGAGCACGATCTCGTGGAATCCACGGAGCGGTCCGCCCACGGTGATTGTCTCCGACGACGCCAACGGTTCGCTGATGTTCGACATCACAGTGGCCTCGGTCGGGCCGTAGGCGTTGCACAGTCTCCGTCCCGGAGCCCACCGCTGTACGAGTTCCGGTGGGCACGCCTCTCCACCGAACACGACATTGCCGAAGTCCGAAAGACCATCGGGTGACACTGTTCCGAGCGCCGCGGTCGTGACAAAGCCGTGCGTGATCTGCTCGGAGCCGAGGAATCGGGACAGCTCGTCCCCACCGAGGATGGCGCTCGGGGCGATCACCATGGTCGCTCCGGCACCGAAGGCCAGCAGATATTCGAAGATGGAGGCGTCGAAACTCGGCGTCGAGAAGTGCAGCGTTCGGGAATTCTGGGTCGCACCGAACCTCGAACGCTGCTCGCCGGCAAGATCTTCCAGACCACGATGGGAGACAATCACTCCCTTGGGGAATCCGGTCGAACCCGAGGTGTAGATCACGTACGCCGGATTGTCGGGCCGGAGTGAGTACACCCGATCGATGTCGGAGACGGGACGCCCGGACAACTGTGCGCAGTGGGTACGGAACTCAGGGTCATCCATCGCCATCCACGGAACCGAATCCGGTAACCGGTGGAGTTCCGAGACGACCGTCAGTCCCAGCGTGGCGCCGGAATCGGTCAGCATGTAACGAACACGTTCAGACGGATAAGTCGGATCCACGGGCACAAATGCCGCACCCGTCTTCGCCACCGCCAACATGGCGACAACTGATTCGATCGAGCGCGTCAACCCTAGCGCCACAAGGTTTTCCGGACCGATTCCGCGGGCAATCAACATTCGAGCCATCCGACTGGAATCCTCGTCGACTTCTCGATACGACAACTCGTCACCGAGATACGAGAGAGCTACGCGGTCGGGATGTTGCCGCGCCGCACCGTCGAACAACTCGGCGAGGGTGCGATGCGAAGTGCGACGGCCACTGCGGTCAGGCCGTGTCGCGGATCGTTCGTCCTCCGACAGGATGTCGATGTCGCCGATCACGACTGACGGACCCGTGGTGAGGGATTCCAGGATATGCGCGAACCGTAAACCAAAACCACGTACCGTTTCGGGCTCGAACAGATCGGTAGCGAACTCGAGCGCCACCGTTATTCCGGACGGTGCACCCTCCGCGTCGAAAGTTTCCACCGCACATACGCCGAGGTCGAAACGGCCAACGTCACGAGGTCGCTCGTCGGTGCTGCCGATGCACTCGAACGTCACCTGAACGATCGGTGCATACGCGGGCACATCTTCCACGCCGAGCGCCCGCGCCACCTGCTCGAGCCGGATCTCACTGTGCAGCAGCGCATTACTGCGAGCTTCGGAGACGCTGTGCAGGAGCGTCGTGAACGGCATCTCCAGATCGATGCGATTGCGGACGGCCACCAGGTTCGCGCCGAATCCCGTCGGCGCACCGATCACCACGTCCGAAGCTCCGGACAACCGGCTCACCAGGAGCGCAAAGCCTGCGTGTAAGACCGCACGTGTGTCTGTCACGAGATCACTCGCCATGGCGGTGATCCGAGTGTGAGTGTCGGCGCCGACCCGAACGTCGACCTGTCCGCTCTGCAGCGATTGCGCTGCCGGCCTGGGTCGATCGGACGGAAGTTGCAGCAGTTCAGGTGCCCCGGCGAGCTGATGTCTCCAATACGCGAGTTGCCGGGCTTCGCGGCGTCGTCGCACACCCTCGCGCGCAGTCAGGCCGTGTACTGCCGAGAGTTCGGCACCGGGATCGGCCGCGATCAGCTCTTCCAGTAACTCGAGGAAATCCCGGTGGTGATCGCGTAAACCCGCGACCTCGTACCGGTTCGGGTTCGCCCGAAAATCGACACGCAGCCTGTCGCCACTCGGGTACACGTTGACCAGCAGATCCTCCACCGGACCGGACGTGACTATGTGGTACTCGCCCACCACCTCGCCCAGTCGAACCTCCTGGCGGAACAGCATGACGTTGACCATGGGGCCTGCAAACGAGTCTTTCTCCTCCACAACGCTCTTCACGCCCGCGTCCCGACGGATGTCGTCGAGGCTGCAGCGCTGATGTCGCAATGCACCCATGAGCTCACGCTGGACCTGCGCGACGAGTTCACCGACGGTATCGACCCCGGCCGTCGCGATCACCAACGGTGCGACGCTGACCATAATTCCGCCCGAGTTGCGTAACAGCGCCGTTGTCCGCCCGGACATCGGAACATGGATATGGACAGTCTCTTTCGCCGTCAACCGCGAGAGGTACAGCGCGAGTGCAGCGATGACTGTTGCAGCTTGGTTCTCGGATTCGTCGAGTCGGATACCGCCGAGGCGTGAGAGGAGAGCACTCTCGAGTGCGCTCTCGGGCTGTGCGGGCCCAGAGTCGTCCGCCAGGGTGGTTGATCCGGCGACGGCCGCGTTCCGCCCGGCCCAGTACTCACGGTCGGCAAGGAATCTATCCGACGTTCTGTATCGCACGTCGATGTCGTACAGCGTGCGCAGCGGCGCGGCACGAGCAGGTTTCGGGTCCTTCTTCGCCACCGCGGCCGAGTACCGGTGCGCGATACGGTTCATCGTGGTCATGGCACCGAAACCGTCGAGCGCTACGTGATGAATGCGGCTGTACCACAGGTAGTGCAGGTCACCCACACACAGCACAGCCGTCTCGACGATTTCGTCGACTGCCAGGTCGATTTGCGTCCGGCAATCTCGGCGCATCCATTCGAGCGCAGTCTCGAACGGATCCTCGGTCCCGCGGAAGTCGACAAAACCGACCGAGATTTCGGCAGTCGCATCCACGTACTGCATCGGTTGACCGTCGACCTCGATCACTTTCAGCAAGGGAGATTGGAACTCGTGTGCAACCGCTCGCGTTTCCCGATCCAACAACTCGACGTCCAATTCGCCGCGCAACTCGACGTAATGCGCAATCAAAATCGGGACCTCAGGATCGAGCTGTTGTGCGAACCAGGTTGCCCGTTGCGCGGCCGAGAGCGGAAAGCGCGTCTCATCAGAAGTGTCAGTCCGTTTGACCTCGAAGGGTTTCACAGTGTCCCGCCCCGCACGGTCGCCGCGGCCGCCGAGTGCGTAGCCGCGTCCGAATCAACAGCGCGAGAGCAAGAGGCTGATCGCGCCTCTCAAGCAGTCGTACCCAGAATCGGCCAGCACAAGCAGCGATCCACCGGCCGATGTCGCATACGTTTCACTCATGTTTCACGTGCCCGATATGCACTAAAAGTGTGAATGTGTCCCGTCACCTCGGTAATGTCCCACTTCTGGACGACACGTCCCCCGAGGGGAGCAGGCGCATGGACATCACCACCATTACCGACGTGATACGCCGACCACCGGATCGCCCAGGGGAAGTGTGGCGTCCAGGCGACGCCTGGCTTGCCGGTGGAACCTGGCTGTTCTCCGCCGAACAACCCGACACACGTCGACTCGTCGACCTCACCGCACTCGGTTGGACACCACTGGACGTCGGCGCGACTCACTTCAGTGTCGGAGCTACGTGCACAGTTGCCGAACTGTATGCGTTTGTACCACCGGACAATTGGCGCGCAAGTCCACTTATTCGCGTCAGTTGCGAATACTTCCTCTCCTCGTTCAAGGTGTGGAATGCGGCCACCGTCGGCGGCAACATCTGTATGTCACTTCCCGCCGGACCGATGATCACGCTGGCGGTAGCACTCGAGGCCACGTTCACACTGTGGGCTACCGACGGGGGTGTCAGAACCGTCGACGCTTGCGACTTCGTGACCGGCGACCACCAGAACGTCCTGGAGCCGGGCGAAGTTCTTCGGAGCATCGAGTTCCCGGTGCACGCACTCACCAAACGGCACGCCCACCGCCGATTCAGTCTCACTCATCTCGGGCGATCGACGATCTTCATGATCGCGGTGCAGACTCCTGGCACGGACGACTTTCACCTGACCATCACTGCGGGCACAACGCATCCGATCCGGCTGACGTTCGACGCGATGCCAGACGAAGAATCTCTGCGACGAGCTGTCGACTCCATCCCCGCCGAGAGCTGGTTCGACGATCCCAACGGAACCCCCGACCACCGCCTTCACCTCGCTCGTCACTACGCCGACGAGCTGCGAATCGAACTGACGGGGAGCCTGTCATGAGCTACACGGTGAACGAACGAAAGTTCGACGAGGAACCGTTCCCCGGTCAGTGTCTGCGCACATTCCTTCGGCAACTGGGACACCACGGAGTGAAGAAGGGGTGCGACGGAGGTGATTGTGGGGCCTGCACGGTGTGGCTCGACGGCGCACCGATCCACAGTTGCATCACGCCCGCGTTTCGCGCCGACGGTCACGACGTGACCACGATCGAGGGACTAGGCACGCCCGAAGATCTCCATCCGATTCAGCAGCAGTTCCGAGACGCACCCGGTTTTCAGTGTGGGTTCTGCACCGCTGGGATGATCATGACCTCGGCGGCACTCACCGACGAGCAGAAAGAAGACTTGCCGCGAGCGCTCAAGGGAAACCTGTGCCGCTGCACCGGTTACCGATCCATCGAAGACGCTGTCAGCGGTGTCAGTGCAATCGAGGTTGCCCTCCCCGGTCAAGCAGTCGGAACAAGCGTAGGCGCGCCGGCGGCGACCGAAGTGGTAACCGGACGCGCCGAGTACACGATGGACACCGAAATCGACGGCATGCTGCACCTGAAAGTGCTGCACTCGCCTCACGCCCATGCACGCATCACCTCCATCGACACCACCGACGCTCTCGCTGTCCCTGGCGTGCATCGCGTCTACACCTGGAAAGACGTGCCGCGCAAGCTCTTCACCACGGCAATTCATACCGACCACCTTGTAGACCCGGACGATACGTACATCCTCGACAACGTCGTACGTTTCGTGGGCCAGCGTGTCGTCGCCGTACTCGCCGACTCCGTCGTCGCCGCGGAAGAAGGCCGCCGGAAGGTGAAAGTCGAGTACGAGATCCTGCCTGCTGTGTTCGATCCGGAAGAGGCCATGGCCGACGGCGCTCCGGCCCTGCACGGGTCCGACGATCCCTTTGTCAGAGATCCCGAACGCAACATCCTGCTCGAAATTCACGGCCACGTCGGCGATGTCGACGCCGGTTTCGCGGAGGCCGACGTCATCCACGAAGGCACCTACTTCTCACCGCGGGTTCAGCACGCACACCTCGAGACGCACGGATCGATCTCGTGGATGGAAAATGGCCGCCTCCACGTTCGCACAAGTTCGCAGTCTCCCTCGATCGCCAAGGTCAAACTTGCCCACCTCTTCGACCTCCGCCCGGATCAACTACGAGTGTTCTGCAAGCGCGTGGGCGGCGGGTTCGGCGGAAAACAAGAAGTGATCAGCGAAGATCTGGTGGCGCTCGCCACCCTGGACACCGGCCGTCCCGTCTGCCTGGAATTCACCCGCGAAGAAGAGTTCACCACTGCGTCACCACGTCATCCGATGAAGCTGACAATCAAACTTGGTGCCAAGTCGGACGGCACCCTCACAGCCTTTCAGTACCGAAACATCTCGAACACCGGTGCGTACGGAAACCACGGCGGAGAGACACTCTTTGCCGGCGGCGCGGCAGTCTCGCTCTACCGCTGTGCGAACAAGAAGTTCGATGCGTATTCCGTGTACACGAACAATGTTCCGAGTGGTGCGTTGCGCGGATACGGGATGACTCAGCCCGCTTTCGCCGTGGAATCGGCGATGACAGAGTTGGCCGTCGCACTGGACATGGACCCGCTAGAGCTGCGTCGACGCAATATCGTGCGACCGGGCGATTCGCTGGTCGCACTCGAGGACGGCCCCGACGACGTGATCTTCACCGAAGACGGACTGGGGCAATGCATCGATCTGATCGACGCCGCATTGAACCGCCATCCGGTCCCATCCCTCGGAGACGATTGGCTTATCGGGACCGGTACCGCAAGTTCTCTACATGAGACAGCACCTCCCACCGAGCACATTTCCGAGGCCTGGCTCACTCTCGGCGAGGACTGTGTGTACGAACTTGCCATCGGCACAGTCGAATTCGGCGAGGGAACCTCTACCGCCCACGTGCAGATCGCCGCACATCAGCTGGGCACCACACCGTCGCGCGTGCGAATCATTCAGTCGGACACCGACCGAACCGGTTTCGACACAGGCGCTTTCGCCAGCGCCGGGCTGTTTGTTGCCGGCAACGCCGTCCTTCGCGCGTCGAACGCACTACGTGACCGGCTACTGGCCTTCGCGGCGCACCACACCGGCGTCGCGATAGACCAATGCTCGATGGACGACGACAAGATCGTCTGCGGTAGCACTCGGGTAACACTGCAAGAGTTACTCGAGGCAGCACGCCCGCGCGGGATCCGATTCACCGAGGCTCGGAAGGCATACGGATCTCCGCGCAGCGTGGTGTCCAATACCCATGGCTTCAGGATTGCCGTCCACCGCATCACCGGTGAGATTCGCATTCTCTACAGCGTCCAAGCCACCGACGCTGGGGTGATCATCAATCCGGCGCAGGTGCGGGGACAGATCGAAGGTGGCGTTGCCCAAGGCATCGGCTTCGCCTTGACCGAGAACTTCCACGTAGACGCGCATGGCGCGATGATGAACCCGAACCTGCGTAACTACCGGATACCGACCTATGCAGACGTCCCTCGCACCGAGGTGATCCTCGTCGATTCGTCCGACTCCGTTGGTCCGCTCCGCTCCAAGGGAATGGCAGAGTGCTGCATCAATCCGGTCGCCCCTGCGCTGGCGAACGCACTGCAGGATGCCACCGGGTCGCGATTCCGGTCGCTACCGCTCACCCCCGAGCGCATCTACACGGGCCTGAACCGATGACCGCGAACACCTCGGCAGACAGCGCGGCAACAGTAATCATCGGCCAGCGAGTGCGCGCCGGACTGGAGAAAGAGTTCGAGGTCTGGCAGAAAGATCTCAACCGAGCAGCCGCAGATTACGCGGGCTTCCTCGGAGCAGAAATTGCGGCTCCGACGCCTACCCAACCTGATTGGGTGATCGTGTACCGCTTCGACTCCATCGCACATGTTCAAGCGTGGATCAACAGCGCGACGAGGCAGGACCACCTGGAGAACGGTCGTCAGTACTTCGACGGCCCGGCCACGCAGCAGGTCGTGAGCGGCGGGATCAAACCTCCGGACCCGTTGCTGACCGTCGTGGTGACGCACCGAGTCGGTGACGACAGTATCGACGAGTTCCTCGCCTGGCAGGACCGTCTTCGCGAAGTGGAGAGTGCTTTCGACGGATTTCGCGGCACCGAGCTGTTTCGCCCCGTCGACGGTGTGCAGGATGAATGGACGCTGCTCTATCGCTTCGACAACGCCGCCCATCTCGACACGTGGCTGACTTCCCCTGAACGACAACAACGCCTCGCCGAGGGCCGCAAGTTCCACGACTTCGAACTGCGGACCGTCGACAATTCGTTCGGCAGTTGGTTTGCTTTCGACGAGAACGGAAACGAGGCCCCGCCACCTTCGGAGACAAAAACCTCGATCGCCGTCTGGGTCGGCCTCTACCCGACGGTCGTGCTACTTACCCTGGCCCTGTCGCCGCTGAAGTTGCCGCTCTGGCTGGGATTGTTGATCGGCAATCTGCTGTCGAGCTTCATCATGAGTTTCTTCACGATGCCGTACTACGTGAATCGACTCCTGCGCCGTTGGCTGCGACCGACTCCGGGGATTCCTGTGGCGAAGACCAACGCGCAAGGAGTGGCAATCGTTGCCGCTGTGACCTTGTTCTGGGTTGTCGTCTTCTACCTCGTGACTACTCAGTTCTGGTCGCTGCCTTGAACTCGACGGAACACGAAAACGCCAGCGTGTGCACCAGGGCATGATTCTTCCCCGGTACACGCGCTGGCATTTTCAGTTATGTCGGTTCACGCCGCTGTCGGTGGACTGTTCCCGCCGATCGGCTGCTGATACGGGTCGATCGACATCGGCGGATAGAACACTGTTTTTCGGTCGGGGCCGATCTCGACCCGCCACTGCGTGTGGTGCAGTGTCCGATGATGGTGACCGCACAACAAGATCAGATTGTCGAGATCCGTTGGGCCACCATCATTCCAGTGAACAATATGATGAGCATCGCACCACCCCGACGGTGTCCCGCACCCCGGAAACGCGCACCCACCATCACGGACGGCCAACGCCCGCCGCTGGGGAACCGTCGCCGTTCGCACTTCCTTGCCGCAGTCGAGCGGAACACCATTCTCATCCAACAAAATCCGGGTGACCGTGCAATCGCACGCCAACATCCGTGCAGTGTCGATACTGATCGGCCCCACCCAATCCGTCCACGCGAACCCCAGTTCTTCGGTGGACGGCAGTAGATCCTTCAAGGCTTTGAGGTCCGTCATGTCCTTCGCCGACGCAGTCACCGTGATGTGCGGTTTCACCCCACCCTCGATCGGACCCAACCCCGCCCGCTCATACCGCCGCAACAACTCGCAAAACCCATCCGCCCGCCGCAGCGCCGGAGTGCGAGTGTCCTTCACGCCGTCCTTCTCCGGCGTCGGCGCCGACAAACTCGACCACAACGTGATCAAACGGGCCCCGTTGACAGCATCCAGATCGCCCTTCACCGACACGCGCCCATACAAGCCTTTCGACGCATAGAACTCGTTACGCTCCGAATCCTCCCCGACCGGAACACCGTCCTCACGTTTTCCGAACTGCTTCTCGATCCGCCGAATCGCCGCCCGCACCGCATCACAATCCGCAATATTCTTCGACGCCAAGTCAAGCAGGATCCCGCGGGCCTTGTCCACATCCGCCGGGGTCATGTTCTTAGGCGGATGCTGACAAAACGACGCCACCTGACGCGCCTTCAACGCATCCACATCGCCCCGGTGAAAAGCATCCGCCACAACAGGTTCGAGCAACAGCAACCGCGCCAAACTGACCAGCAGACTGCACTCACCGATCTCCAAATTCGTCGAACCATGCAACCACTGCGCGATCGCCCGAAAACCCTTCCCGACCACAGTCTCCCGGGAAAACATCTCCACGATCAGCAACACCATCCGCGACTGCAACTCATGCCGGACACGCACCAGATCCAGAACCTCACACTTGAGGCCCTCGCCATCCAGCTGCCACGCTTCCCGACTGTCCATACCGAGAGTTTAATCGAACATACTTTCGATACCTAGAGACATAACGGACAACTTCAGAAACGCTCACAACTCGAGACCTGTTGAAATCGAACTACTTTCGAAACTGAAGCAAACGCGATCATCGACCACCGAGCGGCAAGGCTCCCCCACCGACAGGATAGGGCGGGAGCGTTCTCACAAGCGTCGGTGTCAATGTAGTCGCGGACGGATCGGCGCGACCCAGCGTGAGTTTCCGAACTTCGGCACCCGTTCCGTTGCTACCACTCACAAGGAGATCCGCGCCGGTAGTCGTGCTCGTCGTCGCTACTTCGACGCCCGATCCTGGACCGGCGAACGGATCGAAGGCTGCGACTTCCCGAAACTCTACGTCCGCCGAATGATGGTCAGGGCTCTCGAGGTACATCTCGGGCGCGCCGTCTAGCCTGGATCCACTCGAGAAGACACGGACTGAACCCTCCCCTCCGAGCATGCCCGCCACGATCGATTTGGCTCCGCCCTCGGCGCCGGCCACCCATCCCGTCGCGAGCGACACCCCGTCGCGATAGCCCTGATCGAAGGCCAAGAACTGTGATGTCGTCACCGGACCATCCGCATGACCTGCGTGTTCATCGGAGTCGCCCTGCGCAGCTGCCGTCGGCTCGTACAGGTCGTAGCGGAACGTCTTGACCAAAGGTTCGTCGCCGGCACCCGGCGCGGTCACGATGCTCGCCCGACCGGAGTGACTGTCCACCATCCCGGTTGCAAAAGTGACGCCGCTACTCGAACCCGGATACGGAGAGAAGGAGCCGAATTCTGCCGGCGCGGACTTCTTGTCCGCCGGAAGGTCGGTGGAGTAGATCTTGACCTGCGACTCCATTCCTGGGCCTGACGCAACGATGATGTTGTCCGCCAGAGCATTTCCGTCGATGTCGACGCCGCCTACGTTCACTCCACCACGGAACCCCGAATCGAAAGGTGCAAATCTTGCCAACTCGTCGGTGAACGGCACGCCTCCGACTGCGTTGTACGCCACCACTTCCGGAGCCGAGCCTGCACCTGTTCCAGCCACCAGATCAAGCACCATGTCTCCGTTCACGTCGGCCATCGCAACGCTCGGCGTGCCTTCGAACGACGGGAAGGGAGTGACGGTGGAGATCAGCTTGTCGCCGTTGGCATCGAATATCTGAACTTTGGCGGGAACTCCGGCCGACCCGGGTACGGCCACTGCGTATGTCGACACCTCTGGAATCACGTTGACAGTCGCCATCAATCCGTTGTCCTCGTGATTGAGTCGATGGCAATGGATGACAAAGGTTCCGGTGTACTCGGTGAACTTCGTCCGCAACGTCACCGATGCTGGTTCCAGCGCATTCTCGTTCTCGTCCGTCACCGGCGCCGGCACGTTCACGTTGTCGATTCCCCACGGCTGAACGCCCGTCGTGGTACCTGCGACGGGATCCACGACTTCCGTCACCTGGAAGTCGTTGACGTGAATATGCTTCGGATGTTCGTCGTTGTTGAGGTTCGTGATCTTCCATTCCTCAACGGAATTCAAACGCGGTTGAATCAGCGGAATGTTGGGGAACGTGTTGTCGGCGAACTCGTAGGTGAAGGCTTTCGGATCACTGTTGCTGGCCTTCTCGTTTCCGAATCCGCCCGAGACTGTGAGGTTGCGGGTCACGTCGGGCGTCATCGCTGCGGTATCCACGAACGAGGTGTAAGTGTCCAGTTTTTGTCCGAAGTCGAATGGAGTCGTCGTTCCTTCGCCCTCATCTGGTGTCGCGCGGATCAACTGTTGAGTCGGGAACGTGAAGAATCCGTCCGCGTAGCTGATCACCGACGGGTCGACAGTGACGGTTCCGAGTTCGGCCGGCGGATTGTCGGTGCCGTTGTTTGTGTACAGAATGCCTGGATTGCTCACCGGCTTTGCACCTTCGAGCGGTGGCATTTCCAGCACCAGATCGCCGGCCTCCGGCATCGTCACCGCAATCGCGTATCGCGAGGCCGGCGGAATCACCAGCCTGGTTCCGTCGCCGTCCACAGGTGGCCTGACCTCGTCGAATGGATTTCCGTCCTGGCCCACGATCGCGAACTTCGGATGAGCGCCGGTCGCGGTTTCCGTCAACGTGACCGGCATGTAGGCGAAGTCGCTGATGTTGGCGAGGACCCAGATCTCGGTCTGACCCGGCTTCAATCTCAGGGACGGCTGAAATTGACCGTTCACGGTGTACTGCACGTCGCGTTGGTTGTCGGGCAGGGAGGGGTCAGCCGGGACTCTCGTCGATTCGCCCGCGAAGCTCTGAAGGTTGCCTGGCACGAATTGATTCTGTCCACGATGGTTGGCCGGCGACAGCGGTCCGCTGTACCAGTTGGTGAAATACTGTGCTCCCTCCGTGGTTTCCGAGAAATTCACCGGCGCCAAGCTCGGACGGTAGGTACCGTCGGCCAATTCCGTGCCGGTGGGCGGCGTCAAGGTACTGACGAATTGGGGCCAGTTCGCGTCGTTGAGCTGCCGGCCCTTCCCCTTGCGGTCGAACACGAAGTTGTACTGCAGTGCCATATCGCGGATCGGAATGTCGTTCGCCGTCACGACAGGCAAATTGCCGTCCGGCCGGCCGATTTCCAGTAGTCCGGCCAGACCCATGTAAGTCTGCTGCGCAGTGAGGGTGTGCCGGTGACTGTGATACCAGTACAGACCGTTCGGCATCGTCCCCGGAATCTCGTAGTCGTAAACATTTCCCTGGCCGGCGGGGATGTTGAGCAACACGTTGTCGGCATTACCGTCCGGACTCACGTGAACTCCGTGCGTGTGCAGATTCAGTGGAGCCGACGACAGCGCCGGCGGGTAGATCGGCACATCCCCGCCCGCCGGAGTGAACGCCGGATCGTAGAAGTCCTCGACCGTGAGATCCTGCAGATCGTTGTCGTAATGAATGATCAACCGCTCCCCGGGGTTGACCCGGAGAGTCGGCGCAGGATAGACGTCACTCGCCGAGGTCGACCCGTCCGAGGCCGTACCGCGAATGACTTCGTACCCGAACAGCAGGAAATTCGACACCGGCGCCGACGCGGTATCGAGCGGAATCACTCCCTGATGAGCGGACAACCGCACTTCGAGGACACCATCTCGACTGCTCAGTTTCACCGGCTCCCGGTAGTCGACAGGGGAACCGTCCGAGCCGTAGTGAGCGCCCGCGTCAGGCGCCGATTCACCGGAGGTACACGCGCCCAACGCCACCGTCATCGACACCACTACTACCGCGGCCAACGACTTTCCTCGCAGTGCGATCACTGGTTTCCCCGTTCCATGGTGGCGTGAGATACGTCCGATCAGCGCTCACAGCCTATCGAGAAAACATCCGCTGAACAGGATATTCACGACAAATTGCCCGCGCAGTGCCCGCTTCCGAGATGCATGCCGCAAGGTGGCTCACCAAACCGATCAGGAATCGAGAAGCACGGCCAAGGGGCCCGCAATTACGTTGAAACACATGAACACACCACAGAAGTCCACTTCCAACCACACGTCGTCAAACCACACATCGGCAGGGAGCGCCCAGAGGACCACCGCGCAGTCCGTGATCCTCGACGTCCCGGACCTCGCGGCAGCCGAGGCTTTTTACGACGCTCTCGGCGTCCGAGATCGAATCCAGCTACGCGCATCCACAGAACCGACAACCGGGTTTCGTGGATATACCCTTTCGCTCGTCGTCTCCCAACCGAACATCGTCGATGCATTCGTCGGCGCAGCTCTCGCAGCCGGTGCCATCGAGTTGAAGCCGGTCAAGAAATCCCTCTGGGGATACGGCGGAGTTGTTCAGGCTCCCGACGGTTCGATCTGGAAGATCGCCACGTCGTCGAAGAAGAACAACGCGCCGGCCACCCGCACGATCGACAGCCTCGTGCTGCTGCTCGGCGCCGAAGACGTCAAGGCCAGCAAGCAGTTCTACCTCGACCATGGACTCGAGGTGTCCAAGAGCTTCGGCCGCAAGTACGTCGAATTCACCAGTGCAGCAGGCAATGTCACACTGGCACTGTATGGGCGGCGCGCCTTGGCGAAGGATGCCGGGCTCGCTCCGGAAGGCACCGGATCGCACCGGATCACCATCACCGGCGCTTCCGAACCCTTCGCGGATCCCGACGGTTTCGCCTGGGAGAGCGCCCATTCCTGAGCCGGACAGTGTCCTGCCTGCACGCCCGAGCGACTCAGGACATCCCGTGAATCCTCTCCAAGCTGTGCGCGATCAACGGACCAACGGTCTCGAGCGCAGCGGGCGAGGTGATGTCCCAGTGAGTGCACTCGACGGGATGATTCACGATATCCCCGCTCACGTACGCACGCCATGAATCGGCTCCACGGTTCAGCCACGGATCATCCAGCGCTGCAGTGAAGTACAGCACGTCACCATCGAAGATCCCCGGCTGATAGGTTTTCATCAATGTGTCGTTGTGCTGGGCCGCCAAGACAAGCCTGCCGACGTTTTCCGCCGTCAGTTCACCCATGGCTTGCGCGAACTCGAGTCCCATATCCGAGCCGTCTTCTGCGTCCGAATCTTCAGTGCCTTCAGTGTCTTCACTGTCTTCACCGTCTTCACTGTCTTCACTGGCACGGGCGAAGCTGTCCAGCATCACCAACGAATCGACCGACTCGCCCACTGCCTGCAATTGCACCGCCATCGAGTGTGCGATCACTCCACCCAGCGACCAACCGGCGAGGTGGTAGGGGCCTTCAGGCTGGATTCGCCGCACCTCCTCGAGATACCTGGCAGCGGTGAGTTCGATGGACTCCGGCAACGGGTCCCCGGACGAAACTGCCGGAGTTTGGATTCCGTACATCGGAGTTGCCGAATCGATATACGGCGCCAAGCCGGCGTAACTCCAGGCCAGGCCGATGATCGGATGGACGAAGAACATGGGCGGCCGTTCACCGGTGGTTCGAATCGGGAAGACTACGTCCAGCGCACCGGCAGTGTCTTGGCGGGAATCGATACGCATCGCAATCGACGCCGGAGTCGGCTCGGTCATCAACCACTGCAGCGGTATCTCCCCGGCGAGGGAAGCCCGCAGCTTTGTCACCACCCGAATCGCCGACAGTGAGTTGCCACCGAGTTCGAAAAAGTTGTCGTCGGCGCCGATGTCAGCGATTTCGAGAACCTCAGAGAAGGCCCTGGCCACAGCGATTTCCGAAAGTGTGCTCGGTTCCCGATACACGATCTTCGACGCAAAATCAGGAGTCGGCAATGCCTTCTCGTCGACCTTCCCTGTCGGTGTCGTCGGCACCTTGTCGATGAAGACGACGGCACTCGGGATCATGTGACGCGGCAAGAACTCGGATACGAATGCGATAACGTGGCCCGCCTCCGGCGCAGTTCCCGGCGCCGGCACGACATACGCCACCAGCGCCGTGTCCCCGGACGGTGTCCGCCTGCCGAGGGCCATGGCCACATCGACGTCCGGGTGGGCGTGCAGTGCCGCATCTATCTCACCGAGTTCGATGCGGTGACCACGAATCTTGACCTGACTGTCGGTCCTGCCCCGATACTCGATGGTGAGTTCGGGTGTCCACGCTGCGATGTCACCCGTTCGATACATACGATCCCCCGGCTGCCCATGCGGGTTGGGAACAAATCGGGTCGCCGTGAGCACGGGCTGATCGTGGTATCCACGGGCTAGAGCCGGCCCCGACACGTACAGTTCACCCGGTGTCCCGATCGGCACCGGTAGCAGTCGAGCGTCGAGGATCACCGTGCCGAAACCGCGTACCGGCGATCCGATCGTGACCGGCTTCCCCGCGACAAGATCACCGACGGTGGAGATGTCGGTGGCCTCGGTTGGTCCGTACCCGTTGAGCATGGTTCGACCAGGCTGCCAACGATTGACCAGTTCGGCGGAAACCGCTTCACCGCCGACACCGAGAACTCGAAGCTCCTCGAGCCCCTCCGGTTCCATCGACGTCAACATCGCCGGAGTGATCAGTGCGTGGGTGACCTCGCGGTCGATCATGAACCGCGACAACTCGTCGCCGCCGAGAATGGAGGGTGGTGTGACGACCAGAGTCGCCGCCGCGGAGAGCGCCGACATCATCTCTCCGACCGACATGTCGAAGCTCGGCGAGGTGTTGTGCAGGAATCGTGAGTGCGAGTCGACGCGATAGTGCTCACGACGTTCGGCTGCAAGGTTCGCGAGACCACCGTGGGTGACCACGACTCCCTTCGGCTTCCCCGTCGAACCCGAGGTGTAGATCATGTATGCCGGATTGTCGATTCGTGCGGGTGTGTCGAGAGGGCTCACCGGGGCTGCCGCCAGTTCTTCGGCGATGTCCTCGAGAATCAGCCATTCGACGTCGTCGGGCAGGAACCGACGATGCTCGGCAATCGTCACACCGAGCTTTGCCCGAGAGTCTCCGAGGATGTGCTCGATGCGCTCGGCCGGATAGCTCGGGTCGACCGGCAGATACGCGGCACCGGTCTTGGCCACTGCCCAGACTGCGAGCACAGACTCGAGTGATCGCGGAAGAGCGAGAGCCACAAATGTTTCCGGCGAGACTTCTCGTTCCAAGAGAACGTGAGCCAGACGGGTCGAGAGTTCGTCGGCTTCTGCATAGGTGACGGCGCGGTCATTCCACAGGAAGGCGATCCCCGTCGGATTCGACGAGACCGCAGCAAAAATCAGCTCGGAAAGCGTCGCCGGATGCGCCGCCGCCAGGCCTCGCACCGGCACCAGCAGGTTCTGCTCGTCACGATTCAGAATGTCGACATGACCGAGAACTCTGGCAGGGTCTTCGGTTAGTTGAGCGAGCAGCATGACGAATCGCTCGGCAAACAATGCAACCGTGGACCGGTCGAACAGATCGGTTGCGTAGGTCAACGATCCACTCACCGTTACCGACTCGGAGTCTGAGCCTTCGGATTCCGTAGTCTCGAACAGCGTCAACGCCAGATCGAATTGAGCTGGAGTGACGTCGAATTCGAGAGCCGACACACGAAGGTCAGGAAGCTCGAAGACAGCGTCCTCGACGTACTCGTAGGCCAGCGCAACTTGGAACAGCGGTGTGTGAGCTTGTGAGCGAACAGGTTTCAGTACATCGACAAGCCTCTCGAAGGGCACATCGACGTGGCCGAATGCGCTCAGATCTCGGTCACGCACCTGATCGAGCAACGCCGAGAACGTCAGTGCGGAGTCGACATCTGTTCGCAGAACGACTGTGCCGACAAACATTCCGATCAAATCCTCGACAGCGGCCTCACCTCGTCCGGACACCGGTGTGCCGACGACGATGTCGGTGCTCGCCGACAATCTCGCCAGCAGCGCCGCATACACCGCGTGGATCACCATGAACACACTTGCGTGATGGAGATCGGCGATCTCACGTACGCGATCCATGACTTCGGGCGCGATGTCGAAGCGAACCATCGCACCGTTCTGGGTGGCCACCGCCGGGCGTGGTCGATCGGTCGGCAATTCCAGAACGTCCGGGATCCCGTCCAACGTTGTTTTCCAGTAGTCGATTTGAGTCGATGCGATGCTGTTCGGGTCCGCCTCGTCACCGAGGAGCGCCCGCTGCCACAGCGCAAAGTCGGCATACTGGATCTCCAGCGGCGCCCAGAAGGGCGGCTGGCCGGTGAGCCGCGCCGAGTAGGCAACCATCACGTCCCGAGCCAACGGCGCCATGGACACACCGTCCGCACTGATGTGATGGACCGACATCACGAGCACATGCTCGAATTCTTCGACTCGGAACAGCTTCACCCGAATCGGGACCGAGGCTGTGACGTCGAAGCCCTCGGAAAGGATGCCGAGTACGTGCGTGTCGAGATTGCCTCGGTCGACATCGATCGGGCTCAGATCGAACTCGACGTTTTCGGGAGGCAGGATGACCTGGACGGGGCCGTCGCCGTTGTCGGGGAACATCGTACGCAGCGACTCGTGGCGTGCCAGGACGTCGCCCACCGCACCACGAAGCGCAGGGACGTCGACGGCACCTGAGAGGCGGATAGCCAACGGAATGTTGTAGGCCGCAGACGCGACGTCGTATTGATTGAGGAACCACATCCGACTCTGCGCGAGCGAGAGTGGGATCTGTTCCGGGCGTGCGTGTGCAAGGAGGGCGAGCCGATCGGCACGCTCTGCATTGTCGAGTGCCGCAGCAAGTTCCACCACGGATGGATGATCGAACAACGCGCGAAGCGGCAACGCGCTACCGGCGTGTTGGTTGATGCGGCTGATGAGTCTGGTCGCATTCAGTGAATTACCACCCAACACGAAGAAATCATCATCCAACCCAACCCGCGACCCACACCCCAACACCACCGCAAACGCAGCAGCCACCACACGCTCCGAACCAGAAACCGGCGCCCGAAACACCCGCGAACCAAAAACAGGCTCCGGCAACGCCTTCCGATCCAACTTCCCCGCACTCGACAACGGGA
>NZ_JBHTTG010000014.1:0-30423 GCF_042794655.1 Rhodococcus sp. NPDC056516 | reverse complement strand
GGTGGTAATTCGCTGATTGCGACGCAGGTGACGTCTCGGTTGGGTCAGGCGTTGGATGCTTCGGTGTCGGTGCGGGAGTTGTTCGAGGCGTCGACGGTGGAGGCGTTGGCTGCTCGTTTGGGTTCTCATGTCGGTGGTGGTTCGCGTGCGGCGTTGACTGCGCAGGTGCGTCCGGTTCGGGTGCCGTTGTCGTTGGCGCAGCAGCGTATGTGGTTCCTCAACCAGTTGGATACGAGCTCGGCAGGAAACAACGTCCCGGTTGCGATAACTCTCACCGGAAAACTGGACGTGTCGGGGCTGGAACAGGCAGTTCACGACGTTATCGGCCGCCACGAGGTTCTGCGCACGGTCTACCCCGAGGTCGACGGCGTCGGCTATCAGAAGATCGTTGCGCCTGCTGATGTCGACGTGAACCTCGCTGCAACCTTGGTCTCGGATTCGGAGATTATTTCCGAGGTAGCGAACTTCGTGGCGACGGGCTTCGACGTGACAACCGAGGTTCCGTTGCGCGCCAAGCTGTTCCAGATCAAGGCCGACGAGCATGTTCTCGTATTCGTGGTGCATCACATCTCGACCGACGGTTTCTCGATGGGCCCGTTGACCCGCGACATCATGACCGCCTACTACGCCCGAACCAACGGCCAGGCTCCGACCTGGACGCCGTTGCCGGTGCAGTACGCCGACTACTCGTTGTGGCAGCGTGAGGTTCTCGGGTCCGAGGAGGATCCGCAGTCCGTCATCGCGCAGCAGATCACTTACTGGGCGCAAGCACTCGACGGTGTGCCCGAACAGTTGAATCTTCCCGGGGATCGGGCTCGGCCGGCGGTATTCTCCGGTCAGGGAGCAACATTCGAATTCTCGATCGGCCAGGAACTGCACGAGAGGCTCATCGGTGTCGGTCGTGAGCACAATGCGTCGATGTTCATGGTGGTCCATTCGGCGCTGGCATCACTTCTCGCACGTCTGTCAGGAACAACGGATATCACCATCGGCGCGCCGATGGCAGGACGAGGTGAATCCGAACTCGACGATTTGATCGGAATGTTCGTCAACACTTTGGTGCTGCGTACCGAGGTTGATCCTTCGGCCCCGTTCACCACACTTCTGTCGTCGGCTCGAGAGACCGATCTTCAGGCGTTCGCGCACTCGGACCTTCCCTTCGAGCGGCTCGTGGAAGTTCTGGATCCCGTTCGATCGAGGGCACACCACCCGCTGTTCCAGGTGGCATTGGCGTTCCAGAACCTGGGGCAGAATTCGTTGGCTCTGCCGGGTCTGACTGCCGCCGAGTTCGCAATCGACGAGACTGTGGCCAAGTTCGACCTGCAGCTCACGATCAGCGAAGTAGCGGAGGGACTGTCGGCGACGTTCACGTACGCGACGGATCTGTTCGACGAATCGACTGTCCGGGGATTCGCCGCACGGCTGATGCGAATCCTGAACGGAATTGCGGCGGACTCCACGAGTGCAGTGGGTGACATCGAAATCCTCGACGCGTCCGAGCGCGAAGTTCTGACGAGCCAGAGGGCTTCGTCAGGAGTTGCCCAGGCGCCGTTGGCCGAGATTCTTGCCGACGCTGCTGCGCGCTACCCGGACAACGTCGCATTGCGCTACCCCGGCACGGCGCAGGCCGCTGCCGGTAGGTCCATGACGTATCGCGAGGTCGACGAGTGGTCGTCGAAGCTGGCCCGCGTTTTGATCAACCGTGGTCTCGGGGCTGAAGATCTTGTCGCGGTGTCGATTCCGAGATCCGTCGAATCGGTACTCGCGGTCTGGGCAGTGTCGAAGACCGGGGCAGCGGTGGTTCCGATCGATCCGCACTATCCGGCAGACCGTATCGCGCACATGCTCAGCGACTCCGGTGCGAAGGTAGGCCTGACCCTCGACGTCGAACGTCCGAATCTCACCGACGACGTCGAGTGGTTGGTCGTGGACGGACCGCTCGGCGAACAGATGACCGCCGGAGTGTCCGGAGCGTCAATCGCTGCCGAGGAACGTGTCCGTCCACTGACGACTGCTCATCCGGCTTGGGTGATCTACACCTCCGGCACGACCGGACTGCCGAAGGGCGTTGTCGCGACCAACGCGGGTCTGGCGAGCTTCAGTGTCACGCAGGCCGCGCATTACCTCGTGAAGCCCACCTCGCGGACGTTGCACTTCGCGTCACCGAGTTTCGACGCGTCGATGCTCGAGTTGTTCCTCGCGGTTGCCACTGGCGCGGCGATGGTCATCGTCCCGCCTGGCGTGTACGGCGGCGACGAACTGGCCGAGGTGTTCCGTAGTGAACGAGTCACGCATGCATTCATCACACCGGCGGCTCTGGCGTCGATGGACCCGAGCGGCTTGGACGACCTGTCGGTCGTAGGCGTGGGCGGCGAGGCGTATTCGCCAGAGCTGATCAGCAAGTGGACGACAGGGGAAGGCTCGGCGGCATCGGCATCGGCATCGGCTCCCAGGACGTTCCTGAATGTCTACGGCCCGACCGAGACGACGATCGTGACGAACGTCAGCGTTCCGCTTCTGCCCGGTGACCGAATGGACATCGGCGCCACGATCGGTGACATGGCCGCATTCGTTCTGGACACACGACTCAATCCAGTTCCACTCGGAGTCTCGGGCGAGCTCTATCTGTCCGGTCCTCAGGTCACGCGTGGCTATCATCGTCGCCCGGGCCTGAGTGCCGATCGATTCGTGGCAAACCCGCACGGGAATCCCGGCGAGCGTATGTACCGGACCGGTGACGTGGTCCGTTGGGTCGCTGGAACCGCACCGTCCACTTACGCAGTGGAATACGTGGGCCGCAACGATTTCCAGGTCAAGATTCGCGGTTTCCGTATCGAACTCGGTGAAATCGATGCATCGCTGACGGCACACCCCGAGGTCGAGTTCGCTGCGACGATGGGTACGACCCTGCCGTCGGGTGCTCCGGCACTGGTGTCGTACGTGTTCACCGGAAAGCACGCTTCGGTCACTTCGGCGGAATTGATCGAATTCGTCTCCAGAACCCTGCCGGCCCATATGGTTCCGGCTTCGGTCATGGTCTCCTCGGACATGCCGCTCAGCCCGGCCGGCAAGCTGGACCGAAAAGCGCTCCCAGCACCGGTTTTCGAGACCAAGGAATTCCGCGCCCCGGTCACCGAGATGGAACAAATCCTGAGCGAGATCTTCGCGGACGTTCTCGGCCTGGATCGCATCGGCACCGACGACTCGTTCTTCGCTCAGGGCGGCGACTCGATCATGTCCATCCAACTCGTCTCTCGTGCGAAGGCACGTGGGGTCGTATTCGCACCCAGTGACGTCTTCGAGAGCAAGACTGTCGCGGCATTGGCCGAAGTGGCGAAGTATGCCGCCGACGTCGAGGCCGCGGTGGTGCTCGAGGAGTTGCCGGGCGGTGGAGTCGGCTGGATGCCGTTGACGCCGATCGAACGATTCATGGTCGAGCGCGGTGGCAGCTACAACCGATTCACACAGACGATGACTCTCGAGCTACCACTCGGAGTGCAGCGAGCCGACATCGTGCGAACACTCGCTGCAGTCGTCGACCACCACGACATGTTCCGCTCGCGGTTGATCTCCGACGGTCGCGGATGGGGAATGTCGGTCTCCGAGCCTGGAACCGTGGACGTCGAGGATTTGCTCAGCCGCGTGGATGTTGATGCGTCTGCGGATGAGTCGACAATTGTTCTCACGGCTTCCAAGGGCCTCGACGAGGCTCTCGGCCGGTTGAATCCGGCGGACGGCGTAATGGTTCAGTTCGTGTGGGTCGACTTCGGTCCCACTCGCACCGGGCGCTTGATCATTGCTGCACATCACCTGATCGTCGATGGGGTCTCCTGGCGAATCATCGTTCCGGATCTGGTGTCGGCTGCGGCTCAAATGGCCGGGGCGAGCGGAGCGACGGGGGATGTGGCTCTCGAGCCGACGGGTACGTCGATGCGACGCTGGGCTCACGCACTATCCGACGAGGCGCATCGCGATTCGCGTGTGGCCGAGCTGGATACGTGGCGGAAGGTGTTGCAGACACCGGACCCGGTGCTGGGCAAGAGGGCGTACGACTCTGCCGTCGACGTTGCGGCAACGGTTCAGCGGATAAGCGTGACGGTCCCCGCTGAGGTGACCGAGACTCTGCTGACCACGCTGCCGGAGGTATTCAACGGCGGCGCCAACGACGGCCTGCTCGCTGGACTGGCACTCGCGCTGATCGAGTGGCGTCGCCGAGCCGGAATCGACTCGTCATCTGCCCTGCTGCAACTCGAGGGCCACGGCCGCGAAGAAGCAGTGATTCCTGGCGCGGATCTGTCAAGGACCGTTGGCTGGTTCACCGCTGCCTTCCCGATCAGTCTCGATCTTTCCGAGGTAGACCTGGGTGACGCTTTCGCCGGAGGTGATTCGGCGGGACGCGCGATCAAAGCAGTGAAGGAACAGCTGCTGGCGATCCCGGACAAGGGCGTCGGGTACGGACTGCTGCGCTACCTGAACGAAGACACGCGCGCAGTGCTTTCTCGCTTCGCCGGGGGACAGGTCAGCTTCAACTACTTGGGAAGAGTTGTCGCTGAGGATCTTCCGGCAGGTGTCGAGGGACTCGGGTGGCTGCCGGCCGGCGATTTCGCCAACGTGTCAGCACCCGAAGACGTCGACATGCCCGCAAACAAAGTCGTCGACATCAATGCGATCGTCAACGACGGCGCAGACGGTGCTGTTCTGGAGGCATCCTTCGCATACCCCGTCGGTGCCATCGACGGCGAGAGTGTCGAGGCATTTGCACAGATTTGGGTCGAAGCACTGACTGCCCTGGCGGAGCATTCTCGCTCCGTCGGAGCAGGTGGACTCACGCCGTCCGACGTGCCGCTTGTCTCTGTGAGCCAGCGGGATATCGACGGCTTCGAGAATCGATTCGGAACAGTGACCGACATCTGGCCGCTGGCGCCGCTGCAGTCCGGTTTGCTCTTCCACGCGATGTTGGCGGAATCCAGCGTCGACCTCTACTCGGTGCAGATGATTCTCACTCTGTCCGGGAAGGTTGATTCCGACCGATTGCGTACTGCAGCACAGGGAATCATCGACCGCTACGCGAACCTGCGAACGGCATTCACGGCCGACGACGACGGCACGCCGGTCCAGATAGTCCTCGCGGACGTCGACGTCCCGTGGCGGAACATCGATCTCAGCGATATTGCGGCCGTCGACCGTGAGGCAGCCCTGAACGAAGTTTTGACGGCTGACCAGGCGACGCACTTCGACATGGCGTCACCGCCGTTGATTCGGTTCACCTTCGTCACCATGGCGGAGGGGGACTATCGCTTGGTGGTGGCGAATCACCACATCATTCTCGACGGTTGGTCGGTGCCGCTGCTCTTGCAGAACCTGTTGGCGCTGTACGCGACGCGTGGTGACGACGCGGTTCTTCCGCGTGTGCGTAGCTATCGCAATTACCTGGCGTGGCTTGTCGATCAGGATCGTGATCGATCACTCGCAGCCTGGGCGGATGCGCTTTCCGGCGTCGAAGAGCCGACGCTGCTTGCTCAGGTCACAGGCGGACAGGAATTCACCGCGCTGTCACAGAAGCTGAACGTGTCGATGTCGTCGGAGACAACGACGGCGCTCACAGCTCTGGCCGCACGACTCGGGGTCACCGCCAACACGATCGTGCAGAGCGCGTGGGCGGTCCTGCTCGGTGCGTTGACCGGAACCGACGACGTTGTCTTCGGTGCAACAGTGTCCGGCCGGCCACCGGCGCTCACCGGCGTCGAATCGATGGTCGGGTTGTTCATCAACACCCTCCCCGTGCGGGTGCGCCTCGACGCCGCGGAGTCCGTCGAAGAATTGGTTGCCAGGGTCCAGATCGAGCAGGCGAGAATGCTTGATCATCACTATCTCGGTTTGACCGATGTCCAGAAAGCAGCGGACGTCGGAACACTGTTCGACACGTTGGTTGTATTCGAGTCGTACCCGGTCGACCGTGAGGGCCTCGCCGCACAGGCGGATGTTCTCGACGGAATGATGATCGACGACATCGCTTCGGACGATTCCACGAACTACCCGTTGACTCTGCTGATCGCACTCGACGAGCAGTTGCACTTGACGCTGCGGTACCTACCGGACTTCTTCGATGCCGACTATGCAACTGCGTTGCTGGACAGAGTTCTTCGACTGCTCTCCGCCGTAGCCACCGATCCTTCGGTGCGTGTTGGTGACATAGATATTTTGGATTCTGTTGAGCGTTCGTTGGTGCTCGAGGGGTGGAATGACACTGTTCACGAGTTGACTGATGGTGCTTTGTTGCTCGATGGGTTTGTTGCGCAGGTGGCGGCAACGCCGGACGCGGTGGCGCTCTCGTTCGAGGGTGTGTCGCTGTCGTATGCGGAGTTCGATGCTCGGGTGAATCGTTTTGCCAGGTATTTGGTTTCGGTGGGTGTGGGGCCGGAGTCGTTGGTGGGTGTTGCGGTTCGTCGGTCGGTTGATTTGTTGGTTGCGGTTTACGGTGTGCTCAGGGCTGGTGGTGGGTATGTTCCGGTGGATCCGGATCAGCCGGCGGAGCGTAATGGGTTTGTGTTGGCGGCGTCGTCGCCGGTGTGTGTGGTCAGTACTTCTGATGTTGGTTTCGATGCTGGTGTGGTGCCGGTGGTCGAGGTTGATGTTGTTGATGTGTCTGGTTTTTCGGATGCTCCTGTCTCGGATGTGGATCGGGTTTCGCCGTTGCGGTCGGGGAATGCGGCGTATGTGATTTTCACGTCGGGGTCGACGGGTCGGCCGAAGGGTGTGGCGGTCAGTCATCGCAGTGTGGTCAATCAGGTGTCGTGGTTGGCGGAGCGTTATGCGGTGTCGGGTTCTGATGTGGTGTTGCTGAAGACTCCGGTGACGTTCGATGTGTCGGTGTGGGAGTTGTTTGTTCCGTTGGCGGTGGGTGCTCGGTTGGTGGTGGCTGCTCATGATGGTCATCGGGATCCGGGGTATTTGGCGTCGGTGGTGGCGGCGGAGTCGGTGTCGATGGTGTCGTTTGTGCCGTCGATGTTGGAGGTGTTCGTCGATCAGGTGGTCGATACGTCGGAGGCGACGATCTCGCGCCGCGGTGGTGCTGGGTTGGGTTCGTTGCGGGTGATTTTCGCGGCGGGTGAGGCGTTGCCGGCGTCGGTGGTGGGTCGGGTGTTGTCGGTGTTGCCGTCGGTTGAGGTTCATAATTTGTATGGTCCGACGGAGTTCACGGTGCATGCGACGGCGGCGGGTCCGCTTGATGGTGTGGGTGTGGTGGTGCCGATGGGTGCTCCGGTGTGGAATTCGTCGGTGTTGGTGTTGGATTCGCGGTTGCGTCCGGTGCCGGTGGGTGTTGCGGGTGAGTTGTATTTGTCGGGTGTTCAGGTGGCTCGTGGGTATCACGGGCGGGTGGATTTGTCGGCGGAGCGGTTTGTGGCGAATCCGTTCGGTGGTGTGGGTTCGCGGATGTATCGCACGGGGGATGTGGTGCGGTGGATCGGTGTGTCGGGTGAGCTCGAGTATGTCGGTCGTAGTGATTTTCAGGTGAAGTTGCGTGGTCAGCGGATCGAGTTGGGGGAGATCGAGTCTGCGGTTCGGGATCAGGTGGGTGTGGGTTCTGTGGTGGTGGTGGTGTGGCGTGATCAGTTGGTTGCGTATGTCACTGCTGCGGTGGGGTCTTCGGTTGATGTTGATGTGGTGAAGGTGGGTGTGGGGGAGCGGTTGGCGTCGTATATGGTGCCGTCGCAGTTTGTGGTGTTGGATGCGTTGCCGCTCAATGCTTCGGGGAAGTTGGATCGGAAGTTGTTGCCGGAGCCGGTGTTCGAGGTTGCGGTGTTCCGGGCTCCGGTGACGGCGGTGGAGGAGATCGTTGCGTCGGTGTTCGCCGAGGTGTTGGGTGTGGATCGTGTGGGTCTCGATGACGATTTCTTCGAGCTCGGCGGCAACTCCCTCAACGCCACTCGCACGATCAAGCGAATCGCCGACGCTCTCGATACCGAACTTTCGGTTCGAATTCTGTTCGAAGCGTCCACGGTGCAGGATCTCGCGGCACATGCCGAAAGCCGGACCGGTTCGGGCGGGCGAGTCGCGCTGACCGCTGTCGAGCGGCCAGAGCGGATTCCGCTTTCGTTGGCGCAGCAGCGTATGTGGTTCCTCAACCGATTTGACGGGAGCGCTGCGGCATACAACATCCCGATGGCGCTGCGCCTTCAGGGTGATCTCGATGTCTCGGCGCTGAGCGCGGCCATCTCTGATGTGATCGGGCGGCACGAATCACTTCGAACCGTCTACCCGGAAATCGGAGACGGTCCGGTGCAGGTCGTCAAGCCCGTGTCGAGTTGGTCGGACGAAATCGTCGCAGAACCGACCGGCGTGGACGAGCTCGAAGGTGAGTTGGTTGCGCTGGCGTCGACGCGCTTCGACGTCACACGCGAGATTCCGATTCGTATCCGGTTGTTCCAGTTGGCTTCCGACGAATACGTACTCGGTGTCGCGATTCATCATATTTCCGCCGACGGTTCCTCGATGGCACCGTTCGCTCGAGATGTCGTGACCGCATACGCCTCGCGGGTTGCCGGGTACACACCGTCCTGGGCTCCTCTCGACGTTCAGTACGCCGACTACAGCCTGTGGCAGCGAGAGGTGCTGGGCAGTGAGGAAGACGCGGGATCTATTGCTTCGCAGCAGATTTCGTACTGGAGTGATGCTCTTGCCGGGCTGCCTGATCAGCTTGCACTTCCCGCCGACCGGCCGCGCCCAGCGACGCAGTCCTTCCGCGGCGGTTACCTGCATTTCGATATCGATGCAGAGTTGCATGCTCGGTTGAGCAGTCTTGCCAGGGCAAACAATTCGACGCTGTTCATGCTCACGCACACTGCGTTCGCGATGTTGTTGGCTCGACTGTCCGGAACCGAGGACATCGCGGTGGGCACACCCATTGCCGGACGCGGTGAGCGGGCACTGGACGATCTCATCGGCATGTTCGTGAACACCTTGGTGTTCCGTACACAGATCGACAGCAGTGCACCGTTCCTCGACCTGCTCGGACGTGTCAGGGAGACCGACCTTCAAGCATTCGCACATTCGGACGTTCCGTTCGAGCGACTCGTGGAGGTGCTCAACCCACCGCGTTCGACCGCTCGTCATCCGCTCTATCAGGTCGGCTTCCTGTTCCAGAACATGGAAACCGGAGGGCTCGAGCTTCCGGGACTCACCGTCAAGGGCGTCGATATCGACAATGGGGTCGCGCAGTTCGATCTTCAGTTGATCGTCAGTGATCGGTACGACGCCAACGGATCTGCAGCCGGCATCACGTCGATGTTCAGCTACGCGCATGATCTGTTCGACGAGTCGACCGTGCAGGACTTCGCCGATCGATTCGTGCGTTTGCTCGGGGAGATCGCGTCCGATCCGTCGTTGACCGTCGGCGACTTCGCGCTGCTGGATTCGTCCGAGAGCGACCGGATCCTGAACCGCTGGAACGAGACCGATCACTCCGTCCCGGAAGCCACTCTGGTCGAACTGTTCGACGAGCAGGTCGGTTCGAACCCAGGCGCGGTGGCATTGGTCGCAGGAAACACGTCGCTGACCTACGCCGAGTTCGATGCACGTGTCAACCGACTCGCACGCCATCTAATTGCAACCGGTGTCGGTCCGGAGTCGTTGGTCGCGTTGGCAATCGAGCGATCGGTCGAACTGCTGGTCGCCATGTACGCGGTGTTGAAGGCAGGTGGTGGATACGTACCGATCGATCCGAACCACCCGTCGGACCGCATCGAGTACGTGTTGACCATGGCAGATCCGGTCTGCGTCCTCACGGCCACGACCACTGCGCAGAATCCGGCGTTCGGTGATTCCGTGATCGAGGTGGACACGATCGATCTCGCGTCCTACGCGGAAGCGACGGTTACCGATGCGGATCGCAGTGCTCCACTGCGAGTGGACAACACCGCCTACGTGATCTTCACGTCGGGATCGACGGGGCGGCCGAAGGGCGTCGCGATCTCGCATCGGGCGGTGGTCAACCAGATTCTCTGGAAGCGCGATCAGTACAGCCTGGACCGATCCGATGCGATGGTGCTCAAGACCGCGGCAACCTTCGACCTCTCGGTCTGGGAGTTCTGGTCGGCACTGACATCCGGTGCACGACTGGTGATCGCCGAACCCGAAGGTCACAAGGACCCGAGCTACCTGCTCGACCTGATGACCCGGGAGAAGGTCACGACGCTCCACGTGGTGCCGTCGATGCTCGCGATGTTGCAGTCGGCGTCCGAAAATCGCCTTCCGGAATCCCTCCGTCAGGTGCTCGCGATCGGTGAAGCGTTGCCGGCCGCGACCGCGACCGAGTTCGCAGAACTCAGCGACGCGCAGTTGGTGAATCTGTACGGTCCGACCGAGGCCGCGGTCTCGGTGACAGCGCACGTCGTCGGTTCGGGCGACACGACCTCGGTGCCGATCGGTGCCCCTGAATGGAACACTCAGGTGTTCGTGCTCGACACGCGTATGCATCCGGTCCCCGTCGGAGTCACCGGGGAGCTTTACCTCGCCGGTGCCCAGCTTGCTCGCGGCTATCACGGACGTGCGGATCTGACGTCGGAACGATTTGTGGCCAACGTCTTCGGTGACGCGGGTTCGCGGTTGTACCGCACCGGCGACCTCGTCCGGTGGACGGAAGACGGTGAACTCGACTACGTGGAGCGCGCCGACTTCCAGGTCAAGATCCGTGGCTACCGCATCGAACTCGGCGAGATCGAAGCGCTTCTTCGCAAACAGGCCGGCGTGGACTCCGCTGTGGTGGTGGCCAAGTCGGATGCGCGTACCGGTGATCGACTTGTCGGCTACGTCGTTCCTCAAGGCGGGGAAAGCATCGATGTCGAAACATTGAAGCGGACTCTTGTGGCGGAGTTGCCGAGTTACATGGTGCCGGCGGCATTGATGGTCTTGGACGAACTACCGCTCAACATCAACGGCAAGGTCGATCGCAAAGCCCTGCCCGACCCCGAATTCGAGGCGACCGAATTCCGTGCGCCGACCAACCCCGTCGAAGAGATCGTCGCGGGTGTGTTCGCTGACGTACTCGGTGTCGCGAGGGTCGGACTCGACGACGACTTCTTCGAGCTCGGCGGAAACTCTCTCGTCGCGACGCAGGTCGTGTCGAGGCTGGGTGAGGCGTTGGACGCGCAGATTCCGGTCCGTGTGATCTTCGAGGCCTCGAATGTCGGGGCATTGGCGTCGAGGGTTCTCGAACACGCGGGATCTGGTGGCCGCCCACCGTTGGTGGCTCAGGTGCGTCCGCACGAGATCCCGCTGTCGTTGGCGCAGCAACGTATGTGGGTGCTCAATCAGTTCGACAAGACATCGGGTGCGTACAACATCCCGGTCGCGATCCGGCTGTCCGGCGCACTCGATGTCGACGCGCTTAACTCCGCGGTGTCGGATCTGATCGAGCGTCACGAAGTGCTCCGGACGGTATACCCGGACCAGGGCAACGGACCGGTTCAGATGATCCTGGCTCGCTCCGCAGCGAGGGTGGGACTGGAAGTGATCGCGACCGACGAAGCGTCGGTCGCCGAGCAGGTGGCTGACACAGTTCGCGAGGGCTTCGATGTCACGACAGCCGTTCCGTTGCGAATCCGTCTCTTCGAGGTGGACGAATCCGAGCGGGTCCTCGTCGTTGTCATTCACCACATCAGCGGTGACGGCTTCTCGATGGCTCCGTTGATCAGAGACACCATGGTTGCGTACACCGCGCGCTCCGGCGGAGAGACGCCGGAGTGGGCTCCGCTCGAAGTGCAGTACGCCGATTACACGTTGTGGCAGCGTGAAGTGCTCGGATCGCCGGAAGACGCGGACAGTCAGCTGGGCCGTCAACTCGCGTACTGGGTGAACGAGCTCAAGGGCACTCCGGAGCTTCTGGAACTGCCGACCGATCGGCCGCGGCCGGCGCGGGCGAGCATGCGCGGTGCGGAATTCGAGTTTGCGGTCGATTCCGAGACCACGGACCGGCTCGCCACGATCGCACGGGAGCAGAACTCGACCGTTTTCATGGTGGTTCACACTGCCCTGGCCGTGCTGCTGGCGAAGATGAGTGGATCGAACGACATCGCAATCGGTACGCCGATCGCGGGCCGAGGTGAACGGGCTCTCGACGATCTTGTCGGGATGTTCGTCAACACGTTGGTCCTGCGAACGGAGATCGCTCCTGCTTCGACGTTCGTCGACCTTCTGGCACACGTGAAGGACAAGGACTTGTCGGCATTCGCCAATGCCGACGTCCCGTTCGAGCGGTTGGTCGACGAACTGGGGCGAGAGCGCTCTCACGCATACTCGCCGCTCTTCCAGGTCATGCTCACGTTCCAGAACATGGCTCTCGGTACTTTCCAACTCCCGGGCCTCGAACTCTCTGCGGTCGACAACGGATTCGACCAGGCGATGTTCGATCTGCAGCTCACCGGTATCGAGCAATTCGATGATGCCGGGGTGCTGTCCGGG
Organism: Rhodococcus sp. NPDC056516; assembly: GCF_042794655.1. Classification (NCBI taxonomy): domain Bacteria; kingdom Bacillati; phylum Actinomycetota; class Actinomycetes; order Mycobacteriales; family Nocardiaceae; genus Rhodococcus; species Rhodococcus sp. NPDC056516. The sequence goes on along the minus strand of NZ_JBHTTG010000014.1, from coordinate 17,964 downwards.
CTGAGGATGCGTTTCACCTATGCGACCGACCTGTTCGACGAATCGACCATCGCGCTTTTCGCGGCGCGATTCGGGCGAGTGCTCGACGAACTGGTGACCGATCCCGAGGTCGTGATTCGTACGATCGACATCGTGACCGAGCAGGAACGCGAGGAAGCGAGTGCTGCCGAGCCGAAGTCCGCGGCAGATCTGCCCGAACTGGCAGCCGCGGCGGCGGCCGCCGATCCTGAGGCAGTTGCGTTCACCCACGGTGATCAGACGGTCACCTTCAGCGAGTTGTCGACCAAACTCGTTGCCATGCGTACCGCCATGGGAGCCGCTCTGGCCCCCGATGCTCTGGTATCAGTGTCGCTCGCCGGCCTTGTTCCGGGCATCCTGCCGGCACTCGGCGTCGACGGACTCGCCACACTTGTGAGCTCGGTGATAGCTGACGCACAGTCGGTGTCAGCGGGCCATGGGGGTACGGCCGGGTAACATTCAGTATTTGCCCAGTGAACGCCTCCGGCCGAGCAGAACACTGTGCTCGGCCGGGGCGCACTTCACGAAAGTCAGTTGGAGGAAGTGTAGATGTCCGTCGGTATTCCGGGACCGCAGTCGCTGACGATCGAAGATCTGCCGAAGTTGGTAGCCGCAGTTGCGGCGGTAGACCCTGATCGAGTGGCTCTGAGCCACGGTGGAACCGAAATCAGCTACGGACGACTCAATGACGAGTTGGTCACTCTCGACACCGCGATGGGCGGGGCATTGGGGGCAGATGCCCTGGTTCCTGTTGTCGTTTCCACTGTGCTGCCGGAGCTGATCGCCAGCGAGGCCGACGGTCTCGGTGCGGTGGTCGACCATCTCATCACCGACGGAACGTCGCTCGTCGAGGTGGCGGCGGAGTCCGATGCCCACGTGACCCTCGCAGGACTCTTCGACGAGCAGGTCGAGCGGACGCCGGATGCGCTCGCGCTGGATTACGACGGAACGCAGCTCACCTACGCACAGTTCGACGCGCGAGCGAACCGCCTGGCCCGTGAACTCGTCACGGCAGGTGTCGGACCGGACAGCCTCGTCGGTCTCGCGATGCGTCGATCGATCGATCTCCTCGTCTCGATGTACGCGATCGTCAAGGCCGGCGGCGCGTACGTTCCACTCGACCCGGATCATCCTGCCGACCGTCTCGGGTACGTACTCGAGATCGCGAAGCCCACGGCTGTGCTCACACGTACGTCCGATGCCGTGGTGCTGCCGCACGGTACTCCCACGCTCGACGTCGACACCCTCGACTTGTCGGGTCATGCCGAGACAACCGTCACCGATTCCGACCGGTTGGCGCCGCTGCGCGCGGACAACACTGCGTATGTCATCTTCACGTCCGGATCGACCGGACGCCCCAAAGGCGTTGCAGTCTCTCACCGTGCCATCGTCGCGAACCTGAAGTGGCGTCAGACCGAGTACGGATTCACTGCCGACGACGTGATCTTGCAGAAGACACCCTTCACTTTCGATGTGTCCGTGTGGGAGTTCTTCTGGCCGCTGCAGGTCGGTGCATCGCTGGTGATCGCGGAACCCGACGGACATCGTGATCCGGCGTACGTGGCTCGCACGATGATCGAGCGCGGAGTGACGGCGGTGCACTTCGTGCCGTCGATGCTCGCAGTGTTCGTCGCCGAACCCCTTGTTGCGCAGGTGAAAACCCTTCGATACGTGTTCGCATCCGGTGAGGCGCTGCCGGCTCGAACCGCGGCACGTCTACGCGAGGTCAGCAGTGCTGGACTCCACAATCTGTACGGCCCGACCGAAGCTGCCGTCGACGTGACGTACTACGAAACCGGCGAGCGAGATCAGGTGTCGGTGCCGATCGGTGCAGCAGTTGCGGACACCGAGCTCCTGGTGCTTGACGATGCGCTGCGGCCCTCGCCGTCGGGTGTAGCAGGAGAGCTCTATCTTGCCGGGATTCAGCTGGCCAGGGGATACGTGTCGCGACCGGATCTCACGGCAGACCGTTTCGTGGCTCGGCCGGGCGCTACCGACGGATCCCGGATGTACCGAACCGGAGACCTGGTGCGCTGGCGCGGCGCCGGAGCGAACCGTCAGCTCGAATACATCGGTCGCACCGACTTTCAGGTCAAGCTCCGCGGTCTGCGCATCGAGCTCGGTGAGATCGAGGCGGCACTGCTCGATTGTGAAGGTGTTTCGCAAGCCGTGGTGGTCGTCCATTCGGACGAAACGATCGGTGACAACTTGGTGGCCTACATCGTCGCCGAGGGTATCGATTCAGAGATTCTGACGTCGTCGCTGGGTGAACGGCTACCCGACTACATGGTCCCTGCCATGTTCGTCGAAATGGACGAGTTTCCGCTCAATGCCAGCGGCAAGCTGGATCGAAAAGCCTTGCCCGCACCCGAATTCGTGTCGAAGACGGTTGAATACCGCGAGCCCGCGACACCTACCGAAGCTGGTGTGGTCGCGATCTTTGCCGATCTGCTCGGGCAGGATCGGGTCGGGGCAGACGACGGCTTCTTCGAACTGGGCGGCAACTCGTTGCTCGCCACTCGCGTGGTTGCACGGATCAACGCCGAACACGGCATCTCCATCGACATGCGCAATTTCTTCGACGCGCCCACGGCCGCAGAACTTGCCGTCTTCATCGACGAAGCAAAAATCTCAGAAGACCGCAAGGCTCACGTTCCCCTGATCCCTCGCGAGCGCCCCGAGTTGGTTCCGCTGTCCTTGGCGCAGCAGCGCATGTGGTTCCTCAACCGATTCGAACCAGAATCGGCAGTCGACCATATTCCGGTCGCGCTGCGGCTCAGCGGAGCGCTCGATGTCGATGCGTTACAAGGCGCACTCGAGGATTTGATCGAGCGGCACGAGATACTTCGGACTGTGTACCCGGAGGTCGACGGCGTCGGATATCAGCGCCTGGTCGACATTGCAGCCGTGGTACCGAACCTGACTCCCATACGGGTAGACGAGTCGGCGATCGTCGAGCGAGTGACCGACTTCGTCACTCCGGGATTCGACGTGACCACCGAGGTTCCGATTCGGGCGGCACTCTTCCAATTCGCCGCCGACGAATTCGTCCTCGTGTTCGTCGTCCATCACATCAGCGGTGACGGGTTCTCCATGGGACCGTTGACCAAGGACATCGTTTCGTCTTATGTGTCTCGGACACAAGGAATTTCGCACGATCTTGCTCCGCTGCCCGTACAGTTCGCCGACTTTGCACTGTGGCAGCGCGAGGTTCTCGGCAGTGAAGACGACCCGGATTCTCTGATCACTCGCCAGGTCGACTACTGGCGCCACGCGTTGGCCGGTATCCCCGATCAGCTCGATCTTCCGTCGGACCGCCCGCGCCCGCGCGTCGCGTCGAATCGCGGAGCCGGGCACACATTCACGATCGAACCGGAGCTCCACCAGGCTCTCAATCGAATTGCGCTGGACAACAACGCATCACTGTTCATGGTGTTGCATAGCGCCGTGGCGATTCTGCTGGCGCGGTTGTCCGGGACTTCGGACATTGCGATCGGAACGCCGGTCGCCGGTCGAGGCGATCAGGCTCTCGACGACCTGATCGGGATGTTCGTCAATACTCTCGTGCTCCGTACAGATGTTGACGTCAACATGTCTTTCATCGACTTGATCGCCCGTATTCGAGACATCGATCTCGATGGATTCGGTAACTCGGACGTTCCGTTCGAGCGGTTGGTAGAGGTGCTCAATCCCTCGCGATCGCAGTCGAGGAACCCGCTGTTTCAAGTGATGCTCTCTATGCAAAATCTTGGGCAGAGCACGCAAAGCAGCCTCGAGGTACCGGGATTGACCATTTCCGGGCTTGATGTCGATTCGGCAATAGCCAAATTCGACTTGCAGTTCACGATCTGGGAGTCCGACGCGACTGCTGCGTCAGGGGGCCTGAGTGTGGCACTCGTTTATGCGACGGATTTGTTCGACGAGGCATCGGTGAAATCTTTCGCCGGTCGGCTGACTGTGATTCTTGAAGCGATTGCAGCGGATGCCACGGTGGTGGTCGGTGATATCGATTTGCTCGATGCTGCCGAGCGTTCGGACGTTCTGGATTCTTGGATGGTTCCTGGTGTCGAGGTCGAACCCGGCACGACATTGGTGTCGATGTTCGATGCGAGGGTTGCGGGTGCGGCTTCGTCGACTGCCGTGGTGTTCGAGGATCGCCGGTTGTCGTTCGGTGAACTGGATGAGGCGGCAAATCGGTTGGCGCGCAATCTGATCGAGTGTGGTGTTGGACCGGAGTCGTTGGTGGCGGTCGTTTTGCCGCGGTCGGTTGAGTTGGTTGTCACGTTGTTGGCCGTGGTGAAGGCCGGTGGTGGCTATCTTCCGATTGATCCGACGTATCCGGCGGAGCGTATCGCTTTCACGTTGGCGGACGCGCGCCCTGTGTGCGTCGTCGCTGCGGGTGATGTCGTCGATGTCGAGGTGCCAGTTCTTGATGTGATGGCGTTGGACTTGGCGAATTACGACGGTTCCCCGGTCTTGGACGGTGATCGTCGTTCTGCGTTGCGTGCCGATGATATTGCCTACGTGATCTATACCTCCGGTTCAACTGGGAAGCCGAAGGGTGTGGCGGTCAGTCATCGAAATGTGGTGGAGTTGTTTGCGAATGCTCAGCCGCGGTTCGGTTTCGATGGTTCGGACGTATGGACGTTGTTCCACAGTTACGCGTTCGATTTCTCGGTGTGGGAGTTGTGGGGCCCGCTGTTGTACGGCGGCACTGTTGTGGTGGTGGATTACCTGACTTCTCGCTCGCCGGAGCAATTCCGTGAGTTGGTAGCGCGTGAGCGGGTGACGGTGCTCAATCAGACTCCTTCGGCGTTCTATCAGTTCGCCGAGGCGGATCGGATGGCTGGCGATTCGGCCGGCTCGTTGTCGTTGCGTCATGTGATCTTCGGCGGTGAGGCGCTGGATTTGTCTCAGTTGGTGCGTTGGTATGACCGTCATGACGATAGTTCGCCGCGATTGGTGAACATGTACGGGATTACCGAGACCACTGTGCACGTGTCGTTCTCTGCACTCGATTCGGTGATGGTTCGTGAGGCGACTGGTTCGGTGATCGGCCGGGGCCTTGGTGGATTGTCGGTGTTCGTACTCGACGATCGGCTTCGCCCTGTGCCGGTGGGTGTTCGAGGCGAAATGTATATCGCTGGTGGTCAGCTTTCGCGTGGGTATGTGGGCCAGCCCGGGTTGACTGCTGGTCGTTTTGTTGCGAACCCGTTCGGCCGCAGCGGTTCCGGTGATCAGATGTACCGGACAGGCGATATTGCACGGTGGAGTGTCGACGGGGTGCTCGAGTATGCGGGCCGAAGTGATTCGCAGATTCAGTTGCGTGGGTTCCGGATTGAACTCGGCGAGGTCGAGGCTGCGTTGTTGCGTGTGCCTGGGGTGGCTGGCGCTGTGGCGGTCGTGCGCTCGGATGTTGCGCTCGGTGATCGTCTGGTGGGGTATGTGGTCCCCGAGGCTGGCATGGATCTTGTTGCTTCCGTTGTGTCGACGAGGGTGAGCGAGTTCTTGACCGGGTACATGGTTCCGGATGCTGTGGTGGTGCTCGAGGAGCTTCCGCTGACGGTGAACGGTAAGTTGGATCGGAAGGCGTTGCCGGAGCCAGTATTCGAGGTGCGGGAGTATCGAACACCCGCGACTGATACGGAGTTGGCGGTAGCGGGCGTCTATGCCGACGTTCTGGGGGTCGAGCGTGTCGGGTTGGATGATGATTTCTTTGCTTTGGGTGGCAATTCGCTCGTAGCCACACGATTGGTCGCCAGGCTCGGGCGAGCGCTCGATACGACGATCCCCGTGAGGGTCCTGTTCGAAAATTCGAATGTAGAGTCGCTGGCGGCGGCGATCTCGTCACACGTCAGTTCCGGGAACATTCCGGCACTAGTCGCAGGATCTCGCCCCACGACGATTCCGTTGTCACTTGCTCAGCAGCGCATGTGGTTCCTGAGCCGCTTCGACCCCGAATCGGCCGTCAACAATATTCCGATTGCGCTGCGTTTGAGTGGCCAGTTGAATCTGTCGGCACTGCAGTTGGCCGTATCGGATGTGGTGGATCGGCACGAATCGCTACGGACGATCTACCCGGAGGCGGGTGGGCAAGGTCAGCAGGTGATTCTGCCTGCCTCAGAGGTATCTTTCGATCTCACCCCAGTCACTCTGGGCGGAACTCGGATCGAAGAGGCACTGCTGACGCTCGCTCTGGCAGGGTTCGATGTGACAATGTCGGTACCGTTCCGTGTGCAGTTGTTCGAGGTGGGGGCGGACGCATTTGTTCTCGCCTTCGTTGTGCATCACATTGCAGCGGACGGGTTCTCGATGCGTCCGTTGACTCGGGATGTCATGGTTGCTTACGCCGCTCGGGTTTCGAATGGCGTTCCGAATTGGACTCCGCTCGAGGTGCAGTACGCCGATTATGCACTCTGGCAGCGGGAGGTCCTCGGCGACGAGGACGACCCGAATTCGTTGATCTCGGCTCAGCTGGACCACTGGCGCTCCGTCCTCCGCGATTCGCCGGAAGTGCTTTCGTTACCGGCTGACCGACCCCGCCCGGTCGTCGCCTCGAATCGTGGCGCTACGTACCGCTTCTCCGTCAGTGAAGAGCTTCGGTCGAGCTTGGACTCACTTGCACGCGAGCGGAACGCGTCGCTGTTCATGGTGATGCATTCGGCCCTCGCCGTGCTTCTCGCAAGATTGTCCGGTACCAGTGACATCGTGATCGGTACTCCGGTTGCAGGGCGAGGCGAAAAGGCGCTCGACGATGTGATCGGTATGTTCGTGAATACGCTGGTCCTGCGGACTCCCGTGGACCTCTCGAGTACATTCAGTTCACTCGTCTCGGCAACGCGAAGGACCGACCTTCAGGCGCTAGGCAACGGCGATGTTCCGTTCGAGCGATTGGTCGAGGTACTGGACCCCACCCGATCGCAGGCTCATCACCCGCTGTTCCAGGTCGCGCTGTTCTTCCAGAACATGTCGCAGGATGCGTTGGAGCTTTCAGGTTTGGAGGTCTCAGGCCTCGAGTTCGACGCGGGTATCGCGAAATTCGACCTTCAACTGACCCTCGCTCCTCACATCGAAGATACGCACGAATCTGGCATGTTCGCCGAGTTCGCATACGCCACAGACCTATTCGACGAGTCGACCATTCGTGGATTTGCCGATCGTTTCACCAGGATCCTCGAGCAGGTGGTCGTGGATCCGTCGATCACCGTGGGTGACATCGAACTGTTGGAGGAGGCCGAGCGCGAGTCGCTGTTGATTGCGCGCAACTCCACCGCCCATGACGTTGAGAACAGCGAGACGTTGGCTTCGCTGTTCGACACCCGCGTTGCGTTGGCACCCGATGCTGTTGCCGTGGTGTTCGACGGCCAGTCGCTGACCTATGGCGAGTTGTCGGAACGTGTGAACAAATTGGCACGCAAGCTGATCGACAACGGGGTCGGGCCCGAATCGTTGGTGGCCTTGGCGATGCGTCGATCGCTCGATCTCGTAGTGGGTATGTACGCGGTGATCGCCGCGGGCGGAGCCTACGTGCCCTTGGATCCTGATCACCCGGCCGAGCGGATCGGGCACATCCTCACGACTGCCGATCCGGTCTGTGTGCTGTCGACGACGCGGGATGCTTTCGTAGCGCCGAACGGCGCCGACGTGCTGTTGATCGACGCTGTCGATCTCTCGAGCTATTCGGCTTCAATCGTTTCCGATGCTGATCGTCGTGGTCGACTGCGTGATGTGAATGCCGCCTACGTGATCTTCACCTCGGGTTCCACGGGCAAGCCCAAGGGTGTTGCGGTCTCGCATCACGCCATCGTGAACCAGGTCCTGTGGATGCAGGATCAGTACGCCATCGGCACAGAAGACGTCTATCTGCAAAAGACTGCAACGACATTCGACGTCTCGTTGTGGGGATACTTCACTGCGCTTTTGTCCGGTACGAGAGTGGTGCTGGCATCTCACGACGGACATCGAGATCCCGCATATCTGGCTGGTCTGATCGAAGATCATCGGGTGACGCTGACGGACTTCGTTCCGTCGATGTTGACCGTCTTCGCGACTTCGGTTCCGGAGCACGCATTGGTGTCACTGAGGGACGTCTTCGTGATCGGTGAGGCATTGCCGGTCGAGACGGTGCGCGCATTCGCTCGGGTGTCCTCTGCAGGCATGCACAATGTGTACGGCCCTACCGAGGCTGCGGTCTCGATCACCTACTACGAGGTCGACGGATCAGAGTCAACAGGGATTCCGATCGGGGTGCCCGAGTGGAACTCCCAGGTCTACGTGTTGGACAGCCGATTGAGGCCGGTGCCGGTAGGCGTTGCAGGTGAGTTGTATCTGGCCGGTGATCAACTGGCCCGCGGTTACGTCGCGCGACCCGATCTCACCAGTGATCGTTTTGTCGCGAACCCATTTGTGGAGACGAACGACACGGACGGTGAAGTCAATGTCGGTGGCAGTCGGATGTATCGCACCGGGGACCTGGTGTGGTGGAACACCGCAGGCGAGCTCGAGTATGTCGGGCGTACCGATTTTCAGGTCAAGTTCCGCGGACAGAGGATCGAACTGGGTGAGATCGAATCCGCTCTGCTGGCGCACCCTACGGTGGCTCAGTGCGTGGTCACCGTTGCATCCACCGATATGGGCGATCAGTTGGTTGCGCATGTGATCGCTGTCCCGGATTCGGTGATCGACGTGGAAGACCTGAGGAATGCACTTCCCGAGTCGTTGCCTGTCTACATGATTCCGAACGCGATCATGGTCTTGAACGAGTTGCCTTTGAACTCCTCTGGCAAGTTGGATCGGAAGTTGTTGCCGGAGCCGGTGTTCGAGGTTGCGGTGTTCCGGGCTCCGGTAACACCCGTCGAACAAATTGTGGCCTCTGTGTTCTCGGCGGTACTCGGGGTCGAGCGCGTCGGGTTGGATGACGATTTCTTTGCTTTGGGTGGTAATTCGCTGATTGCTACTCGAATGGCAGCGCGGTTGGGGCAGGCGCTCGATGCGCAGGTTCCGGTGCGGGTGTTGTTCGAGGCGTCGTCGGTGGAGTTGTTGGCTGCTCGGATGGAGTCGGAGATCGGATCGGGTGCGCGGGCGGCGTTGACGGCGATGGTACGGCCGGAGCGGGTGCCGTTGTCGTTGGCGCAGCAGCGGATGTGGTTCTTGAACCGTTTCGATACGTTGTCGTCGGCGAACAATATTCCGGTGGCGATTCGGTTGTCGGGGTTGTTGGATGTGGCGGCTCTGCAGGCTGCTGTGTCGGATGTTGTTGCGCGGCATGAGATTTTGCGGACGGTGTATCCGGAGGTCGACGGTGTCGGGTTCCAGGAGATCCTGTCGGCGGATCGGGTGCGGTTGGATGTGTCGCCGGTGGCGGTGTCGGAGTCCGATGTCGTCGGTGCGGTGACGGAGTTCTTGTCGGCTGGTTTCGATGTGGCGGTGGAGGTTCCGGTTCGGGCGCGGTTGTTCGCGGTGTCGGAGTCGGAGTTCGTGTTGGCGATGGTGGTTCATCACATCAGTGGTGATGGTGTGTCGATGGGGCCGTTGACGCGTGATGTGATGGTGGCGTACGAGGCTCGTTCTCGGGGTGAGGTGCCGGGGTGGGCGCCGCTCGAGGTGCAGTATGCGGATTACGCGTTGTGGCAGCGGGAGACTTTGGGGTCGGAAGATGATGCGGGGTCGTTGATTTCGCGTCAGATCGGGTTCTGGGAGTCGGCGTTGTCGGGGTTGCCGGATCAGTTGGATTTGCCGGCGGATCGTCCGCGGCCGGCGGTGGCGTCCAATCGTGGTGCCAAACACGCTTTCGTTATCGGCGCGCCAGAGCATCATTCTTTGAAAAAAATTGCGCGTGAGTCGAATTCGTCGTTGTTCATGGTGGTGCATGCGGCGTTGGCGGTGTTGTTGTCGCGGTTGTCGGGGACGTCCGATATTGCGATCGGTACTCCGGTGGCGGGTCGTGGTGAGCAGGTTCTCGATGATTTGATCGGGATGTTTGTCAATACGTTGGTGTTGCGGACCGAGGTGGATTCTTCGGAGTCGTTCTCGGGGTTGTTGGGTCGGGTTCGTGAGGGTGATCTGGGTGCATTTGCGCACGTAGATCTGCCGTTCGAGCGGTTGGTGGAGGTGCTCAATCCGGCGCGGTCGCAGGCGCGTAATCCGTTGTTCCAGGTGATGCTCTCGTTCCAGAACATGGAGCAGTCGGCACTTCGACTCGGTGATCTGACAGTTTCGGGCATCGACGCGAATACGGTGGCGGCGAAGTTCGATCTGCAGTTGACGATGGTCGAGCAGTTCGACGAGTCCGGTGCCCCGGCCGGGATGGCGGCGCAGTTCACGTACGCGACGGATCTGTTCGACGAGTCGACGGTGGCAGGATTTGCCGACAGGTTCGGGCGCATCCTTGCTGAGATCACTGTCGATCCGTCAGTTCGGTTGGGTGATATCGACGTACTTACGGCTACTGAGCGCAGCAACCTTCTCAGCTGGTCCGCTGGTGGGCGCACAGCGTTGGCAGGCGCGTCCTTGACTGCGATGTTCGAAGAACAGGTTGGACGGGCGCCTGATTCTCTTGCCGTCGAGTGCGATGGCGAGGCGCTGACCTATGGGCAGCTCGACGCCTACTCAAACGTGGTGGCCGAGCGATTGACGGCGGCCGGCGTCGGTCCGGATGACGTCGTCGCGTTGATCGTGCCGAGGTCGGTCGAGTGGGTCGTAGGTATGTTGGCGGCGTGGAAGGCGGGTGCTGCGTACGGGCCGATCGATCCGTCGTATCCACAGGATCGGATCGAAGCGATAATCGCTGACACTGGCGCCCGATGTGCGGTGAGTACGACGACTCTCGATCTGGCGGTGGACGTCATCGTCCTCGACAGCATCATGCGCGATTCGCCGATGGTGGAGAGGCCGACGGATCGATGGCGTGAACTCGGTGCGGGGGACCGCTTGGGGTACGTCATTTCGACATCCGGTTCGACGGGTCGTCCGAAGCCGACGTTGGTGCCGATGGCCGGCATCGAGAACACGGTGGCCTGGTACCGCAGCGAGTTGCCCGAAACTGGTGGTCTATTGATCGCGTCGTCACCGAGTTTCGACTTGACGCAGAAGAACGTCTGGGCAGCGTTGAGCAGCGGTCGGACCGTAGTGCTTGCCCCAGACGGTTTCGATCCGGATGCGATCGTTGCTCGCGTCGGGCACGGTGACGTTGCAGTGGCGAACATGTCGCCGAGCGCGTTCGAAGCCGTGGTGGATTCCGACGAGGATTCTGCTCTGAGCGTTCTCGATGTTGTGTTCCTTGGAGGCGAGTCGATCCGGCTTAATCGTCTTGGTAGTTTGTTGTCAGGCGGAGTACGCGTGGTGAACAGCTACGGCCCGACGGAAGCGTCGGACGTGGTCTCGTTCCACGCGGTGACCGCGCACGACACCGTCAGCGTTCCGATTGGTGCACCGGTGCCGAACATCGATCTGTTCGTTCTGGATCGGTCGTTGGGTCTGGTGCCACCGGGCGTGATCGGTGAGTTGTACGTCGGTGGTGTCGGCGTCGGTCGCGGATACGGGAACCGAGCGGCGTTGACTGCGGAACGTTTCGTCGCCAACCCCTTTGTGCTTGTGGGAGAGCATGAATCAGGCGGCGGTAGTAGGTTGTATCGAACCGGCGACCTGGTCAGGTGGAACGGTCGGGGTGAGCTGGAGTACGTCGGCCGATCGGATTTCCAGGTCAAATTGCGGGGGCAACGCATCGAACTCGGCGAGATCGAATCTGCTCTGATCGCGCACGAGACGGTTGCAGACGCGGTGGTAGTCCTGCACAGCGATGCTACGTTCGGCGACAGCCTGGTCGGGTATGTCGTGGGAACTGCAGTAGATGCGTCGGAAGTTCTGGAGTCGGCCCGGGCCGTGCTTCCGGCGTACATGGTGCCGTCGAAGGTTCTTGTTCTCGACGAGCTTCCTCTCAATGCGTCGGGCAAGTTGGATCGAAAGGCACTCCCGTCACCGGTATTCGAGGCAGCGGAGTTCCGGGCGCCGGTCACATCGGTGCAGGAAATTGTTGCGTCGGTGTTCGGCGATGTATTGAACATCGAGCGGGTGGGTCTGGATGACGATTTCTTTGCGCTGGGTGGCAATTCGTTGATCGCTACCAGGTTGGCGGCACGGTTGGGGCAGGCGCTCGATGCTCAGATCCCGGTGCGCGTGCTGTTCGAGAACTCGACAGTGGAAGGTTTGGCGGCAGTAGCGCAAAAGACTGCAGGCTCCGGCGCGAGAATGGAGCTGGAGGCGCGGGAACGCCCAGAACGCCTCCCTCTCTCCTTGGCGCAGCAGCGTATGTGGTTGATCAACCAGATGGATCCCGGTTCTGCGGCATACAACATTCCGTTGGCACTGCGATTGACAGGGAACTTGGATGTCGCAGCCTTGCGCCAGTCTCTTCACGACGTATTGGTTCGACACGAGTCGCTCCGGACCAGCTACCCGAGTGACATCGAAGGCCCGGTTCAGAAAGTCGTCGCGATCGACGAACTCCTTTCGCCTCTCGAGACGACTCAGGTAGACGACGAGGCGGCGGCGTTCAATCGCGTCGTGCAGTTGGTGACGACCGGATTCGACGTAGCTCAGGAAGTACCCGTACGCACGGGGTTGCTCGAGTTGGGGTCGGCAGACTTCATATTCGTCTTGGTCGCTCATCACATCGCCGCTGACGGTGAATCGATGGCACCTCTGGCCCGAGACATGATGGTCGCCTATGAGGCTCGCGTGCGCGACACCGCGCCGTCGTGGACGCCGCTGGCTGTTCAGTACGCGGACTTCGCAATCTGGCAGCGCGAAGTGCTCGGTAGCGTCGACGAGGTCGGCTCACTGGCTGCACAGCAACTCGACTTCTGGCGGCGGACGTTGAACGGTGTGTCGTCGACGCCCGGATTGCCTTCCGACCGTCAGCGACCGGCGCAGATGTCTACAAGGGCCGGTGTTTCGGAGTTCTCCGTCAACGCGGAAACGGCGACGCGGCTCGACGAGATTGCGCGAGAACACAACGCCACATTGTTCATGGTTGTGCATGCTGCGCTTGCAGTTCTCATCTCACGGTTGAGCGGTAGCCGAGATTTCGCGATCGGAACGGTTGTAGCCGGGCGAGGTGAGCAGCAACTTGACGACATAGTCGGAATGTTCGTCAACACGCTTGCACTCAGGACCGCTCCGGATCTCGGAGCAGGATTCGGCGAATTGGTCTCGCTGGTTCGAAATGTCGATCTGGAGGCATTTGCGAACGGCGACATACCGTTCGAGGAAGTAACCAGCGCCTTGTCGGCGTCAGCGGACGAGCTTTTCCAGGTTGCACTGTCGGTCGAACCGATGGCAGGAGCCGAGTTCAACCTGCCGGATTTGAAGATCACGGCAGTCGAGGGTGTGGAGGCGACTGCGAAGTTCGACCTCCAACTCAATCTCAGTTCTGATCCGAAAACAGGTGGATTGCTTGGCCATTTGGTATTCGCCGCCGATCTTTTCGACCAAGCGACCGCCGACGCAAATGTCGAGCGATTCGTACGCGTTCTAGATCGGGTGTCCTCGGATCCTTCACGTCCGATCGGTGACATCGAACTGCTCACCGACTCCGAAAGGGCAGAAGTCCTCGGCTCCGTGGACACAACGCCACCCCCGGCAGTTGGTGCTTCGACGGGCAGACTCGTGCCACAGCTATTGGCGAACTCCGTAGAGGCTGATCCTGACGCCGTCGCAGTCGTGTGCGATGAAGAGGAAGTGACATACCACGAGGTCGATGCACGATCATCTCGCCTTGCGCGCCACCTCATCAGTCTTGGGATCGGCCCGGGCGACGCAGTTGCGATGACAGGGCTGCGTGGCATCGAACTGGTAGTGGCGATCTGGGCGCTGTCCAAAGCCGGCGCGGCAGTACTCGTGGGAACTACAACAGGAGCAGCGCGTAGGCCTGGAAGAGGAACAAACCCGAGTGTGGCCTTGACGCTGACTTCGGGCAGTGCAGATTCTGACGTTGCGCTGGATACGATCCTCGACCTGAACCAGTCCGATGTTGTCGAATTGGTGGCGTCGTATTCGAGTCGTTCCGTGAACTACGCGGACCGGGTTCGTCCGCTCAATGTGGACGACGTCGCGGTCGTGGTTACCGGATCAGCCTCTGACCAGATCACCCAGGGAGAGCTCGCGGCGAAGTTGGATGCCATGTCGCAAAAGCACGAGGTCGACTACGAATCGCGTTTGATGTACTTCGGTCCCGACGACGATGAAACATCGGTTCTAACGATTCTGCTGGCAGGGGTAGTGGGTGGCGTCGTCCTTGTGTCCTCGGAAGAGTCTCGGAATGCCGATGTGCACGGCCTCCTCGAGGAGGAGTGGGTTTCGCACGCGGTAGGTCAGACAGACGTCTTCACAGATGTCGTCGAAGGAACTTTGCCTGATCTACGCCTCGCGTGTGATCCCGCGACGTGGACTCTGAGCTGACGCCGCCGTTCTCGAAGTAGATAGACGCCCTTATCCCGAACAGTCCGATGATGTCCACTCCTCGACAGCTGTAACAATGGTTCGGTGTGTCCGATCAACTACTGGGGTCATACCGGGACGTCGAACTCGATTTGCCCAGGTCAAGGGTAGAACCTCGGAAGTGATCGGATTCCCGCGAATACCGATCGAACTGCAGTACCAAAGCGAAGGTGAAATGTCTTGACGCAGCACGAGCTCCTCCATCACGCCGTTCGAGCGCAGGTCGTGGCCGCATGAGCGCCGATGGTGTGACGCCGGATACCTCTGCTACTCGCAAGAGTCGACGGGAGCGGCCTACCCGTACTCGTCGAGCGAGGACATTGTTGCTGCCACAGTTGCTGTCGGCGGCCGTCGAGTTGGATCCTTCGAGGGAAGCGTTGCGATTCGAGGGGAACTCACTTTCCTATTCCGAATTGGATGCGCGGTCGTCTCGCCTGGCTCGTATGTTGATCGCCGGCGGTGTAGGTCCGGAGGACAGGGTTGCCGTGTCCATCCCGCGGTCAATCGAGTCAGTGCTGGCAGTGTGGGCAGTCGCGAAGACCGGTGCAGCTTTTGTGCCGGTGGATCCGAACTATCCGTCTGACCGTGTTGCGTACATGATCGAGGATTCGGGTGTCTCGGTCGGCTTGACCGTCGGCGAATTAGATATTGATTTGCCATCGTCTGTGAGGTGGATCGCGATCGATTCTCTCGAGACGACGCAGGCATCGGAAGCGATGTCCGGAGAACCGGTGGCGTATTCGGACCGTGTTCGCACTCTGCGAGTCGAACACCCTGCATACGTTATCTACACCTCAGGGTCGACTGGACGTCCGAAAGGTGTTGTTGTCACGCACGCAGGCCTGGGCAATTTGCTGAGTGAACAGGCCGATCGACTTGGTGCCACAGCCCAATCGAGGGTTCTGCACTTCGCCACCCCCAGCTTCGATACTTCGCTCTTCGAGCTGTTGCTTACCATCGGTTCCGGCGCGACGATGGTTATCGTTCCGACGACCGTTTACGGGGGTGACGAGCTCGCGGAACTATTGAAAACCGAACGCGTCACGCATGTGGTGGGAACCCCGTCAATGTTGGCATCTGTGGATCCCTCGGGGTTGGATTCCATCGTCACCGCTGTAGTCGGTGGCGAGGTATGCCCACCTGAGCTTGTTGCACGCTGGGGACGGGACAGGGCCTTCTACAACGGATACGGCCCAACCGAGACGACTATTGTCACCAACATCAGCCCGAAACTGGCACCAGGTGACCGCGTGACAATTGGTGGACCTGTTCGCGGGGCTTCCGCCCTGGTTCTGGACTCACGGTTACAGCCAGTCCCAGTCGGGTCGACAGGAGAGCTGTATCTTGCCGGGCCTCAGGTTGCGCGCGGGTATCACAATCTGACTGGTATGACTGCCGATCGTTTCATCGCGAATCCGTTCGGAGCGCAGGGCGAACGAATGTACCGCAGTGGTGACCTCGTACGCTGGGTCATCGCAGAAGGCGGCGCGCGGGATCTCGAATACGTTGGGCGATCCGACTCCCAATTGAAGATTCGCGGCTTCCGGGTCGAACTCGGAGAGATCGACGCTGTTCTTGCATCTCATCGAGCGGTCGACTTTGTTGCAACCCTCGGTCGCAAGCTCGCCAATGGCGAGCAGGCGCTGGTGGCGTATGTGCTGCCGCGAGCGGGAGCCGAGGTCGACGTCACGGAACTGCTCGACGTCTGCAGACAAGAATTGCCCAGGCACATGGTGCCCGCCTCTGTCGTTCTCATCAGTGAGATTCCGTTGACACCCGTGGGCAAGTTGGATACCGCCGCGTTACCGGATCCGCTTTTCGAGTCTCGTCCGTTCCGTGCTCCTTCTACTGAGGATGAGATCCAGATCGCCACGGTGTTTGGCGAGCTGCTCGGGACGGAGCAGGTCGGAGCGGATGACGACTTCTTCGAGCTTGGAGGCAATTCGCTTATAGCAGCGAAGCTGGCAGCGCGGTTGAGTGCTGTCTTCGACGTGCGGGTACAGGTCAAGACGTTGTTCGAGTCGTCGACGGTGTCGTCGCTTGCCTCTGCGCTCGCAGCTTCCGCTGGGCGTGCGCGTGTGGCGTTGACGGCTCGGGTGCGTCCGGAGAAGATTCCGTTGTCGTTGGCGCAGCAGCGGATGTGGTTTTTGTCGCGGTTTGATGCTGTGTCGGGTGTGAACAATATTCCGATTGTGTTGCGTTTGTCTGGTGTGGTGGATGTGGCGGCGTTGGGTGCTGCTGTGTCGGATGTTGTTGCGCGGCATGAGATTTTGCGGACGGTGTATCCGGAGTTCGAGGGGGTCGGGTTCCAGCAGGTTCTTCCGGTGGGTGGGTTCGCTGTGGATATTTCTGCGGTGCCGACCGATGAGGCTGATTTGTTGGGTGTGTTGGCGCCGGTGGTGACTGAGGGGTTTGATGTCACTTCTGAGGTGCCGTTGCGGGTTCGTTTGTTCCAGACGGGTTCGTCGGAGTTTGTGTTGGCGTTGGTGGTTCACCATATTGCTGCTGATGGTGTGTCGATGGGGCCGTTGGTGCGTGATGTGTCGATGGCGTATGTGGCGCGTGCGGGTGGACAGGTTCCGGGGTGGGCGCCGCTCGAGGTGCAGTATGCGGATTACGCGTTGTGGCAGCGTGAGGTGTTGGGGTCCGAGGGTGATCCGTCGTCGTTGATGTCTGAGCAGTTGGGGTATTGGACGTCGGTGTTGGAGGGGTTGCCGGAGCGGATCGAGTTGCCGGCGGATCGTTCGCGGCCGTTGGTTGCGTCCAATCGTGGTGCCGGTTACCAGTTCTCGGTAGATGCGCGGTTGCATCGGGCGCTCGAGCAGTTGGCGCTTGATCGTGGTGTGTCGTTGTTCATGGTGGTGCATGCGGCGTTGGCGGTGGTGTTGGCGCGGCTCAGTGGTAGTGATGATGTTGTGGTGGGCTCGCCGATCGCTGGGCGGGGCGAGCAGGTTCTCGATGATTTGATCGGGATGTTCGTCAATACGTTGGTGTTGCGGACGGAGGTGGATTCTTCGGAGTCGTTCTCGGAGTTGTTGGGTCGGGTTCGTGAGGTCGATCTGGGGGCGTTCGGCAACGAGGATGTTCCGTTCGAGCGGTTGGTGGAGGTGCTTGATCCGGCGCGGTCGCAGGCTCATCATCCGTTGTTCCAGGTTGCGTTGTTCTTCCAGAACATGGCGCAGAGTGTCTTGGAATTGCCGGGGCTGTCGATTGCCGGTTTCGACGCGGGTGTGGAGATCGCGAAGTTCGATCTGCAGTTGACGGTGTCACCGTTGGAGGAGGACGGCGTCGGTGTGGGGATGCCGATGTCGTTGACGTATGCGACGGATTTGTTCGACGAGTCGACGGTGGCTGGGTTTGCGGAGCGGTTGGTTCGGGTTCTGGAAGCGATGGTGGCGGAGCCTGATTCGGTTGTCGGGGATGTGGAGTTGCTCGGTGAGGACGAGCGTT
>NZ_JBHTTG010000013.1:0-84711 GCF_042794655.1 Rhodococcus sp. NPDC056516 | reverse complement strand
CCTCGGGGGCTGCGGGTGTGCTCCAACCCGGGCCCGGGGGGGTGGTGGTTGGTGGTGGGCGGCCCCCCCCCCCCGCCGACTGCAGCGTCGATGGGGCTCGAGCCACCTCGCTTCTGCGAGCAGTGCGGACGTCGCATGATCGTTCAGGTCAGTCCTGACGGATGGTGGGCGAAATGCTCCCGTCACGGTGTCGTCGACTCGATCGACGCCGCCCGCAGGTAGCGTCACTCTGTGTGATCTCTCTTCGGCAGACTCGTCTGCGCACCGCGATCGTGATCGCCGCAACCACTGCGGGCGTGAGCGTGCTCGTTGGTGTGCTGTGGGCGTTCTTGGCTCCGGCAGAGCACCTGTTGGTGGTGTCCGAGGGGCGCGGCGTCGCGTTGACCGGTGAGAGTCTTCACCAGTTCGACGCGAGCGCAGTATTCATCTGGCTGGCACTGATCGTCGGTGTGCTGTCGGCGGTGGCTGCCTGGCTGGCACGCCTGAGTCGAGGCCCGTATGCCCTGGGCGGGTTGATCGTCGGCTCAGCGGTAGGAGCGGGCCTGATGGCACTCGTGGGTTCGGGTGTGACCAAACTGCGATTCCCCACGGCCGACAATCCGGCGGTCGGGGAGATCATCGCGCGGGCGCCGAACATCGGCACCTTGCTCGTCCTTCTGTTTCAGCCGCTCGCGGCGTGCGTCGTGACTTTGGTTCTCGCAGTGCTCAATCCGTACGACGACCTCGGTGTGGGTGACCATCCGGAATCTGGGGATCCAGAATCCGGGGATCGGGCCACCGAGACCGAACAGACCGAAGACGAGATCCAGCCGAAGCTCCCGTAGCTGTTACGTCGCTACGCCGGCGACGTCGACGAGCGCTTCGCTTCGGACTTCATTCGCACGTCACCCAGCAGTCGGCCCGAAATCAGCGCCCCCAACCGGCGGGTTGCGAAGCGAGTGCTGATCGAGGACACCCAGTTCGGCAGTCCTGATACGACGGTCGGCGGCGCGTTGCGTCGATCCAGTGCTCGGAAAGCGGTGTCCACCACCTGAGTTGCGGTCTGCATTCGCCCGACCGCTGCGTCCTCGGAGCCGACTACGTCGAAGAACTCGGTGCGCGTCGGACCGGGGCATACTGCCAACACGGTCAATCCGCTACCGCGAGCTTCTGCCCAGAGCGCTTCGGTGAAGTTGAGTACGAACGCCTTTGATGCGCCGTAGACCGCCATGCCCGGTGTCGGCTGGAAGGACGCGGTGCTGGCGATGTTGACCAGTGCTCCGCGGCCGGTGAGAAGGTCGGGCAGGAATGTGTGCGTCAGTTCGACGAGTGTGGCGATGTTGAGCTGAATTTCGGACGTGACGCGCTCGAGGTTTTCGTCCACGAATGCTCCGTGTGTTCCGAATCCGGCGTTGTTGATCAGGGACGTGACCGTGATGTCGCGACTGGCGAGTTCTTGGCGCAGGGTCGCGCCGACGCCGGGTGCGGCCAGGTCGGCGGGCAGGACTGTCACGGTGATGCCGTGGGCGCCACGGAGTTCGGTGGCGAGTGCCTCGAGGCGGTCTGCCCGCCTGGCGACCAGAACGAGGTGTGCGCCGCGAGCGGCAAAGCGATGAGCGAATTCCACTCCGAGCCCAGCGCTGGCTCCGGTGATGAGGACGGTGGTTCCGGCTACGTCGATGGCCATGGTGGCTCCTTCGGTTCGGGTGATCCCAAATGTAGGCACTGACACCATAGTTGTCAATGACAACATTTTGATATGGTGCCACCATGCCCGCCCACGAACAGCCGTACCATCACGGCAGCCTGCGACAGGAACTCCTGGCGTCGGCCGAAGCAACACTCGAACGAGATGGCGTCGACAAGTTGTCGCTGAGGCAACTCGCGCGTGAGGCGGGCGTGAGCCACGCGGCTCCGGGCAAGCACTTTCGTGATCGCCAGGCTTTGCTCGATGCCTTGGCCGAAAGTGGATTCCATCGGATGACCGGTGCGCTCGAGCGGGCAGTCGCGGATGCTCCACCGACCGCGAGGGCCCGGTTCTCCTCGCTCGCCAATGCCTACGTGGATTTTGCGCTGGACCATCCCGGACTTTTGTCGTTGATGTACAGCAACAAGCATGCACCGGGCGCCGCCGAGACTGTCGTCAACGCGGGGCACGCGACGATGGACCTGACCGTCCGGCTCGTATCGGAGGCTCAGGCTGCAGGTGATATTGCCGCCGGTGATCCGGAAAGTATTGCGCTGGTTGCTTTTGCGACGTTCCATGGCGTCGCGACGCTTGCTGCGGGCGGAATGTTGGGCGACGTACCGGTCGGCGATGTGGTGAACGCGGCCTCGACGGTCTTCTGGGCGGGGCTTTCTCGATCTGTCTGAGGTGGGGCGCGCGCAATTCCCCAGAGTTCTCACAGAACCAGCACAAGGGAAGCACAAGATTGCGGACTTACATAGGGGTCAAGAAGTTTGATTCCGACTGGAGGTTCCGCAATGAGTGTTTCAGAGATCGCCCCGAACAGGGGAGTTGTACTTGTCACGGACATCGGATTCGAGCACGGTGCGCGCACTGCCGCCGAGTTTCTCGACGCTGGTTGGAGCGTGGCAGTCACGGCGCGGACGGTCACCGAATTGGTGCGCGTCATGGCGGGAAAACCCGCCCATCGCTTCTTCGCGATTGTCGCCGATCCGACGGATCGTTGGCAGGCCGATCGGATTCTCGATCGGGTGACGGCGCGGTTCGGTGCAATCAACCGGGTCATCGATCCGGCCGGCGCCGTGGCCTCGGTGTGGTTGCAACGCGGAAATCTCGAAGCCGTTGCCTGACAGTGTGATCGGTGTCAGCTCGGGGG
The DNA here is from genome assembly GCF_042794655.1 of Rhodococcus sp. NPDC056516. Taxonomy (NCBI): domain Bacteria; kingdom Bacillati; phylum Actinomycetota; class Actinomycetes; order Mycobacteriales; family Nocardiaceae; genus Rhodococcus; species Rhodococcus sp. NPDC056516. Next base: position 81,889 of record NZ_JBHTTG010000013.1, on the reverse strand, counting down.
CCGTAGTGCGGCAAATTCGTCGGTGACCCGCAAGGTGGAGTCGGTGAAACGGTACAGCGCCGGTGGACGTCCACCCGACTTGCCGGACGGTGCGGTGTTGCCGGTGGGAGTCAGAACGCCTCGACGCCCCAGGACGCGTTGCAAGTTGGTGGCATCGACTTGGTAACCGAGTGCAGCGCAGTAGATTTCGCGAAGCGTCGACATCGCGAACTCTTCGGGCGCCAGCCCGAATGCGATGTTGGTATAGGAGAGTTTTGCAGCCAGTCGATTGCGCGCGTGCCGCACGACAGTTCCGTGGTCGAACGACATCTCCGGCAGTTTCGAAACCGGGTGCCAGGCAGTGTCCGGTGGAAGTTGTGGATCGGCACTGAGGGGAACGAGTCCGAGGAAGGTCGACGCGATGCGGCGCGGGCCCGGCACTCGTTGTGGATCACTGAAGACGGAGAGTTGTTCGAGGTGGGCGACCTTTCGTAGGTCGACCTTCTCGGCGAGGAGACGTCGAGCGGACGTCGTCAGGTCCTCGTCGTCGCGCAAGGTACCCCCGGGCAGGGACCACGTGCCCTTCTGTGGGTTGAGTGCACGCTGCCACAGCAGCACGGCCAACTCTTCGCGTCCTTGTGGGCAGTGATCGCCGTCACCTGCGGCGATGCTTGCGGGGAAGGTGCGAACTTGGAACACCGCTGCAAGCACTTCGTGGGTGGTGTTACTATTGGGCACGTTTTCGATCCTAAGTCGAAAACCTCGAATACGGAAATCCGGGCCAGCCCGTCCGGATTTGAACTGGGTGACGAGCCCGGGTTCACGGTGAAGGAGAACGCCATGACGACCACGACGTTATGGGAGGGATCGGCCTCGCAGATTCACGACGGCCCCGGCGGATACAACGGAGTCGAAGCGACCCCCGAGTGGGCCGCTGAGATCAAACGTCTGGCTCGCGAACGCGGCGCGACGATTCTTGCGCACAACTACCAGCTGCCTGCGATTCAGGACGTCGCCGATCACGTCGGAGATTCCCTGGCTCTCTCGCGAATCGCAGCTGAGGCACCCGAGGACACGATTGTCTTCTGTGGTGTGCACTTCATGGCCGAGACAGCGAAGATTCTGTCGCCGTCCAAGACCGTGCTGATCCCGGACGAGCGGGCCGGTTGCTCGCTGGCCGACTCGATCAATGCCGAGCAGCTTCGTGAGTGGAAGGCCGACAACCCGAACGCGCTCGTGGTGTCGTACGTGAACACCACGGCAGAGGTGAAGGGACTCACCGACATCTGCTGTACCTCGTCCAATGCCGTCGACGTGGTCAACTCGATCGATGCCGACCGCGAGGTGCTGTTCCTGCCGGACCAGTTCCTGGGAGCTCACGTCAAGCGCGTGACCGGCCGTACCAACATGCAGATCTGGGCGGGCGAGTGCCACGTGCACGCCGGCATCAACGGTGACGAGCTGACGGCCAAGTCCAAGTCGCACCCCGATGCCGAGCTGTTCGTGCACCCTGAATGTGGTTGCGCCACTTCGGCTCTGTACCTAGCCGGCGAAGGCGCGGTCCCCGCGGACAAGGTCAAGATCCTCTCCACCGGCGGAATGCTCGACGCTGCCCGCGTCACCAAGAGCAAGCAGGTTCTGGTCGCAACCGAGATCGGGATGCTGCACCAGTTGCGTAAGGCGGCGCCCGACGTCGATTTCCAGGCCGTCAACGACCGCGCATCGTGCCCGTACATGAAGATGATCACGCCTGCCGCGTTGCTTCGCTGCCTTCTCGAGGGCAAGGACGAGGTCCACGTCGATCTCGAGATGGCCAAGCGTGCGCAGAAATCGGTGCAGCGCATGATCGAGATCGGTAAACCGGGCGGCGGCGAGTGACCAGCCCTGCCGGGCGTTTCGCCTGGGAGGCCCATGCCGACCTGGTCGTCGTGGGAGGCGGTGTTGCCGGCCTCACCGCAGCGCGCACCGCTTCTCTGCGGGGACTGAAAGTACTCACTGTCAGCAAGGGTGGTCCGACGGACACCTCGACTCAGTACGCGCAGGGTGGCATCGCGGTCGTCGACGATCTGAATACGGATTCCGTCGAATCGCACGTTGCGGATACGTGTGAGGCCGGCGTCGGTTTGTGCGACGAGGAAGCCGTCTATTCCATCGTAGAAGCTGGTCACGATGCTGTTGCAGCGCTGGCCGCGTTGGGAGCGGTCTTCGATCGCGGGCGAGACGGCGAGGTGTCGCGCACCCGCGAGGGTGGGCACAGCACACGTCGGATCATCCACGCCGGCGGCGACGCCACGGGCGCGGAAGTGCAGCGGGCTCTCAATGCTGCCGGCCTGCCCGTCCTGTTCGGTGCAGCGGCAGTTCAGGTGGTGACCAACCGCCGTGGGGTGTGTGGACTCGTCGTCTCTTCCCCGGAAGGGCTTGGGGTGATCCATGCACCAGCGGTCCTGCTCGCTACCGGCGGACTCGGTCAGCTGTATGCCTGCAGCACAAATCCGCCTGGCGCAACTGCGGACGGAATCGCGTTGGCACTCGAAGCTGGTGCGGCGATTGCGGACCTGGAGTTCGTTCAGTTCCATCCGACGGTGCTCTTCACTCCGGGTGGGGTAGGCCGCCGACCCCTGATCAGTGAGGCGGTCCGCGGCGAGGGTGCGATTCTTGTCGACACCAACGCTGATTCGGTGACCGCAGGTGTTCATCCGCTGGGTGATCTCGCCCCGCGTGATGTGGTTTCGCGGGCAATCGCAGCACGCCTACGAGATCTCGGCACCGATCACGTCTATCTCGACGCACGAAAGCTCGACGGCTTCGATTCGAGATTCCCGACCATCACCGCGTCCTGCCTCGAAGCCGGTATCGATCCACGCACCCAATTGATTCCGGTCGCTCCGGCTGCGCACTATTCGTGCGGGGGAGTCGCCACCGACGTCCATGGACGAACGGGAGTGCCTGGACTCTACGCAGCGGGTGAAGTGGCTCGCACGGGATTGCACGGCGCGAATCGCCTTGCGTCCAACAGCCTTCTCGAGGGTTTGGTAGTCGGGGAGCGTGCAGGAATCGCAGCTGCCGAGCGTCGCGATGTCCATGCCGAAGTGGTCAACGTGGTGCGCAAGCCGATGCCGATCCTGCCGCGAGAGACCGTGCAGTCCGTCATGACGGCACACGCGTCGGTGGTTCGCGACGGAGGCGGTCTCCAGACTGCGCGAGCCGCGCTTGCCGACGCCGAACAGACAGTGGCGGTGGCCGCTCCGGATCTCGAAGACGCGGCGCTCACACTGACCGCGACTGCATTGGTCGACGTGGCCGTGGCGCGAACCGAGAGCCGTGGCTGCCATACCCGCACCGACTATCCTGAGACAGATCCGAATCAGCGTCGCAGCACTCGGATCAAGATGGGCGCCGATGGAGCGCTCGAAATACCCGACATGTTGTTGACAGGAGTTCATTGATGACCGAGCAGAAGATCCTGCCCGCGCCGCTCGACCGTGACGAGCTGCTCACATTGGTCAGGCTCGCTCTCGACGAGGATCTGCGCTATGGCCCCGATATCACCTCTACCGCAACGGTTCCCGCTGATGCGGTCGCGAAGGCTTCGGTCGTGTCACGATCATCGGGTACCGTCGCCGGCATCGACGTCGGACTGCTTGTTCTCGACGAGGTGATCGGCGCGGGAAACTACGAGGTAGTCGATCGGGTCTCCGACGGAACTCGGGTTGCGCCAGGTCAATCGGTGCTCACCGTTGTCGCGCCCACCCGCGGACTTCTCACGGCAGAGCGGACGATGCTCAACCTCGTCTGCCATCTCTCGGGGATCGCGACGGCGACATCACAGTGGGTCGACGCCATCGCCGGCACTCATGCCAAGGTGCGCGACAGTCGAAAGACGTTGCCAGGCCTGCGCTCTCTGCAGAAATATGCAGTTCACGTGGGCGGGGGAGTCAACCACCGCATGGGGTTGGGTGACGCCGCATTGATCAAGGACAACCACGTTGCTGCTGCCGGTTCGGTGGTTGCTGCACTGCGCGCTGTCCGCGAACTCGCGCCGGACATCGAGTGTGAAGTAGAGGTCGACAATCTCACTCAGCTCGATCAGGTGCTGGCGGAAAAGGTCGAACTTGTTCTGCTGGACAACTTCCCGCTGTGGCAGACGCAGATTGCGGTCCAGCGCCGCGACGCTGTTGCTCCCGAAACCAAGCTCGAGTCCTCGGGCGGTCTCACCATCGACGTTGCCGCAGAGTACGCCCGAACCGGCGTCGACTACCTGGCCGTAGGTGCACTGACACACTCGGTGACGGTGCTCGACCTCGGACTCGACATGTAAGTGCCGCTAGTGCTGGGCGTCCAGCAGTAGCGGGACTGCCGAGCGAAGCGCGCTTGTCACGGTTGTGACTGCCGGGTGTGCGTCGGAGCCGGCTCGGTGGGCGATCTTGGTCCGTCGCCGAATAGGCATCGGCGTGAGCCGCACTCCCGGTGGTGGATGACTTGCTCCGAGTTCCGGGACCAGTGAAACTCCCTGTCCCGCAGCAACGAGGGCGAGAACAGTGGCGAACTCGTCGATGTGATGACGCACTTTCGGTGTGAACCCGGCAGCTTGGCACGCGCGAATGGTCATTGCGTGGCAAGCGGTTCCGGGGATCGCGGTAATCCAGGGACGTTCTACGCAGTCGGTCAGCGATGCGACAGCGTTACCGGGATCTGACTCGATGTCACTCGAAGCGAGGTACACGGCTTCGCTGCACAGCGGCAATGTCGTCAGGCCCGGTTCGGTGGGGCGAGGGACGAAGTCGTAGTCGTGAATCAAAGCCAAGTCCAAATTCCCGGCTCGTAGCGCGTCGGCGACGTCGGCTGGGTCGATTTCCGAGACCATCGGTTCCAATCCCGGGTGCTCGTGCGACAGTGCGATCAAGGCCTGAGGGAGGATCGCGCGTGCGGCGGTCGGGAACGTACCAATGCGTAGCGGTCCGGCGAGGCCACGACGAGCGTCGACCAATTCACCCGATGCCTGTTCCAGGCGTTGCAGGATGACTTCGGCGTGACGTGCGAGGTTCTCGCCTGCCGGCGTGAGGCGCACCCGACGCCCCGTGCGTTCCAAAAGAGGAACTCCGGCTTCACGTTCGAGAACGGCCAACTGCTGCGACACGGCAGAGGGACTGAACGACAACGCCTCGGCGACGGCAACGATGGTGCCGCGCAGCGCTAGTTCACGCAAGAGTCTCAGTCGACGAACATCAAGCATCAGCTCAGCTTACGCTCGACGATGGAAACGCGAACTAGACCTACAAGGTTTGTTGGGTGAGGCTGAGTTCTGTGACTACTGCTCGAATTGACCTCGCCGGAATCCATGTCCCACTGATCACCCCGTTCGAGAGCGACGGGCGTATCGCAACCGACGCACTCGAACGGCTTGCGCACCAGGTTCTCTCCGATGGTGCGGTCGGACTCGTTGCGCTCGGGACGACGGCGGAGAGCGCAACGCTGACGGAGCAGGAGAGAGTGGCCGTTCTGGACACCTGCGCGAGCGTGTGCCGTGCGCGGGGCGCGACGTTGATCGTCGGCGCCGGCGGTAGCGACACGGTGGGCAGTGCGCGGGCGCTCGACGGTCTGAGTCGGTGGCCGGAGGTCTCGGCGGCGTTGGTTCCGGTTCCCTCATTCACGAGGCCGTCGAAAGCCGGTGTGGTGGCGCATTTTACGTACCTGCAGGAATCGGGTCCGGTACCGCTCGTCGTCTATCACGTGCCGTACCGAACTGCGTGCGATTTGGACGGTCGCACACTGCGGGAGCTGGGAGCGTTGCCCGGGGTTGTTGCTGTGAAGTATGCCGCCGGCAGTATCGACGCAGCTGCCGTCGAACTCTTCGCGGATCTTCCGGACGACTTCGCCGTACTGGCCGGGGATGATCTGTTCCTCGCACCGCTCCTGGCCTTGGGCGCGTCCGGCGGCATTTTGGCTTCGGCTCACGTGTCGACTGGTGACTTCGTCCGCTTGGTAAAAGCCTGGGACAGTGGCGATGTGGACAGTGCTCGCGACCTTGGACGACGGTTGTCGAAGCTGTCCGGGGCCCTGTTTTCCGAACCGAACCCGACTGTGATCAAGGGTGTGTTGCATGCGTTGGGGCAGATTCCGACGCCTCATGTGCGATTGCCGTTGCTACCGGCGAGCGATGAATCGGTGGATCGAGCGCTGGAGATCTATCGCTCTTGACTCGAACGCGTGTTCGAGTATTGTTGGGGGTGGGGATCGGGGGATTCTATGAGTGTCTTGTTGTCGGACGTGGTGTCTGGTTCTGCGGTGGGGTTACGCGGACGTCTGTGGCAATTGACTGCCGCGGAGTTACGCGCTGCTGCTGTCGAGGCGAGTGCGGAGATTCTTCGGCTCGAAGCCGTGCGGGTGGCGGTGGTGGACGAACTCTCGATGCGCCCGGACGATCAGGTGATCGCCAGCCGCGGCGTCGGTGCGTGGTTGGCGGCGAACACGATGCTGCAGGTTCGTGACGGGAAGAAGATCGCCGCCCTGGGTGCCGCGCTACGGCCGTTTCCGGCGGTAGCGGCTCGGTTCGATTGTGGGGATTGCTCGTTAGAGCATGTCGTGTTGATCGTGGCGTTCTGTGAGTCCCCGCCGAAGGGGATGCCGGAGGAAGCGTTGCCTCGCTGCATCGACTTGTTGCTCGCGGCTGCGTCGGGTGTGGAGGCGACGACGACGAAGGTGCGGCACGTCATCGCGACCTTGGAGCGGGTGTTCGAATCCGATGAGATTCCACCTGCCGAAGATGTCGACCAGAACGAGCTTCGGATCGCCTCGACACTCAATGGCCGGGTGGTGGTGCGCGGTGATTTCGACGCCCTCACCGGCGAAATGCTGTTATCGGCGTTGTCGAATCTGACGATGCCCACCCCAGCAACCGACGGAACCCCCGACGCACGCTCGGCGGCAAAGCGGACAGCAGACGGGTTCACCGAACTGATCCGCCGGTATCTGGACTGCGCCAAAACCGGAACCGACGGTGGGCAACGACCACACGTGAACGTGCACATCAACGCGCGCGATTTGGCTGAGCATCGGGATTGTGCCGCTGCGCCTTCTGATGGCGGAGAGTCTCTGTCGGATCTTGATGTCGGGCACATGCCATGGCTCGGGCCGCTTTCGGTGTCGCAGACCAGGCTTCTGGGGTGCGATTGTTTCCTGTCGACTGTTCTGCTCGACGCTCACGGCACACCGTTGGATGCGAAACCCGGAAAACGATTGGTCAACGCCGAACAGAGAGTGGCGTTGATTGCCCGCGACAAGGGCTGCGCGTTCCCGGGGTGTTCTTGCGTACCCGCGTGGACGGATGCGCACCATATTAGGCACTGGGCGAACGGTGGTCCGACGGTGATGAACAACCTTGTCCTGCTGTGCCGCTCGCACCACCGGCTGATGCACCGCAAAACGGGGTTCGTCGGAAAATGGGAAATCCGCATCGGCGTCGACAACAAACCGTGGTTCATCCCGCCTCCCTCGATCGACCCCGGGCAGCACCCGCGGCCGGCGAACACCACCTTCAAAACCTGACCGAGTGGTGGGACACGTTCAGAGACATAACTTCACGCCGATAGGCTCCATCTCGCAGATCCATCCGAGGCGGAGCCTAGAGGTCGTGCCGCTGTGGGCCGCACCTGTGGATGGTCGTATCGAGGGGAGGGATCATGACCGTGGACGTTGTGCGGGCGATCGCAAGTGATGCGCCGGCGATCTTGGCGCTTCGGCATGGAGCGGAAGACTGGTTGGCGGAACGTGGAATCGCTCAGTGGCGTCCTCGCGAAGTGTCTCTCGAGCAGATCGAGGCCCAGATTTCGCGAGGGGAGTTCTATGTCGCGCGAGACCAGGTGCAGTCGATCTGCGGAGGAGGGCGCGGTACCTGCGGCTCGATTGTGTGGAAACGAATGTGCGATTGCGTCGCTACTACTTGGACGCCGGTTTTACCGAGGTCGGGCGTCGTGACTTCGGAGATGATGCCGACAACGGTTGGTTCAGCGTCGTGCTGTTCGAGCGCACTCTGACCTGAGCCATTCACAGCAACCTTCCAGCCGGGTCCCAGTGCCGCCAGGGTTGGAGACGCGATCGTTGACAGGACAGTAACTCGTGAAGGGACTTCCTGATGACCGCCGTTCTGCATCCGGCCCCACCTCAGCGGCCGGCACCAACTGCCCATCGAGCGGAGCCCTCGCCGTCGTGGTTCCGCACTCGCCGTACAGGATTGGCGCTGACGACCCTGTTGGCGGCAACGGCGGTCCTGTACTTGTGGAATCTGACCGCGAGTGGATACGCCAACACGTTCTACGCAGCGGCTGCGCAGGCCGGCTCACAAGATTGGAAAGCGTGGTTCTTCGGGTCCCTCGATACCTCTAATTTCATCACGGTCGACAAACCGCCCGCTTCGTTGTGGGTCATGGGTCTGTCCGGACGGATCTTCGGATTTTCGAGTGCCAGCCTTCTAGTTCCGCAGGCATTGATGGGCGTCGGATCGGTTGCGCTCGTGTATGCGGCCGTCAAACGAGTGGCGTCGCCCGCTGCGGGTCTTGTTGCGGGAGCTGTGTTGGCAGCTACACCGGCTGCTGCCCTGATGTTCAAGTTCGACAATCCCGATGCACTGTTGGTTCTGCTCATGACTCTCGCCGGCTACTTCGTGATTCGGGCAATGGGCACGGCGATGGGTCGACGAGCCGCGATGTGGGTAGCCCTCGCCGGTGTTGCGCTGGGGTTCGCTTTTCTCACCAAGATGTTGCAGGGATTGATGGTATTACCTGCATTCGGAGGTGCGTATGTGATTGCCGGACAGGCACGTCTGCGAGCTCGCTTGGTCCACTTGGCGATCGGAGCCACGGCCGTTGTCGTATCGGCCGGTTGGTGGGTATTGGCAGTGTGGCTGTGGCCGGCGGATTCTCGCCCGTACATCGGTGGGTCGACCAACAACAGCGTCATGGACTTGGTGCTGGGATACAACGGATTGGGTCGACTTTTCGGTAACACCGGTGGCGGTGGCGGAATGAACGGTGGCAGTGCAGGTTCGAGCTTCGGGGGGAGTACCGGACTGGAGCGGCTGTTCGGCAGCGAGATGGGTATACAGATTTCCTGGCTGATTCCTGCGGCACTGATCGCAGTGGTATTCGGACTCCTCGCTCGGGGACGCGCACCGCGCACAGATATTCTCCGCGCGTCGTTGATCCTGTGGGGTGGTTGGTTTCTCGTCACCGGCCTGATCTTCAGCTATATGTCCGGCACGATCCACCCCTACTACACAGTTGCGCTTGCGCCCGCCGTCGCGGGGATGATCGGGACCGGTGGATACGCTCTGTGGTTGGTCCGTGCCCGTTGGATCGGACGTTGCGGCTTGGCTGCGATGATGCTGGCCGCAGGAATCTGGAGTTGGGTGTTGTTGCACCGCAATTCCGACTGGCTGCCGATGCTGAAGTGGATTCTGTTGGTAGGCACGATCGTCGGCGCGATTCTGGTTCTGGTGGGAGCCAAGGATCGATTCCGAAAGCTTGCTGTCGCTGGATTGATCATCGGCTCGTTGGCAGGGATAGCAGGTTCGGCGTCTTACGCGATTGCCACTGCCGCAGCCGCGCACGGCGGATCCATTCCGACAGCCGGACCAGCCGGTGCGGTGTCCGATTCCGGAATGAGCGGGGGAGGAGGTATGGGTGGGGGCCCGGAGCTGCGAAACGGTGACGCTCCGCCGAGTTCTTCTGACGCGACTGTAAATCCGGCGTCGAACGGGCAAGAACTGAGTAGCGGCAGCGAAAGTGCTTCAGAGTTGACGGCAATGCTGGTCAATGCGGGCACCACGTGGTCGGCCGCGACCAACGGTTCGCAAAGCGCAGCAACTTACGAGTTGGCCAGCAATACCGCGGTGATGGCGATCGGCGGTTGGAGTTCCGATCCCGCACCGACATTGGATCAATTCATCCAGTACGTGGCAGACGGAAAAATTCACTACTACATTGCCGGTGGCCAGGGCGGAAGCCAGAGAGAGGGCCAAAGCGGGGACAGCACGTCGAGTGCCATCCAGGAATGGGTCGAAGCCAATTTCGGATCGACGACAGTGGGAAATTCCACGGTGTACGACCTCACTGGGTATGTCGGATAGTGACGTAGTTGTTGCCGTAGGCAATGATCGAGAAATGTCTGGGCACACCGCACACGAGTCGAACCGTCGTCGCGAGCAATGGACCTGGCGCGACGGGCTGGTGATCGTCTCGATCGTCGCATTGGGAACTGTTGTCGCGGCGGTGACGAACGAGGACACAGGCACGTCGATTCCTGGCTGCGATTCGGTTGAATCGCCGGGTCCGCCGGTACGATTCAACTACGGTTCCGCGGGCGAGCCTGGCTATGACGATCCGGACTATCCATGGTTCTCGGGGCCGAAGGCCACCGCTATGAGCGATGCGTTACTCCAATCGTTGCCTTCCGATGTCGAGGTTGTATTTGCGAGTCCGTCGAAATCGTTCGAGTTTGCGCCGATCCAGAATTTCCGGGGTGCATCGTTTCCTGACGGGGTCGACCCGATCGAGTTCAGCGGTTCGACGAGGGCAAGCGGGGCGGTAAGTCGCGGCGGGCAGACGGCCGATGTCTCGGTTCAGGTTCGTGCATGGGATCAGCCGGTGCCGCCGTGCTTGGAGGGTCTTGTGGATCGGCGGGAGCATCTCGCGAACGGAACAGTGCTGGACATTGCGGATTTCGAGGACGAAGTCGCTTCGGATGTCGGGGGCGAGCGAGGTGTCGTCGCGTATCTCGGCGACGGATCCCGGGTTGTTGCCAGCATCGACACGTCGACGGAGACTTCGACGGGTACTGGTCCGCTTTTGACGATGGACGAACTGATCGGGCTCGCAACCGGGCCGGGGCTTGCGGTGACTGCGCCGGTTCCAGACTCGACGCCGCCGCCGATGGCATCCTGCTACACCGATTCTGTGAATGCCGGCCCACCTGCGACGCGCATGGATGTCGACCGACTGAATCAGTTGCTCGACACACGGTGGAAAGACCTCGGCGCGGCAGGCGTCACCTTGGAACGCCCGCTCGGTTCGTTGGTTCCAGATGATTACGGACAGGGTGGAGTGTGCGAGCGGATCGTCGCTTCGACAGCGGACGGCAGCAGCGATGTCGAAATATCGGTTGGTACCGCCGTGCCGGAACCGGGTGAGACACTCACGTTGCCAGGCTCCACCGCCGTGACTCGCCTGACTGATCCTTATGGCTCGGGCGACGACACGGTCCGGGTTGTCCACCCCTCGGGCGAAACCGTCGTGGTGACCCAGTTCGTGAAATCGGCTGGCTCCACCACAGCACCACCCTTGACAATCGAACAACTCGAGTTCATTGCAACCACTCCAGGACTGATGCTTTCGGCTCAGTGAGTGTGGTGCTGGCACAATAGTGACGAATTGTTCGGACCCAGTTTTGTTCGTACCCTGTAACCTCGGAGGCTCAACGAATGGGCGATGCCAGCCCTGCTCGCGGTGACGATTTCTCCACCTGGTTCATCGACCAGTTCTCCGTGTACTGGCAGTCCGGTGGTGGGGCTCGTATCGAAGGTCGGATTGCGGGCTATCTGTTGATCAGCGAGTCGCCAGGGGTCAGTGCCGAAGAGTTGGCGCAGGCACTCGGAGCAAGTCGCGGATCGGTGTCCACCTACATTCGCCGGTTGATCGACCGGGGCTTCGTCAAACGCACGCGCAAGCCTCGGGATCGGACTCACTACTACGTCATGGATTCCGACGTGTGGGGCGGATTCCTCGAAACAGAGCACGTGTATCTCGAGAATCAACGCAAGCTTGCGACCGAGGCGCTGCAATACGCAAACCCCAACGGCCCCGCGTACATTCGTGTGCTCAACATGCGCGATTACATGGGGTGGATCATCGACAATCGCATGCTGAGCAGTGAGTGGATGCGATTCAAGAGCGAACGTGACGGCAAGAAGCCCGCATCCGAATAGGACGCGGGCTTCTCGATCGCACGGTGCGTATCTACATCACTTGTTCAGCTTCGCGATTGCCTCGTCGATCATCGGTACGTAACGCTCCAGCGACCAGGGCACGGTCAGTGGGTTGATCATCGAGGAACCCGTGACGAAGGGCTGTTCGGTCGGAGCGATCACAGTTCCCCGAGCCACGGCGGGGATGGCTTGGTAGGCGGGTTGCGCTTCGATCTCGGCGCGATTGGCCGGGTCCGAGTAGAAGGTGAAGAGCAGGTCGGACTTGTCGAGGAGGTTTGCGTTCTCCAGGCCGATGACGGCTGAGTCTGTTCCTTCCGATTCCGTCAAGGTGTAGACGACGGGATCCACCTGCAAGCCGAGTGCGCGGACCATGGCCACACGCTGCTCTTCGGCGAAGAAGACGCCGAGCGTTCCCGGGCCCGTGTTGTAGATGAAGGAGAAGCTGACGTCGGCGTAGTTCGGATGTGCTGCAGTCGATTCCGCGAACTGCGACTTGATCTTGTCGATTTCGGCCGTTGCCTTCTCGGATTCACCCATGGCTTTGCCGATGACGTTGATCTGCTCTTCCCACGTGATGGTCCACGGGCTCTCTGCGTAGGCGACGGTCGGCGCGAATGCGTTGAGTGAGTCGAACTGCTGCTGAGTGATGCCGGACCAGGGGGCGAGGATCAGGTCTGGTTCGAGAGCGATGATCGCTTCGATGTTGAGGTCGGTTCCGCCGGTGAACTGCTCGGGCAGTTCGCCACCTTGCTTCGTGACCGCTTCGTGGACCCACGGCAGATATCCGGTGTCGTCGCTGCCCCATGCGTACTTTTCGACGCCGACCGGGATCGTGCCGAGCGCGATCACAGTCTCAGCCGATCCCATGCCGAGGGTTACGATTCGCTCGGGCTTTTCCGTGATGACGGCGTTTCCGAGTGCACTTTCGATGGTGACGGTGTCGAAGTCGCTGTTGCCTGATTCGGTTTCAGCGTTGTTGTTGCTGCATCCACCGACCACTAGGGCGGCAATGACCAATCCACTCAGCGCCACAGTTCGGCGAAGTGAGCGCACACGGGCGTATCGCATGAGGAACCTTCCGTTGTCGATGCGCCGAGGAGTGAGACTCCGACGGATCGCAGCCGACGGCCGGTTCCAGGCGCGTCAGGAAGCATAGGCTAGCCTTCGCCAAAGTTTCAAATCTGTTGAAAGTTCATCCAGGGCGGTCGAAAGACGCTGATCGGCAAACGTCCGCTCGGAAGGGGAGCGATAGACGTTTGCCGATCACGTTCAGCAGGTAGGCACGTCGACCGTGATCCTCGGTTCGTCGACCAGCGGCTGGACCGGTACGCGCGCCTCGCCCTCGGCTGTGGGCTCGGTCAGATCGAACTTCAGTTCAACAGTCTGTCCTCGCGGAATGACGGCCCTCGTCATGTAGGCCGGGTGACCCTGCTCTGATCCGTTGACGGCAAACGAAATCTGCCCGCCCACCGAGACCGCGTCGAGTTTTGCTCCGGTCGTTGCCAGCAGGGTGACTGCGGCCACGTTGGTGCCCTTGGGCAGTCGTCCGGGGTTGTCGACGATCCCGCTGACGTATTCGGTCAGGTCGGCGTCGGGTGCGTTGTTCGTCAGTCGAACGGTGACCGTTGTCTTTCGGGTGTCGCCGGTGCACGTCTGCGCTGTGTAGTCGATTTCTCTTGTGAGGTAGTAGTCGAGCTTGTTGCCGGCTTGGTTGTTGATCACCACACCGGCATACGGCGCCGAATCTCCGGGGATCGTATGACCGAGGACCGTGTCGGCGAGCACCGATTGTTCGTCGGGGTGCGAGCTCCACACCGCGATTCTGCCCTCGCTGACGCCCTTGCCCAGTGCTTCCAGCAGTGCGCTCGGGGACTTGATGTTCCCGGTCATCTTCTCGACGACGCGGGCCGCGATCGTCTGCAGATACTGCTTTCGTGCCTTGTTGTCGGAAGGGAAGCGTGCGTACGCGGTCGACTCGGTCAGCTCCACGACATTGTCGGCCGTCACCGACTCCCCGTCGGGCATCTTGATCGGCCCCACCGCTTTCAGAATGTAACTCAGGGCTATCGGATCGGTCGCTATCGCACCGTCGACCATCTCACCCCCGGACTCCTGTGACCACAGGGACTGCCAGATCTGTGCCGCGTAGGGAAAGTGCGAGCTGAGGTTGCTGTTGCGAGAATCGGTGGTCGGGCGACTTGTTCCGTAAAGCTGGTTGAAGTCAGGACCAAGGTCTATCGGTTGATTGTCCAGTGTTAGTTCGGAGTTGGGGGAGAGCGTGTCCACCCGAGCGGCGCCGTCGTCGACTCGGACGATGCCGTATCCGCCCAAGAGGCCACCGGTTCCGCGGGCTTCCGCATTGGTCTGGAAACCGATGAAGTAATTGCGCGGTCCGTCGGTGCCGAGCATCGCCGGTGCGATGCGAGCCGCTGTGGCGGTGTTCGTCAAGAGGGTAGCCAGTTCGCTTGTCTGCGACTGCAATTCTGCTCGGGCATCGTTAACTCGGCCCAGGTACTTCGATTCGGGAACTTCCTGTGCCTGCGACGACAGCAATTCCGCGGCGATAGCTGTTTCGGCCAGTTTCGGTTCTGCTTCGCGTAACGGTGCGAGTGCCAAGCGTCCGCCGGGCTGCACCAATTCCGTTGGTGCGAGTGAAGTTCCGACAGTGACAGCAGGACCGAGAACGTCACGCGTGAGTCCCTGGACGACCTCGGTCATCTGGCGCGTCGAGTCAAAGGGCGACCCGATGACAGGAACAGCGGCGGCGATGTTCCAGGGAAGCGAATGGGTGTTGTCATAGGCGGTCGACGCCGCGAGATCGGCTTCCGCCGCGGCGGACTCTGCGACCCCCGTATCCCCGGCAAGTAGTGCACTCTTTGCCGATTGTGCATGGTCGCGAGCCGCTTCCAGGTTGCCCTGCGCCTCGTATGCCGTGTAACCGAGCCAGGCCACAAAACCACCCACGAGCAGTGTCGATGCCGTGATCGCGACCGCTGTTCGGTGGCTTCGGAGAAATGCAGCCGACCCCTTGGGTTCGCGCTCCTGACCGCTCGGTGGGATGTTGTCGGAGCCGATCGGTTCAGCCCCGGAATCGTCGTCGGACTTTGGTCCCACCGTGTCGTTGTTCATCCGCTGAAGCTCCTGACGTTTGAGTGCGTGAAAGCTGCGTCGACATGTCTAGCAGTGTTGGCCCGGTGGTGAAAACTTAGACGAGACAGTAGGGTTCGGTTCGGCCGTTCGTGGTGTTCGCTCCCATGGATTCACGTGATCAGCCACCGAATGTTCGTGAATAACAAGGCTGGTGAAATGTGAGGTGACGGGTTGAGTGCTTTTCCGTTGTCTCGGGCTCAGCTCGCGCTGTGGTTCGCGCAGCAACTGAGTCCGTCAACTCCGTTCGTGGTGGCTCAGTACGTGGAACTACGAGGACCGGTTGACGTCGACGCGCTGATCGAGGCAACGAATACGGCATGTCATGAAGTGGAGTCGGCGTTCGTTCGCCTCGTCGCTACTGATGCCGAGCCGCTTCAGGTCGTCGATCACTCCATCGTCGACGATCTCGAATACCTCGACCTCCGCAGCAATGACGATCCAGTTCAGCGCGCGAACGAGTGGATGACAGCGGAATACTCACGGCCACTTGACGTGATGTCGGATCGCTTGATCTCGGCGACCTTGCTGCACCTGGCAGACAATCACTATTTCTGGTATTCGCATGCCCATCACCTCGTGCTCGACGGGTATGCGGCGATGACACTCACCACGCGAGTGGCCGAGCGCTATTCGCATCTTGTTCACGGCAAGAAGCTGACTCCTTTCGGTGGTGCGGGGGTACGTGCGCTGCACGACCTCGATGTCGACTACCGATCCTCGGCGCGGTATCGATCGGACGAGCAGTACTGGACGGAGATGTCCGAGGGCCTGCCTCGCCCGGTTCGCCTCGCCGACGGCGCCGGGCTGACGTCCATGCCGCAGCGCATGATGGTGCAGACCTTGGATCCGACTCTTGCAAAACAGCTTTCGGATGTCTCGACGGAGTGGACTACGTCCGAGGTGGCGATTCTCGTCGGTGCGTTCGCGTCCTATCTCGGTCGGATGACTGATTCGGACGACGTCGTCCTCAGCCTGCCGGTGTCCGGCCGCACCACGGCAAGGTCGAGACGTTCGGGTGGAATGCTGTCCAACATCGTGCCTGTTCGTGCGCAACTTGATCGGGATCTGTCGCCACAAGAGTTGGTGCGTCAGATCTCGGTGCAGATGACCGGCGCATTGCGGCATCAGCGATTCCGTTACGAGGACATGGGTTTCCAGGGAGATCAGGGCGGATCCCGCGACTCGGCGGGCCCGGCAGTGAACGTCATGATGTTTCACGAAGCGATTCGGCTCGGTGACGTCGTCGGCGAATTTCACGTCCTCACATCCGGACCCACCGAAGATCTGTTCTTCAGCATTTATCCGTCGATCGCGGGGGAGAACGTTCGCCTGTCCTTCGAAGCCAATCCGCGCCTGTACAGCGAACGTGATCTGGCGATGCACCATCGTCAGTTCGTTCGGCTACTCGAGGGATTCCTCGACTCGGCCACGAGGGGGCTCGGTGACCTCCTTGTCCTCTCGGCGGACGAACTGAATGATCTGGTCCCCGCGCTGGGTGCGCGGACGGACGGATTCGCGACGCTCGATTCGGTCATCAGAGACGGGGCAGGGCGGGGGAGTGCCGTCGCGATCCGTGACCAAGGTGTGGACGTCACCTACGACCAACTCGGCGCTCGCGCGGATGCACTGTGCGCCTTGCTCGTAGAGAACGGCGTCGTCCGAGGTGACGTCGTCGGGATCCTCGCCCCGCGGTCGACCGATTCCGTAGTTGCATTTCATGCAGTGGCGCGGGCCGGTGCGGCTCTTCTTTTCGTGGATCCTCAAACACCCTCCGAGCGTGTCGCTTTCATTCTCGACGATGCCAACGTGTCCGTTGTGGTCGGTGGCGATCCGGCAGGCGTGCCGGCTTGGGTCTGCGTCGTCAGTCCCAGGGGCGACGAAACTGTCGATGGGCCGATCGATCGAGGTTCGGAGGCCGGTTCATCTATCGCCGACGTGTCCCTGGACGATACCGCCTACGTGGTCTACACCTCGGGGTCGAGCGGACGGCCGAAGGGCGTCGCGGTCACGCACCGAGGCATTGTGCCGTTGTTGCGTTCTCACACACGGCGACTGGACATCGATAATTCCTCCCGAGTCGCGCTCCTGGCATCCACGTCGTTCGACGTGGCGATCCTCGAGATTCTGCTTGCTCACGGCTGCGGTGCGACTGCCGTGATCGTTCCTCCCGGATTGATCGGCGGAGTGGACCTCGAAGACTTCTTGCGGCTCGAGGGTGTCACGCATTTGATCTCGACACCATCGGTTGCGCTGACGATGGATCCTCGGGAACTGCCGGATCTTCGAGTGTTGAACGTGGGCGGCGAGCGACCGCCGGGGGCGCTCGTCGATGCGTGGTCGAGTCACGTCGACATCGTGAATTCGTACGGCCCCAGTGAAGCAACTGTCGCGGCCTTTATGAGCGAGCCGCTCGTGCCTGGCGCTGGCACACCGATCGGGCGTCCGATCGACGGCGTTGCCGCTGTGGTGTTGGATTCGTGGTTGCGTCCCACTCCGGTCGGCGCCGCGGGTGAGCTGTACGTGATGGGACAAGGACTGGCGCGTGGGTACCTCTCGCCGACGCTGACGGCGGAGCGTTTTGTCGCGGCGCCCATCGGTACGGCCGACGCTGGCGCACGCATGTACCGCACCGGGGACGTGGTTCGGTGGAACGATGCCGGTCAACTCGAGTTCTTGGGCCGCACTGATCAACAGGTGAAGATCCGTGGAGTACGCGTCGAACTGGGCGAGATCGAAGCTGTGCTCCTGTCTATTCCTGGCGTCTCGCAGGCAGCAGTGGTGGAGCGATCCGGGTCGATTGCAGCGTATGTGACCGTGAGCGAAGACGGAGACGACCGACCTCGTCCGTTGAGTCAGGAGGCGGTGCTCGACCATCTGGCTTCACTACTTCCGCGTTCCATGCTTCCGAGTTCGGTGACGATTCTGGAGGCGTTGCCCGTCACAAACCATGGAAAGACAGACCGTGCAGCGCTCCCTGAACCGACGACAACCGCTGTCGCCGAGCAACGCTCGGCGGTAAGCCGCCCGATCGAGTACGACGAGGAATTGATTGCCTCGGTGATGGCCGAGGTCCTCGGTGTCGGAGTTCTCGGACCGCACTCCGACTTGTTCGCCTGGGGCGGTAGTTCTCTCGACGCCGTGTACGTCGCCGCACGAGTGAGTTCCGCCCTCGGAAGGCGGGTGGGTGTCAGGGACGTATTCGGTGCCCCGACGCCGGCGCAGCTGGCCCGGAAGATCCGCGAGGGTCGGGCGGAGTGGGTGGTGGAACCCCAGCGCATTTCCGACGACGTCACCGTGGAAATCGCTCCGGCACAACAACGTCTGTGGCTGCTCAATCGTCTGGATTCGCAGTCGTCGGCGTACAACATTGCGTTCGAGGTCTCGTTCAGTGGAGTTCTGGATGCAGCGGCGATGAGGGAGTCGGTAGTTGACCTGACCGATCGCCATCCCGTCCTGCGCACGGTGTTCTCGTTCGACCAGAACCGCGACACGTGGCCGATCCAGGCTACGTCTGCGGCTCCGGTGACTCTGATCGAGGTTCCGTCTGAGGATTACGAGACTGCGTCAGCGGATTTGGTTGCGGCCGGGTTCGACCTGGCGACCGACGCACCTCTTCGCTTGATCCTCACCTCGGAGAGCGACGCCGACCATCGCATGACCGTGGTTGCCCATCACATCGCCCTGGACGGTCTTTCGTTCGCGACGATCGTCTCGGACCTTGTTGAGGCGTACGACGCCCGCGCCGCTGGGAGTTCGCCGATCTGGCCTTCGCCCTCGCTCGACTATCGCGACTATTCCGCTTGGCACAGAACCGTTCTCGGTGATCCTGCGGATCCGCAGAGCCTGGCTGGCCGTCAGTTGGAATTCTGGGAAACAGCTCTCGCCGGCGTTGATCCGACTCTGGCGCTTCCTGCGGACAGATCCCGCCGGCCGGACCAACCGTCGTCGGCGCGGGACGTGACGTTCGAACTGTCCTCGCCCGTCCACGCGGCGCTGAACGAAATTGCCAGAGCACACGACTGCACGACCTTCATGGTGCTGCACGCCTGCCTTGCGATCGCGCTGAGCAAGATCACCGGTGCGCCCGATATCGTCATCGGAACCCCGACGTCCGGTCGAACACACCCCTCGTTCGACGGCTCCGTCGGTATGTTCGTCGGAACCGTGGCGCTGCGAACGCTCCTGCTCGATGGAGACACCTTCGGTGAGTTCTTGACTCGAGTACGCGACGTCGACGTGGCGGCACTGTCCAATGCCGACGTGCCGTTCGACTGGGTAGTCGAACGGGCGGTCGGTGGGGCCGCAGGCGAGAAGAATTCCTTCCTGCACGTGGTTCTTGCCGTCGATCCGGTAGCTTCGGTTCCCGAGATCGCCGTGGGAAAGATGACGGCTCGAGGAATTCCGTTGCCTCCCGCGCACCCGCGGTTCGATCTCGAAGTGACTGTGCGCGAAGATCGTACGGTTGACGGAGGTGCGAGCGGCATTTGGGGTACCTTCCGATATGCCGCCGATCTGTTCGATGCGGCCACCGTAGGCGGTTGGGTCGAGCGACTACGTCGAGTGTGCGACTCGGTCACCGAGAACTCGTCAATTATGTTGCGTGACATCGATGTTCTCAGCGTCGACGAGCGCGAAAAACTGCAGGTGCACGTGCCGGCGCCAGCACTTGGTGCGAACTCACTGTCCGACCTGTTCGCCGGGGTCGCGACGAAGCGGTCGAACGCGATCGCCGTGACGAGTGGAAATTCTCGGGTCACCTACGCAGAGTTGCACGTTCGTTCGGAGGCGCTCGCAGCCGCCTTGATCGATCGAGGAATTCGAGTGGGGGATCGGGTGGCCGTCGGCCTCCCTCGCTCGATCGACCTGGTAGTTGCAATTCTCGCGGTCGTTCGGGCGGGCGCCGCGTACGTCCCGATCGACCTGCAGTATCCCGACGCTCGCATCCGATACGTACTCGCCGATGCGCGTCCGAAAGCGATTCTGTCGACGCCCAGCTACGCTCCGCGTTTCGGTGAGTACGAACATGCCGTCGTATCCGTCGACGAGACGGCTGACGCGGCGCAATGCTGGCCACTTGCGCCCTTGGAGTCCGCCGCTTACGTGATCTACACCTCCGGATCAACCGGCGCCCCCAAAGGCGTGGTGGTATCTCAGGGCAACGTGTTGGCTCTGCTCGCCTCGACTCGAGAGATCTTCGACTTCGGGCCCGAAGATGTGTGGACGATGTTTCATTCGTACGCATTCGACTTCTCGGTATGGGAGATGTGGGGTGCGCTGACCACCGGCGGATCTTTGGTGATCGTGGACGGTGACGTCGCGCGCTCACCCGAAAGATTCGTGGATCTGATTGTGCGGGAACAAGTGACCGTTCTGAATCAGACCCCGGCTGCCTTCTACGCGTTGGCGGAAGTCACGCAGGAAATGCTGCTTCCGCTCCGGTCGATTGTTTTCGGCGGTGATCGCCTCGACGTGGGGCGCGTGGAGGCCTGGTTCGATCGGCACCCGGATGTGCGGGGCGTCAACATGTTCGGAATCACCGAAACCACCGTTCACGTCACCAGTGTCGAACTGTCAGCCGGCGACGGAGCTGCCTCGCCGATCGGATCTCCGCTACCGGGCTTGCGCAGCTACGTACTGGACACCGCGCTCGCGCCTGTCCCTCCCGGATCTGTCGGCGAACTGTACGTTGCCGGTCCACAGGTGGCCGCAGGCTACTTAGGTCAACCCGGGATGACCTCTTTACGATTTGTGCCTGAACCGGGATTCGACGGGTCGAGGATGTACCGCAGCGGCGATCTCGTCCGTTGGCGAGCCGGTCGACTCGAATATGTTCGCCGCGCCGACGGTCAGATGGCCCTGCGCGGTTACCGTGTCGAACCGGGCGAGGTCGAGACCGCGCTACTGGCTCACAGTTCGGTGGAGCAGGCCGCGGTGGTGGTGCGAGAACTCGACAGCGGGCCGACATTGGTCGGTTACATCACCCCGGAGAAGGGACACGACCTCGAAGGCGTATTACGCACTGCCCGTTCGTTGTTGCCCGGGTACATGGTGCCGTCGGCTTTGATGTCGCTTGCGTCATTGCCGGTCACGATCAACAGCAAGGTCGACCGTGCGTCGCTGCCGACCCCGGTGTCTCTCACGCAGCCGTCTCGGCAGTCACGAGACTTCTTCGAGCAGACAGTCGCAGCCATCCTGAGCGATTTGATGGACGTTCCGAATGTCGATCCGGTTCGGAATTTTTTCGATCAAGGGGCGAATTCCTTGATCGCCACTCGGCTCTCGTCACGACTGAACGCCGTCCTGGGCTGCAACCTCGACGTCCGCGACGTCTTCGAGCACCCATTTGTCGATCAGCTGGCCGGAATAGCTGCTGCCCGAATCGGTGTGGGGCAAGCGTCTCCGGTGTCCTTGGTGCCTCTGTCTTTTGCTCCGCGTTCGGACAATACAGAAGTGCAGCTGTCAGCTTCGCAACACCGAATGTGGATACTGAATCAGTTGGATACAGAGTCCGCCGGCTACAACATTCCGATCGTGTTGCGCCTGACGGGTGAATTGGACGTAGTTGCAGCCGAACTGGCAATTCGTGACCTGATCGATCACCATCGCACCCTGCGGACCGTGTACCCGGTTGTCGGTGAGCGCCCGGTTCAGAAGGTGCTCGACGTCAGGGAAGTAAGTCCGCCGCTTCAGCTCCAGGCCCTCGCGGGCGAGGACGCCGAGAATCGCGTCGCAGAACTGGTGTGTTCGGGCTTCGATGTCACCACGGATCCGCCTGTACGGGTGGCCCTTTTCCAGGTTTCACCCGACGAGCACGTCCTGGCCGTCGTGGTCCATCACATTGCCGCCGACGCTCGATCGCTGGAAGTGTTGGTACGTGACTTCACTGCCGCGTACATCGCTCGCGCGGAGCAGCAAGCTCCGCAGTGGACGCCGCTCGCGCTTGAGTACGCCGATTACACTGCATGGCAAAGAGAATCGGGGATTCCAGACACGGTATCCAACTACTGGAAGCAGGCTCTCGAAGGCCTTCCCGAGCAGGCGACGCTACCCCTGGACCGCCCACGCTCGACATCCGCTCGCGCGTCGAGCTGTCGAGTGGTGATCTCAGGTTCCGTACGGACGGGCCTGCAAGCGGTGGCACGATCGAACAACGCAACCATGTTCATGGTTGTCCACGCTGCTCTCGCGGCGCTGCTGGCGAGGCACACCGGCAGCAGTGACGTGGTTGTCGGCACTGTCGTGTCCGGACGCACCGCACCTGAACTCGATGAGCTCGTCGGTATGTTTGCCGGCACGATTGTTCTCCGAACCGAAGTCGATCCATCGGAGTCCTTCGGCCAGTTGGTCGAGCAGGTTCGTCAGCGCGACGTATCGGCGTTCGCGCATGCAGAGATGCCTTTCGAATCACTGGTTGATCTGATCGACCCACCGCGATCGCGCTCGCGGCACCCGTTGTTCCAGGTGGCGCTCTCGTTCCAAACAGTGCATCCCACCACCTGGTCCGTGCCGGGGTTGTCCGTCACACAGATTGCTCCTGATGTCAGGCACGCAAATTTCGATCTGCAGCTCAACGTCACGGATTCAGGGATCGGCGGCGGTCTCGCCCTCGAATTCGTCTACAACGCTGATCTATTCGGCGATCTGACGGTATCGAGCTTTGCGGGCCGGTTCGAGCGCTTCCTGGGTCAAGTGTCGATCGACCCGCAGGTCGCCGTAGGGGAAATCGACCTGTTGGACAGTGCGGAACGAGCTCTTCTCGTCCCCGCACACGGCGCGGCCGACCGGTCGGGTCGATCTCGACGTTCCGGTACGACGCTTGCCTCGATGCTGCGCTTTGGCGTCGAATCCGCCCCGGATGCTGTGGCGGTCGAGGACGAGGGCAACGCACTGACTTATCGGGAAGTCGATGCCCAGTCGAATGTCGCAGCCGACGAGTTGCGCGCCCGGGGAATCGGAGTCGACCAGGTCGTTGCCTGGACTGCAGATCGGTCCGTTGCGTCGATCGTGCAATTGTGGGCAATCGCGAAGGTCGGGGCAGCTCCGGCGTTGGTGGATCCGGAACAGCCGCAGGCACGACTACGCGGTGTCCTCGAAACACTGGGCGAAGGCACGATCGGCGGCCGCAACGCTGGTGGTGAGAACGCTGGTGGTGAGAAGGTCACAGACTCGGCGGGCGAATATTCCGACAGCCTTGCGGCATACGTAGTCTCCACTTCGGGGACGAGCGGAACCCCGAAGGCTGTCATCGTGACCAACGGCGGGCTCGACGTCATCGCCGAAGACCTGCCGGCTAGGTTCTCGGCTGGACCAGGTTCTCGCGTATTTCATCGCGGAGCACCAGGATTCGACATGACGTTGCTCGAGGTGCTCATCGCGAGTACGTCCGGGGCGACGCTCGTCCTGGCGAAGAACGACGAACTGTTCGGTTCGGGACTCGCATCAGCGCTGAGGCGCGAGCGTATTACGCATCTCTGCGCCACACCTACCGTCGTCGCCTCGATCGGTACTCCGTCGCTGCCGGACCTTGCAACGGTGATGTTCGGAGGCGAGCGGCTCAGCGGTGCGTTGGCGAAGCGTTGGCACGCCGGACGCAGAGTGATCAACGGATACGGACCCGCTGAGTCGACGATGTATTCGCTTGCTACCGAGCCCCTGTCGAGTGAACACTTGTCGACCGACAGTCACGACGGGTCCGTCGGACATCCGCTGGCCGGTGTCGACGCGGTGGTGCTCGATGATCGACTCGAACCGGTGCCGCCGGGAGTTGCCGGAGAACTTTATCTCGCAGGTCGTATGCTCGCACGCGGGTACGCCGGCCAACCTGCCCGAACTGCGGAGCGATTCGTGGCAACCAGTTCAGGCGCCAGGATGTACCGGACCGGTGACCTGGTGATGTGGAGGCCTGACATCTCCGAACCGGCAACCCAGAAGCCTGAAGGCAATAATTATCGCCTGCACTATCTCGGACGAACCGACGCGCAGGTGAAGGTCAACGGTGTCCGGATCGAGCCGGGTGAGATCGAAGCAGTCATCCAGTCTGTCGCTGACGTCGATTTCTGCGTCGCCGGGGTACGGACCCCCGAAGGTGGAAGTCCGCTGTTGGTCGCCTACGTGAGAAGTTCAGGCGCCGAGAGAGTTGACACGGGTCGACTTCGCGCCACGGTCGCAGAAGTTCTTCCGACGTACATGGTTCCGCATGTCATCGTCGACATCGAGGGCGACCTTCCGATGCGGAACGGCAAGGTCGACTTCGCCGGTCTACCGTTGCCGGCACTCGATGCTTCCCGCATAGAGGGCCCGGACACTGACACTGAGCACCTGGTTGCTGCAGCTTTTGTCGCCGTTCTGGGCGGAGACGGGGACGATCGTGACGCAGACTTCTTCTCGCTCGGGGGCAACTCGCTCTCGGCCGCGGAGGTCACGTCACTCCTGAGTAGTTCTCTGGGACAGGTTGTTCCGCTGAGGACCGTATTCGAGCATCCGACGGTTGCGGCGTTGGCAGCCCGGCTCGATTCGCTCGAGCAGGACGACTCGGTGACCGATCTTGTCCGACTGGAACCGCGCCGCGATCCCACGCCCGCACCCCTGTCACGGAACCAGCGTGCGATGTGGGTACTCAATCAGCTGGACACAGCGAGCGGTGCGTACAACCTGCCGATCTGCATCGAGATCGACGGTGAACTCGACGTGTCCGCGCTGCGTCAAGCCGCGACCGATCTTGTCGGCCGGCATGAGGTCCTCAGAACCCGGTATCCGGGCACTCCACCGGTTCAGGTCGTAGATCCTCCGTCTTCGGTGGCAGTGGAAACGCGACTGGTCGGCGACGTCGAGGTCGAAGTGCTGCTGCGAGAGTTCGGCTCGCGCGGTTTCGACGTGGCCGCAGACCTGCCGGTGCGCTGGATGCTGCTCCAACTGTCGCCGGTCAGACATGTTCTGGCGGTAAGTTTTCACCACATCGCAGTCGACGGGGTGTCGATGCGAACTGTGGTCGGCGATCTCCTGACCGCTTACGGCAAGCGCCGAGCCGGACTGGATCCGCAGTGGCCTCCGCTGCCGATCCAGTACGGGGATTTTGCCGCGTGGGAGGCAGCGAGTGACGTTTCCCTTGTGGTCGAAGAGTTCTGGCGCCGAGCACTCGACGGCGTGACGTCTGTGTCACCGCTGACGGTGGATCACACTGACGACGGACCGGTTTCCGCGGCGCAGCGAGTGAACTTTTTGATACCAGCCGTCGTCACCTCGGCACTGCAGGCGCGAGCAGACCGGATGAAGGTCTCGCTGTTCGCGGTGGTTCATGCGGCACTGTCCGTGGTGCTTGCCAAGCTGAGCGGGAATCCCGACGTCGTGATCGCGACCGCGGTCGACGGACGGCGTACGCCCCAACTCGACGGCGTGGTCGGAATGTTCGTCGATACGGTGACTCTGCGCCTGCGGATCGACGGGGACATGCCGATCGATCTTCTGTTGGCTACAGCTTTCGATGCTGACGTGGCAGCGTTCGAATACAGTTCTGTTCCTGCCGAATTGGTTGGTGAGTTGCTCGGTGGACGAACTCCCCAAGTTGCGCTGGGTCTGCAGAATTTTGCGCTCCCTGCCGTGGAGGTGGCCGGTCTCACGATCGAGGCTCGTGAAATCGAGACCGCAACAACGAAGTTCCCCATGCATGTCTCGCTCGCACCCGCTGTCGACGGATCATTGACCGGCGCTGTCGTCTATGCCGCGAGCGCGTTCGATCCGTCGAGCGCCGACGCGGTTACTCGACATCTGTCGAGAGTGCTCACCTCGATTGCCGAGGATGTGCCAGTACTCGTTTCGGATCTCGCGGTGGGCGCGGCGCCCAGTTGGACTGCTGTCGAGGTCGATTCGTCTCGGACGCTCACCGAGATCTTTGCCTCCACAGCGGCGCGATTCCCGAACAACATTGCTCTCGACGACGGACAGAGCACGGTGACGTATGCCGAACTCGACTCCGCCTCGGATGCTCAAGCCTGGGAACTGGTGGCTCGGGGAGCAGGGCCGGGCGCTGTGTACGAGATTCCGGCAGTGCGAACTATCGCTTACCTGGTCCGAATGTTGGCCATCACGAAAACGGGCGCGGCATTCGTGCCGATCGACCCTGACCTGCCGACGGCACGGTTGAAGCAGCTGCGCACAGTGCTCTCCGACCGCAGTCCTGTTCCCGGCCGGCAGTATCCGGATTCAGTTGCGTACGTCGTTCACACGTCCGGGTCGACCGGTGAACCGAAAGGCGTTGCAGTCACCCACCGAGGACTGGGCCTTCTGACCGAAGACGCAATCCGGAAGTACGGGGTGACTTCGGACTCGGTTGTGCTGCACGGATACAAACCGACGTTCGATGCAGCGATCCTCGAGATGATGTTGGCGATCGGTGCCGGGGCTACCTTGGCGGTCGCGCCTCGTGAGGCTTTCGGAGGAAGGGCACTCGAAGAGTTTGTCGCAGAACGCGGTGTCACTCACATGTTGTCGACTCCGGCCGTACTCGACACCATGGCACCGGAGCGGTTCGACTCGCTCGAGGTAGTGGCAGTCGGTGGCGATGTGCTCTCACCTTCCACCGCGCGCGCGTGGAGTCGCCGTGCACGAATGCTCAATGCGTACGGACCGACTGAATGCACCGTGGTCACGACTGTCGCCGAGGTGGATCATCGGGTCACCATCGGAGTTCCGCTCACCGGAATCGGTGCAGAGGTACTGGATACGCGACTGCATCCGGTGCCGTGGGCCGGGATTGGTGAGTTGTACGTCAGCGGACCCGGGCTGGCGATGGGCTACGCCGGAGATCCCGCCGGCACCGCCAGTTCGTTTGTCGCCGCACCAGGTGGGCGCCGCCGTTACCGGACCGGTGATCTGGTTCACCGCCGCACCGATGACACGCTCGGATTTGTCGGACGCTCCGATCGCCAGATGAGTGTGCGAGGAATCCGCGTCGAGCCTGCCGAGATCGAATCGGCCCTGCGTCGGTGCCTCGGCGTCGAGGCCGCTGCGGTTGTCCTCGTCGACGAGATCGCTGTGGCATGTGCGGTTGGTGAGTCATTGGAGTCGGATCAGCTGACAATCGAGTTGGCAGCGATGTTGCCTGCATACCTGATGCCCGGCCGAGTAGTCGTGCTGGAGTCGATCCCGCTCACGTCGAACGGAAAGCTGGACGCAGACGCGTTGCGGCATCATGTGTTCGAGAGCCAGACACCTGACGCAGCAGTGACGGTTTCGGAGGAACTCGTCACCGCTGTCATGTCGGAACACGTGTCCGGAAGCTTCGGCGCTCTGCACAACCTGTTCGAATCGGGGGGTGATTCGTTGGCCGCGGCCGCGGTGGCAGGTCGGCTCGCCTCGATCTTCGCCCGGGACGTGCCTGTTCGAGCCGTCTTCGACAATCCGTCACCGCGAGCGATGTCTCAGTGGCTTTCGTCGAGCGCATCCGACGGCACACGCCGCGATTTGACTCGACGCGTTCCCGGGATGCCCGCGCCGCTGGCGCCCTCTCAACAGCGACTCTGGCTGATCAATCAGCTTCAGCCGGAATCGACCGCGTACAACCTGACGTTTGCAGTAATCCTGGCAGAAGGCATCGATCGCTCGGTATTGAGCAGCGCACTCGGTGACGTCGTCGATCGCCACGCCGTACTGCGAACTGTGTTGGTTCCGGGTGAGTTCGGTACACAGCAGGTCGAAATAGATTCTGTTGCATTCGATCTCACTCCGGTGCCGGCCGACGACATCCGTGCGAGCGCTCGATCCTTCTCGAATGTGCAGTTCGATCTCGAACGAGAAGTTCCGTTCCGAGTGCGTGTATTCACCGAGAATGCAGGGGTCGTCTCTGCAGGATCGACGGTCCTGGTCATCGTTGTTCACCACATCGCAATCGACGGTGCTTCGATGGGACCGATCCTGGCCGATTTCGCGGCAGCCCTCGAGGCCAGGGCAGTTGGAAAAGAATGGGATCGCTCCGCCGACGGGATCAGCTACGGCGATTACAGTCTGTGGGCGAGAGAGAGTTTGGGTGATCCCGAGGATTCTCTCAGCGTGGCTCACCGGCAACTCGACTACTGGTCGAACGTCCTTCGTGGCGTCGAGGATGTGTTGGCTCTACCCGTCGACAAACCCCTGAGTCCGCTGTCCTCACGATCCGACGAGATGGTGACGGAAGTCCTCGACGGCACCACCTACGACGCGTTGTCCGCGTTGGCCCGCTCGCACGGCGTCACGGTATTCATGGTCGTCCACAGCGTGATTGCCGTGCTGCTCGCTCGTGAGTGCGTCACGGATGATGTCGTTGTGGGAGCAGCGGTGAGTCTGCGCAACGATCCGGCGCTTCGCAATGTCGCCGGCATGATGGTGGGCACCGTCGCGTTGCGCACGAGGATCAACTCCGCCGACCACTTCACAGCAGTCTTGGACGAGGTTCGCCGCGTCGATCTGGAAGCGATGGCGAACGCGGACGTCTCGTTCGACGACGTAGTCGCGAAGGTCGATCCGCCGCGCAGGATGAACGAGCATCCACTGTTCACGGTCATGCTGGCGTATCGACGAGCGCTCGAGTTGCCGCAGATCGACGGGGTAACTGTCTTCGACCTCGACATCGCAGGGGCATCGACGGGCTACGACTTGACGTGGGATCTGGTCGACGCCGGTGACAGTCTGACCATTCGATTGTTGTACGCCACGGACAAGTTCCGGAAGTCGACCGCGGAACTGTTCATGCAGCGGGTGACACGCATCGTCGAATTGGTGACAGCCGAACCCGAGATTGTAGTCGGGGAGATCGAACTGTTGTCCGGACTCGAACGCTCGGCGTTGACCGTTGCGAATCCCCGCAGCGTCGAACCCCTGACGATTGCCGACATTTTCGAACGTGCACTGCGTCAGGCACCCGACGCAGTAGCGCTGGAAGGGAACGGCCGACTCTGGACTTACCGCGACCTGCACGAGGCGTCGTCGCACTGGACGCGCGAGTTGGTGGGCCGGGGAATCGGGCCTGACGACGTCGTCGCCGTTGCGCTCGGTCGCGGACATCTGTGGATCGTTGCGTTGTGGGCAGTGACGCGGGTAGGCGCAGCGTGGCTGTCGCTCGATCCGGCGCTGCCGACAGTGCGCCGGCAGACGATGGTCGAGGAGTGCGGTTCGGTTGTCGGCTTGACAGCAGAAGGTGCAGCCGAGAGTTTGCCCGATTGCGTCGAATGGTTGTCGATGGATGAATCACGCACTGCGAGTGAGGCTATCGAGGTGTCGGCAACGCCGGCTCGTCCCGACAACCTTGCCTATGTCATCTACACGTCGGGTTCGACGGGAAGACCCAAGGGCGTCGAGGTTTCACATCGCGGAATCATGAATGTCTACACCGCGCACGCCGAGATCGCCCAGCTCGATCGCGGCCCCCGAGTCCTGCAATTGGCGTCGTCGACCTTCGATGCGTCGGTGATAGAGATTCTTCTGGCGGCTGCGGGGTGTGGAACGTTGATTCTGGCTCCCGACTTCGTCTACGGGGGAGAGGAACTCACGAGTCTGCTGGTGGCTACCGACGTCACGCATTTGATCGTGACGCCGACCGTCCTGGCGACAGTCGATCCGGATACAGTGCAACCGTTGATCGTCGAATCGATGGGGGAGCCGCTCTCTGCGCGCCTTGCGTCGGCGTGGTCACCCCGACATCGCATCGTCAACGGATATGGGCCGACCGAATCAACGATCGCGGCATCGATTTCCGCGCGGATCACTGACGGGGACATCACTGTCGGCACTCCAGTCCCTGGTGCGACGGCACTTGTCCTCGATCAGAGGCTTCGACCGGTTCCGGATGGCGTTGCGGGAGAACTGTTCCTCGCCGGTGAGAATCTGGCACGGGGGTACGTCGCCTCCCCGGGTCTGACGTCCGAGCGCTTTGTTGCCAATCCTTATGCGGTGGGGACTCGGATGTACCGCACGGGTGACCTCGTTCGTCGTCGGCGTCACGACCGAGCGCTCGAGTATCTGGGCCGCAACGACGCACAGGTGAAGGTTCGGGGTGTTCGCGTGGAACCGGCGGAGGTCGACGCGGCTCTGTCAAGCCATGGAGCAGTGACCTTCTCGGTTACCGTTGTCTCCGACGATGAGCGCGGGTCTACTGAGCTTCGGTCGTATGTAACTCTGGCGGAGAACAATTCTGTGACGGAAAAGGAGCTGCGTGACTTTGTCTCCGGCTTGCTGCCGAAACACCTGCTGCCTTCCTCGGTAACGGTGGTGGTCCGGGTCCCGTTGCTCGCATCGGGGAAGATCGACGTCGCGGCTCTTCCTGCTCCTGCACCGCAGGTAGGGTCGAGTGTGGATCGACCCGTCTCGGCTACCGAACGTCAAGTGGCACAGGCATTCGAGAGTGTCACAGGCGCGGTATCGGTGGGCCGTCATGACGACTTCTTCGAACTCGGCGGTACGTCCATGGGAGCCGTTCAGGTGGCTTCGCGAGTGCGTGAGGCCCTGAACAGAGATTTTCCTGTTCAATGGATTTTCACCGATCGAACTGTGGCCGAACTTGCCTCTCGGTTGGACCTCGATCATGCCGATGACTTGGAGGGTGATTCGTCTCGTTCGGATCCGCTGGACACGATCGTCATGTTGGGCGGCAATCCTGACGACGTACGGCCGCCGTTGTTCTGCGTGCATCCGGTCAGTGGAATTGCCTGGTGCTACGCCGGACTCGTCGGTCGGCTCGAAGGTCGACGGGTGTACGGCATCCAGGCAACGGGAGCAGGTGAGCTACCCGGCACGGTGGCGGAGTTGGCGTCGGGGTATGTCGATGCCGTACGGATGGTGCAACCGTCGGGTGAATACCATCTGCTGGGGTGGTCTGCCGGCGGAACGATCGCGCTCGAGATGGCGAGCCAGCTCGAAGAGGCCGGCGACCTGGTCGGTTCGGTTGCAATGCTCGACGCACTGCTGCCGGAGATGATGCCGTCTGTACAAGCAGCCCCGGAGCCTTCCGAACTGTTCGCGCAGATCGGGCTGACTGAGGTTGAAACGGCTACCACAGCAGTGACTTTCGTAGACGTCGCAGCGGAAATCAGAAGGCAGACCGGTATGGATTTCCTCACCGATGCGGTTCTCGAATCGGTAGTCGGCCGGGTGGAAAAACTGTCGCGAATCGTCCGGGATCACAGGCCGAGGCCCTTTTCGGGGTCAGTGGAACTCTTTGTGGCGCAGCATGATCTGCCTGAACATCGTCACTTGGTCGAAAAGTGGTCTGAACTGGTGGGCCCGTTGCGAACGTATCTGGTCGACTGCTCTCACTCGGAAATGTCGAGCATAGAGGTTTTGGCGAGCGTCGCGAAAGTCCTCGTCGACAATCGCCGAAGCATCGAATCCGAAGCGGGGGAGCGCAATCACACTGGGGTGCAGTAGATCTGCGGCGCCGGGACTTTGGTCCGGAGTTTTCACCCCCGGGGGTCCCCATGCTTCCGTTCCGCAAGTAGAACCCGTAGCATTTTCCTTGTGGCAGTAAGCCATTCAGAAACTATCTCCGGAGGATCGTATGTTGGGTTCCCTTTTTTCCATCAGCTCTGAAATCGGTGTCCCGTCCGTCGACGCGCTCTTCGAGGCTGCTCGGACCATCATCGGCGCGCTCTTCGGCCTGAGCTGACACGTCGCAGCGACCTTCCCCCGCGGTGAAGAAGTCCCTGTTCTCCGACGAGGAGAACAGGGACTTTCGTGCAGCCTGCAGGTGAGCGTTTGCGTGGCGGTCAGTGGGTGACCTACCGGCCGTTCTGTTGATACGCGATCGCTGTCAGCGATCCGACTTCGACGTTCACGTCTGCGGTGCTGGTGAGCCCGATCTTGTGGGTCGACTGCCCGGGAGCGCTGCAGGCACCAGAAGGTCGGAACCGGGGGCCTCGACAAAAGTTGTCGCTGTGCGCGGGTAGCTCGCTCAGTCGATGCCGAGCATCTGCTTGAGTTCGTGCACGCCTGTCACTTCGACGGGATACGGCGGTGCGACAAAGTCTTCGCGACTGAGGGTGAAGAGACGACGCACGGTCATTCGGCCGTCGGCAGCCAACTCCTCTATCGTGCCGTCTGCGCGGTACCCGACTTTGGTCGACACCGTGATCGAGGCGGGGTTGTCGGTGAACGCCGACGACGCGACGCTGCGTGCGCCCAAAGAGTCGAATGCGAATGCGCAGATAGCCTGTCGGGCGAGAGTACCGATACCCCGGCCTTGGAACTCACGCCCGATCCACGAGCCGGTTTCACCGGTACGACTGTTGGGGAAGTCCGTCGCGGCAAACGCCTGACAACCTACGATTTCCCCGTCGACAACGATGGCTGTTTCGAATTTCCAGTCGGCGACGCTCATCGCTCCGCGGACCGACCAGTGATATTGGATGAACCTTCGCGACACTTCGTCCGGCGTGCCCACAGTCCAGGGGACAAGAAAAGGCATCTGTTCGGCAGGGTGAATGCCGGCTCGAACCAGCGCGTCGAGTTCGGGGAAATGGTCGTCGCGCACAGGGGTCAAGGTGACGGGCCCACACGTGATCGTTACTCCGTACGGAGGCCAGATCTCGCTCAGTGGATCAAACATCGTGCTCAGACTTTCGTTCGTGTGCGAATCGGGTCACAGTCTGGCATGCCAGGACTGTCCGAGTGAGCGACTTCTGGTCATCGAGATTCTTTTGCCCTCGCGGTACGGAGCCGTGACATTAGTGTGTGGACGGTGACTACAGACAAACCGGTACGTCTTCGTGAAGGTAGATCGCCCGACAGGCTTTCGCGTGGTGTGGTGGCCGGATACGCAGCGGGAAGTGTAGGTACGGGTGGATTCGGTGTTCTGCCAGGTCTGGTACTGGCGTACTACCTGACCGACACCCTCGGGGTTGCCGCGGCGCTCGCGTCGCTCGTGGTCATCGTTCCGAAAATCGCCGATGTCCTGATCGACCCACTGATCGGGTCGATCAGCGATCGTGGCTCTCACCGAACTGGTACGCGAGTGCCACTCATGCTCGCAGGTGCTCTGGCTCTGCCCTTGCTCTTCATTCTCACGTTCTCGGCTCGCGTGTCTGCCGGCCCTGGAGTCGGGGCGTTGTGGGTGCTCGTCTTCTTCCTGCTCGCGGCCAGTGCCTACAGTCTCTTTCAGGTTCCGTACATCGCGTTGCCGACCGAGTTGACCGGCGATTATCACGAGCGCACTCGCTTGGTATCGGTTCGAATTGCTGTGTTGGCCCTGACAATTCTGGTCATCGGTGCCGGCGGCCCCGAGCTCCGCGATGCCGCCGGGGGCGGGGCGCGCGGCTATCTCGTCATGGCGATCGGGGTGTCGGCGTTGATGTGCGGGGCAATGATCTGGGCAGTTCGCGGAGCAGCGCGCCACACGGTGACTCACGCGGATGCCCCGACCGGCTCGTTGCTTGTGCAGTATCGGGACGGGTTCGACGCGATACGACACACTCGCTCGTTCCGATTGCTGGTCATCGTGTTCGTGCTCCAAGCTCTTGCGACCGCGGTGATGTTGGCTGGGGCGCAATACCTGGCGACGTATGTGATGGGGAACGAAGGTGCACTCACCGGGCTGTTCGTCGCACTCGTCGGGCCGGCCCTCGTCGTGATGCCTCTGTGGTATCGGTTCTCTCATCGGTACGGAAAGCTTCGCGGCTACGTCGTGTCTTCGGTTCTGTTCGTCGTCGCGACGGCGTTGTTGACGCTCGCTGCGCTCGACGCCGGCCCGTGGATCTACGGCGCCGTCGCCCTTGCCGGCGTTGCCTATGCCGGTATGCAGGTGTTCCCGCTGGCGATGCTCCCGGACGTCATCGAAGACGACGCGCGAATCGGTGGTCGCCAGCGTGGTGGCTCGCTCAGTGGTATCTGGACCGCCTCGGAAACCGCAGGCCTGGCCCTCGGACCCGCCGTGTTCTTGGGTGTTCTCGCAGCTACCGGGTTTGTCTCGAAAACAGCGGGGGAGAGCGTCGTACAACCGGAATCGGCGCTCACCGGTATCGCCTTGGGGTTCTCGATCGTGCCTGCAATCCTGGTTGCGATAAGCCTGGTCGTATTACGGAATTACCACACCGAACAAGAATCCACTCACGAGAACGCAGGTGAACGATGAGTTCCACTCAGTCCGAGGCACTTCAGGGCAGAATCCTCGAGAGCTCGAACCTCGAGAGCCGAGCCGCTGACATCTTGGGCCGGTTGCGTTCGCTCCGTGAACAGGATGCTCCGACGCACGGCGGCCGTGTTCTGTCGTATGTGTACGACAGCGGTCTCGCAGCCCTCGACGAGTTGGCAGCGGACGCAGCTCGATCGGTTCAGCCCGTCAACGGTCTCGATCCGACGGTGTTTCCCTCGACTGCGGTCATGGAGCGTGAACTGGTGGCGTTCGCGCGCGAGTTCCTCCATGGAACTTCGGACACGGCGACGGATACAGACGCAGGAGCAGAAGGAGTGGTCGTCGGTAACGTCACCAGCGGCGGAACGGAAAGTTGTGTGTTGGCAGTCAAGGCCGCTCGCGACTTCCGTGGTCTCCCACCGGGGGAGGGCTCGCTGGTTCTTCCGACCACCGCGCATGCCGCTTTCCACAAGGCGGCGCACTTGCTCGGGCTGAAACTGATCCTGGTGCCGGTGGATCCAACGTCGGGGCGCGTCGACGCACAAGGTATTGCGGCAGCGGTGCGGGACGACACGGTATTGATCGTCGTCTCTGCGCCCAATTACCCTTTCGCGGCGCTCGATCCGATCGCCGAAGTCGCGGAAGTTGCTCATGCACGGTCGATTCCATTGCATGTCGACGCCTGCATCGGCGGACTTGCGTTGCCGTGGTGGGGTGATCTGCCGCCCTGGGATTTCCGGGTGGCCGGTGTCACCAGCATGTCGGTCGACTTCCACAAGTACGGATACTCACCCAAAGGCGTCTCCGTTTTGCTGCACCGTGGGCGGGATCTGCATCGCAAGCAATATTTCGGACTCACGGACTGGCCGGGCTATCCGGTGGTCAATCCCACTCTTCTCGGTTCCAAATCCGTTGCTGCCCTGGCCGGGGCGTGGGCGATTTCGCAAGTCCTCGGTCAACCCGGGTATGCCGAATTGGTGTCCCGGGCGCAGCGGGCGACCCGTGCGCTCATCGACACGGTCCAGAGCGTCGACGGGCTTCGCATCGTGGGCTCGCCGGTGGGACCGCTCTTCGCGGTCGCTGCCGACGATTCCGTGCCGCTCGAACGCCGAGTGGATCCGCATCGCTGGGTGAGCGCCGTCGGTGCCCGGGGTTTCGTCCTTCAAGGGCAGCCGGCGTCGACGCAATCCGACGGGACGACGTTGCCTCGAACAACCCACCTCACCGTCACCCCGGTAACGGAGTCTGTGCTCGGCGAGTTGACCAGCGCGCTCGTCCTCGGTGCCGACGACGTTCGCGGCCTGGCGGCAGCGCAGGCACCGCCGGCCCTGGCAGAGTTGGCCGGAGCATTCGAACGTGGCGATGTCACCGTCGCCGATGTACTCGCTTTGCCCAGTGACGCCGTTGCGGCAGCTTTGACGTCGGCGGGGCTGGAACCGCGGGGCTCTTCTGATTCTCCGCTGGACATGGCGGCGGTGCTGGCGGCAGTGGAATCGCTGCCACGCGAGGTAACCAAGCGGTTGTTGGTGGAGTTTCTCGCCGGACTAGTGGAGCCCTGAACTCAGCGACGAACACCGAAACCGTGATGAACACTGCCTAAAACTCGGACAAATGGCGCGAAAGTTTCGCGCATCGGGCGTAAGTTTTCTGTCATCGGCTAACCATCTTTTGTCGGAGGGTTGATTTGTGACTGGCGCCGCGACCAAGATTCTGACAGTTTTCGAGGACATGATCGGGGTTCCGCTTCCGATTCGAGTGCGTTGTTGGGACGGTTCCGAGGCGGGCCCGCCGGACGCCGCTGCACAGGTGCATTTCCGGAATCGGCGTGCATTGCGGCGAGTCCTGTACTCTCCCAACGAGTTGGGGTTGGCGAGGGCGTACGTGTCCGGGGATCTTGACGTCGACGGCGATATCTTTGCGCTCCTCGACGTCCCGGACCTCGTCACGCGGCTCGGCGAGAATCGATTGTCGGCGTTGCCGTTGCGCTCGATCGTGCGCGCCGCCGGTACTTTTGCCGGCTTGGGGGCGCTGGGTCTACCGCCATCACCCCCGTCGATCGAGATGCGTCGTAAGCGAGGCAAACGGCACAGCAAATCGCGCGATTCTGCGACTGTCTCCCATCACTACGACGTCGGGAATCGCTTCTACGAACTGTTTCTCGGGTCGAGCATGGTCTATTCGTGCGGATACTGGCCGGAGGGGGTCGAATCCCTCGAAGCCGCTCAGTTCGCGAAGCTGGACCTGATTTGCCGCAAGCTCGATCTGAAGCCGGGAATGCGACTGCTCGACGTCGGCTGTGGTTGGGGATCGATGGCACTGCACGCTGCCCAGAACTACGGGGTCGATGTCGTCGGGGTGTCACTGAGTAACGAGCAGGTCGAGTACGCCAAAGGGCGAGTTGCCGATGCAGGTTTGACCGACCGCATCGAGATTCGGGTGCAGGACTACCGCGACGTCGATGACGGCCCGTACGACGCGATTTCGAGTATCGGGATGTCCGAGCATGTGGGCCTGGTCAATTTGCCGGTGTACACGGCAAAACTCTACGACCTTCTCGTGCCGCAGGGGCGTCTGCTCAATCACGCCATCGCAGCGGTGAAGTCGTTGTCGGACAAGGCCGAAGACGGACCCAGTTTCATCGACAGCTACATCTTCCCGGACGGCGAGATACTTCCGCTGAGTAAAACCATTGATGCGCTGGAACTTTCAGGTTTCGAGACACGTGACAGCGAAGCGTTGCGTGAGCATTACGCACTGACGCTGCGAGCGTGGGTGCAGAACCTTCGCGAGAACTGGGACGCGGCAGTCCTACAGGTCGGTGCTCCCCGAGTGCGAACCTGGTTGCTGTACCTCGCTGCCAGTGCGCTGGGTTTCGAGGAGCCACACAGGCTTACGATTCATCAGGTTCTGGCAGTGAAACCAGGGGATCGGGGGGCCAGCGGTATGGCCCGCTCGCGTAAGAGTTGGTACCGATCGATTGAAGTCCCGCAGATCGAAACCGGTCCGCGCATCGACTGAGGCCTATACGTTGGATTTCCATGAGCACCCGGAAGGTCGTCCTCGCGGCAGTGAAGATTTCGGCCGTGGCGATCTCGGCACTGTTGCCCACGTCGCTGCTGTTCACACCGATATCGAATGCCGAACCGGTGAGCGATTTCTACGACGCGAGTCCAGACGACGTCGGTGATCCGGGATCGGTGATCCGGACGGAACCACTGCCGCTTGCCGGCGCCGTCGGCGCAGTGCCTGGTGTGGGGACTCGGATCCTGTACGCGAGTACCGACGCCCACGGATCCAAGGTGGCCGTGTCGGGTTCGTATCTGGAACCGGCCGCCCCGTGGTCAGGGGCGGGGTCGCGCCCGACAGTCGTGATCGGTCCGGGCACGCAAGGCCAAGGTGATCAGTGCGCACCGTCGAGGATGTTCCCCACTGCCGGTCAGCTCCGCCTGGCGGAGCCCGGGAATCCGTCGAACTACGGTGCCGGGGTGGACAGTGTCGGTGTCAACTACGAGTCCGCCTTCGCATTCGCTTTCCTCGCCCAGGGCGTTCGCGTGTTTGTCACCGACTACATCGGACTCGGAACGCCAGGCGTCCACACCTACGTCAATCGCGCCGAGGAAGCCCACGCGATGTTGGACGGTGCACGCGCTGCCCGAACCCTGGCGAAGGCAGGGGCGGACGATCCGATAGCGCTCTGGGGGCATTCTCAGGGCGGCGGGGCCACTGCCGCAGCAACCGAACTGGCGCCCGAATACGCGCCTGAGGTGAATCTGGTCGGGAGCTACGCGAGCGCGCCCCCGGCCGACCTGGCAAGCGTTCTGCGTCATATCGACGGTACCGGTCTGATGGCCGCGATCGGCTACACGATCAACGGCGTCCTCGACCGCTATCCAGCCGCCCGAGAACCGATCGAATCTCGACTGAACGACTACGGTCGGTCCGTGCTCGCAGATGTAGCTGGGCAATGCCTCATCGATTCCCGAACCAAATACGGGAAGCAGTCGACGGCGTCTTGGACCACGGACGGACGACCCCTTGCCGACGTGGTGGAATCGGTACCGGAGATCCAGCAGGTGATCGAGGAACAACGCATCGGGCGTCGAACCCCGGCCTCGCCGATCCTTGTCAACGGAGCGCTCAACGACGATTTCATCCCGTACGAGCAAACCCGGCGCCTGGTTCAGGACTGGTGTGCGCGTGGGGCCGAGGCGACGTTGTTCACCGACACCCTGCCCGCGGTGAATCCGGGGAGCGGCAACAATCATCTCGCACCGGCGGTGGCGGATTTCGGCGTCGGATTGCAGTACGTGCTGGACAGATTCAACGGCAAGCCGATAGTCGGCGCGTGCAACGCCTGAGTCGCCGTGTCACGTAACCACCGTCTCTCTTCTAACAGTGGTTGACTGAGCCCGTGAACGATCGACCGCACGACCTTCCGATCAAGCCGGTTCCGCGGAGCGCCCTGGGTGCCGGGCCGGCGCTGAGAGTGTCGACGGGTCTGCTGCTCGGTGTGGCCGCAGGTGTCGTCACGGCGTTGGTCGGCTATCCCCGGTTCGCGTTTCTGATCGGCTGGGATGTGGCGGCGATGGTGTTCACGGTGTGGACGTGGATTCTGGTCTGGCCCTTCGACGCGACGCTCACAGCAAGCCACGCAACGCGCGAAGAGCCGGCCCGCAATGTCGCACATCTGCTGATTCTCGGCGCCGCCGTCGCGAGCCTGGTCGGTATCGCGTTCCTGCTCCTGGCGGCACCCGACGGACATCACTACCAAGTCGTGGCGGCATCGGTTGCAGTCGGTAGCGTCGTGATCTCGTGGCTGGCGGTCCACACGCTCTTCGCCCTCGGATATGCACGGCTGTATTACTCCGGCCCCGACGGCGGAATCGATTTCAATCAGGAAGAACCGCCGCGGTACAGCGATTTCGCCTACGTGGCGTACACGGTCGGGATGAGCTTCGCGATTTCCGACACCAACTTGAAGTCGTCGGACATGCGTGCGATGGCGCTCGGGCACGCATTGCTGTCGTACCTGTTCGGTTCGGTGATCGTGGCGTCGGTCGTCAATTTGATCGCGGGCCTGTGATCGATCAAGCCGTGTGACCGATCAAGCCGCCGCGCGGCCGATGCTCGAGAGAAAGCCTGCAGCGCCGAAGAACAGACCGGCGAACACTCGATTGGTGGTTCGCTGCTGTTTGGGGGAGCGCATCAAGGTGAGCACCCGTGCGGCCAGCCCGGTGTACCCGGTCATCACGATCACGTCGACGGCGCACATGGTTGCAGCGATGATCAGATACTGCGGCAGGAGCGGCGCCGACGGATCGAGGAACTGCGGGAGCACTGCGAGCATGAAAACGACGGCTTTCGGGTTGCTCGCGTTCACGAGAAATCCGCGAAGCATCATCATCGGACCGGAACTGCTCGCGGCGGCTTCGTCGGTCTCCACCTCGGTGGGCGCCGATCGCCACTGCCTGATCCCCAGGTAGACGAGGTATGCGACACCGAACCACTTGATCAAGGAAAAGGCCACGGTCGAACTGGCGAGAACGGCGCCGACGCCGGCCGCGACAATTCCGATCTGCAACAACAATCCCAACTGCAGCCCGAAAATGTTCCAATATCCGCGCCGCAGACCGTAGGCAAGCCCCGACGACATCGACGCAATGGCACCGGCCCCTGGTGACAGGCTGATCACCCAACTTGCTCCGAAGAACGCCAACCAGACGTGCCAACTCATGTCGAAAGTCCTTTGATTCGTGAATGCTCCCGATACACCAGCCACGTACGGGATCAGAAAAGTGTAGACGGACTGCCCTGCTCACGGCTCGCGACAGTGCAATGATCGGGAGATGACGTCGTATCCCGTGCTCGACCTGACACCCGACGAATTACTGACCACAACGCGAACGGTTCGAAAGCGTCTGGATCTGACCCGTCCGGTGCCCTTGGATCTGGTGAAGGAGTGTCTTCAGATCGCCCTGCAAGCGCCTTCCGGTTCGAATCGCCAGGGGTGGCAGTGGATGGTTGTGACAGATCCGGCACTGCGAGCAGCAGTTGGGCTGATCTACAAGGAAGTCACCGACGAGTACCTTGCTTCTCACGGTTCGGCGGCAAAGCTCTTCGCCGACGACCCCGATCGCGCGCCGATCCAACAGCGAGTAGGCACGAGCGTCGCGTGGCTCGGTGAGCACATGGGCGAGGTACCGGTTCTCCTCATTCCGTGCATCAAGGCGGGTAAGACGTTGCCGGAGGGGAACCAGGCGGGTCTGTGGGGTTCGCTACTGCCGGCCGCGTGGAGTTACGCGCTGGCAGCACGGGCACGTGGACTCGGTACGGCCTGGACAACGTTGCACTTGCAGCGTGAGGCGGAAGTTGCCGAGCTGCTGGGCATTCCGGCCGGATTCCATCAGGCGGCTCTGATCCCGACGGCGTACTTCACCGGCGAGACGTTCAAACCTGCCGCGCGCGAACCCGTCGACAACGTGCTGCACGTGGACCGATGGTGAGCCTGATCTACTCGGCGATCTGCTCGATCGACGGGTACGTGGCGGACAGGGACGGGAACTTCGACTGGGCTGTTCCCGACGCGCAGGTCCATTCGTTTGTCAACGAGCTCGAGAGGGGAGTCGGCACGTACCTGCTCGGGCGCCGGATGTACGAGACGATGATTCCCTGGGAAACAATGGCAGCCGAGGACCTCGGGCGTTCGTCAGTGCCAGGAGGTTCGTCGGTTCCGGACGAGTTTGCAGGTATCGAGGCGGCGACCGTCGAGTTCGCTCAGATCTGGCGTGGAATCGACAAGATCGTGTACTCCACGACACTGAACGAGGTGTCGACTGCGCGCACCAGGATCGTCCCGCGCTTCGATGCAGACTTCGTCAACTCGATCAAGAGCGAAGCGGTACAAGATATTTCGATCGGTGGACCGACGGTTGCGGTTAGTGCTTTCGCGGCGGGTTTGGTCGATGAAGTCAGACTGTTCCTGTGTCCGGTCAATATCGGCGGCGGATTGCGAGCTCTCCCGGAAAGGCGGCTTGATCTGCAACTGCTCGAGGAGAAAACCTTCGACGGCGGCGTGATCTACCTGCGGTACGCCGTTCGCTAGGCCGCCACCATCACTGCCGTGACGACGCAGAGTAGAGCGATGTAGGCGCCGGCATGGACGCGGTCCGGAATAGCACCGACTAGTCGCCGGCTCAGCACAATCGCAGGCAGAGAGCCGGCGAGAAGCGCGCAGACGGCCAGAAGGTCGACGGCGCCGACTCTGTCCGCCGACAGCTCCGAAGCAGAGATGTGTCCGGATGCCGCCGCGTACACCGCAGTCGCGACGACGGCGACAGGCAGGCTCAACGGGTTGGCGCTCGCGGCGGCGTCGGCCATTTGAACTCCGCCGCGTCGCATCATCGGCACCGTCATGACGCTGCCGCCCACGCCGAGGAAACTTGCGACGGCACCGATTCCGATCCCGACTGTGCGGACCCCGTTGGGGCCGAGACGGTCGTCAGGTTCGGGAGGCGTCAGAAACCCTTGCCGCAGAAGGCTGTCGAGGATCGTCACGACGAGATAGAGGACAAACAGGATTCGGACGATGCTGTCGTCGACGTGGCCCGCCGCAACCGCTCCGAGCGCTGCTCCGACTGCGACGGGTCCGATCAGAGGTCGGATGTACTCCGTCCGAAGTCGTCCTGATTTCCTGAATGCCACTGTGGCACTGAGTGAATTGACCACCATCACGGCCGCTGAGGACGCGACGGCGACGTGCATCGGATCGGTGACCTCCGGCCGAAGTGCGGACGCAGCGTAAACGACTGGGACGGTGACGAACCCGCCACCGAATCCGAACAGAACAGTGGTGACTCCGGTCAGAGCGCCGAAAGCGAGCAGGATGAGGGCGTAGTGAAGCACGTGATGAACGGTAGCGATTTCCCTGCTGGCTCACATTCGAAGGTTCGCCAGATTCCATTGTCAATCGGACACCGACTCGGTAGGTTCTCTCGGGTGCGCAACATTCCGATCAACGACGTCGATCGCTCACCTCGCAGTGTTCTCGCCATCGGAACCGACTACCCGCGCGGCCACGCGCTGGCTGCCCACGATCATCGGCGAGCCCAGTTCCTCTTCGCTGTGAACGGTGCGATGAACGTCGAAACCGACGACGGTGAGTGGACGGTTCTGCCGTCCAATGCGGTCATGATTCCCGCCGGTGTCGTTCATGCGGTGACGATGGACGGTGTCAGCACACGAAGCCTCTACATCGAACCGTCCGCAGTTCCCTGGTTTCCGGTCAGGTGCCGAGTGGTCGCGGTCTCGCCGCTACTACGCGAGCTACTTGTCGCTTCAGTCGACATGGATGTCGAATTGAACGTGGAGGACGACTTCTCTGCTCACGGACGTGAGACCGCAGTAGTTCAGCTGATCCTCCACGAACTTCGCGATCTTGCACCCCTACCTGTGGAACTCCCACTGCCTCGGCACCCGGGATTGCGGGCATTGTGCACGCGGTA
Organism: Rhodococcus sp. NPDC056516; assembly: GCF_042794655.1. NCBI lineage: Bacteria > Bacillati > Actinomycetota > Actinomycetes > Mycobacteriales > Nocardiaceae > Rhodococcus > Rhodococcus sp. NPDC056516. Next base: position 39,192 of record NZ_JBHTTG010000013.1, on the reverse strand, counting down.
TCTCGCAGGCCCGTCGATTCACGACTCCCCCGCGCGGTGGGCCGGGCGACTCCACATCAGTGAACGAACGCTGCACCGCTTGCTGATCTCGGAAACGGGGATGAGCGCGTCGTCGTGGATGCAGCGTGCCTGCATTCTTCATGCGCTTCCGAAACTCTCCGCCGGCGTCAGTGTGACGTCCGTTGCGTCTGAACTCGGATACTCGACGCCGGCTGCCTTCGCGGCGATGTGCACCCGAGTCTCGGGTGCACCGCCCAGCAGCTATCGGGCGCGCGTCACGACACCGACACCGGGATGATGTCGGCGACGACGTCGTGGATGAGACCATCACGGACTTCGAAGGTTTCACGAATCTCCACGGTCATGAGGCGAGTGCCGCCGATTCCCGCGTCCAGCAGGTAGGTGGTCGAGACGATGTCCCCGGCCTCCGACATCTCGAGGTCTCGGACGCCCTGGATAACGCGGTATTGGATGCCGTTTTCGAGGTCGGCGGACATCTGTGGTCCGGAGAACCCCGTCTTGAGTCCGGCTTCGACGCGGGTCGCATCCGGGGCGAAATGAACATCGGAGACGTCATGGGAGACGAGGGCGTCGATGTAGGCGCGTGCTTGCGCCTCGCGGGGTGAATCGGCCGGGTTCGGGGCTGCCGTCGCAGCGCCTCCCGCAGCCAGGATCAGGGCAGCAGTGGCAGCAGCAATTCCGGCGATCTTTTGCAGTGTTCGCATGGGGCATCCTAACGACGAGGAGTGGTGGAAATTCGGAGAACGGCTGTCATCGAGTAGCCGTGCAGCTGCGTGGAGGGTCGACGAGCGAGCAGAAAGCCGGGGCCATGACGGGCACGTAGTCGGCGCCGACGCCGTTGTCGCGAATGATCCGGCGGTAGGTGTCGACTCCGTCGGTCGGGATTCGGGTCGCGGTGGGATCGCCGAGAACATCTACGGTGTAGAGGCCGAATCGAGGTCGGTACGAACCCCATTCGTAGTTGTCGGTGATGGACCAGTAGTTGTAGCCGATCACGTCTGCGCCGCTTTCTCGGGCGCGTTCCATCCAATAGATGTGATCTCGTAGGTGATTCGAGCGTGTGTATCCGTCGGCGCGCGGCGCTCCGTTGTCGGTGGGCATGCCGTTCTCGACGATGTAGAGGGGGAGTTCGGGATACTTGCCCGAGTAACGCATCAACGCGTCGTACAGGCCTTCGGGTTGAGGTGTGACGTTGTAGAACTCGTCGAGTGCGGCGTACGCGGCAGTCGGATTGTTCAGGGCCACACCGTAGTAGTAGTCGATCCCGAGAAAGTCGAGCTTGTCGCGCACTCGATCCGTGAACACCGAATCTATTGCCTCGGACACGCCGGGAATGAAGGAGAAATTACTGCTCACACGAGCACCGGGATCGAGAACGTGTATGCGGTCGTAGATCGCCCGGTGAACCCGAACCAACGAGTCGAACATCGACGGTGCCTGGGTGAGAGCGATTCCGCCGTAGGTCAATTCGCGCTGAACATACACAGTCGGCTCATTGATCGTGATCCACAGCGCACCGATCCCGGAGTACCGCTCGACTACCTTCTCTGCGTTGACCAGCCAGTCGGCTTCGGTCTTCGGATTTGTCCATCCGCCTTGATCGACAACCCATCCCGGATACACCCAGTGGTCGAGCGTGATCATCGGAGTCATGCCCTGCGCGCGGATGTGCGTCACCACGTCGTCGTAGTAGGCGAATTCGGTCTCGTTCCAGCTCCCGGCGGCGGGCTGAACTCGCGCCCACTCGACGCCGAATCGGAAAACCTTCGATCCCAGATCAGCCGCCCGGTCGATGTCCTCGGCGTAGCGATGACGGAAGTCGACCGAGTCACCGATCTTGTCGTGGGTTCGTCCGGAGTCGGAGTATCGAGACCAGTTGCTGTCCGGCGACGATCCTTCCGATTGGAATCCGGAGGTGGCAACGCCCCAGAGGAAGTCATCCGGTACCTCAGCGGAGGCGCGGGCGGGAAAGGCGAGCGCCCCGAGCAGGCACGCCAGTGCCATCAGTGCAGGCGTAATAGACCGTGACAGGGCTCCCATGCCTGGGAGACTAAGTCATACAAGTGTCCAGTCGCAGGCGTTTCGTCCGATCCGCCCGCGACTGGACCGCATCATTCAGTCACCCTGCCGCTCAGAAAACCATGGTCATCGATCCCGGGTTCCACGTCCCGGAGCGCTGAACGGTCGCTTCGTCGATCTGGGCAGGCACTGCACTCGGATCGATCGGTGTGTACTTCTCGATCGAACCCCAGTCGCGAGCCCAGTCGTTGTCGAGGTACGACGGAATGGTCTGAGCGCTGAGCAGCAGATCGATCCACCCCAACGGTCCACCGCCGTAGTGGTCCTGCCATGCGCTCGTCACGAGCGCGCCGGAATGGTCGGGAAGGATCCGGTACTCGGGGACCTCGGCGATTCCGACCCGGTGATCGAAGGGGCGTTGGCGCGGGAATGCCAGGCCGACAGCCCAATCCAGCATGACGGGCGTCTGCGAGCCGACGACGTCGTTGAGCTTCTGGGTCTTCGGAACGCGCGGCGGGGTAACGGCCACCCATTGGTCGGCCTTGCTGTCGTAGTCGCTGACGACAAGTCGAATGCTGTTGGCTTCGACGGGAATCTGATCCAGTGGCACTCGCAGGTTCCGCCATGACGGTGCCGGCCCGATGTCGAGGGGCGCGATTTTTCCGAGTGTCTCCACATCGTCTGCTTCCGCGTCGTCGACGCCGCGCGCTGTGCCGTACTCGACCTCGACGTTCTGGCCGTAGGTGACGATTCCGTCCTTGTCGACCGATCGGACACGACCAGCCGTTGCAATGGAGATGATGTCGCCACGGGTTGCGTCTTCACCCACGTCGGGGAGTTGGTACCAGTCGCTGATCAGAGTGCCGGGGGAGGGTTGACCGTAACTGCCCATGACCGGTGTTGTCGCCGGGTCGAGGCCGAACGGCAACGCGACCGAACTGCCGTTGACTCCGGTCTGTCCGGCGCCACCACCGGTTCCGGCCGAGTTACCGGCGGTGTCCTCGGAGGTGTCGACGGTGTTCGCGCCGCCGGTAGCCGTGGCTTCCTTGTCGGCTCGAAGGTCGGAGGCGACACCGTTCGGATCGAATCCTGTCGCCCCACCTGCGGAGAGCGCCGTGGCAACGTTGCCGGAGAGTGGGGTCAGCATCGAGGAGTTCGGATCGGTTTCGAGCAGAACGTCGTTGGCGAGTCCGCAGTGTTGGCCGAGAACGGCGTCGACGTTCGCGCGGCCCACCGAGTAGGCCGGGTATTGGGTGATCACGCCTTTGGACATGGACAGCACCTCGAAGAGGACCATGGCACCTGCGGCGATCGTCAGTGGCGAGATGGCAAGCAGTCGAGCGTGCTTCGCGGACGGTTCCTTCCCGGCGGTGTACGGCTCACGGAAGAAGTACCACGCGGCGACGCCGAGCATCAGCACGGTCAGCCCGAGGAGGACGGTGCTCGCACCGAGTCCGCCGATCGACACCGGCTTGTCCCACCACGGAACGCTGTAGCTGGACACGTAGTAATAGCTGTTGCTGCCGGTGAACGCGACCGCCAGCAGGAACAGGACTGCCGCCGCGAAGAGGGCCCGATTGCGCGGCGAGCGTAGGAGTTTCGTTCCCACGGCGACGGCCGTCATCATCGCCAGAACGGCGGTGAGTCCGGCAAAGATTCCGAAGTGGTGGGTCCACTTGGTCGGCGAGAACATCAGCAGTGGCAGTGCGCCGATCGTCAGCCCCACGACGCGGCGTGACGGACCGGCGGCCAGACCGGGAATCCGACCGCCCTTGCGCAGCATCATCGCGGTGCAGACGCCAAGGCACAGAACCATGACGAACACACCGAATCTGCGGGTCAGGGAACCGTCGACGGAGATGTTGAAGAGGTACTGATAGCGGAGGTACTCGTCGAACCAGGGCTGATTCGGCGAGATCGAGTGGACGCGTTGCATCTCGATGACGGCGGCCAGACTCTGATCGCCGAACGCGGGGATGAGGATCGAGAGTCCGGCAGCCAACAGTGGCCCGACAGCTGCGACATAACCGGTGGTGCGCGCACGTTCGATGATGATGCGCATGATCGGGCGTATGCCGGCGATGAGTGCGGCGAAGCAGATGAGGCCGGAGGGCCCGGCAGTCAAGGTGAATCCGGCGATCAGAATCGCGACAGCGACCGGTAGAAGGCGTCTCGTCGCGACGGCGCGTTCGATCGAGCACCACGTCAGCAGGACGCCGAGAGCGACGATCGGTTCGGGGCGAAGTCCGTTGTTGAAGGGAAGCCAGAATGCGAGGAAGACGAGCGCACCGGTCCAGAGGGCGAGCCGGTTTCCGCGGATTGCGGCGCCGAGTCGAGGCGCGACCTCCCGACTGATGACGAGCCAGGTGATGATGCCCGCCAGCAGAGCAGGCAGGCGCACCCAGGGGCTTGCAGTGCTGACGTGCGCCAGGAGTCCGAGGATGTTGTAGTACGGAGTCCCGAACGGGGTTTCGGGGACTGCGAACCACCGGAAGTAGTTGGACATGTAGCCGGATTGCTCGGACGCCCTGGCCATCGTGAACTGGTAGCCGTCGTCGGTCGTGGTAGCGCCGATGAAATGCCACAGCACCAGAGTTCCGACCACGACGCCGTCGAGGACGGTGAACTTCCACCATCGGGCGGGCAGGAATTTGCGTGTGCCCCGGCCGTCGCGGTTGTCGAGACGGTGCAGAGCGAAGAGGGAAACGACAGCCGTGAGCGCCCCGAGAATCATGGCGAGGGTTTTGATCATCGACGGGCTCGACGTGAAGCGAGAGTCTGTCTCGATCGAGACGTTCAAACCGGCTGCTGCCGAATCGAGGTCACTGAAGACGCCGACCACCTGTGGCCGGCTGTCGCCCTCGATGACGCGCGGTTCGGAACCGGTGGCGCTGAAGGTGGTTCGGGTCGGCTCGGCTGACAGTGTGAGCGCGCATCCACTCGGCAGATCAGCGACCGGCGTCGAGAGCAACACTTGATCGCGTAGGACCACGTCCACCCGGGCGGGGGCGTCAGCGGATTCGGGGGAGACCGTGGCGACAAATCCGTAGCGCCGCGCGTCGGCGGCACCCGGGGGAGCAGTCGAGACGAGTGTTCCGCCGGCGGCGGTCAACTCGTTGATCGACGCGCACGGAATCGATGCCTCCATACGCAGCGGTGTGTACGAGACCAATGGCGCCTCGACGCTCGCCGTCGATCCGGACTGCGGCCAGTTGACAGCGGCGGTGTCCTGTTCGATCGGCAGGAACGGAACCGATCCGCATAAAACTATGCCGAGGATCGATGCGACAATCGCAACGATCCGCGCTCGGTTCGGTCCGCTGGATCGCTCGGGGGTCGGCAAGGCCGGAGGTGCGGTCGTGGCCACGTCACTGTCTGTCACGACTTTGGACCCTATCTGTGCGTGACGTATTTGTTATAAAAGCGGGAGTAATGGGATGGTCGTGTTCCCGGTCTCGTTCCTCGGGGGTGGGGTTGTCGGCGATCGAGGCGGGGGTGCTGTGCACGAAGTTCACGAGTCCATTCCGCTGAGCCCACTACTGCGGCGGTCGACGGTCGCATTGTGCGTCGTCCTCGGAATTATCTTGGTGATTGTCTGCGGGTTCGCGGTGATCGTGCAACGCGACCCGGCGGGCTACGTCGGGGCTGTGTTGTCCGCAACCCTTTGCTTCGGGTTGGCCACGTACATGTGGAAGGTGCGCGTGATCATCACCACAGACGCCGAACGGCTGACGATCGCGCTGTCTCCAGGGCTGCGTCAGGTTTTTCGGTGGGACGAAGTTGTGTCGGCAACTCCGGTCCATATCGGGATGGGCTCCGGGATCGGTTATCGGATGACCGGCCCTGGGATGCGGGTAATTCTCGCGTCTCCCGGCGACGGGGTCCGCTTTCGTCTGCATGACGGCCGTGAAATCTCGGTGGCAACACCTCGAAGGGACGAGCTGATCGAACTTGCCAGGCGGCGGGCGCCGGACCTGCAGTGAGCGTCGCAGGTGGACCGGTGAAAAATGGGGTGCGCCTATCCTGGATAATTGACGTCAGTTCTGTGTTTCGGGCCCGTTGTTCAGGCCTGTAATGCCGGACGGTTTGCGCCCGCTTGCACAGGCACCCCGTTTGCGTACGAGAGGAACTCTCATGCTTGCCCGCACCGACCTGCGTGGTCGTACCCCATCCACGGCCGAACTTCGCGCCGCGCTTCCCCGAGGTGGAGTGGATGTGGACGCGGTACTGCATCAGGTTCGCCCGATGGTCGAAGCCGTTCGTGATCGCGGTGCAGAAGCCGCGCTCGAATTCGGCGAGAAGTTCGACGGTGTTCGTCCGTCTTCGGTGCGGGTTCCGGCTGCAGAGCTCGAGCGCGCACTTCGTGAACTCGACCCGGCCGTCAAGGAAGCCCTCGAGGTTGCGATCGAGCGCACCCGCAAGGTGCACGCCGATCAGCGTCGTAGGGACACCGTCACTGAGGTGGTCCCCGGCGGCACGGTCACCGAGCGGTGGGTTCCGGTCGAGCGCGTCGGGCTGTACGTCCCCGGCGGCAATGCCGTGTACCCGTCGAGCGTTGTCATGAACGTCGTCCCGGCTCAGACTGCCGGCGTCGGATCGCTCGTAGTCGCCTCGCCCCCTCAAGCTGATTTCGGTGGGTTGCCGCACCCCACGATCCTTGCCGCGGCAGCCATGCTCGGCGTCGACGAGGTGTGGGCTGTCGGCGGCGGCCAGGGCGTCGCCCTGTTGACTTATGGCGGAACCGATACCGATGGCTCCGAGTTGGTGCCGGTAGACCTGATCACCGGTCCCGGCAACATCTACGTCACCGCCGCCAAGCGTCTGTGCCGTGGCCTGGTCGGCATCGACGCCGAGGCCGGACCCACCGAGATCGCGATCCTCGCCGACCACACGGCTGATCCGGTTCACGTTGCCGCCGATCTCATCAGCCAAGCCGAGCACGACGTCATGGCTGCCAGCGTCCTCGTCACCACCAGCGTCGAATTGGCCGACGCTGTCGACAAAGCTCTGGCCGCGCAGCTCGAGATCACCAAGCACCGCGAGCGCGTCACTACTGCACTGACCGGCAGTCAGTCGGGCACCGTGCTGGTCTCCGATGTTTCCGCCGGTCTGCGCGTCGTCAACGCCTATGCGGCCGAGCACCTCGAGATCCAGACCGAGGACGCAACCGGTGTCGCAGCTCAGGTCACCAGTGCTGGTGCCGTGTTCGTCGGCCCATGGGCGCCGGTCAGCCTCGGCGACTACTGCGCCGGCTCCAACCATGTTCTGCCGACGGCTGGGTGTGCGCGTCACTCTTCCGGTCTGAGTGTGCAGACGTTCCTTCGTGGGATCCACGTGATCGACTACTCCGAGTCGGCTCTGAAAGATGTTGCCGGACACGTCATCACGCTTGCCAATGCCGAGGACCTGCCCGCGCACGGTGAAGCTGTGCGCCTGCGATTCGAGGCGTTGCGATGAGTAGCTCTGCGATGAATAGTGCTCCTGGAGGATCGATTTCGGTCGACGCACTTCCGATTCGTGAGAACCTGCGTGGCAAGTCGGCGTACGGCGCGCCGCAGTTGACGGTTCCGGTTCAGCTGAACACCAACGAGAACCCGCATCCGCCGACGCAGGCGCTCATCGACGACGTCGCCGAGTCCGTGCGCGAGGCCGCGAAAGAACTGCACCGCTACCCCGACCGCGATGCCGTGGCTCTGCGGACGGATCTCGCTGCGTACCTGTCGAAGCAGACGGGAGTGCCGGTCACCGTCGACAACCTCTGGGCGGCAAACGGATCGAACGAGATTCTGCAGCAGTTGTTGCAGGCGTTCGCAGGTCCGGGACGTAGCGCGATGGGATTTGTGCCCTCGTACTCCATGCACCCGATCATCGCCGACGGTACCGATACCGAGTGGGTCGAGGTCTTCCGTCGGGACGATTTCGCACTCGACGTGGATGCTGCCGTCACCGTAATCGGTGAACGTCGGCCCGATGTCGTGTTCGTGACCAGCCCCAACAACCCGACCGGACACAGCGTCGGCATCGCGGAACTGCGACGCATCCTCGACGTGGCGCCGGGCATCGTGATCGTCGACGAGGCGTACGCGGAGTTCTCTGCTGCGCCGAGTGCGATGACGCTGATCGACGAGTTCCCGGCCAAGCTGGTTGTCACCCGCACCATGAGCAAGGCTTTCGCGTTTGCCGGTGGCCGACTCGGCTACCTCGCCGCCGCGCCCGCGTTCATCGACGCACTGTTGTTGGTGCGCTTGCCGTATCACCTGTCGGTGGTCACGCAGGCGGCGGCGCGCGCGGCCCTGCGTCACGCCGACGAGACCCTCGGCAGCGTCCATGCCCTGTCGGCCGAGCGTGATCGGGTGTCGAAGGCACTGGCGGACACCGGTTTCAGAGTGATTCCCAGCGACGCGAACTTCATCTTGTTCGGTCAGTTCACCGACAGTGCGCAGGCGTGGAAGGAATACCTCGACCGCGGAGTTCTCATCCGCGACATCGGCATCCCCGGGTATCTGCGGGCCACCGTGGGGCTCGAGGCCGAGAACGACGCGTTCATCAAGGCCAGCGACGAGATCGCAGGCACCCAGCTGGTCGACACGAATTCAGGAGAGACGGCATGAGCGATCGCATCGCGCGGATCGAACGGACAACTCGGGAATCAAGCATCGTCGTCGAACTGAATCTGGACGGGACCGGCATCGTCGACGTCTCCACCGGCGTTCCGTTCTTCGACCACATGCTCAACGCGTTGGGTACGCACGCCAGCTTCGATCTCGACGTCAAGGCGAAGGGTGACGTCGAGATCGACGCTCACCACACCGTCGAGGACACCGCGATCGTGTTCGGCCAGGCGCTCGGCCAGGCTCTCGGCGACAAGAAGGGCATCCGTCGTTTCGGTGACGCCTTCATCCCGATGGACGAAACGCTGGCGCACGCGTCGGTCGACGTCTCCGGTCGCCCGTACTGCGTGCACACCGGCGAGCCCGACTACATGGTGCATTCCGTCATCGGCGGGTACCCGGGCGTGCCGTATCACGCGGTGATCAATCGTCACGTGTTCGAGTCGATCGCCTTGAATGCGCGTATCGCACTGCACGTTCGGGTTCTGTACGGTCGCGATCAGCACCACATCACCGAGGCCGAGTACAAGGCCGTTGCGCGCGCTCTGCGCGAGGCGGTCGAGCCGGATCCGCGCGTGAGCGGCGTGCCGTCGACGAAGGGCACACTGTGAGCGTCCTCTTCACCTATCTGCTGTTCATCGGTGCGGGAATTGCTGTGGGCGGCGCCTACTCGATGTTCAAGGTCAACAAGCTGGCGTCGGGAATCCTCCTCGCGATGGCGGTTCTGGCCGCGGTAGCGGGCGCACTGCGTCTGTGACGCGAAGAGTTACTGCGTCTGTGACGGGGAAAGAGGCGGGTCCGGGGTTGCTTCGTACTCCGGGCATGGTCGGTGTCCTGATCATGGCGGCAGCAGCTTTCGGCGGCTGGTCGTTGCTGTTGCCGGTGGTGCCGTTGCTGGTTGCGCAGTCCGGTGGATCGGATGCGCTTGCCGGATCGGTGACCGGTGTCTTCATGGCGGCCACGGTCTTGACCCAACTGCTCGTGCCTCGGTTGTTGCGGACGCAGGGTTACCGGCGCGTGCTTGCGGTCGGGTGTCTGCTCCTCGGTCCGCCGTCGTTGGTGCTCTTGATCTCGGCCGACGCCGGTCCTGTCCTGGCCGTTTCGGCTGTGCGTGGCATCGGTTTCGGCATGCTGACGGTGGCCGGGAGTGCACTGGTGGCGGAGTTGGCGCCCAAGCGAATTCTCGGCCGTGCCACGGGCGCTCAGGGGATCGCGATCGCAGCGTCGCAGATGGCTGGGCTGCCGCTGGGGCTTGCGCTCATGGAGCGGTGGTCGGCGACACCGGTATTCGTTCTCGGTGCGCTGATCCCGGCACTCGCACTGGTGGCCATCGCCCGGTTACCGAAGATCTTCGCCCAGCCCACCGGGGAATCCGCTCGGTTGAGCGTGTTCGCAGTCTTGGTTCCGGTGCTCGCTTTGGCGTGCGTGTCCGCGTCGTTCGGCGGATTGTCGTCGCTGCTGCCGATCGCAATTTCGGAGCGTGCGGCCGTTGCAGGTGTGGTGTTGGCGACGGCCAGTGGGTCGATGTTGGTCGGCCGGTACTCGGCGGGACTGATCGCCGATCGTCTCGGCAGTGGTCGGACACTCGCACCGGCATTGGCGTCGTCGACCATCGGATTGGTGCTGTTCGCGATCAACGTGGACGGCGGTTCGACGCCGGTCTTGTTCTGCGCGGCGGTCCTTTTCGGGCTCGGGTTCGGTGCGGTGCAGAACGAATCGTTGGTCATGGCGTTTCAGGCTGCCGGCCCGAGGCAATTCGGATCCGCGAGCGCGATCTGGAACATCGGCTACGACGCCGGCACCGGAATCGGAGCGCTGGCGTTGGGATTCGTGGCTACTGCAGCCGGCTATGCGTGGGTGTTCGCGGTGTCCGCGGTAGTTGTTGCCCTCCTCCCGGCACTGGCCGCGGGCGGCAAAGTGATCGGCGCCAGGGTTGCCCGATAGAGTTGGGGCATGAGCGCTTCCACGATTGCTGTACTCGATTACGGCTCCGGCAACCTGCATTCGGCCACTCGCGCCTTGGCGCGCACCGGGGCGCAGGTGGAGGTGACCAACGACATGAAGGTGGCACTGGCGGCGGACGGTCTGGTGGTGCCCGGCGTCGGCGCGTTCGCGGCCTGCATGGAAGGTCTGCGTGCAGTCCAGGGTGACCGAATCATCGGCAGACGCCTGGCCGGTGGCCGACCGGTGCTGGGCATCTGCGTCGGCATGCAGATTCTGTTCGACCGGGGGGTCGAATTCGGTGTCGAGGCGGAGGGCTGCGGCGAATGGCCCGGCACCGTCGAGAGGCTGCAAGCAGAGGTCCTGCCGCACATGGGCTGGAACACCGTGGAGGCTCCGGAGTCCAGCACCCTGTTCAAGGGTATCGACGCCGATACCCGCTTCTACTTCGTCCACTCGTACGGCGTGCAGAGTTGGGAACTCGCGCCGTCCGAGCACATTGCGCCCCCGAAGCTGACGTGGGCCGATCACGGTGGAAAGTTCCTCGCTGCCGTCGAGAACGGTGCGTTGTCCGCGACGCAGTTCCACCCCGAGAAGTCCGGCGATGCAGGCGCCGAGTTGCTGAGCAATTGGGTGCAGAGTTTGTGACCGGGGGACCCGGACCGAACCGCGGCGACGATTTCTCCCTCGCTCGTCTGGCGTTGTTCTCGCTCGGCGCCGCGGTGGCTGCGCTGGCGGTCGCCACGGTCGTCATCGTTGTGCTCAAACCATCGCCGGGCGTCGGCCTCGTGATCGGTCTCGTGGGGGTCGTCGCCGCGATTGCGGCAATGGGCGTCGTATCCAAGCGGATGACCCGAAAAGCGTTCGGTGACCCGGAGGACGGTTCGAGGTCCTGACCTACTAGGGTTACCGCACGTGAGCCTGGTCCTTTTGCCTGCTGTAGATGTCGTCAACGGTGAAGCTGTTCGCCTCGTGCAAGGAGAGGCGGGAAGTGAGACCGGTTACGGGTCGCCCCGCGACGCCGCTCTTGCCTGGCAGAACGACGGTGCCGAATGGGTGCACCTCGTCGACCTCGACGCCGCTTTCGGGCGTGGATCGAACAGCGAACTGCTGGCCGGCGTCATCGGGGACCTGACGGTCAAGGTGGAACTCTCCGGAGGAATCCGCGACGACGCCTCCCTGGAAGCTGCGCTGGCCACCGGCTGTGCTCGCGTGAACCTCGGTACCGCCGCAATCGAAGATCCCGAGTGGTGTGCACGTGCCTTGGCCAAGTACGGCGACAAGATCGCCGTCGGCCTCGATGTTCGTCTCGTCGACGGCCAGTACCGCACCCGTGGTCGCGGCTGGGTCACCGACGGCGGGGATCTGTGGGAGACCCTCGCGCGTTTGGACCGTGACGGCTGCACCCGTTACGTCGTCACCGACGTCTCCAAGGACGGCACGCTCACCGGGCCCAATCTCGAACTTCTCAGCCAGGTCTGCGCGGTCACCGACGCGCACGTCGTCGCCTCCGGCGGTGTGTCGACCATCGAGGATCTCCTCGCTATTTCCAGCCTGGTAGATCAGGGTGTCGAAGGCGCGATCGTCGGCAAGGCGCTCTACGCGGGTCGCTTCACTCTCCCCGAAGCACTGGCAGCAGTTTCCGGATAGATTTTCCAGATGACTCCGACGCGTGACCTCGACGAACTTCTCGCGATTGCGGGTCGGCTTCTCGACGGCGTCCACGATCAGTTCGTCTCCGGTGTCGGTGCCCCGAGCGCGGTCCGCAAGGGTTGGGGCGATTTTGCCACCGAGGTCGATCTCGCGCTGGAGAAGCGGTTGAGCGCGGAGTTGTTCGAGCAGACCGGCATCGAGGTGCACGGCGAGGAATTCGGTGGCCCCGACGTCGGTTCGGGACTTGTCTGGGTTCTCGACCCCGTCGACGGCACTTTCAATTACTCGGCCGGATTGCCTACTGCCGGAACGCTGTTGGCGCTGCTCGACGACGGTGTCCCGGTGCTCGGATTGACCTGGCTTCCGTTGATCGGTCACACGTACGCCACTCGCGCGGGCGGTCCGTTGTTGGTCAACGGAATCGCCGTGCCGCCACTGGAGCCGACCGATCTGGCGTCGTCGATCGTCGGCTTGGGCGCACTCAACGTCAACAGTCGTGGCCGGATCCCCGGTAGCTTCCGACTCGACCTGCTCGCCGAGATCAGCAAGGTGTCTTCGCGGATCCGGATACACGGCTCCACCGGAGTCGATCTGGCCTTCACCGCGGCCGGAATCCTAGGCGGTGCGATCGTCTACGGCCGCAACGCGTGGGACAACGCGGCCGGGGTCGCACTCGTTCGCGGTGCGGGCGGGGTGGTCACCGATCTGGCCGGCAATCCGTGGACCGTAGAATCGGAGTCGGTGCTCGCCGCCGCTCCGGGCATCCACGGTGAGATTCTCGATATCCTCAACGCGCTCGGTGATCCGCGCGCTTCGTCCTCAGGAGGACCACAGTCATGACCCTCGCAGTTCGTGTGATTCCGTGCCTCGACGTCGACGCCGGACGAGTGGTCAAGGGTGTCAATTTCGAGAATCTTCGCGACGCCGGAGATCCGGTGGAACTCGCGGCAGCGTACGACGCTCAGGGCGCCGACGAACTGACCTTCCTGGACGTGACCGCCTCCACGTCGGATCGCGGCACGATGCTCGACGTCGTAAGTCGCACTGCCGAGCAGGTTTTCATTCCTCTGACCGTCGGCGGCGGAGTGCGCACGGTCGCGGACGTCGATCGTCTGCTGCGTGCCGGTGCCGACAAGGTCAGCGTCAATACCGCGGCGATCGCGCGCCCAGAACTGCTCAAGGAACTGAGTGAGCGTTTCGGCTCGCAGTGCATCGTCCTCTCGGTCGATGCCCGCACCGTTCCCCAGGGGCAGCCGGATACTCCGTCGGGCTGGGAGGTCACCACACACGGAGGCAAACGCGGCACCGGGATCGACGCGGTGGAGTGGGCCGAGCGTGGCGCGGAGTTGGGAGTGGGGGAGATCCTGCTGAACTCGATGGATGCCGACGGCACCAAGGCCGGCTTCGACCTGCTGATGATCCGCGCTGTCCGTGCAGCGGTCCACGTACCGGTGATCGCGAGTGGCGGCGCCGGCCTGGTCGAGCACTTCGCCCCGGCTGTCGAAGCGGGCGCGGACGCAGTTCTCGCAGCAAGCGTCTTCCACTTCGGCGATCTGAGCATCCCGCAGGTCAAGGATGCGATGCGTGCCGAGGGAATCGTCGTTCGCTAGGCGTTCTCGGCGCGGATTCCGTCGAACATGAGGCGGCTGATGGCCTGGTTCAATGCCGTGCAGTCGACGGACGAATCGGCTCGCAATCCTTGAATCGCACTTGCCAGCATCATGCCGTTGACGGCCTGTGCAGTGTTGTCGACGTCGAGGTCGGCGCGTAGATAGCCGCATTCGACTCCGTGGTGCAGGTACGCCGCTGTCAACGATGCCGACTGATCGAGTAGATCGAGCATCCGGCCGGTGAGATCGGCGTCGACGCCCGTCGTCTCGAAAAGCAGCACCCGCGGAATGCGTGGGTCGTCGAAGAAGATGCGGGGGAGTGCTTCGGCGATCCGTCCCACTTGAGCGCGGTACTCGTCCAGAGTGCTTGCTGCGTCAGGTGAATTCTCGGTGGCCAGTGCGCGGATGATCTTGGCGATCAGGTCGTCGATGACGTGGTCGATGATGTCGCGCTTGTTCTCGAAGTACCGGTAGAAGGTCCCGTGGCCGATTCCGAGAGTTGTTGCGATGTCGGCAATTCCGGTTGCGTGATAGCCGCGCTCGGCGAAGCACTCGAACGATGCGTCGATGATCTCGCGGCGTAATTCCGCCTTTTTTCGTTCCGCTCTGGTCATGGCCTTCGTCACGTCAGGAATGATACCGTTCTCCATAACGGAATGGCATGTCATTTTCTGATGTGCAGTTCATGAGTGCGTAGTTCATGAGAGGGATTCTCCGATGGCATTGCAGTACGACGCAGTAGTGGTGGGGGCGGGCTTCGGCGGAATGGGTGCGGCCATTCAACTCAAGCGGCTGGGCCTGAACAAGCTGGCCATCCTCGAGCGCGAGGATGATTTGGGTGGAACGTGGCACGTCAACCGCTATCCCGGGTTGGCTGTCGACATCGCGTCGGTCACGTACTCGTATTCGTTCGAGCCCAATCCGAACTGGTCCAGGCTCTTTGCGCCGGGCGCCGAACTCAAGAAGTACGCCGATCACGTCGCAGACAAATACGACCTGCGCAAGCACATGACGTTCGGTGCCGTGGTGGACGGAGCCCGCTGGGACGAGGATTCCTCGCACTGGGTCGTATCCGTCGAGGGGGCGCCGGACATCACTACCAAGTACCTCCTGACTGCGACGGGTTTCCTGTCGCAACCGCATCGGCCGGACATCTCCGGTATCGACGACTTCGCCGGCAAGATCATTCACACCACTGCCTGGGACGATTCCTACGATCTGTCCGGCACCAAGACCGCAATCATCGGAACCGGTGCTACCGCTGTGCAGTTGATTCCCGAGGTGGCACGTCAGGCCGCAGAGTTGACCGTCTACCAGCGCACGCCGATCTGGGTGGTACCCAAGATCGACGTCCCCATCCCGCATGCAGTGCAGAAGCTGTTCTCGCGCATTCCGCTCACACAGCGAATCGCCCGCGCCGTCAGTTCGTCGATTCTCGAAATGATCATGGTCAGCGCAGTCCTGCATTACAAGCAGGTCAAACTGTTGAACAAGGGTGCGTCGGCCGCATCGCGCGCATTCCTGCGGTCCCAGGTCCGAGATGCGACCCTGCGCAAGCAACTCACACCGGACTACGACTTCGGGTGCAAGCGGCCCACGTTCTCCAACAGCTACTTCCGTACGTTCACCAAAGACAACGTGCATCTCGAAACGACGTCGATCGACCACATTGCTGCCGACGGAATCGTCACGGCCGACGGCCGCAAGACCGAGATCGACACCTTGCTGCTGGCAACAGGCTTCAACCTCTGGGACGTGAACTTTCCGGCCATCGAGGTTATCGGGCGCGAGGGCAGAAACCTCGGTAAGTGGTGGCGTGACAACCGTTTCCAGGCTTACGAAGGCGTCGCGGTTCCTTACTTTCCCAATTTCCTCACGCTCGCCAGTCCCTACTCGTACAGCGGTTTGTCCTACTTCACGACGATCGAATCCCAGATGCAGCACATGGATCGACTGTTCGGCGAGGTGAAACGGCGCGGCGCGGAAACATTCGAGGTCACCGAAACTGCCAACGCCGAGTTCCTCGACCGGATGACAGAGAACTTGGCGGACTCCGTCTTCTACGGCGGCAGTTGCCAGACCGCGCGAAGCTATTACTTCAATCAGCACGGTGAGGCTGCGATCCTGCGGCCCACGTCGACACGCAACGCTTTCATCGAAGCGAAACGCTTTCCGCTCGACGACTATTCGATCGTCTAGGCGGACACGTGCCGATGTTCGGCTATCTGGCTGATCTGACGCCGGCGGGAACCGATATCACGGGATAGCGGTTCTGCCGGTTCAGCCGGGAAGAGACCGAACTGTGAATCAGTTGGCTCACCGCGGAGGCAGCGCCTTTTCGCGGTGAGCCGATCACGATGGTGAAGGCGTCGTACTTGTCCGCTGTCGCGAGGATGACACCGGCTGGATCTCCGTAGGTGCAGTCGTACGTCCAGACGTCGGTGTGTGAGGCGAGTGTCGAGGTTGTCTGCTCGCGTTGCGCCGCCATCTCGTCGTGCAGGCGTGTTTCGAATTGTGGTGAGTCGGTTTCGACAGGCAGGTCCTCGGACGTGATGCAGTGAACGACGTGGAGGGCTGAATCCTCCTTGGCGGCAAGCGTCAGTGCGTAGCTGAGTACATTCTTGCTGGTAGTACCTGGGCCGATGCCGAGAACGATGTGGCGGGTTCGGACGCGATCGGTACTCGGGTTCGCGAGATGGCAGGTGTACTCCGGGTGCGGACCGTCATGATGCTGATGGTTCATGTCGGATCTTCTTCCACGGTGACGGCGAAGGAACTTCCATTCTAGGGCGGCCGTGCAGGGGAATTCCACGGAAGTCACAGGTGGAAGGTATAAACGTCATATGAGCCTTGATCCCGCAATCGCGGCGAAGCTGAAGCGAAACGACGCCGGACTGTTCAGCGCGGTTGCGCAGGAGAAGTCGACCGGTGATGTGCTGATGGTCGCGTGGATGGACGACGAAGCGCTCGCGCGAACACTGGAAACCCGTAAGGGGACGTACTATTCGCGCTCGCGGCAGCAGTACTGGGTCAAGGGGGAGACCTCCGGGCACACCCAGTACGTACACGAGGTGCGCCTTGATTGTGACGGCGATTCCGTCTTGCTGATCGTCGATCAGGAGGGCGCCGCATGCCACACAGGCACTCACACGTGTTTCGACACCGACGTCCTGCTCGCCGCTCAGTAGTGACGCGACATGGCCACTGACAAGACTCCACAACCGCTCGACTACTCGTTCACCTCACCCATCGAGAAAGACGGGGCGTTCGCAATGTTCTTGACCGTGCCCGGCTCGGCGGAACTTCTGGGAACCAGACGCGCTGTCAAAGTGGTGGGGACCCTCGATGGTGAGCATCCCTTCGAGGCGACGCTGATGCCCTCCGGCGACGGACCTCACTGGCTTCCGCTGCGCGTGGCACTCTGCAAGGCGATCGGCAAGAGCGCCGCTGGAGAAGAAGTATCAGTACATCTACAGCAGCGACTGAGCTGAAAGTTTCGCTCGAACCGAGGAGCCTCATGGTCGACAAGGCAGTTGATTCGTTGCAGTTGGTGGCGCGAGAACTGAGCCCGTTCGGCGGTGACGAAGGGAAAACACGCACGCTCCGCATGTCGCGGTCGCTCGCGGCACCCATCGGCACGGTGTGGGCGGCGGTCACCGAGTTCGACCGCATCCCGCTGTGGTTCATGCCGGTGTCGGGCGAGGCTCGGATCGGCGGGCGCTACCAACTCGACGGCAACGCCGGCGGCGAAATTCTGGTGTGTGATGCTCCGCGAACCCTCCGCATCACCTGGGAATACGGCGGTGACGTGAGCTATGTGACGGTGGACCTCACCGAAAAAGACGGCAGTGCAACAAAAGACGGCAGTGCAACACTGTTCGACTTCGAACACGCCGCAGACGTCGAGCCGGATCGGTGGGCCGAGTACGGTCCTGGCGCCGTCGGCGTCGGCTGGGACTTGGGATTGCTCGGGTTGGCTCGACACGTGGAACTCGGGATTGCGACGCCGCTCGAGACACCCGAATGGTCGGCGAGTGACGAGGCCAAGGCATTCATCGCGGGAAGCAGCGAATCATGGGCCGCTGCCGCAATCGCATCGGGCGACGACCCGGATGCCGCCCGCGCCGCCGCTGCCCGCACGACGGCTGCATACACCGGGTAGATCGCCGCTACGGGGACTAACATCGGAATAGTCTGGTTGTTGCGGGACTTCCGCGCCACGAGCGGAGACGACGATGGTGTATCGGCTCATCGAAGTAGTGACGGTGTTCGTCCACTTCGGGTTTGTTCTCTATGTGGTGCTGGGTGGATTCGTGGCGTGGAAGTGGCGTCGTACCATTGCATTCCATCTTGTTGCGGTTGTCTGGGGAGCCGGCTCGATAGCGGTCGGATATGACTGCCCGCTGACCAATCTCGAGAATTGGGCCCGCCGGATGGCCGGAATCGCGGAATTGCCGTCCACCGGATTCATCTCGCACTACATCACCGGTGTGTTCTATCCAGTGAGTATCGAAGGCCTTGTGCAAGCGCTCGCGGCGACGGTGGTTGTCGGATCCTGGGTGGGATACGTGCTGCTCGGACGGCATGCGAAGGCTGACGTGAAAGCGTCGTCAGTGTCGTGATTCCGTTTCGAACGACCCCTGCCGTTTCGTGATGGAAACGGCAGGGCGGCGCATCGTAGGATTTACACGCGAGTCAGTGCCACAACCGGGATGGTGCGGATTCCGGCTGTCTTCTCCGCGTATTCGGCAAATCCGGGATATCGGCTGGCCTGTTCGTCGTAGATTCGGTCGCGCTTCTCGCCGGTTACTTCGCTGACGGAGACCGGATACGTTTCGGTGCCGACCTCGACCTCGGCCTGGTCAGCGGCAACAAGGTTGTAGTACCAGTCGGGGTTGGTCGGGGCGCCGGCCTTCGACGCGAAGACATAAACGGTGTTCGGATCCTGCTCGTCTGCCAGATACATCATCGGGCTCACGAACTCGCGTCCCGACTTGCGTCCCGTGTGATGGACCAACACCATGGGCGCACCTTCGAAAGGTCCGCCAACTTTGCCTTCGTTCGCGCGGAATTCCGCAATGATGCCGGCGTTCCAGTCGTCAGGACTCATCTCTGTTGTCTCCCTGTCTGCGAGTGGAGAAGTGCTTTGCCGCCAAGCTTTGCACAACTGGTGAATCGAGGAGAGGTCATCTTCGAACCTCTGATGATCTACTATCTACGTATGAACGCAGATAGTGGTGTTTGTCGCCGAAAACTTCCCGATGATCAAGTCGACCTCGTGGTGGAGGTGTTCCGCATGCTGGCCGACGCAACCCGTGTGCAGGTGTTGTGGGCGTTGGTCGACCGAGAGTGCTCGGTGAACGAACTGGCAGAACGCGTCGGCAAGCCGGCGCCTTCGGTGTCGCAGCACCTGGCAAAGCTGCGCATGGCGAGGTTGGTCCGAACGCGCCGTGACGGTACGACGGTCTTCTATCGTCTCGAGAACGACCATGTGCGCCAACTGGTTACGGATGCGGTGTTCAATGCCGAGCATGCCGGTCCCGGGTTGCCGGGCCATCACCGTAGTGAGGGTGAGCTTCGGGAGATTCACCCGGAGCGCTCCGCGAAGGCCGAGCGGACCGATCGAGAAGAAGGTGCGTCATGACGCACGAGCCCAGAACATCCCATGGTCATGGTCACGGTCACGGTCATGGACACGGATACGGGCCGAAGGGATTTCGATCGGCAGTCAGGGAAGCGTTCTCTCCGCACAGTCATGACGCCGCGGACAGCGTCGACGATGCACTGGAATCGAGTGAGATCGGCATCCGGGCGGTCAAGATCAGTCTTGTCGCTCTCGGTGTCACCGCGGTGGCTCAGGTTGCAATCGTGGCAATTTCGGGTTCGGTGGCCCTGCTGGCGGACACCATTCACAACTTCTCCGATGCGCTTACGGCAGTTCCACTCTGGATTGCGTTTGCACTCGGTCGGCGAGCTGCGACCAGGCGCTATACCTACGGTTTCGGGCGTGCAGAGGACCTGGCCGGATTGTTCGTGCTTGCGATGATCGCGCTGTCGGCGGTGATTGCCGGTGTGGAGGCGGTACGGCGATTGATCAATCCGGTAGAGATCGAGCATCTCGGTTGGGTAGCTGCGGCAGGGTTGATCGGATTCATCGGCAATGAACTCGTGGCGTTGTATCGGATCCGAGTCGGAAGGCAGATCGGCTCAGCTGCACTGGTCGCTGACGGACTGCATGCTCGGACAGATGGATTCACCTCGCTCGCAGTCCTTCTGGGAGCTGGGGGAGTCGCTCTGGGGTTCCCGTTGGCAGATCCGATCATCGGTCTTGTCATCACAGTGGCGATCGTGGCCGTGCTGCGGACCGCGGCACGAGACGTCTTCCGGCGGCTGATGGACGGTGTCGAACCGGAGTTGTTGGACGATGCCGAACATGCGCTACAGCGCGAGCCCGGGGTGCTCGGCGTACGTGATTTGAAGATGCGGTGGATCGGGCACCGACTGCATGCCGATGCAGAACTCGACATCGATCCCCGGGCAACCCTTGCCGAAGCCCATGCGATCGCGCATAGCGCCGAGCATTCGCTCACCCACGCGGTGCCCAAGCTTGCTACTGCCCTTGTTCACGCCTATCCGGGGCATGATTCGCCGAACCTCGAGGCGGCGCGCGGATTGCAGGCCTGAACGGCAAAAACAGACCCCGCGGAATCCTTTGCGGAATTTCTCGGGAACCTCGCGCTGCCATTTGACGGAATGGGTAGGTTATGCAACCCTATCTTTGATCAATCGGCGGACTGTGTCGAGTGGCAGCCGGTTCGGTCATTTCGCGCCGCAAGACCACAGCAATCGACGCAGGCCGTCGGTACTTTTTTCGGCAGATGAGAGAACGACGCTGTGCATGCTGATCGACGTTTCGAGCCCTTTCCGCTGACCAGCGCGCAACGCGGAATCTGGTTTGCCCAGCTACTGCGCAGTGATGTGCCGATCACGATCGCGCAGTACGTCGTCGTCGACGGGTCCCTCGACGCGGCGGTGCTCGAAAAGGCCTGCGTCACAGCAGCGCACGAGTTCGGCTCCGGAATGCTGAAACTGCTCGAGGTGGATGGCGAACCTTTTCAGCAGATCGATCCCGAGCTCAGCCAGAGCGTCGAGGTCGTCGATCTGCGCAGTGAGCTCGAGCCGGAAACTGCTGCACACGAGTGGATGCGGAACGAGTACACCCGCCCCTTTGACCTTCTCACCGACCGATTGGTGAAGTCTGCCGTCCTGCGCGTGGGCGTAAGCCGCCACTTCTGGTACTGCCGAATCCATCACCTGGTCCTCGACGGCTATGGCGCCATGAACTTCATGACACGCATCGCGGAGTTGTACTCAGCCGATGTCGCCGGCCTCGAGGCCCGAGAATCCTCGGCGCATGATTTGGGTTCCGTGTACGCGACCGAGGCCGCGTATCAGCGCTCGCCGCGATTCGTCAGGGATCGAGATTACTGGGCAGCCAAGACGGCAGAGCTTCCCGAAGTGGGGAGCCTGGCCGGCAGGCGAATGGACGCTACGGCGGGTGCGGTCGTGGTCGGCCGACCAGTTGACGGCGCGAGTGCGGTGGTGAGCGCGGACGGATTCTCTTCCGCGGCAGCGGTGGCTGCCTTCGCGCTCTACTTCGCCCGGGTGACCGGCACCGAAGACGTCGTCCTGAGTTTGCCGGTGACCGCGCGAACGAACAAGGTTCTTCGTAGTTCGGGTGGAATGATCTCCAATGTCGTTCCGCTGCGAGTCTCGGTGACTGCGACGACCACGGTTGCCGAACTGAGCGCGGCAGTCCAGCTGGAACTGACCGGTGCGCTCAGGCATCAGCGATATCGCACCGAAGACATGAGACGTGATCGAGGCGTCGGCGCCGAGCGTGGATTCTTCGGTCCCGCGATCAACATCATGAACTTTCACCCCGAAGTGGTTCTTGGGTCGGTGACCGGTCGATTCCACGTGCTGTCGACGGGTCCGGTGGAAGACCTGTCGGTCAACATCTATCCGAGTGCTTCGGGCGAGGCACCGCGAATCGATTTCGAAGCCAATCCCCATCTGTACGACGCGGATGACCTAGGCGTGCATGTTCGCCGATACGTCGACCTGCTGACTCGGTACAACCAAGCGCTGCCAGGCACTCGCGTTCTCGATCTCGAGATCCTGAGCGAAGCAGAGCGGATGTCGCTAGTCCCGGCACGCGGATCGGCAGCGTTGAAGCCGATGACACTGCCCTCGATTCTCGCCCGCGGTGTCACGGCGTCGCCGGAGGGGATCGCACTGCGCTGCGGTACTGAGCAACTCACCTACCGCGAACTCGATCGACGTTCCAATGTCCTTGCTCGAATACTCGTCCGACGCGGAGTCGGCCCCAGTGACGGTGTGGCGATCGCGCTACCCCGATCGATCGATGCCGTCATAGCGTGGTGGTCCGTTGCCAAGACCGGCGCCGCGTGTGTTCCGGTTGATCCGACGTACCCGATCGAGCGAATCGCTCACATGGTGAGCGACAGTAATGCCGTTGTGGGACTCACTGATTCGACTGTCCGTCAGGCGCTGACCGGTGATCTGGACTGGATCTCGATCGACGGTTTCAGCTATGTCGGTGACGAGTCCGTTGTCGACGATGCCGCCCGCACGGCGCCTCTGCGAAGTGATCACACCGCGTATCTGATCTACACGTCCGGTTCCACCGGTACGCCGAAAGGTGTTGCCGTCACGCACAATGCGTTGGTCGATTTCACTGCCTGGGGTCGTCCCGAACTCGGGGTCGGCGTGCATTCGCGCGTTCTGCGATTCTCCTCGGCGAGTTTCGACGCGTCCGTCTTCGAGATGGTCCAGGCGTTCAGTGCCGGGGCGACGATGGTCATCGCTCCGGCCGATGTCTACGGCGGCGACGAACTGACCGAACTGCTGCGCAGCGAGCGCGTCACCCACATCATCAGTGCGCCGGCAATTTTGAGCACCGTGGACGCCACAGGTCTGCCGGATCTCGAAGCGGTGGTTGTCGGTGGCGACGTGTGCCCGCCGGATCTGGTTCGGCGCTTCGGCCCGATCTGCCGGTTCTACAACAGCTACGGCCCTACCGAGTCGACCATCGTCATCACCACGACGCCTCCGCTGTCGTCTGATGATGCAATCACGATCGGTTCCCCCATTCAGGGCGCACATCTGATGGTTCTGGACCGCTGGTTGCGACCCGTGCCCGTCGGGGTGGCCGGTGAACTGTATCTCGGTGGCCCCGGATTGGCTCAGGGATACCACGCACGTTCGGCGCTGACCGCTGCGAGTTTTGTCGCCGATCCCCTCGGTGGTGGAACCCGGTTGTACCGTACCGGTGACGTAGTGCGCTGGAGCAGGGAGCTCACCCTCGAGTATGTCGGCCGCTCTGATTTTCAGGTGCAGGTCAACGGACTCCGGATCGAACTCGGTGAGATCGACGCAGTACTTGCACAACATGAATCGGTCGATTTCGTCGTGACGCTGGCCCGCGGCACCGTGTACTCGTACGTGAAGATCAAGCCGGGTTACAGCCTCGACGAAGAGGCTCTGACCGCACACGCCTCTCGATTCCTGCCCGCGCACATGGTTCCCTCCCAGCTGGTACCGCTTGCCGAAGTACCACTGACCCCGGCGGGAAAGGTCGATCGCCGAGCACTACCGGAGCCTGACCTTCGTTCGGCGGCTCAGCACTACCGGGCGCCGAGCGGCCCGATTGAGCGCATCATCGCCGATGCCGCTGCGTCTGTCCTCGGCGTCGAGCGAGTCGGTGTCGACGATTCGTTCTTCGCGCTGGGCGGAGACAGCATCGTCGCGATCTCACTCGTCTCACGCGCAAAAGCTGCCGGAGTCGTCTTCACGCCGCGCGATGTGTTCGAACGCAAGACGGTGGCTCGATTGGCCGAAATTGCGCTCCCGGCAGATGAATCCGTTGCACTCGAGGAACTGCCGGGTGGGGGAGTGGGGTTTGTCCCCCTTACCCCGATCGCAACCAAGATGTTGAGCATGGCGGGCAGCATCGATGCCTACTATCAGGCAGTGTCGGTCAGTATTCCTGCCGGACTTGATCTCTCGCGCCTCGCCGCGACTCTTCAAGTGGTTGTCGATCGACATGACGCTCTTCGCGCGCGCTTGCTGCCCGACAACTCCGGATTCGACATCGCCCCCAGTTGTGTCGTCGACACGTGGGTTCGGCGAACGGTCACCGAAGCGCAACCCGGTACCTCGGAGTTCGAGGAAGCCCTCACCGCGGCGGCCTCAGACGCCGCCTCGCGGCTCGATCCGTACCGCGGCGTCACTGCGCAGATCGTCTGGCTCGATTCGGCGCACGATTCGGGCCGATTGGTCATCGTCATCCACCATCTTGTCGTCGACGGTGTCTCCTGGCGGATTCTGCTTCCCGACTTCGCCGCTGTGTGGCTACAGATCATTCACGGTGCCACTCCGGAATTGATGCCGGTCGGGACTTCGCTGCGCCGCTGGTCGCACGGACTCGCCGACGTGACACCGTCGGCGGAGCTCGAATATTGGCGCGAGATCGTCGCCGCCGGTGTGTCACCCATCGGTTCACGAACTCTCGATTCGGACCGGGACCGGGGATCGTCCCTCCGCCGCGTGCGGGTCGACATCGACCATGACACGACGGATCACCTGTTGCGCTCGGTACCGTCGCACTATCGGGCCGGTGTCAACGACGGATTACTCAGCGCACTGGCCCTGGCATTTCGCACGTGGAGCGGATCGCAGCGAGTGCTCGTTTCGCTCGAAGGCCACGGACGAGACGAAGACGTGCTGCCCGGCTCGGACCTGTCCCGGACCGTCGGCTGGTTCACGGCGGCGTACCCGGTCCGCATGGATCTCACCGGACTCGGAGAAGATGCAGTTGCGGTCGTGAAATCCGTCAAGGAACAGCTGCGAGCCACACCGGGATCCGGGATCGGTTACGGGCTGCTCCGACGCGCAGGGTTGCTGACCGGTCCGGAGCCGCAGATCGGTTTCAACTATCTGGGCAAGATGTCCACCGCCGAGTTCAGTGAACTAAGGGCAGCCGGCTGGATTCCCGATGCCGGAATCGATCTCAACAACGGCAGTGGAAGCGATCTCGCGGTCAGCCACGCCATCGACATCAATGCCGCCGTCATGGACGGACCACAAGGAGAGTTCCTCTCGGCGACATTTGCCTTCCCCGAAGGCATCTTCGAACCCGGTGCAGTCGAGGAGCTTGCGCGGGCGTGGCGCGTCGAACTGGAGAAGATTGTCGCCTCCGTTGGCGATCATGCCGGTCTCACACCGTCCGACGTTCCCCTGGTCTCAGCGTCGCAGGACGAAATAGAACTGTGGGAGAAGCAGTTCGGCTACCTGGAGGACATCTGGTCGCTGTCACCGCTGCAAGCGGGATTCCAGTTTCACGCCAGCCTCACCGCCGATACCGTCGATGTCTACACCGGGCAAATCGTTCTTTCCCTGGGCGGGATCGTCGACAGCGAACGACTTCACCGGTCGCTCGCGAGATTGTTCGAGCGCCACGCCGCACTTCGGACCGCCTTCGTGTACGACTCGAACGGCGTTGCAGCACAGCTCGTTCTCGATTCCGTGACGACTCCATGGCGGGAGGTGCTCGGCAGTGATCCGCACGCCGTCGCGGGACTCGAGCGCACAACGCCGTTCGATCTGAGCGCGCCCCCGCTGCTTCGTGCAGTTCTGGTTCGCGAGAGTGTGGACTCCGCGCACCTGATCGTCACCAATCACCACATTCTCTTCGACGGTTGGTCCATGCCGTTGTTGGTGCGCGACCTGCTTTCGCTCTACGCCGCCGACACATCGCTGTCGGTTCCCGCTCGCTCGTACCGCACCTATCTGGACTGGCTTGCCGAACAGGGCAACGGCGAGGCAGTGGAAAGGTGGATCGACGCGCTGTCGGGGGCAAACGAACCGACAGTGATTGCACCACAGCGCGCAGAGTCCTCCGTGCACGTAGTTCCCGTGGACGTCGACGTTCCGCTGGAAGCCTCGTCGACCGAGGCGATCGTCGCGTTGGCAAGGCGCACCGGGGTCACGGTCAACACCGTCGTCCAGACTGCATGGGGCCTGCTGCTGGGCGGAATGCTCGGGCGCGACGACGTCGTCTTCGGCGCCACCGTGTCCGGTCGACCCGCGTCGCTGACCGGGGTCGAGGACATTCTCGGGTTGTTCATCAACACTGTTCCGGTTCGAGTTCGAGTGAACCTGGATGATTCGGTATCCGAACTGCTCGAACAAGTTCAGTCCGAGCAGGTTCGGTTGCTCGACAGCCATCACGTCGGCCTTGCCGAGGTGCAGTCGGCGGTGGGTGCCGGCGCCATGTTCGACACGTTGACGGTGTTCGAGTCGTATCCCGTGGACCGTTCGGCGCTCGAATCCGCGACGGATATCGCAGGGATGCGTGTCACGGGCATCGAGGTCGCAGATGCGACTCACTACCCGCTCGCGCTGGTCACCGTCCTCGAACCGAGCCTTCGTCTCACCATCGAGTACGCACCCGATGCGATGGACCACGACTCCACCCAGCGTCTGGGCCGACGCCTCGCATTGATTCTCGCTGCGATGACCGACGAGAGTATCCGCATCCGCGACATCGACTATCTCGACGATGCCGAGCGTCGGCTCGTACTCGACGAGTGGAACGACACGTCCCACACCCTGGTTGACGCTACGCTGCTCGATCTACTCTTCACTGACGCGGGCGTCGTCGAGATGTCTGATGATGCACTGACGTTCGGAGACACGACAGTCAGCCACCGCGAATTCCGTTCGCAGGTCAACGCCCTCGCGCGTCACCTCGTCGACTGTGGGGTCGGACCCGAGTCTCTGGTCGCGATCGCCCTGCAACGGAGTGCGCACTACGTGGTCGCGGTCCACGCCGTCATCGCAGCAGGCGGAGCCTATCTTCCGATCGATCCGAAGCATCCCGGCGAGCGGATCCGGCACGTGCTCGACATCGGAGCACCGTCGGTAGTCCTTTCGACGAGAGAGGATGCGGCTTCTCTGCCTGCGGGGATCAAGCCGGTGCTCCTCGACGAGATCGATCTCTCGCGGTACTCCACCGGGCAGATCCAAGACGTCGAGCGCCTCGGCAGCGTATCTCCGGATCACATCGCCTACGTGATCTTCACGTCCGGCTCCACCGGGAAGCCCAAGGGCGTTGCAGTATCGCACCGTGCGATAGTCAATCGTCTGCTGTGGATGCAACATCAATACCCGCTCGCGCCGCGCGATGTCGTGCTGCACAAGACACCGGCCACCTTCGACGTCTCGGTGTGGGAGTTGTTCTGGCCGTTCGTCACCGGTTCGAGACTGGTCGTGGCCGAACCCGACGGACACCGCGATGCTCGGTACCTGTCCGAGCTGATCGCTCGCGAAGGTGTCACCACCTTGCACTTCGTCCCGTCGATGCTCGACGTCTTCCTCGTCGACGGAGACCTCGAGCAGCTTCACTCCGTTCGTCAGGTGTTCGCCAGCGGCGAGGCACTTTCGCGTGCGACGGTCGTTCGTTTCCACGAGCGAATCGGTGCACGTCTGCACAATCTTTACGGTCCCACTGAAGCTGCCGTGGACGTGACGTTCCACGAGACGGATTCCGCCGTGGCAGGCCCGGTGCCGATCGGCGCTCCGGTCTGGAACACGCGGACCTACGTGCTGGATCGCCTTCTGGCGCCCAGCCCGATCGGCGTTCCGGGGGAGCTGTATCTCGCGGGAGTGCAGCTCGCTCGTGGCTATGTCGACCGTCCTGATCTGACAGCAGATCGCTTTGTGGCCAACCCTTTCGGTTCCGGGCGCTTGTACCGGACCGGCGATCTGGTCAAGTGGAATCCCATCGGCGAGATCGAGTATCTGGGCCGTACCGACTTTCAGGTGAAGCTTCGCGGACAGCGCTTGGAGCTCGGCGAAATCGACGCTGTCCTGTTGGAACTCTCGGGAGTTCTCTCCGCCGTCACCGTCGTACGTGAGGAACGCCTCGTCGCCTACATCACGGCTGATTCGGCGACCGACATAGCGCTTCTCGCCGGTCATTCGCAGGCGAAGCTGCCCGCCTACATGGTTCCTTCCGTCTTCGTGTTCCTGGATTCGATGCCACTCGGCCCCAACGGAAAACTCGACAGGCGAGCACTGCCGGAACCGGATGTGGCGCTGGGCGACTACGTTGCTCCGTCCACCGAATCCGAAAAGACGATTGCCGCAATCTTTTCCGAGCTGCTCGGAGTGGACAACATCGGCGTGACCGCCGATTACTTTGCGCTCGGTGGCAACTCGCTCACGGCTACGCGGGTCGTGGCGAGAATCAATGCGACGCTGAGATCCTCGCTGGGGGTTCGAGAACTGTTCGATGCTCCGACGGTCGGTGCGCTGGCTGAATTGGTCGCAGGCGGCGACCGACCCGGATTGCCCGGTCTCGGCCCGCGCCCGCGACCGGAACGGATTCCGCTCTCCCCGGCTCAGCAGAGAATGTGGTTCCTCAACCGATTCGATCCGGATTCCGGTGCTTACAACATCGCGGCAGCGCTCTCGTTGTCCGGCGACGTGAACATCGATGTTCTGCGCCAGGCGATCAGTGACGTCGTCGACCGGCACGAGGTGCTGCGCACTCTCTACCCGGATTCTTCGAGCGGGCCGTACCAGCACATTCTCGAGCATGTGCCGGTAGTACTCGAACCGGTTGATGTCAGCGACCCTGTTGCGGCGATCGGGGAAATGGTCGGCGCCGGGTTCGACGTCACCGCTGACGTCCCCCTGCGGGTCGCGCTCCTGCGGACTGCTGCGTCGGAGCACATTCTCGTTCTTGTCGTCCACCACATCGGTGGCGACGGATGGTCGATGCAGCCGCTGGCCGCGGACATGATGGCGGCGTACGCATCAAGGCTCGCGGGCATTGCACCACAATGGTCGCCGTTGAGCGTCCACTACGCGGACTACACGCTCTGGAAGATCGATTCTCTCGGCGCCGAGGACGATCCGGATTCGGAGGCATCGCGCCAGATCGACTACTGGCGCGGTGCATTGGCGAACATGTCGACCCGCCTCGATTTCCCGACGGATCGGCCGCATCCCGCGGTCGCGTCCTATCGAGGTGCGACGGTGTCATCGGTCATTTCCGCGCAGACGTACAGCTCTGTCGAATCTCTGGCTCGTCGCACGCGGTCAACACCGTTCATGGTGTTGCACACTGCCTTGTCGGTGTTGCTGTCGCGGATGGCGGGGGAGACCGACATCGCGATCGGCACCCCGGTCAGCGGACGTGGGGATCAGGCCATCGACAACCTCGTCGGCATGTTCGTCGGGACCGTGGTTCTTCGGACACAGGTGGATCCGGCTGCATCCTTCCGTGTTTTGCTCGAGACGACCCGCAACGCAGACCTCTCGGCATTTGCCCACGCCGACATTCCCTTCGAGCGTCTGGTGGAGGTACTCGACCCACCTCGCTCGACGGCGCATCACCCATTCTTCCAGGTGGTACTCGCGACCGGCGATCTTCCGACTCCATCCGTGCAGCTTCCGGGCCTTGTCGTCTCGCAGGTTGAGCTGGACACGCCGATCTCGAAATTCGATCTTCAACTGGATGTTTCGTCGCCAGGCCCGGACGGATCGGCGACCGCGACGTGGACCTATGCCGTCGACATCTTCGAAGAGCGGACTGTGCGCGAGCTCGCGGCTCGGTTTGCCGCCATTCTCGACACGGTTGTTGTCGAACCTGAATCAGTGGTCGGCGACCTC
The DNA here is from genome assembly GCF_042794655.1 of Rhodococcus sp. NPDC056516. Taxonomy (NCBI): domain Bacteria; kingdom Bacillati; phylum Actinomycetota; class Actinomycetes; order Mycobacteriales; family Nocardiaceae; genus Rhodococcus; species Rhodococcus sp. NPDC056516. The sequence goes on along the minus strand of NZ_JBHTTG010000013.1, from coordinate 9,572 downwards.
GATCTGCGGTCGATGCCAGAGATCGAACGTCAGGGAGCTGCCTCTACGGTCGCGCTGACGGAACTGACGCTGCCCGAGATTCTTGCCGCCGGGGTTACCAAGTCGAACGGCGGTTCGGCCATGCTGTACGGCGACTTCGAACTCTCGTACGACGACGTCGACCGGCGAACCAATCGGTGGGCGCGGGCACTCCTCGCGCAAGGAATCGGCCCCGAATCTGTAGTGGCGATCGCCATTCCGCGATCAGCGACGTCCGTCCTCGCGACCTGGGCCGTCGCCAAGACCGGAGCCGCTTTTGTACCCGTCGACCCGAGCTATCCGGCCGAGCGGATCGACCACATGCTCACCGATTCGGGCGCGGCCCTGACGCTGACGGAAGAAGCGGCTGAGTCGTTGGATCGCGCCGACGTCAGCGACGCTGGAATTCTCGATTCCGATCGCACGTCACCGATTCGGATGGATCACACTGCGTACGTCATCTACACGTCGGGATCGACCGGCACCCCCAAGGGCGTCGCCGTCTCGCATGCGGGGCTGGCGGCGTTGGTCGACGAACAGATTCAGCGATACGAACTCGACAACCACAGTCGCACGATGCATTTCGCTTCGCCCAGCTTCGACGCTTCGGTCCTCGAATTGGCCATGGCTGTCGGTGCTGGTGCCGCAATGCTTGTTGTCCCCACTGGCATCTACGGTGGCAGTGAGCTTGCAGATCTCATGCGGGCGTCGAAGATCACCCACGCGTTTGTGACCCCGGCAGCTCTGGCCACGGTCGAACCGTCAGATGTTCCCGATCTCGGTGTCGTGATCGTCGGCGGTGAAGCCTGCGACGCCGCGTTGGTCGCGCTGTGGGCGCCGACGCGAAAGATGTTCAACGCGTACGGTCCCACCGAGTCCACCGTCATGGCAACCCTCGCTGGGCCCATGTCGGCGACTGATCGGATCACCATCGGTACTCCCGTTCTCGGTACCGTCGCACATGTTCTCGACTCTCGCCTTCGTCCCGTTCCGGAAGGTGTGACAGGTGAGCTGTATCTGAGCGGGCGTGGACTTGCCCGCGGTTACCACCATCGCGGCGACCTGACGGCTGCTCGGTTCGTTGCCGATCCCGCACGTTCGGGGCTGCGGATGTATCGCACCGGCGACCTCGTGCGACGACGTGGAACGGAACTCGAGTATCTCGGCCGCAGCGATTCACAGGTCAAGATTCGTGGATTCCGCATCGAACTCGGAGAGATCGACGCGGTGCTCGCCGCCCACGCGGGAGTGCGAACTGCGGTGACCACTGCAGACGACACCGTCGGGCTGAACTCGTACGTGGTCGGTGAGCATCTGGATCCGGAGGAGGTACGCACCTTCGTCTCCGGCCGACTTCCTGCACACATGGTTCCCGCCGCAGTGATCGTTGTCGAGGAAATCCCGCTGACGCCGGCCGGCAAAGTCGACTACCGCGCACTGCCGGCGCCGACGGCGCGCCGGAATGCGTTCGTCGCACCGATCACGAAGACGGAGAAGGTGATCAGCCGGATCTTCGGTGACGTTCTGGCTGTCGACCAGGTGAGCGTGGTGGACGACTTCTTCGACATCGGTGGAAACTCTCTCAGTGCTACCCGAGTGATGGGACGGATCGGCACCGAACTTTCAGTTTCCCTCCCGGTTCGGGTCCTCTTCGACGCCAGGACGGTCGCGACCCTTGCCGCGGCAGTCGACGGTGCGCAGAGTGGTACCCGGCCCGCTCTGACGGCCGGGCCTCGGCCAGAGCGTATCCCTCTCTCGCCGGCGCAATCGCGTATGTGGATTCTCAATCGATACGATCCAGAGTCACCTGCGTACAACATCCCGCTCGTCCTTCGTCTGCGAGGGCAGCTCGATTCCTCGGCTCTACGAGAAGCATTGTCGGACATCGTTCTTCGTCACGAGTCCCTGCGAACCATCTTTCCCGAAGATACCGCTGGGCCGTACCAGTCCATTCTCGGAGCCGTAGACGTACCCTTCCAGCACACGGTGGTTTCTCCCGAACAGGTTGCCGAGCGGATTGTCGACGCTGTGCGTGAGGGCTTCGACGTCACCCGAGCAATTCCGTTGCGGGTAAACCTGTTCGAACTCTCGGCTGACGAGCACATCCTGGTCGCCGTGGTTCACCACATCGCCGCGGACGGTGCCTCAGTGGCGCCGCTCGCCCGGCATCTTGTTCTCGCCTACTCGGCACGGCGTTCGGGAACCGAGCCGTCACTGGTCCCGTTGGTTGTTCAGTATCCCGACTACAGCCTCTGGCAGCACCAGGTCCTCGGTTCGGAAAGTGACCGGACCAGTGTTGCTTCCGCGCAGGCCGAGTACTGGCGTGACCAGTTGGCCGGAGCGCCGGAGCTTCTCGAACTGCCCACCGACTTCCCGCGCCCAGCGCTTGCGTCGCTGCGCGGAGCGAGCACCGAATTGGTGTTGACGCCCGAGATGGTCAGTGCGCTCCAGCAGGTGGGCCGCACACACGGCGCCACAACCTTCATGGTGCTCCATGCCGCCCTCGCGGTGCTTCTGTCCAACCTCGGTGCGACCGATGACGTGGTGATCGGGACACCGATTTCCGGACGCGGCGAACCGGCGCTCGACGACGTGGTCGGAATGTTCGTCGGCACGGTGGCCCTGCGTAGCCGTCTCACGCCGGCGTTGTCGTTCCTGGATCTGTTGGCGCAGGTGCGAGCCACCGACCTCGCTGCATTCGAAAATGCGGACCTACCTTTCGAGCGGCTGATCGACATACTGCAGCCCGCTCGATCCCAGGCCCACGCGCCGATCTTTCAGGTGGCGCTTTCTCAGGAGCAGGAGGGAACCGCTGCGTTCGCACTGCCAGGTCTCGAGATCGAAGCTGTGGACACCGCAGTCGTTCCGGCAAAGTTCGACATCCAGATCACGATGGTCGAGCACGCTGATTCGATGAATCTCACCTGGACGTACGCCACAGATCTCTTCACCGGCGCGTCCGTGGACGGATTTGCACAGCGGTTCCGACGGATTCTCGCGCAGATTGTCGCGGCCCCCGAAACGGCAATCGCGGATATCGACCTACTGGACGAGGACGAATACACCAGGCTCACCTCCGTATCCGGTCCGGCAGCCACGCCGATCCTCACTCTCGCGGATCTGTTGACCACACACTCGGAATCCGCAGATGTGGCAATCGTCTCCGAGTCGTGTGGTGAGATGACGTACAGCGAACTGGATTCGCGGTCCTCCCAGCTGGCACGGATCCTCATCGAGCGCGGCGCCGGCCCCGAAACGGCCGTTGCTGTCTCTCTTGCGCGGTCGGCTGAATCCATACTCGCGCTGTGGGCCGTTGCCAAGAGCGGCGCAACGTACGTTCCGGTGGATCCGACGTACCCCGACGAGCGCATTGCTCACATGCTTCGAGACTCAGCCGCGCTGGTCATCGTCACCGACTCGGAGACAGCACCAACACTTCCGAGTGGTATCGACACGATCGAGATCGACGATCTCGATCTTGATCGCTACTCCGCGGCGCAGGTCACCGATGCCGATCGGATCCGCACGCTACACGCGGATCATGTTGCCTACCTGATCTACACGTCAGGCTCGACCGGTCTGCCGAAGGGTGTTGCTGTCACCCACCGGGGACTGTCTGTGTTCTCCGCTCGGACCCGCACCGATCTGGCGGCATCTCGACTCTCACGGGTGCTGCGACTCTCGTCGTCGAGTTTCGACGCCTCCATGTTCGAGATGATCCTCGCGTTCACCGCCGGTGCGACGATGGTGATCACACCGCCATCGGTCATCGCCGGCGACGAACTCACCGACGTCATCCGCCGTCACCGCGTCACCCACGTGGTGACAGCGCCGGCGGCTATGACCACCGTCGAGGCTGGAACGCTCTCCGACCTCGAAACCGTCGTGCTCGGTGGCGACGTCTTCCCACCACAGCTGCTGGGTCGCTTTCACAGCAAGACACGACTCTTCAACAGCTACGGGCCGACCGAGAGCACCATCGTCATCACCAAGACCGGGGCGCTTCTCGGTACCACGGCTCCGGTGGGTGACGGTGTGCAACACCGTGACGGTTCACTCTCGCCCGTCACGATTGGTACTCCGCTCGAAGGTGCCCACGTTCTGGTCCTCGATTCCGCCCTCGGACCCGTACCCGTCGGGGTCAGGGGCGAGCTGTATCTGTCAGGTCCCGGCTTGGCACGCGGGTACAACCGACGCGAGGGGCTGACCGCAGAACGCTTCGTTGCGAACCCGTTCGGTGCACCGGGCGCGCGGATGTACCGGACCGGCGACGTGGTCACCTGGACCGACAAGGGCGAACTGGCGTACATCGGACGATCCGACGCCCAGGTTCAGCTTCGCGGACTCCGCATCGAACTGGGGGAGATCGAATCAGCGCTCGCCTCCGTCCGTGGAGTGAGTGCCGCCGCTGCGGCCGTTCATCGTCACGACACTCTCGGCGATCAACTCGTCGGTTACGTGATCGTCGCGGACGCGGTGTCGGCAGAGTCCATCCTCGACGCCGTCGCAGCGATCCTGCCCCGTGCCACGGTGCCGACCGCTGTCATCCTGCTGGAATCGCTACCGCTGACTCCGGCCGGGAAGCTCGATCGCGCAGCACTTCCCGCTCCGGAGTTCATCGCCTCGGCGACGTTCCGGGCGCCGTCCACACTCTCAGAGATTCGTGTCGCCAGCGCTTTTGCCGACGTTCTCGGAACCGACGCCGTCGGAGCAGAAGACAGTTTCTTCGAGCTGGGTGGAAATTCGCTCAGTGCAACTCGGGCGATTGCCCGCGTCAACACCTCGTTCGGGATCAAACTCGGTGTTCGTGCGCTGTTCGAGGCACCCACTGTCTCAGAACTCGCTCTGCTGGCGGACTCGGCAGAACGCGATGATCAGCCTCGATTGGAAGCGCGACCGCGACCTGAACGTATTCCGCTCTCGCCGGCGCAGACTCGGATGTGGTTCCTCAATCGATTCGACACCGCGGCAGCCACGGACAACCTACCGCTCGCGCTTCGCCTGAGCGGAACCCTGGACGCGACGGCGTTGGCGCTCGCGCTTCTCGACGTCGTCGAACGCCATGAGTCCCTGCGTACCTACTATCCCGATACCGCGGACGGACCCCGTCAGGAGATCCTGTCAACGTCTTCGGTGGATCTCGATCTGGTACCGCACGACGTCACCGAAGCCGAAGCGTTGGAACGGCTTTTCGCTCTGGCCGGCACCGGATTCGACGTGACGACTGCCGTACCACTGCGGACGGCTCTGTATCGAATCTCGGAGACCGAGCATGTTCTCGCCGTCGTGATGCATCACATCGCATCCGACGGATCGTCACTCGGACCCCTGGCCGCCGACGTCATGGGTGCCTACGTCTCGCGTTCTCGGGGTGACGCGCCGCAGTGGGCGCCGCTGCCCGTGCAGTACGCGGATTACGCTCTCTGGCAACACGATCTGCTCGGGACCGAATCCGAACCCTCGGGTGATGCTCAGGCGCAAATTCAGTTCTGGACGTCCACGCTCGCCGGAATTCCGGACCTGCTGAATCTGCCGACGGACCGGCAGCGTCCGCCCCGTCAGAGCTATCGCGGTAAGGAGATTCACTTCACGATCGGCTCGGACACCGCCGATCGACTGCGTGATCTTGCAGTTGGATCAGGCTCGAGCCTGTTCATGGTCGTCCACGCCGCATTCGCCGTACTTCTCGCAAGGCTGGGAGACAGCGCCGACATCACCATCGGTTCGCCCATCGCGGGACGAGGACACGAGTCGCTCGACGCACTAGTGGGGATGTTCGTGAACACCTTGGCGCTTCGAACCCAGGTGAACACGGCTGCGCCGTTCACGGAACTGCTCAGCCACACCCGCGATCAGGATCTCGCCGCCTTCGCACACGCGGACCTGCCGTTCGAGCGGCTCGTCGAGATCATCGATCCGGTCAGATCGACAGCCCGCCATCCGTTGTTCCAGGTGGCACTGTCTTTCCAGAACCTCACGCCGACAATGTTTGCGCTACCCGGACTGCAGATCGCGGCAGTTGGCGCCCCAGTCGAGACGGCGAAGTTCGACCTCCACCTGACCGTCACCCCTGGGGACTCGGGTTCGATGTCGGCGTCGTTCACCTATGCAACAGATCTGTTCGACCAATCCACGGTGGCGACATTCGCCAACCGGCTGCTGCGCGTTCTCGATTCGATCGGTCATGACCCGGACATCCCGGTGGGCGATATCGCTCTGCTCGGCGACGAAGAGGTCGCGGCTACCGTCGACACGTGGAACAACACCGACGCCGTCGTTCCGGAGACGACCCTTGCGGATCTGTTCGACGCCCAGGTACGCAGAACACCGAGCGCCGAAGCACTCGTTCTCGGTGACCGTCGCCTGACCTATGCCGAGTTCGATGCCGAATGCAACCGCCTGGCGCGGTATCTGATCGGAATCGGTGTCGGTCCGGAAGTGACTGTCGCGCTGAATCTTCGGCGCTCCGTCGAACTGGTCGTTGCCATGTACGCGGTGGTGAAGGCAGGCGGGGCCTACGTTCCGCTCGACCCGGATCAGCCGGCAGAACGCACGGCTCACATCCTCGAATCCGCAGCGCCCGCAGTTGTTCTGAACACTTCTCACGATTCGCTGGGCGGGCAGTACCACGTCGTGAACATCGATACTCTCGGGCTGGACGGTATCGACGGATCGCCGATTCGGGACTCGGAACGCCTCGCGAGCCTGAGCCCGGACAATATCGCGTATGCAATTTACACTTCCGGATCCACCGGAAAGCCCAAGGGCGTAGCGATCTCCCATCGAGCGATCACCAATCAACTCTTGTGGAAGCAGGATCAGTTCCTTCTCGATGCCGATGACCGTGTGCTCGTCAAAACCGCAGCCACCTTCGATCTGTCCGTCTGGGAGTACTGGTGGGCGTTGCAAACCGGTGCCTGCCTGATTCTCGCCGAGCCAGGAGCACAGCAGGACGGTGATTACCTCACGTTGCTGATAGAGCGCGAGCAGGTGACGACGCTGCATGCCGTTCCCTCGATGTTGTCACTGCTCAGTGCATCCGAGCGTCGGCTGCCGAGTTCTCTCACCCGGATTCTGTGCATCGGTGAGGCCCTGCCGGTACAGACCGCCAAGCATGTGCGAGATCAGAGTTCGGCGCAGGTCTACAACCTGTACGGCCCCACGGAGGCTGCGGTCAGTGTCACGGCACACCGAACGAGCGATGTCGACGTGGCGACCGTTCCGATTGGAACTCCGGCGTGGAACACGCGACTGCATGTACTCGACGACCGCCTTCACCCGGTTCCGGTCGGTGTTGCAGGTGAGCTCTATCTCGCGGGAGTTCAGCTGGCCCGCGGGTACATCGGGGATCCGGGGCAGAACGCGACCCGTTTCGTCGCCGATCCGAACGGATCGGGTGAGCGCCTCTATCGAACCGGCGATCGGGTTCGGTGGAATGCCTCGGGCAGTCTCGAATACCTCGAGCGTGCAGACTTCCAGGTCAAGGTCCGAGGCTTCCGCATCGAACTCGGTGAGATCGAAACAGCGCTACGTGCCGACCCCTCGATTCAGGATGCAGTAGTCACAGTCACGACATCTGACACCGGCGAACAACACCTGATCGGTTACATCACTGTGGCCGCGGGCTCGGCTGTCGAGACGTCGACCATCCTGACCAGACTGCGCGCCGCCCTGCCCGGCTACATGGTGCCGACAGTCCTGATGACACTCGACGCCCTGCCGCTGGGGAGTACGGGCAAGGTTGATCGACATGCGCTACCGGAGCCTGTTTTCGAGGCACGTCGTTTTCGCGCACCGACCACACCGGCCGAATTGTCGGTAGCTGCCGCTTTTGCCGAGGTCCTCGGTGACGGAAAGACCGACGAAGTGGGTGTCGACGACGACTTCTTCGAACGCGGGGGCAATTCGCTCAGTGCAACTCGGTTGCTCGGGCGGATCAACGCCGTCGCAGGCACCGACTTGCCGGTGCGTGTGGTCTTCGAGTCGCCCACCGTCGCAGAGTTGGCAGCCGTGGTGGAAACCGCCGAGCTTTCGCGCCGACCCGCGCTGCGCTCACAGCCGAGGCCGACAAGGATTCCGCTCTCTCCGGCACAGACTCGTATGTGGTTCCTCAACCGCTTCGATCCCGATTCGTCGGCGTACAACATCCCGGTGGTTCTTCGATTCGCCGGTCGGTTGGATGTCGAGGCGTTGCGCGCAAGTATCGCCGATGTGGTCGCTCGTCACGAGGTCTTGAGAACCGTGTACCCGGAGCATGACGGGACGGGATATCAGGAGGTTGTCGAGGCACCTGACGCTTTCGACATTCTCGACATCATTGCGGTGGAGAAGGATTCGCTCCACGACGTGCTGGCCGGTGTACTCGGTGTGTCGTTCGACCTCACGTCCGAGATTCCGGTTCGAGCGTCGCTGGTGCAGTTGGCGGAGTTCGAGTTCGTTCTGGCGATGACGGTGCATCACATTGCGGGTGACGGTTTCTCGATGGGGCCGTTGACGCGTGATGTGATGGTGGCGTACGAGGCGCGGTCCAGGGGTGCGGTGCCGTCGTGGGCGCCGCTGGAGGTGCAGTATGCGGATTACGCGTTGTGGCAGCTCGAGACGATGGGTTCGGAAGAATCGTCGACCTCGCTGATCTCGCGACAGCTCGCGTTCTGGTCGGACACACTCGACGGATTGCCGTCCGTCCTCGAACTCCCGTTGGATCGCCCCCGACCGGCGGTGGCTTCCGGCCGTGGAGCGGTTCTGAGCGCTCGTCTCGAACCTGCACTGCAACAGGCGATTTCCGAACTGGCCCGGCGGCACCGCGCTACGCCGTTCATGGTGTTGCATGCGGCTCTGGCTGTTGTACTGTCGCGGTTCACCGGCGATCTCGACTTTGCCGTCGGGACGCCGACGGCCGGCCGCGGAGAACGCGTGCTCGACGATCTGGTCGGCATGTTCGTGGGGACCGTCGTGTTGCGCACCACTGTCGACCCAGGTGAGCAGTTCACCGACTTGCTCTCCCGAGTCCGCGACGCCGATCTGCAGGCTTTTGCCCACAGTGACGTTCCGTTCGAGCGCTTGGTGGAGGCACTCGATCCGCTTCGTTCGCAGTCGTATTCACCGCTCTTCCAGGTCGGCCTCGCACTACAGAACCATCTCGATTCACAGTTGACTCTCAACGGGCTGCACATCGAGAGCATCGAACCTGCGGTGGTGAGCACTCAGTTCGACCTCGATTTTGTTGCGGCCGAACAGTTCGACAACGACGGTCGACCTTCCGGGCTCGTCGTTGCGCTGACGTACGCCACGGATCTGTTCGAGGAATCCACTGCCTCACGTCTCATGTTCGCGTTCGAGTCGGTCTTGACTACCGCTGTCGCAGAACCGGATCGGCGAGTGGAACTGTTTGCCGTGGAGTCTGTGATTGAGCGTGGGTTGGTGTTGGGGGGTGTGAATGAGACGGATCGTTGTGTTGACGATGTGACGTTGGCGGGTTTGGTGGCGGCTGCGGTTGAGGTGTCGTCGGGTCGTGTTGCTGTGGTGTTCGGTGATGTGGTGTTGACGTATGCCGA
>NZ_JBHTTG010000012.1:0-128258 GCF_042794655.1 Rhodococcus sp. NPDC056516 | reverse complement strand
ACGGGCCGACGGAGGCGTCGGTGGATGTGACGTTTCATGTGGTGGAGGGTGTTGTGGGGGTGGGTGTTCCGATTGGTCGGGCGGTGTGGAATACGAGGGTGTTGGTGTTGGATTCGCGGTTGCGGCCGGTTCCGGTGGGGGTTGTGGGGGAGTTGTATGTGGGTGGGGTGCAGGTGGCGCGGGGGTATGAGGGTCGTGTGGATTTGACGGTGGGTCGGTTTGTGGCGGATCCGGTGTCGGGGGTGTCTGGTGGTCGGGTGTATCGGACGGGTGATGTGGTGCGGTGGGGGTGTGGTGGGGTGTTGGAGTTTGTGGGGCGTAGCGATTTTCAGGTGAAGGTGCGGGGGCAGCGGGTGGAGTTGGGTGAGGTGGAGGCGGTGTTGGTTGCTCAGGTGGGGGTGGCTGGTGCGGTGGTGGTGTTGCGGTCGGGTGTGGGTGGGGATTTTTTGGTGGGGTTTGTGGTGGGTGAGGTGGGGTTTGTGGTGGATGAGGTGGTGGTGTTGGAGGGGGTGCGGAGGTCTCTTCCGGGGTTCATGGTGCCGTCGGTGGTGGTGGTGTTGGATGGGTTGCCGGTGACGGTGCATGGGAAGTTGGACCGTAAAGCCCTACCGGACACAACTTTCAACGCAGCAGAATATCGCGCGCCGATCACGCGAAACGAAGATGTGGTCGCTCGTGCGATCTCGGACGTACTCGATCTCGACCAGGTGGGGGCCGACGACAATTTCTTCGGGCTCGGCGGGGACTCTCTCAGCGCTACCCGCGTCATAGCGCGCATCAACACCGCGGCGAGCACAAAACTCGGGGTCAAAGCGCTGTTCGACACTCCGGTGGTAGCTGATCTGGCGGCCTCGATCGATCCGGTGGAACCCGTACTCGGTGAAACGGGGTTCGGAGGTTCGGGTCTGGTTGAACTCTCGGGTATGGCACGGCCAGAACACATTCCACTGTCCCTGTCGCAGTCGCGTATGTGGTTCCTCAACCAGTTCGACACCTCATCTCCGCTCTACAACATTCCCGTTGCCCTGCAACTCGACGGATTCCTCGATCTCGAAGCGCTCGAAGTTGCGCTCGGCGATGTGGTGGAACGGCATGAATCCCTTCGGACGATCTTCCCGACTTCCGCGGACGGGCCACACCAGGTGATTGTCGAACCAGCGCTCGCTGCTCCTCGGATCCACCCCGTACCGATTTCCGGCGAGCAGATATTTGCGGCGCTGCATGGGTTCTTCGACGTGGGATTCGATGTGGCCGAGGAGTTCCCGCTGCACGTGAGGTTGCTCCGAACCGGACCGGAGCAGCATGTTCTTGCGATCGTTGTCCACCACATCGCGGCCGACGGCTTCTCGATGACGCCACTGGCACGTGACCTGATGCGCGCCTATACATCCCGTGCGCAGGATCAGAGTCCGAGGTGGGCGCCATTGCCCATCCACTACGCTGATTACAGCGTGTGGCAGAGGGGGATCATCGACGCAGAAGATGGTCCAGGTACGTCGATCGCGGAACAATTCACCTACTGGACCGAGGCGCTGTCGGGAATCCCTGAAGTCTCACCGCTCGTTCTTGATCGACCTCGAAGGCCGAAGCGCTCTTCCGAAGGTGCCGTGGTCTCGGTGAGTATCTCACCTGAAGTTCATCGAGCTTTGACCGACCTTGCACACCAGCATGATTCGACACTTTTCATGGTTCTGCACGCGGCGTTCGCGGTGCTGCTGGCGCGGCTCTCGGGGTCAGGCGACGTTGTGATCGGGACGCCGGTCGCGGGACGCGGCGAAGCGGTGTTGGACGACGTGGTAGGGATGTTTGTCAATACTCTGGTTCTTCGTACGCCGGTCGAATCCGGAGCAACCTTCGCCGACACTCTGGCGACAGTGCGGTCGACAGATCTCGGCGCACTGGACCATGCGGACATTCCCTTCGAAAAGCTGGTGGACTACCTTGCGCCCTATCGTTCCACTGCGCATTCACCCCTATTTCAGGTATTACTCGAACTCCAGACCGCCACGAGCCTGCGCCTCGAACTACCGGAGTTGACGATCCGTTCGCTCGACATCGATCTCGAGGTGGCAAAATTCGATCTGCAACTGAGTGTGATGGAGCAGGTCGACGAGCGCGGCGTTCCGGATGGGATCAGCGCCGGCTTCCGCTACGCCACGGATGTTTTCGATCAAGGATCAGTGGAGCGAATTGCACAGCGCTTCGGGAGGGTGATCGACGCCGTGATCGAAGATCCGTCTGCGATCGTCGGTGACATCGACATTCTTCTGACCGACGAACGTAGCGAGGTGCAGGTTGCGCCGCCTCCCTCGGTTATCGGCAGGAACGATGATTCGCTCTCGGATCTCTTCGAACGAGCGGTGCTCACTTCGGGCGACGCCGTGGCGGTGCGTTGTGACGGCCAGTCGGTGACCTACCGCGAACTGGACGAGCGAGCCAACCGCCTCGCGCGACTGCTGGTGGCGCAGGGGGTCGTGCCAGAGACACTCGTGGCAGTGGCGATGACCCCGTCGTTCGAACTTCTTGTGGCTCTGCTGGCGGTGGTGAAATCGGGCGGTGGATACCTACCGGTGGACCTGACGTCTCCGCCCGAACGGGTGAGCTTCGTGCTGCGTGACGCTGCGCCGGTGTGCGTACTGACGACCACCGCCAGCGGTGATGAAGTCGGCCGCAACGGGGTGCCGGCGATAGTCGTGGACAGCGCCGACATTCGTGATGCGCTGCAGAGGTTTTCGCCGCGTCCGGTGACCGACGAAGACCGGCTGCTACCGTTGCGGCCCGATTCGGTGGCCTACGTGATTTACACCTCGGGATCCACCGGGAGACCGAAGGGGGTGCAGGTACCTCATCGCAGCGTCGTGACCTTGCTGGCTAACACCAGAGCGCTCTTCGGATTCGACCACGACGATGTGTGGACGATGTTTCATTCGGCGGCATTCGACTTCTCGGTGTGGGAAATGTGGGGTGCACTCGCACACGGAGGCCGACTGATACTGGTCGACTATTTCACGGCACGGTCACCCGAGGCATTCCTCGAATTGCTCCGAGACGAACGTGTCACGGTGCTCAATCAAACGCCTACCGCTTTCTATCAATTGGCGGAAGCCGACCGGCGTACCGGGGGTGCGGACCTGTCATTGCGTAACGTGATCTTCGGCGGTGAGGCGCTCGATTTCGGACAGCTGACGCGCTGGTACGCCCGACGCGGGACCTCCCCACCGGATCTGGTCAACATGTACGGCATCACGGAGACAACCGTGCACGTCAGCCACCTACCGCTGGATCCTGAACTGGCGCGTGAAGGATCTGCTTCGGTGATCGGGCGGGCACTGCCCGGGTTGCGTGTGTACGTGCTGGATCGGCGGTTGCACCCCGTGCCGCCCGGCGTCGCGGGTGAACTGTATGTCGCCGGCGACCAGGTCTCACGCGGATACCTCGGCCGGTTCGGCCTCACCGCCACACGTTTCGTTCCCGACCTCACAGTCATCGGTGCGCGCATGTACCGGTCCGGTGACGTGGGGCGCGTGAATGACTACGGGCAACTGGAGTACCTCGGTCGCAATGACATGCAGGTGCAGGTGAAGGGCTATCGGATCGAACTAGGCGAGGTGGAGTCTGCTCTGCTCTCCGGAGCCGGAGTGGCGCAGTCGGCGGTGGCGGCTCGCGGAGACCGGTTGGTGGGCTACGTGGTGGCGGAGTCCGGTGCAACCGTCTCTCCGAAGGCGCTGCTCGAGGTCCTCTCGGCGAAGTTGCCAGCACACATGGTCCCCGCTGTCGTGACGGTTCTCGATGCCCTGCCACTGACGGTGAACGGGAAACTGGACCGGAAAGCGTTGCCTGAACCTGACTTCGGGCAACAGACAACCGAGAGTCGTTCTCCCGTCTCGGACACGGAAAGTATCCTTGCGAGCCTCTTTGCCGACGTTCTGGGACTCGACGAGGTGGGGGTGGACGACTCGTTCTTCGCCCTCGGTGGCGATTCGATCATGTCCATCCAGTTGGTGACCCGCGCCAAGGCTGCCGGAGTTCTCGTCACACCGCGCGAGGTGTTCGAGCGCAAAACCGTGACAGCGCTGGCCGAGACGGCCGGAACGGCTGGCAACCGTGTCGTCCTCGACGAATTACCTGGCGGCGGCGTCGGTGAGATCGAATTGACGCCGATCGTCAAATGGATGCTTGACCGTGGTGGAGATTTTCGCCGGTACTCCCAATCAGTTCTGCTCTCGGTTCCCGCCACGCTCGACGAGGACACGTTGACACAGGCCATGCAGGCCGTGTTGGACCATCACGACATCCTCCGAGCAGGCCTTCGGGTCGCACTCCACCCCGAATCCGTTGTGCGGATGGACGTCGAACCTGCGGGCGCGGTGAGGTCGCCGACAGTCGTGGATCGCGTGCGCCTCGACGGCGCTGTGGCCGAGACGGTCTCGACGGCACTTGGCGCCGCTATGGATCGGCTCGATCCGGGGACCGGCGTGATGGTGCAAGCAGTGTTGTTCGAACCTGAGGGATCTGGGCGCAAGCGGTTGCTTCTCGTGGCCCACCACCTAGTGACGGACGGGGTCTCCTGGCGAATTCTGATCCCCGATCTTGCGCTCGCGTGTGCGCAGGTGCAGTCAGGCATCGACCCTTCACTGGCTCCGGTCGGGACGTCGATGCGTCGATGGGCGCGCGGCCTCGTCGACGCGGCGCACGAGCCGGATCGGGTGGCCGAACTCGACTACTGGCGGGACACACTGCGAGGTTCGGACCCGATGCTCGGCGCGCGCTCCTTGGCGACGACGGATACCGGCGTGAGTGCAGCAGACGTCGAAATGCGGGTACCCCCGGCCTTGACCGAAACCGCGTTGACCGATGTGCCGCAGGCGATTCACGGGAGCGTCGAGGACGGATTGTTGACGGCGTTGGCTGTGGCTTTGGTTCGCTGGCGGAGGCAGCGTGGGATCGACGCTCCGGAGGCGTTGATCAGCCTCGAGGGTCACGGACGCGAGGAACCGGTGGTCCCGGGGGCTGACCTTGCTCGTACCGTCGGATGGTTCACGTCGATCTTCCCGGTGCGCCTCGATTTGAGCGGAGTGGATCCGAGTGATGCCTGCGCCGGCGGTCCGGCTGCAGGCTTGGCTGTCAAGGCTGTCAAGGAACAACTCCGGGCCGTGCCGGAACGCGGCATCGGGTACGGCCTACTTCGGTACCTGAACGATGATACAGCACAGTCACTTTCACAATTTTCTCCGCCTCAGATCAGTTTCAACTACCTCGGACGCGTCGGTGGATCCGAGGCCGACGCTTCAGCGGGATGGACACCGATCCGTGACGAGGGTCTGCGGGCAGTTGCGGCCACCGAGCTGCCACTGGCGGCTGCCCTCGAGGTCAACGTGATGATCGTCGAGGGCAGCGACATTGCAGTCGACCTGGAGCTCGTTGCCGCCTGGACCTATTCGCCGGACATTCTGCGCGAGAAGGACGTTCGCCATCTTGCGCGGTTGTGGGTCGACGCACTCGCCGGGCTCGGCGAGTACGCAGCGGGCGGTGGCGGATTCACACCCTCGGATTTCGATCTGGTAGAGCTTCGACAGGATGCGATCGACGACCTCGAGAGTCGGTGCGAAGACCTGAGTGACGTCTGGCCACTCTCACCACTGCAAGCAGGTCTGCTGTTCCATGCCGAACTGGCCGAAGAGTCCGTCGACGCCTACCTCGTGCAGGTGACCCTCGACCTCGTCGGCGACCTCGATGCGGAACGCCTTCGCCGCGCGGCCGATACGCTGCTCGACAGGCATGACAACTTGCGCAGCGCCTTCCTTCACGACGCGGACGGCCGCGCCGTCCAGGTGGTCCGAAGCAAAGTGGCTGCGCCATGGCAGGCAGTCGACCTCGCTGCCAAGTCAACTCGGGATCTCGAGCAAGTACTGGCGCAGGACCGAGCGCTCCCGTTCGACATCTCGCGTGCGCCGCTGATCAGGTTCACGCTCATCGCGATTGCCCCGGAAACGTTCAAGCTTGTGCTGACCAACCACCACATCCTTCTGGACGGCTGGTCGATGCCACTTCTGATCAGGGAGTTGGCGACCCTGTACGTTGCGGACGGCGAGGCGCCGGAGTTGCCGCGTGCACGCCCCTACCTCGACTACCTGACCTGGATGAACCGTCGCGACCGGGAAGCCTCACGCGGGGTGTGGGCGAGGGCACTGCAGGGAATTGACGGTCCGACGCTGCTAGCCCCGCAGGATCGGTCGCGTCGACTCTCCACCATGGCGGCCGAGTGGATGTTCGATCTGGACGAGGATTTCACGACGACACTTCGCGGCGTAGCGAGGAGCCGAGGGCTGACGTTCAATTCGATTGTCCAGGCGTCGTGGGGGATCATCCTCTCGGCGCTGACCGGTCGAGACGATGTGGTGTTCGGAGCGACTGTGTCGGGTCGACCACCCGAGCTTACCGGGATCGAGACCATGGTCGGGCTGTTCATCAACACAATTCCGGTCCGAATCACGGTGCGCCATGGTGAGAGTGTCGGCGCTCTCCTACAGCGGATTCAGTCTGAGCAGGCGGAGTTGTCGGATCACCACTATCTCGGACTTTCCGAGATCCAAGACGCCTCCGGGCCGGAGATCGGCTTCGACACGTTGACAGTCTTCGAGTCGTACCCCGTTGACCGTCAAGGACTGTCGACCGATACGGACAACGCGGGGATCCGCATCGCCGGCGTCGAGGCGAAGGATGCTGCCCACTATCCGCTCAGTTTGGTGGCGTCGGTCGATACCAGGCTTCGGCTGAAGTTCGAGTATCTACCCGAGGTTTTCGACTCGGGCGATATCGAGTCCATCGCCGGCCGACTGCGGCGCGTGCTCGAAGCGTGTGTCCATCCGGATCAATCCTCGGCCGCGGTGTCGGTGCTGACGGAGATCGAACGCGACCAACTGGTGCCCGTCCGTGGTGCGGTTGGTGGGTCGACCCGCATTTTTCCAGAGATCTTCGACGCGGCAGTTCAGCAGGATCCGGATGCACTCGCTGTTGTATCGGCGAGCGGCAGCATGACCTATGGCGAGCTGGATTTCCTGTCGAATCGTATTGCTCGCGTACTCATCTCGCGAGGACTGGGGACCGAGGACTACGTCGCAGTCGGTGTTCCGCGTTCTCTCACCTCGGTATTGTCGATACTCGCCGTGGCCAAAACAGGCGCTGCATTCGTGCCGATCGATCCGAACTACCCTGACGAGCGGATCACCCACATGTTGAGCGATTCCAACGTCGGCGTCGGATTGACCACTACCGCATGTCGTGATCGGCTGCCCGATATCGCAGAGTGGCTGATTCTCGACGATCCGGACTTCACCGAGAAGTGCGAAGGATTCTCGGGCCGCCCTCTGACCGACAGCGACCGACTCCGTCCGATCGGGTTGGATTCCGCGGCCTACGTCGTTTACACCTCGGGGTCGACCGGCGTGCCCAAGGGAGTGGTGGTCACTCATCGCGGCCTCGACAATTTCGCGCGGGACCAGGTCGAACGCTACGGTGCAACACCACAATCGCGCACACTGCACTTCTCCACTCCGAGTTTCGACGGGTCGCTCTTCGAGTATCTGCAGGCTTTCGGCGCCGGCGCAGCCATGGTGATCGCTTCGCCTGGGGTGTACGGGGGCGAGGAGCTTGCGGAGCTTCTGGCCGAGCACGCCGTCACCCACGCGTTCATCACCACCGCCGCACTGGCTTCGGTGGATCCAGCTGGGCTCGAGCAACTTTCGGATGTCGTGTTCGGTGGTGAAGCCTGCCCACCCGACCTTGTCGCTCGCTGGGCGCCCGGCCGCAGGCTGTACAACGCCTACGGACCGACCGAGGCGACGATCATGTCCAACGTCAGCCCGCCGATGGCGGCTGGTGAACGCATCACGATCGGTGGACCAATCAGGGGTGTAAGCGAACTGGTGCTCGATTCGCGGCTGCAAGCCGTTCCCGTCGGGGCGCCTGGCGAGCTGTACCTTGCCGGGTCTGGAGTGGCGCGGGGATACCACTGTAGGCCGGGATTGACGGCAGAACGCTTTGTCGCCAATCCGAGTGACCCGGGAACGCGGATGTACCGCACCGGAGACATCGTGCGATGGACGGCCGAATCGCGTATCGAATACATCGGCCGCAGCGACTTCCAAGTCAAGATTCGGGGCTTCCGTGTCGAACTGGGTGAGATCGACAGCGCGCTCATGGCGGAGTCGAACGTCGGATTTGCCGTCACCATTGCTCACCGCGGCCCCGCGGGAGACGCCCGGCTCGTGTCGTACGTCGTGCCGGCAGAGGGCCGATTGGACACCGGGGTCCTGATTTACGCCCTGGCCGAGCGATTGCCTTCGCACATGGTGCCCGCCGCAATTGTCGTGCTGGAGAGCATTCCGCTGACAGCCGTCGGCAAACTCGACCGCTCGGCGTTGCCCAGCCCCGAGATCCGCACTACGGCAAGGGGTTTTCGTTCACCGGTCGGCCCGATCGAGCAGGCGGTGTCGAACGTGTTTGCAGAGGTGCTCGGCCTCGAGTGCGTCGGTGCCGACGGTAATTTCTTCGACCTCGGGGGAAATTCTCTCAGCGCTACATCGGTCGCGGCCAGGCTGCGGGCAGTGCTGGAAGCCTCCGTCGGCGTGCGGGATCTGTTCGAGGCGCCGACGGTAGCAGCCTTGGCTGCGGTGATCGAACAGTCGGTTGCTGGACCGTCGGGACGCTCGGTGTCGGAGCCGCGCCCTCGACCCGAAAACATCCCGTTGTCGTTTGCTCAGCAGCGAATGTGGTTCGTCAATCAACTGGACACCAGTTCGCCCGCGTACAACATCCCGCTCGTGGTGCGACTGACCGGGGAACTCGACAAGCCGGCGTTGAGAGCAGCGGTGTCCGATGTCATCGCCCGCCACGAATCGCTACGAACGATGTTCCCGGTTCGCGGTGACGAACCCGTCCAGCACATTGTGCCCACCGACAGCACGGCGCTGCCGCAATTGACCGAGCCACCTGTTGCCGCCGAACATCACCTCCGCGGCGAGCTTGCCAGAATGGTCTCGGCAGGTTTTGACGTAGCAGCGCGAATCCCAATGCGCGCAGCGTTGTTCACATTAGGCGAGCGCGAACACGTACTTGCGGTTGTGGTGCACCACATCTCCGCCGACGGTTTCTCGATGTCCCCGTTGGTGCGGGATGTGATGACGGCCTACGAGGCCCGCGTCCACGGCGAAGAACCGCAATGGGCGCCTCTGGTGATCCAGTACGCCGACTTCACCCTCTGGCAGCGAGAGCTTCTGGGTTCCGGCGAAAACCCGGCATCGGTGATCTCCGAACAGCTGGATTACTGGCGACGCACACTCTCGGGCGCACCCGACCTCCTGGAACTTCCTCTCGATCGGGACCGGCCCGCGCAGCAGACTTTTCACGGCTCGCGCATCCACTTCTCGATTGGCCGTGACCTCCATCGCCGTATCCAGGAGCTGTCGAGGCAGCATCAGTCCACTGCATTCATGACAGTGCACGCGGCGCTCGCAGTACTGCTGGCACGTCTCGGCAGCACCGACGACGTTGTGATCGGGACACCGATCGCCGGTCGAGGGGACCGCGTCCTCGATGACCTGATCGGCATGTTCGTCGGAACACTTGCCCTGCGTACACAGGTGGACTCGGCTCAGTCGTTCCGGGACTTCGCGGCGCATTGTCGCGAGGTCGACCTCGCGGCGTTCGCGCATTCCGAGGTTCCGTTCGAGAGGGTTGTCGATGCGGTCGGGCCTGAACGGTCGACGGCCTACGCTCCCATCGCCTCGGTGTCGTTGGAATTCCAGAACAACGAACGGCCGAATCTGCAACTGCCGGAGTTGGAAGTCCGCGGCATCGACCCCCAACTCGACGTCGTGAAGGTGGACCTGGAGTTCCTCCTGGCCGAGGAATTCGACGAAAGTGGAGCGCCCCGAGGGATGAGCGGCGCGGTCGACTTCGCCACTGATCTCTTCGATCCAGGTACGGTCAGCAGCTTTGCCGACATGTTCGTACGTGTTCTCGAATCCGTGACTGTGCACCCCGAAGCGGCCATCGGTGACATTGCGCTGTTCGGTGATCTCGAAACTCGCGAGTTGGTGCCGGCGCGTGGACAGACGGGAGTACCACCGAAACTATGGCCCGACTTGTTGACGACCGCTGCTGCGGTCGACCCGGACTCGGTGGCTCTGTCACTGGAGAACCGGCAGATCAGCTACCGCGAACTGGACGAGTGGTCGAACCGTGTGGCCCGGGAACTGTGCGGTCGGGGTGTGGGCCCGGAGACCTTCGTGGCGTTGGGGATGCCACGATCGATCGAGTCGGTGGTGGCCATCTGGTCGGTGGCCAAAGCCGGAGCTGCTTTTGTGCCCGTCGATCCCGACTACCCGCGTGGGCGCGTCGAATACATGCTCGCCGATTGCCGAGCCTCACTCGGATTGACGGTTCGCGGAAGCCGAACCCATCTACCCGACGTGGTTCCTTGGCTCGAACTCGACGATCCTGACTTCGAGCAGCGGGTGGCGGCGTTGTCGCCGGAACCGATCACCGACCACGACCGAACTGGTGAATTGCGCCTCGACCATCCTGCCTATCTGATCTACACCTCGGGTACTACCGGAAAGCCCAAGGGAGTGAACATCACTCATCGCGGTCTGGCCAACTTCACGGCAGAGACTCGAGAGAGGTTCGAGGTCACGCACGATGCGCATGTCTCGCAGTTGGCGTCGCCGAGTTTCGACGCGTCCATCTTCGAGTTGACCATGGCGTTCAGTGCGTCCGCACGGGTCGTGATCGTTCCACCGGCGGTGTACGGTGGCGCCGAACTGGCAGACGTTTTCCGGCGCGAGCAGGTCACTCATGCCACCATCACGCCGACTGCGTTGGCGGCGCTCGGTGACAACGGATTCGAGGCGCTTCGTGTCCTCGATCTGGTGGGCGAGGCCTGTCCGCCGGAGGTGGTCACGCAGTGGGCGCCGGGTCGGAGGCTGCACAACGGGTACGGCCCGACGGAAACCATGGTGCAGGCAAGCGTCAGTGATTCGATGAAACCCGGGGCAGGAGTGAACATCGGCTCGCCCGCAGTGGGATTCGGTTTCCTGGTGCTGGACGAGCGTTTGCAACCCGTCCCGGTCGGTGTGCCGGGGGAGTTGTACATCATCGGCCCGGGTATGGCACGTGGGTACCACAATCGGGCGTCACTGACGTCGGAGCGATTTGTGGCCTGCTTGTACGGAGCCCCGGGACGCCGGATGTACCGCACCGGAGATGTCGTGCGATGGCGTGAGTCCGGCGGCGACAGTGCACGTGATGACAGCAGTGCACGTGATGACAGCAGTGCACGTGATGACAGCAGTACCAACGATGACAACAGTGCAAGTACTGGGTCACATCACACGCTGGAGTACATCGGGCGCAGCGACTTCCAGGTCAAGATCCGTGGTTTCCGGATCGAACTCGGCGAAATCGATGCAGTTCTCACGCGACACCCGTCCGTGGACTTCGCTGCCACCATCGGCCAGGTCGGACCCTCAGGTGAAACGGTCCTGGTGTCGTATGTGCGTGCGTCGGATGCCGAATCCAGGGACAGCGAAGCCAGGGACAGTGAAGCCCGGGACAGCCTAGCCAGGGACAGCGAAGCCCCGGACAGCGACGAGATACGGGTGTACGCGGCCGACCGACTGCCCGCGCACATGGTTCCGTCGGCGGTGGTACTTCTCGAACGCATACCGATGACGCCGGTGGGTAAGCTCGACCGGAAGGCTCTGCCGGCACCCGAATTCAGTTCGGCCGCAGCAGAGTTCCGCGAACCGGTCACCGCGACCGAACACGCAGTGGTCGACGCATTCGCCGAGGTTCTTGGCGTCGACCGGGTGAGCACTGCGGACAGCTTCTTCGATCTGGGCGGGTCGTCTCTCGTTGCCACCCGAATCGTCAGCGCACTGCACTCCCGATTCCAACGCAGGATTCCACTTCAATGGCTGTTCCTGGACCCGACACCCGCCGGAATTGCTCGACGCCTCGACCTGCCGGCTGTGAGCGCCGGCATGGAAGAGTTTCTCGCCGTGGTTGTTCCGCTGCGCGCAGAAGGACGTGGGCGACCACTGTTCTGTGTGCATCCTGGTATGGGCCTGTCCTGGGGGTATGCCGGTCTGGTGCGGTATCTGCCCGAAGACCGACCGGTGTACGGCCTTCAGCTCCCCGCACTCAGCGACGACGGTGACTATCAGTCGATCGAACAGTTGGCGCATCGCTACGTCGAAGAGATGGAGGCCGTGTCGCCGGAAGGGCACTACGACTTGCTCGGGTGGTCGCTCGGTGGCGTCATCGCGCACGCCATGGCCGTCGAATTGCAATCGTCCGGCAGCGAAGTCGCAACACTGACGATGATGGACAGTTACCCCGACAACGGCGATGCGGCGCCGTCAGCCGTCCTCGATGTACGGGACCTGCTGAGAGGACTCGGTCTCGAGGTCGAGACCGACGAAGATCTGACCTTCGACGAGGCGGCGGCCGTGTTGACCCAGTCGGTCGGGACCGAGACCGGGGTCGACGGTCGGGACCTCGAGCGGATTGCCCGTGCGTACGAAACCTCGCAGCGAATCACGCACCAGTTCGTTCCACAGGTCTACGAAGGAGACCTGGTGATTTTCCCGGCAACCGGAGGAGACGACACGATTCCGCGCGAAAGGTCGACCCAGGAATGGGGTCCGCTCGTGACCGGCCGGATCCTGGAGATACCGGTGGGCTGCGGACACAACGAGATGATCGAGCCTGCGGCCATGGCGGTCATTGGACCGGAGATGGCTCGGCTCCTCACGATGTTTTCGGGTTACTCCGAACGGGCATGACAACTTCAAGCCACCAAGCCACCAAGCCGCAAGCCCGCGACGCGAGCGCCACCAAGCTGTTGCCGGGCACCGCAATCGAGCACGAGGAGCGGCAATGAGAAGGATCGGACGCACTCGGGCGGTACTTGTCGTCGCCCTCGTCGCATGGACAGGATTGTTCGGTGAAGCAGCGCTGGCTTCGGCAGATCAGGCGCGGACATTGCCTTCAGACGGATCAGCTCTCGATCACGTCGAGCAGATCAACGCACGTCAACTGACGATGTACGTCTACTCGGCTGCAATGGACAAGGTGATCCCACTCGAGGTGATTCGGCCGGCAGACACCAGTGCGCCGAGGCCGACTCTCTATCTGCTCAACGGCGCCGGTGGCGGCGAGGACACGGCTACGTGGCAGACCCGGACAGACGTCGTCGACTTCTTCGGCGACAAGAACGTCAACGTCGTGAATCCCATCGGCGGTGCATACAGCTATTACACGGACTGGGAGAAGCCTGATCCTGTTCTGGGACTGAACAAGTGGACCACGTTCCTCACCCAGGAGTTGCCGCCGATCGTCGACGCCACACTCGGTACGACGGGTGCGAACGCCGTCGCCGGATTGTCGATGGCCGGTACGTCGGTTCTGAGTCTGGCCGAGGCCGCACCGACGGTTTATCGTGCGGTCGGTGCCTTCAGCGGTTGCGCCGAGACGAGTACTCAGCCAGGTCAGGACTACGTGAGATTCGTGGTCGGATTCCGCGGCGGCAACGTCGACAACATGTGGGGTCCCGTCGGTGGTCCGGGGTGGGTGGCCAACGATCCGGTGGTCAACGCCGAGAGATTGCGAGGCATCGATCTCTACATCAGCAACGGAACGGGGCTACCGGGTCCACACGAGAATCTGGGTGGACCGATGGTCAACGGTGATCCGGGCGTTCTGGCCAACCAGGTGATCGTGGGCGGAGTCATCGAGGCCGGGACTAACCAGTGCACCCATCGTCTGGCCGAGCGACTCGACTCCCTGGGTATCCCCGCCACCTACGATTTCCGGGCAACGGGCACGCACTCCTGGGGTTATTGGCAGGACGATCTTCACAACTCGTGGCCGGTGATTGCCGAGTCGATCGGTGCACGTTAGCCGGCGTACCCGAGGGTCTGTGGCTGAGTTGTTTCTCACTTCGGCGCCAGTCTCCGAACCTGGCCGCCCGAACTGCAGGTCAGCGGCGTTATAGTCGCCAGATGAGTTCAGATACACTCGCGCCCCTCGACACCGATGTACTCGCGCGCAGGTTTGCGTGCCTGGGTGATCCCACGCGGTTGCGAGTGCTTCGACTTGCAGCTGCCGGCCCGGTAGAGGTCGAGGAGATCGCACGCGCTGCATCACTCGAACCGTCCGCCCTGGGTGTTCACCTCCAGGCGTTGAGCGAGGTCGGCTTCGTCGAGGTGACGATGCACGAAGGCAACTCGGTTGTCAGTGTTGCCGGAACCGCGTACTCGGATCTGATGGCAGCGGCCGCCGTCGCAGCTGCGCGCGGTCCGGTCAGAGACACCTTGGGGCTGCTTCCCTCCGATGTGGTTCTGCGCCGCATGGACTCGAGTGACTGGGACGCCGTGCGGTCGATCTACCGCGAGGGAATCGACACCGGAACCGCGACCTTCACCACGTCGGTGCCATCCGCCGAGAAGCTCGACGCTCAATGGTTGCCTGATCATCGGTGGGTCGCAGAGATCGACGGACGCGTCGAAGGCTGGGCGAGCCTGAGCCCGGTGTCCTCGCGTGACTGCTACCGCGGGGTCGCCGAGAACTCCATCTACGTCGGCAGTGGTGCCCGCGGTCGCGGGGTCGGCAAGCTGCTGCTTCGCCAGCAGGTGCAG
This sequence comes from Rhodococcus sp. NPDC056516, assembly GCF_042794655.1. NCBI lineage: Bacteria > Bacillati > Actinomycetota > Actinomycetes > Mycobacteriales > Nocardiaceae > Rhodococcus > Rhodococcus sp. NPDC056516. The sequence goes on along the minus strand of NZ_JBHTTG010000012.1, from coordinate 113,556 downwards.
GCCGCCGACGCCAGCGAGATCTGGACTGTGCAGTCGTCGATCTTCCCCGAGAACCGCGCGAGTGTCGCGCTGCACCAGGCCGTCGGGTTCCGAATCGTCGGGACTCGCTCGCGTATCGCTCAACTGGGTGGGCGGTGGCGTGACACGTTGTTCCTCGAACGTCGCAGCGAGGATGCTGTCGCTGACATTTGAGAACAGACGCTCAACCCTTGGCAGCGCTGATTCCGGCGCGTCGACCGTAGAAGCTGCCGTCACCGAGGGACGTGCCTGAGGCATAACCGCCGGCGCAGACTCCGGCAGTGCAGCGGCCGGCGGCAAAAAGCCCGGGTATCGGCTCGCCCGAGACGTGCAGGACCTCGGAGTTGATCGATGTGCGAAGACCCCCGAGTGTGAATCCGGCGGTGAAGTTGCGAAGGTCGAGCGCCGCGACGGGCGAGCCGATCGGCTTGACCCACTCCTTCTTCTTACCGAGTACCGGGTCTTCACCACGGGCAGCGTGGCGGTTGTATACCTCCACGGTCGACTGCAGCGTGCCCGCCGGCAGCCCCATGTCGGATTCGAGTTCCTCGACGGTTTCGGCTACCCACTTGGGCTGGAACCTGAAGAACGGTGTGGAACTGTCTGCGGCGCAACCCTCTTCGTAGGAAGCTTCGTCGATGATCAAGTAGGCCTGATTCTCGTTGCGTAGCAACGTTTCCTGCCCGATCCTGCCCGGGTACGTATCCTCGTTGACGTAACGCTGGCCGCGTCCGTTGACAAGTATGCCGCGGATCATCAACTGGGGATCGCCGAAGAATGCGACCTCGGTTGCGTCCATGTGCGCGAGGTCGGCGCCCAGGGCCTGCGCCATCTGGATCGCCTTGCCGTCGTGCTCCTCGATGGCTGCGCCGGGTCGACCGATGAGTCTCGGTGCGTACGACTGAATCATCGATTCGTTGTAGGCGAAGCTTCCCGTAGCCAGTACGACGCCCGTGCGTGCTCTGACCGCCACTTCTTTGCCGTACTGCTTGGCGATGATGCCGACGACTCGATCGCCGTCGACGACCAAGCGCTGCACCCGCATGTCGTATTCGGCTCGTACTCCCAGGCTTTCGGCTGTCTCGATCAACGGCTTCATCAACATGAAGCCGCCGCCTTTCTCTCCGGTGCGTTTGCCGCTCATCTGCGGAACGTGACCGCGAGGGGCCGGTGTCGCGATCGTGTTGAACGGTGCCGAGTTCTCGCCGCCGGAATACATGAGCCCGTCGTCGAAAGGCGTTTCCCAACCCGGTTGGCCGTAGAAACTTTCCTTGAACGGCACACCGTTGTCGACGAGCCAGTTGTAGTGTTCGACGCTGCCTTCGCAATAGTCGGTGATCTTCTCCTCGTCCGCGCCGGGACCGAGCGCGGCCATCATGAACGACTTCATGTTCGCGGGGGAGTCCTCGAACCCGAGCGCCTGCTGCAACGGGGTTCCGCCGCCCAGATAGATGAATCCGCCGGCCAACGCGGCGGCGCCGCCCCATCCACTCGTGCGTTCGAGCACCAGCACTTCGGCACCCGCACGGGCTGCCTCGATCGACGCGCTTACTCCGGCGATGCCGTAGCCGGCGACGACAACGTCAGCCTCGAAGTGCCACTGTTCGATGCTTGCTGCGGACTGCGGACGGATTGAGCTGGCCTCGGCCATGGATTCAGGTCCTTCGTTCTTCGGTAAGTTGATTGCAGTATCTCGATCGACGGTTCAGTCGGTGTCCGTTTTCGCGGAATCCGCGGCAGCCTTCTCCTTGGCGCGTGCGGCTTTGCGTCGGTCGGCCTTCACGGCGATCAGCGCGTTGTTGAGGCCGGTGGCCAGCGGCCAGCCGACGTAGTGGCACAAAAAGATCGCGGCCTCTTCGAACTGCTGCTCGGTCAACTCTTCGTTGTGGAGAGCAGCGTTGATCTGGATCTTTGCGACGTCGCTCTGCCCCTGGGCGGTGATGGCGCCGATCAGCAGCAGTCGGCGATCACGCACCGACAGCCCCGGGCGTGTCCAGATGTCGGCGAAGAGATGGTCGGCGGTCACCGCGAAGAAATCGCCGGGAACATCAGCGGGGAGTTCCCAGCCGTACACCTCGTTCATCTTCGCGACGCCGCGAGCGCGGGTCTCGGAGATGCGGTTTCCGTCGGCTCCGCTGGTGTCGGTCATGTGGGTGGTGTCGGTCATGCGTGCTCCCGTGTCGTAGATGCCGGTGACGGTTCGCCGTCCCCGTTTTCATCCCCGTGATCGACGCCGAGTCCGACGCCGAGTCCGGAGAGTGCAAGGTGCGCGAGCGGCAGTTCGAGTTCCAGCCGGTCACCGAGATCGATGGCCAAGGCCAAGTCCTTCTCCCCGAGATTGCGAACGTGCTGCAGTATCGAGAACCACGGATCATCCTCCGAGACCGGTGCGGTGGTGTCGCGAAGCATGATCGCGCCGGCGCCACCGGTGATGGCATCGGTATGCCTGACGACCTTTCCGAGCGTGCGGAGATTCAGTCCTGCCGCCTCGGCGAGTCGCGCAGCTTCGGTCGTGGCGGTGAACGAGACGAAATGAAGAAGGTTGCGTGCGAGCTTCATTCGAGTTCCTGCGCCGACATCACCGGCATGAACCACCAGTTCGGCCCAGGATCCGAATGGCTCACGGACGGCCTCGAACGCCTCCTCCGATCCACCGATCATCACCGCCAACCTGCCCTGGGCGGCACCGCCCGCACCGCCGCTGATCGGCGCGTCGATCAGCAGAACGCCACGAACCTCGCAGATACGAGCGAGTTCCACCGCCGTGGTGTCCGAGATGGTCGAGTGAATCGCGACGACGGTTCCCGGCTGTGCAGTCGTCAGAATCCCGTGCGGCCCGTCGACGACGTCGCGGACCTGCGCGTCGTCGAGGACCGTGACGGAGATGATGCTCGCGCGCGCAGCCACCTCGGCGGGCGTCGATGCTGCGCCTGCACCCGCGGTGGTGAACGGCTCGAGCGCTTCGGGGCGGGCATCACACACCACGAGCCCTCCCGGCCAGTCCAGGAGGCGCGTCGCCATGGGCGCACCCATGTTGCCCAGACCGATATACCCCAGACGGGGTTTCGAAGAGTTGGGTTTCGGCGAGCTGGGCTCAGAAGCGGATTCCGTCACGACCGGTACACCTGCCCGCCGTCGACGTTGAAGATCTGCCCGGTCACCCAGCCTGCGTCGTCCGAGAGGAGGAACAGGCACATGCCGACGAGATCATCCGGTGTTCCCATGCGCTGCAACGGGATTCGCTTGACCATGTCCTTGACGATGTTGCCGGGGGTGACGGTTCGAGTCGCCTCGGTGTCGATGGGACCGGGAGCTATGGCGTTGATGCGGATGTTCGACCAGCCGAGTTCGGTCGCGAGTTGTTGCGTCAGGCTGTTGACCCCGGCTTTCGCGAGTCCGTAGTAGTTCGAGTACAACCAGGCTGCCGTGGAGGACTGGTTGACGATCGAGCCGCCCTTCTCCCGCATGTGAGGTACTACGGCGCGGCACACCTGCAATGCGCCGTCCATGTTGACGCTCATGAACTTTCGGTAGTAGTCCCAGTCGACGGTCAACAAGGAATCGATCTTCATTCCGCCGTAGATGGCAGCGTTGTTCACCAGATGCTCGATGCTTCCGAACTGCTCGACAGTGAACTCGGCAAGTGCCGCAGTCGATTCCCCGTCGGCGACGTCGACGTCCTTGAACACCGCGCGCCCACCGTCCGCGGTGATCTGTTTTGCTACAGCTTCGCCGAGTTCGCGATTGAGGTCGGCGATCACCACGTTGGCGCCCTCTGTGGCCAACGCGCGAGCGTATGCCTCCCCGATGCCCTGCGCCGCGCCGGTGACTATCGCAGTGCGACCGTCGAAACGTCCCATGTCGACCTACTTTCGTGGTGATGATGTGCGGTGATGGTGGGGGTGTGAATGTCAGGAAGGTGAAGCGACGAGCTTGGTTTCGAGGTATTCCTCGAAACCTGCGAGACCCATTTCGCGGCCGATCCCGGATTGTTTGTAGCCACCGAACGGTGCATCGGCCGAGTACCAGACGCCGCCGTTGACGCTCAGCGTTCCGGTTCTGACACCCGCTACAACGTGCGCGATGCGATCGGGATCGGTGCCCCACACCGACCCGGACAGTCCGTAGGGCGAATCGTTGGCGATCCGGATGGCGTCGTCGTCGCTGTCGTAGGGAAGGATCACGAGGACGGGTCCGAATATTTCCTCCTGCGCTACCCGCGACGAGTTGTCCAGCCCGGCAATGAGAGTGGGCTCGACGAAGAAACCGCGCTCGTGATCGGCAGGACGCCCACCGCCTGTGACGACCGTACCGCCCTCTTCGGCGGCCAGCGCGAGGTAGCTCTCCACCCTGGCGCGCTGGCGCGCCGAGATGACCGGGCCACACACCGTTCCGCGCGCGCTGGGGTCGCCGGCTCGGATACCCGCCATCGCGGCAGATGCCGCGGCCAGAGCATCGTCGTACCGAGAGCGCGGCACCAGAAGTCTGGTACTGAGCGCGCATCCCTGACCGGCATGAACGCAGACGGAGAACGCGGCAACCGAGCATGCACCCTTGATGTCCGCATCGTCGAGGACGATGAATGCGGACTTACCCCCGAGTTCGAGGAAGACCTTCTTGAGAGTTTGCGCGGCCGTGGCCATCACTGTGCGTCCGGTGGCGGTGGAACCGGTGAAGGACACGAGATCGACGCGCGGATCGCTGCACAGCTGCGCGCCTAGGGAGTGATCCGTCGACGTCACGACGTTGACTACGCCGGCCGGGATCTCGGTTTCCTCTGCAATCACCTTGGCGACCAGCGCGGCGCACCAGGGCGTGTCCGGCGCGGGTTTGAGAACGATGGTGTTGCCGGCTGCGAGGGCGGGACCGAGCTTGGCGAAATTGATCTGGTGCGGGAAGTTCCACGGTGTGATCGCACCTACGACGCCAACTGCTTCCTTGAGCAATCGGCGATGGGTGGGTATGCCCATGGGTGACGCGTGGCCGAGATCTTGTTCCCACGCATAGGATTCGATCAGGTCGGCCCAGTAGCGAAGATCTTCGATCGGGCCCTCGAGTTGTGGGCCGCTCGTCAGCATGACGGGCGCGCCCACCTCGGCAACAGTGATCTCACGTAGTTCTTCGATGTGGGACTGGAGTGCCTCGCACAGTTGGCGCAGGCAGCGAGCGCGAAATTCGTGATCGCGCGCCCACTCGGTGCCGTCGAATGCACGGCGTGCGGCGGCGATGGCCGCATCCATGTCCGCGGCGGTGCCTTCGGCAGCGCGGCCGATCAGTTCCTCTGTTGCCGGATTGAAAACTTCGAAAGTTCCGCCCGATCCGGGAATCAGCTTTCCGTCGACGAGAAGTGCAGAACTGTCTGCGGGTCGAAGCGTCATAGCGCGAGCCCTCTCTTTCTGGACATGTGTCTGGACTCTAGTTCACACTTCGGATTGAGGCAATGGTTTCTGGGGCATAAGAGATTTCGAGCCAAGTTGTTCGAGAGTCGGTGGATCGGCCTCGACGAAAAGCGCCTCACGTCCGGTGAGGCGCCGCTACGGTTCACCACACCGTCCATACCCGCAGAGGAGTAGTCGAATGAACAGAGTTGACGGAAAAGTGGTGCTGGTGACCGGCGCTGCGCGAGGTCAGGGGCGCAGTCATGCCGTCCACCTGGCACGCGAGGGCGCGCATGTCATCGCCTTCGACCTGTGTGCCGACATCGCCAGCAACGAGTACCCACTCGCCAGTCCTGCCGATCTCGAGGAGACGGCTCGACTGGTGAAAGAGACTGGGCAGCAGGTGGTGGCGGCCCGGGTCGACGTCCGCGATCGCGCCGGACTCGAAACGGCCCTGGCGGAGGCGGTGAGCCAATTGGGCGGACTGCATGTCGTCGTGGCGAATGCCGGTATCTGTCCGCTCGGCAAGCACGTGTCCACCGCAGGTTTTGTCGACGCGTTCGACGTGAACTTTCTCGGTGTCGTCAACACAGTGCACGCATCGATGGAGTATCTCGGCGAAGGGGGTTCGATCATCGCGATCGGATCTGTCGCCGGCCTGGTGCCGCAGACCGGATTCAACGGTCAGCAGGCGCTCCAGGGTCCGGGAGGAGACGGATACGGCCTGGCCAAGAAGCTGATTCAGGCCTACACCAGTTCGTTGGCGCTGACCCTCGGGCCGAGCTCCATTCGAGTCAACGCGATTCACCCGACCAACGTGAACACCGACATGTTGCAGAGCATGCCGATGTACCGGACGTTCCGTCCTGATCTCGAGAATCCGACCGCCGAGGATGCGGCAGTGACGTTCCCGTTCATGCAGGCTATGCCGACTCCGTGGGTCGAGCCCGCGGACATCTCGCATGCAGTCGTGTACCTGTCCTCCGACGAATCGCGTTTCGTGACTGGCCAGCAACTGCGCGTCGACGCCGGTGCCGGGATGAAGATCGGTCTGTAGTAAAACTTTTCGCCTTGCTGCTGCCTGTCGGCGGTGAATTCTGGGAGTTTCGCCGTTTCGTTGCCCTGGACACGACGCTGTAGTAACGTCCAGACACGTGTCCAGCAAACGGGGCGAGCGAAGTGGCGGGGGATCGGTTGTCTACGAATCCACCCGTCGGCGCCTCACGGGCAAACAGGCGGAGACGGTAGCCAGACTTGCTGAGGCGACCGTGAAAGTTTTACGCGAACAAGAGTTTTCCGGTCTGAGTATCCGTTCGGTTGCGGCCGAGGCCGGCGTGGGAACTGCCACCGCATACACGTACTTCGCGTCCAAGGAGCATCTGGTCGCCGAGGTCTTCTGGAGAAGACTTCAGGGGTCGTCGGCGCCCGACGGCGCCGGACTGGATCGCACCGCGCACGTGCTGTCTGTGCTTCGCAACATCGCACTGCTTCTCGCGGACGAACCGGAGGTGTCTGCGGCCGTGACCAACGCCCTGCTCGGCACCGATCCGGAAGTGGAGCATCTCCGCGGCCGGATCGGGTTCGAGATCCACCGCAGACTCGCCTCGGCACTGGATCCGAATGGTGAGCCCGAAGTGCTGGAAGCGCTCGAAATGCTCTATGCGGGAGCGCTTCTGCGCGCAGGTATCGGGTACGGAACCTACGCGCAAATTGCCGGACGCCTCGAAGCATCCGCACTACTGATCCTGGAGAAATCATGACAGAAGCTTTGATCGATCCGGTGGTCTTCAATCCGTACGACTACCACTTCCACGACGACCCGTATCCGACGTACAAGCGTCTGCGCGAGGAATCCCCGCTCTATCACAATCCGGACGTGGGCTTCTGGGCGTTGTCGCGGTATGCGGACGTGGTCGAGGGGTTCAAGGACAACAAGCGCCTGTCGAGCGCAAACGGAGTGTCTCTCGATCCCGCGGCATACGGGCCACACGCACACTATGTGATGTCGTTTCTCGCGATGGACGACCCTCGCCATATGCGGTTGCGCCAGTTGGTCTCTCGCGGATTCACACCGCGGCGGGTTGCGGAACTCGACGGACGGATACTCGAACTGACGAAGCAACACCTGATACCTGCGCTGGGCGCAGGGGAGTTCGACTGGATCACGGAGGTGGCGGGAAAGCTGCCGATGGACGTCATCTCCGAGCTCATGGGAGTCCCCGAACCCGATCGAGCCGAACTGCGGCGTAAGGCGGACCTGGTGGTACATCGGGAGGCGGGTGTCCTCGACGTCCCGCAACCAGCGGTGGAAGCCTCGATCAGCCTGATGGGCTACTACAAGGACATGATCGCGCAGCGTCGGCGCGCGCGGACGGACGATCTGACCTCGGCGTTGCTCGACGCCGAGATCGACGGAGACAAGCTCTCGGATCAGGAGATCCTCGGGTTCATGTTCTTGATGGTGGTGGCGGGAAACGAAACCACGACCAAGCTTCTCGGAAACGCGTTGTACTGGGGCTCACACCACCGCGCACAGATCACACCCGTGCTCGACGATCCCGAACGAGCCTCGGAGTGGGTGGAAGAGACCCTCCGCTACGACACGTCGAGCCAGATCGTGGCGAGAACGAGCGTCGTCGACCTCGAATATCACGGGCGCACCATTCCCGCGGGAGAGAAGGTATTGCTCCTGATCGGTTCGGCCAATCGTGATGCGGACGTGTTCGAAGACGCGGACAGCTTCCAGATCGGTCGAAGCTCGTCCGGCAAGCTTGCCAGTTTCGGTGGCGGCGTTCACTTTTGCCTCGGCGCCCACCTCGCAAAGCTCGAAGCCAAGATCGCCCTCGCAGAATTCGGCCGTCGGGTCAGCAGCTACGAGGTCGACGAGTCCGGAATCGAACGTGTCCATTCGACCAATGTTCGGGGCTTTGCGGCCCTACCCGTGAAAGTGCAGGTGCGCTGATGCCTCGTTTCGAACCCAACCCGGCTCGCCGGCCCGCACTGATCAGTGGTGCGTCGTCGGGAATCGGTACCGCTACCGCGTATGCCCTGGCCGAACTCGGCCACCCCGTTGCCCTCGGTGCGCGTCGACTTGCAGAGTGCGAGGCCATTGCCGAGAAGATCCACAGTAACGGCGGCGAGGCCTACGCACACTTCCTCGACGTCACTGACGGTGATTCGGTCGACGGATTCGTCGCGGCAGCGGAGGCGGTGCACGGTCCCACCGAGATCGTCGTCTCCGGTGCCGGTGACCTCGAATTCGGCGCCGCGGACGAGATGGATCCGGAGGCGTTTCTCCGGCAGATTCAAGTCCACCTCGTTGGTGCGCAGCGATTGGCGCACCGCGTTCTCCCCGGTATGCGTCAACGTCAGCGTGGTGACTTCGTCCTGATCGGCTCCGACTGCGCTGAACGCCAGCGGCCGCTCATGGGTGCGTACGACGCAGCCAAAGCCGGACTCGAAGCCATGGGGCGCCAGATGCGAATGGAGCTGGAGGGAACAGGTATTCGCGCGTCGATCGTGCGGCCAGGGCCGACACTGACCGGCATGGGGATGGACACGACGCCGGAGATCATCGGGCCGGTCGGGGAATCGTGGAGTAAGTGGGGGTTTGCCCGCCACGGCTACTTTCTGCGTGCCTCGGACATCGCCAATGCCATCGTCGCCGTCGTGTCGGCGCCGCGCGGGGCTCACATCGTGCTCGTCGAAGTTCAGCCCGAGGCACCACTGGACAAACTTCCCACTGCGAACTCACAGGAGACGACATGACGCACGGAGTGCAGGAGACGTCGCGAACACTGCCCGAGCCACCGCGGGTGTCCGGTGGGGACCTCCCGCACGGGCATCTCGAGGAACTGAGAACCGACCCGATTGCGCTGATGCGCAGGGTGCGCGAAGAGTGCGGTGACGTCGGTGCCTTTCAACTTGCCGACCGCACCGTGATCTTGTTGTCGGGAGCGGAGGCAAACGAGTTCTTCTTCCGTTCCACTGACGAAGATCTCGACCAGCAAGCTGCGTACCCGTTCATGAAGCCGATCTTCGGTGAGGGCGTGGTCTTCGATGCCAGCCCGGAGCGGCGTAAGGAGATGCTGCACAACTCGGCACTGCGCGGTGAACAGATGCGTGGGCACGCCGCCACGATCGGCCGCGAGGTCGAGGCGATGGTCGCGCAGTGGGGAGACGAAGGTGAGATCGATCTGCTGGACTTCTTCGCCGAGCTGACCATCTACACCTCGTCGGCGTGCCTGATCGGCAAGAAGTTCCGCGACGAACTCGACGATAGCTTCGCCAAGCTGTATCACGAGCTCGAACAAGGCACGGATGCTTTGGCTTTCGTGGATCCGTACGCGCCGATCGAGAGCTTCCGCCGACGCGACGAGGCCCGGTTGGCGTTGGTCGCTCTGGTGCAGGACATCATGAACGGCCGGATCGCGAATCCTCCACAGGGCAAGGAGGACCGCGACATGTTGGACGTGTTGGTTTCGGTCAAGGACGAGAACGGCGCCCTCCGGTTCAGTGCCGACGAGATCACCGGAATCTTCATCTCGATGATGTTTGCAGGCCACCACACGACTTCCGGCACGGCAGCGTGGTCGCTGATCGAGATGTTGCGGCATCCGGACACCATGTCGGACGTGGTCGAGGAACTCGACAATCTGTACTCCGACGGCGCTGACATCAGTTTCCATGCTTTGCGACAGATTCCGGTTCTCGAGGCAGTGGTCAAGGAAACCCTTCGACTGCATCCGCCGTTGATCATCCTGTTACGAGTGGCGCGTGGAGATTTCGAAGTGGGCGGCTTCGAGATCAGGGAAGGCCACCTTGTCGCCGCGACACCCGCGATCTCCAATCGAATCGCCGAGGACTTCCCGCGTCCGGACACCTTCGATCCCGGTAGGTACATCGACCCGAATCAAGAGGACATCGTCAACCGCTGGACGTGGATTCCGTTCGGAGCCGGCCGGCATCGCTGCGTCGGCGCCGCGTTCGCTCAGATGCAGCTCAAGGCGATCTTCTCGATCTTGCTGCGGGACTACGAGTTCGAGATGGCGCAACCGTCGCAGTCCTACCGAAACGATCACAGCAAGATGGTCGTCCAGCTGCAGCAGCCGTGCGCGGTGAGGTACCGGCGCCGAACGAGTCCCGGGAGCGAGGGGTGATCATGCACGTCGAAGTCGATTTCGACCTGTGTCAAGGCCATGCGGCATGCGAACTGGAAGCACCGGAGATCTTCGTCGTTCCGAAGCGAGGGAAGGTCAGTCTTCTGGACTCCGACCCACCTGAGTCGCTCCGCGGTGAAGCCGAGATGGCAGTCAGGTATTGCCCGACCGGCGCACTGAGAATTGTCGACTGATTGCAGCGGATTGTCGACTGATTGCAGCGAATTCACGTACTCGAGGGAGGAAGTTCAGATGACCGGTTTCGACCGCGCAGAGCTCGACGAGATGGTCCAACGCTGGATCGAGGCGAACAAGAAGGCCGAAGCGGCCGGCGATTGGAAGCCGTTGGCGGACATGTACACCGAGGACGCCACGTACGGGTGGAACTATGGCCCCAAGCAGGATTTCATGGCGGTGGGGCGAGAGGAAATTCGCGAAGTCGCGCTCGGACTCGAGATGAAAGGCCTCGAAGGCTGGGAGTACCCGTATCAAGACTTCGTCATCGACGATCGAAGCGGCAACGTCATCGGTTTGTGGAAGCAGATTTCCGACGCCAAGCGTGAGGACGGGAGCAATTACTCCGTCTACGGTATCGGCGGAAGTTGGTTCCGCTACGGCGGAGATTTCCAATGGTCCTGGCAGCGTGACTTCTTCGACTTCGGGAACGTGTCGGCACTGTTCATGGAGATGATCGGCAACAACGCACTCTCGAAGGGGATGCAGGGGCGGATCCAGCGATCGATCTCGGGCGACCCCCTACCGGGTTGGTATCGCGTGGGAACCGCGCCGGTTCCGCTGTGGTGAGTCCGATGTCGGTGCGCGATTCCTTCGAGGCACTCTCGCAGCGCGACCTTGCCGTGCTGGTGCCCGAGTTGCTCCTGTGCGGGCAACTCATCGACCGCTCGGGCATGGCACATCTGATCGTCGAGTTCGGCCGCGAAGGAATGGCGCAGGTGGCCGTCGAGGAATGGGAATCGGCCAGTCCCTGGTACACCCGCCGCATGCAGAAGGCCCTCGGATACGAGGGCGACGACGTCGTGACCATTTTCAAAGGGCTGCAACTCGACATCGGCGCGCCGCCACAGTTCATGGACTTTCGATACCGGGTCGACGATCCGCTGCACGGTGAATTCTGGCTCGATCATTGCGGAGCGCTCATGGACGTCGAACCGTTGGGAGACGAGTTCGTCACTTCGATGTGCCACGACATCGAGGACCCGACCTTTGATGCGACTGCCATCGCGACCAACCCGCACGCCCAGATCCGCCCGATTCACCGACCACCGCGCAGACCCGCAGACCGACATCCGCACTGCGCCTGGACCGTTGTCATCGACCCGTCACACACTCCTCCCGTGATGACTGCACACACCGAGCAGATCGGACGCAGTGAAGCGGTGACGGTCGTGCTGAGCCCGATCGATCACGGCGGGGAAGGTAGGTCGGACTATTCGGGGCCGTTGTTGTCGGACCTGAGGTTCTCCGACTTCTCACGTTCGGCCTTGGTTCGTATCGCAGAGGAGATCTGCGTGCAGCATCACTTGTTGGCGTTGGGATTTCTGGCCGCGGTTCGCCGTCGTGCCAGTGAGGACAAGGCGCGCGAGATCACTCGCAAGCAACTCACGGGAATCGCAGGAGTGGCTGCACAGCGCATCCGAGATGCGCTCGGCCTTCCTTCGACTCTGGAATCGCTGGCGTTGGTCCTGTCCGTGCACCCCTTGCTCAGTCCGAAGCAGTACGTGGAGAGTGAGATTCGACCCGACGGCGATGCTCTGGAGCTGTGGATCTCGCGAGAAGGTCTCGTCGACCGCGACGGCGGTTGGCCGACCTTGCTCGGCAGCGGGCATCTCGATGCCCTCCAGGCGTTGGTTCGCGGAGTGAATCCGCACTTCACCGTGAGAGTGGTGGCCGAAGATGCCGCGGGACTCCTTCTAACCGTGGACATCACCGAAGCTCCGGCTCCGGAATGCGTCGAAGTAGCCATCACGAAGGTCAGTACCGGCGCGGCCTTCGTATTCGAAGATCGCGGAATTCCCTTGCCTCTCTTCGTCGTCTGAGTGACCGAACCCAAAGGACTCATCCAATGGCTTACACGTTCGCAGACCTGTTCGAGCAATCTGTCGACGCGATGCCCGATCGCCTCGCGCTGATCGTGTCCGGTGAGGAGGTGACTTACCGTGAGCTCGACGAGCGGGCGAACCAATTGGCGCACTACTTCCAGTCCGTCGGGTTGGGTGTCGGTTCGCACATCGGCATTCACCTGCACAACTCGATCGAGGCGATGGTCGCAGTCCTCGCGGCCTTCAAGATCCGCGGGGTTCCCATTACGGTGAACTACCGCTACACGAGCGACGAATTGGTCTATCTGTACGAGAACGCGGATCTCGAGGCGTTGGTTTTCCATCGTGGTTTCGCCGAACGAGTCGCCGAAGCCTTGCTGTCCACAGCGCGGGTGAAGCACGTCGTCGAGGTGCCCGACGAGCTCGCGCTCGGGAATGAACCGTCGGTTCCGAGGGCAGTGGCGTACGGCGATGCCCTCGGTGACCAATCCCCGCTTCGTACAGGTGAACACGCATTTCCAGAGCGTTCCGGCGACGACGTCTACGTTCTCTACACGGGCGGAACCACCGGACGACCGAAAGGCGTCGTCTGGCGTCAGGAAGACATCTGGCGGGTGTTGGCCGGCGGCTACGACTTCTATTCGGGAGAGCCGATCGCCGACGAGTACCAACAGTCGCGTGGTGGCGCAGCGGCAGCCGAACCCATGCGGTGGTGCATGCTTCCACCGCTTATCCACACGTCCGCGTTGATGCCGACGTTCAACGCGCTGTTCTCGGGCAACACCGTCATCTTCGAACCCAAATTCGATGCCGCACACGTCTGGCGGGTCGTCGCCGAATATCGGCCGCAGGTCATGGTCATCACCGGTGATGCCATGGGTCGTCCACTGGTCGAAGCCCATCGCGAATTGCAACCTGATGCGTCGAGCCTGGCTGTACTCGCGTCCGGCGCTGCACTCTTCTCCGGTTCGGTCAAAGACGCGTTCTTCGACGTATTTCCGAATCTGATGATCTCCGATTCGGTCGGTTCCTCCGAAACAGGCTTCGGCGGAATCGGATTCGCAACCAAAGGCCTCGAGCAGCGCGGAGGCCCCAAGGTGGGAGCCAACAGATTCACTGTCGTCGTCGACGACGACAACCGAGTGTTGGAGCCGGGCTCGGGCGGCGAAGGATGGCTGGCGAAACTCGGTAACGTTCCTCTCGGCTACTACAAGGATCCGGTGAAGTCGGCCGAGATATTCCGCGAGGTGAACGGCGCACGGGCAGTGGTGACCGGAGACCGGGCACGGATCGAGGACGACGGCTCGGTCACCCTCCTCGGACGGGGAAACATGGTGGTCAACACCGGCGGCGAGAAGGTCTTCGTGGAAGAAGTCGAAGCAGTGGTGAAGGCCCATCCCGACATCTACGACGCGACGGTGATCGGTGTTGCCGACGAGCGGTGGGGCAATCGGGTGGCGGCTGTGCTTCGCATCCGCGACGGTGTGGAACCGGATTTCGAATCCATCGAGAAGCACTCTCGCAGCCATCTCGCCGGCTACAAGATCCCGCGTTCCTTCTGGATCGCCGACGACGTTGTTCGAGCGCCGAGCGGTAAACCGGACTACCGGTGGGCAAAGGAGTTCTCGCAGAGCCGAGACCCTGCCCACCGGATCGACTAGCGCTCGCACGCCGCACCCGGCCCAATCCGTAAAGGAGCATCTGCAATGCCTGAGATCGACCTTCCCGACGGGTTCGACGTGACCGACCCCCAGCTGTACGGCGAGCGCGTTCCGCTTGCCGAATTCGCCGAACTACGACGGTGCGCTCCGGTCTGGTGGAACGCGCAGGAACCGGGCACCGGCGGATTCCACGACGGTGGTTGTTGGGTGGTCTCTCGTCACGCAGACGTTCGTGACGTCTCGTTGCGCAGCGAGGAGTTCTCCAGCAACGTCAACGGTTGTATTCCGCGCCACGAGGACAACATCTCCGCTGAGGAGTTGGAGGCAACCAAACATGTCCTGATCAACAAGGACGCCCCCGAGCACACGCAGTTGCGCAAGTTGGTGGCGCGCTTGTTCACTCCGCGGTCGGTGGAAGCGATGCGAGCCGGCCTCGAAGCGCGCGCGGAGGCCATCACGTCGGCCGCCGTAGCGGAAGGCAGCGGTGATTTTGTCAGCCAGGTCGCCAGTGAGCTACCCATGCAGGCGATCTCGGAGTTGATCGGTGTACCGCAGGACGGGCGTCGTCAGCTCTACGAATGGTCGAATCAGATGACGGGCTACGACGACGAGTCGCTCGCCGGCGAGTCCCGGATGGCGTCGGCGCAGATCTTGGGCTACGCCTATCAACTGGCTGAGGCGAGACGGGAGGAACCGCTCGACGACATCATCTCCCGTTTGGTGCATGCCGACATCGACGGACAGAAACTCACCCCGGAACAGTTCGGTTTCTTCGTCATCATGTTGGCTGTCGCCGGCAACGAGACTACGCGCAACGCCACGACGCTCGGCATGATGGCGTTTCTCGAACATCCGGATCAGTGGGAGCTGTACAAGCGTGAACGTCCGCGCACCGCTGCGGACGAGATCATCCGCTGGGCTTCGCCGCTCACGTCGATGCAGCGGACAGCAGTGGTGGACACACAGATCTCCGGCACCGCGATCGCGAAGGGGCAGCGCGTCGTACTGCTCTACGGCTCGGCCAACTTCGACGAGACCGTGTTCGAGAACCCCGACGTCTTCGACATCACCCGAGATCCGAACCCGCACCTCGCATTCGGGGGAACCGGGCCCCACTACTGCGTGGGCGCCAACCTGGCCAGAATGGAGGTCGACCTGATCTTCGGCAAGATCGCCGATCACATGCCCGACATCAGCAAACTCGGCGATCCGAGCCGGTTGTCGTCCGGATGGCTCAACGGAATCAAGGAATTCAAGGTCGATTACGGCAACTCCACGTCGTGTCCTTCGGGGCATTGACATGTACAGCGGAAAAGTTTCACTTGCCGGCCCGATGCGCGAACTCGGCCAGTTCTACCGGATGGGCGCCGATGTTGCAATGGGTTTGTTCCGCACCCGCTTTCAGGTCCAGGAGTTTCTCGAGCAGAGTTGGATGATCGCCAGGGTGTCGATCGTGCCGACGGTGTTGGTGGCCGTGCCGTTCACGGTTCTGGTGAGTTTCACGCTCAACATCCTGCTCCGTGAGATCGGCGCCGCCGACCTCAGCGGCGCCGGGGCCGCGCTCGGCGCCGTGACCCAGGTCGGTCCGGTGGTGACAGTGCTGATCGTGGCAGGCGCCGGCGCGACAGCCATCGCCGCCGATCTGGGATCGAGAACAATACGCGAAGAGATCGACGCCATGGAGGTGCTCGGGATCGATCCGATCAATCGGCTGGTGATTCCGCGGGTGGTCGCGTCGACCGTAGTGGCTTTGCTGCTCAACGGACTGGTCTGCGTCATCGGTATTGCGGGGGGCTACGCCTTCTCGGTGTTTCTCCAGGGCGTCAACCCCGGCGCGTTCGTCGAGGGAATCACGTTGCTGACAGGTCTGCCCGAGGTGGCGTTGTCGATGGTCAAAGCCGCATTGTTCGGGATGCTCGCGGGATTGGTGGCCTGTTATCGCGGGCTGTCGGTACGTGGTGGCCCGAAAGGTGTGGGGGAGGCCGTGAACGAAACGGTGGTGTATGCGTTCATGGCGTTGTTCGTCGTCAACACCATCGTCACCGCGGTCGGCATCCGATTGACGGCGGGGTGACCCCGGTGACCTTGTCGGACTCGCTCGCACAGATCGGCAAGTTCGGACGCACGCGCGCGCGGGTGGCCCGGGCGTCGCGCTCGATCGACGACGTCGGGCGACAAGCTGTCTTCTTCGCGCGCGCCATCGCTCACATCCCGTGGGCCATTCGCAAGCACCCGAAAGAAGTACTGCGACTCGTCGCCGAGATCAGCATGGGCACCGGCGCTTTGGCGGTGATCGGCGGCACCGTCGCAGTCGTGGGATTCTTGACTCTCGCCTCGGGCGGCACTATAGCGATTCAGGGTTTCAGCTCGTTGGGCAACATCGGAGTCGAAGCGCTGACCGGTTTCTTCTCGGCATTCATCAACGTGCGTATCGCCGCGCCGGTCATCGCGGGAATCGGTTTGTCCGCCACGATCGGCGCAGGTTCGACCGCACAGATCGGTGCCATGCGCATCAGCGAGGAGATCGACGCCCTCGAATCGATGGCGATCAGTTCGGTCCCGTACGTCGTCAGCACCCGCGTCACCGCAGGGATGATCGCGATCTTGCCGCTGTACTCACTGGCGCTCGTAGGATCGTTTCTGGCCGGAAGGTTCACCACGGTCGTGCTGTTCGGTCAGTCGTCCGGCCTCTACGACCACTACTTCACGACGTTCCTCGATCCGGTCGATGTCGCGTGGTCCTTCGTTCAAGTGCTCGTGATGGCACTACTGGTGATGTTGATCCACACGTACTACGGATACAACGCGTCCGGGGGACCGTCGGGCGTGGGAACTGCAGTGGGCCGCGGGGTTCGGCTCTCGCTGATCTGCGTCGTGGCGGTGACCCTGCTCGTCTCACTCGCGCTCTACGGCGGTTCCGGCAACTTCAATCTGTCCGGTTAGGGGGACTGCGTGCACAGATACGGCTACAAGTTGGCTGCTCTGGGCTTGGCTGCGGCGATCGTCGGGGTCATCGCTTTGTCGGTCGCGTCTTTCAACCAGGTGTTTGTCGCTCGCGTCCCGATCACGGTGATCGCGGAGCGCGCGGGGCTCGTGATGGATCCGGGCGCGCGGGTGAAGATGGCCGGGGTGACTGTGGGCTCGGTGGAGTCCATCACGCCGACTGACGACGCCACCGCGCAACTGTCGTTGTCGATCGATCCCGAAGCGCTCGAGTCGATTCCGTCAAACGTGGATGTGGCGATCACGTCGAACACGGCCTTCGGCGCGAAGTTCGTCAGTCTGTCCTCGCCGGAGCGGCCCGCGAGCACGCGCCTTGCCTCCGGGGCGACGATCGACGTTTCCCGGGTGACCGTCGAGTTGAACACCGTGTTCGAGAAACTGACCACCGTGCTCAGGACGGTGGATCCGGGCAAGCTCGATTCGACATTGGGCGCACTTTCGACCGCCCTGCAAGGACGCGGCGAACGCCTCGGTGTCGCACTCGAACAAGCTGATACGTCATTGGCCGAATTCAACACTGCACGTGAGGCGCTCGATCACGTGCTGACCGACCTGCCGACCGTCACGCAGACCTACCGCGACGCTGTTCTCGACCTCTTGGACACCCTCGACTCGCTCTCGACCACGGGTACCACTGTTCTCGACGAGCAGGAGAATCTCGACCTACTCCTGCTCAATGTGATCGGGCTGGCCCGCACCGGCGAGGACGTACTGGGAGCCAACGCCGACGGCGTCGACACCGTTCTTTCCCTGCTACGTCCGACGACCACTCTGCTCGAGGAATACTCCCCGGTGATTCCCTGTATGTTCCACGGTCTGCAGGAGAGCAAGCGGATCGGCGACGGCGCCTACAACGGTCAACCGGGCATCAAGATGTCGATAGGTCTGATTGCCGGAACGGAACCGTACCGCTATCCCGACGACCTGCCCAAGGTGGCGGCTACCGGCGGTCCGCAGTGTATGGGTCTCCCTTTGCGTGATCCGAACGTCAACGCGCCGTACCTGGTGACCGACACCGGGGTGAATCCGTTTGCGCCCGAGCGTCAACCGAATGGTGGGCAGCCGATGAACACGGTCCCGGACCTGATGAGCTATCTGTTCGGGACGGAGATCCGATGAAAGTTCGTGGGTACACCGTCAAGTTCGGGCTCTTCGTCCTGGTGATGATCCTCGTCAACGCCGGGCTGATCCTCGTGTTCGGCCAGATGCGGGGCGGCGACGCCAAGTCGTACTCGGCGGAGTTCGTCAACGCCTCCGGGCTCAGAGCGGGCGACAAGGTACGCATCGCCGGTGTACCGGTCGGCTCCGTCAGCTCGGTCGAATTCGGTGGGAATCATCGTGCCCACGTGAGCTTCAGCGTGGATGCGGGTGAGACCGTGACCACGTCGACGAGGGCCGCTGTTCGATATCAGGATCTGGTGGGCAATCGGTACCTCGAACTGCTCGACGACCCGGGAATCGCGGAACCGCAACCCGAGGGCCAGAGCATCCCCGTCGATCGCACCGCGCCGGCACTGGACCTCGATGCGCTACTCGGCGGCTTCAGGCCGCTGTTTCAAGCGCTGGACCCGGAGCAGGTCAACGCGTTGTCGATGTCCTTGCTCGACGTGTTCCAAGGACAGTCCGGAACTGTGGCTTCGGTGCTGGCGCACACCGGCTCGATCACCAACACACTTGCCGATCGTGACCAACTGATCGGCCGTGTCATCGACAACCTCGACGGCGTGCTCAGTGAATTGCGTAGCCGGGGTGGTCAGTTCAGTGACACTCTCGATCACCTACAGCAGCTGGTCAGTGGGCTCGCGGCGGATCGGGAGATGATCGCGAGCGCCGTCGACAGCGTGAACACCGCATCGGGTACCTTCGCCGATCTCCTTGCCGGAGTTCGCCCGGACATCGCCGGGAACCTGTCGAAACTGGATGCAAGCCTGACTCCGCTGATCGACCAGCAGAGTGAGCTCGATCGGATTCTCGCATCGATGCCGTCGAACTACAGGCAGTTGATCCGAGTGGGTTCGTACGGATCGTTCTTTAATTTCTATCTCTGCGGTATCGCGCTGAAAGTCGACGGGGCCGACGGCACACCGCTCACTGTCGATTTGGTGGACCAGACGACCGGAAGGTGTGCGCCCCGATGAGAGAGATGGCACAGAACCAGGCAGTACGAGTTGGCGTCGTGGGATTGGTCGTCACGGCAGCCGTCGTACTGGCGTCGTTGCAGTATCAGAACCTTCAGTTCTTGAAATCAGGCGTCGGATACAGCGCGGTGTTCGCCGACGCCGGCGGCCTGGCTCAGGGAGACGAGGTCAATGCCGCAGGCGTGAAGATCGGGACGGTGGACCGGATCGAGGTCGAGAACGGGCTCGCGCGCGTGGACTTCACGCTGGACGGGTCGATCGGTCTGGGGGAAAGCACGTCTGCGGCGATCACCACGATGTCCCTCCTGGGCAAGCGGGCTGTGTCACTCGATGTGGACGGTGTGGGAAGGATCGCGGTCGGCGGCGAGATCCCGGTCGAGCGAACGAGATCGGCGTATTCGCTGCCCGACGTACTCGGCGATCTCACCACGACCGTGGAGGACATCGATCTCGACCAGCTCTCCGAATCGCTCGACGCGGTGGGGCAGGTGATGGGGTCCAGTGCGCCGAATCTGCGGCCGGCACTCGACGGTGTCGCGCGGATCTCCGACAGCGTCAATCGACGGGACGAGATGTTGCGCGGCTTGTTGTCCGATGCAAACGACGTCGCCGGGACGCTGGCCGAACGTGGACCACAGGTCAATGCACTACTCGTCGACGGCAACGCCCTGTTGGGTGAACTGGATCGGCGACAGGCGGCGCTGGGGGAAGTGATCACGAACATCTCGGCGTTGTCGACCGAGCTGAGCGGACTCGTTCACGACAACGAGGCGCAATTGCAACCGGTCCTCGTCAAACTCGACACGGTTGTCGGGATTCTGCAGAACAACAAGGACAACCTCTCCCAAGGAATCGACGGTCTCGGCACGTACGTGGGCACGCTCGGTGACACCGTGGCCAGTGGGCCGTTCTACTACGCGTACGTCCAGAACCTGGTACCGGCTCAGTACACCCAACCCTTGATCAACGCGATGTTCGGGCTTCCGCCTGCGCCGCTACCGATTCCGGAGGTCAAGTGATGGGTGCAGCACACGTTCGTCCGTCGTCGAAGTGGCGCCGAATCGCCGCCGTCGGCGCAGGGATCATCGGCGTCGCAGTCATTGTCGTATCGGGATACGTTGTGCTGCAACACGTGCGCTACTACAACGTGACGGCATACTTCACTTCGACGACCGGACTGTACGTCGGTGACGACGTTCGTGTCGTGGGAGTCGACGTCGGTCACGTCACCGGCATCACCCCCCAGGGAGACCGGATGCGCGTCGAACTGACACTGGCACGCGAGGTTCCGGTGGCCAGTGACGCAAAAGCGGTGATTGTCGCGCAGTCTCTGGTCTCGGCTCGCTTCGTGCAGTTGACGCCGGCGGTGACGGACGGCGGCGATGCTCTGGCCGACGGGGCGGAGATCGGGCTCGACCGCACGGCCGTCCCGGTGGAATGGGACCAGATCAAGGAACAGTTGGGCCGGGCAGCGGATGCATTGGGCCCGAACGGAAACGATCGGGGGCCTGCCGCCAACTTCCTGGACGGTGCCGGATCTGCACTCGCGGGCAATGGCGAAGCTCTGGGACGCTCGGTGACCGAACTCTCGGAGGCGATGAGCACGCTCGACGAAGGCGGCGCCGACCTGTTCGGCACGATCCGCGGTCTGCAGACTTTCACCACTGCACTCGCGGCAAGCGACGAACAGATCGTTCAGTTCCAAGGTCGGCTGGCGAATGTCACGAGTGTGCTCGCCGAGAGCCGGACGCAATTGGCGCCTGCTCTCGCCGATCTGGATGCGGCCGTCGGCGACGTGCGGCGATTTGTCGAACAGAACCGAGTTGGACTGACGGAGCAGGTCGCGAAGTTGGCCGACGTGTCGCAGGTGCTGGTCGACAAGCGCGCGGGCTTGGAAAAGGTGCTGCATCTGGCTCCGACGGCGTTGTCCAACTACTACAACGTGTACCGGCCGGCGCAAGGAGCAATGGTGGGTGTGCCTGCATTCCAGAACGTGGGTAATCCGATCGACTTGATCTGCGGCGGAATCGCCGGTCTGGCCAACGACACCTCGAAGAAGGGTGCGGATTTGTGCATCGAATACCTCGGCCCGTTGCTCAACACGATCAAGGCCAACTATCCCGACCTGAGCATCAATCCGACCCGGGCGCTCGGCGCTCTTCCGGATCAATTGGTGTACAGCGAGCCTGGTCTGGAACCGACTGGCGCCTTGGGCTTTCCGACGGTACCGGTTGCGTCGAGTCTGACCGGACTGATCATGCCGTCGACAGGATCACGATGACTGCCCGCTGGTGGGGAACAGTGTGTGTGGCGGCGAGCGCCGTGCTCGTTCTGACGGGTTGTCAATGGAGCGGGCTGAATTCGGTGTCGCTGCCAGGCGCGGCCGGCCGCGGTGAGGGAAGTTTCTCGGTCGTGATCGAGATGCCCGACGTCACGTCGATAAGTCCCAACTCTCCGGTCATGGTCAACGACGTGACGGTCGGAAGTATCAGTGCGATCGAGACCGACAACTGGCACGCACGGGTGACGGTCGCACTCGACGGTTCGGTGTCCCTGCCCGCCAATGCGACCGCCAAGATCGGCCAAACCAGCCTGCTAGGGTCCAAACACGTTGCGCTTGCGCCGCCTACCGAGGTAGCACCGGAAGGGCGGTTGTCGGAGGGATCGGTGATCCCCCTCGCGTCGGCCGGCGTCTATCCCACCACCGAGGAAGCGTTGACGGCACTGTCATTGGTCCTCAACGGCGGCGGGCTCGCTCAGATTCACAGCATCACCACGGAGCTGAACACGGCGCTCGGCGGACGGACCGACGCGGCTCGCGACCTGCTGAGTCAGATGGATACCGTGACCGAAACACTCGACCGCCAACGTGATGCGATGGTCACGACCATGGAGAATCTCGACGTCTTCGCCGGTGAAATCACGGCCCAGAGAGATGTTCTCGGTCAGGCCTTGGAGACGCTCGATCCTGCCTTGGCGGAACTGAGCGCCCAGCGCGTGAGCCTGACCACCGCGCTCGATGCGGTCGGTAGGTTCGGGGACGTCGGGACCGATCTGGTCGATCGGACCCGCGACGATCTGAAAGCCAATTTGAGCTCCTTGGAATCGACGCTGCAGAAGGTGGTCGAAACGGGGCCGGACCTGATCAACAATTTGGGCAACCTGAGTACCTTTCCCTTCCCTCAGACGACCATCGACGACGGAATGCGCGGCGATTACACCAATCTGTGGGCGCTGATCGACCTCACGAGCAATCGTCTCCAGTCGGGGCTCGGCTTCGGCACTCCGTTCGGGGCGCCGCAAACCCCCGTGGAGAACGGAATCCTGGTAGATCCCTTGACCGCCCCACTGGGCACATGGCAGCCCGCCCCCCTCGGTACAGGGCAGACCGCCCAGGGCGGTGGACGATGATTCTCACGAAGTTAGTGCGAAGGCAATTGACGATCTTCGCGATCCTCGCCGTGATAGGCATGAGCGCGGCCGCGATCTCGTATCTGAGAGTTCCGACGATGCTCGGAATCGGGCGCTATACGGTGACAGTCGAACTGCCCGACGCCGGCGGTCTCTATCGCAACGCGAACGTGACGTACCGCGGCGACATCATAGGTCAGGTCAGGTCGGTGCGTCTCTTTCCGGGAGTTGTGCGCGCCGAATTATCCTTGGAGAGTGCGATTCCCGTTCCCGCCCGCGAGCTGACGGTAGCGGTGCGAAGTGTGTCGGCCATCGGCGAGCAATACGTCGACATGCAACCGAGTACCGCTGACGGACCCTTTCTGGCCGACGGAGACGTGATCGGCCCCGACGCTGTCACGATCCCGACCGAGATCGGACCGGTCCTCGATCAGGCGCAGGCGATGCTCGCATCGGTACCGCAGGACAAGTTGCGATCGGTGATCGACGAGTCCGCGGCAGCGTTCGGTGGCAGGGGAGAGGACCTGGCTCGGCTGCTGGATTCGACCACCTCGTTCGTCGATCAGATGTCTGCTGCCACAACCCCGGCCACGACGCTCGTACAGCAGTTGGATCCGCTCCTTCAGACCCAGGTGGTGACGGGCGACCAGATCCGCCAGTGGGCGTCCAGTGTCGCTCAGCTCAGTGGGCAGTTGGCGGTCGCGGACGGCTCCGTGCGCAACATCCTCGAGACCGGACCGGGCCTAGCGACCGAGGCCGACTTGCTCTTTCAAGGCCTGAAACCCACTTTGCCTGTGTTGCTTGCCGATTTCACCAGCACCGCTCAGGTGGCCCTGACCTACAACGCGGGGTTGGAGCAGGTACTGGTCATCCTGCCGCCACTGGTCGCCGCTCAGGAAACCGTTGTCCAACGCGGGCAGGTGGACGGCGCCGCGAACGTCAACTTCCACCTCCAGGCGCAGGACCCTGCGGCCTGCTCGACCGGCTACCTTCCGGCCGATCAGCGACGAGACCCGACCCAGATGAGTGTCCCGGACACCCCGGCCGACTTGTACTGCAAAGTTCCGCAGAACTCGGTCTTCGCAGTTCGTGGATCCCGGAACATTCCCTGTATGGAGGTACCGGGTAAACGAGCACCGAGCCCGGAGATCTGTCGAAGCCCAGATCCGTACGTCCCCTCGGGAACCAATGCGCCCGGCGAGTTGTACACGGGGCCAGACGGAGTCGACTATCAACACACGGAATTGGCTCCTGCTGCTTCCGATTCGGGGGAGGGTGAGCCGTGGCAACAGTTGCTGACGCCGACGAATCGCTGAGGGGCGAGGTGCTGGAGCCGGTCAGAGGGAAACGCGGTGTTCTCACTGCCCTGGCATGGATCGCACTCGCGGCTCTGAGCGCAGTTGTCGTCTTCGGTGCTCTGGCAGTTCGATCCGACCGGGCGCGAGAGACCCAGCGTCAAGAGTACGTCGACGGTGCGGTCGCAGGAGCCCTCGCTCTGATCGACGTTCACTCCGCCACAGTCGACGAGGATCTCGAGACGCTGCAGTCGCTGAGTACGGGAACCTTTGCCGACGAACTGAAGTCCGGCGAATCTGCGTTCGTCGCGTCCATCCGTGATTTTGCCGTCGAATCCGACGGGCGTGTCGACACCGCAGCCTTGGCATCGGAATCCGGTAACTCGGGGGTGGTGCTGATCGCGGCATCTGCTCAGGTCGGCAATTCAGCGGGAGAGTCTTCGGCGCGCACCTACCGTCTGCGCGTCGGTGTCGAGGACGTCGACGGGCGGATACTGATGTCGAGTGTGGAGTTCGTGCCGTGAAGCGCATGGTCATGGCGCTTGCAGCGTTGGTCTTGATGGGAGTCGGCGGCACTGCGATCTGGAGTCACCACCGTTCGGGGGACGCTGAAACCGCACGTGTCGAGGTGATCGGTGTGGCGCCCACGCTCGTCGAGAAGCTCCTGAGCTACAACAGCGATACCGTCGACGACGATCTCGCACGAGCGGCCGAAGGCGCCGGCGGATCGTTTCAGGACAGTTTCACCGAATTCGGATCGAAAACAGTTGCCCCACAGTCGAAGGAGCAGGGAATCAGCACGAAAGCCCGAGTCGTCGATGTCGGTGTGCTCTCCGTTGCCGCGGACCGCGCAGAAGTGCTCGTGTTCGTCGATCAGATCACGACGAGTACCGTGCAACCGGCACCTGCGTCGACGTCGAGCCGAGTCGAGGTGACGCTCGATCGAGTCGAGGGAACATGGTTGGTGAGTGCCATGACTCCGGTCTAGTGGAGGTTGTCGCGACCGGACATGATCAGCCTGGCGGTGACTTCGAGACGATCTGCGATCTGCGAATACGACTCGTACCCCATGCCTGCTCGGACTAGCGCTCCGGACCAGGAGATTTCGAGTGCTTCGAGCACGTCGGGATCGTACGACGGACCCAGTGCCTCGATGAGCCGCTCGCGGATGTTCTTGCCGATACGTCCGCGGAGGTGTTCGACGTCGGGATCGTTGCCCATCATCGCCGTGGTCACTGCCGCGGCCAGCTCCGGTTCGTCGGAGACGAGCAGTGCGACGCTGCGTAGAACCGAACAGACCTGCGCTTCCCGTTCCGCCTCGGGGGAGGGCTCGTGGGGTACCGCGTCGAGGCGACGCCAGAACAGTTCTGCCACAAGGTGACTCTTGGACGAGAAATAGGTGTATGCCGTAGCCGCGGCGACACCGGCCTCTGCTGCCACCATCCGCACGGTCAGATCGGCAAACCCTTTGTCGCGCAGGACCGTGATCGCTGCCGCGGTCAATCGATCGACGGTTTCGGCTTGCTGCTGGGTCAGTCGGCGGCGAGTGGACTCGAACTTGGTCTTACCAGACATGTGTCCAGACACTACGGGATCAGACCCATGCGAGCAAAGTGTGCGCTATCTCCGCATGTCTCGCTCCCGCTCGGTGTCATGTCTCGCTCCCGCTCGGTGTCATGTCTCGCTCCCGCTCGGTGTCATGTCTCGCTCCCGCTCGGTGTCACGTCTCGCTCCCGCTCGGTGGGAGAGAATGTCGAACCCCCGCGATCGCTAAGTCCGTGTGTTAGAACGATTTCTAGAACATGTTCGGAAATTGTGCCCAGAATCAGAGAGGCTGACGATGACGAAGTGGGACGAGACGTGCGACGTACTCGCTGTGGGATCAGGCGGTGGACTTACCGGCGCGTACACGGCAGCCCGCGAAGGCCTCGACGTCATTGCGATCGAAGCAACCGACAAGTACGGCGGAACAACGGCGTACTCGGGCGGCGGCGGAATGTGGTTCCCGTGCAACGCTGTTCTCCGCCGCGGTGGCGACGACGACACCATCGAGGATGCGCTGGAGTACTACCGATCAGTGGTGGGTGACCGTACGCCCGCCGACCTTCAGGAAGCCTACGTTCGAGGTGGCGCCGGGTTGATCGACTACCTCGAGGAGTACTCGAACTTCGAATTTCAGATACTGCCGTGGCCTGACTACTTCGGTGAAGAGCCCAAGGCTCGAGCGAGCGGACGGCACATTGTTCCCAAGCCGATGAACGCGAACAAGCTGGGTGCGCTTCGTGATTCGCTTCGTCCGCCGTTGGCGACGGAACGGCTGGGGGAGGAATTGCCGAAGTACCTCGTCGGCGGCCAGTCGTTGATCGGTCGATTTCTGTTGGCTCTTGCGGAACTCCCGAACGCCACCATGCACCTGAAGACCACTCTCGAGGAACTGGTTGTCGAGGACGGAGTGGTGGTCGGAGCCGTCGTCGATCGAGATGGTCGGCGTCGAACCATTCAGGCACGCAGAGGAGTGATCCTCGCCGCCGGTGGATTCGAGCAGAACGAGACCATGCGTGCCGAATTCGGTGTCCCCGGATCCGCTCTCGACACGATGGGCTGCCCCGGCAACCTCGGGAAGGCGCACCAGGCGGCGGTCGCCGCGGGTGCCGACACCGACCTGATGGGCGAGGCCTGGTGGTCGCCGGGACTCACCCATCCAGATGGGCGCTCCGCGTTTGCGCTGTGGTTCACGGGCGGAATTTTCGTGGACGACAACGGTTATCGGTTCGTCAACGAATCTGCGCCGTACGACCGATTGGGCCGCGCCGTCATCGAACACATGCGGGCTGGGAAAGTAACCACGCCGTATTGGATGATCTATGACAGCCGGGAAGGCTCAGTGCCGCCGGTGAAGGCACCCAACGTCCCGTTGGCTCCGTCGGAGCAGTACGTGGATGCCGGATTGTGGAAGAGCGCCGAGACACTCGAAGACCTTGCCTCCCAGATCAATGTTCCCGCGGAGAATCTGGTGGAGGCCGTGAAGCGGTACAACGCATTGGCGGCAACCGGCGTCGACACGGACTTCGGTCGAGGAGGTACCGCGTACGACCGAGCCTTCTCGGAGGGCGCGTCGCCGCTCGTCCCGATAGATCGGGGACCGTTCCACGCCGCTGCTTTCGGTATCTCCGATCTCGGAACGAAAGGTGGTCTACGTACCGACGCGACCGGGCGCGTGCTGAAGACTGACGGGACGGCCATCGCGGGGTTGTATGCGGCCGGAAACACGATGGCAGCGGCCAGCGGGACGGTGTATCCGGGCGGTGGAAACCCGATCGGTGCGAGCATGCTGTTCAGCCACCTGGCTGCGCTGGACCTGACGAAGCCGCCGTCGTAGGCAGCAGTCGCCCGTTTCGGGACTGGCTGATCAGGCCTTGCCGAGTCCGGCGGCGATTCCCTTGTCCAGTTGGGTGAGCATTGCCGTACCCAGGGACGAAAGCTGGGCAACCTGGCGATCGTCGAGGCCCTCGAAGAGCAGGCCTTGGACAGACGCGACGTGCGGTGGCGCGGCCGCGACAACCTTTGCCATGCCTTCGTCGGTGAGTACCGCGTTGGATCCACGGCTCCCGCGGATGACTTCCCGTTTCACCCAGCCGGCCTTCTCCATCTTCGTGATGACGTGAGAGAGACGGGACAGGGACGCGTTCGCGCGCTGCGCCAGTACCGACAACTGGAGTTTGTGGTCGGGGGCGTCCGAGAGTGCGGCCAGCACGAAGTACTCGAAGTGTGTGAGTGCCGAATCTCGTTGCAGTTGAGTGTCGAGTGCGGCCGGCAACCGAGTCACGAGAGCGATCAGTGTCAGCCAGGCTTCCTGCTGCTCGGCTGTGAGCCACTTCGTCTGAGACTGCGCGTCGGTCTGCGCGGTCGGTTCACTCATCGGTGACTTCTCCTTCGGGTCGAGCATTCTTCTTGCACAGAGCGTGCTGGTGTACAGCGTCTCAGACGCATGTCCAGAAGAATCTTGCGGGGAATAGTTGCGGGACGCAAGTGTTGAGTTCTATATTAGGTTGAACCTTCAACTTACGACGAATGTCTATCCCGAGGAGTCCGTATGTCCACCACGACAATGCCTGCGCTGTATCTCAGCCACGGTGCTCCACCCCTGGTGGACAGTGCGTTGTGGGTCGAGCAGTTGGGGGCGTGGGCCGGCGATCTTCCGAGACCGACGGCAATTCTCGTCGTCTCGGCGCACTGGGAATCAGCACCGCTGACGATCGGATCGACGACAACGGGGACCCCGCTCATCTACGACTTCGGCGGTTTTCCCGAGAGGTTCTACCGCGCGAAGTACAACTCTCCCGGCGCTCCGGACCTCGCCGCACAGGTCGCCGCATTGATGCCGGACAACGAACGGGTGGTTCAGCAGCCGAATCGGGGCCTCGATCACGGTGCCTACGTGCCGCTCACGGTGATGTACCCGGATGCGGACATCCCGGTCCTGCAGATTTCGCTGCCCACTCTCGACCCCGAGCGTTTGCTCCATCTCGGTGAGCGCCTACGGCCCCTCCGCGAGCAAGGTGTGCTGATCGTGGGATCAGGATTCACCACGCACGGGCTACCGTTCCTGCGCGATCCGTCGCCGGAAGCGCAGGCCCCGGGATGGTCGGCGGAATTCGATGCGTGGGCAGGGGAGAGGTTCGCTGCCGGTGACGTCGATTCGTTGATCGACTTCCGCGCCCAAGCTCCCGGGATGCCGTACGCGCATCCGACCATCGAGCACTTCGCCCCGTTGTTCGTCACGCTCGGTGCGTCGTCCGATCCGGAACAGGTGCCCACCCAGGTGATCGACGGATTCTGGATGGGACTTGCGAAGCGCTCGATTCAGGTCGCCTAGAGATTCTTGTAGCCCGGAGAATCGGGTTGCCCAGGGAAGTCAGCTCCGATTGCGAAGGAACTCGAGTGCCTGGTCGCCGTGTGTGTTGGCGCGCAGCTCGCTCGAGATGACTTTGAGAACGGTGCGGTCGGTGTCGATCACGAAGGTCGAGCGTTTGACCGGAGCCAGCTTGCCCAGAAGCCCGCGCTTGACGCCGAACTGTTCGGCTACCGCGCCGTCGGTGTCGGCAAGCAAGGGGTAGTCGAACGACTGTGCGGTTGCAAAGGTTGACTGGGCTTCGACCGTGTCGGTGCTGATGCCGGCCCGCGAAGCGCCCACCGCCGCGAATTCGCCGCCGAGGTCACGGAAGTGGCACGCCTCGGCGGTGCACACCGGCGTCGAGGCTGCCGGGTAGAAGAAGAGGACCAGGGGTCCGTTCTCGAGCAGGCTCGTCAGCGAGCGCGGAGTTCCGTCCTGGTCGGGCAGCGAGAATTCGGGAGCGAGTTGGCCTGGTTTCATTCGGCCGAGGTTACCCGCGCACGACGACCGCGTGGGGGAGCCTGGGATGATGGAGCCATGCACGGCGAGCCCACCTCCATGTCCGCACGGTCGTCCGACACCGCGATCGTCGGTGACGCGTCCGATTCCACCACCACTCGGGAGCAGTTCCGTGCTCTCGCAGCCGAGCACCGGGTCGTACCGGTCACTCGGAAAGTGTTGGCGGACTCCGAAACTCCGCTCTCGGCATACGAGAAGTTGGCCGGCAATCGTCCCGGCACCTTCCTGCTCGAGTCGGCCGAGAACGGTCGTTCGTGGTCGCGGTGGTCGTTCATCGGCGTCGGAAGCCCGGCCGCACTGACCGTCGTGGACGGAGAAGCCGCCTGGTACGGCAATGTTCCCGCCGGCGCTCCGGCCGGCGGCGACCCGATCGACGCGCTCGGTGCCACCCTTGAACTGCTTCGTTCGGAGCGGCTACCCGACCTGCCCCCGCTGACCGGCGGAATGGTCGGATTCCTCGGCTACGACGCGGTGCGGCGACTCGAGAAATTGGGTGACTCCGCGGTCGACGACCTGCAGATCCCCGAGATGGTCATGCTGCTCGCTGCCGACATCGCCGCAGTCGATCACCACGAAGGGGCGATCACCCTCATCGCCAATGCCGTCAACTGGGACGGCACGGACGAGCGTGTCGACACGGCCTACGACGACGCGGTCGCGAGGTTGGACGCGATGACTCGCGCTCTCGCGGCGCCGGCGAAATCGACCGTCTCGACCTTCTCGAAAGCAACTCCGAACTACCGCCGTCAGCGCACCACCGAAAGTTTCGGTGTCGACGTCAAGAAGCTGATCGGCGACATCGAAGCGGGCGAGGCATTCCAGGTAGTGCTCTCGCAGCGATTCGAGATCGATTGCACTGCAGCGCCGATCGACGTGTACCGGATGCTGCGCGCGTCGAACCCCAGCCCGTACATGTATCTGCTCAATGTGCCGAACGGTGATGGTGAGACCGCGTTTTCGATCGTCGGTTCGAGCCCCGAGGCACTGGTCACGGTCGCCGAGGGTGTCGCGACCACGCACCCGATCGCGGGAACCAGATGGCGCGGTGCCACCGAGGAGGACGACATCCTGCTGGAGAAGGATCTCCTCGCCGACGAGAAGGAGAACTCCGAGCACCTCATGCTCGTCGATCTCGGGCGCAACGATCTGGGTCGTGTCTGCCGACCGGGCACGGTGAAGGTGCACGACTATCGGCACATCGAGCGTTACAGCCATGTCATGCATCTCGTCTCGACCGTCACCGGTCATCTGGCCGAGGGGAAGCACGCTCTCGACGCGGTGACCGCATGCTTCCCCGCTGGAACCCTCTCGGGCGCGCCCAAAGTGCGGGCAATGCAGTTGATCGAAGAACTCGAGCCCACCAGGCGGGGAATCTACGGCGGCATCGTCGGCTACCTCGACTTCGCCGGCGACGCCGACACCGCGATCGCTATCCGAACGGCATTGATCAAGGACGGGGTCGGATACGTCCAAGCGGGCGCCGGCGTCGTGGCCGACTCGGATCCCGTGTACGAGGACACCGAGGCACGCAACAAGGCGATGGCAGTACTGAGCGCCATCGCGTCGGCGCACACCCTGCGCACCATCGGAGGTGACGACCTGTGAGTGAGAACGAGTCGATTGCAGCGGAGCAGCCTACAAGCGCTTCTCGTGGCACCGCTGTGCCGAGAACGCTTCTGCTGGCGTTGTCGGCGGCAGCTTTGTGGGGCAGCTCACGAATGACGTGGGTTCATCTGACCTCGAGTGACGGCAAGACGCTGGAGCGGACGACGGACCTCGACGGCAGCACGTGGGCGGCGGCGATGACTCCACTCGCGCTTGCGCTGCTGGCGGCTATCGCGGCTTCGTTTGCGGTGCGAGGTTGGGCCCTGCGGGTAGTCGGACTGTTGGTGGCACTCGTCGCAATAGCGGTTGCGGTTCCGGCGGTGCAGTTGTTGGTTTCCGGAGCTTCTGCGGATCGAGCGGTGGAGTTGGCCGAGTTGTCCGGTCACCCGGAAGACCTCTCGACGACTGTTTCGGTACTGCCTGCGCTGCTGGCCTTGGTCGGAGCGGTGGCGGCGCTCGGTGCGGCAGTGCTCCTGATGCGCAAACCTCCAGTGCGAGGCGGGTTGTCGTCTAAGTACGACAACCCTGCTGCGCGTCGGGAGGCGGCCGCAAAACTGGGCAAGGCTGACACCGCCGCATCGGACGAGCCTGTGACGCAACGGATGTTGTGGGACGCGCTCGACGCCGGAGAGGACCCGACAGTCGCCGACGGGGACGACGGAGCTGGGGGAGACAACGGTGCGAAACCGGGTTCGTCGCACTGAGTAAGACTGAACCCTCACCTGCGTGGGTACCCCGACGGAGTAGCAAAATTTCGTCCCACTAGGCTGAGACCACCCTGATGACGTATCTCACATCGGGCTCTTGCCCAGAAAGGATTCGGGCCACGATGACCGTACTCGACTCGATTCTCGACGGGGTGCGCGCTGATGTCGCCGCCCGCGAAGCCGTACTCGACTTCGCTGCAGTCAAGGCTGCCGCGGCCGCTGCACCGCCTGCACTCGATGCTGCAGCAGCACTTCTGGAATCGAGCATCGGCGTCATCGCCGAGGTCAAGCGCGCGAGCCCGTCAAAGGGTGCGTTGGCCGACATCGCCGATCCCGCAGAGCTTGCCGCGGCCTACCAAGCCGGTGGCGCACGCATCATCAGTGTTCTCACCGAAGAGCGCCGTTTTCACGGCTCGCTCGCCGATCTCGACGCGGTCCGCAAAGCCGTCACCATTCCGGTGCTGCGCAAGGACTTCATCGTGGGGCCGTACCAGATTCACGAGGCTCGCGCTCACGGCGCCGACGTCATCTTGCTGATCGTCGCCGCGCTCGAACAGCAGGCGCTCGCCTCGCTGATCGATCGCACCGAATCCCTCGGAATGACTGCCCTCGTCGAGGTGCACACGGAAGAAGAAGCCAACCGCGCGCTCGAAGCCGGCGCCAAGGTGATCGGGGTGAACGCCCGCAATCTCAAGACTCTCGAGGTGGACAAGAACACCTTCGGTCGCATTGCTCCCGGTCTACCGACCGAGACGATCAAGATCGCCGAGTCGGGTGTTCGCGGAACTGCCGATCTCTTGGCATACGCCGGTGCGGGTGCCGACGCGGTGCTCGTCGGTGAAGGCCTCGTGACCAGCGGTGACCCTCGCAAGGCCGTCGCCGATCTGGTCAACGCCGGCGCACACCCGTCCTGCCCGAAACCGTCTCGATAAAGCGCATCACCGGCCCGGCGTGCTTTGACGCACCCGGGCGGTGACCAGCGGCACCCTTGGGGCAGACTGGTGGGGTGACTTCACGTACTCAGGAACCAGGCTCCGGTGCAGTATCAGGTGCAGCATTCAAGGGCGGCAATCTGCCGCCCGCCAGCGCGGGACTCACCGAGCGCTCACATGATCCCGATGCCGGCGGCCATTTCGGCGTCTACGGCGGACGGCATGTGCCGGAAGCTCTCATGGCGGTCATCGAAGAGGTCACCGCGGAGTACGAAAAGGCTCGCGCGGACGACACGTTCTTGAACGAACTCGATCGCTTGCAGCGTGATTACACCGGACGTCCGTCGCCGATTTTCGAGGCAACGCGAATGAGCGAGTTCGCCGGTGGTGCGCGCATCATTCTCAAGCGTGAAGATTTGAACCACACCGGTTCTCACAAGATCAACAACGTTCTCGGTCAGGTTCTGCTGGCAAAGCGCATGGGTAAGACCCGCATCATCGCCGAGACCGGAGCAGGCCAGCACGGTGTGGCATCGGCCACCGCCTGTGCACTGCTCGGTCTCGAGTGCGTCATCTACATGGGTGCTGTCGACACCGAACGTCAAGCACTGAACGTCGCCCGCATGCGCCTACTCGGCGCGGAGGTCGTCTCGGTCGAGACCGGTTCGCGCACGCTCAAGGACGCGATCAACGAAGCCTTGCGCGACTGGGTTTCCCACGCGGACAACACCTATTACTGCTTCGGTACCGCGGCAGGTCCGCACCCGTTCCCCACCATCGTTCGCGACTTCCAGCGAGTGGTCGGCCTCGAAACTCGTGTCCAGGTTCAGGCACTGACCGGTCGCCTGCCCGACGCAGTCACAGCCTGCGTCGGAGGTGGTTCGAATGCGATCGGAATCTTCCACCCGTTCATCGACGATCTGTCGGTACGGCTGGTGGGCTACGAAGCA
This sequence comes from Rhodococcus sp. NPDC056516, assembly GCF_042794655.1. Taxonomy (NCBI): domain Bacteria; kingdom Bacillati; phylum Actinomycetota; class Actinomycetes; order Mycobacteriales; family Nocardiaceae; genus Rhodococcus; species Rhodococcus sp. NPDC056516. Next base: position 79,826 of record NZ_JBHTTG010000012.1, on the reverse strand, counting down.
GCCGGTGACGGTGTCGAAACTGGTAGGCATGCAGCAACATTCGCCGGTGGCACACCTGGTGCCTTCCAGGGCGCCTACTCCTACCTGCTTCAGGACGAAGACGGTCAGACCATCGAATCGCACTCGATTTCTGCCGGTTTGGACTACCCGGGCGTCGGACCCGAGCACGCTTACCTGAGCGATATCGGGCGTGCCACCTACGAACCCGTCACCGACAGCGAAGCGATGGATGCTCTTCTGCTGCTCTCGCGCCGCGAAGGCATCATCCCGGCCATCGAATCCGCCCATGCCGTCGCGGGCGCGCTCCGACTGGGCAAGGAACTCGGCGAGGGCGCGATCATCGTCGTCAATCTCTCCGGTCGCGGTGACAAGGACATGGACACCGCCGCAAGCTGGTTCGGTCTCTTCGACGGCGCCTCGAGTCAGGCAACCGCTCCGGATGATGCAGCAGACCAGAACGACAACACGGAAGGCTCGGACAAGTGAGCGAACGACCATCACGCCTCGCACCCACCTTTGCAGCGTGCAAGGCTGACAAGCGTGCCGCCCTCGTCGGTTACCTTCCTGCCGGTTACCCGACGGTTCCCGAATCGATCGACGTGTTCAAGGCGATGGTCGACGGTGGCTGCGACATCATCGAAGTCGGTGTCGCGTATTCCGATCCGGTCATGGACGGTCCGACCATCCAGCGTGCAGCCGAAACCGCACTCACCAACGGCGTTCGCCTTCGCGACATCTTTACCGTGATCGAGCAGATCAGTTCGGTCGGCGGCAAGGCCGTCGTGATGACGTACTGGAACCCGGTGCTGCAGTACGGCGTCGACAAGTTCGCCCGGGACCTCGCCTCCGCCGGTGGACTCGGACTGATCACCCCCAACCTCATTCCGGAAGAAGCAGGCGCCTGGATCGAAGCATCCGAAGAGCACCACCTCGACCGGATCTTCCTTGTCGCTCCATCCTCGACCGAGGAACGGCTCGCCATGACGCTCGACGCGAGCAGCGGATTCATCTACGCGGCCTCGACGATGGGTGTCACCGGCGCGCGAGACGCCGTCTCGTCCATGGCTCCGGAACTGACCGCACGAATCCGCGCGCACTCCGACATCCCCGTCGGCGTCGGACTGGGAGTCCGCTCCGGCGCACAAGCTGCCGAAATCGCGGCATACGCCGATGCCGTCATCGTGGGTTCGGCCCTGGTCTCCGCGGTCGAGAACGGGTTGGGTGCGGTTCGCTCGCTCACCGAAGAACTCGCCGAGGGCGTCCGCTCGGCTACCGTGGCGTCGTGACCTCAACTGTGGACCTGCTGGCCTATATCCCCAGCCCGCCCCAAGGCGTCTGGTACGTCGGACCGGTGGCGCTGCGCGCCTACGCGCTCTTCATCATCCTCGGCATCATCGTCGCGATCGTGTGGGGAGATCGTCGTTGGGTCGCCCGCGGTGGCGAGAAGGGGACCGTTCTCGACATCGCGATCTGGGCTGTTCCCTTCGGTCTGATCGGTGGCAGGCTCTACCACGTATTGACCGACTGGCCCGCCTATTTCGGCGAGAACGGTACGCCTCTCGACGCACTCAAGGTGTGGCAGGGCGGCCTCGGAATCTGGGGAGCTGTCTTCCTCGGCGGTATCGGTGCGTGGATCGGCTGCCGGCGACGCGGCATTCCCGTATCTGCCCTCGGTGACGCGATTGCGCCCGGCATCCTGCTCGCGCAGGCCATCGGCCGTATCGGCAACTACTTCAACCAAGAGTTGTACGGTCGCGAGACCACCGTGCCGTGGGGCCTCGAGATCTTCGAGCGAGTGAACTCTTCCGGCCAACTCGATCAGCTCGCGGGTGTCTCCAACGGAGAAGTCATCCGGGTCGTTCACCCGACGTTCCTCTACGAGGCTCTGTGGAACGTCCTGATCGTGATCCTGCTGGTCCTCGTCGACCGCCGATTCAAGATCGGCCACGGACGCCTCTTTGCTCTGTACGTCGCGGGCTACTGCCTGGGCCGATTCGTCGTCGAGCTGATGCGCGACGATTTTGCCTACGAGATCGCCGGCATTCGAGTCAACACCTTCACTTCGGGGATCGTGTTCTTCGCCGCACTTGCCTACTTCGTCCTGGCGAAGAAGGGGCGTGAGGATCCGGCTGATTTGAAGTCGAAGAACTACGTTCCTGCGGTATCTGCCGGTGAAGCAGGAGCCGCGACGCCCGTTACCGAGAGTGATTCAGCAAAGGCGGATACAAAAGCCGATGCAAAGGCCACTGAATCTGATTCCCCTCAATCCGATTCCGGTGAGGCAAGCGCCTCCACGGCAGCGACGGACGAGTCGTCGGACGCGGTGAAGCTGTCGAAGAATGACAAGCCGTGACAGGTTCCTATTCGCAGGGAGGATTCCCCGAGGATCAGGGGCCGGTGTACGGCGCGCCCAATCCGTACGGTTATCAGCAGCCACTGCCGGCTCCGTCGATGTACGGGTTCGGTGATCCCTACGCGCCGTATGGTCGGCACCCGGTAACCGGGGAACCGTATTCCGACAAGTCGAAGGCCACTGCCGGCCTGTTGCAGATTTTGCTGGGCTTCTTCGGAATCTGTGGAGTCGGGCGCCTCTACATCGGAAGTGTCGGCATCGGACTGTGCCAACTGCTCGGCATGTTCTTCGCGCTGTTCATGTCGGCGTTCCTCATCGGAATTCCATTTGCCATCGGAATTTGGATCTGGGCGTTCATCGACGGCATCGTGATACTTTCGGGCAATGCGCGGGACGGTGCTCGCCGGCCATTGCGAGGATGAGTCGCGAGCACGAACTGAGGACAGATGTGTGGGGGACTGGCCACGAGAAGGTCGAACCCTCCTCGCGGCCCGATAACAAAAGCTATTACGTACCGTCGTCGAATCGAAGGAAAGTACGTTGCCTAACTTGAACAAGAATCCGGAACCTTCCGAGTCGGGGGACTCGTCTGGATCGCAGCCGCCAGTTCCACCGCAGTTCGGGTCGCCCTTCGACTACGACGCGACGGCGGATGCGTCGTTGACGGAGACATCGGCGCCCACGGAAAAGACGCCGTCGACGGAGACCACCGGCACCGGTCCAGGCTGGGACACGTATTCGGGAGTCGGAAACGGTCCGGGTTGGGGAAACCACCCCATCTACCCGCCGCCGACCGGAACCGAATCGACCACGGCGTTTCCCACTGCTGATTCCACACCGAACCAGCCCACAGCGCCGTACACGTCGCAGGAAAGCTACGCCGCTCAAAACTATCCGGCGCCTGACTACTCGAGCCCGACCCAATCCCCGACGGACGGTCCGATCTACGGTGCGCCGGCAGATCAGACTCCGAATCCCTACGCGGCTCCGCCGCAGGGCTACCCCCAGCCCGGATATTCACAGCCGGGTTACGGTCAGCCGCAGGGATACCCACAAGCGCAGGGTTATGTCCAACCCGGTTACGGTTTGGTTGATGCATCCGCGCCTTACGGCCGTGATCCGCTGACGGGTGAACCGTTCTCGGACAAGTCGAAGACCACCGCCGGCCTGTTGCAGATTCTTCTGGGATTCATCGGTATCTGCGGCATCGGTCGGTTGTACATCGGAAGCACGACCATTGGAGTGCTCCAGCTACTCGGTATTTTCCTCGGCTACATTCTTCTGTTCCTGGTCGTGGGAATTGTCGTAGTCCCGGCAATCTGGATCTGGGCCTTCATCGACGGAATCATGATGTTGACGGGTAGCGTGCGCGACGGCCAAGGTCGGCCACTGCGTAGCTGATCGAGACGACGTTCGGAACTGTGACCCCCTGATGCCTCGGTATCAGGGGGTCACAGTTTTACTCTCGCGACCTGCGGTTATGGGCTGATAAACTAGCGCTCGTCGGCTGCATGTCCGTGTGGAGGTCGCCGAGTGCCGTTTTCTCGAATACCTGATCCTCGAGGCCTGTACGACCCCGATCAGGAAACCGATTCATGTGGTGTAGCCGTGGTAGCAGACACCTCTGGACGGCACATGCATTCCATTGTCGACGAGGCGCTCGCGGTCCTGGGCAATCTCTCCCATCGCGGCGCAGTCGGGCGCGAATCCAACAGCGGAGACGGCGCGGGCATTCTGATTCAGCTGCCGACGAAGTTCTTCGACGCGGTGACCGAGTTCGAGCTCCCACCGCCCAATTCGATGGGTGAGAACACCTACGCGGCCGGAAACTGCTTTCTTCCGGTGGACGAGGAAGCACGTCGTCAAGCGGTTGTTCGGATCGATCAATGCGCAGCGGCAGAAGGACTGCAGGTTATCGGGTGGCGAGAGGTACCGGTCGACAGCGACTGCGTCGGAGCCGTTGCCGCGCAGTGTGCTCCGTACATCAGCCAGTGTTTTGTGATGTGCTCCCAGTCCAGCGATCACAGTGTGGGCGGAATTGCCTTGGACCGACGAGTGTTTGCGCTCAGGAGGCAAGTCGAGCGGATTCATTCGGACAGCACTGCAGTGTATTTCCCCTCGTTGTCCGCGCGAACCATCGTGTACAAGGGCATGCTCACCCCGGCGCAGTTACCCGGTTACTTCACCGACCTGCGCGATGGCAGAATGCGAACCGCCTTGGCAGTCGTGCACAGCCGATACTCCACGAACACTTTTCCGTCGTGGCCACTCGCTCAGCCTTATCGCTGCATCGCTCACAACGGCGAGATCAATACGATTGTGGGAAACAGGAATTGGATGCGTGCTCGCGAGCCGATGATGCGGAGCGCAATTTTCGACGGGGACATCGATCGCCTGTTTCCGATCTGCACCCCGGGAGGATCCGACTCTTCGTCGTTCGACGAAGTTCTCGAGCTTTTGACGCTCGGGGGCCGCAGTGTGCAACACGCCATCGCGATGATGGTTCCCGGCGCCTGGGAGAATGATTCTTCGATGCCTGACGCGATAAGGGCCTTCTATCAATTTCACGGTTGCCTGATGGAACCGTGGGACGGTCCGGCGTCGGTGACATTCAGCGACGGCACTGTTGTGGGGGCGGTGTTGGATCGCAACGGACTTCGACCAGGGCGATGGTGGCGGATGAAGAACGGCCGTATCGTGTTGGCCAGTGAGAGCGGTGTGTTCGACGCCCCCACATCCGAGGTGCTGGAAAAGGGGCGCCTCGAGCCGGGGCGCATGTTCCTCGTCGACACTGCTCGCCGTCGGATCGTTCCCGATGCGGAGATCAAGTCGGAACTTGCGAGCACAGCTCCCTACCGGGACTGGCTCGCCGGGGGATTGGTCGATCTCGAGGACGTCCCCGAGTCTGCGCCGGCCCGAGGCGATCCGGCTTCGCTGTTGCAACGTCAGCTGCTCTACGGATACCAGGCCGAGGACCTGCAGGACATTCTTGTCCCGATGGCAAGCTCAGGATCAGAGCCGTTGGGATCGATGGGCGTCGACACGCCGCTCGCTGTTCTCTCGGATCGACCGAAGCTCTTGTACGACTACTTCGTTCAGCTCTTTGCCCAGGTGACCAACCCGCCGTTGGACGCGATTCGCGAGGAAGTAGTCACGACACTCGCAACCACGCTCGGTGCCGAGCAGAACCTGTTCGAAGCATCTGCCCGGTCGTGCCGGAGGATCGTTCTGCAGAAACCGGTAATCGGTCCGGTGGAATTGCAGAAGATCGCAAAACTCCGCGGCCCTCGAACTCCGACAAGCACTGTCCTGCAGGGAATCTTCGATGCGCGGGACGGTCTCGCCGAGGGTGTCGAGAGGCTTCGTGAGTCCGCCCGAACAGCTGCGGCAGCTGGTATCGAAATCCTTGTGATCTCCGACCGTGGATCGGACTGCGAGCAGGCTCCCATTCCGTCGTTACTCGCAGTGTCAAGCGTGCACCACGATCTTGTTCGTCATGGCCTGCGAACCAAGGTCTCACTCGTTGTCGAGTCGGGTGACGCCCGCGAAGTTCATCACATCGCCTTGCTGATCGGCTACGGTGCGGCGGCTGTCCACCCGTATCTAGCTCTCGAATCGGTAGAAGCACTCAGCGAGCGAGACGAACTTCCCGGGATAGATCCGAAGACGGCAACGGACAACTATCTGAGAGCAACAAATTCCGGCGTGCTCAAGGTGATGTCGAAGATGGGAATCGCTACGGTTCACTCCTACACGGGCGCTCAGGTTTTCGAGGCCGTGGGCTTGGGCCGAGAGTTGGTCGACGAGTACTTCTGCGACACACGAAGCCGGATCGGCGGCATCGGTATCACCGAAGTCGCCCGCGAAGTCCTGATGCGTCACGCGGCAGCGTTCTCGGGGTCCGCGGTGCGCCTTCGTCAGTTGAGCAGCAGTGGAGAGTTCCGGTATCGCCGCGGTGGTGAATTGCATCTGTTCACGCCAGAGTCCGTGTTTTTTCTTCAACATGCGACACGGTCAGGACGTAGCGGAATATTTCGTCGCTACAGCGACGAAGTCGATCGACTGAGTACGCAGGGCGGAACACTGCGGGGATTGTTTCGATTCCGACGCGGGATTCGTCCGCCGATTCCGCTCCGCCATGTCGAACCCGTCGAGATGATTCTCGCTCGATTCAACACCGGTGCGATGAGCTACGGCTCCCTCTCTGCCGAGGCGCACGAGACGATGGCGGTTGCGATGAATGCTCTCGGCGGACGTTCCAACACCGGTGAGGGCGGAGAGTCGCCGGAGCGGTTACGTGACAACAAGCGTCGAAGCGCCGTCAAGCAGGTCGCGAGTGGTCGCTTCGGGGTGACCAGCGATTACCTCGTCAACGCCACCGACATTCAGATCAAGATGGCCCAAGGTGCCAAACCGGGTGAAGGAGGGCAGCTTCCGGGGTCCAAGGTGTACCCGTGGATCGCGGAAACCCGGTACTCGACGCCAGGGGTCGGTCTCATATCTCCGCCCCCTCACCATGACATCTATTCGATCGAGGATCTCGCCCAACTGATCTACGACCTCAGATGCGCAAACGATCGTGCACGGATACACGTGAAACTGGTCAGCGCGGTCGGAGTCGGGACAGTTGCGGCAGGTGTGGCTAAAGCGCACGCCGACGTTATGCTGATTTCCGGTCACGACGGTGGGACGGGCGCGGCGGCACTCTCGTCCATCCATCACGCGGGCACGCCGTGGGAGATCGGGCTGGCCGAAACTCAGCAGACGTTGGTGCTCAACGGGTTGCGCGATCGGATCGTCGTCCAGTGTGACGGGGGTTTGCGTACGGCGCGGGACGTCGTCATTGCCGCGTTGCTGGGGGCGCAGGAGTACGGGTTTTCCACGGCGCCACTCATCGCGGCCGGTTGCGTCATGATGCGGGTATGTCACCTCGACACCTGCCCCGTCGGAGTAGCAACTCAGAATCCCGAATTGCGCGAGCGATTCACCGGCCGGCCCGAGTATGTCGAGAACTTCTTCCGCTTCATTGCCGACGACGTACGACGGTTGTTGGCAGAACTGGGGTTTCGAAGTATCGATGACGCTCTGGGACACGCGGACGTATTGGAAATGACTCCGGAGGCGGCGCACTGGAAGAGCCGGACGTTGGAACTCTCGCCACTTTTCGACGTGCCGGCCGCGCCGGCCGGCGCGGCCTACCAGCCGTGTGTACCTGTTTCGAGCGAACTCGAACGCACCCTGATCGAGTGTGCCGCGGCCTCACTCGAGGACGATCGACCCGTGAATATCGAACTGCCGATACACAATACGGATCGGGCGGTGGGAACGAGGCTGGGCGCTGAGGTGACCAGACGCTACGGCGCCGTCGGGCTACCCGAAGGCACCATCGACATCGTGCTCAGCGGAACGGCAGGCCAGTCACTCGGTGCGTTCTTGCCACCCGGCATCTCGCTCGTCGTCGCCGGCGATGCAAACGATTATGTGGGGAAGGGTCTCTCGGGTGGACGGATCGTACTTCGCCCGAGCGAAGACGCGCCCTTCAAGGCCGAGGAGCAGGTGATTGCGGGCAATACCGTGCTGTACGGCGCCACGAGCGGCGCACTCTATGCACGGGGGCGTGTGGGGGAGCGATTCGCCGTACGCAACTCGGGCGCGGTCGCTGTGGTGGAGGGCGTCGGAGATCACGCGTGTGAGTACATGACCGGGGGGCGCGTCGTCATTCTCGGCCCGACTGGTAGGAACCTTGCTGCGGGAATGTCCGGCGGAATCGCCTTCGTACTCGACTTGAACGCCGAGAAGGTCAACTGCGACATGGTGGTTCTCGCGCGGCCTTCGGCGGAAGACTGTAGTCGGCTGGTCGAGATTCTCGGTGATCATCTGGCCGCGACCGGCTCGTCGGTCGCGGCACAACTTCTCGACGACTGGGTCGGCCACAGTCCGAGATTCACCAAGGTTCTGCCCGTCGACTATCAGAAGGTCGTTGAAGAGAACCAACTGGCGGAGCCGGCTCATGCCTGACCCACGTGGGTTCCTCAGCGTGAAACGATCCGGCGCACCGACCAGGCCGACCGATGTGCGTGTCGGGGACTGGGAATCGGTTTACGAGTCGATGGATCCCGTGGTGCGCAATCGAGACGTTTCCGCACAGGCCTCGCGATGCATGGACTGTGCTGTGCCGTACTGCCATTCAGCCGGGGTGGGCTGTCCGCTCGGCAATCTCATCCCGGAATGGAACGACCTGGTTCGGCGTGGTCGGTGGTCCGAAGCCTCGGAAAATCTGCATTCCACCAACAATTTCCCCGAGTTCACCGGACATCTGTGCCCCGCTCCGTGCGAAACGGCGTGCGTTCTCGCACTCGACGACGAGCGCACGTCGGGAGGTGTCACCATCAAACGCATCGAACAGGCGATCGTCGACAACGCCTGGGAGTCGGGTTCGTTGGGGCCACGGGTGCCCGTAGTTCACAGCGCCAACCGTGTTGCGGTAGTCGGTTCGGGACCGGCGGGACTGGCTGCGGCTCAACAACTGACACGCGCCGGACATCGTGTCACGGTGTTCGAGCGGAGTGATCGAATCGGGGGACTGCTTCGCTACGGAATCCCGGAATTCAAGTTGCCCAAAGCCTTGATCAACCGGCGACTGGCCCAGTTGACCGCCGAGGGGACTCGATTCGTCACCGGCTGCGCCGTCGGAGTCGACGTGAGCGCACAAGACCTCATGACGAATTTCGAAGCGACAGTCCTGGCGGTCGGGGCCGATCGTGCCCGAGACACCGACGTGCCGGGGCGTGGCCTTCGCGGAATCCATTTTGCGATGAAGTACCTCCGTGCCGCCAACCGTGAATGCGAGGGTGACGGCGCCTCGAGTATCTCGGCGCGAGGTGAGAACGTCGTGATCATCGGTGGCGGTGACACGGCGGCCGACTGCCTCGGCACGGTGCATCGCCAGGGTGCGCGCTCGGTGACGGAACTGGATTACCACGTCCCACCCCCGGGGCATCGCGATCGAGACCGCGACCCGTGGCCGTTGTGGCCGCGGATCCTACGCAGCTCCCCGGCAGACGAGGAGGGCAGTGACAAACGGTTCCGATGGGCGGCTCAGGAATTTCTCGACGACGGTGACGGTGCGGTTCGTGCAATCCGGATGGTCCCGGTCGCAGTGTCGCGGGGAGAGAACGGACAGCGGACCATTGTGCAGACCGGGGACACGACGGATCTCGTGTGCGAGATGGTGCTGCTCGCTCTCGGATTCGACGGCGTCGAATCCACGCCGCTGCTTACCGACCTCGATGTCGGCACCGATCCGCTCGGCAGAATCGAGTGTGATGTCGGGTGGCAGACCCGAACACCCGGCGTGTTCGTCTGCGGTGACGCGCATCGTGGGGCGTCGCTCGTCGTGTGGGCGATTGCCGAGGGGCGGTCGGCCGCACGTGCCGTCGACGTGTATCTCACCGGCGGGTCCGACCTTCCGTCGCCGGTACATCCGAAGGCATTTCCGCTGTTCGTGAGGTGAACAACTGAATCGAGTAAGAACAGAAAGTGCACGTCACAAATGCCGGATAGAAGTGCGGTGGGGTAGCGACTAGGCTCGAGCCGTGAACCGACGGACAAAAATTGTATGCACACTTGGACCTGCGACAGCTTCTGGCGACCGCATCCGTGAGCTCGTGGAGAGCGGCATGGACGTGGCTCGCCTCAACTTCAGCCACGGCGAGCATGCCGATCACGAAGAAAACTACATTCGCGTCCGCGCCGCGTCGGACGCCACCGGAAAGGCCGTCGGTGTTCTCGCCGACCTCCAGGGGCCCAAGATTCGCCTCGGCCGATTCAAGGACGAGCGGACCACCTGGGCCAACGGTGAAGAGGTTCGAATCACCGTTGACGACGTCGAGGGAACACACGATCGCGTCGGGACCACGTACAAGGAATTGGCGCGCGACGCCAAGGCCGGCGACCGACTGCTGGTCGACGACGGAAAGGTCGGCCTGGTCGTCACTTCCATCGACGGTAACGACGTCGTCTGTCGGGTCACCGAAGGCGGTCCCGTCAGCAACAACAAGGGCCTCTCGCTGCCTGGCATGAACGTCTCCGTTCCTGCCCTGTCGGGCAAGGACATCGCCGACCTCGAGTTCGCCCTCAAGCTGGGCGTCGACTTCATTGCACTGTCCTTCGTTCGCTCACCCGCGGACGTCGAATTGGTTCACGCCATCATGGATCGAGTCGGGCGCCGCGTTCCCGTCATCGCGAAGCTCGAGAAGCCCGAGGCCATCGACAATCTCGAAGCCATCGTGCTCGCATTCGACGCCGTCATGGTCGCCCGCGGTGACCTCGGTGTCGAGTTGCCGCTCGAGCAGGTCCCGCTCGTCCAGAAGCGCGCAATCCAGATTGCTCGTGAGAACGCGAAGCCGGTCATCGTCGCCACGCAGATGCTCGAGTCGATGATCGAGAACTCGCGTCCGACCCGTGCAGAGGCATCCGACGTTGCCAACGCCGTCCTCGACGGCGCGGATGCTGTCATGCTCTCGGGTGAGACTTCGGTGGGCAAGTACGTCATGGAAACCGTTCGCACCATGGCCCGCATCGTCGAAGCCGTCGAGAACGAATCGACCCGAGTCCCACCCCTGACTCACGTCCCGCGCACCAAGCGCGGTGTCATCTCGTACGCAGCACGTGACATCGGCGAACGTCTGGACGCCAAGGCATTGGTTGCATTCACACAGTCCGGTGACACGGTGCGACGACTGGCTCGCCTGCACACTCCGCTGCCGCTGCTCGCCTTCACACCGTTGCCCGCAGTACGCAGTCAGCTGACGCTGACGTGGGGAACCGAGACGTTCCTGGTCGATGCGGTGGCCACCACCGACGAAATGGTGCGTCAGGTCGACAATGCTTTGCTCTCGCTCGGGCGGTACGTCAAGGGCGACCTCGTGGTCATCGTTGCCGGGTCCCCTCCGGGAACCGTCGGCTCCACCAACCTCATTCACGTCCACCGCATCGGCGAAGAGGACCACTGAGTGACCCACGCGAATGCGTCCACCGACCTCGGTACTCTCCTCGGTCTGTTGGATCTGGAGCAGATCGGTGACGACGCGTTCCGTGGACACCACCCCGAGCAAGTAGGTTCGCGGACGTTCGGCGGTCAGTTGGTGTCTCAGGCACTGATGGCCGCCGGACGGACCGTCGACGGTGAGCGCCCCATCCATGCCGTCAACGCCCATTTCATTCGGGGTGGAGATGTCAAGGCGCCCATCGAGTATCGGGTGGAGCGTCATCGTGACGGGCGGGCTTTCGCCAACCGTCAGGTGACGGCGTATCAGGGTGAGAACGAATTGTTCGTGATGCTCGCGGCGTTCCAGGACTCCGGCAAGGGGCTCGACCACGCCGTCGAGATCCCGGATGTCCCGCTTCCGGATTCACTGCCGCCGATCGGCGATCATCTGGTGGGGTACGAGGAAAAACTGCCGCATTTCAGTGCGGCGCTCAAGCCGATCGACATGAGGTACGCCAACGATCCGGCGTGGATCCTCAAGGGCACCGGTGAGAAACTCAACCACAATCGGGTGTGGATGCGCCCCGACGGTGATCTTCCGGATGATTCACTCGTACACGCTGCGACGCTTGCATATTCGTCGGACACCACTGTGCTCGATTCGATTCTGACCACTCATGGATTGTCCTGGGGTCATGATCGTATCGTCGCGGCGACGGTCAACCACTCGATCTGGTTCCACCGTCCTTTCCGATTCAGCGATTGGGTCCTGTACGCGACCGAATCGCCCGTCGCTGCAGGTTCTCGTGGTCTGGCGACTGGACGGTATTTCTCGGTGGAAGGACTGCTGTTGGCAACAGTGGTTCAAGAAGGAATGATCAGGCACTTCCCGCGCAAGGGGGAGTGAGAAGCGGGTCCGAGAATGTGCTCGGGCCCAGGTTCAGGCCGACTTGCGATACTGCGGTGAGAGTTCGTCGGCGCGGTCCCACGGAGACCAGTCGACTTCGCGTCCATCGAGTTGGGCCGCAACAACTTCCAAGCCCGCGTGCCAGCCCGCGGCATGGGCGTACGCGGACTCTTCGTCTTCCATCGTGTGGGTGAGGGTCAGCCAACAGCCGCCGGTGCCGTCCGGAGCCAGCTCCCAGTGCAGAGTGTCTGCGTCCCAGAGGAATTCGAGAATTCGGTGTGGGTGGACGCTGATGACCGTGCCACGTGTCACGTGATCTGCGGGTAGTCCGAAACGCTCGACCTGTTCCGGCGTCACCTTGAACAGCAGATCTGCGCCGGGAGTGAGATCGAAATCGACGTCCGCCGGGAACCAGGCGTCGAGGTACTCGCGTTCCGTTATCACTTTCCAGACCTTGTCCGGTGCGTGCGGAATCGCCAGTTGGAAGCTCAGTGACACCCGACCGTCATAGGTCAGGTTTATCTTGCCGTTGTCCATCGGTGCCTCCAATGCTTGGTGCCCGTGCGGTTGCCCCCATCGTGCCATCTAATTGCACAGGATGGAATAACTGCAGGTCAGATCGTTACCTATTGATAGGTTATGTCGATTTGTCTCGTTTTGAGAGCGGCGTTCTCGATGCGTTTCGTGGCGGTGAAACAACCGCGCGGTACGCTGACCGCGCACGACTGGCGCGGGTGGGAATGACCACCGGGGAGTGCACATCGCGAGGCATCGACCGCCTGGGTGCTTCACACATCTTGTGTGAAGGGGGATTCATGTCTACCGAAAATCTGCCCAACCGGAACGTGGTGGCTCGAATGATCGACGGACGCGCAATTGCCGATGCTGCGCTCGCGGACTTGTCACTGCGCACGAGGCAGTTTCGTGATGAGACCGAGCACGTTCCTTGCCTGGCAGCGGTTATCGCGGGAGCGGACCCGGCCTCGAAGGCCTATGTGCAGATGAAGGCCAAACGGTCTGTCGTCGTCGGAATGACGTCGCGGACGGTCGAACTCCCGGTGAGTACAACCACTGAAGAACTAGTCGACGTGCTGAGAGCGTTGTCGGCGGACCCTTCGATCGACGGCATACTGCTGCAACACCCGGTGCCAGGCCACATCGACGAACGGGCTGCGTTCGACGCCATCTCGGCCGACAAGGACGTCGACGGCGTCACTTCGGCATCTTTTGCGGCAATGGCGTTGTCCGGAGGTGGATTCGAATCGTGTACGCCGAGTGGCATCCTGCGCCTCCTCGACGCCACAGGCGTCGAACTCGCCGGAAAGCATGCCGTTGTAGTGGGCAGAAGCCCCATCCTCGGATTGCCGATGGGAATGCTCCTCCTGCGTCGGGACGCAACCGTGACGTACTGCCATTCGCGAACCGTCGACCTGGCCGCTCACGTCGGTACGGCGGACGTCGTCATTGCTGCCGTCGGCGTGCCGGAACTCGTCAAAGGTTCGTGGATCAAGTCCGGGGCAGTAGTGATCGATGCGGGGTACAACGCGGGCAACGTCGGCGACGTGGAGTACGGCGCCGCGCTCACTCGCGCCGGTGCAATCACACCGGTGCCGGGTGGTGTCGGCCCCATGACGGTTGCAGTACTGCTGGAACAAACTCTCGCCGCGGCAGTTCGGGCGACTGAGGTTCGGGCATACAGTGAGAATCATGACAAACGTGGTGGACCGAATCGGTGATGTCAGCGCTTCACTCGTAGATCTGTACAAAGATCTGCACGCGCACCCCGAGTTGTCGTTCGCGGAGCATCGGACCGCCGGAATCGTCGCGGATCGATTGCGAGACCTCGGCTTCGAGGTTCATTCCGGAGTCGGCGGAACCGGAGTAGTAGGCGTTCTCCGAAACAGCAGTAGCCTCCGAAAGAGCATTAGCGCAACCGTTCTGCTTCGGGCGGACATGGACGCATTGCCGGTCGAGGAAGTCACCGGTCTCGATTATGCAAGCACGGAGCGAGGAACCGACAAGGAGGGCAACGACGTTCCGATCATGCACGCGTGCGGGCACGACATGCATGTTGTTGCGTTGCTCGGCGCCGCTCGGATCCTCAGTGAAACCGTCGACTCGTGGTCGGGCACGCTCGAGGTCGTGTTCCAGCCCGCAGAGGAACTCGGTGCCGGCGCGCAGGCGATGGTCGACGACGGGTTGTACGAACTCATTCCCAAACCTGATGTGGTTCTCGGCCAACACGTTGCACCGGCACCGGCGGGAATCGTCGGATTGCATTCCGGGGCAGCATTCGCTGCGGCTGACAGCATGCTGGTGCGGATGTTCGGGAGGGGCGGGCACGGATCGCGGCCCGAGACCACGATCGATCCGATCGTCATGGCGGCATCGGCAGTGATGCGGTTGCAGACGGTGGTCTCCCGCGAGATTGCCGGCAGTGACACAGGTGTACTGACAGTGGGCCAGTTTCACGCAGGTACGAAGAACAACATCATCGCTGATCATGCCGAGTTCGGTCTGAGCATTCGGACCGTCGAACCGGACGTCCGAACCCGGGTATTGGACGCGGTGCACCGAATCGTCCGCGCAGAGGCGCAGGCATCGGGCGCCGTCCGTGAGCCCGAACTGATTGCACAAGAGTCGTTTCCGGTGTTGATCAACGACGGCGCGGCCTGCGATCGCGTGAGCGCTGCATTCAGGGGCGTATTCGGGGAACACGGCGTCATCGATCCTGGACCGGTCACCGGGAGTGAAGACGTCGGGATCCTCGCCGACGCGGCCGGAGCGCCGCTGGTGTACTGGCTCCTCGGCGGTGCGGATCCCGAGGCCTACCTGAAGGCCGCAACAGCGGGAACCGTCGGGGAGGACATTGCATCGAACCACTCACCGCGGTACGCCCCGGTGATCCAGCCGACCCTCGACAACGGAATCGCCGCGTTGACCGCAGCTGCGCTGGAATGGCTGAGCTGAGCGCGTAATTGGGTATCGAGGGTCAGTTGTCGGCTGCGGGGATGTCGATAGTCAGCTGGGACGGGGAATCGGATGTCGACACCGTGTACGCCGGCCGGGTGTGGAGAGTGCCGATAAACGACTGCAGGATCGTATCGTTCGTACCGGCACTCTCCATGCGGGTGATGTTTGTGACGTCGAGGGGAGCCGAGACAAGACTCGGATGCGACCGGACTCCCATCAGATCGACCTGAAGTATCGATCGACTACCGACATCTACGACTGTGCTGTCTCCCGCTCGGATTGCTTCACTGACGTATTCGGTTTTCCAGAACACCGGTCCGTCGCCGTCGAAGCGATAGGTGATGCGGGTGAAACCATCGTGATCGGTCACGTCGATCGCGGTCACGTCGACGGGTGGATTCGGTGAAGCGATCGCTGTGTCGCTGGGCAATGAGGGAAGTGTGGAGATATCGGTGGACGCGGCCTCGATCGGGCGAGGGCCGACCTGAAGGGTGCCGGTCCGTGTTGCAGCGTCGAGGAGGACCTGGGTGGAAGAGACGACCTGGGTGGAAGATCCGCCGGCAGTGTCGGATTCGTCGTCTGTCTGACATCCGGTGAGCAGGCAGATACAAGACATGGTTCCGAGCAGAGCAATCAACCGGCGACCGTTCATGGATCGAACCTAGCGGCGGTTGATCCGGGGTACAGCCGAATGCCGAAACCTTGCGGTACGGCCGGCTGCTGCAGTGGTGCCCTCGGTGAGACTCGAACTCACACTGGACGGGTTTTGAATCCGTTTCCTCTGCCAATTGGGATACGAGGGCTTGTTGCGATGACTACATTAGAAGATGCGATTTCAATGTCAAACACCGGTACCCTCTAATCGTTCGCGTCTCGTGTCGGGGCGGTTCGATGGAGGAGGATGGTGGCCATGAATTCGCCGCAGCCGCAAGGCAATCAACTCGCACCCCGTCGTGTTGTCGTCGCTGAAGACGAGGCGTTGATCCGCATGGATCTGGTCGAGATGCTCCGCGAAGAGGGCTACGACGTCGTCGGCGAGGCCGGTGACGGACAGGTGGCGGTCGAGTTGGCCGAGTCACTCAGGCCCGATCTGGTCATCATGGACGTGAAGATGCCCAGGAGGGACGGCATCGACGCGGCTTCGGAGATTGCCGCCAAGCGCATCGCTCCTGTTGTCATTCTCACAGCGTTCAGTCAGCGCGAGTTGGTCGAGCGCGCACGCGATGCCGGCGCCATGGCCTACTTGGTCAAGCCGTTCTCCATCAGTGACTTGGTGCCTGCCGTCGAATTGGCGGTCAGTCGCTTCCGAGAGGTGACCGCGCTCGAGCGTGAGGTCGCCGATCTGTCCGACCGACTGGAAGCACGCAAGCTCATCGAGCGCGCCAAGAGTGTTCTGATGGTTCGCCAAGCGCTCACCGAACCCGAGGCGTTCAAGTGGATTCAGCGCGCCGCGATGGACCGGCGCTCCACGATGAAGGCCGTCGCACAGGTCGTACTCGAAACTCTGGGCGGCGAACCGGACGCTTGAGCAAAGTGTCCGAGTTTCGGCTGCTGCGTCGACCGTCGAAACGCCGCGCAGCGCTACGGCCGTGTAAACACTGTGCGCCTTCAGATAACAGTCAGGTCACAGGGCTTTCTTGAAGGATCGCGAAACGGTTCCAAGGTCTAGCGTCTGATCCCACAGCGAGCGCCAGTTCGGGTGGCGCGAGCACCGGCTGATCTTAGGAGCGTGGGATGGCTAGACGAACACTTGTGCGTACTGCTGCAGTTCTCGGCGCGGCATCACTGGCACTTGCAGGCTGTAGCTCGGACAAGTCGGATGACTCGTCGTTGAGCGGCTCTACGTCCGGCGCTTCCGCCGCGACGACATCCGTCACGACCGATTGCACCCCGGAGCAGGCCAAGGCCGGCGCCACCCCGTCCACGGAAGCGCTGCGCATCGGCACGCTTCTTCCCGACACCGGCAGCTTGTCGTTCCTCGGGCCGCCGATGGTTGCAGGCACCCAGCTCGGCGTCAACGATGTCAATGCCGCTGGAGGCGTTCTCGGCCAACCCGTCCAACTGATCCCTGGCGATTCGGGTGACACCACGACGGACACCGCCAACTCCACCGTCGACCGCGAATTGGCGGCAGGCACTCAGGTGATCGTCGGCGCCGCGTCGTCGTCGGTCTCGCTCAAGGTGATCGACAAGATCGCCAGCGCGGGCGTCGTGATGTTCTCTCCTGCCAACACGTCGGACCAGTTCGTCTGCTATCCCGACAAGGGCATGTACTTCCGCACCGCTCCGACGGACGTACTGCAGGCTCAGGCCGTCGCACAGCTCATTTCGGACGACGGTGGTCAGCGCGTAGCCATCATGGCTCTCAACGACCCGTACGGGACGGGTCTGGCCGACAACATCGAAAAGAATCTGATCGATTCGGGTGTCCCCTCAGATCAGATCGAGAAGATCATCTACGACCCGAACGCGCAGTCGTTCAACTCCGAAGTCGATCAGGTCAAGAACTTCAATCCGGATGCTGTTGCATTGGTGGGCTTCGAGGAGTCGGCGAAGATCATCACGCGAATGCACGAGGTGGGCATCGGACCGTCGGACGGAATGGCGATGTACGGCGTCGACGGCAACATGGGTAACGCGCTCGGAGAATCCGTGGCGAAGCCGTTGCTCGACACGATGCAGGGAACGACGCCGCTGACGGATGTCGGAGCTGCCTTCCAAGATCGTCTGAAGGCGGTCAACCCCTCTCTGATCGACTTCAACTACGCCGGAGAGTCGTACGACGCGGTGGTGATCTCGGCACTTGCTGCCGAGCAGGCGAAGTCGACGGCGGGCACGGACATCGCGGCGAACATCAACAGCGTCACCGAAGGTGGCACCAAGTGCACGTCCTACGTGGAGTGCTTGCCGTTGGTGAAGGCGGGTACCGACATCGACTACGACGGCATCACCGGTGAGTTGGACTTCAACGATTCGGGCGAGCCGTCCATCGGTTCGTACGGAAAGCTCAAGTTCGGCCCTGAGAACACGCTGACCACAGAAGGATTCGTGGTGGTGGGCAAGTAAGTCGTAGGCAAGTAAGCAGTCGACGAGAATGGGCCAGGGTCGCGAGACCCTGGCCCATTCTCATGTCGTGCCTACTTCTCTTTGCTCCCGGCGAGCGTTCCCAGATACAGCTCGATCACCTTGGGATCGTTCATCAGATTGGCGCCGGTATCGGTGTACGCGTTCTTGCCCTGATCGAGTACGTAGCCGCGATCGCAGATCTGAAGGCAGCGGCGCGCGTTCTGTTCGACCATGATGACCGAGACACCCGCAGCATTGATCTTCTTGCAACGGATGAACACCTCGTCCTGGAACATCGGGGACAGGCCCGCGGACGGTTCGTCGAGGAGCAGGACCGACGGATCCATCATCAAAGCCCGGCCCATCGCGACCATCTGACGTTCGCCGCCCGAGAGTGCGCCGGCCTTCACCTTTCGTCGTTCACTCAGGAGTGGGAACAATTGACTCACGAAGGCGAATCGCTCTGCGAATGCCTTGGGTCGCAGATAAATTCCCATCTCGAGGTTTTCTTCGATAGTCAGAGTCTGAAAGACGTTCTGTGTCTGGGGGACGTACCCGACTCCCTTCTGCACGAGGACGTGAGCGGGCGCGGACGTGATGTCGTCCTCACGGAGAGTGACCGATCCTTCGCGAACCGGTATCAAACCGAACAGTGACTTCAGGAGTGTCGACTTGCCTGCGCCGTTCGGTCCGATGATTCCGACGATTTCTCCCTCCTTCAGGAAGAAGTTGCACTCACGCAGGATGTTGACGCCGGGAATGTAGCCGGCGACGAGGCTGTCGGCGCGGAGCAGTGCACCTGCCGACAGTCGTTGATGCTCTTGCGCTGTCGCGGCGAACTCTGCGGGCGTGAGTGAACGTGCTTGGTTCTCGCTCATGGCTTCTCGTGCCTTCCGCGCGATTCCTCGGGACTCGATTCCAGCGTCGCGGCGAGATCGGCCGGGAGATTGTCGATGTCGGGTTCCGAGAGGTCACCGCCCGCCTCGAGGGTTTCGACCTCGGCTTCTGCCAGGGCGGCTGCCAGAACGGCCGTCTCGCCCACCGGATTTCCGTCGTCGTCGAACTCGAGGGCCTGGTCGTGGTGGCTGCCCAGATACGCGTCGACGACAGCTGTGTTGGACGAGAGTTCGTCCGGAGTGGACTCGGCGATGACGCTGCCCTGTGCCATGACCACCACCCAGTCGCTGATGTCTCGGATCACGTCCATGTCGTGCTCGACGAAGACGACCGTCATTCCGTCGTCGCGCAATGACTTGATGTGACCGAGCAGGCTTTGCGTCAGAGCGGGATTCACGCCTGCCATGGGTTCGTCGAGCATCACCACCGAGGGCGAGGTCATGAGTGCGCGAGCCATTTCGAGCAGTTTGCGCTGTCCGCCGGAGAGGGAACCGGCGAGGTCGTCAGCTTTCGTGTCGAGTTTGAAACGCGCGAGGAGTTCGTTCGCGCGCTCGGTGATCTCGCGTTCCTGACCCTTCCAGATCCACGGGACAAGCGAGGCGAAGATGCGTTCACCTCGTTGACCGGTGGCGCCCAGACGTACGTTGTCCAGCACCGTGAGTTTGGACAGCGCCTTGGTCAACTGGAACGTCCGTACCACTCCTTTCCTGGCTACCTGGTGGGGATACATGCGGCCCAGCGATTGACCGTCCATCGACCACGTACCGGTGTCAGGCCGGTCGAAACCGGTGAGGAGGTTGAAGAGGGTGGTTTTCCCGGCGCCGTTGGGGCCGATCAGACCCGTGATGCACCCGCGTTGAATTTCGAGGTGGCCGACATCGACGGCTTTGAGGCCGCCGAACGTGCGCGAGACGTTGTCCGCGATCAGTACCGGGTCGGGTTTTGCCGATCCCGGAAGATGAGGAACGTCGGCAAAGATCTGTGCTCTGGTATCGGCGTCAAGCATTGAGTTGCACCTCCCGCTTGTTACCCAGTATTCCCTGCGGTCTGAAGACCATCAGAAGAGCGATCATCAATCCGAGCAAGACGTACCGGGTGGCTCCGACCTGTTGTTCGGTCAGCGAGAGCAGCGGATTTTCGCCGGAGATCGCCTGACGCAACAAAGCGTCGGGAATCGCGAGGAGGAACCAGAACAACATTGCGCCCACTACCGGGCCGAAAACCGTTGCCGCCCCGCCCAGAATCAGTGCGCCGAATGCAAAGAACGTCTGCGCGGTCGAGTAGAAGTCCGGGTTGATGGACTTGGTCTGGAGGGCGTTGAAAACACCAGCCAGACCACCGATCACGCCGCCGAGAACCAGGGCCTGCATCTTGTACACGAAGACGTTCTTGCCCAGCGATCGCGCCGCATCCTCGTCTTCACGAACCGCCTTGAGGACACGCCCCCATGGGCTGTGCGTCAACAGGTAGACAAATCCGCACAAGATCAGGACCAGGGTCCAGCCGACGACCATGGACCAGAGATCGTCTCCGTAGAACTTCACGCCGAGAAACGAGTACTGCTTGGCCGAGTCGAACGGGCTCAGTGCGGTGAACGGATCTGCGAAACCGAACAGGCCGTTGGTGGAACCGGTCACCGAATCCGACGCGGTCGAGCGGAAGATCAGACGCAGGATCTCCGAAGCCGCGATGGTGACGATGGCGAGATAGTCGGCGCGCAGACGCAGCGTCGGAATACCGAGCACGAGCGCGAGAAGACCGGCCGCGGTGAGTCCGACGAGGATGCCGAGCCAGAGCGGCTGGTCGTAGGTCACGGTCATGATTCCGACGCCGTAGCCGCCGAGAAGGGCAAAACCGATCTGACCGAAGTTGAGCAGTCCGGCGTAGCCGAAGTGCAGGTTCAGCCCGATTGCCAGCAGCGCGTAGAAGATTGCCGACGGCCCGATCAACTGGGCGAAGGAAACCTGGAAAGCTCCCATGATGTCCATGTTCGTCACCCGATCCTTTGTCTGGATCCGAGGATGCCCTGGGGGCGAACCACGAGGATCACGATCAAGACGAGAAGTCCGCCGATGTATTTGAGGTCGGGGTTGATGATGAGCGTCGAGAGTTGGACCAGAAGTCCGACGATGACGCAGCCGAGTAGCGCCCCGTACGCCGTTCCCAGACCACCGAGGGTGATTCCGGCGAACATCAGCAGCAAGAGTTTGAAGCCCATCTCCCACTGGACTCGTCCGCCGAGCTCGGAGATACCGAACAGCACACCGCCGAGTGCAGCCAATCCGCCGCCGAGGCCCCAGACGAACATGATCACGCGCTCGACGTTGATTCCCGACGAAGCGGCGAGGTCGCGGTTGTCGGAGACGGCGCGCATAGCTTTTCCGATGCGAGTCCGCTGGAGAAGAAGTGCGACGCCGACCAGGACTACCAGACTGACGATCATGACTACGGCGTTCGCGTCGGTCAAAGCGATGGGGCCCCAGTTCTTCTCGACCTGGCCCTGGTAGTCGTCGAAGGGTTCTGCTCGGTCGGAGAAGAAGATGAGGATCAGGTAGCGCAGGGAAATCGCGAGACCGATGGAGACCACCAGTTGTGCGATCAACCCGGTCTTGCGTTTACGTAGGGGCTTCCAGACGATTCCGTTGGTCAACAGTCCGATCCCGATACCGACGAAGATCGCGAGAACGGTGGCGGGAATCAGCGGAATGCCGAACGAGGTGTTGATCACCCAGGCGGCGACGGCACCGAGGGTGACGATCTCGCCGTGCGCGAAGTTCGTCAGACCGGTCGTGCCGTAGATCAAACTCAGACCCACACCGGCGATCGCGATGACGAGACCGAACCGCAGGCCGTCGACAGTCGTGCGGATGAGCTTCTCGCCGAAGCTGACATTCGAGGCGGTGCGAACCTCTCCGAACGAGAAGATCACGGTGTTCGCGCGGCCGGCAACCACCTCGCGTTCGACAGTGGCTTGCACACTCACCCCGTCGGGGAGGGTGTCCGCAACGATCTCGAATGTGTAGGTGCCCGGGGGCACGGCCAACTCCCAACGACCGTTCGATGCCGACTCGCCGGTGGCGACCTCGGTGCCGGAGGAATCGAGCGCGCGCACTGTGACGCCCTCGAGCCGGGTGCCACCGTTGTTGAGATTGCCGCTGACGGGGACGGCGTTGTCGGGAACCGGTTTTGCCGGTCCTGACGAGGTCGGCGGTGCAGGGGAGTTGGTCGGTGCAGGGGAGTTGGTCGGTTCCTGGGCCCCGGCGGTTCCGGCCAGGCTGAGTAATGCGAAGAACGTGAGTAACGCAAAGGCCAGTAGTCGGCTGAGTGTTGCGAGGGTATGCCGTTTCACTACGGGTGGAGCCACGTACGTCCTCCGAGCGGGTCGGGACTAGCGCGTCTGGACAAAGGTGCCACGCAGCGGAGGGCTTGATCCGTTGCTGCGATTTCCGGACTCTAACGGCTCTGTTCGCTTCAGATGGGGTTCTGAGATTTCCGGGATGTTTCGGTTCCGTATCGAAGGCCGATGGCTGCATCAATTGTCCGATTCTTGTGCCTGTTCCTGCGTAAACAACGGCGAAGGCGTCGATGTCGGTCGCGATCCCTAGACTGATGAACCGTGAGCCCCGCAACCACAACTCGGTCCAGCACGTCCACCGCTTCAGCCGGCACCACCGGCAAGGCGGACGATCGCCCTCTTCTGATGCTTCTCGACGGGCATTCGTTGGCGTTTCGCGCCTTCTACGCGCTGCCTGCAGAGAACTTCAAGACACACAGTGGGCAGGCCACCAATGCGGTGTACGGCTTCACATCGATGTTGATCAATCTTCTCCGCGACGAACAGCCGACCCACTTGGCTGCGGCCTTCGACGTTTCGCGTCAGACGTTTCGCGCCGACCTGTTCCCTGAGTACAAGGCGCAGCGTGCGAAGGCTCCGGACGAATTCAAGGGCCAGATCGACATCACCAAGGACGTTCTCGGCGCGCTGGGCATCCCGGTCATGGCCGAGGAAGGTTTCGAAGCCGACGACGTGATTGCCACGTTGACCACGCAGGCGGAGGCCCTCGGATACCGAGTTCTCGTCGTGACCGGCGACCGCGACTCGCTGCAGTTGGTGACCGACAACGTCACTGTGCTGTACCCGAAGAAGGGCGTCTCGGAGCTCACCCGATTCACGCCGACGGCCGTCGAGGAGAAGTACAGCCTCACCCCGTCGCAATATCCGGATTTTGCTGCCCTGCGCGGCGACCCGAGTGACAACCTCCCCGGTATCCCCGGTGTCGGCGAGAAGACCGCCACCAAGTGGATCCGTGAGTACGGCGACCTGCAGGGTCTGGTCGACAACGTGGACAAGGTCCGTGGCAAGGTGGGCGACTCACTACGCGAGAACCTTGCAAACGTCCTGCTCAATCGCCAGCTGACCGAAATGGTTCGCGACGTTCCGTTGCCGTACACGCCCGAGCAGTTGGTGTTGGCTCCGTGGGACCGCGAGAAGATTCATGCGTTGTTCGACGATCTCGAGTTCAAGGTTCTCCGCGATCGACTGTTCGCGACCCTGTCGTCGTCCGAACCCGAAGCCGAAGAGGGTTTCGAGGTCAGCGGCGACACACTCGCCCCGGGTGCGGTTGCCGCATGGCTCGACGCTCACGCGCGAACCGGTGAGCGTCACGGCGTGACGGTGCTCGGAACCAGAACTCCGTTTGCCGGTGACGTCACTGCACTCGCGATCGCGGCCTCCGACGGCGAATGCGCATACATCGCGGCGTCGACGGCAACGCCGGAAGATGAAGCGGCTCTCGGTGATTGGCTTGCGGATGCATCCCAGCCGAAGGCACTGCACGAAGCGAAATGGGCGATCCACGCTCTGCGTGGGCGCGGTTGGACGCTCGGCGGACTGACCAGCGACACCGCTCTGGCCGCCTACCTCGTCCGGCCAGGTCAGCGCACCTTCAATCTCGATGATCTGTCGCTCCGCTACCTCAAGCGTGAACTGCGTGCCGAAACATCGGGCCAGGAACAGCTTTCACTTCTCGACGACACCGAACAGCTTGACGCCGAAGCGGCCGAGACCGCGATGCTCAGCGCTCAGGCCGTTCTCGACTTGGCAGCTGCGTTGGACACCGAGTTGGAGTCGATCGAGTCCAAGTCGCTCCTCTCCGACATGGAACTGCCGTTGACGATCGAGCTCGCACAGATCGAGGCCACCGGCATCGCCGTCGACAGCGCGCATCTGCACGATCTTCAGAGCCGTTTCGCGTCCCAGGTCGCCGACGCCGCAAACTCCGCGTACGAGGTGATCGACAAGCAGATCAACCTGGGTTCGCCGAAGCAGCTGCAGGTGGTCTTGTTCGAAGAACTCGACATGCCCAAGACCAAGAAGACGAAAACGGGCTACACCACCGACGCCGAGGCGCTGCAGGGTCTGTTCGACAAGACGGGACACCCGTTCCTCGAACACCTTCTCGCGCACCGTGATGCGACGCGTATGAAGGTGACCGTGGACGGTCTACTCAAGGCCGTGGCCGAAGACGGTCGCATCCACACGACGTTCAACCAGACGGTTGCCGCGACCGGACGTCTGTCGTCGACCGATCCCAACCTGCAGAACATCCCGGTCCGCAACGATGCGGGGCGCGAGATCCGCGACGGATTTGTGGTCGGGCAGGGGTTCGACGTTCTGCTCACTGCCGATTACAGCCAGATCGAAATGCGCATCATGGCGCACGTGTCAGGTGACGAGGGACTGATCGAGGCATTCAACACCGGTGAGGATCTGCACAGCTTTGTCGGCTCACGCGCATTCGGAGTTCCGATCGAAGAGGTCACTCCTGAACTGCGTCGCCGGGTCAAGGCGATGTCCTACGGTCTGGCTTACGGACTGAGCGCTTACGGATTGGCTTCGCAGCTGAAGATTTCGACCGAAGAAGCGAAGCAGCAGATGGATGCGTACTTCGCTCGTTTCGGCGGTGTGCGGGATTACCTCCACGCAGTAGTCGAGCAAGCGCGCAAGGACGGTTACACCTCGACTCTCTACGGCCGTCGTCGGTATCTGCCCGATCTCAACAGTGACAACCGTCAGCGTCGTGAGGTGGCCGAACGTGCTGCCTTGAACGCGCCGATCCAGGGCACGGCGGCCGACATCATCAAGGTCGCGATGATCAACGTGCAGAAGGCTCTCGCCGACGCCGGATTGAAGTCGCGCATGCTGTTGCAGGTTCACGACGAATTGGTGCTCGAAGTGGTTGCCTCCGAGTTGGAGGAGGTCACTGCATTGGTCAGGGACAAGATGGCCACAGCCATCGAGTTGTCGGTACCGCTGGATGTTTCGGTGGGAACTGGTCGAAGCTGGGACAGCGCGGCTCACTAGGCAGCAACGAAAAAGGCTGGGCCGGAATCGCATTCGATTCCGGCCCAGCCTTGTTTCGCTACTCGGCAGAGGCAGTCTGCTCTGCGATCTGCTTGCGGACCTCGTCCATGTCGAGTGCCTTGACCTGAGTCACCAGCTCTTCGAGCTGAGCGGCGGGAAGTGCGCCGGCCTGGTTGAACACGAGAACGCCTTCACGGAAGGCCATGATCGTGGGGATGGAGCGGATGTTGGCGGCCGCTGCGATTCCCTGCTCGGCTTCGGTGTCCACCTTGGCGTGAACGACGTCGCTGTGCTTCTCGGAGGAGGCTTCGAACGTCGGCGCGAACTGGCGGCACGGGCCGCACCAGGAAGCCCAGAAGTCCACGAGGACGACGTCGCTGCCGTTGATCGTTTCGTCGAAGTTCTGCTGGGTGAGTGTCTGGGTGGCCACAGGGGTCCTTTCCATTGTGTGGGCTGTTGGTGTGTGCAACGCCCCGGAACCGCTGATTCTTCCCTGAGTGGATTTCAGCTTGCGTTCTCGGTCGCCCGAAACGTCCGGCGGTACGCCTGGGGCGTGGTGCAACGCAGGCGAATGAAGTGCTGGCGAAGTACGGCGCCGCCGCCGAATCCGACGCGCTCTGCGATGACGTCGACGGAGAGGTCCGAATTCTCGAGTAGTTGCTGGGCGGCCAGTACTCGCTGATCGCTGAGCCAACGCGCGGGGGTAGTCCCTGTTTCCGCTTGGAAACGGCGCGCAAAGGTGCGAGCGGACATGTTCGCTCGCGCTGCAACCATGCCGACAGTGAGGTCGACGGCGAGGTTCTCCGTCATCCAGTCGAGGAGCGGGGCAAGAGTTGCGCTCGGCGTCGAGGTGAGGGGAGTGGCGACGTACTGAGCCTGACCGCCGTCACGATGGGGCGGTACCACCATCCTTCTCGCGATGCCGTTGGCCACGCGAGAGCCCTGTTCCTTGCGGACGATGTGCAGGCACAGATCGATTCCTGCTGCGGTGCCGGCACTGGTGAACACCGGATCTTCGTCCACATACAGCACGTCCGGATCGACCTTGGCTTCCGGATACGTCTGGGCCAACCTTTCGGCGTGACGCCAATGCGTCGTGCATCGCTTCCCGTCCAGCAGTCCCGCCGCCCCGAGGACAAACGCGCCGGTGCACAGGCTGGCCACCTTGGCGCCCCGGGCCACGGCCTCACGGAGCTTGATCAGCAGGGGATCGACACTCGAGTCGGGACTCGGTGAGCACATGTACGCGTCGCCTGCGTCGTAGGTGCCACCGGCGGAAACGACGATGAGATCGGCGTCGTCGAGAGAGTCGAGGTTGTACGGAACATCGATGTTGTAGCCGAAGCGTGTTCGGATCGGGCCCGGAACTGCGGCGATCAGAGAGAAGTCGTACGTCGGGAGGCCGTCGTCGGATCGGTCGAAGCCGAATACTTCACATGCCACGCCGAGTTCGAATGCCTCGGTCATCGGCATCAGTGGGACCACCACTTTCGCGAGCATCTTTCGAGTGTGACAGAAAAACGGCAAAGTGGCAGAAAATCGTCCAAGTCTGGCTTTTCTGCCACTATTGAAGGGCGCGGCCTTGCGTCAGGCTGGACACATGGCAATCATCGTCATTACTCTCCTGGTCCTCCTGGTCCTGAACGTACTAGCTCTTGCCGGCCGTACGCCCGACACCCGTCACGACGTCAGTCCTCATGGAGACTTCACTCTGTGAGGGTGAGTCTGGTTTTTCAATACACCGCAGCTGCGGTGGTGTGGGGAGCCAGTTTCCTCTTCATGAAGATCGGGCTCGAGGGTTTGTCCTTCACGCAGGTAGTTCTGTGGCGCTTGGTCTTCGGCGCTCTCGCGCTTGTTCTCGTGTCAGCGGTGAGTCGGATCGGCATACCGAGGGACTTTCGCGTCTGGAAACACATGGCGTTTCTCGCAGCGACGCAATGCATCGTGCCGTGGCTGCTGTTCAGTTGGGCCGAGCAGAGCATGTCTTCCGGACTCGCGAGTATCTACAACGCCACCACACCATTGATGACTATGGCTGTCTCGCTTGCCTTTCTGCCGGGTGAGACGCTGACGCGATACAAATCGCTGGGGTTGCTGCTCGGATTCGCCGGAGTGCTGATCGTGTTGGCGCCGTGGAATCTCGGCGTCGGCGGAAGCCTCAGTGCTCAGATCGCCTGCCTGGGAGCGACTGCGTCGTACGGGATTTCGTTTGTCTACCTCAGACGCTTCGTGCTTCCGCTCGGGATCGACACCCGCACGGTCGCGTTATTGCAGATCAGTATCGGTGCACTCGTGATGGTTCTCGCCTCTCCGGTCATCGCGAATACACCGATGCACCTGACGCCGGCAGTTGTCCTGTCGATGATCGCGCTGGGCGCGCTGGGGACTGGGCTCGCGTTCATCTGGAACACCAATGTGGTTCAAGGGTGGGGGCCGACTGCAGCGTCGACTGTCACCTACCTCAGCCCAGTCGTGGGCGTCGCGCTCGGGGCAATAGTGTTGAACGAGAGCATCGGCTGGAATCAGCCGGTTGGTGCACTCGCGGTGATCGCGGGAATCCTGGTGACCCGACGAGCAACCCGATCTGTCACAGTGGCGGCGTCAGTAACCATTCCGTCTTCTGTTCGCCGTCCCAGCGCCTGATCGCTCCACTACGCCCGTGAATCACGTCGGTGCCGACCAGAGCGATGGCCTCACCCAGACGTGCAGGTTCGACGCGCCGGGCGAGCGTCACATGCGGCGTCCACCCGCCAGGCTCGACGTGGGCGGGAAGCGCAGTCGATCCGACTGTTGCTTCGGCTATCTCTCGGTGCAGGTGAAGGAGCGCGCGCGAAGGAATGACCGAGCGGGCCAAGACCATCTGCTTGCCGCCGAATACGACGTAGCCACCCAGCCGGATTTCGAAGTCCGGGGCCGAGAAGCGTCGCTTCAACAGTTCGTCGATCTCCGCGGGGATCTCGCGGGCGACGAACAGCGTGATGTGCGGGCGGTTGGACGGGCTGTGATGGGACGCCTGACTTGGGAATCCGGCGTCGGCGAGAAGCTGCCATTGCGCGCGCACTGCCGACTCACTCACCGGATCGAGGAGCAATTCCACCGACTGGACCATGGTGAGCAATGATTGCCTGATGACAGGTGCGAGCGCAATCGGTACGCCGGCCATGCGGCTGGGACTCATGCACGGCGACGGAATCGGCCACGAAATCGTCCCGGCCACACGGCAGATCGTGGATGCGGCGTTGTCAGCGGTTCATGCGCCGCCCGTCGAGTGGGTCGAGCTTCCGCTTGGGAGCACGGCCATCGACAGCCACGGCACACCGATTCCCGACGAGACCATCGATGCGTTGGAGCTGCTGCAGGGTTGGATTCTCGGACCCCACGACAGTGCGTCCTATCCGGAGAGGTTTCGCGGACAACTCACACCCGGCGGCGTCATCCGGAAGAAGTTCGAGTTGTTCGCGAACATTCGACCGGCAGCAGCGTTTCCCGGTGTCAAGGCGATGGTGCCCGACATGGATCTGGTGATCGTCCGCGAGAACACCGAGGGGTTGTACGCGGACCGGAACATGGCAGTCGGCAGCGGCGAATTCATGCCGACGCCCGACATCGCCTTGGCAGTCGGTGTGTTCACGCGCGCCGCATGTGAACGGATCGCACGCACTGCCTTCGCGTTGGCGTCGCGCCGGCGCAATCACGTCACCATCGTCCACAAGGCTAACGTCCTCACGCTGACCACCGGCCTCTTCCGCGACGCCTGCCGAACCGTCGCCGCAGAGTTCCCACACGTAGTCGTCGACGACGAGCACGTCGACGCGATGGCGGCGCACCTGGTTCGACGCGGCGGCGACTTCGACGTCGTAGTGACCGAAAACATGTTCGGCGACATATTGTCCGATCTGGCGGGCGAGCTGTCCGGATCACTCGGAACCGCGCCGTCGATCAACGCTTCCGAGACGCAGGTCATGGCTCAGGCCGCGCACGGTGCAGCACCCGACATCGCCGGGAAGAATCGCGCGAACCCAACGGCACTGTTCCTCTCGAGCGCGATGATGCTCGACTGGCTCGGTGATGCGCGTGGCGATCGGTTGTTGTCTGCGGCGGCAGGCCGGATTTCGGACGCCGTTCGCACGACCATCGCGTCGGGCATCGCCACCGCCGACCTCGGCGGTTTGGCATCGACCAGCGAATTTTCCGAAGTCGTGTACGCACACACTCTGCGTCGCTGATTCTTGTACGACAGGCCGGAATCTTGCGAAGTCGGCGACGGTGGAACTCCTGCCGTAACCTACCGTTCGACTGAATTTCGGATGGACGTTGCAAGTGCGGCGATCGACGAGTGGAGAGCAGAGTCGTGGTCGGTGAAAACGCACGGGCACCAAGGCCACGTGGCGTAGGTAGTGGCGCTGGTAGTGGCGGGGGAATGCGTGCCAACCTGGTGCGAGTCTTGTTGGTGGGCTTGATCGTCGCTCTGTGCGGTGGGTGCGTCACCAACAACGAGGGTCTCGTTCCCGAAGGACCTCCACTCGATGTCCAGAAGGTGCCGGAAATCGCTGCTCTCCTGCCGCCCAAGGTGACGGAGTCGGGCAAGTTGCAGGTCGGGGTGAACATTCCGTACGCCCCAAACGAATTCAAGGACGCGGATGGCAACATCGTCGGCTTCGACGTCGACCTGATGAACGCCGTTGCGGCCGTGCTCGGTGTCGAAGCTGTCTTCAACCAAGCCGACTTCGACAAGATCATCCCCGCTATCCAATCGGGAAGCTACGACCTCGGAATGTCTTCGTTCACCGATTCCAAGGAGCGGGAGAAGACAGTCGACTTCGTCACGTACTACAGCGCGGGTATCCAGTGGGCGCAACGTCCGGACAATCCCGTCGATCCCAACAATGCGTGCGGATTGAGGGTTGCGGTGCAGACCACAACCACCGAGGACATCGACGAAGTACCTGCCAAGAGCGAGGCGTGCGTTGCCGCGGGCAAGCCGCCGATCGACAAGATCAAGTACGACAGCCAGGACGATGCGGCCAATGCGCTCATTCTCGGTCGAGTCGACGCGCTGTCCGCTGATTCGCCAGTGACCGGCTACGCGATCAAACGGAGCAAGGGGCGGATGGAAGCTGCGGGAGAACCCTTTGATTCGGCGCCGTACGGCTGGCCGATCGTGAAGGGTTCCGCCCTTGGACCCGCCCTGCAACAGGCAATGCAATACCTGATCGACAACGGCGTCTATCAACAGATCGCGCAGACCTGGAGTGTCGAGGCCGGCGTCATCGAAGTATCCAAGATCAACGGCGCGGAGAGCTGATGAACATGACAACAACTGAGACTGGCGATCCGGTGCCGATCAAGGCGATCCCACTACGTAGACCTGGTCGTTGGATTGCCGCGGTCGTAGTCGTGGTCCTCTTCGGACTGTTCGTTTACGGCGCGGCGACCAACGAAGCCTTTGCGTGGGGGACTTACGGTCAGTACCTGTTCGACAAACGGATCTCCGCTGGTGCGTGGACAACGATCCAGCTGACAGTGCTGGCAATGGTGATCGCGATCGTCCTCGGGGTGATCTTGGCAGTCATGCGACTCTCGCCCAACCCAGTGCTTCGCGCCGCGGCCTGGGGCTATCTGTGGATATTTCGTGGAACCCCCGTTTACGTGCAGTTGGTCTTCTGGGGCTTGTTCCCGTCGATCTACAAGAGCATCGATCTCGGTATTCCTTTCGTGCATCAGTTTGCGCACATCAATCTCCAGGACTTGCAGGCAGCGTTTCTGTTTGCGGTGATCGGTTTGGCATTGAACGAGGCCGCATACATGGCCGAGATCGTCCGTGCCGGCGTGAGCTCGGTCAACGAGGGCCAGACCGAAGCATCTGTTGCATTGGGTATGACGTGGAGTCAGACGATGCGCCGAACGGTCTTGCCGCAGGCCATGCGCGTCATCATTCCGCCGACCGGTAACGAAGTCATCAGCATGCTCAAGACCACCTCACTCGTGACGGCAGTCCCGTACAGCTTCGAGTTGTACGGTCGAGCGCGCGATATCTCGGGCGCCAACTTCGAGCCGATTCCCCTGTTGATGGTTGCGGCAACGTGGTATCTCGCAATCACGAGTTTGCTCATGATCGGGCAGTACTACGTCGAACGTCACTATTCGAAGGGCGCAACTCGTGCACTGACCACGCGCCAGCTTCAAGCGCTAGCCGACGCGCAAGGCAAAGCTACGGTAGTGGAAACGCTTCCGGACACACCCGGAGGAGAACGCAAATGACACCCATGGTGAAAGCCGACCGAGTCTGTAAGAACTTCGGCGCACTCGAGGTCCTGAAAGGGATCTCGCTCGAAATCGACCCCGGCCAGGTTCTGTGCCTTGTCGGACCGTCAGGGTCGGGCAAGTCGACGTTCCTGCGCTGTATCAATCACCTCGAGCAGGTCAACGCCGGCCGTCTGTACGTCGACGGCGACCTGGTGGGCTACTCGGAGAAGAACGGCAAGCTGTACGAACTCCACCCGCGAGCCGCGGCCAAACAACGCCGCGACATCGGGATGGTGTTTCAGCACTTCAACCTGTTCCCGCACCGCACCGCTCTCGAGAACATCATCGAAGCGCCGACGCAGGTCAAGCGTGTCAGCAAGAAGAAGGCCGTCGAACGAGCGAAGGACCTCCTCGATCAGGTCGGGTTGAGCGCCAAAGCCAACGCGTACCCGGCCCAGTTGTCGGGCGGTCAGCAGCAGAGAGTTGCCATCGCCCGCGCTCTCGCGATGGACCCCAAGCTGATGCTGTTCGACGAGCCGACGTCCGCGCTCGACCCCGAACTGGTCGGTGAAGTTCTCACCGTGATGAAGCAGTTGGCCAAAGAGGGCATGACGATGGTGGTTGTCACCCACGAGATGGGTTTCGCCCGCGAGGTCGCAGATCAGTTGGTGTTCATGGACGGCGGAGTTGTGGTCGAGGCAGGCGAGCCCCGCGAACTCCTGGCCAATCCGCAGCACGATCGGACCAAGGCGTTCCTGTCGAAACTGCTGTAGCCGTCAGGGTTTGACGGCGCTGAAAATTGCAGTGCCCGGAAAGAGTTGGCCGCGGAGGGGACTCCACTGTCCCCATTCGCGGTCCAACCACTCCGGCCATTCGGGCTCGATGATGTCGCGGATCTGAAGTCCGGCCGCGACGATCTCACGGACCCGGTCACCGATGGTTCGGTGATGCTCGACGTAGGTGGGGACTCCGTTGTCGTCGACCTCGACGTACGGGGTGCGGTCGAAGTAGGGGAGCGTCGCCGTCAATCCCTTGGGCCCGGGATCGTCGGGGAAGATCCATCGGATCGGATGGTTGACCGCGAAGACCCACGATCCGCCGGGACGCAGAACTCGGGCGACCTCGTTCATGACCCGTTGTGAATCGGCCACGAACGGGACGGCTCCGAACGCCGAACAGACGATGTCGAAACTCTCGTCGGCAAACGGCAGGAGTTCGGCACTCGCCTGAATCAACGGGACTGCCGGTCCGCCGGCCTTCATTGCGTCCTGTCCGCGCGCGAGCATCCCCATCGAGATGTCGAGGCCGACGGCCCGGGCGCCGTGTCCGGCGAGCCACCGGGCACAGGGAGCCGAGCCGCAACCGACCTCCAAAATATCTTTGTCGACTATGTCGCCCAGCAAGTGATGATCGCCCTCGTGCAGTCCTTCGGGGCACCAGACGAATTCACCTTCTGCGCTGTTCACGCCCAGAAACTCGCCGTGGGTTCTGTGGTAATCGTCGGCGTCGGCGTCCCACCACGCGCGGCTGGCGCGGTCGCTTGCACTCGAATCGACACGGACCCGGCCGACACCGCTGGTACCGAGAATGGAATTGGCGGCGGCATGGCGCTCGTCAGACATGAACAACACAGTAGAACGGGTGACTCGGCCGCAGGGTACCCGGGTTTGCCCGGCAAGATAGCCGACGCGTAGTCTTACCCACGCGAGTGTCTGTCATCCGACCGATTGTCTATACGAGGTCTTTACCAAGATCATCTTGGCCAGGATCTCGGAGTCAGTCGGAACGAGAGAGCTCGCGGTGCGGTTCTGCGGTGTGGAATGTGATCCGGTATTCGGTTGTTCGTTATTGATGCAGCTGGGTACATAGATCTAGTACTTCCAAAAAAGTACTTCCAACATTTGTACGCCACAGTTGCGCATCTCGTCCGACAAAATCCATCAACCGACCACAACTCGTCCGGAGCAATTCAACATATGCCCTCCACAACCGTCACCTCGCCGCAGGTTGCCATTAACGACATTGGCTCCGCCGAGGACTTCCTCGCCGCCATCGATGCCACGATCAAGTACTTCAACGATGGTGACATCGTCGAAGGAACCATCGTCAAGGTCGACCGCGACGAGGTTCTGCTCGACATCGGTTACAAGACCGAAGGCGTCATCCCTTCTCGTGAGCTCTCCATCAAGCACGACGTCGACCCCAACGAGGTCGTCTCCGTGGGAGATGCGGTCGAGGCTCTCGTCCTCACCAAGGAGGACAAAGAAGGTCGACTGATCCTGTCGAAGAAGCGCGCTCAGTACGAGCGTGCCTGGGGCACCATCGAGGAGCTCAAGGAGAAGGACGAGGCCGTCAAGGGCACCGTCATCGAGGTCGTCAAGGGCGGCCTCATCCTTGACATCGGTCTTCGTGGCTTCCTCCCCGCTTCGCTCGTCGAAATGCGTCGCGTCCGCGACCTCCAGCCGTACGTCGGCAAGGAGATCGAGGCCAAGATCATCGAGCTCGACAAGAACCGCAACAACGTGGTCCTCTCGCGCCGCGCATGGCTCGAGCAGACTCAGTCCGAGGTTCGCAGCGAATTCCTGCACCAGCTCCAGAAGGGCCAGGTCCGCAAGGGCGTCGTGTCCTCCATCGTCAACTTCGGTGCATTCGTGGACCTGGGCGGCGTAGACGGTCTGGTTCACGTTTCCGAGCTGTCTTGGAAGCACATCGATCACCCGTCCGAGGTTGTCGAGGTCGGCACCGAGGTCACCGTCGAGGTTCTCGACGTCGACCTGGACCGCGAGCGCGTCTCCCTGTCGCTCAAGGCAACGCAGGAAGATCCGTGGCGTC
Source organism: Rhodococcus sp. NPDC056516 (assembly GCF_042794655.1). Classification (NCBI taxonomy): domain Bacteria; kingdom Bacillati; phylum Actinomycetota; class Actinomycetes; order Mycobacteriales; family Nocardiaceae; genus Rhodococcus; species Rhodococcus sp. NPDC056516. Next base: position 45,199 of record NZ_JBHTTG010000012.1, on the reverse strand, counting down.
AGTTCGCCCGCACGCACGCCATCGGTCAGATCGTGCCCGGCAAGGTCACGAAGCTGGTTCCGTTCGGTGCATTCGTGCGCGTCGAAGAGGGAATCGAAGGCCTCGTTCACATCTCGGAGCTCGCTGAGCGCCACGTCGAGGTTCCGGACCAGGTTGTCGGCGTCGGCGACGATGCACTCGTCAAGGTCATCGACATCGATCTCGAGCGTCGTCGTATCTCGCTGTCGCTGAAGCAGGCCAACGAGGATTACAACGCCGAGTTCGATCCGTCCAAGTACGGCATGGCCGACTCGTACGACGACCAGGGCAACTACATCTTCCCCGAGGGCTTCGATCCCGAGACCAACGAATGGCTCGAGGGCTTCGACAAGCAGCGTGAAGAGTGGGAGAACCGCTACGCCGAGGCTGAGCGTCGCCACAAGATGCACACCACTCAGATGGAGAAGACTGCTGCAGACGAGGCCGCTGAGGCTGCCACCGCTGCTGCCGGCTACTCCTCGGAGACGGCTGCTGCAGACGACACCGAGGCTCCGGCTGCTGCCGGCTCCGCTCCGGCCGAGTCTGCTGGCGGATCGCTTGCCAGCGATGCACAGCTCGCCGCACTTCGCGAGAAGCTGTCGGGCAACGCATAAGGATTACCGCTTGATCTGATCAAGCGAGATCTGTGAAGAACCCCGCCCCTGCACTTGCAGGGGCGGGGTTCTTTTCCTGTCAGGTATCACTTGCCGGCGCAAGATTGCGTGAGTGAACACAAAAATGACCGGCACCGAATGGTTGCCGGTCATTTTGTATTTCGTGAAGAGAACTCAGTTTGCGGGAGCAGGCACCCAATAGGTGGCGGTCGCTTCGGCTGTGCGCTTACGCATCGATGCGAAGCTGTGTCGGCCTTGGCTCACGAGCATCGTGAACCACGTACGACGGTGCTCTGCCAGGGCAAAAGCAACTTCGGGAAACTCTATGCAGTGCACGCCGTTCGGCATTCCGAGGCGGTGCTGACCGTGATGGTCGCGATCTGCTCGCATGGCGTCCACTTTCTCGAGAAGTTGCAGGTACAGGTGCGTTCGCTAGAACATAACCGCACGGTCACCGAAATTGTGGTATTTGAGCCTCGAAGGCCTCGGCGTGTTCGGTCCGTAGGCGTGTCTGAATCTCTCGGGCGCAGAGATGAGAGACTGTCGAGTGTGTTGAGAGTAGGCCTCACTGGAGGCATCGGAGCCGGTAAGTCGACAGTGTCGAAAATCCTCAGCGAACTGGGAGCCGTCATCGTCGATGCCGACTTGATCGCCCGAGAAGTGGTCGAGCCCGGTACTCCTGGACTTGCCGCTCTGGTCGATGCATTCGGCGACGGGATTCTGTCCGAGGACGGCAGCCTCAACCGCCCCGCGTTGGCGTCGTTGGCGTTTGCCGACGACACGTCACGCGGAACTCTGAACGGCATCCTTCACCCATTGATCGGTGCGCGGACGATGGAGCAGATCTCGTCCGCGCCGTCGGATGCAGTGCTCGTTCAAGACATTCCGCTCTTGGTCGAGGGTTCCATGGCGCCGGCATTCAACTTGGTCGTCATCGTCTACGTCGACGAGGAGGAGCGAGTTCGACGCCTGGTGGGCTCACGCGGTATGCCGGAATCCGACGCGCGTGCGCGCATCGCAGCGCAGGCAAGTGACGATCAGCGTCGTGCTGTTGCCGACGTGTGGCTCGACAACAGCGGCGAGCAGGGTTCACTTGACGACGTGGTCCGCGACCTGTGGGCGAATCGACTTGTTCCCTTCGAGAAGAACCTCCGCGAGGGCACGGTGGTGCGCGCGCTTCCCGAGCTGACTCCTGCTGACCCGACGTGGCCGGCGCAGGCGGAACGAATCATCGGCCGGTTGTCACTGGCGGCCGGTGACCGCGCGCGCCGTATCGATCACATCGGATCGACCGCAGTGCCTGGTCTCGATGCCAAGGACGTGATCGACATTCAGATCACTGTCGAGCACCTCGGCGTTGCCGACGACCTCGCGCAGGATCTGGCCACTGCCGGGTTCCCCCGGATCGAGCACATCGTCGCTGACGACCCGAAACCGTCGTACCTCGGTGGCGAGACCGATCCGGCGGTCTGGGCGAAGCGAATTCACGGCAGCGCAGATCCAGGCCGCCGCGCGAACATCCACATTCGGGTGGACGGTTGGCCGGGTCAGCAGTTCGCGATCCTCTTCCGTGACTGGCTTCGCGCCGACGCGTCGGCGCGTGCCGAGTATGCCGAACTCAAGGTCAAGGCAGCTTCGAGCGCTGCCGGCATCGACGACTACGCCTCGGCGATCGACGCCTATCTGGGGGTCAAGACCCCGTGGTTCGACGCCGCATTCCACCGGGCGTGGGAATGGGCCGAGAAATCAGGCTGGTCCCTCTAACGGCTCAGCGCCACGTGACCGGCATGCCCAACGAGTCCAGCCAGGCGTCGAGGTTGTGACCGTGGGCGGCGATACCGTCGATGGCTCGGGCAGCCTTCAGCATTGCGCGCTCGGACGTCTTCGGGTCGAGGATTCCGACGGTGTTCGCCTCGAGCAACTCGTCGACGTCGAGCAATTCGATGCTGTGTCCGGTCTGCACGATCAGGTCCAGGTAGTGGTCCTCCGAGGTCCACACGTGCTCGCCGCGGGTGAATTCACCGATGTCGACGTAGAAATCCCAGTCTTTGACGTGTTCCGGGGTGAAGTGGAAAATCGATGCCCGAATTCCGAGTTCGGGAATGATCCAGGACTCGAGATAGTGAAACTGGGGATGGTCGGCGTGGCGCGCCATGTACAGCCCCCACGGTTCTTCGCGGTAGTGCTCGACCGGGCGAACGAAACCCTTGGGATCGACATTGGTACGAGCTGCGATGTCGAAGGTTTCGACCTTCGGCCGGTGAATGTGGGGACGTTTCTCGCTCATGGTCGAAGAACCTACCGCCGAAGTGCATTTTCAGCTGAATGCGGACGAGCAAGCATTGTGTCGGTGGGTGCGCTTACCCTGGTTTCATGGCGTTTGCTTCCGAACATCCCGTGGTCGCCCATTCCGAGTTTCGTCCGGTTGGTGACATCGAGCGCTCAGACGCGCGCTTCGAGGTCGTCAGTCCGTACGAACCGGCAGGCGATCAGCCGGCGGCTATCGCCGAGCTGGAAAAACGGATCAACGAGGGGGAGAAGGACGTCGTCCTCCTCGGTGCGACCGGTACCGGTAAGTCCGCGACCACAGCGTGGTTGATCGAAAAGCTGCAACGCCCCGCTCTGGTGATGGCTCCGAACAAGACTCTGGCTGCTCAGCTCGCGAACGAGCTTCGGGAAATGCTTCCCAACAATGCGGTCGAGTACTTCGTCTCGTACTACGACTACTACCAACCCGAGGCGTACATCGCCCAGACCGACACCTACATCGAGAAGGATTCGTCGGTCAACGACGACGTGGAGCGGCTGCGCCACTCAGCGACGTCCAGCCTTCTCTCACGACGGGACGTGGTCGTGGTGGCCTCGGTGTCGTGCATCTACGGCCTCGGTACACCGCAGTCGTACCTCGATCGCTCGATTCAGCTCGACGTCGGTGTCGAGGTACCGCGCGATGCGTTCCTGCGTCTACTCGTCGACGTTCAGTACAACCGCAACGACATGGCGTTCACGCGAGGTTCGTTCCGCGTGCGCGGCGACACGGTCGAGATCATTCCGTCCTACGAAGAGTTGGCGGTACGCATCGAATTCTTCGGTGACGAGATCGAAGCGCTGTACTACTTGCATCCACTGACCGGTGACATCGTTCGCCAGGTCGACACAGTCCGTATTTTTCCGGCGACGCACTACGTCGCCGGCCCAGAACGCATGGAGCGTGCGGCCAAGGACATCGAGGCAGAACTCGAAGAGCGGCTCGCCGAACTCGAGGGCAAGGGCAAGCTTCTCGAAGCTCAGCGTCTGCGCATGCGAACGCAATACGACCTCGAGATGATCAAGCAGGTCGGGTTCTGCTCCGGCATCGAGAACTACTCGCGCCACATCGACGGCCGCGGTCCTGGAACTGCCCCCGCAACGCTGATCGACTATTTCCCCGAAGATTTCCTTCTGGTCATCGACGAGTCGCACGTGACCGTCCCGCAGATCGGCGCCATGTACGAAGGCGATATGTCGCGCAAGCGCAACCTGGTCGAATTCGGATTCCGGCTGCCGTCGGCCACCGACAACCGCCCCCTGACGTGGGAAGAATTCAGTAAGCGGATCGGTCAGACCGTCTACCTGTCGGCAACCCCCGGCAAGTACGAGTTGGGTCAGTCCGGCGGTGAGTTCGTCGAGCAGGTGATTCGCCCGACCGGATTGATCGATCCCGAGGTCATCGTCAAACCCACCAAGGGGCAGATCGACGATCTCGTTCACGAGATCCGTGAGCGCGCCGAACGCGACGAGCGTGTGCTGGTGACGACTCTGACCAAGAAGATGTCGGAAGACCTGACCGACTATCTTCTCGAACTCGGTATTCGCGTCCGGTATCTGCACTCGGATATCGATACGCTCCGGCGAGTCGAGCTGCTCCGGCAGCTCCGCCTGGGGGAGTACGACGTGCTGGTCGGCATCAACCTCCTGCGTGAGGGACTCGACCTTCCCGAGGTGTCGCTGGTCGCGATCCTCGATGCCGACAAGGAAGGCTTCCTCCGTAGCTCCACCAGCCTTATTCAGACGATTGGTCGAGCGGCTCGAAATGTGTCCGGCCAAGTGCACATGTATGCGGACAAGATCACCGCATCCATGGCGCAGGCGATCGAGGAAACCGAGCGACGGCGCGAGAAGCAGGTCGCCTACAACGAGAAGATGGGCGTCGACCCGCAACCGCTACGCAAGAAGATCGCGGACATTCTCGATCAGGTGTACGAGGAGGCGGAGGACACCGCAGCTTCGGTCGACGTCGGGGGTTCGGGTCGCAATGCGACGCGCGGTCGGCGCGCACAGGGCGAGGCCGGTCGTGCGGTCAGCGCCGGTGTGTACGAGGGGCGCGATACCAAGTCGATGCCTCGCGCCGAATTGGCGGATCTGGTCAAGGAACTCACCGATCAAATGATGAATGCTGCACGCGACCTTCAGTTCGAGTTGGCTGGGCGATTGCGAGACGAAATCTCGGATTTGAAGAAGGAACTTCGAGGGATGGACGCCGCAGGCCTCAAGTAGGTCGCCTCGCGCACGTTCGTGCTCGCGCCCGCTACGGTTTCAGGTATGGATGCACAGACTGCAGGCAAGACCGCGCGGACTCTCGAACTTCTTCACTCGCTGGCCTACTTCGTGCCGGAGACGGAGAAGGAACTTGTCGGCGTCGGGTTGGAACCTGGCCGAATGGTGTACTTCGCGGGGCGATCAGCGCCGCTCGGCGCTCCACCCGCGACTGTCGTCACGGCCACCTTCTTCAACTTCAATCCTGAATTGATCGCCAGTGTCATTCCGCGTGCCTGGGAATTGGCAAGGCCCACAGAGGTTGTCGCGGCGCGGTATCGGGCAATCGGCGCGGCTTACGTTCGTCTGTTCGGTGCAGATGTAACGGGGTCGGCGGACATGGCCGAGGCCGCCGAACTCGTGTCGATCGCGGCTCAGAACATTCCTGGAGTCGACGGCCGCTCCCTGTACGCGGGTTGGGCGTCGCTCGACTGGCCGACCGAACCGCACCTGCGTTTCTGGCATGCGCTGACACTGCTGCGTGAGTATCGCGGCGACGGCCACATTGCTGCCCTTCAGACCGCGGGATTGAACGGACTGGACGCGTTGATCACGCACACAGCCACGGGAATCGGGTTTCAGCGTAAGTTCGCACAGACTCGCCGCGGGTGGTCGCAGGAACAGTGGGACGAGGCAGTGGAGAGCCTGAAGGATCGCGAACTGCTCGACCGTTCGTCCGGTGCGCTGACCGAGGACGGGCAGGAACTGCGCGACGTCGTCGAAGACCTGACGGACGACCTTGCGCTTGCCCCATGGGATGCGCTCGGAGAAGAAGGTGCCAAGCGATTGCTGGAATTGGCGACGCCGTGGCGTGCTGCCCTGGTCGAGCAGGAAGTTTTCCCGGCGGCGCTGTTCGGGCCTCGCTTCGGCAAACTTCGCTGATCGGTCACTACGGGACAAATGTGTCTGTGACTGATGATCACATTCACTGTGGGCTTGTGGCGTGTACTGCAAATAACACTATCCGCGGCACAATCCCGCTAATGTCAGCGCAGCGGTTGTCGAGCGGGCGCAACAGCGTTGCGCCCGTTGCCGGCCGTACCGTCCGTCCCGTAACCATGGAGGAATGAATGAGTGCCTACCGGACCGTTGTCGTAGGAACCGATGGCTCCGAGTCGTCACTGAAGGCAGTCGACAGAGCTGCCGCCATCGCCAGTGGCTCGGACGCTCAGCTCGTCATCGCGTGTGCGTACTACCCGGCCGATCCCAAGGACGTGAGCGCTGCCGCTGATGCGTTGGGTAACGAGGCCTACCAGGTCACCGGTTCCGCTCCGACCTACGAGATCCTTCGTACGGCGCGAGAGCGTGCACACGCCCAGGGCGCCAAGGACGTTGTCGAACGCGCCGTCGTCGGCGCTCCCGTCGAATCGCTTCTTGCTTTGCTCGACGAGGTCAAGGGCGATTTGCTCGTCGTCGGAAATCGCGGATTGAACACTCTGACCGGGCGTCTGCTCGGTTCGGTGCCTTCCGATGCCGCGCGCAAGGCGACGTCCGACGTTCTGATCGTGCACACCGTTCGCTGATTTACCGGCAGTAGTCGGCTTCGGCCGCATCGACGAACACTTCAGCCAGCTGATCGACGCTGGGAAGTGGCGTCGATGCGGCCGAGCCGTTTCCGCTCGTGATCACCGGTTCGCTCGCTCCATTGAGTGATACCTGCCGCAGATTCGCGATGATCGTCTCTCGATCCGTGCCGGCCGCGAGCTGCTGGCAGACGCCGTCACCGAGCGCCTGCAACATGTCGTCGGAAAACGCGGGGTTCACCCCGGACGACGCGATCGCCGCTCGCAGACGTTCGGCGTCGTCCACCGGTGTTTCTGTGGGTGCGGCAGCAACAGCAGCGATGTCGTCGCTGCCTGCAGCTGCCGTCGAACTCGAATCATCTTCTGAACAACCTGCGGTCACCGCTGCCAGCATCCCGACACCGATCATCACGCGACAGATTTTGCGGATTGGTGGGGCGGAACTTGCGGGCAGGCCAAGCACGAGGTGTCATTCCTTCAGTCGTCGACACAAATTGGGGTGACATCCACGATTCGAGGTGTCACGCACGAACCTACTCCGTGAGGCTCACGAATCGAAGGCCAACTCTGCGGCCTCGACGCCGTCGAGAACCGCGGGGAGCGACTCGATGTGAATGATGCCGAGTCTCTGGGTAGCTCGGGTCAACGCGACGTAGAGGTCGTTCATTCCCCGGGGTGACTCGTCGAGAATGTCGGCGGGTTCGACTATCAACACGGTGTCGAACTCGAGCCCCTTGACGTCCTTGACCGACAGGACGCTCACGGTCTCGCTCGCAAGGCCCGCCAGATCGGCAACAACCCCGGAGCCGGCGATCACGGCGGTAATACCGGGGTGCGACTCGGACTCGATGCAGCGGCGCACGGTCGATTCCAATTCTTCGGCCGTGGTCTTGAGAGCCCACAGCGCGAATCCGCTGTCGCGCACCGACCGGGGCACCGACTGCTCCGGGTCGATCTCTTCGAGCACGCGGTGAGCGACATCCATGATCTCCGACGGAGTTCGGTAGTTCACGGTCAGTTCGGTGAGCTTCCAGCGCTTGGCGACGTAGGGCTCGAGGATCGTCTGCCAGGACGAGGTTCCCGCAGGATCACCGGTCTGGGCCGTATCGCCGACCAACGTCATCCACCGATTCGGTATGCGCCGCATCAGCATTCGCCACGCCATCTCGGAGAGCTCTTGGGCTTCGTCGACGATCACGTGACCGTAGGTCCAGGTTCGGTCGCCGGCAGCGCGCTCCGCCGTGGTCTGGCGCTGGCCTTGATCGTGGCGCTGGGCGAGTTGGCTGGCGTCGATCAAGTCGTACGCCATCAGGATCTCCGGATCCATCTCGTCCTCGAGGTCCTGTGGTGCGGAGCCGGTGAGGATGTCGAGAGCACCCTGGGCGTCGGCGATCTGTGCGCGCCATTCGCGTTGTGCGCGTTCGCGTTCGGCGGCATCGTCGACGCCGAGGATCTCGGCGAGTTCGTCGAGAAGGGGAGCGTCGGCCGCACTGAATCCTGGCCCGACGCTCTGCAGAAGCTCGTCGCGTTGTCCGTCGTCGAGTTGCGGCGCTGCCTTGGCCAACCTCGCCGGAGACGTCCACAGTTCCGCGAGGATTTGCTGCGGCGACAATTCTGGCCAGAGCTTTCCGATGGCGGACATGATGTCGGAGTCCTCGCGCATCTCGTCGCGAATGTCGGCGATGTCGTCCCGGCTGAGGAGTGAGCCGCCGTCGACGAGGTTTCCGCCGATGAGTTCGGCCATCTGCAGCGCCAACGCCTCGATGACCGCTGCTACGAAGATCGGGCGCGCCAGGTTGTGTGGGCGACGCGACGATCGAGCCCGACCGCGCGCCTTCGTGACGGTTTTGCGATCCAGCTTCAAGTCGTACGTGTCGAATCGCAGGGTGATCGGCTTGGACGGAACTTCCTGTCGATCCCGGACGGCGTTCTTGAGCACATCGAGAATCGCGAGCGAACCCTTGATCTCACCGGCGGCGAGGGAATCGGTACGTGTTGCGCGCACTCCGGGGTACAGGTCACCAATCGTCGAGAGCAGGACGCCGGTCTCACCGAGTGAAGGGAGGACCTGGCTGATGTAGTCGAGGAAGGTCGCGTTCGGCCCGATGATGAGAACGCCGGCCTTGGCCAGCTGCTGACGGTACGTGTAGAGCAGGAAGGCGGCACGGTGAAGTGCGACAGCTGTTTTGCCGGTACCCGGACCGCCCTGGACCACCAGAACGCTCTTGTGTTCGGAGCGGATGATGGCATCCTGCTCGCTCTGGATGGTCTCGACGATGTCGTTCATCTGGCCCGTACGTGCTGCGTTCAGAGCATCCAGGAGTGCGCTCTCACCGGCGACGCCGCCGGCTTCGGTGACTACTCCGGCGGCGCGGGCCGCATCGAGGTCCAGGTATTCGTCGTTGATACCCGTGACCGTGCGGCTACGGCTGCGAATATGACGTCGCCGTTTCACACCTTCAGGTGCCGCCGGCGTCGCCAGATAGAACGGCCGTGCCATCGGGGCGCGCCAGTCGAGGAGCAGCGTTTCGTAGTCGTTGTCGGTGTCCAGAATTCCGAGTCGGCCGACGTAGCGTCGCTCGTCGTCGAAGTCGATGCGTCCGAAACACATTCCGTTCTCGGCTGCGTCGTACTTGGCGAGATCCTCGGTGTACATGGCATTGAAGGATTCGCGTTCACTGCGTGCCTGCGGGGTGCCGCCGGTCTCGAGGAGGACCGTGCTCAAGCGTGTTTGGGCATACTTTCGAAGATCGTCGAGACGGGAGTACAGCATCGTCACGTACTGCTGCTCGAGCTCTTGCTCGTTCAGTGACGGGTCCGCGTCGGGCAAAGGATCTCCTAGACTTGATGAGAAATTCATGCGCTGCAAAAGCGCCAAGACAGTCTAGTTCCCCCAGATGAACTGCCGCATAGATACAGGTCAGGCCACCCGAAGGTGGCCTGACCGTGATTTTCGGTGCACTCAGTGCGTCAATTCGTCCTTCTTGGCGCGAGCCTTTTCGAGTGCCTTCTCGGCGCGCTTGCGGGCCCGCTTACCCAGCACCTCGGTCTGTTCCGACGCCGTCTCTGCCCACTCGTTGCTCTTCTCGAGCGCGAGTTCGGCGAACTCGGAGCTGCGCTTGCTCGCCAGCTCGGCCAGTTCGGCGCTGCGCTCGCGGGCGGTCTCGGCCAGTTCGGAACCGCGCTTCTGCGCGACTTCGAGGATGTCCGGGCCGCGCTCCTTGGCGACCTCGCTGAATTCAGCGGCACGCTTGCTCGCGATCTCCGCGAACTCGGAACCACGCCCCTTGGCGAGTTCGAGCCAATCCGTTCCGTGTGCCTTCGCGGTTTCGGCGAGTTCGGAACCACGCTCGGATGCCACCGACAGAGCATGTTCGACGCGATCGCTCGTGTGATCGGTCTGCGATGCGACCAACGGAAGTGCCGCAGCGATAGACGCCTGGGCCTTCCTCGCGGCGCGGCGGCCACGCCAGCCGAGCGACGGTTTGCCCTCGGTGTCGACGGACGCGATCATCAGTCCGCCGAGCAAGCTGACGTTCTTGATGAAGTTGGTGCGCTGCATCGCTCGCAGTGACGGATCGGTTTCGTTCCAGAAGTCGTGGCCGGCCAGTGTGGTGGGCACCAGGCTTCCGGCGAGGACCAACGACGCGAGCCGCGGAGCCTTGCCTGTGGCGAGCAGGGCACCGCCACCGATCTGGACGATGGCGTTGATCTTGACGAGTGTTTCCGGATCAGCAGGCACCTTCTGCGTCACTGCTCCTGGCAGCGTCTCGACGGATTTGTCGATCATGGGTGACGCTTTGGCTGCTCGCTGAGCGGGGTTGCGCAAAGCATCGATTCCCCCGGCGATGAAGATCGTGGAAAGCAGTGGACGAGCAATTCGACGTACCAGCATGTTTCAAGCCTCCCGATGTAGGTTCGTTTTCCACCCTAGCGATCTCACGAGGAATTAGTCCGGTTCGGCGATCCGGCGACGCCCGACCCGGCTGACGGATTCCTAGTCGCCGAAGTGCGTTGTCCTGCGTCGATGACTTCGTCTTGGGTTCGGACAACTCGCTCGGAAGTATCCGTTACCGCGTATCCGCCCACGGCGTGTTCGAAGGCGGCACACAATGCAGACCGATCGACCACCATGGTGCGGTGACCACCAAGATATCGGCGAGCCCACCGCGTCTGTGGTCTTCGATTTGGGTGCAGCGCCATCTGAGACGCCGGGGGCGTGGGCCGTGTTCGGTGAACGGATGGTCGAAGGCCTGGGCCGGACTCTGACGACCTGGCTCCCACGACTTCGAGTCAATGGCGAACAGGTCAGAGATGAACGAGCCGACTAGCGGGATTCAGCTCAGACGGGTGAGACGTCACCAACCGCGTTCGCGCCACTCCGCCAAGTGCGGACGCTCGGCGCCCAGTGTCGTGTCCTTGCCGTGCCCCGGGTAGACGACGGTTGCGTCGTCGAACCTTCCGAACAGCTTGTTTTCCACGTCGTCGAGTAGGGAAGTGAACTTCTCGGGGTCGGCGGTCTTTCCGACGCCTCCGGGGAAGAGTGAATCACCGGTGAAGAGGTGAACCTGCCCGCTCGGTTCGGTGAGAGCCAGCGCGATGGAGCCGGGAGTGTGTCCGGACAGGTGAATGACGTCGAGGCTCAAGTTGCCAACGTTCACCTTGTCGCCGTCTTCGAGGAGAACGTCCGGGGTGACGGGAAGGACATCCGCGTCGAGGGGGTGAGCAGCGGTCGGCACCTTCGTGGCGGCGTGGACGTCCTGCAAGGCCAGCCAGTGGTCACCGTGCTGGTGGGTGGTGACGATGGAATCGAAAACAGGTGCTTCCTGTTCGATGAGCGCGATGATCTTCTCGGCTTCGTTGGCCGCATCGATCAGGAGAGATTTCCCGGTCGTGGAACAGACGACGAGGTAAGTGTTGTTGTCCATGGGGCCGACCGACATCTTCGTGATGACGGCGCCTTCGACTGTGCGCCGCTGAGGGGCAGAATCGGGGGAGACCTGACCGGTGTAGGAGTCGTCGATCACGATGGGCTGATTCGTCATGAATCGCAGGCTACCTTCGAATAGGGGCAGGTAGAGCGATGGGCTCGCTTGGTGAGATAAACGTGTCGGTGGCTCGGCCTACGATGACGATCGCTCGAGGACTCGCGTTTGCGAGGCCGCTCGAGACTTCTCCGGGGGGACGGCCCCAGATGATTGACAATGAAGGGAATTGGTGTGGCGGATCGCCTGATCGTGCGGGGTGCGCGTGAGCACAATCTGCGAGGAGTCGATCTCGACCTCCCGCGAGACAGCCTGATCGTCTTCACCGGGTTGTCGGGCTCCGGCAAGTCCAGCCTCGCCTTCGACACGATCTTCGCCGAAGGTCAGCGCCGCTACGTCGAGTCGCTCTCGGCATACGCGCGTCAGTTCCTCGGTCAGATGGACAAGCCGGACGTGGATTTCATCGAAGGACTGTCCCCTGCGGTGTCGATCGACCAGAAGTCGACCAACCGCAACCCACGTTCGACGGTGGGCACCATCACCGAGGTCTACGACTACCTCCGACTCCTCTATGCCCGCGCAGGTTCAGCGCACTGCCCGGTGTGTGGTGAGAAGATCGCCCGTCAGACGCCCCAGCAGATCGTCGACCAGGTGCTCGAGATGGACGAGGGCATCAAGTTCCAGGTCCTCGCACCTGTCGTCCGTACACGTAAGGGCGAGTTCGTCGATCTCTTCGATCAGCTCAACACCCAGGGCTACTCGCGAGTGCGCGTCGACGGTGTCGTCCATTCACTCGCAGATCCGCCGAAGCTCAAGAAGCAGGAAAAGCACGACATCGAAGTTGTTGTCGACCGCTTGCAGGTCAAGGCGAGTTCGAAGCAGCGCCTGACCGACTCGGTCGAGACCGCACTTCGATTGGCTGAAGGCATTGTCGTCCTCGACTTCGTCGACCGTGAGGAAAATGCACCTGATCGGGAACGTCGCTTCTCCGAGAAGTTGGCCTGCCCGAACGGCCACGCACTCGCCATCGACGATCTCGAACCCCGCTCGTTCTCCTTTAACTCGCCCTACGGCGCCTGCCCGGAATGCACCGGCCTCGGTATCCGCAAGGAGGTCGACCCGGACCTGGTGGTTCCCGATCCCGACCTGAGTCTCGAAGACGGAGCAATCGCGCCGTGGTCGATGGGCCAGAGTTCGGAGTACTTCGGACGGTTGCTCTCCGGCCTCGGCGACATCCTCGGTTTCGACATGAAGACGCCGTGGAACAAGTTGCCGGCGAAGGCCCGTAGAGCAATCCTCGAAGGCAGCGAGGAGCAGGTTCACGTCCGGTACAAGAATCGGTACGGCCGTACCCGTTCTTACTACGCGGAGTTCGAAGGTGTGATGCCGTTCCTGCATCGCCGGCTCGAGCAGACCGAATCGGATCAGATGAAGGAACGGTACGACGGGTACATGCGCGATACCCCGTGCCCGGCGTGTGGTGGTGCTCGCCTGCGCCCGGAAATCCTGTCGGTAACTATCGCGGCTGGGGACTTCGGCAGTAAGTCCATCGCCGAGGTCTGTGAACTGTCGATCTCCGATTGCGCGGACTTCTTGAACAGCCTCACTCTCGGCTCGCGCGAAGAGGCGATTGCGGGTCAGGTCCTCAAGGAAGTTCAGGCACGACTCGGGTTCCTGCTCGACGTCGGCTTGGAATACCTTTCCCTCTCGCGTGCCGCGGGCACGTTGTCCGGTGGCGAGGCCCAGCGAATCCGCTTGGCAACGCAGATCGGTTCCGGACTCGTCGGCGTGCTGTACGTACTCGACGAGCCGTCCATCGGCCTGCATCAGCGTGACAATCGACGACTGATCGAAACCCTGACGCGCTTGCGCGACCTCGGCAACACGTTGATCGTGGTCGAGCATGACGAAGACACCATCCGTACATCTGACTGGGTGGTCGACATCGGACCGTACGCCGGCGAGCACGGCGGCAAGGTCGTCCACAGTGGGCCGTACGAAGAACTGCTGACGTGTGAAGAGTCCCTGACCGGCGCCTACCTGTCGGGTCGCAGCTTCATCGAGGTTCCGGCCATTCGTCGGCCGGTGGACCGCAAGCGTCAGGTCACGGTCGTCGGAGCTCGCGAACACAATCTCGACGGCATCGACGTGAGCTTCCCGCTGGGCGTTCTCACCGCTGTCACCGGTGTCTCCGGTTCGGGTAAGTCGACGTTGGTCAACGACATTCTCGCGACAGTCATGGCGAACAAGCTCAACGGCGCACGCCAGGTGCCCGGCCGTCACACACGAATCAACGGTCTCGATCAGCTGGACAAGCTTGTGCAGGTCGATCAGTCTCCGATCGGCCGGACTCCGCGATCGAATGCGGCGACGTACACCGGTGTCTTCGACAAGATACGAACCCTCTTCGCAGCCACTACGGAAGCGAAGGTCCGCGGATACCAGCCTGGCCGGTTCTCGTTCAACGTCAAGGGTGGACGCTGCGAGGCGTGCTCCGGCGACGGAACGCTGAAGATCGAGATGAACTTCTTGCCGGACGTGTACGTGCCGTGCGAGGTGTGCCACGGCGCTCGGTACAACCGCGAAACGCTCGAGGTCCACTACAAGGGCAAGTCGATCGCCGAGGTTCTCGACATGCCGATCGAGGAAGCAGCCGAGTTCTTCCAACCGGTCACCTCCATTCACCGGTACCTCAAGACTCTGGTCGACGTCGGTCTGGGCTACGTTCGACTGGGTCAGCCGGCTCCCACCCTGTCCGGTGGTGAGGCACAACGCGTCAAGCTCGCCGCCGAACTGCAGAAACGGTCGACCGGCCGGACCGTGTACATCCTCGACGAGCCCACCACGGGTCTGCATTTCGAGGACATCCGCAAGCTCTTGATCGTCATCAACGGTCTGGTCGACAAGGGCAACAGCGTGATCGTGATCGAGCACAACCTCGACGTGATCAAGACGTCGGACTGGGTCGTCGACATGGGACCCGAAGGTGGATCCGGCGGCGGAACCGTTGTGGCGCAAGGTACTCCGGAGGACGTGGCCGCGGTCCCCGAGAGCTACACGGGCAAGTTCCTCAGTGAAGTTCTCACCGCACAGCACGCACCGGTCAAGGCCAAGCCGATCACCAAGAAGCGCGCAACGAAGGCAGTTGCAGCTAAGAAGGCTGCGCCACGGAAGAAAGCTGCTTCCGTGAGCTAGCAGAACGTGAGTAGGTAGAAGTCGGTCAGTGATGCCGGGTCGGAATCCGACCCGGCATCACCGCTCTGTCGGTCAGGAAGCGGTGGCCTCGAGGATCACCTGGGCAACGTCTTCGGGGCGCGACCACATCGGCCAATGGCCGGTCGGGAGGTCGACATACGTCACTGGGAGTTTCGCCAGTTCCGCGGCCATCGGATGACCCCCGTCGGCCATCTGGGCGATCACCGCTGACGGGAACGTGCTGCAAACGACGGTTGACGGCACCTGGTAGCGCTTCTCGTTCGTCAGGACAATCGGCTCACGTGCCGGTCCGGCCGGTTCGGGGACGGCGTTGGCGCGAAACGCGTCGAGAGCTTTCTCGTCGAGTCCTTCGAGGCTGCTGCCGTCTGCTTCGAGTTCTGCCCACGTCGGCAGAGGTATCTCAAGGACATCTGCGGCCAAATCCGGCCGCAGCGCTGCGCCGTCGGGCATCGGGCCCGAGTCCACGTAGACGATCCGAGCGACGCGATCCGGGATGCGATCGGTGACTGCGTACCCCACCGGGCCGGCGCCGCTGTGAACGACCAGGACCGTGCGTTCGTCGGAATCCGTTACAGCGTCGATGACTGCGCGGACGTGGGCGTCGAAGGTGACCGCTGATCGATCTGCATCGACGGCGTCGAGTCCGGGCAGCGTCAGACTGGTCACGCGAGTGTCGGAACGCTCGAGGTGCGGGAGGACTGCATCCCATGCCCATAAACCGAGCCAGAATCCTGGAACAAGAACGATGTGAGTTTTCATGTACTCACTGTGCAGCCGGGATGGTGACAACGGACTGTCACCAAATATGTCACCGTTTGGTATCGAAATCTGAGACACTCGTGGGTGTGAATCGAGCTGCGAGATTGCATGCTCTTGTCGAGGAGCTTCGGCGACAGGGTGATCGAGGGACTACGTGTTCCCGATTGTCCGAGGAATTCGGTGTCACCACCCGAACGATCAAACGCGATATCGAGACGCTGATGATGTCGGGTGCGGCGATCGAGGCGCGCTCAGGTCCTGGGGGTGGATACCGACTCGTAGGTCGCGCCACGCTACCTCCGGTGAATTTCACTGTTCCGCAAGCAGTTTCAATCGCGTTGGCGTTGACGGCGATGGGCGATGCTCCGTTTGCGCCGGACGGACGTGCGGCGCTGGCAAAACTGCTCGACGTGATGGACGAGGAGAGCCGTCGTAAGGTCGCCGAACTCGGTGGCCGCGTGTGGATTCGCGGAGACGTCGGGGCTCTGACGGATTCGCGCGCGAACCGGCAGGCAGTCGAGCAGGGTCTCGAACAGAGTCGCGTCGTGTCGTTGCACTATGTGGATGGGGACGGTTCGGAGACGGTGCGGGCAGTTGAGCCGCACATTCTGGCGCAGGACCGTGGCCTGTGGTTTCTCATCGGCTGGTGTCGCCAGCGCGACGCCGTGCGGTGGTTTCGACTCGATCGAATGCGTCGGGCCACGCTGACGAACAATCACTTCACACCACGGGATTCGAGCGTCTTCGGCCAACCGCCCGACGACGCTCGGCCTGTCGCGCCCCGAAGGTGAGTGACTCAGTCGATCATGTTGCGGGCTGCGGCAACGGAATCCGTGATCAGCTCGGTCAAGACGGCTGGGTCGACGTCGCTCAGCCGTTTGACGTACAGGCAGCCTTTACCGATCTTGTGCTTGCCGAGGCGCGCGAGCGTGTCCGTGTAATCGTCGAAGTTCAGCGACAAGTACAACGTGAGTGCGGTGGCTCTGGGGGAGAACCCGATCAGTGGCGTGTCTCCCTCGTGGCCACTCGCATACCGGTAGTGCCGTGCGCCGAATCCGATGATGCTCGAGCCCCACATCACAGCAGGCTCGCCCGTGGCGGCCGACAGCAAGGAGATCAACTCCACACTGTCGGCGCGCTTGCGGTCGTCGACGCGGGAAATGAACGCGTCGACGTCCTCGGGCGTCGGTTGAGTCTTGTTGGCGGTTGCCAACTCAGTAGACCGGGCCGGTGAACTTCTCGCCCGGTCCCTTTCCTGGCTCGTCCGGATGCGAGGAGGCCTCACGGAATGCGCGCTGCAAGGCTTGGAGACCTTCGCGGATGGGTCCGGCGTGGGGGCCGAGGTACTCGACCGACGCAGTCACCAGTCCGGCAAGCGCGGTGATGACTCGACGCGCTTCGTCGAGGTCGAGGTAGGGGCTGGAAGACGGGTCGGCATCGGAGAGGCCGAGTTTCTCGGCAGCCGAACTCATCAGCATCACTGCGGCGCGGCTGATGACCTCGACCGCGGGAACTTCGGAGAGTTCGCGGACGTCGGGATTCGCGCCGTCGGTGTTCTGATCTGCCTCGAAGTTCTCACTCATGGATGTAAGGATTCCATCAGGCCGTGATCGTGTTGAATCGGGCCTCTCCCCGATGTGGGGGACCGGCACCGATTTCTTTCATCTCCGGCGACCTGTTACTCTTGTTGCAACGACCGCCTCCGACTTGTTCGGGGGCAGCAAGTGGAGTCCGACTCCCACCTCTGCACGGCAGGTAATACTGCAGTTCAGCGGTTCCGGTCACCTGATAGCGAAGATCCGTTCTTGTAATGGAGATCAGTTCTTCGTCAGGTTCCTCGCACAGTCGAGGAGATAGGTTTCGGCGTGAGCTGGATCTTATGTGATCGGTCGACATCGGGCCCCGCGGATGAGCAATCATCACAGCGGGGCTTTTTTGTTGGGGTGCGGGCGGTACGGGCTGCGTGCGGTCATGAAGACCGCACCGTTCAACCTAGGAGGCCCCATCAGCACTGAGACCCGCATCAACGATCGTATCCGCGTTCCCGAGGTTCGTTTGGTCGGACCTGGCGGCGAACAGGTAGGCATCGTGCGTGTTGAAGATGCACTCCGCTTGGCCCTTGAGGCCGACCTCGACCTGGTCGAGGTAGCTCCTGATGCCCGTCCACCGGTCTGCAAGATCATGGACTACGGCAAGTTCAAGTACGAGGCTGCACAGAAGGCACGTGAGTCACGTAAGAACCAGCAGCTGACGGTCATCAAGGAGCAGAAGCTCCGACCCAAGATCGACGACCACGACTACGAGACCAAGAAGCGCAACGTCGTTCGCTTCCTCGAAGCCGGTTCCAAGGTCAAGGTCACGATCATGTTCCGCGGACGTGAGCAGTCACGCCCCGAACTCGGCTACCGCCTTCTGCAGCGTCTGGGAGCAGACGTCGCAGATCTCGGATTCGTCGAAACCTCGGCAAAGCAGGACGGCCGAAACATGACGATGGTGTTGGCACCGCACAAGGGCGCCAAGACTCGCGTCAAGGCGCAGGAGAGCGCTCAGGCGCCAGTGGCTCAGGCCGCACCGCGTCCGGCTCCGGCCGCACCGGCTACGAGTGAAGCAGCTCCGGAAGCACCGGCGACCGGCGATGCCGCTCCCGAGGCTCCGGCCAGCTAGTCGATTTCCCAAGATCCACCACGTAACAAGAACTGAGGACTCCATGCCCAAGATGAAGAGCCACAGCGGCGCCTCGAAGCGATTCAAGGTGTCCGGCAGCGGAAAGCTCATGCGCCAGAAGGCCGGCCGTCGCCACCTTCTCGAGCACAAGTCCAGCAGGGTTACCCGTCGTCTCGACGGTGTCGCTGTTGTCAGCCCTGACGACGCTCCGCGCATCAAGCGCATGCTCGGCATCTGAGTCGCCCCCTTACTGACCACCCGGGGTCGTACTTTCAGCCCCTAGATTGACAGGATTTTTCAAGTGGCACGCGTAAAGAGGGCGGTCAACGCCCAGAAGAAGCGTCGTTCAATTCTTGCTGCATCCAGCGGCTACCGTGGACAGCGTTCGCGTCTGTACACCAAGGCCAAGGAGCAGCAGCTCCACTCGCTCACCTACGCGTACCGCGACCGTCGTGCGCGCAAGGGCGAGTTCCGCAAGCTGTGGATCACGCGTATCAACGCTGCAGCTCGCGCAAACGACATCACGTACAACCGCCTCATCCAGGGCCTGCGCCTGGCAGAGGTCGAGGTCGACCGCAAGATCCTGGCTGAGCTCGCCGTCTCCGATGCCGAGGCCTTTGCCGGCCTGGTCGCACTCGCGAAGGCCGCTCTGCCGGCTGACGTGAACGCTCCTGCCGGAGAAGCAGCCTGATTCACGCATCACAGCAACGGCCCGTGGACCCGCTCACCGAGCGGACTCCGCGGGTCGTTTCTGCTGTCAAGCTCCTGCGCACAGCAGAACGACGTAAAGCAGGACGTTTCCTCGTCGAAGGCGAGAACTCGGTCACCGAACTGTTGAACGGTGCGCTCGCGAACGGCGAGAACCGCCCGGTCCACGACCTCTTCTACACAGAAGACGCAGCCGAGCGGTATCAGCACGTCATCGATCGGGCGCTGACCGCGGGAGTTCGCGTTTCTCTTGTCACCGATCGGGCAATCAAAGCTCTGAGCGATACCGTCACGCCGCCCGGTCTTGTTGCTGTCAGTGATCTCCTCGACGTACCGCTGAGCGCAGCCGTCAACCAGGACACCCGCCTGCTCGCAGTGCCGGTCGAGGTCAACGAACCCGGCAATGCCGGCACCGTCATTCGCATCGCCGACGCGGTGGGCGCCGATGCGGCAATCCTCGCCGGTGACAGCGTCGATCCGCACAACGGCAAGGTGGTTCGTTCGTCGGCGGGCAGCCTCTTTCACCTGCCGGTTGTCCGCGAACGAGACACGGTGTCGGTGATCGAACAGATTCGCGCCGCCGGCATTCAAATTCTCGCGACCGAGGCCGACGGCGAGGTCGATCTCGACGAGGCCGACGAGTTGCTGAGCAAGCCGACGGCCTGGCTGTTCGGAAACGAAGCTCATGGTCTCGATCCGGCGATCGCAGCGCAGGCCGATCATCGGGTGCGGATTCCGATCCACGGCCGCGCCGAAAGTCTGAACCTTGCAACAGCGGCGGCAATTTGCCTGTATGCAAGTGCGAGGGTGCAGAATCGCACGACCGATCGCAGCTGAAAACTCGCGCGAAGACCTCACGGAATCCCATTTGCGGAAGCCTGAGACAATACAAGAGCAGAGACAATGCTCGAACGGGCTCGAAAGCTCGCAAGCAGTACGAGTAGCACGCAGTACGAGAAGCAAACCGAGAAGCGACAGGAGTGTCACAGCCGTGGCCAAAAATGAGGGCGCGACACCGCCGGAGGTCGACGCGAGTGTGCTCACCGAAGAGGCGTTGACCGCTGCGGCTGAGAATGCCGAGAAGGCGCTCGCGGACGCCGCTGACCTGGATGCGCTGGCGCACGTCAAGGTGGAGCATCTGGGGGACAAGTCCCCGATCGCCCTCGCTCGCCGGGGACTCGGCAGCCTTCCGGGTAAGGAAAAGGCGGACGCAGGCAAGCGCGTCAACATCTTCCGCACCCGGATCAACAACGCGTACGACGCTCGTCGTGAGGTCCTTCTCGCCGAGCGCGACGCCGCGGTGTTGGTCGCCGAGGCAATCGACGTCACTCTGCCCTCCGATCGCCACCCTGTCGGTGCGCGTCACCCGATCAGCCTGATTTCCGAGCAGGTCGCCGACGTATTCGTCGCGATGGGTTGGGAAGTTGCCGAGGGCCCAGAGGTGGAGACCGAGCACTTCAACTTCGACGCGCTCAACTTCTTGCCGGATCACCCTGCCCGCACGATGCAGGACACCTTCCACCTGGCGCCCGAGAACTCTCGCCAGGTGCTGCGCACCCACACCTCACCCGTGCAGGTTCGCACCATGCTCTCGCGTGAGGTGCCGATCTACGTGGTGTGCCCTGGTCGCACGTTCCGCACCGACGAACTCGATGCGACGCACACGCCTGTCTTCTCGCAGGTCGAAGGACTGGCCGTCGACAAGGGCCTGACGATGGCCAACCTGCGCGGCACTCTTGACGCGTTCGCTCGCGCCCTTTTCGGCCCCGAGACGCGTACCCGTATGCGCCCCAACTATTTCCCGTTCACGGAACCGTCGGCAGAGGTCGACGTGTGGTTCGCGAACAAGAAGGGCGGGGCAGGCTGGGTCGAGTGGGGTGGCTGCGGCATGGTCAACCCGAACGTTCTGCGCGCCAGCGGTATCGATCCTGACGAGTACTCGGGTTTCGCATTCGGAATGGGCCTCGAGCGGACCCTGCAGTTCCGCAACGGCATCCCGGACATGCGTGACATCGTCGAAGGCGACGTGCGTTTCACGCTGCCCTTCGGTGTCGCAGGCTAACTGACCCGGTACGCGGAACCTTCACAAAGACTTATCGACAAACGAGAGAGCTGAGCAGACGTGCGAGTAGCGCAATCCTGGCTGACCGAGATCCTGCAGCGGGCAACTCCGGACTGGGAGGTGACCCCGGAAGAGTTGGACGCCGGGTTCGTCCGGGTAGGACTCGAAGTCGAGGAACTCGACACACTCGAGGCGATCGACGGCCCCTTGGTCGTCGGCAAGGTCGTCTCCATCACCGAACTGACCGAGTTCAAGAAGCCGATCCGCTTCTGTCAGGTCGAGGTCGGTGAGCCCGAGCCTCGCGGCATCGTCTGCGGCGCGCGCAATTTCAACGAGGGCGACCTCGTCGTCGTTGCACTGCCCGGCGCGGTGCTGCCCGGCGGATTCGAAATCGCCACTCGCAAGACGTACGGCCAGGTGTCCGACGGCATGATCTGCTCCGTCTCGGAACTCGGTATCGGCAAGGACCATTCGGGCATCCTGGTGCTCGAGCCCGGTACCGCCGAACCCGGCGCCGATGGCAACGAGTTGCTCGGTCTCGGTGACACGATCATCGAACTGAACATCACCCCGGACCGTGGCTACTGCTTCTCGGTCCGCGGCCTCACGCGTGAACTCGCCTGCGGATTCGATCTCGAATACGCCGATCCCGCTTCGGTTCCCGCGCATCCGGCCGAGGGTGAGGCCTGGCCGGTGCATCTCGAACCGGAGTCCAAGGCGTCGCGTTTCGTGATGCGAAAGATCACGGGAATCGATCCCGAGGCGGTGAGCCCGTGGTGGCTGCAGCGTCGACTGCTGCTCTCCGGTGTTCGCCCGATCTCGCCGGCCGTCGACGTCACCAATTACGTGATGCTCGAACTCGGTCAGCCTCTGCACGCGTTCGATGCGACCGCGGTGCAAGGCGACCTGGTGGTCCGTCGCGCCAAGGCGGGGGAGAAGCTCACGACGCTCGACGACGTCGAACGCACGCTTGATCCCGAAGATGTTGTCATCGCCGACGATTCCGGAGTCATTTCTCTGGCGGCCGTCATGGGCGGCGCCACCACCGAGGTGGGAACTGCAACGACGGACATCCTGCTCGAAGGAGCTACCTGGGATCCGCTCGCAGTCTTCAAGACAGCGCGCCGGCACAAGCTGCCGAGCGAGGCGAGCAAGCGTTTCGAGCGCGTCGTCGATCCGGCGATTCCGCTCGCGGCTGTTGATCGCGCAGCCGCTCTGCTGGTCGAGATTGCCGGCGGACGGATCGAGCCGGTCCTGACCGACGTCGGTGACGTCGCCCCTCGCGCTGCCATTCGCATGGATATCGACCTGCCCGACCGTGTCGCCGGAGTCACGTACCCCAACGGCACCGCCGCTCGCCGCCTCACCCAGGTCGGGTGCAACGTCGAGGTCGGCGTCAGCGAAGAGGGGCACGGCCAGTTGGTCGCGACGCCGCCGTCGTGGCGTCCAGACCTGGTGCAGCCTGCAGACCTCGTCGAGGAAGTACTCCGCCTCGAAGGTCTCGAGCAGATCCCGTCGGTTCTTCCCGCCGCTCCGGCCGGACGCGGTTTGACTGCGTCGCAGCGGCGCAAGCGCACGGTCTCGAAGGCTGTCGCTCACGCCGGCTATGTCGAGGTCCTTCCTCCGGTGTTCCTGCCCACCAACGTCTTCGACGTCTGGGGTCTTGACGCGGACGATCCGCGCCGTAACACCAGCAAGGTACTCAACCCGCTCGAAGCCGATCGTCCGGAGTTGGCGACAACTCTGCTTCCGGGTCTGCTGGAGATATTGGCTCGCAACGCTTCTCGCGGCCAGCGTGATCTGTCGCTGTACGGCATCGCGCAGGTCGTGCTGCCAGGCCCCGACACCAAGCCCGTGGATGCATTGCCGGTCGATCGCCGTCCGACGGATGAGCAGATCGCGAACCTGATCGCGTCGTTGCCGGCGCAGCCCGTTCACCTCGCTGCTGTGCTGAGTGGATTGCGGGAGCCGAGCGGCCCCTGGGGTCCGGGTCGTCAGGCCGAGGCTTCGGACACTTTTGCAGCAGTGCAGGTCATCGCGGCTGCAGCGGGCGTCGAGGTGGAACTGCGTGCGGCGCAGTACCTGCCGTGGCATCCCGGCCGCTGCGCCGAGGTGCTGGTCGACGGCAATGTTGTCGGTCATGCCGGCGAATTGCACCCGGCTGTACTCGAGCGTGCCGGACTGCCTGCGCGTACCTGCGCATTGGAAATCGACCTCGACGCTTTGCCGTTGGTCGAGAACCTGCCGGCGCCGCGCATTTCGCCGTTCCCCGCAGTGCTCCAGGATGTGGCAGTTGTCGTCGATCGCGACATTCCGGCGGCCAAGGTGCAGGAAGCTCTGCGTTCCGGCGGTGGCGAGCTTCTCGAAGACATTCGCCTGTTCGACGTCTTCGAAGGTGAGCAGGTCGGTGAAGGTCGCAAGTCGCTCGCGTTCGCATTGCGCTTCCGCGGCGTCGACCGCACGCTGACCGAGGACGAGGCCAGTGCCGCGCGTGATGCGGCAGTGGAGGCGGCGTCCAAGGCTGTCGGTGCGCAGATGCGGGGCTGATTTTCCCAACTGATCACAGAGCCCACGACCATCCCTGGTGGTCGTGGGCTCTTTCGTGCTATCGATTTCCCGGTGATTCGGTGCGGCTCGGCAACCACACATCCGGGGCGATCGTCGATGTCCTGCGTCCGTTCTGATCGAGTACGTGACCGAGGAGTTTGCGTAAGTAGAGGACGATCGACCGTTCGCCGACGTGCAGTCCTGGGAATTCTTGGCGCAGGCGAATCTCGAAGGCATCGAGTTCTGCCGGAGAATGCAGCCACAACTGAACCACCAGGTTGTCAGCGCCGACCACGGCGAAGCAATTCCGAACTTCCGGTGCCCGACTCAGTATTCGACCTGCTGCATCGAGAAGTTCGGGTTCGATGCGGCACCACAGAGTGGCGAGTACAGGAAGCCCGGCCAGTGGACGGGCGAATTCACACCGCAGCGCCACCAACCCGGACGACGTGAGCCGGTCGACCTGGCGTTTGCACGCAGCGGGACTGACACCGATCGCGTCGGCCAACTCCCGCATGGGAGCGCGCCCGTCGTAGGCGAGCATTGTCAGAACCTTGCGATCCTGTTCCGAGATGCCGACTGTGCGTGCTCTTCCGGCTTGACGTGTGTCACCAGTGGTCAGGACACCGCGCTCGGCAGGTGCCAGCGCGTTGAGTCGCCAACGACCTCCTTCGGTGAACCAACGTGTGATGACAGACGTGCGTAGCGCCGATACGCCGTCGATCGTTGCGACCTCCTCCGAGATGAAACGTGACATCGACGCCAAGTCCGCAGTACCGGCCGTGACGAGCAGATCTGCTCTGCCCGTTGATGCTTCGATCGTCACGGCGTGGGCCGAGCAAGTCAGCCGTGCCGCGACGGCGTCGAGAAGAGCAGGTGAGCAATCGATTTCGATGATCGCTGTGACGATGCTGCCCAGCACCTGTGGCCCTGGAGTGACCGTGACCCAGGCCAACGACGATTCGGAGAGTCGATTCCAACGACGGGCGAGAGTCGCGGCGTCGAGTTCGAGTGGTCCGGCCAACGAAAGCCACGTGGATCGAGGTGCGAGCTGGAGCGCATTGATTATCCTCAGATCGATTTCATCTATCCCGCGACCGTTGCCGGCATCTGGTGCGCTCATAACGTCATTATCCGGCATATTGCTGCAAGATTCGGACTATCTGCGACGCTCGACGGATGATCACAGAGGACAAGTACGCGCTGATCGGAGCGGGCCCGTCTGGATTGGCCGGCGCGCGAAACCTCGATCGGGCCGGGATAGCGTTCGACGGCTTCGAGAGCCACGACAACGTCGGTGGGCTCTGGGACATCGACAACCCGCACAGCACCGTCTACGAGTCGGCGCACCTCATCTCTTCGAAGGGCACCACCGCGTTCGCGGAGTTCCCGATGGCGGATTCGGTGGCCGACTACCCGAGCCACGTCGAACTCGCCGAGTATTTCCGCGACTATGCCGACACTCACGATCTTCGCAGGCACTTCACCTTCGGTACTACGGTCATCGACGTTTCGCCCGTGTATTCGCTGTGGCAGGTCACCACGCGCAGCCGCAACGGTGAGACAACGGTTGCGCGGTACCGAGGCGTGATCATCGCAAACGGAACGTTGTCGAAGCCGAACATGCCGACGTTCCGCGGCGACTTCACCGGCACGTTGATGCACACGAGCGAGTACCGCAGCGCCGAGATCTTCCGTGGGAAGAAGGTACTGGTCATCGGAGCGGGCAACAGTGGATGTGACATCGCAATTGACGCCGTCCACCAGGCGGAGTCCGTCGACCTGAGCGTTCGGCGAGGCTACTACTTCGTTCCGAAGTATCTGTTCGGCCGTCCCTCGGACACCTTGAATCAGGGAAAGCCGTTGCCGCCGTGGATCAAACAACGCGTTGACACGCTGGTACTCAAGCAGTTCACGGGTGATCCGGTGCGGTTCGGATTTCCGGCGCCGGACTACAAAATCTATGAATCGCATCCGGTCGTGAACTCGTTGATCCTGCACCACGTCGGGCACGGTGACGTGCACGTGCGTGGCGATATCGACCGGTTCGACGGCAGGACGGTTCATTTTGTCGACGGTTCGTCCGCCGATTACGACCTCGTTCTCTGCGCCACGGGGTATCACCTCGACTACCCCTTCATCGCGCGCGCGGACCTGGACTGGTCGGGCGCTGCCCCTGACCTGTTCCTCAACGTCGCGAGTCGTCGCCACGACAGTCTCTTCGTTCTCGGGATGGTGGAAGCCTCCGGGCTCGGGTGGCAGGGCCGCTTCGAGCAAGCGGAGTTGGTGGCCAAATTGATCACGGCACGTACCGAGGCTCCCGCCGCTGCCCGCGAGTTCTCGGCGGCGGCGGCCGGTCCACCACCCGATCTGTCCGGGGGATACAAGTACCTGAAGCTGGGTCGAATGGCCTACTACGTGAACAAGGACGCCTACCGATCGGCGATCAAGCGGCACATCGGACTGCTCGATACGGCTCTGGCGAAGGGAGGGCAGTGATGCCGATCGACGACGTGGTTCTCAACTTCAACCCGGGATCGTTGATGATCCTCAACGTGGTGCTCGCTGCGATCATGCTGGGGATCGCCCTCGACACCTCGGTCGACGACTTCCGTCGTGCGCTCACCAAACCCAAGGCGATGGCGGTGGGTATCGCTGCCCAGTTCCTGCTGTTGCCGGCAGTGACTTTTCTCCTGACGCTGATTCTCTCGCCGGCTCCGTCGGTAGCACTCGGCATGATCCTGGTGGCGTGCTGCCCGCCAGGAAACATCTCGAACGTCCTGACGCACCGGGCGGGCGGCGACGTCGCGCTCTCGGTGTCCATGACGGCGGTGTCGAACGTCCTCGCGATCTTCCTCATGCCGCTCAATCTTGCGTTCTGGGGGAGCCGACGCTCGGAGACCGACGCGCTGTTGCAGTCGGTGAACTTGAATGCGCTCGAGATGGTCGTTCAAATCGCGCTCATCATCGGTGTGCCGTTTGTTGTCGGCATCTGGGCGGCGCGAAAGTTCCCGGAGGTCGCGGCGAAAGCGCAGCCGTGGGTGAAGAACGGCTCGTTGGTGGCGCTGTTGATCTTCATCGTTGCGGGAGTGTCGGGGAACGCGTCGTACTTCGTCGACTACATCGGGGTGGTACTGCTTGCGGTCTTCCTGCACGACACGGTTGCCCTCGCACTGGGATACTTCTGCGGCGCCGTCACCGGGTTGAACGAATACAGCCGTCGCGCAGTTTCGTTCGAGGTCGGCATCCGCAACGCCGGACTGGGCCTCGGATTGGTATTCACGTTCTTCGACGGACTCGGCGGTATGGCCATCGTGGCCGGCTGGTGGGGGATCTGGGACATCGTCGCCGGGTTGGCTTTGGCGACGGTCTGGTCCAAGCGCCGTACCAGAAAGGCGGTGCCGGCATGACTGTCGCGCTGGTAACGGGCGGAAACGGCTTCCTGGGCACGGCTGTCATCGACGCACTGATCGCACGAGGCATCACCGTCGTCTGTGCCGACCTCACGGTGAAGGCAACACCGGACGATCGAGTCCACCGCGTTCGAGCGGACGTGTGCGACCCCGCAGAATTGGGGCGGGTGTTCGGTGAGCACCGACCGGACGTCGTGATCCACCTCGCTTCCATCGTGAATCCCGGCAAGAACACGACAGCGGAGCAGGAGTACCGCGTCGACGTCGACGGGACACGAAACGTGCTCGCGGCCTGCGTCGAACACGGGGTTGGACGGATTGTCGTGTCTTCGTCCGGGGCGGCGTACGGCTACCACTCCGACAGCCCGGCGTGGATCACCGAGGACGTTCCCGTTCGCGGCAACGACGAATTCACTTACAGTCGGCACAAACGCCTGGTCGAGGAGATGCTCGCCGAGTATCGCGTCGTACATCCGCGGTTGGAGCAAGTTGTATTCCGGATCGGCACGATCTTGGGGGAGAGCGTCGACAACCAGATCACCGCGTTGTTCGATCGCCGCAAGCTGCTCAAGGTCGCCGGGAGCGACAGCCCTTTCGTGTTCGTCTGGCACACGGACGTGGCGAGCGCCTTTGCCGAGGCTGCGACCGGAAACCAGGTGGGCATCTTCAACGTCGCGGGCGACGGTGCGCTGACAGTCGACGAACTGGCTTGCCGGATGGGCAAGAGCACGGTGACGCTTCCCGCTTGGCTGCTCCGGGGCGTTCTACGCGTCGGACGGCGATTGGGTTTGACGGAACACGGTCCGGAGCGGGTCGGATTTCTCCAGTACCGGCCGGTCCTCGACAATCGGCGGCTCAAGGAACAGTTCGGATATGTCCCCGAGTATTCGAGCGAGGACGCGTTTGCGGCTTACCTCGCCTCACGCTGACCCCTTTCGGCAGGCGGTCGTGGAAGGATCGGAGTTGTCCGTCGACGTTTCGAGAAGGGACTGCCAGTGTCACACAATGATGGGGCCGAGAATGATGGGTCAGCACCCGGTATTTCCGTGCACCAGGTAGTCGAAGCTGCTGATGCACTCGACGACAAGGACTTCCTCGCGGTCGTCCGCGCAGTGGTCGAGCGTCGTCCGAGATTGTCGGTCCTTATTTCCGTGGTGGACACCGCTGCCGCGAGCCTCGATCCGACCCGTGTCGAGGACGCGGACGCGGACACGATAACCGACGCCGAAGAGGTCGAACTGCCCGATACTGTTGTGGAGGTCGACGAGATCATCGATGTCCCGGTGGTCCTTGCGACAGATCCGAGAATCCCCGAACCCGACTACACCGAAGGGGGAGTCCCCACTTTCGACCGCGTTCGGGAGAAGATAGAGGGGCGCTTCGGTACTTCCATAGGTTCGTCCGAATTGGCACACGAAAGTCCTGCCGGAAAGTCCGTCGACGAGCAGTGGGACGAGCGCCAGAAGGCTGCAAAAGCCAAGCTCGAGGAGATCCGGCGATCCATGGGTAAGTAATTATGCATTCCGATGCACAATGATGCATACTGTGTGACATGACTGAAGGTGGTACGACCGAGAACGCACGCAAGCCGATCAGAGTCGCCGTTGCCGGCGCCAGTGGGTACGCCGGTGGTGAGGTTCTGCGTCTGCTTCTCGGACACCCCTCCTATGCCGACGGCACTCTGGTGATCGGTTCGCTGACCGCCGGAGGCAACGCCGGTTCGACGCTCGGTGAGCATCACCCCCACTTGCTCCCACTCTCTTCGCGGGTACTCGAAGAGACCGCTGTCGAAATTCTCTCGGGCCACGACGTCGTCTTCCTCGGTCTCCCACACGGAAATTCGGCTCAGTACGCCAAGCTGCTACCCGAATCGACGGTCATCATCGACTGCGGTGCGGACTTCCGGTTGCAAGATTCCGCAGCCTGGGAGAAGTACTACAAGAGCACTCATGCCGGCACTTGGCCCTACGGGCTTCCTGAACTGCCCGGCGCCCGCGAGAAGTTGGTAGGCGCAACCCGCATCGCCGTTCCGGGCTGCTACCCGACGGCGGCGAGCCTCGCGCTGGCCCCCGCCGTTGCCGCGGGGATCGTGGACTCTCACGTGAACGTGGTTGCGGTCAGTGGCACTTCGGGCGCCGGCCGGGCGCCGAAGGCTGATCTGCTGGGTTCGGAGGTCATGGGCTCGGTCCGCGCATACGGCGTCGGCGGCGTGCATCGCCACACCCCTGAGATCATTCAGAATCTCTCGGCAGCAGGCGGCAAGGACATCACAGTGTCGTTCACTCCGGTCCTCGCGCCCATGCCGCGCGGTATCCTCGCGACCTGCACGGCGGCCACCACCGCGACCGAAGAGCAGGCACGCGAAGTCTATGAAAAGGCATACAACGACGAGCCGTTCATCCACGTGCTGCCTGCCGGAGTCTTCCCGCAGACCGGCGCCGTGATCGGATCCAACGCAGTACAGATCGGTGTCACCGTGGACGCCGACGCCGGTCAGCTCGTTGTCATCTCGGCAATCGACAATCTCACCAAGGGCACCGCCGGTGGCGCTGTGCAATCGATGAACCTTGCCCTTGGCCTACCCGAGACCGCAGGTCTCTCTACCGTGGGAGTAGCTCCGTGAGCACCGACAATCCGCAGCAGATCGACAACCCAACCGAATCCGACGTGGTTCACGTCGCCGGGGGACGTCTGCTCCGTACACAGGGCGTCACCGCACCTGCCGGATTCCGCGGTGCCGGAATTGCTGCCGGTATCAAGAAGAGTGGCAAGTCGGACCTCGCACTGGTGCTCAACGAGGGCCCTGATCTGGCCGCTGCCGGAGTCTTCACCCTGAACAAGGTCAAGGCGGCTCCGGTGTTGTGGTCTCAGCAGGTCCTGACGACGGGCAAGCTGCGCGCGGTGGTGCTCAACTCGGGCGGCGCGAACGCCTGCACGGGCGCGGGTGGATTCCAGGATGCACACAAGACTGCCGAGGAAGTTGCTTCGGCACTGAGCAATTGGGGAACCGAGACGGGCGCGATCGAGGTCGCCGTCTGTTCCACCGGACTCATCGGTGACCGGTTGCCCATGGACAAGCTGATCCCCGGTGTCACGGAGGTCGTGCACGAACTTGCCGGCGGAATCTCCGGCGGCACCGACGCGGCATACGCGATCATGACCACGGACACCGTGCCGAAGCAGGCGTCGCTGCACCACGCGAACAAGTGGAACGTCGGCGGAATGGCCAAGGGCGCAGGCATGCTCGCGCCTGCGCTGGCCACCATGCTGTGCGTCGTCACGACCGATGCCGTCGCAACGGCCGAGCAGCTCGACACCGCGTTGCGCGCCGCCACCCACCTGAGCTTCGATCGTCTCGACGTCGACGGCGCGACGTCCACCAACGACACAGTGCTCCTGTTGGCCTCCGGCGCCAGCGGTGTCACGCCGACGCAGGACGAGCTCAACGCCGCAGTATTCGCCGTGTGTGACGATCTCGCGGATCAGTTGATGGCAGACGCCGAGGGCGTCACCAAACGGGTCAAGGTGACGGTTCGCGGCGCGGCGTCCGAATCCGACGCGCTGATCGGCGCTCGGACCGTTGCTCGGGACAGCCTGGTCAAGACGGCGCTTTTCGGATCCGATCCCAACTGGGGTCGCGTCCTCGCAGCAGTGGGTATCGCTCCCATCGAGCTCGATCCGGATCGAATCAGTGTGTCCTTCAACGGGAGTCCGGTCTGCATCGACGGCGTCGGCGCTCCGGGGGCACGTGAGGTCGACCTGAGCGGGATCGACATCGAACTCGACATCGATCTGGGAATCGGCAACGAGTCCGTGAGCATTCGCACCACGGATCTCTCGCATGCCTACGTCGAAGAGAACTCGGCGTACTCGTCATGACCGAGACATATCCCGTGATCAGCGAGCATCAGAAGGCACATGTCCTTGCGGACGCTCTGCCGTGGCTGCAGCGATTCCGCGACAAGGTGGTCGTGGTCAAGTACGGCGGAAACGCCATGATCGACGAGACGCTCAAGACGGCATTTGCCGCCGACATGGCGTTTCTGCGGACTGTCGGCATCCATCCCGTCGTCGTTCACGGCGGTGGCCCGCAGATCAATGCGATGCTGGCACGCCTTGGCATGAAGGGTGAGTTCCGCGGTGGTTTCCGTGTGACGACGCCCGAGGTGATGGATGTCGTGCGGATGGTGCTTTTCGGTCAGGTCGGCCGTGAACTCGTCGGCTTGATCAACGCGCACGGTCCTTACGCGGTCGGTATCTCCGGTGAAGATGCGCACCTGTTCACCGCTACTCGACGCACTGTTGCGGTCGAGGGGGAGCAGACCGACATCGGTCTGGTCGGAGACGTCACCACCGTGAACCCGGACGCGGT
This sequence comes from Rhodococcus sp. NPDC056516, assembly GCF_042794655.1. Lineage (NCBI taxonomy): Bacteria > Bacillati > Actinomycetota > Actinomycetes > Mycobacteriales > Nocardiaceae > Rhodococcus > Rhodococcus sp. NPDC056516. Next base: position 13,743 of record NZ_JBHTTG010000012.1, on the reverse strand, counting down.
ACTCGATCTCATTGCGGCAGGACGTATTCCGGTGGTCTCGACCATCGCCCCCGACGCCGACGGTGTCGTCCACAACATCAATGCCGATACCGCTGCTGCGGCACTGGCCGAGGCAATCGGTGCGGAGAAGCTCGTTGTCCTCACCGATGTCGAAGGTCTGTACACCGATTGGCCGGACCGATCCTCGCTGGCCACCGAAATCGACACCGACGCCCTTGCTCAGTTGTTGCCGAGTCTCGATGCCGGCATGGTGCCCAAGATGGAGGCCTGCCTTCGCGCGGTGCGCGGAGGTGTGCCGTCGGCGCACGTGATCGACGGCCGGCTCGAACATTCAGTCCTACTCGAACTTTTCACCGGCGAAGGAATCGGCACGATGGTCGTGCCGGGCTCCTCGGTCGCCGGTCCCCAGCAGGGAGCTACCTCATGAGCACGATCGATCTGCAGCAGCGGTGGTCCGCTTCGCTGATGAACAATTACGGCGTACCCCGGGTTGCTCTCGTCCGCGGCGACGGGGCCGTCCTCACCGACGCCGACGGCAAGCAGTACGTCGACTTCCTGGCCGGAATTGCCGTCAACATCCTCGGACACGGGCATCCGGCCGTCGTCGAAGCCGTCACGACGCAGTTGTCGACACTGGGCCATGTGTCCAACCTGTACGCCAGCGAGCCGGTCGTCGAGTTGGCGGAGCAGCTGCTCGCTCATCTCGGCAACGTGAGCGGGCGCGCGTTCTTCTGCAACTCCGGTACCGAGGCGAACGAGGCTGCCTTCAAGCTCGCTCGCGCCACCGGCCGGAAGAAGATCATCGCAGCCGAGGGCTCTTTCCACGGTCGCACGATGGGCGCACTCGCTCTGACGGGTCAGCCTGCCAAGCGGGCGCCGTTCGAACCGATGCCTGCCGGTGTCGAGTTCGTGCCGTACGGCGACGTCGAAGCGCTCGAGCGGGCCGTCGATTCCGACACCGCCGCTGTGTTCCTCGAACCGATCATGGGTGAGGGCGGCGTGGTGGTGCCGCCTGAGGGATACCTCGTGGAGGCTCGGCGGATCACCGCCGAACGCGGTGCGCTTCTCGTACTCGACGAAGTGCAGACCGGCATCGGACGGACGGGCTGGTTCTACGCCCATCAGGCCGTCGGCATCGTTCCCGACGTCATCACGCTTGCGAAGGGGCTCGGCGGCGGAATGCCGATCGGCGCCTGCATCGCGACCGGAGCAACGGCAGAGTTGTTCGGGCCGGGTAAGCACGGGACGACGTTCGGTGGAAATCCGGTGTGCGCCGCGGCGGCACTTGCCGTGCTGAAAACCATTGCAGCGGAAGACTTGATCTCGCGCGCGGACAGTTTGGGTAAGTCGATCTCGACTGGCATCGAAGATCTGGGCCATCCGTTGGTCGACTACGTACGGGGATCAGGACTGTTGCTGGGTGTCGTGCTGACCGAGGACGTCGCGCCGGCGGTGGAAAATGCAGCCCGCGAAGCCGGGTACCTTGTGAATGCAGCGCAACCCGGAGTAATCCGGTTGGCGCCGCCGCTGATCCTCACGGATGAGCAGGCCGAAACCTTCGTGGCAGCACTACCTGCCATCTTCGACAGTGCACTATCGGCTGACCAGCCGGGGGAGAAGTGACTACCGTGGTGAAACACTTTCTCAGGGACGACGATCTGACTCCGGCGCAGCAGGCCGAAGTTCTGGAACTCGCTGCGATTCTCAAGAAGGACCCGTTCGCTCGGCGTCCACTCGAGGGTCCACGCGGAGTCGGCGTCATCTTCGAGAAGAACTCGACGCGTACACGTTTCTCGTTCGAGATGGGCATCGCACAGATGGGCGGCCACGCCATCGTCGTCGACGGGCGCAGCACCCAACTCGGGCGTGAAGAGACGCTGGCGGACACCGGACGCGTTCTCTCCCGCTACGTCGACGCCGTCGTGTGGCGCACGTTCGGCCAGAAGCGCTTGGAGCAGATGGCAACGGGCGCAACCATTCCCATCGTCAACGCGTTGTCGGACGAGTTTCACCCCTGTCAGGTTCTGGCCGATCTGCAAACGCTGATCGAGCAGAAGGGTGAGCTCAAGGGGCTGAAGCTGACCTACCTGGGTGACGGCGCCAACAACATGGCTCACTCACTGATGCTCGGCGGAGTCACCGCAGGCATCGACGTCACCATTGCCAGCCCCGCGGGCTTCGAACCGGCGGACTGGGTAGTGGCAGCAGCACGCAAACGCGCCGAGGAAACCGGCGCGACCATCACGCTGACGCAGGACCCGCAGGCCGGCGTCGTCGGCGCCGACGCGTTGGTCACCGACACCTGGACCTCGATGGGTCAGGAGAACGACGGACTCGATCGGGTCGGACCTTTCCGTCCGTTCCAGATCAACAAGGAGCTGCTCGCAAAGGCAGATCCGAAGGCCGTCGTCCTGCACTGCCTGCCCGCGCATCGCGGCGAAGAAGTCACCGACGAGGTTCTCGACGGGCCGCAGAGTGTTGTCTGGGACGAGGCGGAGAACCGTCTGCACGCCCAGAAAGCATTGCTCGTGTGGCTGCTGGAGCAGCGAACCCAACTGGACCCGGCGTGAGCGTCGCTCCCACTCGGGCTGGTCGCCAGTCGCGCATCATCGCGCTTCTGGCGGCTCACCCTGTCCGAAGTCAGACGGAGCTGGCGGCCTTGCTCGGTGCCGAGGGCATCGAAGCAACGCAGGCGACGCTCTCGCGTGACCTCGAAGAGCTGGGAGCGGTGAAACTGCGTGCCGCCGACGGCGGCGCCGGTGTTTACGTGGTGCCGGAGGACGGGAACCCGGTACGCGGTGTATCCGGCGGTACAGACCGCCTCTCACGGCTGTTGGGTGAGCTGTTGGTCTCCACCGATTTCAGCGGCAACATGGCGATCCTCCGGACACCGCCGGGAGCCGCGCACTACCTCGCGAGCGCACTGGATCGGTCCTCGATGCCGGACATCGTAGGCACGATCGCCGGAGATGACACCATCTTCGTAGTGGCCCGGGAACCGCTTTCCGGAGCGGAACTCGCGGCCATGATCGAATCGCTCGCCTGACCCCTTATTCTTTGATAGAGATTTTCAACCGAAGGAGCACAAAAACCATGGCCGATCGCGTCGTACTCGCCTACTCGGGCGGGCTGGACACTTCTGTTGCCATCAGTTGGATCGGTAAGGAGACGGGCGCTGAAGTTGTCGCCGTCGCCATCGATCTGGGGCAGGGTGGCGAGGACATGGAGGTCGTGCGTCAGCGCGCGATCGACTGCGGCGCAGTCGAATCCGTTGTCGTCGACGCCCGCGACGAGTTCGCGGACGAGTACTGCCTGCCGACCATCGCGGCCAACGCCCTGTACATGGACCGCTACCCGCTCGTCTCGGCCATCAGCCGTCCGCTGATCGTCAAGCACATCGTCGAAGCTGCACGCTCGCACGGCGGCACCATCGTCTCGCACGGTTGCACCGGTAAGGGCAACGACCAGGTTCGCTTCGAGGTCGGATTCGGCGCCCTCGCACCCGACCTGCAGGTCATCGCACCGGTCCGCGACTACGCCTGGACCCGCGAGAAGGCCATCGCCTTCGCCGAAGAGAACAACATCCCGATCAACGTCTCCAAGAAGTCGCCGTTCTCGATCGACCAGAACGTCTGGGGCCGCGCCGTCGAGACCGGATTCCTCGAGGATCTGTGGAACGCGCCGACGAAGGACGTCTACGACTACACCCAGGACCCGACGGTCAACTGGAATGCACCCGACGAGCTCATCATCAGCTTCGACAAGGGCCGCCCGGTCGCCATCGACGGCCGCCCGGTATCGGTTCTCGAAGCCATTCAGGAACTGAACAAGCGCGCAGGCGCTCAGGGCGTCGGCCGCCTCGACGTCGTCGAGGACCGTCTCGTGGGCATCAAGAGCCGTGAGATCTACGAGGCTCCCGGCGCGATGGTTCTCATCACCGCACACCAGGAACTCGAGCACGTCACCCTCGAACGCGAACTCGGTCGCTACAAGCGTCAGATGGAGCAGCGTTGGTCCGAGCTGGTCTACGACGGCCTCTGGTTCTCGCCCCTCAAGGACGCACTGGACACGTTCGTCGACAAGACGCAGGAACGCGTCACCGGCGACATCCGTCTCTTCCTGCACGGTGGAGCCATCACCGTCAACGGTCGTCGCAGCCCGGAGTCGCTCTACGACTTCAACCTCGCGACGTACGACGAGGGCGACAGCTTCGACCAGTCCGCATCGAAGGGCTTCGTCGAGATCCACGGTCTGTCGTCGAAGGTCGCCGCGAAGCGCGATCTGGGACTCTGAGCCATGACGGCTCACGGTGACGGAGACGCTCAGAAACACGGCACCAACGAAGGCGCGCTGTGGGGCGGACGGTTCGAGTCCGGACCGGCCGCTGCCATGGCGGCGCTGAGCAAGTCGACTCACTTCGACTGGGTCCTCGCTCCGTACGACGTGCGGGCGTCGCAGGCGCATGCGCGTGTGCTGAACAAGGCCGGCCTGCTCAGCGAAGCCGACCTCGCGACGATGCTCGACGGTCTCGACCGTCTAGCGGCAGATGTCGCCAGTGGCGCCTTCGGGCCCAGCGATTCGGACGAGGACGTACACGGCGCACTCGAGCGCGGTCTGATCGAGCGTGTCGGGCCTGAGGTCGGTGGACGCCTGCGTGCTGGTCGTTCGCGTAACGACCAGGTGGCCACGCTGTTCCGCATGTGGCTTCGCGATGCGGTCCGCCGCATCTCCACCGGCGTTCTCGACGTGGTCGACGCATTGGCGACTCAGGCCGGGGCGCATCCGGATGCCGTGATGCCGGGCAAGACGCACCTGCAGGCGGCTCAGCCGGTCCTGTTGGCGCATCACCTGCTCGCTCACGCACATCCACTGTTGCGGGACGTGCAACGCCTTCGCGACTTCGACGTGCGAGCTGCGGTGTCCCCGTACGGTTCCGGTGCACTGGCCGGTTCCTCACTCGGACTCGATCCCGAAGCGATTGCGGCGGAACTGAAGTTCGACAGCTCGGCCGAGAACTCGATCGACGCAACGGCTTCGCGTGATTTCGCAGCCGAGGCAGCGTTCGTGCTCGCAATGATCGGTGTCGATCTCTCCCGTATGGCGGAAGAGATCATCATCTGGAGCACACCGGAGTTCGGCTACATCACTCTTGCCGACGCGTGGTCCACGGGATCGTCGATCATGCCGCAGAAGAAGAATCCGGATGTCTCGGAACTCACGCGCGGTAAGTCGGGTCGTTTGATCGGTAACCTCACCGGATTGTTGGCGACGCTCAAGGCTCAGCCGCTGGCGTACAACCGCGATCTGCAAGAGGACAAGGAACCGGTCTTCGACTCGGTTGCGCAGCTCGAGATGTTGCTCCCGGCCATCACCGGTCTGGTGCAGACTCTCGAGTTCCACACCGAGCGTATGGCGGAACTTGCTCCGGCGGGGTTCACGTTGGCCACCGACATCGCGGAGTGGATGGTGCGTCAGGGCGTGCCATTCCGGGTTGCACACGAGGCAGCCGGAGCGTGTGTGCGTGTCGCCGAAGCTCGGGGCGTCGGACTCGAAGATCTCACGGACGAGGAACTGGCCGACGTCGACAGCGCGCTGACGCCCGCTGTTCGTGAGGTGCTGACAGTCGAGGGTTCCATCTCTTCGCGTAATGCACGGGGCGGCACCGCGGGGGTGCGGGTGGCAGAGCAGTTGGACGGAGTCCGAGCAGTGGCGCAGTCGCTGCGGGGATGGACACTCTGACCTCGAGGTCGCGAGTGTCGTCCCTCTCTTTTCGGCAGTAGTCCTTCGGTCGTACGCGGTCAGGGAGCAGAATTTGCTCCCTGACCGCGTACGCGTATTCGTCGTCAGTAGGCTTGTCGCGCGCGGGAAAAATGAGACTGACGTCACATGGTGAGTAACTTGGGAGTGAAATGGTGGGATTGAATTCCAAGTCTGTGCTGGGCCCGATTCGTCGGGTGGTTGCGACAGCACAAAACGGCCTCGAGGTCGTCCGGTTGGGTGGGTTGGAAACGGATGCGACCACGTCGCCGTTCGAGATCGTCGAACGCGCAGCGATGTATCGGCTCCGGCGCTACTTCCCGGACAGTGACCCGGAAACCGTCGGCGCACCGATCTTGCTGATCCCGCCGATGATGATGTCGGCGAACGTGTACGACGTGACCCGCGACCAGGGCGCTGTGGGAATTCTGCACGAGATGGGCCTTGACCCTTGGGTCGTCGATTTCGGTTCGCCCGACTCCGAAGAGGGCGGTTGGGATCGCAATCTTGCCGATCACATCATCGCTCTCAGCGACATCGTCGATCACATCCACCGTCACACCGGTAAAGATGTTCACATCTCCGGTTACTCGCAGGGTGGAATGTTCGCCTATCAGGCGGCTGCCTACCGACGCAGCCGAAACATAGCCAGTGTCATCACCTTCGGCAGCCCGGTCGACACACTCGCTGCATTGCCTTTCGGTATCCCGGCCGGATTGGCTACCAAGGGTGCGGATTTCCTCGCCGATCACGTCTTCAATCGCCTGGCAGTCACCGGATGGATGGCTCGTACCGGGTTCCAGTTGCTCGATCCCGTGAAGTCGCTGAAGATGCGCGTCGACTTCCTGCTTCAACTGCACGACCGTGAGGCGTTGCTACCGAGAGAGCAGCAGCGACGCTTCCTCGCCACCGAGGGTTGGGTCGCGTGGTCGGGGCCTGCGGTAGCCGAACTGCTCAAGCAGTTCATCGTGCACAACAGGATGATGACCGGCGGTTTTGTCATCAAGGATCAATTGGTCTCTCTCGCCGAAATCACCTGCCCCATCCTGGCGTTTGTCGGCGAGGTCGACGACATCGGTCAGCCGCAGGCGGTTCGCGGTATTAGTCAAGCGGCTCCGCGGGCGAAGGTCTATGAATCTACTTTGCGCGCAGGTCATTTCGGTTTGGTTGTCGGTTCCACCGCGGCCAATCACACCTGGCCGACAACCGGTGAATTCGTGCAGTGGACCGAAACGGGTGGGCCGCTCCCGGACCGCATCGCGAACATGGTCTACGGCGCCGATCTCGAAGACCAGACCGGTGTGTCGATCAGCAATCGGATCATCCACACCGTCGCCTCGGTCGCCGAAGTAGGGGCAGGCGTCACCAAGGGAATCAGTGACCTTGCCGCCGGTGCCCTGCGCGGCACTTTCGAGTTGTCCGGCGAGGCAGCGCGCGCGTTGCCACGTCTGGCGCGGCTCAACCAGATTCAGCCGCACACCAAGATCTCCCTGAGCCAATTGCTCGCGGAGCAGCGTCGAAAGGCGCCGAACGGCGAGTGCTTCCTCTTCGACAATCGCGTGCACACCTACGAAGCGGTCAACGCCCGCATCGACAATGTCGTACGTGGATTGATCTCCGTGGGCGTGCGTCCGGCAGCACACGTCGGTGTCTTGATGGAGACCCGTCCCAGCGCGCTCGCGGCCATCGCGGCTCTCTCGCGCCTCGGTGCCGTCGCGGTCATGCTTCCGCCAGGGTCCGACATCACGGCGGCGGTCAAGCTGGGATCGGTCGATCGGATCATCACCGATCCGGAGAACGTCGATGCCGCAGTGGTTACCGGTAGGCCTGTTCTGGTTCTCGGCGGCGGCGATGCCCGTGGCCTCGAGGTGGATCCGTCGCACGACGTGATCGATCTCGAACAAATCGATCCGACGAAGGTCAATCTGCCCGGGTGGTACCGACCGGATCCCGGTGTCGCCCGCGAACTCGCGTTCATCATCTTCGCGGAATCCGGCGGTGTGCTCGAAGCCAAGCAGATCACCAACTACCGGTGGGCATTGTCGGCCTTCGGCACGGCCACGGCGGCCGATCTCGATCGCGGTGACACCGTGTACTGCCTTGCGCCGCTCCACCATTCGTCGAGTTTGCTCGCGACTATCGGTGGCGCAATGGCGGGTGGTTCCCGGATTGCTCTCTCACGCGGACTGAACCCGGCGAGGTTCGTCGAAGAAATCCACCGCTACGGCGTGACGGTCGTGAGTTACACGTGGTCGATGATGCGCGAGATCCTCGACGAGGATCTTCTTCTCATCGACGGCAGCCATCCGGTCCGCCTGTTCATCGGTTCGGGAATGCCCCATGGTCTGTGGAAACGGACCACGGAGGCGTTCGACCCCGCGCAGGTGCTCGAGTTCTATGCGTCGACCGAAGGCGACGTCATTCTCGCCAACGTCGCGGGCTCCAAAGTCGGCTCCAAGGGTCGCCCGCTGCCGGGTAGCGCGCAGGTTCGATTGGCGGCCTACGACCCCCTCAGTGGTCGGCTCCTCGAAAACGGCAACGGGTTTGTCCGCGAGTGCGCCGAAGATGAGGTCGGTTTGCTGCTCGGGCGCGCGGGATTCACCGCCGATCTCTCGGGCGGCGCCATGCGAGGTCTCTTCCAAGCCGGCGATTCGTGGATTCCCACCGAGAATCTCTTCCGCCGAGACGGCGACGGCGACTACTGGCTGATCGATCACAAGAACACGGTCATTTCCACCCTCCGCGGTCCCGTGTTCACCCAGCCGATCGTCGACGCGTTGTCGAGTGTGGCGCGGGTAGATCTTGCCGTCGCGTACGGCGTCGGCGACGCACCGCATCAGTTGGCGGTCGCTGCCGTGACCTGGCGTCCGGGGCGGCAGTTCCGATCTGCCGAGCTTGCAGAGGCGCTCTCGCGCATCGCTTTCGACGCTCGTCCGGACATCGTGCACGTGGTGGACGAGATCCCGGTGGGCTCGTCGTACCGTCCGAGCGCTACCGCTTTGGCTGCGGCCGGACTGCCGGCGCCGGGGCCACGGACCTGGTTCCTCGATTCCGAGACGCAGTCGTACAAGCGGCTGACCAAGGCAATTGCCGCGCAGTTGATGCCGACGAGGGTGGGCACCGGAGCACGGTAGCCTGAGGACATTCTGTTTGATCGGTTCGAGAGGACTCACGTGGCTATTGATTCGACGTTGCTCAGCATTCTGGCCTGCCCCCAGGACAAGGGCCCGCTGCTGCTGGTCGGGGACGAGTTGCTCTACAACCCCCGTTTGCGGCGCGCGTATCCGATCGAGAACGGTATTCCTGTTCTGTTGATCGACGAGGCACGCGATGTGGCCGACGACGAGCACGAGAAGTTGCTCGCACGGGCCGAAGGCTAGATCGGCAACTCGCCGGTGAGGTACCGCTGGAGGTTCGGAGCTACCAGCGGTACCAGTGCGTCGACGCTCAACGTCGCGAGCGGTTCGAGTCCGAACACGTATCGCGTGACCAGTAGCCCGGCCATCTGAGAGGCCACCAATTCTGCTCTGATCAGGCCGGTGCCGGGTGGTGTGTCCACCCGCGGAATGATGTCGCGCAATACGATATCGAGCAGAAAGCTCTGGATCAGTTGCGATCCGTCTCCGGAAATGGCTGATCGAAAAGCCGCCAGAATCGCCGGCTGATGTTCCGAATCCCATAGCCCGATCACCGCCCGGAGAAGGCTTTCGCCGAGATTTTCGGTTGGGGAGGTGCGAACCGGCCCCAGTACCTGTGCTGGATCGATCGGTAGCGCGATCGCAGCGGTGAACAACTGCTCCTTGCTCCCGAAATGGTGATGAATCATGGCTGGATCGACGTCAGCCGCCGCGGCTATCGATCGAACGGTAGTTCTTCGAAAACCGTTCCGGGAGAACTCTCGTCGCGCCGAATCGAGAATCTGCGCGCGAGTCTCCGACTTGCCCGGTCGTCGCCCCGAACGAGTCGGCGTCGGCGCGGTGCTGTTGTCGGTCATGGAGTGCGGCGATCGAGTGTGGCTGCGGCCAGCGATAGTGCGGCGGCGGCAAAGCCCGCCATGACGGCGAGATCACGCCACATCTGACCTGTCGCGTCGGCATGCATCGACACTTGTTGAAGCGCGTCGACGGCGTAGCTCAAGGGGAGTACGTTGCTGATCCATTCGAGCCAGGTCGGCAATTGGTCACGAGGTACCAGGAGTCCACAGAGGAAGAGCTGTGGAACCACTACGACAGGCATGAACTGCACTGCTTGGAATTCGGTCTTCGCGAACGCACTGGCCAACAGACCAAGAGCAACGCCGAGGATCGCACCGAGAACTGCAATGACGATGACCCACGCAAGACTGCCAGCGATGGTGAGCCCGAGAAATCCGAAAGCTACCGCGCACGCGAGAGCCGCCTGAGCGGCGGCGGAGAGTGAAAATGCTGCACCGTATCCGGCGAGAAGATCGAGTTTGCCCATCGGAGTGGTGAGCAGGCGTTCGAGTGTGCCTGAACTGCGTTCGCGCTGCATCGCGATGGACGTGACCAGGAACATGACGACAAACGGCAAGATTCCCAACATCGTGATCGCCACTCGTTGGAAGAGCGAAACCTGGCCGGGTGGCGTCGGGACGTCTTGGTAGAGGAAATAGAGCAGAATCATCAGCAACGACGGGACCAACAAGATCATGGCCACCGTACGGTGATCTTGGCGGAGCTGAAGCAGAATTCGGACGGTAGTAGCACCGAAGATCCTGATGCTCATGATATTTCGCCTCCGACGGGTGAAGTCCGAATCAGTTCGAGGAAGGCGTCCTCGAGCCGTTCACATCTGGTTTTCGCGCGCAGTTCGTCAGGAGTGAGTTGCGCGAGAAGGTACCCGTCGCGCATCAGAATCAGTTCTGCGCAGTGGTCCGCCTCGTCCATGACGTGGCTCGAGACCAACAGGGTGGTTCCGCTGCGAGCGAGGTCGGCAAATCGTTCCCACAACTCGACGCGAAGGACTGGATCGAGCCCGACGGTCGGTTCGTCGAGGATCAACACATCAGGTGACGCCACCAGCGCGCATGCCAGCGAAACTCGACCGCGTTGACCTCCGGACAGGTCGGCTGCGGTCTGGTCGGCATATCGGCTCAATCCGACGGCGTCGACCGCTGCTGCGACGTCTGCGCCGGATTTTCCGTACAGAGCGCCGAAATACTGAACATTTCGCGTGACCGTCAGGTCGCCGTAGACACTGGGGGATTGGGTGACGTACCCGATCCGACGTCGAAGGGCGACGGACCCGGCGCGATCTCCCAGGACTCTGACCTCACCACTTTCGACAATCTGCGTTCCGACTATCGCGCGCATGAGGGTTGTTTTGCCGCAACCGGAGGGTCCGAGCAGTCCGGTGATCGATCCCGCCGAAACTTGCAGGTCAAGCGAGTGGAGTACTTCGTGTTTGCCGCGAATGACTCGGAGTCCGCGGATGTCTATTGCCGGCGTTGTGGTCACTGTGCGCCTCGTTTCAATAATTCATCACTTGTTGAATTATGCGACTCGGCCGACAGGCGAGTCAACGGTGTGGGCACAATCGAAGGGTGAGTATCGAGACCTTGGTAAATGTGAAAAACCCGTTGGAAGCGGGCTTGGCGGTTCTCGGCTCGACCCTGATCGTCGACGAGGTCGCTCTGAGAATTGTCGAGGTGGAGGCTTACGGCGGGGAGAAGGACGGGCCCTGGCCGGATCCGGCAGCGCATTCGTATCGGGGGCAAACGCCGCGAAACAGCGTGATGTTCGGGCGGGCGGGGCGTCTGTACGTCTACCGCAGCTACGGAATGCACTTTTGCATGAACATCTCGTACGGCCCGGATGGTGTCGCGGGCGGTGTTCTGCTCCGCGCCGCTGAAATCGAAGCCGGCCACGATGTGGTGTCCGCACGGAGATCGCCGGACCGGCCGTCTCACCAATGGGCCAGAGGGCCAGGTAATCTCGGCGCTTCCGCCGCAATCACGCTGGGGGACAACGGAACAGACGTGTTCGACCCGGCGTCGCGGATTCGGCTCGAATTGGGGGAGTCGAAGGAATGGGTGAGCGGACCGCGGGTGGGTGTCAGCACCGCGGCGGAGGTCCCGTGGCGCCTCTGGATTCCGGACTCCCCGGCGGTGTCCGCGTATCGCCGAAGCCCGCGAGCGCCGGCCATTTCGTGAAGATGGGATGATCGAGTCCGTGACTGAGAATATTCTCGACGAACTGACCTGGCGCGGGCTGATCGCCCAATCAACCGATCTCGACGCTTTGCGTAAAGATCTCGAGGCCGGACCGGTCACGCTGTATGCGGGGTTCGACCCGACCGGACCGAGTCTGCACGCAGGTCACCTGGTTCCGCTCCTTGCGCTCAAGCGTTTTCAGCGTGCCGGCAACCGCCCGATCGTTCTTGCCGGCGGTGCGACGGGCTTGATCGGTGACCCCCGTGACGTCGGAGAACGGACGATGAACTCCGCCGACACCGTCGCAGACTGGGCGGGTCGCATCCGTGGTCAGCTCGAACGATTCGTGGATTTCGACGATTCGCCGACGAGTGCGGTCATCGAGAACAACATGAACTGGACGGGCAAGATGTCGGCCATCGACTTCTTGCGTGATGTCGGCAAACACTTCTCCGTGAACGTGATGCTCGCGCGCGACACCGTCAAGCGTCGCCTCGAATCGGACGGCATGTCGTACACCGAGTTCAGCTACATGCTGCTCCAGGCCAACGACTACCTGCACCTGCGGCGCGATCTCGGCTGCACGTTGCAGGTTGGTGGGTCCGATCAGTGGGGCAACATCATTGCCGGCGTCGAACTCAACCGTCGTGTCGACGGTGAGAGCGTGCACGCAATGACGGTTCCGCTGGTGACCTCGGCCGATGGCAAAAAGTTCGGAAAATCGACCGGTGGCGGCAGTTTGTGGCTCGACCCCGAGATGACCAGCCCGTACGCCTGGTACCAGTACTTCGTGAACACTGGCGACGCCGACGTGATCAAGTACCTGCGCTGGTTCACCTTCCTCACTGCGGACGAACTCGCGGAGTTGGAGACTGCAACGGCGGAGCGGCCGCATGCGCGAGAAGCGCAGAAGCGACTCGCCGCGGAGATGACGACCTTGGTTCACGGAGAACACAACACCCGTGCTGTCGAGCTCGCCAGCCAGGCGTTGTTCGGCAAGGCGGAGCTGGCGGAACTCGACGAGTCGACGCTCGCCGCCGCGCTGAAAGAAGCATCTGTCAGCGAATTGGCGGCGGGGGAGCCGCGCACGATCATCGATCTGCTCGTGACGAGCGGTCTGTGTGAGAGCAAGGGAGCTGCTCGACGCGCAGTGAAAGAGGGCGGCGCTTCGGTGAACAACCAGAAGGTGTCGGCCGACGACTGGGAGCCCACCGCATCCGATCTGCTTCACGGCAGCTGGTTGGTCGTCCGGCGCGGAAAGCGCAACTTCGCCGGCGTGAAAATCCTTCCGAACTGACGTGTGTGGGGTCACAGTTGTCTTGCGGGGCTCCTGTGGCCGCTGGTGGCCCGCCTGCGGGCGGGCTACCAGCGGATTTAACCTGACGAACACCTGCGACCTGCACGTTTGACGCTCAGTTTTCATTCGCGTAACTTTGTCCAAGTCAGAGCGACACGGACACCAACCCCGACCGAGAGGCCGGGGACACGCGGTTGGACGAAGTCGGAGACAATCACGCTCAGCGGGAACTTGCTTCCCTGGAGCGAACAAGCTAAGATTGTAACCCTTGCCCCGGAGCTTTCAACCTGGTTGAAGTGATGGTGTGTGCGTGTTCTTTGAGAACTCAACAGTGTGTCGATGAATGTCAGTGCCAAATATTTTTTGGTACTTCGCATGTCGGATGATGTTCCGGGCCTTCGGGTTTCGGTTCTGATGTTCGGGGTGTGAGTATTTTTCGTCGGTGATTGTTCATTCTTCCGTCTGAATGGTTGCCGACACATTTTTTGCTAGTTGAGTTTTTTTGCTAGTGATTTGA
>NZ_JBHTTG010000011.1:0-159630 GCF_042794655.1 Rhodococcus sp. NPDC056516 | reverse complement strand
TTCGCGGATGTGAAGTACCAAAAAATTTTGGCACTGACATTCATCGACACACTGTTGAGTTCTCAAAGAACACGCACACACCATCACCACGACCCAATGGCCGCCGCTCCGGGGCAACTTTTCCAGCCTATCCCATCATGATCATCGGCGCAAACCGCTAAACATTCAGGGAAGAACTGGAGGTGAAGCACAACCATACACGATGGAAACTACTTCGAAATTTGGTCAGGCACTTCGTACAACCTCGTGTCACTCGCCGTGAAGCGGGAGTCGGTGTCCGTGTCGCTCTGACTTGGAATAAGTTACGCGAACCTTCAATCAATTCACAAATCGCCTGGTCACTACAGCGAATTGGTCAGCCAAGGCCAGGTCAGACAGTTTTGTCATTCCACCAACGACGACTAGGCCCAAGTGTGACGCCGAGCACCGATACCTATTCGGTGCCCACCCGCTCGATCACTCCCCCGAGTCCACGGAGATTCTCGACGAATCGCGGGTACCCACGGTCGATGTGGAAGATGTCGTGAACTTCGGTGGTTCCGTCCGCGACCAAGCCGGCAAGCACGAGCCCGGCGCCGGCCCGAATGTCCGAGGACCACACCGGCGCACTCGACAACACTGGAACGCCGCGGATCACAGCATGGTGACCATCAGTACGAGCGTCGGCGCCGAGTCGGATCATTTCCTCGACAAATCGGAAGCGTGATTCGAACACGTTCTCGGTGATCATCGACGTGCCCTCGGCAACCGCTGCCAAACCGATTGCCATCGGCTGCAGGTCAGTGGGGAATCCGGGGTAAGGCAAGGTTGCGAAATTGACCGCCTTAGGCCGTTCTCGCTGGATGACACGGAAGCCGTCGACCTCGGGCGTCACCTCCGCGCCGGCTGTCCGAAGCTTGTCGAGGACCAGTCCGAGATGCTTGTGGTTCACCCCGCGAACGCGGACGTCACCCCTGGTCATAGAGGCTGCGACGCCCCACGTTGCAGCGACGATCCGATCACCGATGACACGGTGCGTAGTCGGTTCCAACTTGCGGACGCCTTGAATGGTGAGCGTCGAACTTCCGCCGCCAGATACCTTGGCGCCCATCTCGTTGAGCATGTTGCACAGATCCACGATCTCGGGCTCACGTGCAGCGTTGTCGATCACGGTCTCACCACGGGCAAGGACCGCTGCCATCAAGATGTTCTCGGTTGCACCCACCGACGGGAACACCAGGCGAATGTTAGCGCCGTGCAGGTCATCTGCCTCGGCAACTACACATCCATGTTCGATCTCGCTGCGCGCACCCAACAGGCGGAGCCCGGATTGGTGCATGTCGAGGGGCCTCGAACCGATGGCGTCGCCACCAGGCAAGGCGACAACAGCGCGGCGACAGCGCGCGACCAGCGGACCGAGAACACACACCGACGCTCGGAACTGTTTCACCGCATCGAAGTCAGCGTGATACTTCGGCTCGGCCGGCGTCGTGATCCGCACTTCGGAGTCTTCGAGTTCAACTTCGCAGCCCAGACCTCGCAAGACGTCCGCCATCAGGGGTACGTCGAGAATGTCCGGGCAGTTGGTCACGACAGTTGTGCCTTCGGCCAACAGCGCAGCGGCCATCAGCTTCAACACACTGTTCTTGGCCCCTCCCACCAGTACTTCACCTTCGAGGCGGTTACCCCCGGTCACAAGAAAGTGCTCACTCACGGTTCACAGCCTAGAGCCACAACCTCGTCGGCACCGCGCCGGTACCGTAGCCCTATGTCTGTTCACCTGACGAAGATCTACACCCGGACCGGCGACGACGGGACCACGGGCCTCAGCGATTTTTCCCGCGTGTCCAAGAACGATCCGCGTCTGATCGCCTACGCGGATTGCGACGAGACCAATGCAGCGATCGGTGTGGCCGTTGCCCTCGGTACTCCCCCGGAGAATCTCCTCGCGATGCTGCGCCAGATCCAGAACGACCTCTTCGACGCAGGGGCCGACTTGTCCACCCCTGTAGTCGAGAATCCGAAGTACCCACCACTGCGAGTGACTCAGGCTTACATCGATCGACTCGAAGGATGGTGCGATGAGCTCAATGAGCAACTGGCACCGTTGAATTCGTTCATTCTGCCGGGCGGAACTGCCCTGGGTGCCTTGCTTCACGTAGCAAGAACCGTCTCACGGCGTGCGGAGCGTGCGGCCTGGTCCGCCATCGATGCGAACCCGGAAGACACAAGCGTCCTCCCCGCGAAATACCTCAACAGGTTGTCGGATCTGCTCTTCATCATGGGAAGAGTGGCAAACCCTGAAGGCGATGTGCTCTGGAAGCCCGGCGCCGGGGCTTGAGCGGGACCGGTCAGGCGGTGCGTCGCCTACGGGCGCGCCCGTCCGGCCGCGACTCGACCCAGGACAGGAAAGCTGTCAATGCCCCACTGTCCAAGGCGATTTCGTAGGCCGACGATCCGTCGTTGACCTTCACGACGACAATGTCGTCGCTCATGATGTCGAATTCGGTGCCGGAGGGAGAGCGACGGCTCTCGACCTCGATACCTTGACGATCAATTCTGGAGTCCGGGCCGGGCCGCAGACTCGACAGCTTGAAGAAAACGAAAGTGGTTTCGCCGTAGCGAATGATTCCGTGCCGCCACCCGCTGTCCCCCGGGGATGGCAAAACACGAAGCAGTGCAGCAGTACCGCCTCGGCGCAAAACTACAAGGCGATACAGAAAAGCCGCGACGAGAACCGCGAGCAGCACAACCAGAATGATCAATACAGTCATTCCGAATGTCACTGTTCGTCGGCTCCCGTCGCGGCTTTACTCGAGTAACTTA
The DNA here is from genome assembly GCF_042794655.1 of Rhodococcus sp. NPDC056516. Classification (NCBI taxonomy): domain Bacteria; kingdom Bacillati; phylum Actinomycetota; class Actinomycetes; order Mycobacteriales; family Nocardiaceae; genus Rhodococcus; species Rhodococcus sp. NPDC056516. The sequence goes on along the minus strand of NZ_JBHTTG010000011.1, from coordinate 156,825 downwards.
CGCGCGCTCGACGGCCCGGAGCTGACCCTTGGCGACCGCAATCGCTTCGAGGTCGCCCGAGTTCTCGGCCAAGACAGCCTTGGCTGCCTCGACGTCGATGTCCTGTGCCATGTCCGCGGACTCGGCAAGGATCGTCACCGTCGTCGCAGTGACGGAGAGGAATCCTCCGTGTACTGCAGCAACGATACGCTCGCCGTCGACCGAGGTGATCGACACGGTTCCGCCTTCGATCAGCTGACCGAGGACCGGCTCATGCCCAGGCATGATTCCGATTTCACCCTCGGTGGTCTGAGCGCTGACCAGCGTCGCCGAACCAGACCACAAGCGCTGCTCGACGGCAACGAGTTCTACGGTCATCTCAGCCATCGTGGACTACTTCCCGGCCATCTTCTTGGCTGCAGCCTCGACGTCGTCGAGTCCACCGCAGCTGTTGAATGCCTGCTCGGGCAGGTGGTCGAACTCGCCCTTGCAGACGCGGTCGAAGGCTTCGATCGTGTCGCGGAGCGGCACGACGGAGCCGGGCTCACCGGTGAACTTCTCGGCAACGATGAAGTTCTGGCCGAGGAACTTCTGGATACGACGGGCGCGGCCGACGAGGACCTTGTCCTCTTCCTGAAGCTCGTCCATACCAAGGATGGCGATGATGTCCTGCAGTTCCTTGTACTTCTGCAGGATGCGCTTGACCTCGTTGGCAACGCGGAAGTGCTCGGCACCGACGATGCCGGGCTCCAGGATGCGGGAGGTCGAGCTCAGTGGATCCACAGCGGGGTAGATACCCATCTGCGAAATCGGGCGCGAGAGCTCGGTTGTGGCATCGAGGTGCGCGAACGTCGTAGCCGGCGCGGGGTCGGTGTAGTCGTCGGCGGGCACGTAAATAGCCTGCAGCGAGGTGATCGAGCGACCACGGGTCGAGGTGATGCGCTCCTGGAGCTCACCCATCTCGTCCGCCAGCGTGGGCTGGTAGCCCACTGCCGAAGGCATACGGCCGAGGAGGGTGGAAACCTCGGAGCCTGCCTGCGTGAAGCGGAAGATGTTGTCGATGAACAGCAGAACGTCCTGGCCCTGAACGTCGCGGAAGTACTCCGCCATCGTCAGTGCGGACAGGGCGACGCGCATACGCGTTCCGGGCGGCTCGTCCATCTGGCCGAAGACAAGGGCGGTGTCCTGGAGGACGCCCATCTCTTCCATTTCCAGGTGGAGGTCGGTGCCCTCACGGGTACGCTCGCCGACGCCTGCGAACACCGAGGTGCCCGAGAACTCGCGAGCGATACGCGTGATCATTTCCTGGATCAGAACGGTCTTGCCGACGCCGGCGCCACCGAACAGGCCGATCTTTCCACCCTTGACGTACGGGGTGAGGAGGTCGATGACCTTGATGCCGGTCTCGAGGATCTCGGTCTTACCTTCGAGCTGATCGAAGGCTGGTGGCTTGCGGTGGATGCCCCACTGCTCGCCGTCGCGGCCGAGGCCCGGGGTGTCGAGGCAATCGCCCAGTGCGTTGAACACGTGGCCCTTGACGACGTCACCGACGGGAACCGAGATCGGCTTGCCCGAGTCGGTCACTGCAGTGCCGCGGACGAGGCCGTCGGTGGGCTGCATGGAGACGGTGCGGACCAGGTTGTCACCGAGGTGCTGTGCAACCTCGAGCGTCAGCGTCTTGGCGACCGAGGGAAGCGTGATCTCGGCGTTCAGGGCGTTGAACAGTTCAGGAACAGCGCCACGCGGGAATTCAACGTCCACGACGGGACCGATGACCCGCACGACGCGGCCGGCTACGGCCGAAGCCGAACCTGCCCCGTTGTTTTCGGTTACTGCTGCGGTCATGTGCTAGTCACTTCCTGCGCTCGAGGCGAGCGCGTTGGCGCCGCCGACGATCTCGCTGATTTCCTGGGTGATCTGGGCCTGGCGAGCCTGGTTGGCCTGACGGCTCAACGTGTTCACCAGTTCGTTTGCGTTGTCCGTCGCGGCCTTCATAGCTGTACGACGGGCTGCCGACTCCGATGCCGCAGCATCGAGAAGCGACGAGAAGATACGAGTGCTGACGTACTTCGGGAGAAGAGCGCCGAGAAGCTTCTCGGGCTCGGGCTCGAAGCTGAAGTCCGCGACGGGGCCATTGTCATGGTCGTCGTCGTGGCCGTTGGTCAGCATGTCGTCACCGAGTTCGATGCGCTCTTCCGACACGAAGACCTCGAGAGGAGCCATGCGGCGAACCTCGGGAGTCTGCGTCAGCATCGACACGAAACGGGTATAGACGATATGGAGTTCGTCGACGCCCTCGATCGTGCCTTCACCGTTCGGAGCGGCAACCTGGTTACCCGAACCAGCCATGAACAGCTCCACCAGGTGGCGGCTGGCCTTCGCTGCATCCGAGTAACCCGGATCCTGCGAGAAGCCCGTCCACGCAGCACCGATGTCGCGGCCGCGGAACGTGTAGTAGCCGAGCCCCTTGGAACCGAGCACGTAGACGACCGGCTCCTTGCCCTCGCTGCGGAGGAGAGCCATGAGCTCTTCTGCCTGCTTGAGGACGTTGGAGTTGTAGCCGCCACACATGCCGCGGTCACTGGTGACAACAAGCACGGCAGCCCGCTTGGGCTCCGGACGCTCGTTGAGCAACGGGTGATCGAGCGAAGCAGACGCACTCGCCAATTCGGTGAGTACCTTCGTGATCTCCTCGGCATACGGCTTGGACGCGGCGACGCGAATCTGAGCCTTGGTGATACGCGAAGTCGCGATCAGTTCCTGTGCCTTGGTGATCTTCTTGGTCGAGTTGACCGACTTGATACGAGACCGCAATTCGAGAATGCTCGCCATCGATCAATCACTCTCCCTTCGGAATTCGCAGTGTCATGGGCGCGTACGTCACTTGCTGACGGTCTTGCGCTTGACGTTGATCTGCTCGTTCGCGACCTCGTCGGCGCCCAAAGCGTCAGCCTCGGCTTCGTTCACGACCCGGCTTCCGTCGGATGCGATGAAGCCTTCCTTGAACTTGTTCGTTGCAGCGATCAGCTCAGCAGCGTTGTCGGCATCGAGTGCCTTACCGCCGTTGATGCTGGAGTAGACGCCTGCAGCCGAGTGCTTGAGGTCTTCGAGCAGTTCCTTCTCGAAGCGACGGACGTCGCCGATCGGAACGCTGTCGAAGATGCCTTCGCCGGCGAGGTAGATCGAGACGATCTGGTCCTCGACGGGGATCGGGCTGTACTGATCCTGCTTGAGCAGCTCGACCAGACGGGCACCGCGCTCGAGCTGAGCCTTGGAGGCAGCGTCGAGGTCGGATGCGAAGGCGGAGAACGCTTCGAGCTCACGGAACTGAGCCAGTTCCAGACGCAGCGAACCGGAAACCTTCTTCATGCCCTTGGTCTGTGCAGCGCCACCGACGCGGGAGACCGAGATACCGACGTTGATCGCGGGGCGAACGCCCTTGTTGAACAGGTCGGACTCGAGGAACACCTGACCGTCGGTGATCGAGATGACGTTGGTCGGGATGTAAGCCGAGACGTCGTTCGCCTTGGTCTCGATGATCGGCAGAGCCGTCAGCGAGCCACCGCCGAGTGCGTCGGACAGCTTCGCCGAACGCTCCAGCAGACGGGAGTGCAAGTAGAAGACGTCACCGGGGTAAGCCTCGCGTCCCGGCGGGCGACGCAGCAGGAGCGAGATGGCGCGGTACGCCTCTGCCTGCTTGGTCAGGTCGTCGAACACGACCAGAACGTGCTTGCCCTGGTACATCCAGTGCTGGCCGATGGCCGAGCCGGTGTACGGTGCGAGCCACTTGAAGCCTGCGGAATCAGATGCCGGAGCAGCAACGATGGTGGTGTACTCCATCGCGCCCTTCTCCTCGAGGGCAGCCTTGACGCCCGCGATGGTGGAACCCTTCTGACCGATGGCAACGTAGATGCAGCGCACCTGCTTGTTGACATCGCCGGAATCCCAGTTGGCCTTCTGGTTCAGGATGGCGTCGATGCAGACCGCGGTCTTGCCGGTCTTGCGGTCGCCGATGATGAGCTGGCGCTGGCCGCGGCCGATCGGGGTCATGGCGTCGATAGCCTTGATACCGGTCTGGAGCGGCTCTTCGACCGGCTGACGCTCGAGCACCGAAGCAGCCTGCAGTTCGAGTGCGCGGTTTTCGGTGCTCTCGATCTCGCCGAGGCCGTCGATGGGCGCACCCAGCGGGTCGATGACGCGGCCGAGGAAAGCATCGCCGACGGGAACCGACAGAACGTCGCCCGTGCGCTTTACTTCCTGGCCTTCTTGGATGTTCTGGTAATCGCCAAGGATGACGGCACCGATTTCGGTGGCATCCAGGTTGAGCGCGACGCCGACGATTCCACCGGGGAACTCCAACAGCTCGTTGGACATAGCCGAAGGCAGGCCAGAGACGTGCGCAATGCCGTCACTGGTGTCGGTCACTGTGCCGACCTCCTCACGGGAGGCCTCCGGGGAGTAGCTCGCGGTGTAGTTGTCGATCGCGCTACGGATCTCGTCGGAGGAGATCGTCAGCTCCGCCATGTTTTTCCTGCTCTCGGTGTCTGGTCTTCGAAAAGATCTGGAGTATGTGTTCGGCTGAAGGACTACTTGAGGTTCTTCCGCAGTGCTGCGAGTCGACCCGCTGCGCTGCCGTCGATAACCTCGTCGCCCACCCGGACGACCAAGCCGCTGAGGAGTTCTGGATCGACCTCGACGTGTACTGCTACCGGCTTCCCGTAGGTGCGGGTAAGAGTGCTGGCCAAGCGATCCGACTGCTCCGAGCTCAACGCCGAGGCGCTGCGAACGTGAGCAACGGTGGTATCGCGCTGCGCTGCGGCAAGATTCGACAGCTGATCGAAAGTGTCTGCGGGCGCAGACTTCAACCGGCCGACGGCCTGTCCGGCGAGTGCCTCGGTGACCGCGGTGACCTTGCCGTAGAGCAAGCGGGAGAGGAACTCACGCTTGCGGGCTGCGGGAACCGACAGATCCGAGAGCGTCTGCTCCAGGCTGGGATCCCCTGCCACGATGCGGCCGAGACGGAAGAGCTCGTCCTCAACGGTGTCCAACTGGCTCTGATCGGCTGCGGCGCGGAGCAGAGCTTCGCGTCCGAGCAGTTCGAGCGAGTTGACCAAGTCGCGGGCCGCAGACCAGTCCTGGCCTGCAGCTGCCTTCACGGTGGCGAGCGCCTCGGCGCCGACCTTTCCGGAGAACAACTGCTCTGCCAAAGCCTGGCGACCAGCGGCCGGTGCCGAAGCGTCAGCCAGCGCGCTGCGAAGAGCGCGCTGGCCGTCGAGTACCTCGACCACCGAGAAGAGCTCGGACCCAGCCTGAGCAGAAGCAGCAGTTGCGGCTCCTGCAGAGACGGCGCCCAGGGCACTGCTCAGCGCAGAACGAGTCTGCGCCAAGGCTTCACGGCTCGCTGCGTACATGTTGCTCACTTCCTGGCTGAATCAGCGCTGACGGTGTCGAGCTCGTTGAGGAATCGATCAACCGTTCCGGCGCGCTTCACGTCGTCGGCGAGGGACTCACCGATGACCTTCTCGGCCAGGTCTACAGCGGTCTTGCCGAGATCCGAGCGGAGCTCAGCGACGATCTGCTGGCGCTGGGCAACGAGCTGGCTGTGGCCTGCGGCCACGATGCGGTCGCTCTCGTCCTGCGCCTGAACCTTCATGTCAGCGATGATCTGCTGACCCTGGGTACGCGCTTCCTCACGGATCTGCGCTGCCTCGGTACGAGCTTCGGCGAGCTGTGCGCGGTACTGCTCGAGCGCTGCTGCCGCCTCTGCCTGTGCGTCTTCGGCCTTCTTGATGCCGCCCTCGATCTGCTCGGTGCGTTCGGCCAAGACCTTCTGGAACTTCGGAAGAACGAGCTTCCAGAAGACAAAACCGACTACGACGAGCGCAACCGCGGACCACACGATGTCGTATGTCTCGGGCACGAGAGGATTGTGTGTCGTCTCCTCTGTTGCCGCGAGCACTGCGAAGGTGGCTCCCATGTCTGTCTTAGAAAATGAAACCGGCGACAAGGCCGATCAATGCGAGGGCCTCGGTGAATGCAATACCGAGGAACATGGTGGTACGAACCTGGCCGGCCATCTCGGGCTGGCGGACCATGCCTTCGATTGCCTTGCCCACAACGATGCCCACGCCGATGCCGGGGCCGATTGCTGCGAGGCCGTAGCCGATGGCTCCGTAGCCGCGCGCCTTGGTCTCGACAACTTCCTGAGCGAGGTAAGCGATGCTCATGGTGTTCCATTCCCTTTCTGTTGACCTCCGCCGGATTCGGCAAGAGGCTCAGTTCTTGGTGTAGCTGGTGAGGAGGTAAAAGGTCAGTGCTCGTCGGCGTGGAGCGCCAGATCGATGTACACCGCGGTCAGCAGCGCGAACACGTAAGCCTGCAGGAAGATGACCAGCAGCTCGAAGAACGTGAATGCGATACCGGCAATGATCGACGGAACACCGAAGATTGCCTGGAATCCGCCGGACACGAAGAAGAAGTAGTTCGTCGCGCTGAAGAACAGCACCAGCAGGATGTGGCCGGCCAACATGTTGGCCATAAGACGAACCATCAGCGTGAACGGACGCAGGATGAAGGTCGAGATGAACTCGATGGGCACCAACAGGAAGTGCAAGGGCAACGGGACGCCGGGAACGACGATGCTGCTCTTGACGTACTTGAAGAAGCCGTACTTCTTGATTCCCACGTAGTTGAACACGATGTAGGCGAGCGCTGCGAGTACCAGCGGCATACCGATTCGCGCGTTCGGCGAGATGTTCAGGAAAGGAATGATGCTGGCCAGGTTGCTGGCAACCACGATGAAGAAGATCGTCGTGATGACCGGCAGGAAGCGCTTGCCCTGTTCCTTGCCCAGGATCTCCTCGGCGATGTTGATGCGAACGAAGTCGAGCGCAAGCTCAGCTGCGTTCTGAAGTCCGCGGGGAACCAGTCGAGGGCTGCGCATCGCGATCACGAAGAACGCTGCGACCAGCACCGACATCAGCAGACGGATCAGCATCAGACGGTCGAGCTCGAAGGGGCCCGCGTGAATCAACACGGAGGGCGGGAAAAAATCGTCTAGTGACGGCGCATGGAATTCATCCGCGGCCAGGGTGGTGACGCTCAGCGTTCTCTCCCGTAGTCGGTCCGCAGCCATCATTGACTGCGGTTCGATCGGACATTGACGATCTACAAGTCGACAAGTTCGACTCGCGCATTCGTCAGCAGCTGGAGAACCCTAGAGGGGCCTGGCGTCTGTCGGTGTCGGCGACTCTCGTCGACTCAGCGGTCAGAATTTCGACCACCTGCGAGCACATGGCATCGTCGGCTGAGTGTTACTCGGCCCACCATTGCTCTCGCTTGAACCGAACCTTATCAAGTCATCTACGACATTGTGTAGATGGGGTACCTGGAAGTCCGATTAGTTACGTCTTGTAGTACTACTCAGCGTCGTCGACGTTGCTGCTGGGAGTGGGATCGACGTACGGAGTTTTGGTTCCCAGAACACCGTAGGTCTCCGCTCCGAGCACCACGACCAGCGACATGATGATGACCAGGACGAGGGCGGTCTTGTTGTAGAAATCCATGTCCGAAAGGACAAACAGAACCACCATCGCGAGAATCATCTTCAGCAGCCAGGTACCGAGCAGAACTGCGCCGGCCGTGAGCGCGGGTAGCTTTGCCGTGAGCAGCACGCCCAGCGCCGTGAACAGGATGAACCCGCCGCCGACAGCTGCGCCGATCAAAGCGCCGTAGACGCCTTCCTTACCGGCGAAGAGCCCGCCCAGGAGCGCGCCGACCACGGCCAGCGCGATCAGCCCCATGACACCCCACTTCACGGCCGACTTCATGGCTGCGGTCGAATCAGGGATGGGTTGCGAGGCAGGTACAGGCTGCGGCGTGTTCGTCACGATGCCCAAGGGTAATGGATCGGAAAAAGTGGCTAGCGCCGCTGCTGCTTGCGATCGATCAAAGACGGCACAGCGGTGAAGAACAGTGCAAGGACCAAACCTGCCGCAACGAGTACGACGACCAGTTGCCGATTGAGCAGCGACGATCCGACCGCGCCGAAGGCCAGAACGCTGACCCACAGGTAGATGACCAGCACGACTCGTCGGTGCGAGTGTCCGATCTGCAAGAGTCGATGATGCAGGTGCATCTTGTCCGGACTGAACGGACTGACGCCCGCTTTCGTCCGGCGGATCACGGCCAGGAGCATGTCCAGCATCGGGATGAACATCACAGCCCCGACCAGCAACAACGGCGCAAGAAGGCCGACCAGATCCCGGGTTCCGTAGGCAGCAAGCGGAATACGTCCGGACGCGCTGGTGGAGATCGCAGCCAGCATCAGACCGATCAACATCGACCCGGAATCGCCCATGAAAATTCGCGCCGGGTTGAAGTTGTGTGGAAGAAAACCGAGACAAGCGCCTGCCAATGCCGCGGCAATCATCGCCGGCGGGTAGACACTCGCGTCGCCGCCCTGATCGTGCAGTAGACCGATCGAGAAGATGAGGATGGCCAGGGCAGCGATAAGCCCCAACCCGGCGGCCAGCCCGTCGAGACCGTCGACGAAGTTCATGGCGTTGATGGTTGCCACGGCAACAGCAACCGTGAACAGTCCGGATTGAATCTGATCGAGAATGATGGTGGACCCGCCGTCACCGCCGAACGGGTTGTAGATGATGAACCAACTGACGCCCATCACGACAAGAACTCCGGCAGCAGTCACCTGACCCACGAACTTGGTGAGAGCGTCGAGACCCCACCTGTCGTCGATCACGCCCACGAGGACGATGACGGCTCCCGCAACGAGTGCGGCATGAACGTCAGGACTCCCGAAGCCGAAACCCCTTGTGAGCGCGGGCAACTGCTGGGCGAACAGCAGGCCGACAGCCATGCCGATGTACATTCCGACGCCACCGAGACGCGGAATCGGCTCGACATGCACGTCCCGATCACGCGGTATGGCGACAGCGCCGAACCGCAGCGCGAACAACCGGACTGCGCCAGTCGCCAAGTAGGTCACCACCGCCGCCGTGCACAGCACGAGCAGCAGTTCACGGATGGGGACACCTGCTCCCCCGCCCCCCTGTGCAAGATATGAGGTCGCTTCGTAGGTAGTGATCACTGCGCGAGATCACCCGTTTGGCGGGGATAGGCAGGCTTTGCCCGAACCAGTTCGCGAACGCCGTCGGCAACTGATGCCAACTCGGCCTCACCGGACGTAGTGGCGGGGTCCGCGACAACTGCGCGCGCGATCAACTCCCCCACGACGCTCATGTCGGAACGGTTGAAACCCTGTGTCGTCACGGCTGCGGATCCGACACGCATGCCGGACGTGACGGCCGGCGATTGCGGATCGAACGGAATTGCGTTCTTGTTGAGAGTGATCGATGCCAGGCCGCACCTGCGCTCGGCGTCGACTCCGGTGACCCCGCTTGCGCGCAGATCGAGAAGCGCCAGATGGGTGTCGGTTCCACCGGACACGGTGCGCAGACCGCGAGCTTCCAACGACTGCGCGAGCGCCGACGCGTTAGCAACCACTTCCTTTGCATACCAACGATATTCCGGTGTCGACGCTTCTTTGAATGCCACCGCCTTCGCTGCGATCGCGTGCATCATCGGCCCACCCTGGATGAAGGGGAAGACCGCGCGATCGACAGCCGAGGCATGCCGGCTGCGGCACAGGATCATTCCACCGCGCGGGCCCCTGAGGACCTTGTGCGTCGTCGCGGAGACTACGTCGGCATAGGGAAGGCACGACGGTATCGCCTGGCCGGCCACGAGTCCGATGAAGTGGGCGGCGTCGACCCACAGGATCGCACCGACCTCGTCTGCGATCGAGCGGAAGGCTGCGAAGTCAATGGTGCGAGAGTATGCGGTCGCGCCGGCGACGATGATCTTCGGCTTGTGCGCCAGAGCCAGGGCGCGAACCTCGTCGTAGTCGATCAATTCGGTGGCCGAATCGACGTGATAGGGAACGGTGGTGAACCACTGCCCCGAAAAGCTGACCCGAGATCCGTGAGTCAGATGCCCACCGTGCGGCAAACTCATCGCCAGTACGGTGTCGCCGGGCTTGGCGAATGCGGCGTACACCGCGAGGTTCGCAGTGGCCCCCGAATGCGGTTGTACGTTGACGTGCTCAGCGCCGAACAGTGCTTTTGCCCGGTCGATCGCCAGATTCTCGGCTGCGTCGACGTACTCGCACCCGCCGTAGTAACGCCGACCCGGATAGCCCTCGGCGTACTTGTTGCTCAGGGTCGAGCCCAAGGCGGCCAGTACCGCGGGGCTGGTGAAGTTCTCGCTCGCAATGAGTTGAAGCCCGCCGCGCTGACGCTCGAGTTCGGCCAGCGCAATAGCCGCGATCTCGGGATCTGCCGTGGCAAGCTCACCGAAATCCGGTCCCCAGTACGTGGATTCCCCCGCGCGCTCGCCGCCGGCGCCGACCATCGTTACGAAACTCCCTCTACGAGGCTTTCCGGACTGGTGCCCAATACCTCGGCGATGGATTCTGCCGAGACGGCACCCACTCGCAAGATACGCGGTGAATTGCCGGTCAGGTCGACGATCGTGGAAGCAACGGCGTGTTCGGCCTTGCCTCCGTCGAGGTACACGCTGGCAGAGCCGCCTAGCTGATCGCGGGCTTCCTCGGCGGTGGTGGCAGGCGGACGCCCCGAAATGTTCGCGCTCGAGACGGCAAGCGGACCGACATCGCGCAACAATTCGAGGGCAACCGGGTGCAAGGGCATGCGAAGCATGACGGTTCCTCGGGTATCGCCCAGGTCCCAGGCGAGTGAAGGTGCCTGCTCGACGACCAAGCTCAGTCCACCGGGCCAGAACGCGCGGATCAAATCCCGCGCCTGCGGGCGCACGCTGTAGACGAGTCCGTCGATGGTGTTCCACGATCCGACCAGAACCGGGACGGGCATGTCTCGTCCGCGGCCCTTGGCGCGCAACAGACTCGTGACAGCTTCGCTGTCGAACGCGTCGGCGGCGAGTCCGTAGAGGGTGTCGGTAGGGAGAACTACGAGTCGGCCGGCCTTGAGCGCGTTCTTCGCGGCGGCCAAGCCTGCGGTTCGGGAATCTGTCTGACTGCAGTCGTACACGGTGCTCACTCAGCCATCCTTTCACTCTGCGCTTCGGGCGTTCGATTCCGCTGGGCTTCGACGTCGGTGGCGACGCGTCTGGCGACGACGAATCGCGGACGACCGGCAAGATCGGGATGCTGCGCGACCTCGCCGAATACCCGACGCGCCGAGAACAGCGCAGCGACGCCGTCACCGTTGGTGTCGTCGTGCTCGATGCCCGCCGCACCGCCGATGCGAAGCCACCGCGCGATGTTGCTGATCATGGGTTTGATGACGGACAGGCCGTCGGCACCACCGAACAGCGCGGTGTGTGGGTCGTAATCCATGACCTCAGGCTGCAATTGCGCGCCTTCGGGGATGTACGGCGGATTGGACACGACCAGATCGACGCCACCCTCGAGCCCTGGCAACAGGTTCCGATCGGTGACATCGCCCTGATGCAGGTGGATCGGCGTATCACCGGCGGCTTCGCGGTCGGCGGCATTACGACGCGCCCACGCCAGCGCGGCGGGCTCCTTCTCCACGGCGTGCACGACTGCGTCGGGGCGAGCCTCGGCGATGGACAGCGCGAGGACACCCGATCCCGTGCACAGGTCCAGCACTACCGGCGGCTTGCTTCCGCAACCTTCGAGGAACGAGAGCGCCCAACCCATGAGCAGTTCGGTTTCGGGCCGCGGAATGAACACACCCGGACCGACAGCGACGTCGATGTTGCCCATCGACGCGACTCCGATGATGTGCTGCAACGGAATCCGCTTCACGCGTTGCGCAACCAACTCGTCGAACGCCGCGATGACCTCGGGATCGACCAACGGAATCAATCCGAGGCGCGTGCGTTCGACACCGAGCAGGTGGGACGCCAACAACTCGGCGTCGGTGCGTGGGCTGGGCACACCTGCGGCGTCGAGCTGTTTTGCAGCTTCGATCAGCGCCAAACGAAGTGGAAGTCGACTCACGGGTACAGCCTGCCACGCTCGACCGACACGCGGTTCACCGAGTTCCCGGCGGGGTGGAGGTCCGTCATGGTCTGCATCTACTCGGCCGCGAGACGCGCCTCTCGGTCCGCCTTGCCCAATGCGTCGAGGAGTGCGTCGAGCTCACCGTCGAGCACCGCGTCGAGGTTGTGCGACTTGAATCCGATGCGGTGATCGGTGATGCGGTTCTCAGGGAAGTTGTAGGTGCGGATGCGCTCCGAACGGTCCACCGTCCGTACCTGGCTCTGGCGGCCTGCCGACGCTTCCGCGTCCGCGGCCTCCTCGGCGACTACCTGCAAACGGGCTGCCAGCACCTGCATGGCGCGAGCCTTGTTCTGAAGCTGCGAGCGCTCGTTCTGACAGGTGACGACGATGCCGGTCGGAAGGTGCGTGATTCGAACAGCGGAGTCCGTGGTGTTGACGCCCTGACCGCCCTTGCCGGACGAACGGTAGACGTCGATACGCAGGTCACTTTCGTCGATCTGGACCTGCTCGACCTCTTCGGGTTCCGGGTACACCAGAACGCCCGCAGCCGAAGTGTGAACGCGTCCCTGGGATTCGGTGACGGGCACTCGCTGCACGCGGTGAACGCCGCCCTCGAACTTGAGCCGCGCCCACACTCCGTCCGGGGTATCGGACTTGCTCTTGATCGACAGTGTGGCTTCCTTGTATCCGCCGAGATCGGAGACCGTCGCGTCGAGAATCTCGACGCGCCAGCCGTGCCGTTCCGCGTAGCGGACGTACATGCGGGCCAGGTCCGAGGCAAAGAGTGCGGATTCTTCGCCACCCTCACCGGACTTCACTTCGAGGACGATGTCGTCGCCGTCATGCGGATCTCGGGGTGCCAACTGATCGGTCAGCGTCTGCTCGAGTTGCGCGACCTCGGCTTCGAGATCGGGGATCTCGGCGGCGAAGCTGGAATCGTCGGCAGCGAGTTCGCGCGCGGCTTCCAGATCGTCCTGCGCGGCCGTGAGCTTGTTGTACGTCGACATGATCGGCGAGAGCTCGGAGAACCGCTTACCGACGCGCCTGGCAGCAGCAGGGTCGTTGTGCAGCGCCGGATCGGACATCTGTGCTTCGAGACCGGCGTGCTCCGCCAAGATGTCGTCGATGGCCGAGGGCTGGGTTGCGCCTGCCATGGTTCGCTCCGCTCTGAGTTTCGATTCCTACGGTGCGCGCTTGAAGATAGTGCGACGCCGGCACCCGGGAAACGCGCAAACCGAGTGCAGGCACAAAAAAGCCGACGCCCGATCTGCACATGGCAAATCGGGCGTCGGCGGAACAGCTAGGACTCGGTGGCCGGGACCTTGCTGTCTGCACGCTTGCCGTAGCGAGCCTCGAAGCGAGCGACGCGTCCACCGGTGTCGAGAATCTTCTGCTTGCCGGTGTAGAACGGGTGGCACTGCGAGCAAACCTCGACGTTGATGCGTCCGGACTCCTTGGTGCTGTGGGTCTCGAACGTGTTACCGCAACCGCAGACGACGGTGGTCGCTACGTAGGTTGGGTGGATTCCTGCCTTCATGGTGTCCCTTTCAATGGTCGCCGGGTCGACGTCGCCAATCGACATCGTGAACCGGAACCGGACTCGGCCGTTCAGTATGCCAGATGCGGTACTTCACCAGAAATTCCGCGTCTCACACGCCTCGGGGTGGCTGTACGAAGTTGTCAACGCACTGCACCTCGGTTTTGTTCCGTCCACGCAAAAGGCCCACAACCAGCTGGTTGTGGGCCTTTTGACGTCGAGTCGATCAGTCGTCGATCGCACCCGGTGCGGTCTTGGAGACCTGCATCAGGAACTCGAGGTTGTTCTTGCTCTTCTTCAGTCGATCGATCAGCAGATCGATCGCCTGATGCGAGTCCAGACCGGACAGGACGCGGCGGAGCTTGTGCAGCACCGCAGCTTCGTCCGGGCTCAGAAGCAGCTCGTCCTTACGCGTGCTGGACGGGTTGACGTCCACGGCCGGGAAGACGCGGCGTTCGGCGATCTTGCGATCGAGCTTGAGCTCGGCGTTGCCGGTGCCCTTGAACTCTTCGAAGATCACGGTGTCGCCGGTGGATCCGGTCTCGACCATTGCAGTAGCGATGATGGTGAGCGATCCACCGTTCTCGATGTTGCGGGCAGCACCGAGGAAACGCTTCGGCGGGTACAGGGCGGTCGAGTCGACACCACCGGAGAGGATGCGTCCCGATGCCGGCGAGGAGTTGTTGTACGCACGACCCAGACGCGTGATGGAGTCGAGCAGTACGACGACGTCCTTACCCATCTCGACCAGGCGCTTCGCACGCTCGATTGCCAGTTCGGCAACTGCGGTGTGATCTCCCGGCGGGCGGTCGAAGGTGGAGGAAATGACCTCACCCTTCACGCTGCGCTGCATGTCGGTCACTTCCTCGGGACGCTCGTCCACGAGGATGACCATCAAGTAGCACTCAGGATTGTTGGTGGCGACGGCATTCGCGATCGCCTGCAACACGCTGGTCTTACCGGCCTTGGGCGGGCTCACGATGAGGGCACGCTGGCCCTTACCGATGGGCATCACCAGGTCGATGACACGCGTGGTGAGAATGTGCTGCTCAGTCTCGAGGCGCAGACGCTGGTTCGGGTACAGCGGCGTGAGCTTGTTGAACTCGGGGCGCTTCTTCGCGGCCTCGACGTCGCCGCCGTTGACCGTGTCGATACGGACCAGCGGGTTGAACTTCTGACGCTGGCTGCCCTGCTCACCGTCACGCGAGACCCGGACGGCACCGGTGATGGCGTCGCCACGGCGAAGGCCGTTCTTGCGGATCAGGTTCATGGAGACGTAGACGTCGTTGGGACCGGCGAGGTACCCGGACGTACGCACGAAGGCGTAGTTGTCGAGGACGTCGAGGATGCCGGCGACCGGCTGCAGGACGTCGTCCTCACGGATCTCGGTCTCGCGCGAATCGTTGGGTGCGCCACCCTCTCCGCGGTCGCGACCACGGCCACGACGCTCACGGAAGCGGCGTCCGCGGCGTCCGCGTCCACCCTCTTCGTCGTCGTCCGGGCCGTTGTTGCGGTTGTCCGAACGCGGACCGGCGTTGTTCTGGCCTGCGTTGTTCTGGTTACCGCGGTCCTGACGGTCCTGGTTGCCCCGGTTGCCCTGGTTGTCGCGCTGGCCCTGGTTGTCCCGCTGGCCCTGGTTGTCGCGCTGGCCCTGGTTGTCGCGGTTGCGCTCGCGGCGGGGACGCTCGTTGCCCTGCTCGGCGGGAGCCTGATCAGCGTCGGACTTGCCCTCGGTGCGCGCCGGACGCTCGGCCGGAGCCTCAGCCTTGGCGGTCTCGTTGACCTTCGCGGCGTCGGCGGCCTTCGCGGTGTCCGCGGCCTTCGAGGTGTCCGAGTCGGACTTGGCCGAAGGAGATTCCTGCTCGATGCTCAGTTCACCCTGGTCGGGCGAACCTGCACGACGAGCGGCGCCGCGACGCTGACGTCCGCGACGGGGTGCGCTCTGATCGGAATCCTCGGCGGATTCGGTACGCGCAGGCGCTGCCTCGGCAGGAGCGGATTCTGCCGCGGGAGCCGTTTCGGCTGCGGGGGTTTCGGTACGTGCTGCGCGAGTGCTCTTGGCACGGGTGCGCGCTACGGGTGCGTCGTCGAGCGTGAGTTCGCTCTGTGCGGGTGCAGCCTTTGCGCTGCCGCCCTGGCGCTCCTTGATGGCTGCGATCAGGTCGCCCTTGCGCATGCCGGAAGTGCCTTTGATGCCCAGTTCACCCGCAAGAGTGCGGAGTTCGGTGAGCACCATGCCGGAGAGTCCGGCACCACGGCGCGTTTCGGCACGCTTCGTGGAGGTCGCCACCGCACCGTTCGATGCTGAAGATGACGCCTGAGAATTGTCGCCTGATTCCGACCCGGCGGGTGCAGAAGTGGCGATGAGGTCCGTATCGGTCACGGAGGTCCTTTCCTTCCCTCACTCGCACTGCGCAAAGTCGAGGGTTCGTCCCGCAGTTCGATTGAATACCGAACTCGGTGGTGCCGTACGTGGTTGCTGTCCAGAACTGCCGGCTTGTCCGCCGTCACATGATTGTCGGAAACTCTCGCCTCAAACTTTTCATGCGCTCGCAAACCTGCCCAACGCGCCTTCGTCGTCGATTCACTCCCCCGTGTGGTGAACCCCAGAGTTGTGGAACCTCTGAGTGTTCGATCCGCGGAGGATCCAAACCTTCGGAGAAGGTACAAGCGCGAGGATCATGCCTGCGAGAATCATGCCAAGGACTGTGGACCCCGATTGGGAAGGAGTTTTGCCCCCTGGTGATGCACCGGCGACTGACGCGCACGATGTACGGACATAGCCCAGGATAGCGCCCAAACCTGAGTCCGGCAAGAATTTGGACGAGTGGGTGTGTCAGTTCACTACCGATCGGTAGTGCGCGATCACCAGGACCAAGGCGGGGATCAGACCGTGGTCGTGGATACTTCGACGCCGTCGGCGATGTCCAATTCGAGCACACGGAGTCCGTCTGCCCGCGCCGCTTCGGCGAGTTCGACGGGGAAAGGTTCTGTGCTGAGCGCCAACACAGTGGGACCTGCTCCGGAAACGGTCGCAGCGATGCCAGCCTCACGCAGGATGCCGATCCACCGAGTCGTGAGCGGTAGAGCGGGCGCGCGCTGTGCCTGATGCAGGCGATCCTCGGTGGCTGCCATCAACAGATCGGGACGAGCCGTGAGCGCGACGACGGCCAGTGCACTGCGGCTCGCGTTGAACGACGCATCCTGGTGCGGAACCAATTCGGGCAGGAGCCCACGGGTGTGTGCGGTGGACGACCGTTCCTCGGGAACCAGTGCAACGGCACGGATATCGGGATGTACGTCGAGTTTCGCCGCCGAGTAGATCGGCTCGTCGCCTTCGACGGCCGGCGGGCAACTCCACGAGACGACTGCGCCGCCGAGAACACTGGCAGACGCATTGTCCGGGTGACCTTCGAACTCGGAAGAGAGCTGAACCAACTGCTCTTCCGTCAAACCGATCTCGGCATCGAGTGCGCGTGCCAGACCGTTGGCTGCAGCGAGTCCACCGACGGCCGCGGAAGCCGAGGACCCCAGCCCGCGTGAATGCGGGATCGCGTTGCGGCACAACACGTCCAGGCCACTGGCCCACACTCCAGCCGCTTCGAGACCACGCTCGATTGCGCGAACTACGAGATGCGAAGGACCCCAAGGGACGTCGGCGGCGCCTTCACCTTCGACGCGAATCTGGAGACCTGAATCCGTTGTGGTGACCACGATTTCGTCGTACAACCCCAACGCCAGACCGAGGGTGTCGAACCCCGGCCCCAAGTTTGCACTCGAGGCCGGGACGCGAGCAGTCACCGAAAGGCCGATAGGCAGGGTTATAGTCATGTCAGACACCGGATTCCGCGGAGTGGTCGATGAATCCACGGACACTATGCAAGCTCGAGGGCAGCCGCAACGGCAACGGGATCGACACCGATCGGCTCGACGTTCGGCATACCCTTCAAAGCCGTGTCAGGATCCTTGAGACCGTTACCGGTCACCGTGCACACGACGGTCAGGCCCGGCTCGAGCCAGCCCTCTGCACGTGCGGCGAGCAGGCCGGCGACGCTGGCTGCCGACGCCGGTTCGACGAAGACGCCCTCGGTGGCGGCGATCAAACGGTAAGCCTCGAGGATCTTCTCGTCGGTGGCGGCACGGAATGCACCGTTCGACTCTTCCTTCGCGGCGACAGCGCCGTTCCAGGAAGCGGGGGAACCGATTCGGATTGCGGTAGCGATGGTTTCGGGATCCTTGACGGGTGCGCCGTTGACCAGCGGAGCCGCACCGGCAGCCTGAACGCCGAGCATGCGGGGCTTGACCGTGGTCAGACCGTCGGCGTAGTACTCCGAGTAACCGCGCCAGTACGCGGTGATGTTTCCGGCGTTTCCGACCGGGAGGGCGTGCACGTCGGGAGCCTTGCCGAGCACGTCCATGATCTCGAATGCCGCGGTCTTCTGACCTTCGATGCGCACCGGGTTGACCGAGTTGACCAGACCGATGGTGGGGAATTCCGCCGTGGTCTTGCGTGCCAACTCGAGGCAGTCGTCGAAGTTGCCCTGGACCTGAATGATCTTGGCGCCGTGCATGACTGCCTGCGCAAGCTTGCCCATGGCGATCTTGCCCTGCGGGATGAGCACGGCGCAGGTCATGCCGGCCTTGGCTGCATACGCAGCGGCCGAGGCGGAGGTGTTGCCGGTGGACGCACACAGAACTGCGCGCTGGCCACGGGCCAAGGCGTCGGTGACGGCCATAGTCATGCCACGGTCCTTGAAGGAACCGGTGGGGTTGAGACCCTCGACCTTGAGGTAGACGTCGCAACCGGTGATCTCGGAGAGGTGGCCGGCCGGCAGGAGCGGGGTGCCGCCTTCGCGCAGGGTGACGGTCTTCCAGTTGTCACCGATCGCGAGACGGTCCCGGTATGCCTCGATGAGACCCGGCCATGCCTTGTGGACGGGGTTGACGATGCCGGTCATTGTTCAGTGCCTTCCAGTCGCAGCACGCTGGTCACAGCGGTGACGAATTCGAGTTCGTTGAGGGCCGCCACGGTCTCGGACAGAGCCGCGTCGGTTGCTACATGAGTGACGACCACCAGACGCGCGCCGGCGCCGGCGCCCTCCTGGCGGACGACGGAGATGCTCACGCCATGCTTGGCGAACTCGGCGGCGACTGCGGACAGCACGCCTTCCTTGTCCGCGACCTCCATGTTCACGTAGTAGCGCGTGAGGATGTCGCCCATCGGGGCGACCTTGAGCTTGGCGTACTTGGACTCACGGGGGCCGCGGCCGCCGTGAACCTTGTTACGCGCCGCCATCACCAGGTCACCCATCACCGCGGAAGCGGTGGGGGCGCCGCCTGCGCCCTGGCCGTAGAACATGAGTCGGCCGGCGTTCTCCGCTTCCACGACAACGGCGTTGAACGCGCCGTTGACCGAAGCGAGCGGGTGGCTGAGCGGAACCAGCGCCGGGTACACGCGAGCGGAAATCCGCTCCTTGCCCTTGGGCGTGACGATGCGCTCGCAGATCGAGAGCAACTTGATCGTGCAGTCGAGTGCCTTCGCCGACGCCAGGTCGGCAGAGGTGATCGTGGAGATTCCTTCGCGGTACACGTCCGCGGCAGTGACGCGGGTGTGGAACGCGATCGACGCGAGGATCGCTGCCTTCGCAGCGGCGTCGTAGCCTTCGACGTCCGCAGTCGGATCGGCTTCCGCGTATCCGAGGCGTCCGGCTTCGGCCAGTGTCTCCTCGTAGTCGGCGCCGGTCTCGTCCATCGCCGAAAGGATGAAGTTGGTGGTGCCGTTCACGATTCCGGCGACCTTGTTGACACGGTCTCCGGCCAAGGACTGCGTGAGCGGGCGGATCACGGGGATCGCGCCGGCAACAGCGGCCTCGAAGTACAGGTCGACCGAGTTGGCCTCTGCAGCCTCCGCCAATTCACCGGTGTGGTCCGCGAGCAGCGCCTTGTTGGCGGTGACGACCGACTTACCGGAATTGAGCGAGGAGAGAATCAGCTTGCGAGGGAGCTCGATTCCGCCGATCACCTCGACGACGATGTCGACGTCGTCGCGACCGACGAGGGACTCGGCGTCCGTCGTCTGCAGTTCCTCGGGGATTCCGCGGTCCGAGCCGATACGACGAACGGCAACTCCCCGCAGTTCCAACGGGGCGCCGACGCGGGCTTCGAGTTCCTCGGCCTGCTCACGAATGATCCGGACGACCTCGCTCCCGACGTTGCCGAGGCCGAGAACGGCCACACCGATAGCGCGATGCGCCGATTCGCTCGTCACTGCGATACCTCCAAGCTGAGCAGATCTTCCACTGTTTCCCTCCGCAGAATCACGCGTGAGACTCCGTCACGCACCGCCACCACGGCTGGGCGGGTGAGCAGGTTGTACCTGCTCGACATCGAATAGCAGTATGCACCGGTCGCTGCTACCGCTAGTAAATCACCGGGCCCGACGTCCTCGGGCATCCAGGTGTCCCGAATGACCACGTCACCGGACTCGCAGTGCTTACCGACGATACGTGCAACGACGGGATCAGCCTCGGAAGTTCGCGAAACCAACTTGGCTTCGTACTCCGCACCGTAGAGGGACGTGCGGATGTTGTCGCTCATCCCGCCGTCGACGCTGATGTAGCGGCGTGTCAGCGAGCTACCCACCGTGACGTCCTTGATGGTGCCGACCTCGTAGAGCGTCACCGTGCCCGGTCCGGCGATGGCGCGGCCGGGTTCGACGGCAAGCGTCGGCTCCGGCAGCCCGGCCAGTGCGGACTCGTTGCGCACGATGTGACCGAGCTTTGCTGCCAGTTCGTCGACGGGCGGCGGGTCGTCGGACGGGATGTACGAGATCCCCATGCCACCGCCGAGGTCGATGATCGAAATCTGCTTGGTCTTCTCGACGCCGAACTCGGTGACAACCTCGCGGAGCAAACCGATCACGCGGTGCGCTGCCACCTCGAAACCGTCGACGTCGAAGATCTGCGAACCGATGTGGCTGTGCAGTCCGACCAGTCGCAGGTTTTCGGCGGCGAAGACGCGGCGGACCGCGTCGATTGCCGCTCCCCCGGCCAACGAGAAACCGAACTTCTGGTCTTCGTGTGCGGTGGAGATGAATTCGTGCGTATGCGCTTCGACGCCGACGGTCAGGCGGATCAACACGTCCTGAACCACACCGGCCTCTCCGGCGACACGATCGAGTCGATCGATCTCGATCGCCGAGTCGAGCACCACATGCCCCACACCGGCGGCGACACCGGCGGCCAGTTCGGCGACGGACTTGTTGTTGCCGTGCATGGCAATTCGCTCGGCCGGGAAATCAGCGTGCAATGCGATCGCCAGTTCACCGCCGGAGCAGACGTCGAGCGAGAGGCCTTCGTCGGCAACCCAGCGTGCGATCTCGCCGCAGAGAAACGCCTTGGATGCGTAGTGCACCTTGGCATCCGGGCCGAAGGCGCGCGCCATGTCACGGCAGCGCGAGCGGAAGTCGTCCTCGTCGATGACGAACAGCGGTGTGCCGTACTTCTCGGCAAGTTCACTGACCTTGACACCCGCGAGGGTTACTTCGCCGTCGTCACCGCGAGAAGCGTTGCGCGGCCACACCTGCGGTGAGAGTTCGCCGAAGGCTTCGGGGCTGGTTGGACGGTCGGGCAAGCCGGGGGCCTGCAACTGCTCGGCATGCTTGGGGCCGGCGGGGTGCGCGTTCACATTTGCTCCGGTGCGGTGACGCCGAGCAGTTCGAGGCCGTTGGCCAGGACCTGTCGGGTGGCGGCGCAAAGAGCCAGACGCGCGCGATGCACGTCGGTGGCGTCTTCGTCGCCTTGCGGAAGGATGCGGCACGCGCCGTAGAAGCGGTGGTACGCACCCGCGAGTTCTTCGAGGTAGCGGGCAATACGGTGTGGCTCACGCAAATTCGCTGCGCTCGACACGACGCGCGGGTACTCGCCGATCGTGCGGATGAGGTCACCCTCCTGCTCGACGGTGAGCAGGGCGAGGTGGCTCGCGTCGGCCGAGAGTCCGAGGTCTGCGGCGTTGCGGGCGATCGCGGAAAGGCGGGCGTGCGCGTACTGGACGTAATAGACCGGGTTCTCGCTGCTGGTCTTGGTCCACAGGTCCAGGTCGATGTCGATGCTGGAGTCGACCGACGAGCGGATCATGACGTAGCGCGAGGCGTCGACGCCGATTGCCTCGACCAGGTCGTCGAGGGTGATGACGGTGCCTGCACGCTTGCTCATCTTGACGGCGGTGCCGTCCTTGACGAGGTTGACCATCTGGCCGATCAGCACCTCGACGGTGTCCGGATCGTCACCGAAAGCGGCGGCGGCAGCCTTGAGACGGCCGATGTATCCGTGATGGTCGGCACCGAGCATGTAGATGCAAAGGTCGAACCCGCGGGCGCGCTTGTTCTGGAAGTAGGCGATGTCACCGGCGATGTAAGCGGCGTTGCCGTCGCTCTTGATGACGACGCGATCCTTGTCGTCGCCGTAATCGGTGCTCTTGAGCCACCAAGCACCGTCTTCGTGGAAGAGGTTGCCCGAACCCTTGAGGGATTCGACGGCCTTCTCGACAGCACCGGATTCGAAGAGCGAGTTCTCGTGGAAGTACACGTCGAAGTCGACGCCGAAGTCGTGCAGGGTCTGCTTGATGTGCGTGAACATCAATTCGACGCCGATGGCCCGGAAGGTTTCCTGCTGCTCGTCGGCCGGCAGCTCCATGACGTCGGGGCGCTGCTTCAGCACCGAGGCGGCGATGTCGGCGATGTATGCACCGGCATAACCGTCTTCGGGAGCAGGTTCGCCCTTCGCTGCAGCGATCAGCGAACGCGAGAAGCGGTCGATCTGAGCACCGTGATCGTTGAAGTAGTACTCACGTGTGACCAACCCGCCCTGCGCGGACAGAATGCGTCCGAGCGCGTCTCCGACTGCGGCCCAACGGGTTCCACCAAGGTGAATGGGACCGGTGGGGTTGGCCGAGACGAATTCGAGGTTGATCTTCTTGCCGGCGAGGGAATCGCCCGAGCCGTACGACGCGCCGGCTTCGAGAACCGACACGACGATCGCGCCCTGGGCATCCTTGTCGAGCCGAATATTGAGGAAGCCGGGTCCGGCGATCTCGGCGGATTCGATTCCGTCGGCAGCGGTGAGGGCTTCGGCGATCCAGCCCGCCAGCTCGCGGGGATTCGTGCCGACCTTCTTGGCTACCTGCATGGCAATGTTGGTGGCGTAATCGCCGTGCTCGGGGTTGCGTGGTCGCTCGACGGTAAGGGTTTCGGGCAGCACGGATACGTCGAGGCCACGATCGGCAAGGACGCTCGCTGCGGTTCCGCGGAGCAGTTCGGCAAGGTCAGCTGGAGTCACAGGTATTCATCCTATTGCCTGGACACCGGAAGTGGAGACTCGCCTCACGCCTCGCACTCGGCGAAGCTAGTCGAGGCCGCTGTGGCGTGTCGCACGCCACTCTCAAAGTTTGCCCTCAGACTCGGAAAGTACAGTGGTAATGCCCGAGCTACCACCGCGTACCTACATGCGCGGGCGCGCCACACCTCAAGCCCACACACCGAAAGAGCCCAATCGATGCCAAGCGGTTCCGATAGTCGCGGTCCCAACAAGAACTCCGGGGCCAAATCAGCCAAGGCCATCAAGGCCGCCAACAAGAGCAGTCGGCCGGCCAAGAAGGGCAAGGGTGGCGTCCCCGCTCCCCGCCAGATCCCCTGGCTGTCGATCGGCGCCGGTGTGGCTGTGCTCGCACTCATCGCCGTGCTCGGTATCAATCTGTGGCCCAAGGTCGAGGAGCGGCAGGCCCTCGAGCCGTACAAGTACAGCTCGGAGAACAAGGATCCGTCAGACAAGATCGACGGTGTCCTCAAGATCGAGTATCCGGCGGGCCAGCACGTCGATTCCACTCAGCGCGTCGCGTACGACCAGACCCCGCCGTTCGGTGGCCCGCACGACGCCACCTGGGCGAACTGCACCGGAACCGTGTACGCCGACCCGATCCGCACCGAGAATGCCGTCCACTCGCTCGAGCACGGCGCCATCTGGATCACGTACAACCCTGATCTCGTCGATCAGGACCAGATCGACAGCCTTGCCGGACGCGTCAACGGCAAGTCCTACATGCTGATGTCGCCCTACCCCGGCCAGAGCAGCCCCATCTCTCTGCAGTCCTGGGGCCATCGCCTCGAGGTCGACAAGGCCGACGACGATCGCATCGATCAGTTCATCACCGCGCTGAACCAGAACCCGAACGTCTACCCCGAGGTCGGCGCGAGCTGCACCAACCCGCTGTTCACTCCGTCGACGTCGCCGTTCGATCCGACGCCTCCGGGCCCCGGCGCCATTCAGATGGACGGCACGGGCGCTACCCCGGCCACCGACGAGCAGGTTCCTGCCGGTGGATAGTTCACAGACCACCGATCAGTCTTCGAAGCCGAGTCAGCGCACCGCGCTGCTGATCATCGGTCTGATCGGCGCGATCGCCGTCGGTTTTGCATTGGGCGCATTCACCAATCTCCTCGGGCCCGACGCGAAGTCGTCCCTGACCGTTCCGGCATCGGACTCGGTGGACGTCGGCTTCGCGCAGGACATGAGCGTGCATCACAGCCAGGCAGTGGACATGGCGTCGATCGCTCTGACGAAGTCCACCGACAACGACGTGCGCACGCTCGCGTTCGACATCCTGACCACGCAGCAGAACCAGCTCGGTCAGATGCAGGCGTGGCTGACCATGTGGGATCAGCCGCTGTCCAAGGTGGGCCCGTATATGGAATGGATGTCGTCCGATTCGGGCTCCGGCCACGGATCGCACGGGACTTCGGCCACGATGGACATGGCTCATTCGGGCCCGGTCGACACCATGCCAGGCATGGCGTCCCCCGAGGACCTTGCGGCGCTCCGCGCAGCGGAAGGTCTGCAACTCGACACCTTGTTCCTGCAGCTGATGCTTCGTCACCACGAAGGTGGGCTTCCGATGATGGAGTACGCAGCAGCTGACGCCACCGAGGGGCCGGTGCGCAGCCTGGCGCAGACCATGGTCAACACACAGCAGAGCGAGTCGAAGCTGATGACCGACATGTTGGCAGCTCGCGGCGCAGTGCCGCTGCCCATGAACTGAGCAGAACTGAACTGAGAAACTTCAGACCCGAACTGGGCCTGGTCCTGAAATTTCAGGACCAGGTCCAGTTTTCTACCTCCGGCATGTCTTCGAGGTGCTCGACGATGTAGCGCGAGTGCTTCTCGAGCTGGGTGCGGCAGAACTCCGCCAACTCGGACGCGCCGGCGGGCCGACGCTTGGAGCGTCGTAGCGCCTCGATCACCAGGTGGTAGCGGCTCATCTTGTTGAGGACAACCATGTCGAACGGTGTTGTGGTTGTTCCCTGTTCGCTGAATCCGCGAACGTGGAAACGCTCGGGGCTCGGACGCCCGTGAATCAGTTCGTGCACCGCGCGCGAATAGCCGTGAAACGCGAAAACGACGTCGGTCTGCGCGGTGAACAGATCGAGAAAGACTCGCTCCCCGAATCCGTGGGGATGCTCCGTCGGCGTCAGCAGCGCCATCAGGTCGACGACGTTGACGACTCGGGTGATCAGTTCCGGCGTGTGATCGCGCAGCAACTGTGCAGCAGCCAAGATCTCCTGCGTCGGTACGTCTCCCGCCGCGGCCAGGACCACGTCCGGTTCCTGTTCGCGAGCTTCGGTTCCGGCCCATTCCCAGACCGAAGCCCCCGCCGCGCAGTGCTCGTGCGCTTGCTCGAGCGTGAGGTACTGCAGGTGTGGTTGCTTGTCCACGACGATCAGGTTGACGTGGTCGGTACTGCGCAGACAGTGATCGGAGATCGAGAGCAAGGTGTTGGAATCCGGCGGCAGCCACACGCGGATCACGCTGGGAGCCAAGGGAATAACGGCGTCGATCATGCCAGGACCCTGATGAGAGAATCCATTGTGGTCGTTGCGCCAGCACGTACTGGTCAGCAACACGTTGAGCGAAGCGACGGACGCCCGCCAGGGCAGGTCGACTGCGTGTTGGAGCCACTTGGCGTGTTGGATGAGCATCGAGACACTCACCATCGCAAACGCTTCGTAGCTCGCGAACATCCCGTGTCGGCCCGACAGCAGATAACCCTCGAGCCAACCCTCGCAGAGGTGCTCGCTGAGGACCTCCATGACGCGACCGTCCGCGGACAGTCCGTCGTCGTAGTCGGTGATCGGCAGCTGCCAGCAGCGATCGGTTGTCTCGAACACGGCGCCGAGGCGATTGCTCGACGTCTCGTCCGGGCAGAAGAGTCGGAAGATCCCGCCGCCGTCTTCGGTTTCCGTGGCGGCGTAGATGTCGCGCAGAAGCTCGCCGAGCACTCTCGTCGTCTCGTGGAAAGTCGAACCCGGGGATTGGATGGGTAGCGCGTATTTTTCGAGCGGCGGCATCGGGAGATCGACGCGAAGTCGTCCACCGTTCGCGTACGGAGTGCTCCCCATACGCTTGTCCCCCGCCGGCGAGAGCGCCGCCAGTTCCGCGACCAGTGATCCGTTGGCGTCGAACAACTCGTCCGGACGGTACGAGCGCATCCACTCTTCGAGTTGCCGCAGATGCGACTCATTGGTTCGCACGCCGGACAACGGCACCTGGTGCGCACGATGTGTGCCCTCGACCAAAATTCCGTCGACGGTGTGCGGTCCGGTCCATCCTTTCGGCGTCCGCAACACGATTGCCGGCCACGAACCCGTCGACTCCTCTCCGCGGCGTGCGGCACCCTGCATCTCGCGGATCTTCTCGTGCGCCTGCGAGATCGCTTGATACAGCTGAGGGAACACCACGTCGGGATTGTCACCGGAGACGACGATCGGCGCCCACCCCTGTCCACCGAGATAGGCCTGGATGTCTTCGTCGCTGCTGCGTCCGTACACCGTCGGCCCGGCTATTTTGGCGCCGTTCACGTGCAGGATCGGCAGCACCGCGCCGTCGCGTCGTGGATTCAGGAACGCCGGGAGCTTCCACGAACCGGACAACGGCCCGGTCTCCGCTTCGCCGTCGCCGATAACGCAGGCCACCACGAGGTTCGGATGATCGAAGGCAGCACCGGCCGCATGGGCAAGGGCGTAGCCGAGCTCGCCGCCTTCGTGAATGCTTCCGGGTGTCTGCACACTCACGTGGCTGGGCACCCCGCCGGGAGCGGAGAATCGCCGGCACATCCGGTGGATACCCTCGGCGTCGTCCGAGACTTCCGGATAGATCTCCGAGTACGTTCCCTCGAGATACGTCGACGCGACCAGCGCCGGACCGCCGTGCCCGGGACCGGTCACGTAAAGCCAGTCCGCGTCGGTGGCGACGATGTGCCGATTGAGGAGCGTGTAGATCATCGACAAACCGGGACTGGTGCCCCAGTGCCCGAGCAGCCGAGGCTTGATGTGCTCGGCGCGTAACGGTTCCCGCAGAAGCGTGTTGTCTTTCAGATAGATCTGCGCAACGGTCAGGTAGTTGGCCGCTGCCCACCACTTCAGGTCGAGCGCGAGCTGGTCTTCGGAATAGTGGTGATCGGTCATCAACGACTCCCGTACCTCACGAGGGTGCCCGAGCAGTCCGCCCGAGCCTGTGCTCACAGGCGAGCCTAGGCGTAAAAAGCATCCGAGTCAGTCGGTACAGATGATTCGACGACCATGGTCCCCGGCCGCATACTCGACAGCCTGGAGCGAGGACGCCATGCCGAGACGGGGACCGGTTTGGTCCTGTGGCCCCGTGATGCGCTACGCTAACGCAGCCCAATCGGCACACCGAAAGTTCGGTGCGCCCCCGTAGCTCAGGGGATAGAGCGTTCGCCTCCGGAGCGAAAGGTCGCAGGTTCGAATCCTGCCGGGGGCACCACGAAGACACAGGTCAGCGATCCATCTTTCGCCTCTTCACGGTGCCACGTCAAAAGTTTCAGGGTCATCTGCCCGACTGCTGTCGATCTCACACCTCGCATCGATCCTGCTCCCACGTACACGATGCGTCAGCTGCCGCGTTTGTCGCAGTAGCCGAGACCGGGACGACGCGGTAGCCGCGGCTCGAACGCGCGCTCAAAGTTCAACTGTGCGTTCGCCGTCGCTCATTCGGCATTCAACTGACTCTCACCGGCGGATCCGTCCTGGTGCGTGAGCGGGCACTACTTCAGCAAGCCGAAGGCAGCTCGGCCGCGCAGGAGTCTATCCTACGCGGCCGAGCGCATTCGCGGATGAAGCAAGTATTCAGTTGACCTCGGCCAACTCCTTTTCTTCCTCAGCGCGCCTTTCACGCACGGATCTTCCACGCAGCGAGCTCCCACGTACGAGCGGCGAGACGGTGATCGCCAAGCCCACCAGCGCGACCCCGGTGACAAGGATCAGTCCGGGATGGAACTGCTCGAACCCGGCGGTACCGGCGCCGGACGCGGTGTGGGATCCGGCGGTCACGAGGGCAGTAGTCAGGGCGAGCACGAGCGCCGCACCGACCTGAGCAGACGTGTTCACCAGACCCGACGCCAAGCCCTGCTCGGAGTCGTCGACGCCCGAGGTGGCCTGAGCCATGATCGAGGTGTAGCCCAACGCGAATCCGAGTCCGAGCAGGATGACGCTCGGCAGAATCGCCACGACGTACGACGGTGAATCGCTGCCCGCGAAGAGGAACCAGAGGTACCCGACGCTGAGCGACGTCAATGCCGCGATGATGAGCTTGGCACTGCCGTACAGGTCGACCAGCCGTCCGACGAACGGCGATCCGAATGCGACAATGATGCCCGCGGGCAGCAGTGCCATCGCCATCTTCAGGGGCGACCAGCCGAGGGCCGACTGCAGGAAGATCGTCATCATGAACTGGAAGCTCAGGTAGGAACCGAAGAGCGCGATGATGGCCAGATTCGCACGAACGATAGTGCCGACGCGCAGAAGCCCAAGTCGCACAAGCGGATGCGCCACCTTCTTCTCCACGAAGAAGAACGTCGCCAGAAGCACGGCGGCGACGGCGAACGAACCCAACGTCATCGGGTGTGCCCATCCACGGGTCGGAGCCGAAACCATCGTGTACACCGTGAGAAGCATTCCCGTCACCAGGGTGACGGCGCCGACGAGGTCGTGTCCCCCGGTATCTGCGGGACGGTCCCGCGGAATGAGGAAGTACCCACCGATCAGCGCGATGACGGCAAACGGAACCGGCATCAGGAACGTGAATCGCCAACCGGCACTGGTCAGCAGCCCACCGAGGATCAGACCGGACGAGTAACCACTGGCGCCGAATACGGAGAACACCGACAGCGCACGGTTACGGGCCGGACCTTCCTTGAACGTCGTGGTGAGAATGGACATTGCGGTCGGAGCGGTGAAGGCGGCAGCCAAGCCCTTCACGAATCGTGATGCGATCAGCAGTGTTCCGTTGTCGACCAGTCCACCGACCAGCGAGGCGATTGCGAACACGGTCAGCGCGATCAGGAAGACCTTCCTGCGCCCGAGAAGATCGGCGGTACGTCCACCGAGTAGCAACAGGCCGCCGAATCCGAGGACGTAGCCGTTGATGATCCACTGCAGCGAGGTAGTGGACAGGCCCAGTTCATTGCCGATGGACGGAAGAGCGACGCCCACCATCGACACATCGAGACCGTCGAGGAACAACACGAGGCAGAGCACCGCGAGGATGCCCCACAGCTTGAGGGACCAGCCCTCCCCTGTGGCCGGATCCGCGGATTCCGTAGAACCCGGGGATTCCGGCGAATCGAATGGTTTGAGTGTCGAGTCTGTGCAAGTCACGTCAGCGAGAATAGATGCACATGCACATAATGCACAAGCATTTAATGCAATTGCACGTAATCGAGTCTTCAACTAGAATGCGGACGTGACGTCGGAATCCGAATTGCGCAACACCTGGCGCTCGCTGTCGACCAGCTACAACGACATCGCGTGCGAACTCGATCGCCAGATGCAGTCGGCGCATGGGCTGAGCATGAGCGACTTCGAGGCTCTCGACCGGCTCATGGACGCCACGTGCGAACGTCCACGCATGCAGGAGCTTGCCTCGGAGATGTACCTGAGTCCCAGCGCGCTCTCCCGTAGCGTGGCCCGGCTCGAGAAGGCCGGACTGGTTCAGCGAGCACTGTGCGAGGCCGACCGGCGCGGAGTCTTCGTCGATGTCACCGACAAAGGACGCCAGGTACACGCGGACGCCAGCAAAATCCAACTGGCCGTACTGGATTCACGCCTGCGCGAGCAGTAGCCGCACGTCAGAGGAGCACCACACAGCGCCCGGCCACCGGGCGAGGGCCGTTCCGGACTAGACTGAGGGCATACCGACGCGCCTTTCTGTTGCCGTCGGCGATCGACAGCAGCGCAGCCAGCACGCTTTCACGCGGTCCTGGCCGAGGCAATCTGCCAGCGTTTCTGCGGCTTCTGCTAGTCCCTCAGGCTCCTGCCTGACATCTCTACCTGCTCCTATCGAGAGATACACAATTGAACAACGCACGCACCCTTGGAGTCATCGGACAGTCGAGCAAACCGGCAGAACGCCGGTTGCCGATCCATCCTGCGCATTTCGATCGCATCGATGCCGAACTACGTTCTCGGATCTACCTCGAAGAGGGCTATGGCCACCCCTTCGGCTACTCCGACGACTACCTCTCGCGCCTGGTTGCCGGAATCCGCACGCGCAAGCAGATTTTGGCGGAAACCGATGTGGTTCTGCTACCGAAGCCGTTGGTGCGTGACCTCGCCGAACTACGATCCGGTCAGGTTCTCTGGGGCTGGCCGCACTGCGTCCAGGACACCGAACTGACACAGATCGCGATCGACAAGAAACTGACTCTCATCGCCTTCGAGGCCATGAACTTCTGGCACAGCGACGGATCGTTCAATCTGCATGTGTTCCACAAGAACAACGAGCTCGCCGGCTATTGCTCGGTACTGCACGCCCTGCAGTTGATCGGTTCCACCGGAGACTACGGCCGCCGTCTCACTGCTGCCGTGATCGGCTTCGGAGCCACTGCACGCGGCGCGGTCACAGCACTCAAGGCGCACGGTATCCACGAAGTGAACGTCCTCACCCAACGTGGAGTCACCGCGGTCAGCTCCCCTATCCACTCGGCGCGCATGGTCTCGTTCGACAACAACAACGGTGACGTCCGTGGCAGCCACGTGATGCTCGACAACCACAGCGTGCCGGTACCCGGCTTCTTGGCCGAGCACGACATCGTCGTCAACTGCGTACTGCAGAACACCGACGCCCCATTGACTTTCCTGACCGAGGAAGACCTCATGGACTTCCAACCCGGCAGCCTCATCGTCGACGTGTCGTGCGACGAAGGCATGGGCTTCAGTTGGGCTCGCCCCACCTCGTTTGCCGAGCCGACCTTCATCGTCGGTGACAACATCACCTATTACGGCGTCGACCACAGTCCGTCGTACCTGTGGAACTCGGCATCGTGGGAAATCAGCGAGTCTCTTCTCCCTTACCTGCCCACCGTGATGGCGGGAGAGACGGCGTGGAAGGCAGACGAGACCGTCGATCGGGCCATCGAAATCCGTGACGGCATCATCGTGAATCCGGCCATCACACGGTTCCAGCACCGCTCGCCGGACTACCCGCACGCCGTCATCGCGGAGTAGCCGCCCCGATCAGGCCTGGCCGGCTGCCGCGTTGATCGGCGCCATGTCGAAATAGTCGCGCCAGGCGCTGATCTTTCCGTCCGCGACTTCGAATACCCCCATCACCGGGAGCGCTACCTCGGCGCCGTTGATGGTGAAGACGTCGACGCGTTCGTTCATCACGACGCTGCCGTCCGCGACCTGACGCTTGATCTGAAAGTCGATGTTTCCGAAGGCACCGACAAATTGCTCGATGAACGCGCTGACGGCCTCGCGACCGACAACGGGCTCCATCGGAATGTTGTGATAAACGACGTCATCGGTGAAGTACTCGACGATCTTCGCGACATCGGCGTTTGCCCACAATGCGCAGAATTCGGTGACCAGCTTGTCCGGTGTCATTGTGTGCCAGCCTCTTTCGAATTGTCTTCGTAGGGTTCGATGATTGCCATGATGCTTTCGATCTCGCCTGCCGGTATCCCGAAGTACTCGGTGACGAAAACCGTGACGGCCGGCGCCTGGCCAGGTGTTCCGAGATCCAGCAGATACCGCGCTACGACGCTCTCGCCCCACTCGCGCAGCGCGAGTTCACGTATCGCCACGATTCCGCGATACTGCTGCCCCTGCTCGAGCTCGTTGCTGATGAAAGCGCCGGTGTCACCGGTTCGCTGACCGTTCTCGACTCGCCAGGCGTCGGCGGCAAAACGGACCTTCGTTGCGTCATGAGTGAGCAAGGCATTGACGTATTCACGAGCCATGGCGACGCGCCCGCTGACCGCAGACTCCGTGGAGTGCTTGGCAATTGCGCCGAGGATCGACTCAGCCAATTCTGGTCGGCAGATCACGAGGTCTGGCAGGTAGGGGTGTGATTCGTTGTAGAGCAACGGCGAACCGTCGATGCGGCTGCAATGCAGTCCTGCTGCCTGCGCGACGCCGACCGGTGCCGCCGAGTCCCATTCCCACTGCCCACCGGCGTGCAGATACGCATCGACCTCACCGCGCACCACCGCCATCGCCTTGGCGCCGGCCGACCCCATGTGCACAACGTCGGCGCCGAGTTCGGCAGCCACGGCTTCGGTGAATGCGGGCGGCCGCGAGCCACTGACGACTACCCGGAGCGGAGAGTTGGCAGTTATCGAGACTGCCTCGTCGCCACTGGAATAGACGGCGCCGAGCGCGGGCTGCGACACCGCGGCTGCGGTAATCCCGCTATCGCGTTCCCAAAGCGCCACGTGCACTGCCCAATCCGAATGATCCGGGAGTCCGTATTCCTTGGAGCCGTCGAGCGGATCGATGATCCAGACTCGGGACGCCTCCAGGCGACTGCGATCGTCGGCAGATTCTTCCGAGAGCACGGCATCGCCCGGCCGCTCGGCCGCCAACCGGTCGAGGATGTAGGAATCGGCGGCCTTGTCGCCCCGCCGACCCAGCTCACGACCGTCGTCGACGCCCAGACCCTCGGCTCGGATCCCCAGGAGGATCGCACCAGCGGCCTGCGCCAATTCCGCCGCGAGTGCCTCGTCGGCGATTCTGCTGTGTGTGGATTCGCTCACCGGTCCAACACTTCCATAATTCGCAGCGCAAGTTCGGTAGGCGTTCCGTCTTCGGGTCTGATCACCAACTCGGGGCTTGTCGGAGCTTCGTAGGGATCGTCGACGCCGGTGAATCCCGTGATTTCCCCGGCCCTGGCCTTGGCGTACATACCCTTGGGGTCTCGGGCTTCACATTGCTCGATCGGGGTGTCGACATAGACCTCGACGAACTTCAGTCCAGCGGCCTCATGCGCCGCCCGCACTCGATCACGATCTTCGCGGTACGGGCTGATCAGGCAGGCCACTGCCACGGCCCCGGAATCAGCGAACAATTGCGCCACCGAGCCGACTCGGCGGACGTTCTCGGCGCGGTCATCGGCACTGAATCCCAGATCCGCGTTCAATCCGTGCCGGAGGTTGTCGCCGTCAAGGCGGTACGCCGGGATACCCGCGGCCACCAAACGCCGCTCGAGTTCCACCGCGATCGTGGACTTACCCGAGGCCGAGAGACCGGTGAGCCACACAGTCCCGCCGGTAGTCGCACGTTCCTCGCGAGAGACCTCCGAACTGTGCCAGACGACGCGCGATTCCTTGAGTGTCGGTCCGTTGATCATTCCGGCGGCGACGGTATTGCCCGTGGTTTCGTCCACGAGAATGAAGCTGCCTGTCACGCGGTTGCGGCGGTAGGGATCGAACATCAACGGCTGCTGCGTTTTGATCGAGATGCGACCGATCTCGTTGAGGGACAGAGATTCTGCCTTCTCGTCGCGGTGCAGAGAATTGACGTCCAGGCGATAGTCGAGCTTGACGATCTGCGCCTTCGTGGAGCGCGTGGTGTGCAGCAACGAGTAGCGATTGTTCTCCGACAGCGTGGTCTGTTCGGTCAGCCAACAGACCATCGCATCGATTTCCTGCCCGACCTGCGGCCGGTTGTTGAGCCGACACAATTGGTCCCCACGGCTCACGTCGAGATCGTCGGTCAGTTCGATGCACACGGCCGCGGGCGCAAACGCCTCGTCGATCACGTCGCCGCCCGGCCCGTGCACTGCCTTCACCGTCGACGTGAATCCAGAAGGCAACGCCACGATTTCGTCGCCCGGCTTGAAGACGCCACTGGCCACCGTTCCCGCGTAACCACGGAAATCGTGGAGGTCGGCGTCAGTCTGCTTCTGCGGACGGATCACGTACTGCACTGGAAACCGAGCATCGATCAAGTTGCGATCCGACGCGATGTGCACCTGCTCCAGATGGTGCAACAGCGACGGCCCGTCGTACCACGACATGTTCTCGGTCCGCGCAACGATGTTGTCTCCCAACAGCGCCGAGACTGGAATGAACGTCAGATCGTGGACGTCCAACTTGATCGCGAACTGCCGGAATTCTTCCTTGATCTCCTCGAATCGTTCCTGAGACCAGCCCACCAAGTCCATCTTGTTCACACACAACACGAGGTGGGGAATACCCAGGAGAGTCGACAGGAAGGCATGGCGCCGCGTCTGTTCGAGCACTCCTTTACGGGCATCCACCAGGATCAGGGCGAGATCTGCCGTCGAAGCGCCGGTCACCATGTTGCGGGTGTACTGCTCGTGCCCGGGAGTGTCCGCGATGATGAACTTGCGGTGAGGCGTCGCGAAATACCGGTGGGCCACGTCGATCGTGATGCCCTGTTCACGCTCGGCGCGCAATCCGTCGGTCAGTAGCGCGAGGTTGGCGTACTCGTCTCCGCGTTCTCGACTGCTCCGCTCCACGGCCTCGAGTTGATCCTCGAAGATCGACTTGGAGTCGTAGAGCAACCGGCCGATGAGTGTGGATTTACCGTCGTCGACACTGCCCGCCGTAGCGACTCTCAGCAGTTGCGGCATCAGAAGTACCCCTCTTTCTTACGATCTTCCATGCCGGCTTCGGAAATACGGTCATCAGCTCTGGTTGCGCCACGCTCGGTAATGCGGCTCGCAGCAACCTCTTCCACGACGGCGGCCGGATTTTCGGCCGACGATTCGACGCATCCGGTGCACGTTGCGTCGCCGACCGTGCGGAAGCGCACCAACGCCTCGTAAGACTCCTCACCCGCGCGGAGCTCGAGGAAGCGGGTGCGTGCCAACAGCATTCCGTCCCGCGGAACCACC
Organism: Rhodococcus sp. NPDC056516; assembly: GCF_042794655.1. NCBI lineage: Bacteria > Bacillati > Actinomycetota > Actinomycetes > Mycobacteriales > Nocardiaceae > Rhodococcus > Rhodococcus sp. NPDC056516. The sequence goes on along the minus strand of NZ_JBHTTG010000011.1, from coordinate 122,072 downwards.
TCACGCCGATGGGCGTAGTAGATGCCGGGAAGGTCGATCTGCTCGCTCTCGATGTACTGCCAGATGTCGAGCTCTGTCCAATTGGAGAGCGGGAAGATCCGAATATGTTCGCCCTTACGGTGTTTGCCGTTGTACAGGTTCCACAGTTCAGGCCGCTGCACCTTGGGATCCCACTGCCCGAACTCGTCCCGGAAGCTGAACACCCGTTCCTTGGCTCGCGCTTTCTCTTCGTCGCGGCGAGCACCACCGAACACTGCGTCGAACTTGTTGTCGCGAATTCCGCGCAGCAACGCGTGCGTCTGCAGGCGATTGCGACTGGAACCGACTCCGGTGTCCTCGATGACGCGACCGGCGTCGATGTCGTCCTGCACGCTGGAGACGACAAGACGCAGGTTGAAGCGATCGACCGTCTGGTCGCGGAATTCGATCACCTCGTCGAAATTGTGACCGGTGTCGACGTGCATCACAGCGAACGGCAGTGGGGCAGGCCAGAATGCCTTGGCCGCTACGTGCAGCATCACGACGGAATCCTTACCTCCGGAGAACAGGAGGACCGGCTTTTCGAAAGTCGCTGCGACTTCGCGGAAAATATGGACCGCCTCCGCTTCGAGTGCTCGCAGATGCGACAACTCGTAGGCGGGCGGGGTCTGGAGTGTTGCCATGTCTTTCGCTCCTGAGCATCACGTACTCCGTGCGGAACACCATTTCCGCATCGGTACATTTATGTACCGGACTGGTTCTAAATTGAACGCAATCACAGAATAGAACTCGTTCTACCCAAAGGTCAATGACCGGCAATAAGACGTCACAGACCGCGAACCGGACTCCTGCCACCAACTTCCGCCGTCACCGCATCCGCCGCCGCAACCAGCACCGCGGCGCGGCGCTCGATCTCGGCGCCCGTGATCGCCCCACCCACATAAAGTGTCAGCACAAGGGCCTGATGCCCCTCGGCGTCGTAGGTCGGGGCCGCGATGAGACTGACGGGATGCTCGTCGTCAGAGCTGATGTCGCGTCCGAGATACACCCTCTCGCCCAGGCTTGAGACCATCTCACCGAGCAGTTCACGCACCTCCGGCGGAAGATCGTGCGTCGCAACGCCCGCCATCAGCGTGTGCAGTCGCTGCCCGACGGGATCCAGACTCTCGACCAGATACCCCGCAGCCCGACACTCGCGGACCACGTTCCACAGACGCTCGCGATCCAAGCGCACCGGCAGGCTCGGCTCTTTGCTCAGCCAACTGTCCATGTCGTGATCCGAACCCCAGAGGACGTACATCAGCCCGACCGGCGGAGCGAACGGGTACACCTGACCGACCTTGGCAGCGCGACGCGCGCCGATCGGTCCGGTCACTTCGAGAACGCTGATCTGATCACCGATCACACCGGACGCCGTGCACGTCGTCCCGAACTCCGTGCTCACTTTCTCCAGATGGGTGCGGGCAATGGGTCCGACGGCAAATCCTCGCTGAGCTGCACGTCCGGCCGCGATCAAGGCCGGACCGAGCCCATAGGTCTTCGACACCTCGTCCCGAGTCAGGTATCCACGATCAGCCAGCGCCGTGAGGATTCCCAAGCAGGTGGGTTTGCTGATCTCAAGCGCGCGGGCCAGTTCCGACAGCCCGAACCGCTGATCAGGGCGGCCGACGAGGTAGTCGAGCACCTGAACCACCCGTTCGGTGGGAGGCGATTGTCTCCCCCTCGGGCGTCCCTCTTCAGGCGTCTTCTCCGGTCCACCCATTGACCACTCCCTAGAACGCGTTCTATTGTCGAAATACCCAACATCTACCAAATAGGTACATATTTGTACCACGACGCTCTGGACCGGCGACATAGTCGGAACTGTGAGGAGCCAGCGTGCTGACGGACCCGTTTGCCGAGGCGATCGCCGAAGCCGAGAAATTGATCGAGACTGCGCCGCACATCAGATCCGAACAGGATCTACTGGAGGGATACCAATATCTGGCCGGCGGAATCATCGCGACGACGCATGCCGCCTGGGCCGGCGAAAAGACCCATCCGAGTTTCATCCAGGGCACCGGACCATTCACCAAGATGGGCCTCGACAACCCCGACACTCTGTACTTCGGCGCCCGAATCAACGACGACAAGGAATACAAGGTCACCGGAAAGCGCGGCACCACAGCCGATCTCAGCTTCCAAGTGTTGAGTGGGAACTACACCAACTCGAACGTTCCCGGAAGCGAAATTGCCTTCGACGACCGCGAGCTGGAGCTAGACGACGACGGCAACTTCGTCGCTTGGTTCGGCCCCGGCCCCGCCGACGGACGAGCCAACTACTACACCCTGGCGCCCGGATCCTCGCAGCTGGTCGTTCGCGAGGTCTACAGCGACTGGAGTCAGCAGCGCGGCGTGATCCGCATCGAGCGCACCGATTCGATCGGGATCGCGCCGCCACCTCTCACCGCCGAAGAGACCGAGAAGCGTTACGCCCGGGCTGGGAAGGCACTGGTCACGCGGGTCAAGACGTGGCTCCAGTTCCCGGAGTGGTTCTACCTCAAGCTCGCGGTCAACACCATGACCGAACCACGCCTGACACCGGGCGGGCTGGCAACGCAGTACTCGTCGGTGGGACATTACGAACTCACCGACGAGCAGGCGATGATCATCACCGTTCCCGCCTCCGACGCACCGTATCTCGGCTTCCAACTGGGGAGCCTCTGGTACATCTCACTGGACTACGTCAATCATCAGACCTCCCTCAACAACGGCCAGGCACAGGTCGATCCGGACGGGATGGTTCGAATGGTGGTCAGCGAGAAGAACCCCGGTGTCACCAACTGGATCGAAACCGTCGGACATCCGCGCGGCATTCTGCAGTTCCGTTGGCAGCGCGTGTCCCGCGAGCTGACGCCGCAGGACGGTCCCACCGTCGAAATCGTCGCCGTCGCAGATATTGCGAAGCACCTGCCGCATTTCGACACCAACGCCATCACCGCCGAGGACTGGGCAGCGCGCATTGCCCAGCGCCAGGCCGCCATCGACAACCGAATGCTGGGGTAATCATGACCGCCTTGCTCGAAGACCGTGTAGTAGTCATCTCCGGAGTCGGCCCGGCACTCGGCCGCGCTCTGGCCCTTCGATGTGCGTCGGCCGGCGCGAGTCTTGTTCTCGCAGCACGTACGCAATCGCGACTCGACGACGTCGCGAAGGAAATCGTCGATGCCGGTGGGCGCGCCGTCACCGTTGCCACCGACATCACCGACCAGGCTTCCGCCGAGAATCTGGTGGCCGAGTCCATTGCCGCCTACGGCAAAGTGGACACTCTGATCAACAATGCATTCTCGATTCCGTCGATGAAACCGTTGGCTCGCACCGATTACCAGCACATCCGCGACAGCATCGAACTGACCGTACTGGGTGCGTTGCGCCTGACTCAGCTGTTCACGCCGGCACTTGCCGAGTCGGACGGCTCCGTGGTGAACATCAATTCGATGGTGTTGCGGCATTCGCAAGAGCGTTACGGCAGCTACAAGATGGCGAAGTCGGCCCTGCTCGCCATGTCGCAGTCCCTGGCCACCGAACTCGGCCCGCAGGGAATTCGTGTCAATTCGATTGCACCCGGCTATATCTGGGGAGACACCCTCAAGGGATACTTCGCGCACCAGGCGGAGAAGTTCGGCATGACCGTCGAGCAGATCTACGAGCACACTGCGTCGAACACCGACCTCAAGCGCCTGCCGACGACGGATGAAGTATCCGACGCGGCGATCTTCCTGGCGTCTCCGATGGCCAGCGCGATCACCGGCCAATGCATCGACGTCAACTGCGGCGAATTCCATCACTAGGAGCACCATGACTGAACGCACTCACGTCGGCACCGTCGAGGATCTCCACGCCTCGGCGACGCGGATGACCGGACTGACGGACTTCGGCGTCGACGATTACACCGAAGCTCTGTCGGTCCTGCTCGAGTCCTACGACCGCGACGAGGATCTGACGCCGTTCGGCAGCAAGATCTCTCGGGTATTCCTTCGCGGCGCCCTGGTGGCACGTCTGCTCAGTGAATCCGCATGGAAGGAGCATCCGGAGCACGCCGACGTCAAGATCGAGCGGCCGATCTTCGTCACCGGATTGCCGCGCACCGGCACCACTGCCCTGCACCGCCTCCTCACGGTCGACCCGGCTCACCAGGGCCTCGAGATGTGGCTGACCGAGTTCCCTCAGCCTCGCCCGCCTCGCGATACGTGGGAATCGAACCCGGTCTTCGCCAAGATCGAGGAGACATTCGGTCAACACCACGTCGAGCATCCCGAATTCATGGGCGTGCACTACATGTCGGCCAGCGAAGTCGAAGAATGTTGGCAACTCTTGCGTCAGACGTTCAAGTCCGTGTCGTACGAGTGCCTGGCGAATCTACCCACGTACTCCGCATGGCTGAAGGACCAGGAGTGGTCGAACGCCTATGCACGACACAAGAAGAACCTGCAGCTGATCGGTCTGCCCGATCAGGATCGACGGTGGGTCCTCAAGAACCCGAGCCACCTGTTCGCGCTCGACGAATTGATGGAGGCGTACCCCGACGCTCTCGTCATTCAGACTCACCGCTCCCCTACGACGATCATTCCGTCGGTGTGCAGCCTGGCCGCCCAGGCGACAGAGGGTTGGTCGAACACGTTCACCGACAAGGTGATCGGCGAAAGTCAGCTCGAATTGTGGGCCAGGGGGCTCGAGCAGTTCGACAGTGCACGCGCACACCACAATCCCGCACAGTTCATCGACGTCGACTATCAGGACTTCGTCACCGATCCGCTGGGAACCGTCGAGAACATCTACACGCACTTCGACATCCCGTTGACATCTACTGCGCAGCAGTCGATGGAGGCCATGCACGAGGAAAGCCGTTCGGGTGCTCGCAAACCGTCGCACAAGTACACGCTCGAGGAATTCGGCCTGACGAAGGAGCAGGTGGAAGAGCGATTCGGAACTCGCTGACCACCGCTGGCCGACGACCTTGCTGACAACTGAAGCCCCGCCGATCGGCGGGGCTTCAGTGATCAAAACGCGGTCAGCTGCTGAGATGCTCACCCAGCAGTCGGTCCAACTCGACCGGCGCCTCGTCCGGAATCCAGTGGCTCACGCCGCTGAGAACTTCGAACCGGTACGGACCGTCGACAAACGCGGGGGTGAGCGCAGAACCCTTGGGCCCGATGGCGGCGTCGCCGTCACTCCAGACGTGCAGGGTCGGCACGGTGACCCTGGCAGTTGCGGGGTTCGGCTTGGTCATCCACATCGCGCGATACCAGTTCAGACCACCGCGCAGGCGGCCGGGAGCCAGCATGGCATTCAGATCGCGCCGTGCGTTCTCCGGCGTCTGTCCGCTCGAGATCAGGAACTTCTCACCCGCCGACGTGGAGGACAGAACTTTCTCGGGAACGAACGGCAATTGGAACGCCCCCATGTACCACGATTTCAGTCCCTGCGTGCTGGTCACCATCGCCTTGACGAACGCCAGTGGATGCGGAACCGACACCGCGGTAACGGTGTTGAGCAAATCGGGCCGCTCGGCAGCGACCTGCCATGCGACTGCGGCACCCCAGTCGTGGCCGACCAGGTGCACTTTGCCCACTGCGAGCGCGTCGATCAGTGCGACAGTGTCAGCGGCGAGTTCGGACCCGCGGTACGCCCAGCGCGCTTTCGGCCTGGCGCCGGGTGAGTACCCTCGCTGATCCGGCGCCACCGTGCGGAAGCCGCGGGTGTGCAGCAGCGGTGCGAGCTGATCCCACGAGCTCGAATCCTGCGGAAATCCGTGCAGGAGAACCACGACCGGACCGTCGGCGGGTCCTTCGTCGCGCACGTCGAAGGTCAGCCCGGACCGGGAGTACGAGGTGAGGCGATCCGCCGGTGTAGTCATAGCGCCACGCTAGTCTTCGCGACACCCGTAACCGGAGCCTTTTCGCCGGCACGCAGGAATTGACCTGTCTTTTCGCTTCCGAATCCCGGGGCGAATTCGCCGTCGCTGTAGACGAGTCGGCCGTTGATCACGGTCGCGACGGCTGCATCGTCGCTGCGGTTGACCATCCGGCTGATTCCGCCGTACTCGGGGACGATTGCCTCGAACAACCCGTCGACCGACTCGTCGAGCCCGGCCGGGTCGATGACAACGAAGTCCGCGCGGTCACCCTGGCGTAGATGCCCGGCATCGATTCCGTACCAGTCCGCCAACTCACCGGTCAGGCGGTGGATTGCGCGCTCGATGGTCAGGAACGGCTTGCGATCACTCTGGGCGTCATTGACGCGCTTGAGGAGTCGCACCGGGTAGTTGTAGAACGCCATGTTGCGCAGATGCGCACCGGCATCGCCGAAGCCCATCTGTACGCCGGAACTCGCGGCGAGTTTCTTGGCGAACTTGGGACGATGATTTGCAATGGTGGTGCGCCAGCGAAGATCTCGCCCGTACTTGACCACCAAGTCGAGGTACGCGTCCACCGGGTGCACTCCCCGGATGTCTCCGACCTGACCGAAGTTCTTGCCGATCAACGTCTCGTCCGGGCAACCGACGATGACGGCGTCGTAGAAATTGCGGTGCCAGATGCGGGGTGAGAACTTGTTGTCGTAGTCCTTGCGGAATGCGCGGCGGTACGACTCGCCCTGGAGCAGCTTGTTGCGCTCCACCTGGTCCTTGAGATGCAACGCGGCGGCGCCGGCACCGAACTCCTCGAACACGACGAGGTCGATTCCGTCTGCGTAGACCGTGAAGGGAACCGGAAGGTGCTGCCACTTGAAATCGGTCTTGGCGAAACGGTTCAGCAGTGGGGCCGCAGCGAGCATGAAGTACACGATCACCGGGTAGGCCTTCGAATCCGCACCGGAGAGCAGCGAAGTCTTGAGCGGCTTCTTGCGTCCGATCGCAGAACTCTCGGCGAAGAACGCCGCAACGTTCGGATGCAGGTTGATGGTCGGAGCGCTCTGCAAGATCTTTCCGCGATCACGAAGGATACGGTTGAGAAATCGGAACTCCTTCCACCGCGCGTACGTCGACGGCAAAGAGCGAGAACGGTATTCGTCGCCGTCGATCTTGTCGAGCGCATTGGTCATCGACGACAGACCCAGCATCCCCGCATCGATGGCGTCCTCGAGCATCGAGCCCATCCGGCCGAGTTCCGAGCGGCTCGGCTTGACCTTCCTGTCTGTGCCTCGCCCCAAACCGAGTACGTGCGTGCGAATGTCGGAGTGACCGATGAATGCTGCGACGTTGGGTCCGAGCGGGAGCGCGTCGAGTGCGGCGGTGTAAGCGGCGGGGCCGCTCCAAGTCTTGTTCGCTTCGAGGATGCTCAGCACCGCATCGTGGGGAACTGCTTCGACTCGGCTGAACAGGTCCGCGATCTCGCGCGGGGTCGAATACACCGTAGACAGTGAGCAATTACCGAGCACGACCGTCGTGACGCCGTGGCGAACCGATTCCGGAAGCCCTGGGCTGACCAAGGCTTCGGCGTCGTAGTGCGTGTGGACGTCGACAAAGCCCGGGAGAACCCACTTGCCGGCCGCATCGATCACCTCGGTGTCCGGTCCGATTTCGAGGCGCGTCGTGGACACCTCCGCGACCGCGCCGTCTCGAATTCCGAGATTTCGACGTAGACCAGGAGCCCCCGTCCCGTCGAACCACAACCCGTCGTTGACCACGATGTCGAAAGCAGACACTGTCGGACTCCTCGCCTCACGTATGTGTTACCTCACGTTATAGACAGCGTTGAGTAAAAGTCAATGAACCTTCCGGGCGAATACATAAGATGTCGGAATGGCTGCAGTCCCCCGCTCCCCCGAAGACCGTCAGAGGCAAATCCTCGAGGTGGCAGTGCACATGTTGCGGACCGAGCCTTTCGATCAGTTGTCGATGGACCGGGTTGCGGCCGAGGCCGGCGTCTCACCGCCGCTGCTGTTCCACTACTTCAAGAACAAAAAGGGTTTCCAGAACGCCATACTCGAGGCCGCCTCGGCCGATCTCGAAGATCGAATGCGGCCGGATCCCGAGCTACCGATCACGTCCCAGCTGCGTTCAGGTATCGAGACTTTCGTCGACGCCGTTATCGAGCACCCCACCATTTACCTTGCCGTTATGCGGATGGCCGGCAGCGGCGACGTCCGGATGCGCACGATCTACCGCGGGATGCGCCGCACCTTCACTACGTGGATCGTCGCCGCGCTCACGGATCTGAGCATCGAGTCGAATGCGACGGTCGAGGCAACCATTGCCGGATGGCAGGCATTCATGGAGGAAATCGTCGTCAACTGGATCGACGAGCCGACCCTCGAACGAGGCGAGATGGTCGACCTCTGCGAACGAATTTTCTACCACTGCCTACCGGCCGCCGGCATCAGCGTCGAGCAAATTGTGGCGGCAACGGTGGCTGCGACAGCTAGCGAGTCCGGCGCAACACAACTGTGATCTGCGCGCCGGGGTTTCACAGGTGGTCACGATTGGGTATCTTGCTTGCAGTGGCGCTGGACCACGACCCCAACACATAAAGGATCCAACATGGAGTCTGTCGAAAACGTATTGCCCGAGGGTGTCAAGCTCGAAGACATCTTGAGTGTCCTCAAGGTCGCAGTTGCGGGCATCGGCCTCATCAGCGCGTTGTCGGCATTCAGCTGATCGCAAAGCGTCATCGACAGGCCGGACTTCGGGGAGTCCGGCCTGTTTTTTGTTTCCGTTCCTGAACAATCCGTGAACTTCTCAGCAACTTCAGCGCAAAGTGGTCATTTCGACCCAAACAAGCGTCCAATTTGCTAATTTGTGTCTGCGACACGAGGTCGCATGGAAACACCACGCAGACACAACCTTGTACATACATACCTGTACATACGACACGGAGGACCGAAACATGGGTTCCATCAACACCCTCAGCGCCGTCATCGACATCATCAAGGTCGTCCAGCCGTTGATCGCCAAGCTCAACCTCAGCTGATTCGCTTGCACCACCCCCCTGCCAGGGCGTAACTCGAAATGGGGCCGACAATGTCGGCCCCATTTTTCGTCGGCGCCATACCTCAGCCGAGCGTCTTCTTGATCTCTCCTGCCAGCGCCAAGGCCAGTTGCGGCGGCACCGCATTGCCGATCATCGTGCGCACCGCTCCCCACTTGCCTTCGAAGACGTAGTCGTCGGGAAAGGTCTGGAGGCGAGCAGCTTCTCGAACAGTCAACGATCGCGTGTGTTTCGGATGCACGTTGCGTGAAGCCGAGATCATCCCGAACGTGGTTCCGACCGTCGACGCCGGTTCGTCCCACCGCAGTCGCTTGTACGTCGTGTTGTATCCGGACGACGGTCGCATGGCCGGATCTTCGTTGTCATGAGCCGACATCCCTTCCGGCACATCACGCAGCCACCGCAGGACGTGCTCGGGATGCTCGACGGCCCAGTGCAGCGGGTCCGTCTCGCAGGCCTGCCCGGATTCCAGCGGAGCCAGGTCGACGGTGGCGTCACGAAAAGTTCGCAGCGGCGCAACACCATTCACGCCGTGAGTCGTCGGCGGAAAACGCAGTGGTCCGATACCACTGTCCCGGTGAGTCGCCACGATGAACACTCGCTCCCGGAACTGCGGGACTCCGTAATCCTGCGCATTGACCGTATTGACCGACGCGTCGTAACCACGTGCAGCCATCTCGCCGAGAATCCGGTCGACGACCATCCCGCCGTCCGGGTCTTTCATGCTCAGCAGCAGCCGAACGTTTTCCATCACCACGACCTTCGGCCTCACCAGATCGGCGAGCTCGAGTAGGTTCCGGAAGAGATGGTTACGCGGATCGTCGCGGTCTCGGCGGCCGGCGAGACTGAAACCCTGACACGGCGGTCCCCCGGCCAAAACATCGATATCCACTTGTGCCAGAAGATCTTTCACACGGGCTTCGTCGATCGCCCGGATGTCCTCTCCGAGGCACTTCGCGCCGGGGAAGTTCCGATCGAAGGTAGCGCGCGCCTCCGGCACGACTTCGATGTATCCCTCTACCGAAAACCCCGCCATCCGAAAGCCTTCAGCCATACCGCCACAACCGGAGAACGCCGTCAATACGGTGGGGCCGCCGCTTCCTGCCCCCGCGACCGCACGCCTGGCCACCGAGGCGGGGTCGTTGACCGGTGTCGCCCGACGCGCACGGGTACTACCGCTCGATCGCTTCCGCGGCGCCGCGTACGTGCCCTCGCGCTTCGCGGATTCCAATGCGGTGAGGGCCGCGAGAACTGCTCGCTCCGCCGGTGGTTTGGGATACGCCTTGTCGAGTTCCCACGCGGAGACGACGGCTGACGAGACTCCAGCGAGGCGGGCGAACTGGAATTGACTGATCCCCACGTCCAAGCGCCGCGATCGCAGGTCCTGTCCCGAAATCAAATCAGTGCCTCACTCATGTGGTCCGCTCGCTCCGGCAGCCCAGACTATCTCAGCCGACGACGCGAACCAGGACTACACAAGAGAGACCGGCAGGCGGTACGCCTGTCGGTCTCCGACACGAGCGGATGACGGGATTCGAACCCGTGTGAACGGCTTTGCAGGCCGGTGCCTAGCCACTCAGCCACACCCGCGTCACTGAGTAACTCTGCCCCGAGTGACGGCGTCGAACCACAGTTCCGCTCAGCATGATTCGAGTGCAATCCCACCAAGCGTTCCATTCTCTGGGAAAACTGCGGGCCCTTCGGGAACAAATCGGTCAGTCTCGATGCTGACTCCCTCGGTGGGCGCAGGTCATTCGATTACGGCCCAAATTTCGACCGAACGACCGAGCAGTTCGCCAGACCCAGACAACCCAGAAGGTTTCATGAGTGCCGAGAACACCGCCGTCGCCCCGCCCGTCAAGGCAGCCCCGCCTGTGAAGGCAGCTCCGCCCTCGGAGGCGGCCCCGCTGGAAACGAGCAGTGTCGACCGCAAGCCGAGTGTCGGCAAGATCCTGGCCCTCGGTTCCATGACGGCGCTCGGGCCCTTCACCATCGACATGTACCTGCCCGCGCTGCCGGATATCGGCGCCGATCTCGGGGTCTCGTCGTCAACGGTTCAGCTGACGATCACCGGAACTCTCATCGGCCTCGCACTCGGACAGCTGTTGGTCGGGCCGCTCTCGGACACTCTCGGCCGCAAGAAGCCGCTGCTTGCCGGAATCGGCGTGCACATCCTGGCGTCGCTGCTGGCGGTCTTCGCACCGAGCATCGCGGTCCTCGGCATCCTGCGGGTCTTCCAGGGCATGGGCGCGGCGGCCGCGGCAGTGGTCACCATGGCGATCGTCCGCGACCTCTACAGCGGTAACACCGTTGCCGTCGTGATGAGCCGGCTGATGCTCGTGCTCGGTGTTGCACCGATCCTGGCGCCCAGCATCGGCGGCGCTCTCCTCGTCGCCCTCGACTGGCGCGGGATCTTCGTCGTCCTGGCATTGATCGGCGTCGGCACGGCGATGATCGGGGCGTTCGGACTCGCAGAAACACTACCGAAGGAAAAGCGTCGCCCGAGCGGATTGAAGTCGGTTCTCCGTACCTACGGTTCGCTGCTCGGCGACCGCACGTTCATGGTCCTGACGCTCGTCTCCAGCGTCGGCATGGCGTCGTTGTTCGCGTATGTCTCAGGCGCGTCATTCGTCTATCAGGACCAGTACGGCCTCAATCAACAGGAGTTCGCGCTGCTCTTCAGCGCAGGCGCTATCGCGTTGATCGGTGCTTCGCAGGTCAACGTCCGACTGCTCGACCGCTGGACTCCTCAGCAGATCACCAAGTGGGCGCTCGTCGCTGCGGTTGTCTCCGGCGCGGTAGTTATCACTGTCGCGGTCCTCGAACTGGGCGGGCTGGCCGGATTCGTGATCGCACTGTGGGTCATGGCAGGCGCCATCGGCTTTGTTCTCCCCAACGCCCCGGCGCTGGCTCTCGCTCGTCACGGCGAAGCGGCCGGTACTGCTGCGGCGATGCTCGGTGCGTTTCAGTTCGGCGTCGGCGCGGCCATCGCGCCCGCCGTCGGCCTACTGGGAAACACCAGCACGGCTCTGGCCGTCACGATGACGGCGTGTGTGTCGCTCGGGCTGATCGCTCTTCTGGCTACGACCCGAAAGAGTGAATCGGTCTAACCGGCAGCGGAGAACCACTCGCTGTAGAAGGTGGCAAGTCCCAGGACACACGAGATCGCGACGAAGATCCAGAATCTTGCGATCACGACGGTTTCCGGCCAGCCGAGTAACTCGAAGTGATGATGGATCGGGGCCATCTTGAATACGCGTCGGCCGGACGATCGGAACACCAGAACCTGGATGATCACCGACAGGATCTCAGCGACGAACAGGGCGCCGATGATGACCATCAGCAGCTCGGTGTGCGTCGTGACGGACAGGCCGACCACCAGGCCGCCGAGCGCCAAGGAGCCGGTGTCGCCCATGAAGATCTGAGCCGGGGCGGCATTCCACCAGAGGAAGCCCAGGCACGCTCCGCCTGCTGCGGCAGCAACGATCGCGAGATCGAGAGGGTCACGAACGTCGTAGCATCCGGCGGCGGGCTCGAGGACACACGAGTTCCGGTACTGCCAGCCGGCGATGACGACGTAGGTCCCCAGGATCATGCCCATCGAGCCGGCTGCGAGACCGTCGAGACCGTCGGTGAAATTGACGGCGTTGGACCAGGCGAACACCAGAATGCAGAAGAAGACCACAAAGCCGATGGCCCCCATCGAGAACACCGAGATGTCACGAACGTGGGACAGATACTGACTGCCTGGTGTGACTCCGTTGTTGTTGGAGAACTGCAGGAACAGAATGCCGAAGATGATAGCGCTCGCCAGCTGACCAACGGTCTTGGCCGTCTTGTTGAGCCCGAGGTTGCGCTTCTTGCGGATCTTGATGAAGTCGTCGAGAAAGCCGACGATTCCCAGTGACGTCGCGAGCGCGAGAACCAACCAACCGGACGCAGACAGCCGCGGTAGCCGCGAGCCGAAACCGATGATGTGTGCCGCCAGGTAGCCCGCCCACATGCCGGCGATGATCGCGATGCCGCCCATCGACGGGGTGCCACGCTTGCCTTGGTGACTCTGCGGGCCCTCGATCCGAATCTCGTGCCCGAGCCCCTGCCGCGAAAGCACACGAATGAGAAACGGAGTCAGGAAGAGGGCGACGAACAACGAGACGCCACCCGCGACGAGGATTGAAATCACCCGTGGGACTCTACAGACGTAAGCGGCTGCGACACACAATCAGACAAGGCACCCGACCGCTTCGGAGCATGGGATGATCGACCTTATGTCTCCCCCCGCACCGCTCCCCCTCGACCCCATCGAAGAGGCGCATCGTCAGTGGACGGAGCACGGGTGGAGCGACGTCGCCGACGGTATGGCTGCGGTCACATCGGTGATGCGAGCCCAGCAGATCATGATGGCGCGGGTCGAAGAGGTACTCAAGCCGCTCGGGTTGACCTTCGCCCGCTACGAATTGCTGACGCTTCTCACCTTCACCAGGTCGGGCGCACTCCCGATGGCCAAGGCAAGTGCCCGCCTCCAGGTTCACCCCACCAGTGTCACCAATGCCGTCGACCGTTTGGAGAAAGCGGAGTTGGTCAGGCGGGTCCCGCACCCCAGTGATCGACGCGCGACGCTCATCGAGATCTCCGACGCCGGTCGCGCACTGGCCCTCGAAGCGACCGAAATGCTCAACAGCAAGGTGTTCGCTCACCCCGGACTCCAGCAGGACAAGCTCGAACAATTGGTGACGATCCTCACTGAGCTTCGCAAGACCGCCGGGGACTTCGACACCGGCGGCGCGCCCACCAAGTGGTGAACCGACCACCCGTACACAAAGAAACTGCCCTCACACTCTCGACGAGTGTGAGGGCAGTTTCAGCGGTCTAGAAGTTCAGCGGTGCTCGAGTTCAGCGGTGCTTGAATTCTGCCGACCGCTTCTCCACGAACGCGGTCATGCCTTCCTTCTGATCCTCCGTCGCGAAGGTCGAGTGGAACACCCGACGCTCGAAGCGGACGCCCTCGGCGAGGGTGGTCTCGAAGGAGCGGTTGACTGCTTCCTTGGCCATCATCGCAATCGGCAGCGACATCTCGGCGATGGTGGTTGCGGTCTTCAACGCGTCGTCGAGCAGATCGGCGGCCGGAACGATCCTGGCGACCAGGCCTGCGCGCTCGGCTTCTTCTGCGTCCATGTTGCGGCCGGTGAGGCACAGTTCCATGGCCTTGGCCTTGCCCACGGCGCGCGTAAGGCGCTGCGAGCCACCGATACCCGGAATGACACCGAGCTTGATCTCCGGCTGACCGAACTTCGCGGTATCCGAAGCGATGATGAAATCGCAGAGCATCGCAAGCTCGCAGCCACCACCGAGCGCGTACCCGGAGACAGCTGCGATCAGCGGCTTACGAGCTGCTGCAACGCGGTCCCACGGGGTGAAGAAATCCTCGACGTATGCGTCCATGTACGTCTTGGACTGCATTTCCTTGATGTCGGCGCCGGCGGCGAAGGCGCGCTCGGAACCGGTGATCAGGATGGCTCCGATGCCGTTGTCCGCTTCGAGGTCGGCAACCGCAGCGACGACCTCGTTCATCAGCTCGGAGTTCAGTGCGTTGAGAGCTTTCGGGCGGTTGAGCGTGATGACGCCGACGCGACCCTTACGCTCGAGGATGATGGTGTTGAAGTCGGTCACTACTGTCCTTCGGTCGAACGGTCACGGATGTCGTTGATGATGGCAGAGAAGTCCTGACCGCCACCGCCCGCAGCATGGAAGCGACTGTAGAGTTCGGCGGCCTTGAGCCCGATCTCCGCATCGACGCCGTTGTTGCGCAGCGCATTTGCAGCCAGACCGAGGTCCTTGTCCATCAGCGCGACAGCAAAGCCGGGCTGGTAGTCGTTGTTGGCCGGGCTGGTGGGGACCGGTCCCGGTACCGGGCAGTTGGTGGTCAGTGCCCAGCACTGCCCCGAGGCGTTGGACGCCACATCGAAGAGCGCCTGGTTGCTCAGGCCGAGCTTCTCGCCCAGCACGAACGCCTCGCTGATCGCGATCATCGAAATGCCGAGGATCATGTTGTTGCAGATCTTGGCAGCCTGGCCGACACCGGCGTCGCCGCAATGAACGACCTTGCGGCCCATCACGTCCAGCAACGGTGACGCGGCCTGGAAGTCCGCTTCGGAACCGCCCACCATGAATGCGAGAGTGCCTGCGGTTGCCCCTACGACTCCACCGGAGACCGGTGCGTCGACGCTGCGGTGACCGGCTGCTTCGGCTTTGTCGTGTGCCTCGCGGGCATCGGCGACGTCGATGGTGGAACAGTCGATGAACAGCGTGCCCGGTGTTGCCACCGGCAGCAGTTCTTCGTACAGACCGAGAACATGCTTACCGCTCGGCAGCATCGTGATCACGACGTCAGCACCGCGAACGGCGTCGACTGCCGAATCCGCTACCGATGCACCGTCTTTGACTGCCTGCTCCAGCGCCGCGGGTGCCAGGTCGAAACCGACGACCTTGTGTCCGGCCTTGACGAGATTGGCCGCCATCGGGCCACCC
Source organism: Rhodococcus sp. NPDC056516 (assembly GCF_042794655.1). Lineage (NCBI taxonomy): Bacteria > Bacillati > Actinomycetota > Actinomycetes > Mycobacteriales > Nocardiaceae > Rhodococcus > Rhodococcus sp. NPDC056516. Next base: position 106,599 of record NZ_JBHTTG010000011.1, on the reverse strand, counting down.
ATGTGACCGAGTCCGATAAATCCAATGGTGCTCATTAGTGATGCTCCTTCGGCGGTGATCAGTTGCCTTGCAGTTGGGGGGCGAGTCCGAGCTCGTTGTCGCCCAGCGGGGCGAAGTAGGCGTCGACGGATTCTGCGGTGACATCGTCGAGAGTTGCCGGCAACCACTTCGGGTTTCGGTCCTTCTCCACGACCTGGGCGCGAATGCCCTCGACCAGATCGTGTGAGGCGAGCGCAGCCGTCGAGACCCGGAACTCCTCGTTGAGGACTTCTTCCAAGCCTGCTGCTTCCTTGGCATGGCGCAGGGACCGCAGGGTCACCGACAGTGCGATGGGCGACTTGCCGAGAATCTGCTCCGCGGCCTTCTCCGCCTCGGGGATTGCACTTGCGCGAAGACGCTCCACGATGGTGGAGACGTCGTCTGCCGAGTACGCGGCGTCGATCCAACTCTGCTGGGCCAACAGCTCCGACACCGGAGCCGGCTCCGCGTATTGCGCCACGGCGTCGGCAACCGAAGAAGAGGCGAGCGCAGCGATGAACGTCTCGATGTTCTCCGACGGGATGAAGTGATCCGCGAAGCCTGCTGCGATGGCATCGCCAGCGCTCAGACGCGCCGTGGTGAGCGCGATGTGCGTTCCGAGTTCGCCGGGAGCGCGCGAGAGCAGGTACGTTCCGCCCACGTCGGGAATGAAACCGATTCCGGTCTCGGGCATTCCGATCATCGAGCGCTCGGTCACGATGCGAATGTCGCCGTGTGCGGACACTCCGACGCCTCCGCCCATGACGATCCCGTCCATGATCGCGACGTACGGCTTCGGGTAGTTCGCGATCTCGGAGTTGAGGATGTACTCCTCACGCCAGAAGTCGAGCGAACCGGTCTTGCCGTCCTTGGCGTCGTGGTAGATCGAGACGATGTCGCCGCCGGCGCACAGACCACGTTCGCCGGCGCCCGTGAGTACGACGGCCTTGACGTCGTCGTCGGACTTCCATTCCTCGAGGGCCTTGGCCATCGCCTTGACCATCGAGTGGTTGAGGGCGTTGATCGCCTTGGGCCGGTTGAGGGTGATGAGCCCCAGCCCATCACGCTTTTCGATCAATACCTCGAGCTCGTCGCTCATGCTGCTCCCTGCTTTCCCTGACCTGATGCGACCACGCTGCGCGCGATGACCACCCTCATGATCTCGTTGCTGCCTTCGAGGATCTGATGAACGCGAAGATCGCGAACGATCTTCTCGATCCCGTACTCAGCAAGATAGCCGTACCCGCCGTGAAGCTGGAGAGCCTTGTTGGCAACGTCGAATCCGGTGTCGGTGGCAAAGCGCTTGGCCATCGCACACAACTCCACGACGTCAGGCGCTCCGTCTTCGAGTGCTGCGGCGGCGCGCCATAGCAGTGTCCTGGCAGCCTCGAGTTCCGTGCGCATGTCGGCGAGCTGGAACTGCAGGGCCTGCGACTCGATCAGTGCCGAACCGAAAGCCTTACGGTCCACCAGATATGCAACGGCCTTCTCCAGCGCCGACTGAGCCCCACCGACCGAGCAGGCGGCAATATTCAGCCGGCCGCCGTTGAGACCCTTCATGGCGATGCGGAATCCGCTGCCCTCTTCACCGAGCATGTTGGCAGCGGGAACGCGCACGTCTTCGAAGATCACCTGGCGAGTGGGCTGCGCGTTCCATCCCATCTTGACCTCGTTGGCACCGAAGGACAGTCCGGGTGAATCCTTGGGCACGATGAACGCCGAAATGCCCTTGGCACCTGCAGAGCCGGTGCGGGCCATCACGACGTACACGTCGGAAGTGCCTGCGCCGGAGATGAACTGCTTGACCCCGTTGAGGATGTAGTCGTCACCGTCGCGAACAGCCTTGGTGCTCAAGCCCGCAGCATCGGATCCCGCACCGGGTTCGGTGAGGCAGTAGCTGCCCAGCTGGTCCATCGAGCAGAGTCCGGGAACCCACTTGTGGCGCTGTTCGTCGTTGCCGAACTGGTCGATCATCCACGTGACCATGTTGTGGATGGAGATGTACGCGGCGATCGACGGATCACCCTTGGCGAGTTCTTCGAAGATCCGGGCAGCGTCGACGCGGCTCAGTTCACTGCCACCCACGTCTTCACGAATGTAGATACCGCCCATCCCCAGGGACGCCGCCTTACGGAGGACGTCCACCGGGAAATGCTTGGTCTGATCCCACTCCACTGCGTTGGGCGCCAGATGCTCGGCCGCGAAGTCGCGGGCAGTGTCACGAATCGCCCGCTCGTCATCGGTCAGAGTAAACATGGAAAGTGTTCCGATCAGTTCATCGTGGGGATGACGAAGTGGTTGTCAGGAGCGGAGTCTACGGAGCGACCCTCCTGACCTGCTTCCTTCTTGCCGGAAGGCCAGCGCTGCGTCACGGTCTTGGTCTTGGTGTAGAAGCGGAAGGAGTCGGGACCGTGCTGGTTCAGGTCACCGAATCCGGAGCGCTTCCAGCCACCGAAGGTGTGGTACGCGATCGGGACCGGGATCGGCACGTTGACGCCGACCATGCCGACGTTGACGCGAGCGGTGAAATCACGCGCGGTGTCGCCGTCGCGGGTGAAGATGGAGACGCCGTTGCCGTACTCGTGTTCGGTCGGCAGACGAAGTGCCTCTTCGTAATCGGCAGCGCGTACCACCTGTAGGACGGGTCCGAAGATCTCTTCCTTGTAGATGCGCATGTCCGAGGTGACGTTGTCGAACAGGGTTGCGCCGGCGAAGAATCCGCCTTCGTGGCCTTCGAGGGTGAAGCCGCGGCCGTCGACGACTGCCGTTGCGCCCTCGTCGATGCCGATCTGCACGTAGTTGTTGACGCGGTCGAGGGCATCCTGGCAGACCAGGGGACCGAAATCGACGCCTTCGTCGTCACTGCGACCGATCTTGAGCTTCGCGACGCGTTCCTTCAGCTTCGCGACGAGAGCGTCCGCGGTCTCCTCGCCGACGGGCACGGCAACCGAGATGGCCATGCAACGCTCGCCGGCGCTGCCGTAGCCCGCGCCGATCAGGGCGTCGGCAACCTCGTCGAGGTCGGCGTCCGGCATGACGATCGCGTGGTTCTTGGCGCCGCCGAAGCACTGTGCGCGCTTGCCGTGAGCTGCGGCCGTCTCGTAGATGTACTGAGCGATCGGCGTGGAGCCGACGAAGCCGACGGCCTTGATGCGATCGTCGGTGAGCAGGACGTCGACAACTTCCTTGTCACCGTTGACCACGTTGAACACACCCGCGGGCAGTCCCGCTTCGAGGAACAACTCGGCCAGGCGCAGCGGCACGGAGGGGTCGCGCTCGGAGGGCTTGAGGATGAAGGCGTTACCGGCGGCAAGGGCGGGGCCGGCCTTCCACAGCGGGATCATCGCGGGGAAGTTGAAGGGCGTGATGCCGGCAACGACGCCGAGCGGCTGACGCATGGAGTACACGTCGATGCCGGTGCCGGCACTCTCGGTGAATTCACCCTTGAGCAGGTGCGGAGCGCCGACGGCGAACTCGATGACCTCGAGGCCGCGCTGGATGTCGCCCTTGGCGTCGGCGACGGTCTTGCCGTGCTCGGACGAGAGGAGGCGGGCCAGGGAATCCATCTCCGCCTGAGCGAGCTGCAGGAACTTCATCAGCACGCGGGCGCGCTTCTGCGGGTTGAACGCTGCCCACACCAGCTGCGCCTCTTCGGCATTGGCGATGATGGCTTCGGTCTCGGCCTTGCTCGCGAGGGGGACGCGGGCCTGCACCTTGCCGGTGTTGGGATCGAACACGTCTGCAAATCGATCAGATGTCCCGGGAACACGCTTGCCACCGACGAAGTGCGTCAACTCGTGAACCGTCGCATTTTCAACCATTGTGCTAACCCGTTCCTTGCTCGTATGGACCGCCGAGGAGGCAGCAGTGAATATGTCTACCATCCTATAGTTGGATGTCCATGTATGTCTAGAGCCCAAGCGCCGTGAGTGGTTAAGGAGTCCCGGGGCTCCCTAAGCACTCACAGCGCGGAGCGCGACTGCCGCTTCCTGCGCGACTACGGCATCGGTGACGTCGTATCCATCCGATCCCCCACCAGGTCCGCCGGACACCGCGACAACCTTGCGTGCCGAGAGATGCACCGCATCGACGCCGACGGCAGCGATTGCCGCAATGTCGTCGACGGTTATTCCGCCACCCGCCATGATCTGGATCCGGCCCGCGGCATGTTCGACCATTCGCCGAATCTCTTCGAGTCCCTCACTGCAAGTGTCCGCTCCACCGGACGTCAGCACGCGGGTCACGCCGAGGTCGATCAGTTCGTCCAGCGCGGTCAGACGGTCGGTCACCACGTCCATCGCACGATGTACTGTCACCTCGACTCTCGCCGGGTCGACGCATCCGATGATGCGGCGCAGCACGACGGTGTCGATCGAATTGTCTTCTGTCAGCGCGCCGATCACGATGCCGGCAGCTCCCCCCGCCACGGCAGCACGGACGTCGTGCTCCATCACCCACACTTCGTCGGGTGAGAACACAAAACCTCCGGCGCGCGGACGGATCAGCGGGTGTACCGCGATCCCCACTTCCGACGCTGCCTCGATCACGCCGATGCTGGGCGTCACTCCCCCCGTCGGGCCGAGGGCCGCACACACCTCGACTCGAGTTGCTCCTACCGAACGCGCGATCCTCGCCCCCCGCACGTCCTGCACAGCCAGTTCCAAGACGGTCATGTCAGAAGGACTGCCACGACGGCTTGTGTTCGAGCGCGTACCGGTAGTAATCGGCAAGCTTGAGCGAACTGGCCGCAGCTTCGTCGATCACGACGGTGACATGGCGGTGCAACTGCATCACCGAGGCCGGGCAGAACGCGGACAACGGACCTTCCACCGCGGCAGCGATCGCATCTGCCTTACCTTCTCCGGTCGCGATCATCACCAGATGCCTTGCATCGCTGATGGTTCCGAGGCCCTGGGTGAGCACGTGGTGCGGGACGTCGTCCACACCGTCGAAGAACCGCGCATTGTCGATCCTGGTCTGTTCGGTCAGTGTCTTCACGCGGGTGCGCGACGTCAAGGACGATCCGGGCTCGTTGAAGCCGATATGGCCGTCGGTGCCGATGCCGAGCAACTGCACGTCCACTCCCCCGGCCGCCGCGATGCTGTGGTCGTACCGGGCGATCTCCTTCTCCGGGCACGGCGCTTCACCGTTGGGGCTGGACACCATCGCCGGATCCAGGTTGACGTGATCGACGAACTCCGACCGAATCACCGAGTAGTACGACTGCGGATGCCGTTTCGGCAATCCGAGGTACTCGTCGAGCAGAAAGGCGCGGGCCAGCGAGAAGTCGAGTTCGGCGTCGCGATGCCGCGCTGCCAGTTCACGATAAGTTCCGATCGGCGACGACCCCGTTGCGAGCCCGAGCGTCGTCGCCCCGGCTCTGACATATCCTTCGACGATGTCCGCGACGGTCGAATCGACCTCCGCGGGTGTCGGCTGAATTACGATTTCCATGATTCTTCCTTTCCGGCGGCCTTTCCGCCGAGTAGTACACGCCCCAGGCGCAATTGACGATCTGTGACCACGATGTCGGCGCGAGCGCCGACGGCCAACGATCCGAGTAGGTCGCCCAGTCCCAGCAGGCGCGCTGGGCTCCGAGTTGCTGCTGCGACCGCGTCTTCGAGAGCGACTCCACCGTCGAATACGGTGCTACGCACCACATCGAGCAATCTTGCAGTCCCTCCGGCGATGGCACCGGAACTGCCGTCGGTGGTCGCGAGCCTCGCGACGCCTTCGTGCACCGTGACGTCGAGAGCGCCGAGTTGGTAGTCGCCGTCGTCCATTCCGGCAGCCGCCATGGAGTCACTGACCAAGGCAATCTGGTCCGGCCCGACCGCGTCGAAGACCATCGACACGGTCTCGGGAGCAAGATGCACTCCGTCCGCGATCAGTTCCACCACCATCTCGCCTCGCGCCGCCGCCGCCAGACACGCCGCTACGGGGCCCGGCGATCGATGGTGCAGCGGCGGCATCCCGTTGAACAGGTGGGTCGCACTGATCTGCCCGGCCCAATTCCCTTGCACTGCAGCACCGATGCGCGCCGACGTCGTTGCCGCGTCGGCATCGGTGTGACCGAAACTCGGCACGATGTTGCGATGTCGCATGATAGCGAGCAACTCTTCGAAGTTCTCGGTCTCCGGTGCCAAAGTCATCGACCGTACGGTGCCCCGCGCGGCGTCACACACGGCTTCGAGCAGATCCGGATCACCGGGAATGATCGCCGCCGGATCCTGGGCACCGCAGCGGACGCCGTTGATGAACGGCCCCTCGAGGTGGATACCCAGAAGTTCTCCGCGTTCTACCAGGTCGGCGAGCATCGTTGATTGCCGCACCAGATCTGCGCGCGGCGCGGAGACCAGGCTGGCCAACATTCCGGTCGTGCCGTGCTCGCAATGATGCGCTGCGGCGCGGCTCGCACCATCGGCGTCGGTGTTCGGAAAACCAGCACCCGCTGCGCCGTGACTGTGGACATCGATCAGTCCAGGCATGATCAACGAGTCGGAACGTTCCGGAATGGCAAAGACGGGCGCCGACGCGACGTAGTCCGCAGCCGAGCCGACCCAGCTGATCTTCTGACCGTCTACGACGACAACGCCGTCGTGAATCTTGCCGATCGGTGACCCGATCACCGTTCCCCGCAGCACAATCGGATCGATTACTGTGGCCGAGCCTGGTGTGCTCATGCGGACTCGCGAATCCGCGCCACGGCTGCTCTACCCTCGATCGGGTTTCGCGCGCCCCGCGCCGCAGCTGCCATGTCCTTGCACACCGCCAGATCGAGTGACGCCAACTGAGCGCGCACGGCGCCCAACGCCGGGACCGACATCGACAGGCTCGTGACGCCCAAACCGACCAGAACCGGAGCCAGCAGCGGATCCGACGCGGATTCACCGCACACGCCAACCGGTTTCCCGGCGTCGGCGCCCGCCTGACCGACCATCGCGATCAGATCGAGGACCGCCGGCTGCCACGGATCGAGCAGCTGCGCCAGGCTCCCGGCCATACGATCCACGGCGCAGGTGTACTGACTCAGATCGTTGGTGCCGATACTGACAAAATCGAGATGCTCGAGGAGGTCCCTTGCCCGCAAAGCGGCAGCTGGAATCTCGATCATCGCTCCCACTTTGCCGATTCCCCGCGAACGCGCAAGTTCTGCAAAGTCTTTCGCTTCGTCAGCCGTGGCCACCATCGGCGCCATCACCCACAGGTCGGCGCCCGTCGCGTTTCCTGCGGCGGCAAGAGCGTCGAGCTGACTGATCAGAGTGTCGGGATAGACCGTGCCGACTCGTAACCCACGGATGCCGAGTGCCGGGTTCTCTTCGACCCCGAGATCGAGAAACGGCAACGGCTTGTCCGAACCCGAATCGAGAGTGCGGACCACGACCTTCTGTCCGGCGAAGTGTTCGAGCACAGACGTGTACGTCTGGGCCTGCTCCTCCACCGAAGGAGCGTCGTGACGCCCGAGATACGAGAATTCGGTACGGAACAGTCCGACGCCCTCACAATCCGCCGCCCCGGCCCGGGCGGCGTCCTCGAGGGTTCCGATGTTGGCCGACAATCTCACCGCGAATCCGTCGCGTGTGCGACCCGGACCATGTGCCGAAGCCAACTGCTCTGCCGCGCAGGATGCTTCGAGGGCTACCCGCTCACACATTTCTGCAGAGGGATCAATGGTGACCGTTCCGGTAGTGCCATCGAGGATGAGGAGTTTGCCCTCCATCAGCAGGTCGGTTCCGGAGCAGTTGACCACGGCCGGGATTCCGAGCGACTTCGCCAAGATAGCCGTATGGCTGGTCGGGCCTCCTTCCGCGGTCAACAGTCCGACCACGTCGCTGTCACCGAGAGTCGCCGTGTCCGCCGGCGCCAAGTCGCGCGCCACGAGGATGTACGGGTGACCCGGAGTGGGGATTCCGGGCATCGGCTCACCGCGGAGCACGGCAACAGCTCGCTGTCCGAGATCACGCAAATCGGTTGCCCGTTCGGCCATGTATCCGCCGAGCGCCGTGAGCTTTTCACAGAACGTGTCGAAGGCGATCGCCACCGAGTGAGCTGTCGGCAACCCGGACTCCAGGTTCGCCTTGGCCGCCTTCACGATGCCCGCGTCGCGCGCCATCGCAGCAGAGGTCGTCAGGATTTCCGCGGGTACACCTTCGACGGACTGTGCACGAGTGAGCAGTTCCTCCGCCACGGCGTCCAGTGCCTCTCGGATTCTGTTCAGCTCCGCCTCGGGACTGCCCGTGACCCGATCCGACGCCGAGGTCGGTTCGGGCGTGGAGAATCGCAGCCACGGCGCACATACCGAACCCGCGCTCACTCCGATACCCGCAATGCGGTTGTCCACACTCGCCGTCATCAGGCTTCGTCCAGTTCCGAAGCGAGAAGCTCTGCGAGTGAACCGACCGCGGCATCGGCGCCGTCACCGTCAGCACGCAAGGTCACCGAATCGCCGAATGCGGCACCGAGAGTCATGACCGACAACATGCTGGAGGCGTCGACGGGTTCGCCGTCGCCGAGCGAGATGGTGACGTCGACCGGTAGGTCGGCCGCGGCGCGCGCGAAGAGCGCTGCGGGTCGGGCGTGGAGTCCGACGCGGGATCCGATTGTCGTGGTTGCGATCGCCATGTTCAGCGTCCTTCCAGTTCCTTGTCGAGCTTGTGTTCAAGTTCTGCGACGAGTGGGGCGTCGGTGCGGGTATCGCCCTCGGCTGCGAGTGCCAATTCGGCCTCGAGCAGCGCGGGGTCGGGCTCACCTGCGGCCACCTCGACCTCTTCTTCTCGTCCCGGCGTGCGCAGGTTCCACTTCTTGATCACGAAACTGAAGAGGAAGTAGTAGATCAGCGCATACCCGAGCCCGATCGGGATCAACATCCAGGCGTTGGTCGCCTTGCCGAAGTTCAACACGTAGTCGAAGAAGCCTGCGGAGAAGGTGAATCCGTCGTGGATCCCCAGCGCATTGACCAGCGCCATCGACGTACCGGTCAACAGTGAGTGGATGACGTACAGCGGCCACGCGACGAACATGAAGGAGAATTCAAGAGGCTCGGTGATACCGGTGAGGAAGGCGGTCAGGCCGGTGGAGAGCATGATGCCGCCGACGAGCTTCTTCTGAGAAGGCTTGGCGTTGCGCCAGATTGCGAAGGCTGCAGCGGGGAGGGCGAACATCATGATCGGGAAGAAGCCGGTCATGAACGTACCGGCGGAGGGGTCGCCGGCGAAGAACCGGTTGAGGTCGCCGCGAACGATCTGACCGCTCGCGTCCTGGTAATCGCCGATCAGGAACCACACGGCGGAGTTCAAGATGTGGTGCAAGCCGGTGGGGATCAGGAGGCGGTTCGCTGCGCCGTAAATGCCGCCGCCGACAACGGTATTGGAAGCAACTGCTTCACCGACCCAGTTGAGGCCGGAGTTGAACAGCGGGTACACGAATGCCATCAGGACACCGACGACAAGACCGGTGATTGCCGTCAGAATGGGAACGAGCCTGCGCCCGTTGAAGAATCCGAGATAATCGGGAAGCTTCGTTCGATAGAACCGCTGCCACAAGATCGCCGACAGCAAGCCCATCACGATGCCGGCGAGCACACCGTAGTTGATCAGGGATTGATCCCCGTTCGGGTCGGTTTTCCCTTCGAGAACGATCGGCGACATCGCCTTGAACACTCCGTCGATCACCATGTAGCCGACGACGGCTGCCAAGGCAGTCGAGCCGTCGGCCTTCTTGGCCCAGCCGATCGCGATACCGACGGCGAAGATCAGCGGCAGCCACGTGAAGACGGCTTGTCCCGCCGCAGAGATCACGGCCGCGGCACTGTGCATCGAACTGAACCGCCCGAGCAGGTCGTCCTGACCGAGGCGGAGCAAAATTCCCGCAGCCGGCAGAACTGCGATCGGAAGCATCAAGCTTCGGCCGAGGCGTTGAACCCCGGCGAACACTTTCGATTCCTTCTTCGGGGTGTCTTCGAGAGTCATCAAAGGACCTTCTTCGTTCGCCGGGCCGCGTCGCGATCGGCCAGTGGTTCTGGAAATTCGGGTGTCGTGCACGTGCAGGTTTCGTGAAAATGCTGGTCACGGTTCATGCTCGGAAGTGAGGCCGAAACCGTTTTGTCGAAACTGTTGTGGAGCCGGACTTCCAACGGGTACTGTCCGGTCATAACCAGTTGTAGTTTTACCTGGTGGAGGCGAGTTGTCAACACCCAAATGTGACATACGTAACCGGGATAGCCTTGACCAGCAACTAGTCAGCCCACCTGTACGACCGTTCAACGATCACGACCAACCCGACAATCAGGAGCAGCAAATGTCGAAAGCGGAAGCAATCATCAAGGGCCTCGGCGGCGCAGAGAACATCGTCGAGATCGAAGCGTGCATCACCCGCCTACGCACCGAGGTCAAGGACGGCGCGAAGGTGAACGAAGCAGCGCTCAAGGCTGCCGGCGCACACGGCGTACTCAAGGCCGGAACGGTCGTCCAGGTGATCGTCGGACCCGAGGCAGACACCCTTGCCGAGGATATCGAGGACATCCTGTGACGGTCGTCCTCGCCCCACTGCCCGGCCGGGTCGTCGCACTGGCAGACGTCCCGGACCCGGTGTTCGCTCAGCAGATGGTCGGCTCGGGCGTCGCCATCGAACCTGCCCGCGATCAGGGGCCGCTCACCGTTGTCGCGCCGATCAGCGGGAAGATCCTCAAACTTCACCCCCACGCATTTGTGATCTTCGGAGAGAAAGCCACCGGCGTGCTGGTCCATATCGGCATCGACACGGTCAAACTCGAGGGCGACGGATTCACGCTGATCGCCGCCGAAGGTGACACCGTCGATGCGGGTGATCCCGTCGTCAGCTTCGATCCAGCGCACATCGACACCACCGGCTACTCGGCGATCTGCCCGGTTGTGGTGATGGATTCCAAGCCGGACACCGTCGAATCCCCTTCGGTCGGTAGCGACGTCACCACCGGCGACACGCTGTTCGACTGGTCGGCGTAACGCAAAGGGCGAGCACACCGGAAGGTGTGCTCGCCCTTTCGCTTCGAACGATGACTACTGGTCGCCGCGCGTTTTGGGCCGCGCTTGACCCTGGACTTCCATCTGCAACTGGTAGCGGTCGGATCGGTACCAACTACGAGTGTGCTCGACCGGTGCGATCTCGCTGAACGACACTCGATCGAAGTACAAGACCGGAGCGCCTTTACGAGTGCCCAGGAGAGTCGCGATCTCCGTACTGGCACCGTCTGCACTGACCGTCTGTTCTGCCCGATCGATCGGCTTGTCGTACTTGTCAGCAGTCGCCCGGTAGATCGACCCCGTCAAGTCCATGTCGAGCAGACCCGGCAACAGTTCAGGATTGAACCAGCCGTCGTCAACGCTCACCGGCTCGCCATCGGCGAGGCGTAAGCGCTTGACGTGATAGCCCTCGGAACCCGGTCGCATATTCAGTGCGGCAGCAGTACTTTCGGGGACAGGACCCTGTTCACTGACCAGGACCACAGTAGTGGGATGGTGCCCCTGGGCACGCATTTCTTCGGTGAACGACGCAAGGTGCAGCTTGGACTGGACGGCACGGTGCGCCACGAAGGTGCCCTTGCCACGCACACGCACGAGATGTCCGTCATTGACCAGTTGTCCGATGGCCTCACGAACGGTGATCCGACTGACGCCGTAGTCCTGCATCAGGTTTCGCTCGCTGGTCATCAAGTCGCCAGGCTGGAGTTCTTGGGTGCACTTGCGCAAGAGAATGGTGCGCAACTGCTCATGTTTGGGTATTGCGCTGTCGCGCAAATGAACGGGCATCACAGCGACTGTCCCTCCGAGAAATGAATAGTCGTCTATTCGCCGACGATATCGATATGAAATCGCGGGCAGGTCCCGACCGGACCGGTCCAATTAACGATACTGGAATTCACGACAGGAAACTAGCACCAGTCCGGAGTTGTCCGTTTTCAACCGTCCAACCGTCGGTAGATGGACCGTATTTCGTCCAAGGCGACGTTCTGCTGAGCCATGTCCAATCCCAGTGCCGCAACCGCCTCGCGCAGCCGTCGGACATCCAGATCGTCGATCGCCGCACGAAAAGGCACCTTCGGTAGCGCCGGCAGCGCGGCCGCGATTCCGAACCAATTCTCGACGTCGAGCGGAACTGTCGACTCGTCTTCCACTCCGCCGATCAACTGCTCCAGGTCGACACCGCGAAGTCTCAGCAACCTCAGCGGATCGGTGTCGATTCGCTCGGCGGTCAAGAACGCCACGGCCGCAGCGTGTTTGCACGGCCAACCGACATCGGGGCAGGTGCAGTCGAAGCGGAAAGCAGACGGGCCGTCCGGTATCAGTTGAGCGGCAAGCATATCGGGGACAGTGCCGGACACCAGTGCGGCAAGGCTTCCCGGCACTCGGCGGATCTTGGTGATGATGTCGTCGATATCCGATTGATCAAGGGTCTCGATCGACAGAGTGGAAACAAATGGCTGCAGTTGACTGCCCTGAACTTCGGCCGTCACCACTCCCGGTTCGATGTCGAGCGCCAAGACCTGGCCCGAACGCGCGTACGTGCGCCCCCGAGTGACACGAGGTTTGTCGCCGATTTCTTCGACGACGCGGACAAAAGCCTTGCCCCAGAACGTCCTCCCGAACGCGGGGCGGGGCTTGACCGGCGCAGGGGCTCGTCGTCGAGGCCCGGTGTACTCACTGAAATCGGGGCCCTTGCCGCGCGCACTCATTCGCCCACCGCGTCGTCGCCGAGTCGCAACAACTCGTCCAGTTGCTCGACGCTCATCTCCGTCACCCAGTTCTCGCCCGTCCCAACTGCAAGTTCAGCGAGTTCGCTCTTACTCGCGATCATCGTGTCGATCCGCTCTTCCAAAGTTCCGACGCACACCATCTTGCGGACTTGCACGTTCTTTCGCTGGCCGATGCGGAACACACGGTCCGTCGCCTGATTCTCCACCGCGGGGTTCCACCATCTGTCGAGGTGAACCACGTGATTGGCCGCTGTGAGATTCAGGCCGGTGCCACCGGCCTTGAGCGAGAGCACCATGATGGGCGGGCCGCCTTCACCTTGGAACGCCTCGACCATGGCGTCCCTTCCGGCTTTCGATACTCCGCCGTGCAGGAACGGAACATCGGTGGTGAACCGGTCGGCCAGGTACGGCACCACTAATTCTCCGAACTCACGAAACTGTGTGAAAAGCAGAACCTTCTCGTCGTCGGCGGTGACCGACTCGACGATGTCCTCGACAAGACCGAGTTTTCCCGAACGGTGTTGCCCGCGGCGCATCATCGGCGATCCGTCGCGCAGGAAGTGCGCCGGATGATTGCATACCTGTTTGAGTTTGGTCAGCGCAGAGAGGACGGCACCCTTGCGCTTCATGCCTTCCGTCCCCTTGATCTGCGCCATCATCTCGTCCACCACCGCGCGGTACAACGCGGCCTGTTCCTCACTGAGATTCGCTCGAACCGTCATCTCCTGTTTCTCGGGTAGATCCGCGATCACGGAGGGATCGGTCTTCACCCGCCGCAGCACAAATGGTGACGTGACGGCTCGCAGTCGCGAGACGGCAAGTTGGTCTTTTTCCCGCTCGATCGGTACGACAAACCGTTTGCGGAACATCTGCTCCGAGCCGAGCACCCCTCGATTGGCAAAGTCGAGGATGGACCGTAATTCGTCCAGTCGGTTCTCCACCGGCGTTCCGGTGAGAGCAACTCGGTGGTCCGCAGGAATGCTGCGAGCAGCGCGCGCCTGAGATGTCTTGGCGTTCTTGATGTGTTGAGCTTCGTCGAGCACCACTCGTCGCCAGTCGAGATCCTTGAGCGCCGCGACGTCGCGAGTCATGAGTGCGTAGGTGGTGATCACCAGATCACTCTCACGAACTGCCTGTTCCAACTCCGCCCCGGTAGCGCGGTCCGAACCGTGATGGACGTAGACACGCAGGCTCGGCACAAATCGCGCCGCTTCACGCTGCCAGTTTCCGACCACCGACATCGGGCACACCAAAAGCGTTGCTGTCTTGGACTTCTCGTGCGCAAGTAGCGCCAACAGTTGCAGCGTCTTACCCAAACCCATGTCGTCGGCCAATACCGCACCGAGCCCGAGAGCGCTCATGTACGCCAACCAGTCGAGACCGCGTCGTTGATACGGACGCAAAGTCGCATTGACCGTCGACGGCACCGCGACCTGCTGCGGAGCCACCGACTGGTCGAGCAAGGCGGAAGCCCATCCGGTTGCCTTCACTTCCTCGACCGGCAGGTCTTTGAGGTCGTCGGCGATCAAGTCCTTGATCAGATCGACAATCGCTCGGTCCCCGCTCGAATGCCGTTGATTGACAAAACGAGCCGCGCGGGCGAGGACGTCTTTGTCTGCTTGAACCCACTCGCCGCGCAACTGGACCAGATCGGACTTCGCGTCGACGAGTCGGGTCATTTCCTCGGCGGTGAGAACCTTGTCTCCGAGCGCCAATTCCCAATCGTATTCCAGCAATTGGTCCATACCGACCGTACGATTCTCCGCCACGATAGGAGATGCCGCCGACGTCACCCGCACACGCAGTGAGGGAGAAACCACGTTCCACGCACGCGGGAGCAGCAGCGTGATCCCTCGCTCCCGCAAGACAATCGCGCCATGTCCGACCAAGTCCATCACGACAGGAGTGGGCAGCAACAGGTCGAGACTGTCTTCGTCTCGCGGCACGTCGCGAAAACGGGGGTAAGCCTTGATCGCCTCTTCCAGCTTCCGACTGCCGAGCTGGATGCGTTTAGGGTCGGCACGGTGAAGTCGAACACGCTCGGGCGCTTCGCCTTCGGGACGCAGGCACACCTGCAGGCGCCACAGCGCATCGTCGTCCGGGTCGGAATTGTCGTCGAGTTCCGGCTCGATCAGCCGCAGAACCAGGTCCGGCTCCCCGGCGGTGAACGTGGATCCCCATTCGGCGAGTCCCTCGGCCGCTCGTACCGACACGTCGTCGAAAGCGTCCCCGGACAACACGGCCTGCCACAGCGGGGTCTGCACCACCGGATGCGAGTCCCCGAGAGCACGACGGACGATCGGGTCCGTGAGTTCGTTCGTGATGTCTTCGATCGTCGCCCGCGGCGAACCGATCGCCCGCTGCACTGGCGGCATCGCCACTACCAGTTCGCCGATCCAGGCGCGCTGGCGTTCCCCCACCGACAACTGCCAGCGTGGCCACCAACTTCCTTCAGCCCGCGTCAGTGCGGGGACCACCCGTCCGGCACGCACCCACTGGTCTATTCCTCGCGCCACATGTACGAGAAAGTGCAGGTCTCCCGCAATTCGCTGATCGTCGGCCTTGAACCGCAGCAGGAGATCGACTGCGTCCGGCGGCGCCAACGCAACAGCTGCGTACTCACTCTGCAAAGGCCCGCCAGGTACGGGCGGCATAGCGACATTCACACGATGACGGAACTTGCGATGCAGGACAGCACTGACCGGATCACGGGGATCGTCGGTCCCGGCACCGTCGTGCCCGTCGACCCACAGTTTGAGCCCCGATCCCGGTGACCAGAGTCCATGCAGCATCCGACCATCCAATCAGGTGCCACCGACACCGCTTCCCGCCTACCGGGCAATAGGCTGGCAGTCATGACGACGGCATACGGCTTCACCGAGTACGGCGGACCCGACACACAGTCCTACTTCGACGTCACCCTGCCACCGCCCGGCGCGGGACAACTGCTGGTGTCGGTCCGAGCTGCGGGAGTCAACCCAGCCGACTGGAAGGTTCGCGCTGGTACCCGAAAAGACACCGTCCCGGTGACGCTGCCTGCGGTTCTGGGCCGCGAAGTGTCCGGTGTTGTCATCGGAGTAGGTCCGCGGGTCACCGAGTTCGAGGTCGGCGACGAAGTATTCGGCGCTACCGCCACCGGCTTCGGCGGCTACGCCGCGTCGACATTGCTCAACGTCTCCTCGACAGCACACAAACCGCCTACCGTGTCCTGGGCCGATGCCGCAGTGCTGACGGTTGCGGCAGGAACGGCCTACGACGCACTCCACGATCTCGGTCTGAAACCCGGGGCGACACTCCTGCTGCTCGGCGCCGGCGGCGGCGTTGGTCGCAGCACGATCGCGCTTGCACTGGCGCGGAGTATCAACGTGATCGGTGTCGCGAGCGAGTCCAAGAGAACCGCGATCGAGGAAGTGGGAGCACGTTGGGTTGCGTCGGGGGACGGCTTCGCAGACGACGTGTCCGCGTTGTCCCCAGCCGGAGTGGACGCGGTTTTCGACCTGGTCGGCGGGGATACTCTCACTCGCGGCGCTGAGCTCGCCCGACCGGACGCGCCGATCCTGAGCATCGCCGATCCTCTCGCGGCAAGCCGGCTCGGCGGCGGCGGAGTCGAACGCCGAAGGACTACAGCAGTATTCACAGAGGTGGCGGCACTCGTAGCCGATGGGACCCTGAACCCGTTTGTGTCGGGTCGCTACCCTTTCTCCCGCGCTGGTGACGCACTCGCTGCAGTCGAAGACGGCCATGCCGCCGGCAAAGTGGTGATCGAGTTCGGCTGATTCCTGTCGGCCCGCGGTGGTTCAATCACCGTCTACGACGGCGGGGGTTCAATCACCATCTACGACGGGCGGGGGCACAGGTGGTTGCACGGTTATTCGCGATCACGTCGATGCTCGTGCTCGTATGTCTCGTCGCGTCCTGCGGATGGTTCGGGGACGAGCGTCTCGAGTCGGCCCCTGGCAGCCCGACGCGATCGGAACTCGAAGAGTTGCTGTCCCGGACCGCGATCGTCGACAAGCGTCCACATCCGGGTGGATACGAGCGCGGCTGCGGTAACGGCGAGGCCTGCGTCTTCGGCCCCGCTTGGTCCGACGACCAGGACGCACCAGGTGGCCACGACGGGTGCGATACCCGCAACAACGTCCTGGCCCACGATCTCTCGGACGTGGTGTTCAAATCCGGTACACGTGATTGCGTCGTGCTGTCCGGAGTGATGACCGACCCGTACTCCGGTGATCACATCGAATTCGAACGCAGCCAGGCCAAGTCCGTCCAAATCGACCACGTCTTCCCGCTCGCCGCGGCCTGGGACTTCGGCGCGAACTCCTGGACTCCTGCGTTGCGGATGAGGTTCGCGAACGACACGTCACTGAACCTGTTGGCCGTCAACGGCCCCGACAACCAGTCGAAAGGCGACAGCACGCCCAGTGACTGGTTGCCGCCCGATCCTGCGTACCGATGCTTCTACGCCGGCAAGTACCTGACCGTCGCGATTTCCTATGGCTTACCGGTCAGCCGAGCTGATCATTCGACCCTGACGGATCTTGCCACTCGCTGCTGATCTAGCGGCAGTCCTTCACCACTCGCCCGCTCTGGATGACGAGTGCGATCCGCTCACGATCGGCAAAGATCGAGGGATCCGTCAACGGATTGCCGCGGAAGGCAACGAGGTCGGCGAACTTACCGACTTCGATGGTGCCGACCTCGTCGGCGATTCCGAGAATGTCGGCGTTGATCCGGGTAGCGGAAATCAGTGCATCCATGGGTGTTTCGACCTTCGCGCGCAGGACCAACTCCATCCCACGGCCCGTTTGATCGGTACCGATGAGGTCGGATCCCAGCCCCACTCTGACCCCGGCATTTCGAGCGGCGAGGAGCCCGTCGATCTGCCCCTGCATCATCTTTCCGATGCGAGCCGAAATCGATTCGGGCAGACCCGCCGACGCCGCACTGTCCGAGAGCGCCTGCACCACAGCCAACGTCGGAACCAAGGCGACGTCGTGCTCGGCCATCAACTTGGCGGTCTCGTCGTCGATATCGGAGCCGTGCTCGACGCATTTGGCGCCGGCAGTGACCGCGTTCCGGATTCCTACGTTGTTGTGGGCATGCACCGTGACATAGGTACCGCGCGCATTGGCTTCCTCGACTGCGACTTCGATCTCGTCGACCGTGAACTGCGTGTCGGTGAGCTTGTCATGAGTCGACACCACTCCCCCGGTGACGCACAGTTTGAGGAAGTCGGCACCTCTACGGAACGTCTCACGAACGTTCTTTCGCATTTCGTGCGGACCGTCGGAAAGCAGAGACATACAACGCAATCCGGGGATGTCGTGATCGGACCAGTCCGAAGTCGGCTCCCACTCCGCTGCCAGATGTCCGTGTCCACCGGTCTGGCACTGGATCGGGCCGCACTGAATGATCCGCGGTCCCGGAATCTTGCCCGAGGCGACGACTCCGGCCAGTCCGCCGTCGATTCCGCCGCAGTCACGAACAGTGGTGAATCCCCCGTCGAGGGTCGACGCGCAGGTCGCGAACATATCGGCAGCAAGCTCGGCTACCGAGATCTGACGCCGCAGGCTCGGTGCGAGATCGCTCGATCCACCGAGATGAACGTGTGCGTCGATGAGGCCGGGCGTGATTGTCAGCCCAGTGCAGTCCAACACCTCCGCCCCCGTGGGTGGCGTGCCACCGAGTGCACTGATGCGCCCGTTTTCCACAGCAACAGCGCAGTTCTCGATCGGGTCGGCGCCCGTCCCGTCGATGATCGTTGCACCGGTCAGCCATACGACAGACATATTGAATGTTCCTCCGACGTGTACCGATCGCCGGAAGGTTCCGCCGACATACCGAATAGGGTTCGGTTAGTATGATGCATATCGGCTCCCGAAATCAAGGAGTTGTCATCAATCGATCAAGTCCGAGATTGCCGACGAATCCCTCACCAGGAGAATCGATGCCGCGTCCCACTCAGCCGATACTGTCCACGCGAAACATCACCGACGCGGCTCTGGATGCTGTCGACGCAACCGGCGACTTCACCATGCCCGGGATCGCCAAGCAACTGAACGTGACTCCGTCTTCGCTCTACACACACATTTCAGGTCGATCCGAGATCGTCGAACTCATGCGCATCCGCGTGATGTCGTCGATCTCTGTCCCCCTTCCACCGGCAGGGTGGAGCGAACGGATCAGCGCGTGGGGGTGGGCCTATCGCCGAGCTGCGGTCGAGCACTGGCGCCTCATCCCGCTGCTCATGACACGAAGCGTCCGCACCGAGGTGACCTTCGCAATCGATACTGCACTGGTTCAAGCATTTTCGGACGGCGGTTTCGATCCGACCGACACTCGTCACGCAATTTCCACACTCGACAGTCTGGTTCTCGGATCAGTCGTGAAACTGTCGACGCCTGACGTCGCATGGACCCAATCCTCCAACCCGAGCGAGATCACGCGCGAGGCTACGACACCACTGCGAACCGACGACACCTTCGACTTCGGCCTGCGAACCCTGATCGCCGGATGGATGGCTCAGCGAGTCGTTCGCCTGTATACCGAACCCCATTCGGATTTTCCCGTCACTTCACGGTGAACGACCTGGTGTGCCATCCCGTGGCTCCACCGGGAATCGGCGGAGTGCGCTCTTCCACCTGAACGTTCCCGTCCAAGTCCGTCGCTCTGACCTGCACCGTGTGCAAGCCTGAGCCCGCGTCCCACATCCAGGACCATTGACGCCACGTGTCGATCGAGTACTCCTGAGCCAGCGTCGCCGGTTGCCATTCACCGTTGTCGACGCGAACCTCGACCTTCTCGATCCCGCGATGCTGAGCCCAAGCAGTTCCCGCCACAAGCACCTGTCCCGGCTCGATCGGCGCCAAAGCTGCCGGTACCTCGATACGCGAGGACGTCTTGATCGGTGCCTGCGCGCCCCAACCGCGCTGGGTCCAATAAGCCTCGACCTTGTCGAAACGCGTCAACTCCCACTCCGTCACCCACTTGGTGGCGGACACGAAACCGTACAACCCCGGAACCACCTGCCGAACGGGATAACCGTGCTCGAACGGCAACGGTTCACCGTTCATCGCCACGGCGAGGATCGCGTCGCGGCCGTCCGTGACTATCTCGACGGGAGTCCCGACCGTGAAGCCGTCGACGCTGGTCGAGAGGAGCATGTCGGCGTCGGGATGGACACCGACTTCGTCGAGCAGATCCTTCATGGGGTAACCGATCCACTTAGCATTCCCGGCCAGAACGCCACCTACCTCGTTGGAAACGCAGGTCAGCGTAATCACTCGCTCTATCGGCGTTCGCGCCACCAGATCGTCGAACGACAACGTCATCTCGCGGTCCACCATTCCGTGAATCCGTAGTTCCCACGAATCCGTCGTCAGTTGCGGAACAAGGAGCGCGGTGTCGATTCGATAGAAGTCGTCGTTGGGCGTGATGTACGTCGATGCCCCCGAAATCCCGATGTCCGCACCCGCCGGAATCGGCGGCGCCGGGTCAGCGGCGGTGGGCACGACGAAGTCTTCACGATTCGCCACCGCGCCGGCGATTCTCTGCCCCACGAACTTTCCGGCCGCGCCCGCTGCCGCAGCCACTGCCAACGCCGCACCCGCGAGCAGAAGGAACTGACGACGAGGCAACCACGAGTCGGCGACGCCCGGCGAGAGCGGCACCTCCAGTTGCGTGATCAACAATCGCAGCGTCGCGACGCCCGCCACCACACCGACCAGCGTCGGGAACACGTACATCGCATCGGCCGTCGGGCGTTGCATCGCTGCATACACACCAACCGCTCCCAGAAGAACGAGGATGACACTACCGATCGGGCGGCGTCGCCGTTCCAGTAATCCGGCCACCGCGCCGAGCAGAACTATCAAGATCGACATTCCGATGAACAGCGCTGGCTTGTCGTTGGTGCCGAAGGTGTCGATCGCGAACTCTCGGGCCCACGCCGGCGTTCGGTCGACGGTGGTTGCACCTACCGCGTAGAACGGCGATGCGTCCGGGTTGATCGGCAGCGCCACCAGTTCACCGATCCCCAGGACGACAGCCGCGGCCAACACTCCGGAGATCGCATGGGCAGCCCACCTACGACGCGGTGGACGAGATTCGGTGCTCGGGTGCTCGTCGATGTTCTGTGTGACCATGTCGTCTCGGCTCTGTCGGTGCGAGTGGTGCTTCGATCGGATACCCGACATTCGGCGCTGCGGGTCATCCGGATGGGTGTCCCTCCTCCATCAAGAACTACCCCGTCGTCGCGATTAGAGTGGGAGCGATGACCGTCGACCTCAACAAGGACACGCTGCTGTGCATGTCGCTCTCCGGGCGACCGAGCAATATCGGCACCAGGTTTCACAATTACCTCTACGAGGAATTGGGCCTGAACTTCGTCTACAAGGCCTTCACCACCGAAGACGTACCCGCAGCGATCGGCGGCATACGCGCACTCGGGATTCGAGGATGCGGGGTGTCGATGCCGTTCAAGGAACAGGTCATCGAGCACATCGACGTCATGCACGATTCGGCCAGTGCTATCGACTCCGTCAACACGATCGTCAACGAGTCCGGAGTGCTGCACGCCTACAACACCGACTATCAGGCGGTCGCCGATCTGCTGCGTGACAACGGCGTCGATACGAGCCTGTCCGTCGCTGTCGCCGGAAGCGGCGGCATGGCGAAAGCAGTCGTCGCTGCGGTGCGCGACACCGGTTTCACCGACGTCACGGTGATCGCACGCAACCGGGAAGTTGGGTCAGCGCTCGCGAAGCAGTACGGCTTCGAGTGGCACGCAGAGCTGGGCGAGTTGCGTCCCGGTGTGCTGATCAACGCGACTCCGATCGGCATGTCCGGCGGCGCGGAAGCAGATGCATTGTCGTTTCCCGAACGAGCAGTGCGCGCAGCCACGGTTATCTTCGATGTCGTCGCGATGCCCGCGAACACACCACTGATCGCGTTGGCAACCGAACTCGGGAAGACGGCGATCACCGGAGCATCGGTCATCGCTCTGCAGGCTGCCGAGCAGTTCGTTCTCTACACCGGTGTGCGTCCGAGCGCGGAGCAGATCCAGCGAGCGTCGGAATACTCACGGGCCTAGGACCACGACGCCGTGAACGAGACCGGGGAGACTCCACCTCAACAACTCGCGCGGAACTTCAACGAGTTGTTGCAAGAACTGCGCGTCGCGCTCTCTGGTGTGCAGATCCTGTTTGCCTTCCTGCTGGCCGTGGCATTCACCGAACGCTACGAGGAAGCGTCGGCGTACATCCGCGGCATCCACTTGGTGACGGTGATCCTTGTTGCCATCTCGTTCGGGTTCCTGATGGCACCCGCGGTCTGGCATCGCATGCTTTTCCGCCGTGGGCACCGCGAGAACATATTGCCCGTGGCCAACCGATTCGCCCTGTGCGGCATAGCCTTTCTGGCCGCCTCCATGACCGGCACGGTCCTGTTGATCGCCGAGGTCGCCGTCGGAGGAGTTGCCGCAAAGGTTTTGGCAGCGTGCGCCGCGATCATGTTCACGGCACTGTGGTTTCTCGTGCCGTCATTCATCGATCGCACCAAGAGCTGACTCAGGCTCCGGTGTCGACGGCGCGAGTGCTGTCGTTGGACCACTGTGACCACGAGCCCGGGAACAGCGTCGCGTCGTAACCAGCGATCGCGAGCGCCGCAATCTCGTGCGCTGCAGTTACTCCGGATCCGCAGTACACCGCCACCTTGTCTCCGGCGCCCAGTCCGACGAACCGCTCACGCAGGCGGGTCGCATCCAGGAACCGCCCGTCGCCGGTGATGTTCTGTGCGGTCGGCGCGCTCACCGCACCGGGGATGTGCCCTGCGACGGGATCCATCTGCTCGACCTCGCCGCGGTACCGCTCCCCCGCTCGGGCGTCGAGAAGCACACCGCCCGCACGCGTCCAGTCGCCGACGCCGTCGATGTCGACCGTCGGCATGTTGCCGCCGGTGAAAGTCACGTTGCCTTCAGTGACCGACTCACCGATACCGGCCGCCAACGGCAGTCCCGCGGACTCCCAGGCCTGTAGCCCGCCGTCGAGCAGTCGGACATCCGAGTGCCCGGCCCACCGCAGCAGCCACCAACCACGGGCAGCGGCCGTGTTGCCGGTGGCGTCGTAGAGCACCACCGAATCACCGTCGTCGATTCCCCAACGACGCGCAGCGTCCTGCAGGTCTGCGAGACTCGGCAGCGGGTGCCTTCCCTTTTCCGGCGACGGCGGCGAGGCAAGTTCCTCGTCGAGGTTCACGAATACCGCGCCGGGAATATGGCCGTCGCGAAAATGTTGCTCGCCGTTCGAATCACCCAGCGCCCATCGGACATCGAGCAATCGCGGCGCAGCGCCGGCCTCGATGAGAGCGGACAGTTCTTCGACGTCGATCAGCACGGGAAGTGTCATGAGCCCATCCTGACACGAACTCTCACGCAACCCCGAAGAAGGCACCGAGGCCCACCAACAACACGCCCGTCACCACATCGATCCTCTTGCCGACGCCAGGGCGACGCAGCTTCTTGCCGGCTCCGGCCGCCAGCACCACCACGATCGCCCACCACAACGCTGCGGCGACGACCGTCGCGCCCGCCAACATCAACGTGCGCAGCCCTGCGCCTTCACCCGGCTCGATGAACTGCGGGAGGAGTCCGAGAAAGAACAACAACGCCTTCGGGTTCAGCAAGTTCGACAGGAATCCGTAGCGAAACGCCGTGGTGGCGGCAATCGGTTCCTTTGCTGCTGGAATTCCCTCGTCCGAGGCTCTGGCTTTGAATGCACTTCGGATCGCCGAGATGCCGAGCCAGGTCAGATATGCCGCCCCGGCGTACGTGAGCGCGGAGAGCAACTGCGGACGCGTCGCGACGAGGGCGGAAAGACCCAGTGACGCCGCAGCGGTGTGAACGAACAGCCCCGAGATCACGCCGGCAGCCACCACCGCGCCGGTCCGACGATCTGCCAGAGAATGACGCAGGATCAGGACAAAATCCGGTCCCGGCGTGAACAGGACGATGGATAGCAGGGAGCCGAAAGCGAGCCATTGACCGACACTCATCCGAAATACCTCACACCCGAGCTGATTCGAGACACATGTTCATGCCAGGAGTGTGCAACTGGATCCGGGAAGTTCAAAACGACTCCGGATATAGTTCGGCAGATGACGAAGAATGAGCCTCTGGATCCGGTGGACTGGAAGATTTTGGCCGAATTGCAGAACGACGCGTCGATCACCAACAAGGTGTTGGCCGATCGAGTCGGTTTGGCGACGTCCTCGTGCCACGAGCGCGTACGACGCCTACGCGCCAACGGGACGATCAGCGGCATTCATGCGGTTGTCGACCCGGCTGCGGTGGGTCGGTCGATGCAGGCGATCATCGCCGTGCAATTGCGACCGCACCGCCGCGACCTCGTCGACCGCTTCACAGCCGACGCGCTCGCATTGCCGGAAACCCTTGCCCTCTTCAACGTCTCGGGCCCTGAGGATTTCT
Organism: Rhodococcus sp. NPDC056516; assembly: GCF_042794655.1. Taxonomy (NCBI): domain Bacteria; kingdom Bacillati; phylum Actinomycetota; class Actinomycetes; order Mycobacteriales; family Nocardiaceae; genus Rhodococcus; species Rhodococcus sp. NPDC056516. The sequence continues at coordinate 82,366 of NZ_JBHTTG010000011.1, read as the reverse complement.
TCCTCCACGTCGCGGTCCGCGACAGTGCTCATCTACAACGAGTACTGATCGACCACCTCGCCGCGCACCCCGAGGTCTGGCACGCCCAAACGCACCTCATCTACGGCAAAGCGGTCACCTCGCCCATCCGACCGGACAGGTAATTCGCGCCCCGAGGTGGTCGGGCAGAATCACTGACCATGTCGGACTCCACAGAAACAACCGAACCGGAAGCCGTTCGCAGCAACTCACAACCGATGAGCGCAGGCATCGTCACGGCCCTCGTCGGCTTCACCAGTTCGTTCGCGGTGGTGCTCACCGGACTCGCCGCCGTCGGTGCGGACGCAGCCGAGGCGGCGTCCGGTCTGTTGGTTCTGTGCGTGACCCAAGCATTGGGAATGCTCTGGCTCTCACGCCGGTACCGGATGCCGATCACCCTCGCCTGGTCGACGCCCGGTGCCGCTCTGCTCGCCGGCGCGGGTGCGGTCGAGGGTGGGTGGCCGGCCGCGGTCGGCGCCTTCGTCGTCGTGGGAATCGCGATAGTTCTGACCGGATTGTGGCCGACGCTCGGAAGAGTCATCTCGGCAATCCCGACGCCCCTCGCGCAGGCGATGCTCGCCGGAGTTCTGATGCCGCTGTGCCTGGCGCCGATCATCGCCGTCCGGGACGCACCGGCAGCGGTCGCACCGGTCATCCTGGTCTGGCTTGCGGCGCAACGCTTCTCCAAGCGATGGGCGGTTCCGCTCGCGTTTCTCACCGCGGCGATCGTGATCGGGATCAGCCTCGTCACGTCGGATCGCGCGCTCGACGCCGGCGCCATGATCCCCCGCATCGATCTCACCGCGCCGTCGTGGACCTGGCAGGCGATGATCGGCATCGCCGTTCCGCTCTACATCGTCACGATGGCTTCGCAGAACATTCCCGGTGTGGCGGTGATGAATTCGTTCGGATACACCGTTCCCTGGCGACCGTCGATGATCGTGACGGGTATCGGCACCATCGTCGGCGCTCCGGCCGGTGGCCACGCGATCAACCTCGCGGCAATCAGCGCAGCCCTGGCCGCCGCCCCCACCGCACATCCGGATCCCAAACGCCGATGGATCGCTGCCTTCACCGCAGGCTGGGCGTATCTCGTTCTCGCTGCGGGCGCGGCCGCCGTGGCCGCTCTGGTAGCTGCCGCTCCGGCCGGCGTCGTGGAAACTGTTGCCGGACTGGCACTCCTGGCAACACTGGCCGGTGCCCTCACTTCGGCGCTGAGCGAGGCGAGTGAACGTGAAGGCGCCGTGGTCACGTTTCTGATCGCCGCATCCGGCGTCAGTATCCTGGGAATCGGTTCGGCATTCTGGGCACTGCTGGTGGGACTGATCGTGCGTGCCGTCCTGCAGGGCACCACCCTGCCCTCACTCTCGCGAAAGTCCTCACTACAGTCGAAGCCGTGAGCACAGCGCAGACGCCCCCGTCGATCAGCGAGTTTCCCGTCCTCTGGCCCGTCCCGACGCGGTGGGACGACAACGATCACTACGGCCACGTCAACAACGTGACCTACTACTCGTACTTCGACACCGCGGTCAACGCCTGGCTGATGTCGTCCACGGGAACTGACATCCGCAACCTGCCTGCTATCGGCGTCGTCGCCGAGACGTCGTGCCGGTACCTGAGCGAACTGTCGTTCCCCGAGCAGTTGCAGGTGGGTATCTCCGTCGAAAAGCTGGGCACCAAGAGCATCGTCTACTCCCTCGCGATTTTTCACGAGGTCGACGGCGGCAATTGGGAACCCGCTGCCAGCGGACGCTTTGTTCACGTCTACGTCGACGCTGACACCCGCAAGCCGGTGGAGATCCCGGCCGCCATCAGATCGGCAGCCGGGACCTTGACCGGAAGCTAGCTCAGACCGAGCTGATCTGCCGTCAAGACGGCGCGTGCAACGATTCCGTCGATCAGCGTGACCGTCGGCCCGCCGTGCTCAGCCTTGTTGCGCGGATCGTCGAGAATGCGTCGCAGCACGCCCTCGGCGATGATCGAGAGCTTCCACAGAGCGAGTACGTGCCAATATCCGACAGCTGACACGTCGCGGCCGGTCGCCTCGACGTAGGCAGCGACCAGCTCGTCACGGTTCGGGAAGCCTTCCAACGTGGACGCCATGAACGGACCGGCAACTTTGTCACCGGCTTCCGGCCAGTACGCGAGGAGCGCACCGAGATCCGCGAGTGGCTCCCCCAACGTGCACAGCTCCCAGTCGACGACGGCAACGATGCGTCCCTCGACCGGATCGGTGATGACGTTGTTGAGGTGGAAGTCGCCGTGGACCAAGGTCACTTCGCTCTGTTCCGGAATGTTTCGGTGCAGAATCTCGGCCAACCGGTCGACGTCGGGAACATCGCGGGTCTTCGACTTCTCCCACTGCGCCGACCACCGTTTGAGCTGACGCTCGGCAAAGGGCTTGCGGCTGGCCAGATCGTCGAGGCCGGTCTCTTCCAGGTCGACCCCATGGATGCTCGCGAGGGTTTTCGGCATCGCCAATCCGACCGCACGACGCTCGTCCTCGGTCAGCTTCTGAGCCACCGGTACGCCGTCGATCACGACGCCGTCGATGTAGCTCATGAGAACCAGCGGAGCGTCCGTGATCTCCGGGTCTTCCGTGATGCCGAGAATCTTGGGAACGGGCACTTTGGTGCCCTGGAGCGAGGACAGAATGCGGTGCTCACGAACGACGTCGTGCGCTGACGCCAACAGCGTGCCCAGTGGAGGTCTGCGCAGTACCCACCGTCCTCCGCCCGCATCTGTCACGGAGTAGGTCAGGTTCGATTGCCCGTTACCGATCCTCTCGAAAGTCAGTGGTGTCGTGGCGCCGACCCCCAGTTCGGCGATCCACGCGGAAACAGCTTCTTCGTTCAAACCGACTGCAGTCACCGCACCGATGCTAGCGGTTGATTTCCGATCGGTTGGCCGTACCGACACGTTTGTTACTCGCCAGTTCGCAATTCCGGCCTTGATACAGCGGTGAAAACACTTGCGGATTTCCCGATCAGGGGGATCCTGATGGTAGAGCGACAACTGCATACAACACATCGGGATTGTGCGGCGTACTCACGAGGCGCGCCGGGCATGAGCAGAAACCGAGGTGAGCGAAGATGATCGACAACCTCGATTATCCGGTCCAACTCATCCAACCGAACGGCGCACGCGTGTGCCGTCCCGAATTCGACCGTCTCATAACAGACATCGGGCCCGACGAACTGCTGTCGTTGTATTGCGATCTCGTCGTGAGTCGCCGAATCGACACCGAAGCTGTTGCCCTGCAGCGTCAAGGCGAAATAGGGTTGTGGGCTCCGATGCTCGGCCAAGAAGCCTCGCAGGTCGGTTCCGCGAGAGCGCTTGCCCCCGACGACTTCGCCTTCACGAGCTATCGCGAACATGCCGTCGCGTACTGCCGGGGAGTTCCCGCCGAACTGCTGACGACCATGTGGCGCGGAATCTCCCATTCAGGCTGGGATCCAGCACAATTCAACGTCACCAATCCGGCGATCGTCGTCGGCTCCCAAGGTCTGCACGCCACCGGATACGCACTGGGCGCGCATCTGGACGGCGCCGAGATCGCGACGATCGCCTACTTCGGTGACGGCGCCTCTAGCCAAGGCGACATCGCCGAGGCGATGGGATTTGCCGCCAGTTTCCGTGTCGGCGTTGTCTTCTTCTGCCAGAACAACCAGTGGGCCATCAGTGAACCGGTATCCCTGCAGTCCCGCACACCCATCTCACATCGGGCGATCGGTTACGGCATTCCGGCGATCCGCGTCGACGGTAACGACGTCCTCGCCGTTCTCGCAGTCACGCGCTCGGCGCTCAATCGCGCACGCGAAGGCAGCGGCCCGACGTTCATCGAGGCGATCACCTGCAGAATGGGCCCGCACACGACGTCCGACGATCCGAGCAGGTACCGCACCGATACGGATATGTCGGAGTGGAGAAACCGCGACCCGCTGGAGCGAATGCGTCTGCTCCTCGGACATCGCGGCCTTCTCGATGAGAACGCCGTCACCACCATCGCGGCGGCCGCCAACGACGTCGCAGCCGGGCTGCGACGCGCAACCATCGCGCTCGCCGATCCGCACCCGTCAGCGCTGTTCGATCACGTCTACGTCGAGGCACACTCGTTGATCGACGCTGAACGCGAAGAGCATCGCGTGTATCTGGGCAGCCTGGAAGGGGCTCTGTCATGACCGTCATGAATCTGGTGACCGCGCTCAACGCCGGCCTGAGACGCGCACTCGAAGACGATCGTCGCGTGGTGATCATGGGAGAGGACGTCGGCCGTCTCGGCGGCGTATTCCGGGTTACCGACGCCTTGCAGAAGGACTTCGGCGATACCCGGGTGATCGACATGCCGCTCGCCGAATCAGGGATCGTGGGAACAGCTTTCGGCTTGGCTTTGCGCGGATACCGTCCGGTCTGCGAGATCCAGTTCGACGGTTTCGTCTACCCGGCCTTCGATCAGATCGTGTCCCAGGTGGCAAAGATCCACTACCGCACCCGAGGTACTGTGACCGCACCACTGACCATCCGGATTCCCAGCGGCGGCGGAATCGGTGCGGTGGAACATCATTCGGAATCACCGGAAGCGTACTTCGCTCACACCGCAGGGCTGCGGGTGGTGTATCCGAGCAATCCGGTCGACGGTTTTCACATGATCCGACAGTCGATTGCCGCGGACGACCCGGTGATTTTCCTCGAACCCAAACGGCGCTACTGGGACACCGCCGACGTGGATACCGATGCCGCGCCTGAGCTTCCGCTCTACCGTGCCCGCGTCGCCCGCTCAGGAAACGACGCGACAGTGGTTGCGTACGGATCCATGGTCACCACCGCACTCGACGCCGCGCGGATCGCCGAAGAAGAAGGCCACGACCTGGAAGTGGTGGATCTACGTTCGCTCTCCCCCGTCGACTTCGACACGATCGAGGCGTCGGTGAACAAGACGGGCCGACTGGTCGTCGTCCACGAGGCGGCGAAGTTTCTCGGCGTCGGCGCCGAAATCGCAGCACACGTCGCGGAACACTGCTTCTACCAGTTGGAGTCGCCGATCCTGCGGGTCACCGGATTCGACATCCCCTATCCGCCCGCCAAGCTCGAGCAGTTTCACCTTCCGGACGCGGACCGGATCCTCGCGGCGCTCGACCGGACGCTGGCGGCATGAGTACAGCGCAGGAATTCCGATTGCCGGATCTCGGAGAGGGCCTGACTTCCGCAGATCTGGTCGAGTGGACGGTCAAGGTCGGCGAGACTGTGGCACTCAATCAAGTTCTCGCCCAGGTAGAGACGGCCAAAGCTCTTGTCGAACTACCATCGCCCTATGTCGGCGTTGTCAGAGAACTCCTCGTCGAACCTGGCACCACTGTTCCGGTCGGCACTCCGATCATCCGTATCGAGGGGCCTGCCGATCCACGTGATCCCCAGTCGCCGAATGTGCTGGTCGGGTACGGACCGACGGCTGAGCAACCGAGTCGGCGACGGAGCAGGATCGCGCCGCACCCGCAGCCCCGGCCGACACCGGAGCGACGGCCCGCAACACCCTCGGCGCGACGCGCGGCGCGTGAAGCAGGAGTCGATCTGAGTGAGATCCCCGGAAGCGGGTTCGACGGCGCCGTCACCGCGGCTGACGTCGCAGACGCGCTTCACTCAAAGGCGCCGTTGGATAAAGCGGCACAGCCGACCTCATCCGGCATACGGAAACAGATGGCGTCGGCGATGGTTGGCAGCACCCGCGCTCCCCAGGCCAGCGTCTTTCTCACTTCCGATGTCACGGCGTCGACGGAACTGCTCGGCAGGCTCCGTTCCTCGGACGCGTTCACCGGGCTGTCCCTCACTCCACTGACTCTCGCGGCCAAGGCATTGGTGACCGCAATCGCGTCGCACCCGATGGTGAACGCGCATTGGGACGAGGCTCGCGGCGACGCCGTCATCGACGATCACGTGAATCTCGGCATCGCCGTGGCCGCCGAGCGTGGGCTGTCCGTGCCCAATATCAAGAGCGCCGAGACCCTGAACCTGGTTCAACTCGCCCGCGCCGTGACCGCACTGACTGTCGCTGCCCGCGCGGGAGTGACCGACGTCCATCACCTGACCGGTGGCACGGTCACGATCACCAATGTCGGAGTCTTCGGCGTCGACGGCGGCATTCCGCTTCTCAATCCAGGAGAAGCCGTCATCCTCTGCCTGGGCTCGGTGAGCGAGCGTCCGTGGGTGATCGAGCGCAAGATCGAAGTGCGGAGCGTCGTGACACTGACGTTGACGTTCGACCACCGCGTGCTGAGCGGTGAGCAGGCCGCGAGATTCCTCTCATTTGTCGCGGAGATGCTCGCAGACCCGGACCTGTTGCTGTCTCACCTGTAAAAAGGAACGAGTGAGCGTCAACCCCACCGACCGCGCAGTCCCCACCTCCGCCCTGGTACGCGCCCGGGCCGGCATCTTCGGCATCTTCGGCATCAACGGATTTCTCCTGGCGATGTGGGTCGTCCACATCCCGTCCATCGAACACCGTGTCGGAATCAGTCACTCGACGCTCGGCTCACTGCTTCTCCTACTCGCTGTCGGAGCCATTGCCGGTATGCAATTGAGCGGCCCGCTCGCCGATCGATACGGCAGCAGGCGCATGGTCATCCTCGCGGGCAGCGGGTTGGCATTCGCCACCCTCGGCCCGGGGTTTGCCACGAACACCTGGCAACTCGGCGCTGCTCTTGTGGTGTTCGGCTTCGCGAACGGCGCTTTGGACGTGTCGATGAACTCGCAGGCCGTTGAAGCCGAACAGCTGTACCGGCGCCCGATCATGGCGGCCTTTCACGGCATGTTCTCCGTCGGCGGTGTGCTGGGGTCCGTCATCGGATTCGGCACTCTCGCACTGGATCTTCCGCCGTACGTCACGCTCAGCATCGCGTCGGCAATCGGTTTGCTGGCGGTCTGGCTCTGCTCGCGCCCCCTGCTCCCCCATGTCCACGTGCACGCAGATACGGCGTCGACTGCAGGAAAGACGCACGGCAGATTCTCGGCTCGCGTGCTCGCGCTCGGAACCCTCGCCTTTGTTCTGATGCTGGCCGAGGGAGTGGCAAACGACTGGAGCGCGCTGCAGGTCAAGGAAGATCTCGGTGTTTCGAATGCCGTTGCCGCACTGTCGTTCGGCGCATTCTCCGCCATGATGACCGTCGGCCGGTTCACCGCGGATCGGATCAGCGCGGCAGTCGGCCCGGTGGCCGTGGTTCGCTACGGCGCATTGCTGTCGTCCGTCGGCATGCTGACCGTCGTGGTATCCGACTGGCTACCGCTGACGCTGCTCGGTTGGGCACTGTTCGGCGCAGGCCTGTCGGGATGTATTCCGCAGATCTTCACCACGGCCGGAAATCTGGGCTCAGGTTCGGCCGGTACCAACATGTCTCGCGTCGTCGGCATGGGATACATCGGATTCCTCGCCGGGCCGGCAACCATCGGGTGGGTCACCAAACTTGTGCCTCTCACCACAGCAATGCTGATCCCATTTGCATGCGTCCTGGTCGCAGCGGGTTGTGCGGGTGTCGTTCGGCGCGATTCTCCGACCGCCTACAGACCTCACAGCTGATCCTCACGATCGGCACAGACTCAACAGGGATGCTGGTACTCGTGACCGTCTCGACCTCCACCCAGCACCCCGCTCCCTCCACAACCACTCGCTTCCTCGTTCTTGCTGCGATCGCCGTCGTAGCGTTAGGCGTCTTGTATTTTGTGCGACCCGCCTCGCCCGGTTTGAGCGTCCCGGATCAGGTGCGCGCACTTGCCGAGTGGACGGTAGGCCGATTCGACGTCACCGCTGTACTCGCAGCCACTACCGCTCTGGCCGTCGTCTCGATGGTCCGCGGACTGCCATACGGCATCGGCGCGATCCTGCTCCTCGGAATGGGCGCCAATCTCACCAACGCGGCATTCGGTTCCTGGCTTCCCGATGTTCCCCAGGACCTACTGCCCAGCGGTCACGTCGCAGCGGCGACCGCGCTGTACGGCTCGGCGATCTTGATCTCCGCCCCGCAGTGGCGTCCGGTGGTCGCCGGACTCGGGTTCGCCGGGGTTGCTGCGATCAGTGCCAGCGCACTGGCCGCCGAGTTGAGCGGCCTTTTCGGCGTGATAGCTGGAGTTCTGATCGCTCTGGTATGGGCCTGTGCCGCAGCCATTTTGATGGCACGATCGCCCATCGCCGCGAAACGTGAAGAGCTACGCCCGGATACGGCTGCAATCGCGTTCTCCAGGCACCGGAGCATCCGACTTTAGTCCTAAATCTTTGGGATCCAGAGATTTTCGCCGATAGCTGGCCCGCCACGCTCGGACATGACGTATGTTCGGAAATGTCCGAATCAAGTAGTTCCACAGCGAAGGAGTCTTTACCGTGAGCCTCGAAGATCTGAACCCGCTCGAACTGATCCAGAAGTTGATCGAACTACTTTCCGGCTTCTCCTCCGACCCCGAAACTCCCGAGGTCCCGTAAAACGTCGCCAGAGGCGCCTGTTCCGAGTTTTGTCTCGGACCAGGCGCCTTTGTCGTTGCAGCACAAGAGGTTGTTGCCGCACACGGCTACGAAGAAAGGCGTCCACTCGCTCTTGCGAGTGGACGCCCCTTTACGAGTGCCAGCGCTACAGCGCCTTGAGTTCCTCGGTAACTTCGGAGACCGACTTCTTGGCGTCACCGAAGAGCATCGAGGTGCCCTCGGCGAAGAAGAGCGGGTTCTCGATACCGGCGAAACCGGAGTTCATCGAGCGCTTGAGCACGATGACGGACTTCGACTGGTCGACGTTGAGGATCGGCATTCCGTGAATCGGTGAGCTCGGATCGTTGCGCGCCGCCGGGTTGGTGACATCGTTCGCGCCGATCACCAAGGTGACGTCGGTACGCGCGAATTCGTCGTTGATGTCGTCCATTTCCTTCATCGCGTCGTACGAGACATCCGCTTCTGCAAGAAGAACGTTCATGTGACCGGGCATACGACCGGCGACCGGGTGAATGGCGTACTTGACCTCGACGCCCTTCGACTCGAGCAACTTCGCCATGTCCTTGACTGCGTGCTGAGCCTGCGCGACGGCAAGTCCGTATCCGGGGACGACGATGACCTGGTTGGCGTAGGCCATCTGGATAGCCGCGTCGGCCGCCGAGGTCGCCTTTGCCGTGCGCACGACACCGTCGGAGGACGGCGCTTCTCCGCCGCCGCCACCGAAGCCGCCGGCGACGATGGCCGGGATGGACCGGTTCATGGCCTTGGCCATGAGGTTGGTCAAGATCGTGCCCGAAGCACCGACGATCATGCCGGCGACGATCATCGCCTGGTTGTTGAGCGCCAAACCTGCAGCAGCAGCCGACAAACCGGTGAGAGCGTTGAGCAGCGAGATGACGACGGGCATGTCCGCGCCGCCGATGGGCAGCACGACCATCAGTCCGAGGATGCCCGAGAGAACGAGCACGCCGACGATCCACAGTGAGCTGGTCGGGCCTTCCGGCGAGATCGCCTTGATACCGATGATCACCGAGAACGCGATAGCGGCAATGAGCAGCAGAGCATTGAGCGGCTGCTGGAGCTTACCGATTCCGATCGGACGACCAGGCAGGGTTTCCTGCAGCTTCAGGAACGCGATCACGCTGCCCCAGAAGGAGATCGATCCGATCACCGCGGCAAAGAGCGACGCGATGACGATATGCACCGTCGGCGACTCACCGTGCTGGAATGCGGTGAACCCGTCCGAGTCCAGGAATTCCGCGTACGCGATCAACGCGACGGTGCCGCCACCCACACCGTTGAACAGTGCGACCAACTGCGGCATGGCCGTCATCTTCGTGCGGAGCGCCGGCGGCACACCGAGCACGACACCGATGACGAGGCCGGCAGCGATGAGGATCCAGTTCCCCATCTCCGCATCACGAATGGAGATCAGAGTTGCAACGACGGCGATGAGCATGCCGACCGCGGCGATCTGGTTGCCGCGGACTGCGGTCTTCGGGCCGGTAAGACCCATGAGGCCGTAGATGAACATCGAGAACGCGACAATGTAGAGCGCATTGACCAGGTATTCCATTACTGGTCACCATCCTTCGACACAGACTTGGCGGCCGGCTTGGCCTTGAACATCGCCAACATGCGGTCCGTGACCACGAAACCACCGACAACGTTCACGGTTCCGAAGACGAGCGCGACGAACAAGATGATCTGCAACCCGATCGAAGGATCGTGCACCTTGCCCAGGACGACCAACGCACCCAGGACGACGATGCCGTGGATGGCGTTCGTACCGGACATCAGCGGGGTGTGCAGGGTGTTCGGAACTTTGGAGATCACAGCGAAACCGACGAATCCGGACAACACCAGGATCGCGATGTTCGCCAGAAGTGATGTGTACATCAGGCGCCCTTCTCTTCACGGGTGACGCACGCACCGGCCAGAACCTCGTCGGAGAAATCAGGCGCCAAGGCACCTTCGACGAGCATGAGTTCGATCAGCGCGGAAATGTTCTTCGAGTACAACTCCGACGCATGCTCAGGCATGGACGCCGGCAAATTCAACGGAGAGCAGATGGTCACGCCGTGCTTGACGACGGTTTGACCCGGCTCGGTCAGCTCGCAGTTACCACCGGTTTCACCCGCGAGGTCGACCACGACACTGCCCGGCTTCATCCCTTCGACCGCGGCTGCGGTGACCAGGCGCGGCGCGGGACGCCCCGGAACCAGAGCCGTGGTGATCACGACGTCGAAGCCCTTGATCGCGTCTTCGAGTGCCTGCTGCTGCTTCGCGCGCTCGTCGTCGGTCAGCTCGCGGGCGTATCCACCTTCGCCGGCTGCATCGATTCCGAGGTCGAGCCACTGCGCACCCACCGAACGCACCTGGTCTGCGACCTCAGGGCGCACGTCGTACCCGGTAGCGCGGCCACCGAGACGCTTGGCTGTCGCCAGCGCCTGCAGACCTGCCACACCCACTCCGAGCACCAGAACGGTCGCAGGCTTCACCGTGCCCGCAGCGGTGGTGAGCATCGGAAAGAACCGCGTCGACTCCGATGCCGCCAACAAAACAGCCTTGTACCCCGACACGTTCGCCTGCGAGGACAACGCGTCCATCACCTGCGCGCGGGAGATACGAGGAATCGCCTCCACGGCGTATCCCTCGATCCCGGCGGCCTTCAATTCGGCGATGCGGTTGTCTGCATTACGCGGATTCAAGAAGCCGATGAGCTTCGCGCCGGTGCTGATCCGGGCGATCTCTTCCGTCGACGGGGGCGCGACCTTGACCACCACGTCAGCAGTCCACGGATCGCCGATCTTCGCGCCGGCAGCGGTGTAGAGCTCGTCGGGAATCAACGCCCCGAGACCAGCCCCGGACTCGACGACTACGTCGACACCTTTGCCGATCAAAGCGGACACAATTTTGGGCACCAACGCGACCCGACGCTCACCGTCACTCGATTCTCGAGGGACGCCGACCGACGGACGCACTTGTGCGCTCTTCGATGTTTCCATTTTCCATTACCTTCTGCGGTTGGTGGTTCGCCTGCTGCGACGAGCGGCAACCAGCATGTGATGAGCGGAAGATGACCCGCTTTTGGGTGAATGGTGACTGATAGTAGCCAGAGTTACCGCGGCGTAGGGAAACCGACGACGCACTTTCTCCATCTGAATCGAGTCCGAACAGTATGTTTGGACATACCCGGAGAAGCCTACTGTGAGGCCGATCACACTCGAATGGCGGGCTATTCCACTATTTGAAACGGCCGAAAGACGTAAAGGCACCACAATGGCGCGCCGAATCATCACCGTCGAGCGAGTTTACGAACCTGCTTCCGAATGTAACGCCGTCCGCCTCCTCGTCGACCGACTCTGGCCACGCGGCGTCAAACGCGAAAACCTGCAGTACGACGACTGGCCGAAGGACTTGGCACCCTCCCCTGAATTGCGAAAATGGTACGGCCACGACCACACCCGTTTCGACGCATTCAAAAGCAGATACATCGACGAATTAGATGCATCTCCAGTTCGCGAATACGTCCAACGCATCGCACCGACATCGGATGCTCGACCCGTTGTCCTGCTGACAGCAAGCAAGGACCTGCCATACAGCCATGCGCAGGTCCTTGCCTACTATCTTGCAGAAATACTCTGATGTCCTAGCATTTCGCCTGAGGGTCAATTGCTCACATATTGAGACCGCAACTTGTGCTTCACGAGTTTTCCTGTCGCGGTCCTAGGCAATTCGTCGGCAAAGTCAATGCTTCTCGGAGCTTTGAAATGTGCAACCTGGCTGCGGACGTATTCCAGCAATTCCTCGGCGACATGGGCGCTCGGCTCGATTCCCTCCGCAAGTTGGACAACCGCCTTGACCTGTTCACCCATTTCTTCATCGGGAACACCGATGACTGCCACGTCGAACACCTTCGGATGCAAGGTGAGGATGTTCTCGGACTCCTGCGGATAGATATTGACGCCGCCAGAGATAATCGTGAATGCCGCGCGATCGGTCAGATAAAGAAAGCGCTCGGAATCGACGTATCCGATATCTCCACTTGTCGTCCACGTCGGATGATCGGGATGCTGCGCGGCAGCCGTTTTCTCGGGATCGTTGTGGTAACGGAACGGCAGAGTCTCTCGTTCCCAGAACACGGTACCGATCTCGCCGACCGGAAGATCGCGCCCACCGTCGTCACAGATGTGCACGATCCCCATCACGCCGTCACGACCGACGGAACCCGGATGTGACAAGGCCTGCTCACTGTTGATGAAGGTGGCTCCCGACCCCTCGGTCGAGGCGTAGTACTCGTGAATCACCGGCCCCCACCAGTCGATCATTGCCGTCTTCACTTCGGGCGGGCAAGGAGCAGCAGCGTGAATTGCGACTTTGACCGTCGAGACGTCGTAACGATCGCGGATCTCCTTGGGAAGTTTCAGCATTCGAACGAACATCGTCGGCACCCACTGACTGTGCGTCACAGCGTATTTACCGATCAATTCCAGCGCAGTCTCGGCTTCGAAGGCATCCATCAAGATCACGGTTCCGCCGACCGAATTGATCACGCCGCAAAAGCGCAGGGGCGCCGCATGATAGACCGGCGCCGGGCACAAATAGACTGTGTCGGAATCGAACCCGTACATCGGCGCAAATACCGCTGTGTACGGATCCATGGTGGTGTCCACCTCACCCTCCGGAAGATCTCCCTTGATCCCCTTGGGCCTGCCGGTGGTTCCGGACGAGTACAGCATGTCCGCCCCACGTGGCTGCGAGTCGAGTGGATCGGCGGACTGAGCGTCGATCGCCTCCTCGTAGTCGTCGAAACCGTCGAGAGTGTCGCCGTACACCAATCGATGACGAACGCGTGGAATCAGCTTCTCGTCCAACGGAACTGCTGCCGACGCCTGCCCTGACGCGACCAGAATTGTCGCCTCGCAGTCGTCGACGATGTAGGCAGCCTCCGAAGCGGTGAGATGCCAGTTCACCGCAGTGATGTACAGACCTGACCTCAACGCCGCCCAATAGACCTCGAACGCCCGCAGATCGTTGTTCGAGATGAGAGCGACGTGGTCCCCTGGCTTGGCACCGACGCTTCGGAAGTACCGCGCCAGCCGCGTCGACCGTTCGTCGAGTTCCCGATAGGTGATGGACTCACCCGTCGCCGGGCGAATGACGGCGGGCTTGTCCGGCGTGGACTGGACAAAATTTCCTGGAAACACGAAGACTCCTCTGTCGGTGACGACAACGCCGCGTGAGCCTGCTTCGGCGTCGACAATCCTGGTCTACCACAGGAACTCTGCCTCCCTCGGATGTTTGGCGACACCGACTCGAAGCCTGGGAATCCCCGCTCACTTATCCGCCGCGACATACAGTGAGGAGAACCGCACCGTCCGAAACAGGAGATGTCCACATGAGTGGTTGGCCCCAGGACTCAGTAGTCGACGCATTGACCGAGGAATGGAGTGTCATCGACGCACTGCTTGCCGAACTCGACGGCGATCAGTGGTTGGCTCCGTCGAACCTACCGGGGTGGACGGTTCACGACATCGTGTCCCACCTGATCGGTACGGAATCACTGCTCGCGGGCATCAATCCGCCGTCGATCAATCTGGACGTGCACGCATTGCCCCACGTCCACAACGAGATTGCGGCGTTCAACGAGCGCTGGGTCGAAGGCCTGAGGCGGACACCGCACGCTGACTTGCTGGCCCGATATCGCGACATCACCGCCGAGCGAACCGAAGCGTTGCGCTCGATGACCAGCGCGGACTGGGACGCCGACACACAAACACCGGTCGGTCTTGCGCCCTATGGCCGGTTCATGCGTATTCGGACCTTCGACTGTTGGATGCACGAACTCGACATCAGAGATGCAGTTGGCATTCCGGGCGAAGAAGGCGGATTGCGCGCGGAGACTGCATTCGGCGAAATCACCAGCGCGCTCGGATTCGTCGTCGGAAAACGAGGAAAGGCTCCAGAGGGAGCACGGATCACTTTCGAACTCGAAGGGCCCCTTGCTCGTTCACTTCACGTCTCGGTCGACGCGCGCGCATCACTCGTCGAGGAACTGGACAGTCCGGCGACAACGACCATCACGATGAGCTCACCGCTCTTCACCCGAATTGCCGGTGGCCGCGTCCACGCGTCGGATCATCGAACCGACATCTCGCTTCGCGGTGACACCACGGTCGGCACACGCGTCGTCGACAATTTGGCGTTCACGATTTGAGGATTCAGCGCGAAGTTCGAGTAGGTCGCGAAGGTGCTGAGAAGTGAAGCTGTTTCTCGCGTCCTACCGATTCGGCGATCACGCCGAGGCTTTTGTCGATCTTGTAGGCCGCGGCGCTCGCATAGCGGTAATCGCCGCGGCTGCTGATTCATGGCCGCTCAATGCCCGCAGTTCGGCAGTCACCAGCGAATTGACCCCATTACGAGCAGCGGGCTTCACAGCGGAGGAAGTGGACGTCCGTGATTTCCTGGGTGCACCGGAAGCACTCGAAGTCCGGCTTCGTGAATTCGACTGCCTGTGGGTCCGCGGCGGAAATACGTTCGTCCTGCGTGCACAGTTAGCCCGAAGCGGCGCAGATCGGGTCATCGAGATGTTGGTTCGTTCCGGTGCTGTGGCCTATGCGGGATACAGTGCGGGAGCGTGCCTCGTGACTCCGACTCTGATCGGGCTGGACGCGTCGGACGACCCCGCTGAAGTCATGCCTACGTGCGGTATCGACCCGATCTGGTCCGGGCTCGCGCTCGTCGACTTCGCGATAGTGCCGCACGGCGGCGATTCGTTACTCGAAGATCCCCAGATAACCGCTCGGACGGTTGCGGCGCTGACCACTGCGGGCGCGCAATTCACCGTGCTCACCGATCAGGACGCGGTTCTAGTCGACGATTGAGCCGTCGACTAGATCACAGCTGAGCGTCAGCCGTGCTCTGCCACCGCGGTTCCGGCCGCCGGCGACTGACGCTCGAGCCTCGTCCACGCAATCTCCCAGCGCTTGACCGAGACCTCGTCGGCGTCCTCGAGTAGAGCGTCGAGGAGCAAGCGTGGATTCTCTCGCCATGCAAGCTCAGCGGCGTGGACCTCTGCAGCGGAGAACAATCCGGAAGCCTCGAGATCGCGAATCCACTCGCAGATCTCACCCCGGTGAATCCGAGCGATGGTCTCGTATCCCAGACCTTCGTCAAGGAAGTCGTACGAAAAAATTGCGGCAAAGTAACTGTTCGACTCACGCTGCCCGAAAATCATGTGCGTTCCTTCCTCGAAGTTGTCCGACGAAGACTCGAAATCGAACCGTTGTTGCGCCGCGCCAAAAGTTCTTCCGGCGAAGGTGTAACGCTTCTTCTATCCCCGACGATTCAAACGCTAACCCCCCGAGCGGGTCTTTGGGATCACGTCCAAGAAACGATCTGATGACCAAGGCAATACCCATGGGGTTTTCGGCACCTTGCACCTATCACCGACACGCGATCAGCGCGCCGCTGACCTGCAAATTGCCCGGTTCAGGCCCTCTTCTTAAAGCATCCGAACAGACGACAAAAAAGTTTGTGACACATCCCACATATTGGGATGTTTACGATCGCAATGCATATGTATCACCGGATGTGGGCATGAAAGCACGGACAAATCGGCACGTACAGACCAGTTTTGTTCGTTCTCCGTGGCGACGAAGGTCCCTTGAACGGTCGTCCAGTTGTAGTTGCGCTAAGTAACGGATCCCACGTCAGCGAATGATATTGCGGGCGGCCTGCCAGGTAGCGTGCTCCAGAGAACGCAGACGCGGCGCGGCGCAGCCGGCCGCCCTTTCGAAACGGAGCCCGAAGATGACCGAGACAGTGGCGCACAATCCCGCGGAAACGCGTTTCGAGATCCGAGTCGACGGCGAACTCGCCGGTTTTGCCGAGTACTCGGACCATTCCGGCGTCCGTGATTTCCACCACACGGTGACCTATCCGCAGTTTCGTGGGCGCGGGCTTGCCGCCATCGTTGTGCGTGAAGCGCTCGATCAGACCCGGAACGAGGGATTGAAGATCCTTCCGACGTGCTCGTACGTCGAGAAGTTTGTTGCAGAGAACCCCGTTTACCAGGCATAACCGAACGAAGACGATCCGCGAAAAATCACTCGCGGACCTGCAGACTCCGCTGCTAGCGTCGATGGTGCCGTCGTCGAACTCGTCGAAATCCGAGTCGAAACCCTGGTCGGCACCATCTCGGGGAAGGAAAGAACGTGGTCGCCTCAGCAGATCGGCGTCCACCTACATCCTCGGACGTAGCTATTCCCAGCTATCTCCCTCTCGTACTGGTCAATCTCGCGACGCTGTTCTCGGCGATCGGCAACGGTATCGCTATCGTCGTGCTCCCCTGGCTGGTCCTCGAACGAACGGGCAGGGCCACCGACGCGGCGATAGTGGCCGGCGCAGCAGCCATTCCGCTACTCGTATCGAGCTTGTTCTCGGGGACATTCGTCGACAAGTTCGGACGTCGTCGTACCTCGATGATTTCCGACGCACTCTCCGCGATGTCGGTAGCAACGATTCCGATCATCGCGGCCACTGCCGACCTGACCATCCCGGTGATCGCGGCGTTGGCCGCGCTCGGCGCCGTGTTCGACCCCGCCGGAATGGCGGCGCGGGAGTCGATGCTGCCCGCCGCAACTCGGGCCGCCAAGTGGAAACTCGATCGAACCAACAGTGTGTACGAGGCCAACTTCAATGTCGCGTACCTGATCGGCCCTGGCATCGGCGGTGTCCTGATCGCAACGATCGGAGCGGTGAACACGCTCTGGGTGACGGCGGCAGGCTTTGTGTTCTCGATAGTCGTGGTCGCCTTCATCCGGCTTCCCGGGGCCGGGGTGCCCGAACACGAACATCGGCCGAAATCGATCTGGCACGGCACCCTCGACGGTCTTCGGTTCGTCTGGAACAACAAACTGCTCCGCACTCTGGCTCTGATCGACATGGCCGTCGTCGCGCTCTACATGCCGGTGGAGAGCGTCGTGTTCCCGGTGTACTTCACCGAGTTGGATCAACCTGCCCAACTCGGATCGGTGCTGATGGCTTTGGCGATCGGCGGCATCATCGGCTCTCTCGCCTATGCCCCACTCGCACCGATCATGTCCCGACGCCTGATCATGATTTTTGCGGTCGCCGTTCTCGGCATCGCAATGCTCGCGATGGCGCTCCTCCCCCCGCTCTGGGTGATCCTCGTACTCGCCGGGCTACAGGGTCTCGTCTACGGACCGGTCGGACCGATCGCCAACT
Organism: Rhodococcus sp. NPDC056516; assembly: GCF_042794655.1. Lineage (NCBI taxonomy): Bacteria > Bacillati > Actinomycetota > Actinomycetes > Mycobacteriales > Nocardiaceae > Rhodococcus > Rhodococcus sp. NPDC056516. The sequence goes on along the minus strand of NZ_JBHTTG010000011.1, from coordinate 64,632 downwards.
ACGCCATGCAGACGCACAGCCCGGAGCACATGCGCGGACGCGTCGTCGGTGTCATGACGTCGACGGCCTACGCCGCCGGCCCGCTGGGCTACCTCGCAGTCGGCCCTCTGCTCGATCAACTCGGAATCGCGTCGACCTTTGTGGCCCTGTCGATTCCGATCATCCTGATCGCCGCCGTCTGTGCTTCCCTGCCGGTGCTACGCGAACTGGATCGTCCGCGGCACTCGACCGACGTCAGTTGAACCCCATCACGTCGTTGCCCCAGGCGACGCGCAGTCCGTGATCGGGGTCGCTGACGAGGGTGTCAGTCGAGTCGATCAACAGCGTCGACCGTTTCTCTTCCTCGTACGGCGCCCAGTGTTTCGAACCGTCGAGAGCTGCCGGCACGGCATGCCTGGCGAAGGCCAGCCATCGCCGTTGAATACGCCCGGCTACCTCCATTGCGGCCCTACGTCCGCCGAGCCAGAACGTGGGATCGACGTTCAGGGTTCCGAAATTACCGAATACATAAGGTAATTCGGTCGCGTGGCCCGCGCCGATCCGTGCCGCTTTGAGCATCGGCGTCGCGTGATCGAAGCGGTAGACCCAGGTGGGGGAATGCCTGCAGTGAGCGTCGGCAATCCACAGGGTCGGCATGCGAAACGCCGCGTCCCGTGAGAGTGCCAGCGCGCCACTCGGTTTCGCGTGGTCGGGGTAGGCCGACATGATCTCGGCCAGTTTGGTCGCGGAGATATCGGGGTGATCATCGGCCAGTAATTGCAGCATGGCCTCGACGGACTGCGCGCTCACCGGCATCAGCGGCGACTTCATGAACTTGAAGATCGACGCCTCGTCCTTGTTGGAACCGATGATCAGCGGGATTCGGTGCGCATAACCCTTCTGGAAAGCCGCAACCGGGTAGTGCGGCACCAGATCGCGATCGACGACGGGTGCCATCGCCAAAGTTCCCGGAATCCGGGTCGGGATTTCGTTGACCAGGTCATCGCTTGCCTTGACGAGCAGTTCGAGATCCGTGGTCAGCAGATCGCCCGCATCTTCGGGCTCGATCGAGAGCAGTTCGAGAAACCGCTCCGCCACGGTCTTGGCGCGCTCGGCCCCGTAGACGGAGGTCGCGGGCGGACTTTGAGCGATCGCGCGGTGGAACAGACCTTCGGCGCTGGGACAGGTCATGAGCGTCGTGATGGATCCTGCGCCGGAGGACTCACCGAAGACGGTCACTGCTCCCGGATCACCACCAAAGGCGTCGATGTTGTCTCGAACCCACTCGAGTGCCGCAATCTGGTCTCGCAGACCACAGTTCGATTCGAAAACGGTATCCGCGGTGGAGAATCCGGACAGGTCCAGGAATCCGAGGGCACCGACGCGATAGTTGAAGGAGACGAGAACAACGTCTCCGGTTTCAGCCAGATGACGGCCGTCGTAGATTGTTTGCGCGGCGGACCCGAGGCAGTAAGCACCGCCGTGAATCCACACCATCACCGGTCGCGGCGTTCCGTCGGGGCGCGGGGCCCACACGTTGATCGACAGACAGTCCTCGTCGATCTTGAAAGCACGGTCGATCGGAACCGCCGGACTCTGCCCTTGCGGCGCGATCGGCCCGAACTCACGACAGTCGCGCACCCCGTCCCACGGCCCTGCGGGTTGCGGCGCGCGGAATCTCCGCTCACCCACCGGCGCTGCTGCGTAGGGCATGCCCTTCCACGCGAACACTCCGCCATCCGGATATCCCCGGGCTTCTCCGCCTCGGGCACGGATCACGAGAGTTCCGTCCTCGCCAAGATTCGGTCGAACGTCGGTCTCCATGTCTGAATCCCCTCCCGACCCGCGCGTGTGGCAAACAAGACCAAACGTACCAACTTAAGGCCGGTGTGCGCCGATTACTCAACTGCCAGGTAGGCGCCGACGAAGGAGAGGCTCGGTGTTAAGGTCGCCTAGTTCTGACACGGGGTGCTCCGCATGGGCGGGGCTGAGAACACACCCGGGAACCTGATCAGGTAATGCTGACGAAGGGATGTCATGGCTACTACGCAGCCTGCATACAATTCTGCCGAAAACTCGGTGGCCACAGCGCCGTCGACGGATCGGTTCACCGATCGACTCTGGGCCGAGACGAAGGCACTCCGCGAGTCGATCGACTCGCTCGAGTTCCTCCGACGCCTCGGCGACGGAACACTGCCTCTCGACGCGTTCCGCACCTACATCGAGCAGGACAAGCTCTATCTCGAGGGATATTCGAAAGCGTTGTCCCTGGTCGCGGCGCACGCACCGGATCCGCAGTCCGCGGGCTTCTGGTCCAATTCCGCGTCCACGGCAGCGACAGTGGAATCTGCGCTTCACGACGGACTGCTCACCGGTGGAATTCTTCCCGCGGGATCGGGAAAACTGGAGCATTCGCAGGCCTGCCTGGGATACGTCTCGTATCTGACGGCGACTGCAGCAACCGCGCCTTACCCGGTCTCCGCAGCGGCGGTACTCCCCTGCTTCTGGATCTACGCCGAGGTCGGCCGCGATCTTGCCGCTTCAGCGCGCGAGGTGCTCGACGCCGATCCGTCACACCCGTACGCGCAGTGGGTCACAACCTACGACGCACCCGAATTTCACGAGTCTGTGGCGCAGGCTCGCGTACTGGTCGACGCGGCCGCTGAGGCAGCCACCGAGACAGAGCGTGAGGCGATGAGTGAAGCGTTCCGCATCGCCAGTCGCTACGAGCTTATGTTCTGGGATTCCGCACTCCACCAGCAGCCTTGGCCGGCGGCGTGATGTCGTTTGCGGCACTACGCCGCACCCTCGCCACCTCTGCCGCGATCGCAGCCGCATTCACAGTTCTGACCGGATGCGCCGCCGACACCGGCTCTTCCGACGGGACCATTCGGTTCGCACTCGACTGGACACCGAACACGAACCACACCGGTTTGTACGTTGCACTCCAAGAGGGCTACTTCGAAGACGCCGGTCTGGATGTCTCGATCCTGCCCTACAACAACACCTCTCCCGACACCCTGGTCGATGCCGGCAATGCGGAGTTCGGCATCAGCACACAGAGTCAGGCCACGTTCGCCCGTGCAGCCGGCGCCGCCACTACGTCCGTCATCGCGCCACTTCAGCACCGCGCCACCGGCATCGGAGTGAAGGCGGATCGTGCGGACATCACGCGCCCACGTGATCTCGACGGGAAGACGTACGCCGGGTTCGGTGATCCCGGCGAAGTCGAAACGCTGCAGCAGATCATCCGCAACGACGGCGGGACCGGGAACTTCACGACGGTCACGCTCGGAACTTCCGCGTACGAAGCCGTGTACTCGGGCCAGGCAGACTTCACCGTCTCCTACTTTGCTTGGGAAGGCCTCGAAGCGGAGCGAAACGGAACTCCGATGCGGTACTTCCAGTACACCGATTACGGCTTCCCCGATGCGTATTCGATCGTGATCAACGGCAACCAGCAGTGGTTGAAGGACCATCCCGACGAGGCACGCAAGTTCGTCAAAGCCGTTCAACGCGGATATCAGACTGCTGCCGACAACCCGGACCAGGCCGCGCAGGATCTCATCGACGCGAACCCCGGAGCTTTCACCGACGAAGACCTCGTGCGTGAGAGTCAGCGGATGCTCGCCGCCGACTACATGAAAGACGCCAACGGCGTCGTGGGCGCCCAGAATCTCGAAACCTGGTCGGGTTATTCGGGATTCCTCTTCGAGAACGGATTGCTCGCCGGACCCGACGGGAAGCCGTTGACCCAGAAGCCGGACTTCTCGGAGTACTTCACCAATGAGTATCTCGACGCGTCCTGACGTGAGCGGACGGTTGGTCTCGACCATGCGGCGGGCGCTTCCCGCGCTCGCCGTGGTGGTGCTCCTCGTGGCGGCGTGGCAGATCAACGTCGAGATCAGTGGGATTCGGCCGCAAGTACTTCCGTCTCCGGGGCGCGTTCTGTCCCAGGGGTGGGACAACCGCGAGATCATCTCCGGCCACGCCTGGTCGACATTGCAGGTCACGTTGGTCGGCTTCACTGTTTCATTGGTGTTGGCCTGGATTCTTGCTGTGGTCGTGGACTTTTCACCGTGGTTGTCACGGGCCCTGGTGCCGCTCTTCGTCGTCTCGCAGACGTTGCCGATCATTGCCATCGCGCCACTGATGATCATCTGGTTCGGCTTCGGGCTGTTGCCGAAGGTGTTGGTGATCGCCCTTGCGACGTTCTTCCCGATGACAATCGGACTCATCGAGGGATTTGCCGCGGCCGACCGGGAGGCGGGTGCTCTCCTGCGCAGCATGGGCAGCACTCGCTGGCAGGAGTTCCGCTACGTCCGCCTACCTTCGGCGATTCCGCGATTCTTCACTGCCCTACGTATCGGCATCACCTACGCGGTGGTGGGTGCCGTGTTCTCCGAATACGTCGGCGCTACTTCCGGTTTGGGCATCTACATGAGCACCCAGAAGAACTCCTTCCGCACCGACCTGGTCTTGGCGGCCGTACTGGTGACGGCATTGATCAGCGTCACGCTGTACTTGCTGACGTTCGCTGTGGAGCGCATCGTTGCACCATGGGCGATGAACGAAAGGTCACGAACATGACTGACCCCATGGTCGAAATCCAGGACCTGACCAAGAGGTTCGACACTGCCGGAGAATCGCGTCTCGTGCTCGATTCGGTGTCATTCTCCGCCGAATCCGGCGAATTCGTGTCAGTGATCGGGCCTAGCGGTTGCGGCAAGAGCACAATCTTCAACGTCCTTGCCGGGCTCGAATCTCCCACCTCCGGTTCGGTCCGTGTGGGCACGCGCGCACCAGAATCCGAAGCAGCCGCCGAGGTACACACCGCGTACATGCCGCAGAAGGATCTGCTGTTTCCCTGGCGCTCGGTCTTGGACAACACGGCCCTCGGTTTGGAAGTGCAGGGAGTCGCCAAGAAGGAAGCACGCGAGCGGGCTCGTGAGTTGTTCCCGGCATTCGGCCTGTCCGGATTCGAGGACGCTCGGCCGTCGCAGCTCTCGGGCGGTATGCGCCAGCGAGCGGCGATGCTGCGCACCGTTGTTCAGGGCAAACCTGTCCTGCTGCTCGACGAGCCGTTCGGCGCACTGGACTCGTTGACCCGCACCGAGATGCAGGCCTGGCTGCAAGACGTGTGGCAGCAGTACCGGTGGACCGTACTGATGATCACCCACGATATTCGTGAAGCGATCTATCTGTCCGACCGCGTGGTCGTTCTGTCTGCGCGTCCGGCCACGGTCAGGTGCGTCGTCGACGTTCCCTTGCCGAGGCCACGCGAGCTGGACATGATCACCACGCCCGAGTTCGCCGACGTCGAGCGTGAACTGCTTGCCGTTCTCCACGACGAGACGCGCAAGTCGCTACGCCCCTAGCGGTTACTGAAAATGCGCTGAGAGCGCGCCGATTTCACCTGCCGTTCAAGAGAAAGTGCATCGCGACGGTGCAACTTCGCGTAGGATGTCGCGGCACTTTCGCCCAAAACGCCTTAATATCAGCAAGATCCGAACGCTCGACACGCAGTCCGTCAACGCTGCACAATTCTCTGTACTCTTCGGTAACGTACACTCGGTCGCCTACGAGACCAACGGCCAGAAGGTAACTGGACGGTAAAGCGGAATCGTGGAGGCACAGTCATCGCAACAGATTTGGAAAGGGACAGCGTGAGCACACTGCAGTCAGGTCAGAGCCTCGGAGTCGGCCAGGAACTCAAGTCCGACAACGGCGCGTACACCCTCAGCTTGCAGGACGACGGCAACCTGGTCCTGTCCGAGGGTGGACAGGCTGTTTGGGCCGCAGGCACCAACGGATCCGGCGCCAACCGCGCCGAGGTGCAGGCTGACGGAAACTTCGTCATCTACAAGGACTCCGACGCCGTGTGGGCATCGCAGACCGCAGGCAACGACGGTGCCTCCCTCTCGGTTCAGGACGATCGCAACGTCGTTCTGTCCGCCGGTGGAAACGCTTTGTGGTCTTCGGACACCGCAATCGAGGCGCCGGCCGCCGAGGCTGCCCCCGAGCCCGCTCCGGCACCGGAGCCCGAGCCTGCGCCCGCCGCTCCGGCAGCGCAGAGCTACACCGTCGAAAGCGGCGACACCCTGTGGGCGATCGCAGAGCGCTTCTACGGTGACGGCAACCAGTACCAGCGCATCGCGGATGCAAACGGCATCCCGAACCCGGATCTCATCAACGCCGGTCAGGTACTGACGATCCCCGCCTGATTCACTGCTTGACCTGGCCCTGGGTGCCGACGTTCGCGTCGACCCCCAGGGCCTTTTGTGTTCTACGCCACACAGATTCGTGTCTCGCCCAGCAGGCCCTGATACTCCATTGCGGCATCTTTTCGCCTACAGTACTTCCGTACTGCTCCCGAAGGACAGGTGTGCATGAAAGACAGAACAGTCATGATCGGCGCTGTCGCAGTGGCCGCTCTCTCTCTGACATCAGGCCTCGTTTTCGGCGGAGCAGCCGGCGCATTCGGTGCCGGCGGCCCTGTGGTGAAGCCTCCCGCTCTGGTCTCCTCGGTTTCCGTGGAGTCCGTCGCCGGGATCGAACCGGCCGCGTTCTACAGCTCGGTGGCAGTTCCTACCGTTGTCATTCCGCCGACGCCGACCTGGCGAATCGCCGACGAGACGACTGCTCCTCGCAATCAGCCGCTGGTGGTGACCGCGACAAGCACGAGTTCTGCCACCTCGACTACTACTGCAACGAGCACGACAACACCGGTCTCGTCCACGACCTCCGCGTCGGCCACCGCGACCACAACACCGACCGCGACAGCCACGACTACCAAGACCAGCACCACCCCAGTGGTCACGACCGGGTCCACGCCGCCCGTCGTCGAAGTCTCGCCCGTTCTCGCCGGATAGTTCTCGCTCATTCGCTCGCGTATTACCTGGCGTGACGGCGGTTACAGGAGCACTTCAGTCGCCGATCCCGAATACGCGGTCTACCTGCGGCGACCTTCCTCGTCCGCACGGCCTGTGACCCGCTGCAATCCGGTCGACCGGAAAAGGACAGCAGCATTGTCGGAGCCTCGCGTTACCGTATAGGTCTGAGCTTTTGCGGAAGGAGGTGGCTGATGAGCGCAATGGGCTTCGATCTCGATGTCAGTGTCGACCGGGCATGGGCAGAATTTCAACGTCGCCTCGGCGATCACATTTCCATCATGGTCGACGGCGACGTGCTTGCCGTGGAATCGTCCACCGGCGACTTCGATCCAGCTGACGGCGCAGCGCCATGCGTTCAGTTCCTCGTGTGGGACAAGAACACAGTCCGCTGCGAGGTTCCTTCCAACGACTTCCTTCATCCGCGCTATCGACTCGAAGACGCCGATGAACAAAAGTTGATCGCACTGGGATGGAACCCACCGTCCGAGAATCTCGAGGATCCGAACAACTCCCCCGCCTTCTGCGTCGACAAGGCACAGAACTGGGCCGATCAGCTCGCAGCGATGACAGTCGCCGCCTTCCGTGACGTATTCGGTGTGCAGCACCCGGCCTTCCTCGCCAGCGATCTCACCGGCAACGAGCAGACTCCGGATTTCGATCCGTCGGTTGTCGAGTCGACAGAACTTCCGACACTCGACCCCACCGCGGCGTACATGCCCACCGATATCGACCATCTCAAGGAGTTGGTCACTCTCGCATTGATTCCTATGCTCGGCACTCTTCCCGAGCGGGACAGCGACGGGGACATACCAATTCGTGTCGGCTCGACCGTCATGTTCGTGGGTCCGCTGTCCGAGTCCATGGACGTGCAGTTGTTCTCGCCGCTCGTTCAGGACATCAGCAACCGCACCCGCGCAGCCGAGGTCATCGCCGATCTCAACCGCAAATGGTCACGCATCAAGTTCGTCTTGATCGACGACCGTTTGTCGGTGTTCCTCGAGGTAGCGGGTTCACCATTCGTTCCGAAGCAACTGACGGATACGTGCGCGGCCTTGACGTCCTTCCTGCGCACCGTGGACGACGAATTCGCCGCACGTGTCGGCGGAGACCTCTTCTTCGCGAACAAGAACGGTGATTCTTCCTCGCTACAGCCCGATCTGACGGCCGAGGACCTGCCTCCCGAACTCGAGACCCTACTGCACCTCGATCTGGATGTGGCCGAGGATCTCGATGCGGTGGCGGATGTCTGCGGTCGCGATCGCGATCTGATTCTTCAGCTCCTCCACATCAGTAACGAATGGCAGATTCAGCTGCGTAGTCAGGCCGTCGACGCCCACAGTCGCGGGGACGCCGAAGAGGCTGCGGGCTACGAGGATCAGGTCGGTGGGTGGGAACTCATGGTCGACCGCCTGCGCGGGGCTTTGCGACTGGTAGTCCTGCCCAATTCTCGAACCGAAACACCGGCGAAGCCGCAACCTGAGCAGATGGGCCTGTTCGCCGATCCCTTGCAGCAGAGCCTCTTCGACGATCCGTCCTGAGACGACGGATCGCCCTTCTCACTATTCGAAGTGGGATTTGAAGATCTGGCCGTGGACGCCCACGGTTCGATCGACTACCTGTGAGACCGTGAAATCCGCTGCGGCAGAAAGATAGGCGTAGGCCGTCGCTCGATCCATTCCGCGATCATGCTCGAGGAAGTCGAGCGCGTTGACCACCGCGCGCCGCATGGCACCGTTGAGGTCACTGTTCTGCCCGTCGACCGAACCGTTGGGGTCGGACAGGCCGATCGGAATCCAAGCCTCCTCGGTCTCTGCGAACGGGTATCCGAATGCCACCGACGGGGCGTCGCCGGAATCCTTCTTGCACACGCTCAGTCGGAACGTGCCGCGCAGCGAACCTTCCATCGCCGTCAGCGCTGCCTCACCATCGCCCATGGCCATGTGTGGGTCACCGACGTAGAACAGGGCGCCTTCGGCAAAGACCGGCAGGTAAAAGGTTGATCCGACGCCGAGATGCCTGATGTCGATGTTCCCGCCGCCCAGCGTCGGAGGAATGGAGTTCGACGACGGGGATGTCGGATCGGCGTCCGTGGAGTAGGCAACTCCCATCATTCCCATGAACGGACGCAAGGGAAACCGCACCTTCGACTTTCCGAAGGGCATCACGCCTTTGCCGTCTTCGATCGCTGTGAAAGTGGAAACACCGCCGTACTTCAACGGATCCTTTGTCGCCCGCCCGTCCGTGGCGACCGGCGGCATGACTTCGTCCAGAGTGATTCCCGCCGGAGCGGTTCCATCTGCCGTGACGGCGAGAGCGCCCTTGCCGTGTCTGCTCGACACAACACCGTACGGCACGCGGGGAATGGCCTCGAGGGTCTCGATCTTGAGTACGTCCCCGGGCTGTGCGCCCTCGACGAAGACGGGTCCGGTGACGACGTGCGGGCCGTCCTTGTCGAAGTTTCGTTCGGTTCGGTTGTATTCGGCCGCAACGGCAATCGCGTCCTCGAGCACGTCTTGCTCGGAAACGCCTTTACTGCCGAAGTATTCGAGGGGATTGCGACCTTGATCCTCGAGAATTCCCTCGTGCGAGAGGGCGTCGATGGTGACGGTCTGGCCCGACTTCATCCGCATCACTTCGCGGGTATGAATGTTGGGCACATAGCCCCACATGACGTCCGACGGATCCGAACTCAGATAGTGATCGCCGCTGACATTTCCGCGGCCCGGTTGCAGTATCGGAACACCATCGGCGAATGGCAGTGCAGAGGAGGATGATCCAGCCGGCGATGCGTTCGAGTGCGCGCACCCCGAAGCCACACCGGCAACTCCTACGCCCGCGCCGAGGGCAGCGACTGCCCTCATGAATCCGCGTCGGCCAAGTCCTTTCGTCAGGTCTTCGGCTGCGTTGCGGGCAAGAGTGTTTTCCATCGAGTTTCCTCCGGAGTGCGTGACGATGTGCGACTGCGAAGAAAGCTAGACCCGATTTGTTACTCGTTCATTACCATTTCATGGCAAGGAAATACCTTTGACTGAGAATGAATTCAGCGACGGCGAAGCCGCCAGAGCGAGGTCGTCTCTCTTGCCCGGGCTGCGTGAAGCGCATCGGTTCGGTCACTGACCTTTGCGTGCGTCGGCTTGACGTCCATGCGGTCGACAACGGTGAGTCCACCGGCCGCGATCAGGTCGTGCAGTTCGGATCGCGTTCGGAGACCGAGATGTTCGGCAATGTCCGAGAGGATCAGCCACGCTTCTCCCCCGTCGTCCAGATGCGCTGCGACACCAGTCAGGAAGCCCTTCAGCATCGCTCCAGCGGGGTCGTAGACGGCGTATTCGATGGGCGAGGTGGCCTTGGCCGGAATCCAGGGAGGATTGCAGACCACCAACGGAGCGGTGCCTTCGGGAAAGAGGTCTGCTTCCACCACATTCACCTGATCGCCGTAGCCAAGCCGCGAGAGGTTGCTACGGGCGCATTGCAGTGCCCGGGGGTCCTGGTCGGTGGCTGTCACTGTCTTGACGCCGCGCTGCGCCAGTACGGCGGCAAGAACGCCGGTGCCGGTGCCGATGTCGAAAGCCGATTCCATCGACGGCAGTGGTGCAGACGCGACCAGATCGACATACTCGCCGCGGACGGGTGAGAACACTCCGAAGGCGGGATGGATGCGCTCGTCGAGAGCCTCGATGAAAACACCTTTGCGGTGCCACTCGTGAGCGCCGATCGCGCCGAGGATGTCACGCAACGAGCGAACCGACGGCTCACCGGTAATCCCGAAGGCTTCGGTCAACGCCAGTTGCGCGTCCGGGGAGCGCCGAAGTGGAATCGACAAATCTGCATCCAAGGGAATGAGCAGCATGCCGAGAATCTGCGCACGACGCCCTTGGGTCTGCCGGTGGAGATGGAAGGCTTTGGCCGGATCGTCGGAGGCTCGGCGCGGCTTGCGGTCGATGCGCGACGCGACGGCCTTCGTCAGTTGGCGAGCGTTCTGAAAGTCTCCGCGCCACAGCAGCGCCGTGCCTTCGCACGCCAAGCGATAGGCGTCGTCGGCCTTCATCGTGTCGTCGGCGACGACGATGCGCTTGGGCGCCGGGGCGTTGCTCGTCGAACCCCAACGGGCCGATTGTTCGGCGTCGTTCTCGGTCCACACAGCGAATTGTTCAGTCATGTAAGCCCTTCCGGCGTCCGACGCATGGCGGCCGGTCTACCGGCTGAAGTGGTCCAGATCTGCAAAATCTGCTTGTCTGGTGTCCACACTAGTCGGGACCGGCCGCGCTACATGACTGTGAGAGGGATGTCAGCCCTTGGCGACGCGAGCTGCCTCGGCGATCCGAGCCTCGGCGACCGCGTCAGCAGCCTCGCCGGCGAGGATTCCGTCCTTCTTCGACTTCGCGAAGATCTCGGTGACCGTGTCGAAGATCTTCTCGACCTTGAGCTTGACCTCTTCGGCCGAGTTGCCCTTCAGCTCGCCGGCGACCTGGATGAGGCCGCCGCCGTTCGCCACGTAGTCAGGGGTCCAGGTGATGCCGCGGTCACGGAGGATGTTCTCGACCTCGGGGACGGTGAGCTGGTTGTTGGCAGCGCCGCAGACAACCTCGGCCTTGATCGAGCGTGCGGTCGTGTCTGTGAGGGTTGCGCCCATCGCGCAGGGTGCGTAAACGTCGAGATCGGCGTCGACGATGCTGTCGACGATGCTCACCTGCGGGAAGTCCGCCTTGACACGGTCGAGCGCTGCGGCGTTGACGTCGGTCGCGAGAACGGTTGCGCCGTCTGCGAGGAGGAGCTTGATCAGCTCGTAGCCGACCTTGCCTGTGCCCTCGACACCAACGGTCTTGCCCGCGAGCGACGGAGTGCCCCAATGCGACTGCGCTGCGGCGCGCATCGACTGGAATACGCCGAGGGCCGTCATCGGCGCGCTGTCGCCGGAACCGCCGACGGTGGCATTGCGGCCGACGACGAAGTCGGTGTTGCGACCGATGATGTCGAGATCGTTGGAGTTGGTTCCGACGTCACCAGCGGTGATGTAGCGGCCACCGAGGGTCTGGACGAATTTTGCGTAGGCGCCGAGCAATTCGTCGGTCTTGGCCGTTGCGGGGTCGCCGATGATGACAGCCTTGCCGCCGCCGAGGTCGACGCCGGCAACCGCAGCCTTGTAGGTCATGCCGCGCGAGAGGCGCAAAACGTCTGTGACTGCGGCGGATTCGTCGGAGTACGGGTAGAAGCGCGTTCCGCCGAGCGCGGGGCCGAGCGTCGTGGAGTGGATGGCGACGATGGCCTTGAGGCCGCTCGCGGGATCCTGGAAGAAGCTCACCTGCTCGTGGGGGTAATCGCGCAGGTAGTCGGCGCGATCGAACACGCCCGCAGTGTCGTCATGGGAAACAACGGAGTTCACGGGCTCGGCGGTGAGAGTCATTGTGGGATAGACCTTTCCGAAGGATTAACGGGGCGCAGTCGAAATATTGGGACGAATTGGCCATTGGGTACTATTAGGGACAAATAACCCAAAGAGAATCCCGCTGAGCAATTCGTGGAACCAATGCTCTGCCTGAGTTACGATTTGGTCAATGCAAATCTCTTGAACTAGTCAATTCGATCATCCAGTGACTCATATCACTGAGGAGAGGTTCACAAAGTGCTCAGCATCGACAAGCTCGACGTCCAGTTGCTCGGACTGCTCAGCAAGGACTCGAGGATGAGTGTGGCCGAGTTGGCCAACTCGTTGGGCGTCGCCCGCAACACCGTCCAGTCGCGAATGAAGCGCATGGAATCCAACGGACTTCTCACCGGGTTTCGGCCGAATCTCAATCTCCCCGAGGTCGGTATCCCGATTCAGGCATTTGTCGGTCTGGAGCTCGAGCAGGGCAAGATCAGCGCAGTGGCCCGCAGTCTGACCGAGTTGCCCGAGGTGATCGAAATTCACGCCACAACCGGCCGCGAGGATCTGCTCGTTCGGGTTGCCACGTCGACGCACGCGGCATTGCAGAAGTTGGCCGAGCAGATCGTGTCGCTTCCAGGCGTCACGCATTCGACCACGACCATCGCTCTGACCAATCCCCTTCCGTATCGAATTCAGCCTCTCCTCGAGCACCTCACCAATGACGCCGGCTGGGGTCGTTCGACTGCCTTCCCCCGCCAGCAGGACTAGGACGGGTGGTCGCGTCGATGCTTCCCGGTGCGCTAGTTTCATGGTTATGAGTGAGATCCAGGGACAGCGCATCGCGTTCATTCAGGCGACGTGGCATCGCAACATCGTCGACCGTGCACGCGACGGATTCACCGACGCGATCGTCGAGCTCGGCTACCCCAAGGACACGGTTGATTTCTTCGAGGTACCGGGGGCTTTCGAGATCCCGCTGCATGCTCGACGGTTGGCCAAGACCGGCCGCTACCAGGCGATCGTCGCCGCAGGTCTGGTCGTCGACGGCGGTATCTACCGGCATGACTTCGTGGCGACGGCTGTCATCGACGGTCTGATGCGCGTGCAGCTCGACACCGACGTTCCGGTCTTCTCGGTGGTTTTGACGCCGCATCACTTCCACGAGCACGCCGAGCACGTCGACTACTTCAGCACGCATTTCGTGAAGAAGGGCGCCGAGGCTGCGCGCGCGGTCGACGCCACCGTCAAGTCGTTGAAGGCCCTGCCCACCAGCTAGTCGTTACCCAAGTCTCGCTGAGTCGAATGCCATCGGCTCAGCGAGATTTTTTGTGTCTATCGAGGGGTGTCGACGCTTGCCAGTGCGGAGGCGTTCGAGTCGTCGACTTCGCCGTAGCGGTCGACGCATTGCTGGAAGAAGTCCCGCATCTCGGTGACCACCTGGATGTGGCTGGTCAACGACTTCTCCAACGAATCTTCACCATCCTTAGCTTTCTTGGAGAACTTCTCGGCCAGGTTGATTCCAGATTGGAGCGTTCCCATCCCAGAAACATTCGCTATCACGAACAGATTTCTGCGCATCTGATCGAGTTCGCCAAGAAACCCATTGCATGCCGCAACCACATCACGTGCGATGTCTGGCTCAACTTCCAGCCGCGAGTCGTCAGACCCATTGCTTCGATCAGACCAGCTCACCGAGACCTCATTTCGGTAGCGTCGGTTCAAGATTGACCGACAGACGCTGCACAACAACACAACTGGACTCTTGCCGAACCTCAGACAGCTTTCGTTCTACGTTGAACCAGATTGAGCCGTGTTCGACCGAGAAAGCAAGATAACAACCATTGTTGTCCTCGTCGTCGACGCGCTGATACTCGATACCACGCCGCCCACCGACATTAAGTTCCTCGAACCCTCGGAAATCAGGATTCCGTCGAACATCGTCGACGGTGTACGACGATGAATACACGGTCAAGAAATACCAGGACCCGCTCCACCCACAGATTTTCCATCCTGGCTGCTCCACGCCCGCCGCACCAGCTTCCTCGGTAGCCGGATCAAGCCCAACTTCTTCCAGAACCGAGTCCGGAATGTCCTTGCAGGGATCGAACAATCCCTCTTGGCCGGACGCAGGTTGCGGCGCCCCTTGCAACGATGCACTGCACCCCGCCGCCAGTGCGCCCGCGAACAGTACGGCCGCCACCCTGTTGGCCTTCATCCGAGAACTCACGAACCCGGAAGATCCTGGCCCGCGAGCGTGACCGCGTTGGAAGTATCGACACCGCTGTAACTGTCCAGACACTTCTGGAAATAGTCCCGCATCTCGGTGACAACCTGGACGTGGCTCTTCAGCGCCTTCTCCAACGAGTCCTCCCCACCGACGGCCTTCTTGGAGAATTTTCCAGCGAGGTTTTCCGCGGAGGTCAAAGATCCCATGCATTTCACATCGGACACTCCGCCGACCATCCCCAACGCGCCCTCCAACACGAGCAGGTAGCTGTCACAGGCACCAATAAGCCCGTGAGCGACTTCCGGATCCAATTGAAAGGAAGGTCCACCAGCGTCTAGGTCCCACAACAGCGATAACGCTGGTCGGCTGCTAAGGAGTATCTCTGGATTCGTCACGTCGCTCCCCCGTCCTTGCCGATGCCTCGGTCGATCAATTCGGCCATAAACCCTCGAACCTCCCCGCGAACCCAAATGCCAATTGACAGGTCGGCTCCTCGATCGGGCGAATTCCCTTGCGGTAGACCTTCAACCAAACCGACCCTTGCCCTGTATCCACAGCGACGTAACACGCGCCGTCATCCAAGTCCGCCGTCCTTCGGAACTCGATAGCCTTGCGCTGTCCAACCTCGATATCGCGCAGCTGCGCATAGTCCGGATTCGCCCGGATGTCGTCCGTCGAGTGCTCGTTTGCGTACATCGCGGCGAAGTACCACGAGCCTGACCAGGTGCAGATCTTCCACCCGGGTTGCGCAACACCCGCGATGTCAACTTCCTCGGTCGCCGGATCAAGCCCCACTTCCTCCAACACCGAGTCCGGAATGTCCTTGCACGGATCGAACAAACCCTCTTGGCCGGATGCAGGCTCAGCCGCCCCCTCCACGACTGAGCTGCATCCTGCCGCAGCCCACACCAACATCCCAGCCATGAGCAGTCGCCCAACCCCCACCGACCCCCGCATGGCACCCCCTGTTGATGTGGACCCACTCTATTGGATGCATCAGAGACCCCATCGGTTCCCGCAATCTTGAAATTCCCAGGTCACGATCGCCGGTTCACTCAGAGCGCATCTCCAGCGATTGACGCTCAGCTCAGCAGTCGCATACTGGAGAGGTTGACCACGACTTCGGGAAGGCACCGAGTGAGCGCACCGAAAGCCCCGGCCAAACCAGCGATCCTCAGCGTCGACGACGATCCTGGTGTTTCGCGTGCCGTCGTTCGAGACCTTCGCAAACGGTACGGCGAGAAGTACCGAATCATTCGCGCGGAGTCCGGCGACCAGGCTCTCGAAACCTTGCGTGAAATGAAACTTCGCGGCGATGCAGTCGCTGTGATCGTCGCCGATTACCGCATGCCTGGTTTGAGTGGAATCGAGTTCCTCGAACAGGCAATGGACCTGTACCCCGTAGCTCGGCGCGTTCTACTGACCGCCTACGCCGATACTGATGCTGCGATCGACGCCATCAACGTCGTCGACCTCGACCACTACCTTCTCAAGCCGTGGGATCCGCCGGAAGAGAAGCTGTACCCCGTCATCGACGCGCTGCTCGATGCCTGGGCTAGCTCGAGCCATCACCCCTCCGAGGAAACCAAGGTGATCGGCCATCGTTGGTCCGAGCGATCATCCGATGTTCGAGAGTTCCTGGCACGCAACCAACTTGCCTATCGCTGGTACATGTCGGACGAGCCTGAAGGTCAACGACTTCTCTCGGCCGCCGGCACCGACGAACTGCGCCTTCCCGTCGTCATCGCATCCAACGGAGATGTCCTCGTCGAGCCCACCGACGCCGAACTCGCCGACAAACTCGGGCTGAGCACCACTCTCTCCGAAGACTTTTACGATCTCGTTGTCATCGGCGGCGGCCCCGCCGGTCTGGGAGCCGCCCTGTACGGCGCTTCGGAGGGGCTTCGGACGGTTCTCATCGAACGGCGAGCGACCGGCGGTCAGGCCGGCCAGAGTTCGCGGATCGAGAACTACCTCGGCTTCCCCGACGGAGTCTCCGGCGCGCAGTTGGCCGATCGGGCGAGGCGCCAGGCAACCAAGTTCGGCGCCGAAGTCATCACCGCTCGCGACGTCACCGGTTTGGAAATCAACGGCTCGGCCCGCACAGTGCGTTTCGACGACGGTTCGTCGGTCGACGCCCATTCGGTTATCTTGGCGACCGGTGTTTCCTATCGCCAACTTTCGGCACCGGGGCTCGATACCTACACCGGCCGAGGGGTTTACTACGGATCGGCCGTCACCGAAGCCGCTCGGTGCAGCGAGCAGGATGTGTACATAGTCGGCGGCGCCAATTCGGCAGGCCAAGCTGCGGTCTACCTCTCCCGCGGAGCTAGGTCAGTCACCATTCTCATTCGCGGCAACTCGCTCGAAGCATCGATGTCGTACTACCTGATTCAGCAGATCGAGAAGAATCCAAAGATCACCGTGCGCACGTGCACTGAGGTGATCGGAGCCGAGGGTGACGATCACCTTGAACGAATCACGCTGCGTAACAGAGCTACCGGAGAGGAAGACACCGTCGATGCTCAGTGGTTGTTCATCTTCATCGGTGCCGCTCCCCTGACCGACTGGCTCGGCGACGTGGTGGTCCGCGACGGAAATGGCTTCGTCCTTGCCGGCCCGGACCTTCCGTCCGAAGGTGTCACACCGGACGGGTGGCCTCTTGACCGTGCGCCACATCATCTCGAAACCAGTGTCCCCGGAGTATTTGTCGCCGGGGACGTACACGCCGAATCGGCCAAACGCGTCGCGTCGGCCGTCGGAGAGGGCGCGATGGCCGTGATGTTCGTCCACCGCTATCTCGCTCAACAATAGGGAGATTCGATGTCCATTCCTGAGTGCAGCCCCGACCTGCTTCGCACCCTGTTCCTGTTCGAGAAGCTCACCGACGATCAGCTCGAATCGCTTTGCCAGGCAGGCCATATCACCGAGATCGATCGAGGGCAGGTCTACCTCGAAGGTGAGCCTGCCACCTGCTTCTACGTCCTGATCGAGGGCGAGGTCGTGCTGTCCAAGCTGTCGGGCGGCGAAGACATCGAGATCAACAGGACCACCCAGCGCGGCGTCTACTCGGGAGGATGGACGGCGTATCTCGGCGATCGGGTACCGCAGGTGTACGCCGGTTCGATGCGGGTGACGACTCCTTCGACGTTTTTCGTCCTGGACGCCGACAAATTCGGCAATGCGATGCGCGAGTGGTTTCCGATGGCGGTTCATCTACTCGAAGGTGTTTTCTTCGGCAAGAAAAACACCCAGCAGATCATCGACCAACGCGAACGACTGCTGGCGCTTGGATCACTGTCGGCGGGATTGACTCACGAGCTCAACAACCCTGCAGCCGCAGCGGTTCGAGCGACGGCGTCGTTGCGCGAGCGTGTTGCAGGTATGCGTCACAAGCTGGGAATGGTCGCGTCAGGCACCTACGACCGCGATGCACTCGTCACTCTCATGCGGCTTCAAGAGGAAGTTGCAGAGGTTGTCGCCAAGGCGCCGACGCTCACTCCCCTCGAAGCCTCGGATCGAGAGGATTCGTTGGGTGAATGGTTCGAGGATCATTCGATTCGAGAGGGTTGGGATCTGGCTCCGACCTTCGTGCAGGCTGGTCTCGACACCGCTTGGCTCGAGAATGTTGCTGCAGCAGTGGATGAGTCCGTACTCGAAGGTGCAATTCGCTGGTTGAATTACACCATCGAATCCGAACTCCTGATGAACGAGATCGCAGACTCCACAACGAGAATCTCGACGCTCGTCGGTGCGGCCAAACAGTATTCACAGATGGACCGCGCTCCCTTCCAGACCATCGATGTCCACGAACTGCTCGACAGCACGTTGATCATGTTGGGGCAAAAGATCGGAAGCGGAATCGAAGTCGTCAAGGAATACGACCTCACGCTGCCACCGATCGACGCCTACGCCGCCGAACTCAATCAGGTGTGGACCAACCTCATCGACAATGCGGTCTCTGCCATGGACGGATCGGGAACTCTCACCGTTCGGACAACCCGAGACGGTGACCGCGTGTGCATCGAGATCTGCGACACCGGTGCCGGGATTCCCGATGACGTCATCGACAGGATCTTCGAGCCGTTCTTCACGACAAAGCCAGTTGGTGAGGGAACCGGTCTCGGCCTTGATATTTCGTGGCGAATTGTGGTCGGCAAGCATCGTGGTGAGCTGCGGGTCACGTCTGAGCCCGGTAACACCCGGTTCAGAGTTTTGTTGCCAATCGCGGGCCCACCGCGGGATACGCGCGACGACTAGTCGCCCTTGCACGGCCGGTAGGCAAAGCGCACGATGAAATGACCGACTTCAGTCAGTGAGAGGGTGGACCATGACCGACGGACTTCCAGCGGGGATCGATCCGAGCGTGCCGCCCAGTGGCGCGGGATGCGTCGACTGCGATGCGAGCGGCGGTTGGTGGGTGCACCTGCGTCGATGCGCGCAATGCGGTCACGTGGGGTGTTGCGACTCCTCACCGTCACAGCACGCGAGCAAGCATGCGGCCTCGACAAAGCATCCGTTCATGCAGAGCTACGAACCCGGCGAGGATTGGTTCTGGAGCTTCGAAACCAACGAGGCGTACGACGGACCCGAATTGGCGGCGCCCACTTCACATCCCGTAGATCAGCCGACGCCGGGACCTAAGGGTCGTGTCCCAGCCGATTGGCAGCAACACATCCACTGACTCAGTTCGGTTGGTCGATCGACCTCAAAGTCGAGACGTTCGACGACTCCTGATCCAATGCGTTGTCGATGCAGGCTTGAAACTGAGCTTGCATCGACTTGACAGCTTCGACGTGGCTTTTAAGTACGTCGAGTAGGGCGTCCGGCCCACCCACAGCCTTCTGCTCGAATTTGGTCTGGAGCGCTTGTCCAGACACGAGCGTGCCGAAGGCGTCGATCGTCCCCAACTCGATCGCTTTGACAATCATCGCTTGCAGTTCCGCATGCAGCACGTCACACGCATCATGCAGACGGGCAGCGATTCCAGCGTCAAGGAAAAACACATCGCCAATGTCACTCATCGAACCTCCTCGGTCGTCGATTCAATGCCAGTTTCAGTTCGGTAAGTGCGGACGAAGCACAACTGCTTGACGAGTCGCCAATTCGCATAGTTCTTCCTTGTGAGTCTCACCAAAGAGAGCATCAATCCGAACGAATATCGCACCCTGCTGAACGGGTATCGCGACCATGCACAGATTCCCGTCCACATCTCTGCGCTCGCGAAATGTTATTGCTCCCGCCCCGACAGCTGGCGCATCCCGAATATCTGTGTCGTTGGGATTTCGACGAACATCGTCGAGCGTGTGGAATGTCGACCACACTCCGAGCTGATACCAATCCAACATCCAGGTGCATATCTCAAATTCCCCCTGACGGACGCCGAGGATTCCGGTCTCTTCACTCGCGACGTCTGCGCCGAGACCTGAGATCACTTCGTCCGGAATTGCCGAACATGGGTCGAAGAGCCCATCTGCTCCATCTGGGCGAACTGCATTCCCCTCGATAGTCGAGGAACAACCCCCAACCAACAGCGCGGCCGCGACCAAGACCACTGCACCCCTCACTCCCACAGCACACCCCCTCGTTCGCAGCCCGCTCACAGTATTGGACGCTCCCCAGGACCGATCGGTTCCACCCCATTGCATTCCGTTGCAACCCTTCACCCACGCCGACAATCGGCCTAACGTCGATCTACCAGGGGATTCACAACGAAGTGAGGTGCGGATCAATGAAGGCAGCACGGTTCCACGGGCAGAAAGACATCCGGATCGAAGAGATCCCTGAGCCCGAATTGCGGCCAGGAACAGTCAAGCTGAAGGTCGCATGGTGCGGAATCTGCGGCACCGATCTCCACGAGTACCTCGAGGGACCGATCTTCATCTCCGCACCCGGACACCCGCATCCACTCTCACACGAGAATGCGCCGGTCACGATGGGCCACGAGTTCTCCGGCACCGTCGAAGAGGTCGGCGAAGGTGTGACGGACGTCGAGGTCGGTGAAAATGTTGTCGTCGAGCCGTACTTCGTCTGCAACGAGTGCGCCCCGTGCAAGGCGGGCAACTACCACCTGTGTACGAAGATGGGGTTCATCGGCTTGGCCGGCGGCGGTGGCGGACTCAGCGAGAAGGTCGTCGTCGACCGTCGCTGGATCCACAAGATCGGCAACATCCCGCTCGACGAGGCAGCTCTCATCGAACCGTTGAGCGTCGCCCATCACGCAGTCGTGCGCAGTGGAGCCGAAAGCGGCAACGTCGCCATCGTGGGCGGCGCCGGACCGATCGGACTCCTCGTTGCGGCAGTTCTCAAAGGGCTGGGTGTTACGACGATCGTCACCGAACTCAGCGAAGCCCGCAAGGCCAAAGCCCTCTCCAGCGGCGTGGCCGACTACGTCATCGATCCCACCACCGAAGACGTCAAGGCGCGTGTCCTCGAACTCAGCGGAGGCATCGGCGCAGACATCGGTTTCGAGTGTGCAGGCGTCAACGCAGTACTCGACACCATGCTCGACACGGTCAGGCCCGCCGGAGTTGTTGTCAACGTGTCGATTTGGGGCAAGCCCGCGACCATCGACATGCAGAAGCTGGTCCTCAAGGAAATCGATCTACGCGGAACCATCGCGTACGTACGTGACCATGAAGCGGTCATCAAGATGGTCCAGGACGGTGTCGTCGATCTGGCGCCTTTCATCACCGGTCGTATTCAGCTCGAAGAATTGATCTCCGAAGGATTCACCACTCTGATCGAGCACAACGACACTGCGGTCAAGATTCTCGTCAGGTCGTGACCGGACGGGGCACCTCGGGACCCACCGCAGTCAGCGACCCAGGTGCCCGCCCCTTGCCCCATCCCAGCTTCTCTCGATAGCGGCCGATGTGATCGTCCTCGATCACATCGGCCGTTTCCAGCGGTGTGGATTGCGGATGCACGTATAGCGCATCCGTCGGGCAATATGCCTCACACATGAAGCAGGTCTGGCAATCCGATTGGCGCGAAATCACCGGGACACCCGACGCCGTCCGGTCGAAAACATCTGTAGGACAAACGTCTACGCACTTGTCGCAGCCGATGCATGCCGGCGCTGACACCAGCTCGATCATGACGCCACCAGTGCAGGCCCGACAGATTCAGAAGTCCGGGTCCACACCGAATCCAAACCGCTGGTAAGAACGTGATGGTGCTGCGTCACATCGAGTTCGGGAAAATCGTCCCGCTTGCTCATTCCCCGAGTCTCGGTCCGCGCCAACGTCGAGTGATACATCCACCGACCGACAGCCGTGATCGCGGCTGCTTGCCTCGCTGCCATGCGCCCTGCAGGATCGGCACCGAGATCCG
Source organism: Rhodococcus sp. NPDC056516 (assembly GCF_042794655.1). Taxonomy (NCBI): domain Bacteria; kingdom Bacillati; phylum Actinomycetota; class Actinomycetes; order Mycobacteriales; family Nocardiaceae; genus Rhodococcus; species Rhodococcus sp. NPDC056516. The sequence goes on along the minus strand of NZ_JBHTTG010000011.1, from coordinate 42,830 downwards.
CACTCACTGCACCCCACAGCGATTCGAGCTCGCCGAGCGCTGTGGATACTCGATCACCGCTGCGGAGGTAGTTTTTGTCGAAGGGAATCAGCTGTGCCTGAGCAGCTTTCACCACATCGTCGGCAGTAAACCCGGTTCGTGCCGGATTACGCAATCCAACGGTTCCGGCTCCGCGAAGACCACTGGCAGACCCACGTCCGAGCGACAGCGCATAGCGCGCAGCACCGGTTCCCGCCCATGAACCAGAGGACATCGCCCACGCGGCGTTGTGACTTCCCCCGCCGGTAAAACCTCCGCAGATTCGCTCTCGGGTCGCAGCGTCCCCGGCGGCAAACAGTCCTGGAACGGATGACGCGCAATCGTCGTCGACGACGTTGATTCCCCCAGTGCCGCGCACCGTGCCTTCAGCGAGCATGCTGACCTCGAATTTGTCGGTGAACGGATCGATTCCGCGGCGATCGAATTGCAGGAAGAAGTTGGGTTGCCCCAGTCTCATTCGACGCTGCACCTCGGCGTCGGCCCGATCGATCTGCGCGAAGACGGGCTCGTTCCGCAACGTGCTAGCGATGACGGACCTCCCCTTCGCCGAACCGGCTCCTTCGAGCACTCTTCCGTTAGCGTGGAAGAACGTCGCGTACGCGTAGTACGCCGTCTTGGTGATCGTCGATCCGGCCGCTGCGATTCCGTACGCGTTCGAGAACTCCATGCCGGAGAACTCGGCCCCGACTTCCGCTGCCATCAATGCACCGTCGCCGGTATCGACGTTGGTACCCAACGCACCGGAGAGAAACGCACAACCTCCGCTGGCGACCACTACCGCGCCTGCCGAGACGCGGTAGTCCTGGTGTTCGTGGCGTTGGTAGCCCGCAGCTCCGCGAACTCGTCCTTCGCCGTCCACCAACAGCTCCAACGCCGGCGAATGATCGAGGATCCGCACACCGGCTCGACGAATCCAGGTGCGCATCCGTCGCATGTACTCAGGCCCCTGCAAGCCGGTGCGGATCTGCTTGCCCGTGCTGGGGTCGACGGGGAAGGGATATCTGCCCTCCACCGCGAGGAGATCCATGTTGGAGTAGGTCTGCGCGAGGACGCGGTCCATCCAATGGTGATCGGCCAGATATCCGCCTAGCGCCTCGCGTCCGGCCTTTGCCAGCTCACGTGCAGTCGCATCCGGTTCGACGTACCAAACACCCGTTCCGGAGGGGGCCGTTGCGCCGCTCGTTCCGCAGTAGCCCTTGTCGACCAGGACGACGTCTGCACCGGCCTTCGCCGCGCGCAACGCTGCCCACGCGCCGGCGGGGCCACCACCGATCACCAATACATCAGTGGAGAGTTCGAGGACGTCCGTCACTGGCCAGCTCCTGTCAGAGGTCTACGCAACACTTCTGTTGCCGCAATACTCCTCGAACGAACTACCCAGCGCCACAGTCAGAATCACTGTGAACTCAACCGGTCGCTACGACGCTTCCCGCTCCTCGTCGGTGCACAACGCGGAATACTTGGCGAAGGCTTCCTGCAAGGTCAGCGATTTGCGCCGCTCGGCGATGTCGCGGGGCTTTCCCTGCGAAACACATCGACGCGCATGCTCGATCACAGCTTCACGAATGACGCTGGAAATGTCCGCGCCCGTGAGCTCTTGGAGGGTCTCTAGGGCCCTCAGTTCCTCTACGTCGAATCTCACCGTTACCGATCGTCTAGCCACGCTCAGGATGTTACTTGCGGGTACACCAAATTTGGTGGGTTAAATATGCGTCGAGTCGAATATCTTTGGGCGCCAAAACCTTCGAATTCCGATCTACGTGGGTAAATCATCCTCCACCCGTGGCACTCATGTAATGCAACGCACACGGCGCTATCCAGCGTGCCGACGGACACTGTCGCTGTCTATGCTTGCGAAACACTGCCTTCGATCGGAGATACACCGCGTGAGCATCGACCACATCGTTTCCGCAGTCGACGGCGACGCTGCCGAGCGAATCAAGACAGCTCTGGCCCAGAGAGCCGCAACCTCGACAGACACGACCACGCTGGTGTTCAACGGCGTGAGCATCGAGATTCCTCCGTCGGTCGGCGACGCCGTCGTCCAACTCCTGACCTACCTCGCTGCCGGAGACAGCGTCGCCCTCGGGCCCGTCGCAGAGCTCCTCACCACCTCGCAGGCTGCAGAGATCCTCGGCGTTTCGGACACGTATGTACGCAAACTCGCCGACGCCGGGAAACTCCCGATCGAACTACGAGGTACCCACCGCAGGTTCCGCCTCGATGACGTGATGGCTTACCGCGAGCAATTCCCCAAACGCGCCTAGCTCTTCGCGTACATTCCTTCGATCTCCTTCGAGAACCGATCGACGACGACATTGCGCTTGATTTTGAGCGTCGCTGTCATCTCACCGTCTTCCTCGGTCAGATCACGATCGAGAATGACGAACTTCTTGATCGACTCTGCATGCGAGACAGCAGCATTGGCGTCGTCGACGGCCTTCTGCAGCTCCGCTCGAAGGTCCTTGTCGTCACGTAGTTCGGCGACGGTAGCACCAGAAGGCTTGCCGTTCTCCGCCTTCCACTTCTCGAACACCTCGGGGTCGACGGTCAGCAACGCCGTGATGTAGGTCTTCCCGTCGCCGACGACGACTGCCTGCGAGACGATGGAATGCGAACGGATACGGTCTTCCATCGGGCCGGGCGAGACGTTCTTGCCACCCGCCGTCACCAGAAGATCCTTCTTACGTCCGGTGATGGAAAGGTAACCGTCGCTGTCAAGTTCACCGAGATCACCGGTTCGCATCCAGCCGTTGACGAATGTCTCTTCGGTGGCCTTGTCGTTCTTCCAGTAGCCCTTGAAGACAACCCCGCCGTTGAGTTCGATCTCGCCATCCTCGGCGATGCGTACCCCGTTGCCGCCCATCGGCTGTCCGACGGTTCCGATCTTCTGAGCACCCGGGACGTTGACGCAGTGCGCTGCTGTGGTTTCGGTGAGGCCATAGCCCTCGTAGATCGGAACTCCGAGCCCACGGAAGAAGTGCCCCAGTTCAGGAGTGAGGGCGCCGCCGCCGGAGATCGCGAACCAGCACTCGCCGCCGAGAGCCTCACGAAGCTTCGAATACACGAGTTTGTCTGCCACTGCGTGCTTCGCCTTCAAGATCAGCGAGGGACCGCCCTTGCCGAGAGCTTGGCTGTACTCCTTGGCGGTGGCTTCGGCGAAGGCGAAGATCGCGCCTGGGATCTTTCCACCGGACTCCGCCTTGCGTGCTGCGCCGTCACGAACTTTTTCGAATACACGCGGAACACCGAGGATGGTGTTGGGCTTGTACCGCTCGAATTGAGTTGTAATGGTGGCAAACTCGGACCAGTGCGCCTGCGACGCACCAGCTTCGAACGTCGCAAGGGACACCGCGCGGGCCAGTACGTGAGCGAGCGGCAGGAAGGTCAGGACTCGGTTTCCCGGAACCGCCACCTTGCCGATCGATGCCGTGAGAATCCCGCGCACCTCGGACAGGAAGTTGCGATGCGTGAGGATGCATCCCTTGGGACGACCTGTGGTGCCGGAGGTGTAGACGAGTGACGCCAGATCGTCGGCCTTGATGCCCGCGAGTCGCTTCTTCAGCTCGGTATCGTCAACGTCGGCGCCCTGTGCGGTCAGCTTTTCGACTGCTCCGTCGTCGATCTGCATGACGGCCTTGAGAGAGCTTGGCGCGTCCTGGAACAGCTGCTCGTGCGCGCCGGTTTCGACGATCGCGATGACGGCCTCGGAGTCTTCGAGGATCCAGCTGACCTGCCCCTGAGACGACGAGTCGTAGATCGGAACGGTAGCGGCGCCGGCAGCCCAGATGGCGAAGTCGAAGAGCGTCCACTCGTATCGGGTCGCGGAGAGGAGTGCGACGCGGTCGCCTGCCTGCACCCCGGCTGCAATGAGACCGTTTGCGACGCCGGTGACCTGCTCGGCGAACTCCTTGGCTGTGACGTCTACCCAACCCTCTCCCTGGGGGCGGGAGAACACCGTCAGTTCGGGCGTGCGCTCGGCGTGAGTGAAGACGGTGTGCACCACAGACTCATTGTCGGAGATGGTGAACTGGGCTTTGGCGCTGTACTCACTCACAGGGTGTCATCTCCGTTGGTCTGCGATTCGATGCTGATTCTGAAGCGGTGGAGTGCGCGGGCGAAGTCTGCGACCTCGGACTCGGTCCAATCGTGCAGCCTGCCGGCGACTTGGTCGAGCCGACGCGCGTCGGCGGCGTCGAGGTATTTGCGGCCAGCCTCCGTGAGGTGCAGCGGATTGCCCTGACGAACGGATCCCGGATCGGCATATACCCAGCCTGCCTCGATGCACCCGCGCACTTGGCGCGAGATGGTCGAGCGGTTGACGCCGAAGACTTCGGAGATCTCCGTGGCCTTGCATCCGTCATTGCGGCCGATGAAGGAGAGGAACGAATGCTGGGCGATCGACGGGTGGTCATCGGAATGCCGATCCCCCGTCATCAACTGCCGCGTCAGGTGCACCAGCTCGTCATGAACGGCTGGTGGACCGGTGAGCGCCATTGCTCCGTCGTGTTGCACTGGGCAACTATAACGCTGCCCCTAGTCCCGATTGCAATATGACCGCCGCCACCGACAAGAAGTCCGTCGGTGGCGGCGTGAAAAGTTAGACCAGATCCTCACCGTTGCGGCGAGCAGTTGCCCAATCTTTGAAGAATCCTTTGCTGATGACTCCCAAGACAACCAGCACCAACGCCGGCCAGATCAGAACGTAAATGGTCAGTAGAGCTGTACTCATTCGTATTCCTTCCACTTGTCTCGACGGTTACTTTCCGGACGCTCCCACGGCAGGAAGCTCGTCATCGTCGAAGTCTCCCGTCCGCTGCTTGATCAGTTCGAAATCGAACGTCTCACGCTGATTGACGGACATCGCAAAGCACACGACGGTACTGACGGCATAGGCCACCAAAGATCCGCTGAGCGTTGGGTAGTCGTGGAGGAAGCCGATTGCGAACGGCGCGGACAGCACGATCGCCAGGCCACCGACGATCTGCGCAATCTTCAGACCGAAGAATCCAAATACCATGAGCCCCAGCACCACTCCGATGCCGACAACGGCAACGATGTCGGAGAGAATCCCGAACATCCCATCCATCGGCACCCAACTGAATCGGACGGGCAAGAAGGCAGCAAGAGCCACCAGCACCGACACAGTGAAGGCCTTGTTGGTGACCTTTCCCCAATAGAAGCTCGCGATAACCGGGAACACCAGCGCGCCCCACAGCGCGCCGACGAACACCAACAGATCCAGAATGCTCAATTGCAGACTTGCCAAGGAGATAGCCGCCGCCGTGGCAACAATCATCGTTACTCGGCCGATGAGCAGCATCCGTCGAGGGTTCGCATTAGCCTTACCTGCGACGGCTTGGCCGTAAACGTCGGTCATCACGATGGACGAGAGCGCAGCAAGGTCCGAGTCTGCCGTCGATGACAGCGCGCCGATGATCATGACAAAGAAGACAGCCAGCAAAATTCCGGGCAGGTAGGACGCGGCCATCTGCGGAATCAGGTTGTTGACGTCACCATCCATCGGCTCGATTCCGAGGTATAGAGAGAGAACACCCAGCATTCCCACGCCGATGACAGTGGCGCCATATCCCACGGTTGCGGTGATGAAGGTTGGCTTGATCAGGTCTTCGCGGACCGCGAACAGACGTTGGGCAATGGTCTGGTTGCCGATTGCGTAGGCAAGAACTGCCGCGATGTACGGCGCGCCCTGTTCGAAGAAGGCAACGCTCGAGAAGAAGTTGCCCTGCTCTGCGGTGAGGTTGCCTGCGCCCGACTCGAAAGCAGCGGGGAATCCGGCTGCAAAGAAGATGAACGGCACTAAAACCGCTACCGCACCGAGCATTCCGATCAACTGAACGAAGTCGGTCAACACCGAAGCACGGAACCCCGACCACAGCGTGTACAGCAAAACGCCCAGCGCAACGATGAACACACCCTGGATGAAGTTGAACGGCGAAAGCAATGCGATCAGCAGACCACCGGCGAGGAAGTTCGACATCAAACTGATGAGACTGCCGACGATATTGGAGCCCGCGAGCATCAGCTGACTCGAGCGTCCGTGCCGCGCGTACATGACCTCAGCCAGCGTGTGGGCTTTCGGCGCTACTTTGCGAATTCGCTGGCCAAACGGATAAATGAAGAGAATCATCAACGCGCCCCATAAACCGTAGTGAATGGGGCCGGAGATTCCATAGGTGTAACCAGAAGTGGCGGATGCGTACATCGACGACGCCCAAATCCAGGTGGCCGTCATACTCGCGGCCGAAACACCAAATCCTAACTTGTTTCCGGCGGTCATAAAACCGTCGGCATTTTCCTGCTTCTTACCAATACGAAGAGAAATCAGAAAAGTTCCACCATAAAAAGCAACAAGCAGTGAAACAATTACCAAGGTACTGAACTGGACCATGTCGGACCCCGTCACATGCCACATCCTTCGCACATAATCGGCAGAACAAAGCACAAAAACACCTGTTCAGGGTATTTGCGCTTCGCTTCTGCACGCCCTAGGAGCGACCGTCATACCAACACCGGTCACATATTCAATTGACTAGCAACACGCACTTCGTCTTTTCGGAAACCCAACCTCCACAAAATAAATCTTCTGCGCAAGCTTTTGACTCGACCACGCAATTCAACAACTGAGAATCGACCATAGCATGATGGCAATTTCGAACAAAAACTCCAATATTTTCCCACCCGAAAATATTCATGATTCCGCCGCAGAAAAATCGTGCGCTTCCAGCGCATATAACAACTCCGCATCGATTGAAATCGATGCTCGATTCGATCGCTCAGCTACATCGACAGGACCATCCTGGCAAACCGTCGGCCCCACTCGGGATCGGCGGAAACATGCTGGTCCAGCGGATTGGAGACAATCGCCCCGATCATTCGCAAGTACACGAGAGTGTCTCGCACCATCCACGTCCAATCGTCGTCCCCGAGTCGTGTTCCGTCTGTTGTCGACCAACCCAATGCCGTGAGGCCTTCGATCATCACTTCACTACGTTCGGACTCCGACAAGCCGGCAGCCAACGTAAGGAACAGAATTCGGCCGGCTTCCTGCGCCAACTCACCCTTTCCCAACGGCATGGCCGACACAATGTGACGCCACAGCTCGCCTTCATATGCAAGCACTGACGCGCCGAGTCGAGTCAGAAGCAATGTGCCTCGGAGTTTCCGGACAAATCTCAGTGTCTTTGCGACTTCAACGAGTACTGCTAATTGCGAGTCACTTCCTGCCGTGACACCGATCCAGTCGCTGCCCCAATCGAGTTCGTCTCGGGCGGCCGCAACATGGTCCGAAGGAAGTGCCCCGGACGCCGTCAAAACAATCCCACCACCTCGCGCGGAGTTCAGCAGCCACAGCAGTTGGCGGGTTGCTCCCTCACGCATCACCTCGAAATAGTTGTCATATCCGCCACGAAGCTCCGATTTGGCAACTGCGGCAAACAATTTCGGCGCGGAATGAACCGATAGGCGGCGCAAGAACTTCTCGAACACCGAGCTTCCCACAGGTGGTGACTTATGCAGTGCCACTGCAATGGTGACTGCTGCATTGGACTCTGCGGGAACAAAACGTTCGGGATCGAACGGTCCGGTACTCGCCTGCACGTTCAGGAACTCGCGATACCCGATCGGACCGCCAGAATCCTCCGGCGGGCACGCTCTCTCGCCGTCGAGACAGGATGGCTCAGAAATCGGCTGGTCTTCGACAATCTGCTCGAGAACCAACGTGTGACTCCACCTTGCGCGGGCGTTGTACTCATAACGGACGTACTCCCCGACCGCGGTTACTGCCTCGTCGATCCGGACTTCGTCCTCACCAAACTCGTCTTCCTGGTATCCGTCGCGCTCGATCACCTCTGGCGCGATATATCGATCTGGGCCATTGTCCGTTGAATGATGGACACTCACCCACTGATGAGCGTGTTGATCTCCCCACCCCATCACCGCCTGCACAATCGAATGAAGTTGGTCCAGTTCGATATTCGACGGAACCAAAAACCGTCTCCAAATAGGCGGCGTGATGCAATCGAGTTCGATCCGCATGACAAAGTTCGCCACCTCCGGCCGTCGACGCTGATTCCGCATCTGCCTCGGCGTAAGGACCTTCATCTGGCTCTGCGCCGCTTGATATGCAGCTACCAAACGCAGATGTGAAGCTCGCCGAACTCTCTGACCCGTCATGCATGGAGGCTAGATCTACCTACCGACGGCCGAGATACTCACTGCCACAAGGCTGTCCGATTTGTCGAGACACACATGACGTCGCTGGTCGGCTGTTAAGTCCTGATCAGCGCGGACCTGCCCAGGCATCTTAATCATCCACTGCGCGGACAATAGTGTGCGCCGATTACCGTAGACCTGACAGCTACCGCACGAAAACAGTGCCCAGCGCCTGCTCGGACTGGCACAGAACATGAGGATCCATGAGCGACCAAGACACGACCGCCGACCAGCCCCTCCACATCAACGGCGCAATTGCCTTGGTGACGGACGAGCGCGACGAGTTGGTTCGCCTGTGCGTCCAGACCCTCGCCGAACTACTGGGCAGTGAGCCTGCCACCGATGACGACGGCGACATCGTCGTGCCGGTTCACGGGTTTGTCGTCTACGTGACAGTTGCGGATGACGGCCCTCAGATCAACGTCTGGTCCTCGGTCCTGACGGGCCTCGGCAATCCCTCGCATGCCGCAACCCGGTTGATCGAACTCGCGCAGGAATGGCCGCGCCTGCGCTTCGCTTTCAGCGGCGACCACCTACTGGTCTCCACGATGCTCGACGCGGACCCCTTCGCCCCGCAGCATCTGCTGAACCTGATCGACGAGGTTCACGACTTCACTCACGAACTCGACGACGATTTTGCAGAGTCCTTCGGCGGAGACCTCGATTGCGACGCCGATGACGACAGCTACGCCGGAGACTGCAATCCCGGCGGTTGCGGCGACGATTGTGACTGCGCGTGCAGCGATGCAGACGCCGCCGACGGCGATCTTGGTATTAGCCAAGTCAAATAGACTGGCCCCCTTCGATCAGTTCCGCAGAACGCCCGCTGGCGTTTGTCACGAAGCGACATAGATCTGCGTGCGGTGCCAGTCCAGATAGACAACGTCTGGACGCTCCGCCTTGTCCGGCAAGATCAATCGGTCTCTCAACGGCGGCTTTCCGAGTGCCGCGCGAAGGGGACCTTCGATCTCCATATCGCTCTCGACGCCGGGCGCATAGTGGAGGTTCAAGTCCTCATCGACGGTGATGAGCCCTGTATCGAAGGCAATGTCATGCGTCGGGCAAGCGGTGAAACCGTTGCGATAATCGAGTCGCTCTTTGTCAGTGCTGTCCCGCCAGGGCTTGATATGACTTGCAGTCAGTAGGCGCGGCCGGCGTCGGCCAGCGATGTTCGCGCTGAGGCCGCAGAACACGCAGCGGTGCTCGTGATTGCTGAGTACTCCAGCGGCGAACCGATGCTGGCCGATCCGAACTCTGGAGGTCAACAACCGCTGAGTGATCGCGATGGGGATATCGTCGCGTTCGCGAGACCACTTTTCGAGCGACTGCTCCAAGGATCTCTCGATCTCACTTTGGACCAACTCCTCCTGTCCCGCTAGCCACAGCGTTTCGCCACTTTCCAATCCAAGGAAGTCTGGCAACGCACGTTCGCCAATTCCGTGGGAACGCGCCGACCGCAGGATTCGCAGATAGACGTCCTGCATCAACTCACTATCCGAGAGCATCAACGAAGCGATCTCGACCTCATGACGCCCGCCATGACTACGCGTTCCGTCCAGGTTCGCCATCTTTGCGATAAAACTGGTGGGCCGACGCTTAAACAAACTCGAAAATTGCTCGACCGGCGTTCCCGCACGGTGTGCGGAAGAGCTGCCGAACCGGCGATGGTCGATCAACAAAGATGCACAGAGGGACAACACCACCTCGCTCGGAACAAACGGCACCTGCCGGATTCCCTTCGGAACCTCCTGGCGAACGAGCACCGATTTCCATTGCGCTGCCAGCGCGGCGGGCGATGGATCAATAAACTCAGAAATCGCTGAAGGTGCCACTTTTGCGCCTTCCTGGTAGGTGTCCAACCCGCAAGTTCACACAGTAGCCGGCACCACGCGAAATCAGTCGAAGCCACCCGTGCAGAATCGCCATCCGCCGATGAAGGAGGCCGACGAACCTGTGCGCCTTTCTGGTGGCGCCCACTACCAAAAAGGCGCACAGGGGCCGAAGGCCCCTACCGGAACGCACTCCCCTTCGAAGTCAGTGCCTTCACTCGCTCGACGGTCCACACAGCAAGCACATCAACCTTGCGTTTGCGGCCCGTCTCCTTGTGCGTGTCGATCTCCTGCTCCGCGATGATGTCCTTGATCCCGTCGGCATCGAGGGCTGAAAGACGCTCCAAGAGCACCGCTTCCCCATCGGCTTTGAAGACCTCGAACGGATCGAAAGCACCGGGCTCCCGCTTCACCTTCGGAGCCGCAGCACGACGACGCGGCGCCGGCGCAGGAGCAGGTACTGCGGCGACTGCTCCATCGGCAGGAACTGCAAAAGCGTTTTCGATTGCCTTCGCGAAGCGCGGGGTACGGGCAGCTTCCTCCGCGACGACCTGAACCAGCTTGGCCAGCAACACCGAGGCCGAGGCATTAGTTGCACCCAACTTCAAGAGCGCGGCACCGGTCTCCTGCACCTGCACGCGACGACGCGCCTCATCGATACCCGCACTCATAGCTTCGCCTGCGCTTCCGTGAGAATGTTCTGCGTGATCGCACGCATCTGATCGAACTGACCTGCGTTGCCGTACTTCACTTTCAAAGTGCTGTACGGGTGAAACTCCGCCGACGCGGCAATCTGATTCGACTCCGCAAGATACTCCGGCAATACGTGTGGGACGTTGGGATCGCGTCGAAGATTTCGCACAGTCGTACGGTGCACCGCCGAGTTGGACTTGTACTTGGTGATCACCAGACCAAGTTCGAAGAGTTCCCGACCAAGTTCCTTGCCGAACTTCGCGATGTGCGTCTGGATCTGCGGAATGCCGTACGTGGAGAGCACATCCGGGATCGTGGGGATCACATAGCCGTCAGCCATGGCCAATCCGTTGAGTGTGATCGGCCCGAGATTCGGCGGGCAATCGATCAGGACGTAGTCGTAGTACGGCATCACCGGTGCGACGGCATCCCTCAACAATTCAACCGGCTTGGTGGAGTTCCGATCAGCAACCCGAAGGGCACTGATCTCCTCCTGCAGCTCGATCAAATCGAGAGATGAGGGAAGCAGATCCACACCCGTCACTCGCTTGACCGGCGAGACTCCGCGCTGAATCGAGGCTTCGAGATCGAAGTTCGACGTGCCATCGACAGCGTCACGGAAAATGGTTGCGCTGGTAAGCCCTTGCTTGTTGAGTTCGAGCCAGTGATCCTCGCTGATCATCATCGTCGTGAGATTGATCTGCGCATCGAGGTCGATCAGCAACACGCGCTGACCGAATTCGAGCGACATGAACTCGGCCAACCCCGCGGTGATCGTCGTCTTACCGACGCCGCCCTTGAGGTTGATCGTCGCAATCGTCTTAGCCATCAGAACCCATTCCTGTCTCCCACCACAACACACCTAGTTCGCATCGACGATCGCCCCTGTCCCTGACTGCTTCACCCGAAAACCGATTCGCCCCAACGGCTCCGCCGCGTGCGGAAGCGCGTACGAGAACAACGTCGCAAAATCGCGCGAGTCCACGGGACCAGCCTGTGCCCGTTTCAACTGACGAGGAGCCGGATCGTTCGCAAATACCAGAATCAATGCACCGCGAGTCTTCCGATGAAGAGCACCCGCAAGCGGTCCACCGTTCTTCTTCGGGCTGCCCGCAATGTGCTCGATCGCATCGCGCTCACGAACTGCCGTACCGGTGAAACCTGTTCGGTACTCGCGTTCCTGACGCTTGCGATTGACGATCGGAAGTTTCTCGTGCCAACCCTTGATCTCGATCGGCTCCCGGGTCTTGGGATACGGCAGCAGAACGGCAAAATCCTCGAGCAATCCGGATTCGATTGCGGTCGAAAGCGCTTCGCGGTGGGGACCGAAATCCCACCCGTTCGCCCACTCGAACTGGTCGACGGCGGCCAGCACCACATGGGCCGGGACGATGCCGTATCGCGCAGAGAACGATCGCGAAACATCATCCTTGTCAACAAAATTGAAGGACCCTGTTTCGCCCAACGACTTCAATAATGGTGCAACCGCGTCGAAGTGCCGAGCGTTGATCGAACCGTCGCCTCGCGGGGGCTGCATCGTGAAGCTGAAACTTTCACCGCCCATGCCTCGATAAACCAGATCGGCGTTGAACATCTTGTTTCGAGCCGTTGGCCTGAGCCACGGCAGCTGCTGAAACACCATCGGCGGCACATCGCGTGGAGTGACCCACGGTTCGCCCTTCTCGTTCACGCCGCTGAACCTGGTGAGCTCGTTCCGGAACTCCTGCTCGTCCCGAACGATCGCCTCGAACGCCTTGTACATGTCGTAGTCCGCGCCGGCGGGTCCGCCAACCGTGCGGCCGATGAACAGGCGCACCAGGTCTCGGTACCCGGGGCGGAATCCGAACCAGCGTCCCATCTGCATCAACGTGTCAGCTTGGCCCGTTCGACGCGTGTAATACGTGATGGTCAGGCCCTCGACTGTGAAGCCGCGACTCAGCTTCGTTCCGCCGACAAGGATCTTCCACACTCCCCGTTCTTGGAAGTCGAGGGAATCCTGTTTGTAGTCCTTCTCGGCTGCCCCGTTGACCACGATGACAGGGCTGGTTCCCTCCGAAATCCTGTCGTAGGCGGCGCCGATGAACTCCTCCAACTCGACAAAAGACTCAGGGTTCGGCAGTTCACTGCCCCGTGCCGCACTCACCACTGCAAAGTCCTCGGCCCAGAGCTTTTCCAGCCTGGAGAGACTCTTTGCCTGGCTGTACCCCGCCGACTTCCACAAGGCCTTGAAATCGTTGGCCACCGCCTCGTGCTCTGCCTGCTTCACCGATTCGTGCACCAACATCGTGTGGTGCCGATACGGCTTGGCGCCCTTCGATTCCCGGAAAAGCTTGATCGCCCCGGTCAGGACAAACGAGTCGAGAGCCCGCAATTGTTCGGCAGAACGATCCTCGTCGCACTCGGCCCGGAGATCCCGTACGTACGCTTTCTCGTTCGAATTGGCCGGAGTCTTGTCGTCGTCTTCGACGTCGTCGAGATCGTGGAAGTCCGCACCACCCATGTACGGGCCAGGCCGCTCGAGACTGACGATGAAGTCCGAAGGAAAGACGTTGACGCTGTCTTCCGGATCGACAAACACATTGGCAAAAGGTGTTGCGGTGTAACCGATGTACTGGGCACGCTTGAGTAGACCGAGGATCTCGGCGATCTGGCCGTTGATCGCCGTCCGCTCGATCTGCTCGGTTTTTATCTTCTTCGGATCGATCGTGTTCACCGATGCCTGATCGGCTTCGTCGTCGATGATCAGGGCAGGGATCTGATCGAGTTCGGTCGGGACTTTCTTCAGATCGGCCACCAGCTTCTTGAGGCTGGAGACGTTCTTCTTCACGACCGCGATACGAATATTGCTCGGGTACAGATTCTTCGGATCATTCAGAGGAAGAGAGTGATCCACTGTTTCGAAGTGCAGTGCGCTTAGGCCCGCGAGCAGGCTCTTGTAGTCAAAGGTCGAGGTGGTGAGCCGGCGGATAGCCGGGATTTCATTCGTCTTGTTCGGATCGATTTCGTGTTCGAGAAAGTTCCCGTTTCGCCAGTCCTCGTCGTTGGCGTAGTCGTCGTCCACACCGGCACTGATGTTTTGACGACCGACCAATTCCATGTCGAGGCGTCGCTGAGTCTGGCTCCGGAGAATCTCGATAGTGCCGGTCAGAACGATGACCAAGCGGTACCCAGCGTCGATCGCCTTGGCCACTACGCCACTGAAATTCGCCGTCTTCCCGCTCTGGACGTAGCCGACCACCAAACCTTTGGACTGATACGGCTCGGGCCGCGTCGGATCCGCAAGCCGGTGCACAACTTCAGTCGTTGCAATGTCCAGCTTTCCGATTGTCGCCTCGTCCCAGTTCTTGTCGGCTAGAACTCGCTTGTAAGCGCGCCAATAGAAGTCGTGCTCGCGCCGGCGTTCGGAGGTGTACCAGGGGTCCCACGGCTGCTGAGCCGCAATGACAACGGGCCCACCTTCGCGAGGGAAGTGCGCATCCATCTCGGCGTGGGCGTCGACCGGCAATCCCAACAAGTCGTAGATCCGAGCTCGCCGTTCCGGGCTCTGCGGAACAGTCGAGCCCACCCACGTCTCAACACTTTCCGCATCCCACTGCCGGAGACGCGAGGTGAGCGCCGTTCGTACACCGACAGCACTGTCGTCGAGGAACACATCGATGATGTCCGCGATGGTCAGGCCGTCCGGATAGCTCGCTCGCAGGCGCGCGTTGACCGGGTACAGCACGTTCTCGGGCGGAAACCCGTCACCGAGTTCACGTGCAACTGCACGGAATACTTCATCACTCACTGCCCTACCTGCTCCCGGTGCGCTGCCACTGCGGAAATCAACACTTCCTGCCACGCTTGCATCTTTTCCCTCTGACGAGCGCCGATTCTCGTTCCTTCGAACATCTCACTCACCAACAGGAAGACAAGAGTCTTGAGAACCGGAGCATCAGCCGGGTCGAGACTGCGACGTCCGTGCAGATCACGCCGAAAACGCGCGTTGATCCACAGAGTTCGAGTTTTGAGGTCGACTTCGAAGAACTGATCACGCGCCAAGGCTCGCCAACCCACGGCGACTGGATCATCACCAACGCTGAATTCGAAGGCGTCGCTGAAGGAATCGAGCACGTCTTCCGGAAAGCCGGATGCCGGTTCGATAACGCTGATCGGCCGTGGAGCAGAACTACGAGCCGCGCGCACTACCCGCTCGGCGTCGGTCAAATACGAGCGGAATCCACCGTCGCCCTCGCCGAAGGTTGCCCCGTCGACGGCAGCCGACGCAGTAGCGTCGAGCGTCACCCCCGATTTCTCGGGATTGATAGTGATGTGCTGCAGCAGAGAATCGTTCAGGTCGACAGCAATTCGTGCCAATCCGTAGTCCGGTCGGCCCCGCACTATCGCGTTCCAGCCGCCGATCTGCAGGAGTCGATCGTGCCGATAGAAGTAGAGCCCCTGCTGGTCGCGGCCGGGGGCGCCGTGGATGCGAAATTCCGGTGCATTGCTCCGGGCGGGCCACAAGTGAGCTTCGGCGGTTACTGTGGCACCGGCGATCGACACGGTAAGTGTCCGAGGGTAGTTGGGGTCGCCGGTGCGCGGATACCGGAACGGGTCGATGGCACTGACCTTGCGCAGCGCGCCAGCGCGTCCCGCTTCGACGTCGAAGACATCGACAGTCAGAGCGATCCGGCCCGATTCGATGAGACGGTGAAATACGACGCCGAGGTGACTGCGCACGTCGTTGATGGTCTGTTCGAGCCAGCTGGTCTGCTCGTCCGCGTGCGCGGACATGAGAAATGTTGTGATGCCGCGCCATTCGACAACAGTTCCGGTGTCGAAGGGAAAGCGGGGCGTGACTGCGTCGAAGAATTCTTCGGCTTGCCTGTCCTCGATCACCGAAACTGACTGACGCCCCTGCACTGAGGCCGAGTCGATCTCGCGGCCCTGCGTCGGGTGCCCGGACTTTCGAGACCACACTCGGAGCAACCGAGCCTGACTCAACGACGCCGCCTTCATCCCTACACCGAAATGACCCAGGTCCTCGGCGGCATAGTCGCGTCGGCGGCCGTAGGTCATCGCGGAATCAATGGTGTCACTGTCCATGCCGGAACCGTTGTCGATCACCATCATCGACACGATCCGTGTGCCGTCCTGAACGAACCTGATCAGCACGTGGGAGGCCGAGGCGTCGAGGCTGTTGTCGATCAGATCGGCGAGCGCTGTCGCGATGGTGTGGTGCAAGCCAATGGCACCGGCAAGGGACTCGTCCGCCGCAAAAATCTTGGTGCCCACTATGCGGGTGTCCGCGACGTCAGTCATGAGATGCATCCTTACCCTCTGCCTCGTCGATTTCGGATGCTTCGCCGCGCCTCCATGCCGCCTCCAAGAAGTCCAGAATCACGTCCTCACCACGATCTTCGTACGCGCGCAGGATTTTTCGTGGACGGTCTTCTCCGTCCAGGCACACGGCTTCGGCAAGGATCCGCACCACATGTCTTTCGGCAGTTCGCAATGGCTCTCGATTGCCAACCTCTGCGAGTGCCTGACGTAGTGGGTCGATGTCAGAGTGGACGATCGCCGGTCGAACCACGCGGAAGGTTCCGTCTTGCCACAGCTCGAGCAACACGTCTTCGCCCTCGACAGCGGAGAGTTCACGCAGGAATCGGCGGATAGTGCCGAACGTCGGCTGTGCTCCGGTCCACCGAACTGCTTGAAACCCAAGGTGGCTCTCCAACTCGATGGTCTCGCCGCGCGCACAGCCGGCAGCGACCGCAACACCGGCGGGTACAGCAAACCCGGAGCCCCGCAGATGATCAGCGGTCACGGTCAGTCGATACCGCCACGTACTACCTGACCGATACAGGCGGCGAGTCAACTCTGGCGTCTTCGCAGTGTTACGTGTCCGCTTACGCCGGACTATCCCGTCACCACCGACGTTGAACTCGCTGGTTTTTTCAGCCTCTCTCGAAGAAACCGATTCCTCCCCAACGGAATCCGCACTTCCCCAGGCGTGCAGCCGCCACACCCCGCCGTCGAGTGCAACGCGATCGTCGGCCTCGAGCGCGCGCTCGATCGACCGATCACTGCGATCGGACTTCAGCAACTCCACCAGCTCGCCGACGGACTTCGGCGATCCGACGGCTTCGAGCGCGCCGACTGCCAGATCGGAGATCCGGCGCGCACGCGTCAACGCAGAATCCGCCACTACGACAACGCCGCACCACGCAAGCCACTTCTCCAGTTCGACGCGAGACATCGTCACCAATTCGGCGACGTCGTCGAGCGCAACTACACCGTTGGGCGATTCGAAGTCCTCGAGCAAAGTCTGGGTGCGCTTCTTGGCCGCCGCGACCCCCGGAGCGGCCGCCCAACCGTCAGTCACCTCGAAGTAGTCGTCGAGGCGATCCAGAACCAACCACAGCGGAACTCCGTAACCAGGCACCTCCGCCGCGATGGTCGGATGCACGTCGAGAAGCCGATCAAGCGAAGCGACCGGCTGAATCTCGACGCGCAGGCTGGCAAGCAGGTTCCCCACGGCCGTCCCGAATCCGCACGCCGCGTTGAGTTTGGCTTTCACGTCGGCCTCGATCTGCCCGACTCGCCCGGAGCCCACACCGAGCTTGGCTCCGATCGCTCCCCTGCGCTGCGGCACTCGCGCCACGATCCGCTCACGCAAGACCAACGACTCCCGCTCGTCCAACTGGGAGAAGAGATTGTCGATCTCGTCCATCGCGTCGGTACGGTCGGTGTCGGGCAAGTCGTTCGGCGTCAGAGCCGAAATCCGGGCGGCAACTTCCTGAATCGAGGCTGGAGATTCGTCGTCGATCTCGACGGTGACGAGCGGTCTGCTGTCCTGGCCGCGGACCCGGCGCCACATTGCGAGCTGAGCGAGATCATCGAGCAGCGCGGTGATCGCGGGTGGGGCGACTGCTTCCTCGGCGGCCTCGACGCGGGCGAGCGGAGTCGTCATGACCGCACAGACCAACAGGTTGAGCACTATGTCGTGCACCGTCTGTTCGCTCGTTCCGCGCACGCCGAAGATCTCGGCGGTCGTGTGCATCAGCAGTCCGCCGATTGCTTTGTCGGTGGTGAGCCGAGACAGTGCAGTCACTGCGCGAGTATCCAGACTCAACGCCTCCAGCGGGAGATCTTCACCAAGGAGCGGAAAGCTCTCTCTTAATACCGCTGCCGCGTGGTGGGCGATGTAGAGGGACGCCAGCTCGGAGAGAACCTTCTCGAGATCGACCTCGAGAACAGTGAACGACGGCGCTTCGCTGAACCACCAATCAGGCGACGGTGCCAGCGGCTCCAGCAGCGCAGCGCGATCGGATACGTAGTCGTCCAGCCAAGGAAACAGATCGACCCACAGCGTCTGACTCAGCTCGTTCGCGGGAAGCGAGTTCACACCCAACGTCAACGCACTACTCCCACTCACGGATACCTTCATTGCGGTCAAAACCGACCGCGATGTCGGTAACAAGTTACTGCAGCTCGTGAGCGGTCGCAGCGCCGGACCTGCTTACCCGACAGTCAGGCTTCTCCGCTCAATCGACGGCGGTGAAACCCTTCGCCCGATCTTTGTCGGCCGAGGTCCACAGCGTCGTCGACAGTTCTGCCTTCACCAGCGGGATAACCTCCTCCGCAAATCGGCGCAGCGTGTCCTTCTGCTGCTCGAAGTCGAGCACGTGATTGACCGACACCGATTGGAAATCGTGGCCGTAGCTCTGGTGGTAATCGATGATCTTCTCGGCGACCCGCTCCGAAGACCCGACCAACGCCGGCCCGCGGTCGACGGCTTCCTCGATGGTCCGGAAGCTCGTCGACTTTCCGACCGCTTTTGGATCGTGCTTACGCTTGTCGGCCTGCGCAACGGCGCCTTCGTAGATCGGACGGAACTCTTCGATCGCCTGTTCGGTCGTGTCGGCGAGGAACAATCCGCCCGAACCCGATCCGACGTACGCCTTGGACGGGTCGTGCCCGTACGCCAGGTACTGCTCGCGGTAGTGGTCGATCAGCACTTTGTAGTTCTCACGAGGCTGGAAGGCGTTCGCGGTGACGATGGGGTCGCCCCACTTCGCCGCCAGTTCGACGGCCTCGAACGAGGTAGCCGATCCATGCCAGATACGGAACGGTCCGTCGTAGGGACGCGGTAGCGTCGTCGCGTCATCGAGCGATGGTCGGTGAGTTCCCACCCACTTGACGTTTTCCTCGCTGATCAGCAGTTTGAGGAGTTCGTAGTTCTCGGTGAGGTATTCGTACTGCTTGGCGATATCCAGGCCGAGGAGCGGGTATTGAAGGACCTCGTTGCCCTTGCCGATCACAATCTCGAGGCGTCCCCGGCTCAGCTGATCGATGGTTCCGAAATCTTCGGCGACTCGAATCGGGTCGAGTAGCGACAGGACGGTGACACCCGTCGAGAGCAGGATTCTGTCCGTGGCCTGCGCAATCGCCCCCAAAACGACGGTTGGCGCCGACGAAAGAACCGGCCCGGCATGGCGCTCACCCACCGAGAACGAATCGATACCCAACTCTTCGGCGAGAACCGCCAGTTCGACGACGCGGTTGAGCCGATCGGACGGGGCAACTTCCTCGCCGGTCACTGGATGGGGTGGGTTGAAAATGATGTCCAGAACCTGAAAACGCATGACCCGTCTTTCTCGATAACCGCACAGCGCGCCTGTCCCTCGGAGGCTAGTGCGCGGTTGCTCGACGGATCCGCCAACCGACGACGACCCCAACGCAACGAACTCGCGAAACACTCTATTCAGCAAGATCTTTCGAATCAATGAGACCATTCAGTCGATAAAACTCTCACCGATCCGAAGTCGACCGAAAACATGCCGAACTCCCGCCAGGCAGGACCTGTGTCACCAACCAAACGAGCGCACGGTAAACATGAAGTACTAAGAGTGCGTTCCCTTATCGTTAAGAGGTACTTGTTATGAACGGTGCGGCGGCCATCGGTGATGGCATATTCCAGATTCCTGTCCCGATCACGGACAACCCGCTCGGGCACACGCTCGTCTACGCCATGGAATCCCCCGGCGGACTGATCTTGGTCGACGCTGGCTGGGGTGACGACAATGGCTGGCAGGGCCTCAACGCGGGGCTCGCCGAGATCGGGCATTCGGTGACCGACATCGAGGGCGTCGTGGTCACGCACTTCCATCCGGACCACACCGGACTGTGCGGACGGGTCCGCGAGGCATCCGGCGCCTGGATCGCGATGCACGAGGACGACCACTACCTGTTCGATCAGATGTCGACTGCACGCGACGACGAGTGGATGGCATATCAGCTCGAGAACATGGAACGCGCTGGAGCACCCGCAGCCGACCGCGATGCCTTCCGGTTGACTGCCGCGGGTGAGTCTCCGGTGGGCCCCGAGTCCGCTCCCGACCGCCTTCTCGCGGACGACGAGATCATCGCGCTGACCGGGCGCGGCCTCCGCGTTGTCTACACCCCCGGCCACACGCCTGGTCACGTCTGCTTCTACCTCGACGACGCCGACGTCATGTTTACCGGCGACCACGTCCTGCAGAAGACCACACCACACGTCGGCAATTTCGTGTACCCACTCGACGAGCGAGACGCCCTCGCCGACTTCCTCCACTCGCTCGCACGCGTGCAGAACATGAACATCACCCGCGGTCTCGGCGCTCACGGCATTCCGATCGACGACGTCGGTGGCCGCGCCGGCGAGCTGATCGAGCATCACCAGGAGCGACTCGATCACCTGCTCCAGGAGTTCGCCGACGACAAGCTCACCGTGTGGGACGTCGCGGCAAAGATGAAGTGGTACAAGCCGTGGGCCGAGATCTCCCCGATGGGAAAGACGATGGCGCTGTCCGAGGGTGCAGCTCACCTGCGCCATCTGGTTGCCCGAGAGCAGGTCTCTCAGGTTCCCGGCTCCGAGCCCGCGCTCTTCTCCCGCTCGATCTGAAAGATCAGGGCCGACAAGCACTCCGCTCGTCGGCCCTGATCTCTATTCCGCTTCGGCCTGATCGACTATTCGGGTCGACGCCGATCGCGGCACCACTACCACCGGAACCGGTGAGTACCGCACGATCTTCGCTGCGCGACTGCCGAGGAACACCCGCGCCAGTGGACCTGCCTTGCTCGAGCCGACCGTCAGAACGTCACCTCGATCCCACTCGACGCCCTCGAGCGCCTCGGCCCAGTTACGACCATGGCTGATAACCGATTCCATGACGTCAGGAATTTCGGGCAGTGCACGCACACGCTCGAAGGCAGCGTTGGTCTCGCGCTCGACTACCTCGGCCCACTCGGAGATGACCGGTGAATCCCCCTCGGTCCCGAGTGTGGTCGTGTACTGCGCGTTTGCACGAACTGCAAACGCCGCCAATCTGAGTCCGGCATCGACACGCGCAGCCACAGTCGCGGCGGCGAGCACCAGATCGTCCTGATCGGGTGTGCCCGAGTAGGCGGCGGTAACGCGGCGAACCACCTCACCGGGCTTGGTTCGAAATCCCCTCGGCGCCAGCGCGACCGGAACGTCGGAGCTGTGCAGCAAGCGGGAGGTGACACTGCCGAGAGCCACGTGACCGAACACCCCGGCCGTCGACGAATCCAGGATGATCATCTTGGCTTCGTGCTCGTGAACGAGATCGAGCAGGCCACTCGACGTCGACTGAGCCTCATGCACGACATAGGTCACGTCGACGTCCGAGGGCATGTCGGCCCGCGCTTTCGCCAGCGCCGCTTCGGCTTCGGCTCGCAATTGCTGGTGGTATTCGGCGTCGACACGCGCCATTCCGGGCGGTGGCGGCGAGGGAATCACCGCGCAGATCACCAACGGTTCACCGGACGAGCGCGCCAACAGCGTTGCCAGATGGACGGTTCCGGAACTGTCACCGTCGGGTGCGTATCCCGCGAGCAGCGTCATGACTCGGACTCCGATCCCAACTCGGTGCGGTTCTTCGCACCGAGGCGCGAGTGCTTCATACCGTAGGCGAAGTACCAGATGATCGCGACGGTCACCCAGACGAGGAACACGTAGATCGTCACGGTTCGGAGGTCCTTGATGATCCACAGGCAGCCCAGGATCGAGAGGATCGGTGTCACCGGATAGCCAGGAACTTTGAAGCTGCGCGGCAGGTCCGGGTCACTGCGCCGCAGGATAATGACCCCGACCGACACCACGAGGAAGGCCACCAGGGTTCCGATGCTGGTCATTTCGGCGAGAAAGTTGATCGGAATGAAACCGGCCAGAACGCTGATGACGACACAGACGATGATGGTGTTGGGCACCGGCGTCAGAGTCCGCGGGTTCACCTTGTGGAAGATCGACGGAATCATGCCGTCGCGTGACATCGCGAACAAAATACGGGTCTGACCGTAGATGACCACGAGCGTGACGCTGCAGATCGAGATCACCGCACCAGCGGCCAGAAGCGTTCCCGGCCAGGTAGATCCGGTCACTTGTTCGAGGATGGCGGACAGTCCGGCTTCCTGACCTTCGAACGATGCGGAATTCTGCGCACCGATCGCGACGGCGACAACGGCGATGTAGATCGCGGTGACGGACACGAGTGCAATGAGGATCGCGAGAGGGAGATTGCGACGAGGGTTCTTCACTTCTTCGCCGGCGGTGGACACGGCGTCGAGGCCGATGTACGAGAAGAAGATGATTCCGGCGGCGGACATGACGCCGCTGAATCCGAACGGTGCGAAGTCGGCGAAGTGATTGCTGTTCCATCCGGCGATGCCGACCACGATGAAAAGCAACAGAATTGCAAGTTTGATCGAGACCATGATGGCGTTGGCCTTGGCCGATTCACTGGCGCCGCGGATGAGCAGAACACCGCACAGGCACACCAGGATCACTGCGGGCAGATTGATGATGCCGCCCTGCTCCGGCGCTTGTGACAACGCGTCGGGAATCTGGAACCCGAAGAGGTTGCCAAGCAGCTGGTTCAAGTATTGCGACCATCCGACGGACACCGCCGCGGCCGAGACTCCGTACTCGAGAAGCAGGCACGCGCCGACGGCCATGGCCGGAAGCTCTCCGAGCGTCGCGTAAGCGTAGGAATACGACGAGCCCGACGCCGGGACAGCTCCGGCCAACTCCGCGTAACAAATCGCTGTGAGTCCCGCGACGACACCGGCCACAACGAAGGAGATGATCACTGCCGGACCGGCGACCGGGACTGCCTGCGAGAGGACGAAGAAGATACCGGTGCCGATCGTGGCGCCGATGCCGAACATGGACAACTGCGCCAAACCGATACTGCGGGTCAGCTCGCCGCCGTTGGCATCGGCGCCGGTCTCCTGGTCTATCTGTAAAGCCGGCTTGCGCCGAAGTACGTGTTTGACGAGAGTAGCCATCGACGCTCCTCTAGAGTGCCTGGTAGGAAACTGTTGTATCCTCATACTGCACGTAAGTGTCCTGCGACACAACAGTTGGAGCAAAGTTGCCCAGCTCACTCCAACCGTCCGGTCTGGAATGCCCGGATCGTGAACCGCCATCGGAGAAAACGGGGAGATCATGACCGGACCGACCATCACCGTCGACCTGCGTCGTATCGAACAGAATGCGCGCGTCCTCGTCGAAGCGTCCAATGCCAAGGGTATTGCGGTGGCCGGCGTCAGCAAATCTACGTGTGGCTCCCCCAAGGTGGCGCGAGCAATGGTCCGCGGTGGCGTCGCACAGATCGCCGACTCCCGCCTGGACAACCTGGCCCGCATTCGCCGCGACGGCATCACCGTCCCCCTGATGCTGATCCGTGCACCGTCGTTGAACGAGATCGACGACACGATCCGATACGCGGACATCAGCCTCAACTCCGAGTTGACGACAATTGTTGCTCTCGGCAGAGCAGCACGGGCGCGAGGAGTCGTCCACGACATCGTGCTGATGATCGACCTCGGAGATCTCCGCGAAGGGATCCTGCCGGCGGAGGCGTTGGATGTAGTCGCCGAAATCCTTCCCATCGAGGGCATCAGACTGATCGGAATCGGCGCGAATCTCGCGTGCGTCGGCGGCATCCAGCCGACCGTCGACAACCTGTCGAATCTGGTCTACCTAGCCGACGAAATCACGAAGCGGTTCTCGATCGAACTGCCGATCGTTTCCGGCGGCAATACGTTCTCTCTGCCACTCCTCGAGACCGGAACGATGCCCGAGGGGATCAACCATCTGCGTTTGGGCGCCAGCATCGTTCTGGCCGAATCACCGACTCCCCCAGGACTGTACGAACTGCTGAACAACGACGCCTTCACTCTCACCGCGGACATCATCGAGGCCAAGGTCAAGCCGTCGCGGCCGTATGGAGTCTCAGGGGAAGACGCATTCGGCCGACGCCCCGTCTTCGACAACGCGGACAAGCCGAGCCGACGCCTGATCTTGTCCATCGGCCGCGAGGACATCTCGCCGGAAGGCTTGACCCCGATCGATCCGCGCCTGAAGGTGATCAGCGCCAGTAGCGATCACCTCCTCGTCGACGCCGGAGAAACAGGCGACGAATACCGACTCGGTGGCACCGTCGACTTCACGATCGATTACGGCGCGCTCTTGATGGCGATGACATCGCCCTACGTCGAAAAGCGCTACGTCCTGGGCACCGAACCGATCGATGCCAATGCGACCGTCGAATTGATCGACCTCGAAACTAGCGGGCTGGCAAGCCATCTCCTCGATCACGGTCTACGCGAAGACATGTCCGGAATCGGTTTCAGCTGCATTCAAGCCGAGAACGCCGCCGCGGATCTCACGACGTTGCCGCTGTGGCTCACTACCGAGGCCTGGCAGAACACCAGAATTCCGATCGCCACCGAACCCGGAACCGATTTGGGTGCAATCATTTTCGCCTCCCACGGCGATATCGAACAACTGCTGTCGTCGGCAGCGGATCTGCACGGCCCCAGTTTGGAGAACACCGTCTTGGTGGGCGTCAAGAACGCCACGGTCGATCACAAGCGCGCACTCGACGAGTACGAGGTATTGCTGGTGACGATCGACGAGATCGATCGCCATGGCATGGCGGCCTTGATGCCTCGCGTTCTCGCCGCGGCGGGACAGGGTGTGAACGGCGTCCACGTCCACTTCGACATGGACATCATCGACGGACGCGTTCTCGGAGTCGACGACACGACACATCTGGGCGGCCTCACGTTCCGAGAGGCCCACCTCGCCGCCGAATTCATCAGCGAGACCGGCCTGACGAGATCGATCTCGATCGGCAGCGTTGCGGCAGCGAATTCCGATCCTCTCGGCCGTCAGGCGACCTTCGTCGACGGACTGGTTGCATCGCTGCTCGGGCGCAAGGTGGTCAAAGCCTGACGTTGTCGGCAGCCCTTGCGAGAATCGTTCGATGAAGACGCGGAGGCCCGGTCAGCACGTATTCATCGCACTCGGCACGCCCTGGATTGATGCCGTGGTCGCGTTTCTCGAACCCCGAGCCCGTGTCGATCCCTGGATCATGCGCGGAAAGATGGCGACCGGTGACCTGCTGGTCACGGTTCTCGACACCACTCCTCGCACGGTGCTCTGCGTCGAGACCGTGGCTGCGCCGTTCGACGGCACGTCGTGGATGGAAGTCGATGAACGCCCGTACGAACTCCACGGTTTGCCCACCGTTCCAGAACTCGAACAACGATGGTCCATCACCTTTCCCACGGATCCTGGGCCGGTCGACGACGCACTGGCCGACCGGATTCTCACGGCCGGCCAGTCACACTATGCGCACTACTTCGGCGACATCGACACCCTGGATCCGACGTCCACGGCTGCCCACGCCCGAACTTTGATGCGCGAGCGAGGAAACTGCACAGGTTGCGGCTCACCGATGCCGTTGCGAAAGTTCAACAGCGGCGATCGCCTTCACTTTCATTCCGCATCACGGATCTTCAGGCAGGCCGAACCTGGGGACGACTACCCAGCCGTGCTGTGCCGCAAATGCAGCGGAAGGATGGCCACGTCCGGGCACACCAACTTCATCGACTACATGCTGTCGAAGAATCCACTGTGCCCGCAGTGCGGTGCACACAGAACCGCTCAGTGTGCCCCGGGGATGCCGGTCCATCCGTTTGATCACCTACCGTGGCTCGCCGGAACGGGCTGCGTCGTGGGGCCGGACACCCCGGAATGGACGTGCCGAGCGTGCAGTCACTCATGGGGACAGATGTTCCCGCCGGATCACCCGCAGCACGACTGATCAGTTCGCGGCGAAGCCGGGAAGCCGATCGATGTCCGCGATGACCGAATACTCCGCGGCGTCACCCTGGAGGATTCGACTCTGCTCGCCGTGGACGTCGACGGGGACGTCGCCGGCCAATGTCACACGGTGCACACTGCGGGCCTGAGTCCCGTAGTCGGCGATACCGTAATGCTGAGTCGCCTGGTTGTCCCAGATCGCCAGGTCGCCGGCCGACCAGTTCCATCGAACAGTGTTTTCCAACTTGATGATTCGTGCCTGCAGGATCTGGTAAAGAGCGACCGACTCCGACGGCTTGAGCCCGACGAACTCCTTGAAGAAGTGACCGAGCAGGAGGGTCTTCTCCCCCGTCGCCGGATGGATACGCACCACCGGGTGTTCGGTCTCGTAGATCTCACGGGTGAATTCGGCGTAGTAGGCCTGGCGCTGCGCGTCTACCGGGTTCGCCTGATCGACAACCTCGGCATAGTCGTAGGCATTGGTGTGAACGGCCCGCAAATTCTCGACCAAGACCTTGAGCGAAGCCGGCAGTTGGTCGTACGCAGCGGTAGTCGACGCCCACGTCGTCGCTCCGCCGTACTCGGGAATGGTCGTCGCTCGCAGAATCGAGGCTTTCGGGATGCGGTCGACAAACGTCACGTCCGTGTGCCAACTGTTGGCGGCACGGTCGAGCACCAACAGCTTGTCGCCCCTTGACTTCACCGTCGGGTGCGGGGTGGTCTGGGTGCCGAGGGTTCCGGCGAATTCGTACTGCGACGTGTCGTCGAGATGCTGCTGCCCACGGAAGAACACAACCTTGTGCGCTGCCAGCGCATAGTTGATCGCGTAGGCGGTCTCTTCGGACAAGTCCCCGGAGAGGTGCACACCGTCGATACGGGCGCCGATCAGTTCACCGACCTTGTGGACAGTGATTCCGCCGGCAGCGTAGATCTGCTCCGGGGTCTGGGTGACACGTTCGAGTTCGGTGACGGACATGGCGATCTCCTGTGAGTCGGTCAAGCCTACGGGCGCGGCAGTCGTCATGGCGCTGCCTAATGTGAACACTCAATCATTTACGCTGCGGGCTCGAATACGGTTGAACTCGAGGTGATCTCAAAGTTCGCCGCTCCCTCGCCGGAGAATACTGCCGCTCACTGGGACGAGACCGTCGTCGTTG
This sequence comes from Rhodococcus sp. NPDC056516, assembly GCF_042794655.1. NCBI lineage: Bacteria > Bacillati > Actinomycetota > Actinomycetes > Mycobacteriales > Nocardiaceae > Rhodococcus > Rhodococcus sp. NPDC056516. The sequence goes on along the minus strand of NZ_JBHTTG010000011.1, from coordinate 15,720 downwards.
TCGTCATGAGCTGTAGCGTGCGATCTGCCGCACCCACGTCTACGGAGGACAGCATGCAACCCGAGGGCCCTGCCGAACAGATTCGTTCAACGCTCGCTCGGATCGCCCATCTGGCTGACACCGGCTCTGTCGAGGACTACGTCGAGCAGTTCACCCGCAAGGCCGAATGGAACATGCCCGCCAATCCCGATCGCGGTATCCCCGCACAGGTGCGGCGAGGCCGCGAAGAAATTGCTGCTGGAGTAGCCGAGCGTCGAGCCGCCGGCATTCAAGGCCCGGGCACATGCACACGTCACGTCACCACAGCGATCGCCGTGGACGTGACGTCGGAAACTACAGCCCGCGTGGATGCGGTCTGGACGTTCTACGTCGACACGACCACAATTCCCAAGCTCAGTGGCGTCGGGAGTTACGCCGACGAGTTCGAACTCGAAGACGGGCGGTGGCGACTGTCGCGACGAGTGATCTCGCGCGGCTGACGCTCAGTCTTCTTCGCCGGTGATCGCCTCACACCAGTCTTCGACCTGATCGATCCCCTCTTCCGTCCATTCCGGGCTCATGTCCTCGAGTGCATCGAAGACCACCTCGCAGGTCAGCATCTCCGGTGAACCCTCCGACCCCGCTGCCTCGGTTCGCTCCGCAGACGCTGTCGCAACTGGGCCGGCGGCCAGCGCAACCGCCATCGCGCCCGTTCCGACCATCGCTTTCACACGCATCGGTTCTCCTCCTTCACTCTCGCTTCGGTCCTCGGGGTACCCGACTCGCCCCGCGTTACCCATCGCCGTCACTCATGTCCGACTTTCGGCGCCGACGGCATAGACTGAGTTCGTCGCCACCACGCTCTCGCAGCGTCGGGGGCGACAGATACACAGCTGGATCAGAATCGGAAGGCATCCCATTACAGAATCTCCCGCTCCGCACGACATCTACTTCGTACCCCCGGAGCAGGACAGCCCCAATCCCGTGGAACCGGCGTCGGCCGCGTCACGCGCACGGATGGGCGAGCTACCCGAGACCGTCCGATTCAAGAATCGTTTTGCCCTCGCGATCACGACCACCACGCCGCTCGAAGCGATGGTCGAAGATCTCCTCTTCATCCGCGACATCCTCGACGCCGCAGGAATCGAGTATCTACTCGTCCGCGGAAACGACGAGCGCCCCGTGATCGCGGTGAGCTGGACCGAGCGCAAAAACCTGCGGCAGGCACTTGTCGAGGGATGCGCAAACGCACCCTTCTATTCCAAAACCGTCGACGCGAAGAAGAGCCCAGCGCTCCTTGTCGCGGACGGTGCCCTGTCGAAAACCAACAAGTCACGGATCTTCCGCTTGTTCCGTCCGCGGGTTCACGTCGCAAGCGGCATGAACTACGGCGCGAACATCGGCGTTCAAATCGAATTGTGGTCGATTTCCGACGAAGAAATCGTCCTACCCGTCGAGAACTCACTGACACGACGAACCGTCCTCCCCGAAGAAGCTGTCCGAGGAACCGTCGAGCGATTCGGCCGGATCTGGCCGACTATCGAGAACATGTTCGCCGATCATGCCTCCGATATCAGCTTCGATATCGATCTGGTCTTTTCCTGGGTCGACGGCTCTTCCAAGGAGTTTCAGGCTCAGCGCGCCAAGCGCATGCAGAACTACATCGTCGGAGAGGGCGACGAATCAGAAGCGCGCTTCCGTCAGATCGACGAGCTCAAATACGCGCTTCGATCCATCCACATGTACGCGCCGTGGATCCGGCGGATCTTCGTCGCAACCGATTCCGATCGTCCGGACTGGCTTGCCGACGATCCGCGAGTCACGTTCATGCCCAGCGAAAAATTCTTCGCCGATCCAAGTGTGTTGCCTACCCATAATTCTCAAGCTGTCGAGTGCCAGCTGCACCATATTCCGGGTCTGGCAGAGCATTTCCTCTACTCCAATGACGACATGTTCTTCGGTCGCCCCGTTGGCCCGGACATGTTCTTCTCCCCCGGTGGGATCAGCATGTTCATCGAGGCCGACACCAGAATCGGATTGGGACACAACGACAACGACCGCAGCGGGTTCGAGAATGCGGCTCGAGTCAACCGCCGGCTACTCCAGGACCGCTTCGGTCTGATGACCACCAGGCATCTGGAGCACGCAGCGACGCCACTACGCAAGAGCGTGATGGCCGAGATGGAACGCGAGTTCGCCGAAGACTTCGCGGCCACTGCAGCAAGCACCTTCCGCGCGAGTTCCAATATCTCGGTGACCAATTCGCTCTACCACTACTACACGCTCATGAGTGGACGGTCGGTGGTGCAGAAGTCCGCAGCCGTCAAATACGTCGACACGACGGTCAAGGCCGGTTTGCGCGACATGGACTCACTGCTCGCCAAGCGCTCCATGGACTTCTTCTGCCTCAACGACGGCAGCGCTCCGGAGATCGATCTGGAACTTCGCACACGCAAGATCACGGAGTTTCTGGAGAGCTATTACCCCATCCCGGCGCCCTGGGAAGCCTAGACGAAACAAGGGCCCAGCCGATTTCGGCTGGGCCCTTGCTACTTCGGTCGATCAGCGTGCTGTCGCGCGCTCCCGCTGCACCGGGATGGGCAGTCCGAGATTTTCACGCAACGTCGTTCCTTCGTAGTCACTGCGGAGGACACCTCGATCCTGCAGCAGCGGCACCACGTCGTCGACGAACTCGTCGAGGCCGGTCGGCACAAGGTGCGATCCGAGGATGAACCCATCCGAACCGTCGTTGCTGACAAACGAATCTATTTTCTCGGCAACCTGCTGCGGTGTACCGACGATCGGTCCACGCTCGAACTGATCGATCACCACTTCGCGCAGATTCAACTTCTTGCTCTCGGCTACCGCGCGAAGTTTTGCGACGGTCGCGAAACGATCTTGGTGAATGAAGGCGCGGCCCTGGATGATCGGCGGAGCTTCGGGATCCGGAGCGATGTCGGGTAGTGGTCCTTCGGGGTCGTACTTCGACAGATCGAGATTCCAGATCTGTTCGAGCAGAACCAAAGCGGTCTGGCCGGTGACCTGCTGGTCGCGAATCTCTCGGTATTTCTCGATCGCATCTGCCTCCGAGGTGCCGAGAACAAAACTCGCCGACGGCAGGATCTTGATGTCACCCGGGTCACGTCCGGCCGCAACGGCACGTGCTTTGATATCGCGATAGAAATCGGCCGCCTCGGGCAACTGACCGTACGGTGAGAAGATCGCGTCGGCATTGCCGGCAGCAAAATCGCGCCCCTGCGGCGACACCCCGGCCTGCAGAATAACCGGGCGCCCTTGCGGGCTACGCGGCACCGTGAATCGGCCGTTCACATCGAAATGTGATCCGTGGAAAGCGAATTCACCGGCATCCGGTCGCGCGAGAAAGCGCCCTGATGCCTTGTCTGCCACGATGTCGTCGCTTCGCCACGAATCCCACAGTTCACGCACCAGCGCTACGGTCTCCTCCGCACGCTCGTATCGTTGCGCGCGGTCGAGGTATCCGCCGCGGCGAAAGTTCTGGCCGGTGAATGCGTCGAACGAGGTGACGACGTTCCAGGCGGCACGCCCTCCGGACAACTGATCGAGCGTCGCGAATTGGCGGGCCAGTTCGTACGGCTCGTTGAACGTGGCATTGATAGTGCCGGCCAATCCGAGGTGTTCGGTTACCGCCGCCAACGATGCAAGGACCGTGAAGGTGTCCGGCCTACCGATGATGTCTTGGTCGAAAATCTGTCCCGCACGCTCACGAAGGGCGAGGCCTTCGGCGAGGAAGAAGAAGTCGAACTTCCCACGCTCGGCGGTTCGAGCGGTGTGCTCGAAAGAATCGAACTCTATCTGGCTGCCCGCCTGCGGATCCCACCACGCAGTGTGATGGTTGACGCCGCCGAGGTAGGCACCCAGGATGACCTGCTTACGCTTCTGAGAACTCATGAGAATCTATTCCTCGTCTGTCAGGCGGCCGGAGTACCGGCGGCGTAGCGGTTGGGAACGTCGATGGGTAGACCAAGGAGTCCGCGAAGATTCGCCTGCGGATATTCGGTGCGGAATACGTTGCGTCGCTGCAATTCAGGCACCAGCTCACCTGCGATGGCGTCGAGGTCGTCCACGACAACGCCCGGCCGCAAACGGAAGCCGTCGATTCCCAACTGCTGCCACCGGAGAACAAGATCCGCCAACTCCGCAGCAGAGCCGGTGAAGGTCAGTGCGTCCGAACGGTATTCGGCGCCGGCCTGCGCGTCGAGGCGAGCGAGCCGTTCCTTTCCGGTTTCTTCCGGCGTATCGAAGAAGACGACGATGTCGGTGAAGACCCGAAGAGGTTCGCCGGTGCGCTGCACGTGTTCTTCGGCTGCTCGCACTTCACCCAGGATTGCCGTGACCTGCTCCTCGTCGAACGGCGTCACGAACACCAGATCGGCCGTCCGCGCCGCCAGTTCGTACGCGACCCGCTGATGTGCCAACGCGGTAACGACGGGATGCCCCTGCGGCGGGCGCGGGGTCACCGACGGTCCACGGACCGACAAATACTTTCCCTCGAAGTCGATGTAGTGCAACTTGTCCCGGTCGATGAATCGGCGCTGCTCCACGTCGCGGATCTCGGCGTCGTCCTCCCAGCTGTCCCAGAGTCGCCGGATGACGTCAGCGGCCTCCGCAGCTTCGTCGAACAGGTCACGTACGAAGTCCGGGAGGACACCTGAAACGATCGACTGACGCTCGGCATCGGTGAGCGCTGGGATGTCGCGTCGCCCGAACTGGGCCGCCTCGGACTCCGAAGCCGACACCTTCACCTGCCATCCGGCGCGACCACCCGAGGTGTAGTCCAGGGTGGCAACGGCTTTGGACACGTGGAACGGTTCGGTGTGAATGGTGGTGATGGTCGGGATCAAACCGATGTTGCTCGTGACGGGTGCCAGTCGGGCCGCCACGAGATGTGCGTCGAGCCGCGCGCGTACCCGATCAACGGCGTCGTCGACGGGCGCGAGTGGATCCGCCGGAACCGAGAGGCTGTCCTCGATGGTGACGAAATCGAGCAGACCACGCTCGGCGGTCGTCACCACGTCAGTCCAATACGACGCGCTTAACAGCTCACTCGGGCGCGAGTGTGGCTCTCGCCAGGCTGCAGGGTGCCAACCGGCACCGTCCAGCGCTACGGCGAGATGAAGCGGAGCAAGATGAGAAGAAGGGGTGGAGGTCATCGGCGCATACTCCTGTTCGAGAACTACTCGGGAGCGCACAGTGCCGACCGCAGAAACCGTCAGCACCCGACTGACGGTTCTCGTGGCGACTGCCGCTTGCGACACGCACCGCGCGTGTCGCCAGGTGTGATTCCGGGGCACCCCATCGGCATGAAGGGTTGCCGTCCAGCTAGCCGGTCCTTGTTGCTGGAGCTCTGCACCTACCTCGACGGTAGTGAGTACGCGACCGCCCGACAATCAACCCGAACCGTGCCGGCCCGCCGGAAACCGCCTGCCACCTCAGACGATCGAGCGCCTCGCCTTTTCGCTCTCGAGGATTCGAATGCCGGCGGCGCCGAGCCTCCGGACTCCCTCGGCCGCGTCGACGGGCTCACCGACCGTCACGTGAGCGCCGAGAGGAACGACCGAATGAACAATCGTCTCGTCGTAGACGTGCACCAGGTTGCACCCCTGAGCCCCGTCTCGACCACGCTGCCCACCGACTTCCACGTTCAGGTCCTGGGTGTAACACGTCGACGACGCCACGGACACGGGAATCCCGGCGAACGTCGCCGTCGTCGAATAGTGAAGGTGTCCGGCAAGAATCGCCCGAACATCACTGCCTCGCAGGACGTCTGCCAGCCGGGGCTGATCGCGCAACTCCACCAAGACTGCAAGATCCTGAATACACGGAACCGGGGGGTGATGCAGCGCCAGTATCGTTCCGTCGGGCGCGGGGACCGCCAACTCTGCTCGTAGCCAGTCCAATTGACGATCCGTGATCTCACCGTAGTGATGACCCGGAACCGACGAGTCCAGGGTGATCACCCGCAGTCCGTCGAGATCGTAGACGTTGTCGACGGGATGATCTGCTGCGTCCTCGCCCAACAGCAACGATCTGAAGGTGGGGCGGTCGTCGTGGTTACCCATAGCCCAGATGACCTGTGCATCGATCTCGGCCGCCACGGGTTCCACGATGGCTTTCAATTGCGCGTACGCGTCGGGGTGCCCCTCGTCGGTCAGGTCGCCGGTGAAGAGGAGTGCGTCGGGGCGTGCGCCCGAGGCCACTATCCCGCGGAGCACTTCCCGCAACCTCGTCGACGCATCCACGGCGTCGTACAACTCCCCCTGTGCTACCAGATGTGTGTCACTGAGGTGCACCAGAAAATGCTTCGGACGCGGGTACTCGGCATTCCGAACGCTCATCGGTCTCTCGCTTCCGCTTGCCGACGCGTAGGCGCCGGTGCGGCACCTACTGATCGTCGACACTAGTCAACCGACCAACAGTGACTGATCGGGGCACACCCGACGAACACGAAGCGAACTCCCGCGGCGACCCTCGGGATCGAGTAGTTGAAGCTGCGAGTAGTGTGTGGACAGTGTTGTTCCTGACCAGTCGGCGTTACGTCGACCTTCGCCTGCAGGCGAGCGCAATGTGTACGTGCTCGCTCTGACCTGACGCGTACCAGGAAACATTTCTTCGAATCTGCCCGGCCTCTGGTGCCGCGCTGCGTTTCGCTCCCTTGATTTTCGAAAGGCATAGTCATGCCCAGCTCCACCTCCACCGGCGTGCCGGAAAAGTCCACGTCCCGTTTTCCGTCCTGGGCGACGGCATTCGGACCGCAGATCGTCGCCGGCCTCGTACTCGGTGTCATCATCGGTCTGGTCGCCCGGGCCATGCCTGATGCGGCCGACGGCAACGTCAACTGGTTGGTCGGCACCGTGCAGACCATCGGTTCGAGTTACGTCAAGCTGCTCACCGTTGCGGTGATCCCGCTGGTGTTCACGGCCATCGTCAGCTCCATCGCCAACCTGCGACAGGTCGCCAATGCAGCTCGCCTGGCCGTGCAGACCTTGCTCTGGTTCGCGATCACCGCGTTCATCGCTGTGATCATCGGCATCATCGTCGGCCTGATCACCGATCCCGGTTCACGGACCGACGTCGCCGCCGAAGCAGCGAAGGAACCCAAGAGCTCCGGTTCGTGGTGGGCGTTCATCACCGGACTGGTTCCGAACAACTTCCTGGGGCTGGGCGCAAAGACTTCCGTCACCGAAGGTGTAGCGACCACGTCGCTGAGCTTCAACGTCCTGCAGTTGCTCGTCATCGCCGGTGCAATCGGTATTGCTGCGCTCAAGATCGGACCGAAGGCTGCTCCGTTCCTCGAGTTCAACGCGTCGCTCCTCGCGATCGTTCAGAAGGTCCTGTGGTGGATCATCCGCCTCGCCCCGATCGGCACCGCCGCGCTGATTGCCAACGCTGTCGCCACCTACGGCTGGGATGCGATCGGCTCGCTGGGCGTCTTTACCGCTGCCATCTACATCGGTCTGGCGATCGTGTTCTTCGTGGTCTACCCCATCCTGATTGCCGCACATGGCCTCTCGGTCCGGAGCTTCTTCTCCGGCGTCTGGCCCGCGACTCAGCTCGGCTTCGTCTCGCGCTCGTCGATCGGTACCCTGCCGCTGACCGAACGCGTCACCGAACGCAACCTCGGTGTTCCTCGTGAGTACGCCTCGTTCGCCGTTCCGCTCGGTGCCACCACGAAGATGGACGGTTGCGCCGCAATCTATCCCGCGATCGCGGCAATCTTCGTAGCCGGCTTCTACGACGTTCCGCTGACGTTCACCGACTACCTGCTGATCGTCGTCGTTTCGGTCATCGGCTCGGCAGCAACGGCCGGAACAACCGGTGCGACAGTCATGCTCACACTCACGCTCTCCACCCTGGGTCTTCCGCTGGCCGGCGTCGGCCTGCTCCTCGCCGTCGAACCGATCGTCGACATGGGTCGTACCGCAGTCAACGTCACCGGCCAGGCACTGGTCCCGGTCATCGTCGCAAAGCGTGAGGGAATCCTCGACAAGGAGCGCTTCGACGCTCCCCGCAACGGTGATCCGTTCGCCGAGGAACTTGTCGACGCGTAACCCTCTCTGACAACAGCAGCGTCCCCGCACCTGAGCAATACGGTGCGGGGACGCTGCTTTCACCCCAGATTTCACCCTTGCCGAAATAAACCATTTGGTCGTTATGACCAGTATGCTCAGCCGGCACAGCCCTCCGAAGTGGAAGGGCTGCCCAGTTGAACACGAGGTCACATGAAGCTCCGCCGTCTGGCATTCAGCGTCGCAGGTTGCGCCGCAATCACTCTGGTTGCCGCACCCGCCGCTCAGGCATCCACGGTTTTCGATTTCCTACCCATCGAGATCGCACGCATGATTCCGACTGGCTCTGCAGACGCAGTCCAGCCGTTCCTTCCCCCGGTCTTCGTACCGCCGGCGCCGCCCGCTCCGCAAGCGCCCCAGAACCAGCCTGCGCCGCAGAACACTCCCGCACCGGCGCGGTACTACCAGAACTGCACTGCCGTGCGTAACGCCGGAGCATCTCCGTTGTACCGGGGTCAGAACGGGTACGCCCCGCATCTCGACCGGGACAACGACGGCATCGCCTGCGAGTGATCCAACGCTCGGGTTGTGGTGAGCCACAACCCGAGCCCCGTTATCGAACCGTCAGACGCCAAGTGCCCGGGACAGAGTCGGCCACGCCTTCGGCAGTCGTTCACGCCAATACGCCCACGCGTGTGTGCCGTTCGGCTCGTAATCCACCTGCGCCGGAATCTTCAGCTCCTGCAACCGAGCGTCGAACATCTTGGTGCAGGCATGCGCAGCAACCTCGATGCCGCCGCCGATCACCAGACGCTCGAGCAGTTCAGGAGTCTGCAGCGTCTCGTCGGATCCGGGAAGACCGTTCGCCGTCGACACGTAGATTTCCTTGCCTCGCAACTTCTCTGCGTTGATCAAAGAATCGTGCGCCTCCCACTCCGGGCCTCCTGGCACACCCCAGATGTTGGCCGGATCTCCGCTTCGAGAAGAAATCGTGGCCTGAACGGCAGTTCGCCCAAGCGGATCCATCGTGGAGTAGCAGCCACTGAAAACCGCGACGCCCCGGTACATGTGCGGAAAGCGTTGGGCGAGCATCATTGCGCCCATCGCGCCCATGGAATTGCCAGCAATCGCGTTGATGCCGTTGGTCTCGAGTCGTGCGTCGATCAGCGGTGGCAGCTCTTCGGTGATGAAGGTTTCCCACTTGTGCAGTCCCAGCCGCGGATCCGGATTCTCCCAGTCCGAGTACAGGCTCGCGATTCCGCCATTGAGCATCACGACGTTGACGTTCTTGTCGGCGAAGAACGCCGGAGCGCCGCCGATCGTCATCCATCCGCTGCTTTTCTCTCCGGCGTCGACACCCTCGAGCATGTACAGCGCTGGGCGCGGAACCGAATTGTCAGCGGGTAGCAAAATCTCGACGCCGACCTCGCGTCGAAGTGCAGGCGACGCCACCGTCAGCCTGACCGCCTGTGGTGCGGTCACCTTCTCGCCGACGATGGCCGGGACGACGATGTCGTCGCGCATGTCCGGTTTGGGGCCCGGATCCTCCTGAAGTGGTCCCGGGATCGTCGACCCCGAGCTCACGCTTCCCTCGACGCTGCCCAGACTTCCCGAGCTTCCCGAACTACCCGAACTTCCGGAACTCGGCGCTGCCGTCGACAGTCCGCCCAATTGCAAAGAAAGTGCACAGACGGCCAAACACACCGCACCTGTGCGCGCAGATCGAATCCACGCACGCCGCTCAGTCCTCATGAAACTCCCAAACAAGTCAAAGATGTTTCCGTGAACATACCGTGCAGTTCGGACTTTCTTGGACAAACGACCACGACAAGATCTGTCGGACGCCGCCACTAGGCTGGCCCCGTGCAACCGGACTCAGTCAAGGCACTCGACCTCGACCGAATTCGCGCTGTCGTCGGCACGACAACCTACGACCGCGGACTTACCTACCTTCAGCAGAATGCGGTCGTATCCATCAGTTGGAACGACACCCCGGATACCTTGACCGGCGCTGTGGCGGGGACCGCGCGGGAGCCGTACGCCTGCACAATCTCCATAAGTCACAGCGCGACCGGTGCTGCCACATTCGCGCGTGGCCTCTGCACGTGTCCGGTGCGGATGAACTGTAAACACGTGGCCGCGTTGGTGCTCGCAGCGGTCGCCGAGGCGAACACGACGCCACGACAACTCGGGTGGGACGGCGCGCTTGAGGAGTTGCTCCAGCCAGACCCCCACGACCGCACTACTCGTGGACTCGGCATTCAATTCACCACCCGAACCAAGGGCACATCGACACGGCTCCTCCTCAAACCCGTACAGCCAGGAGCGAGAGGGTGGATCTCCGGCGGACTTGCCTGGAACAAACTCGGAAGCAGCTTTCAGTTCCCCGCCGACCACATCCGGGTTTTACGCGACATTCATCTTCTCCACAGCGCGGGCAACCATTACCGAAATCAGAATGCAGCGGAAATCGATCTTGCCGGGTTTCCGAGCCCGCAACTCTGGTCGCTTCTTGATGAGGCGATCAGCGTCGGCGTTTCACTCGTTCACTCGAAGGCCGGCCTCGGCAACATCTCCCTACTCGACGACGCCAACATCTGCCTCGACGTCCACGGAGCAGAAGACGACAACCTCCGTCTCACTCCCCGAATTCAGACCGATGGGCACATCATCACCCATTCCGACTGGGGACTTGTCGGTACGCCGGCACATGGTGTCTTCGCGCTCGACGCCGCCAACGCGATCACGCTCGCACCGCTGCACACGCCGGTCACCCACCAATTGAGGCAGTTGATCGACTCCGGAAAGTCAGTCGACATACCCGCCGAGCATCGGGATGCGTTCACTTCGCGGTTCGTGTTCAAACTCGGAAGCCTCGCTCCCGTCCTATCTTCCGACGGTGCTTACAACCCACCGACTGTGTCCGGTCCTCGGCTACAACTGATGGCCACTTACGAAGGCGACCACCGCATCGACATCGAGTCGGCATGGAAGTACACCGTCGATGCCGACGAACTGATCATTTCTACCGCCGATGCAACCACCGACGAGTCCGAGGTCCGCAATCACGCTGCCGAAGATGCCATCACCAACAGCCTCGGCGCGGCCGCGGCGAAGGCCACTCTCGCGGGAACTTTGACCGGCCTCGATTCCATGCAGTTCACACTCGACCTCCTGCCCCAACTCGAAGCGCACGACGCCATCGACCTCACGGTTGCAGGAACCCCCGCCGACTACCGGCCTGCAGACGACGCTGTCGTGATCGGCCTCAGCACATCAGCCCCCGACGGGGACAGCGGATCCGACTGGTTCGACCTCGATGTCACCGTCGATGTTGCGGGACAAAGCGTTCCGTTCACAACACTGTTCTCTGCTCTGAGCAAGGGCGAGACTCACATACTGCTACCGGACGGCGCCTTCTTTCGGCTCGACGCACCTGAACTACTCGGCCTGCACCGTCTCATCACCGAAGCGCGGTCGCTACTCGATCGGCCTACCGGCAAACTCGGGATCAGCAAATTTCAGGCCGGACTGTGGGAAGAATTGACGGCGCTCGGAAGGGTCGAACATCAAGCAGCAGCTTGGAAGAAGCAGATCGCAGGATTGCTCGGCAGTTCGGGCATCGATCCCGTCGAAGTCCCGGACACGTTGACGGCAACGCTACGTCCCTATCAGGTCGACGGATTCCGTTGGCTCAATTTCCTGCGCCAGCACAGCCTGGGCGGCATACTCGCCGACGACATGGGCCTGGGCAAGACACTGCAGACCCTCGCAATGATCTGCGCTGCAAGGCAGTCGAATCCAGCCGCGCCTCCCTTTCTGATCGTCGCACCCACCAGCGTGGTCTCCAACTGGAAGTCCGAAGTGGCGAAGTTCGCACCGACCCTCCACACTGCTGTCATCACGGACACGCTGCGCCGCAGAAAAACCGATCTGGCCGCACTCGTCGACGGGGCGGACATCGTCGTGACGTCGTACGCCCTCTTCCGACTCGACACCGATGCATATTCCGCGGGCCGCTGGTCCGGACTGGTACTCGACGAAGCCCAATTCGCCAAGAACCACAAGTCCAAGGTCCACCAGTGTGCGAGGGCGGTGAACGCACCGTTCAAACTCGCGATCACCGGAACACCCATGGAAAACAATCTTTTGGAGTTGTGGTCGCTGCTCGCGATCACTGCACAGGGACTGTTTCCCAGCCCCACCACCTTCACCGACTTCTACCGCACTCCCATCGAAAAAGACGGTGATGCAGAACGATTGGCGCAACTGCGACGACGCGTCAAACCGCTGATGGTGCGGCGGACCAAGGAACAGGTGGCCGCAGACTTGCCGCCCAAGCAGGAGCAGGTACTCGAGATCGAGTTGCATCCGAGCCATCGCGCAATCTACGACACTCATCTACAGCGCGAACGGCAAAAGATCCTCGGCCTGCTCGACGACGTCGACAAGAACCGATTCACGATCCTGCAATCGCTGACGATACTGCGCCAACTCAGTCTCGATGTCTCACTCGTCGACAAGGACAGCGGATCGATACCGTCGGCCAAAGTCGACGCTCTCGTCGAGCAACTGGACGACGTCATCGCCGGCGGACACCGTGCGCTGATCTTCAGTCAGTTCACCGGGTTCCTCAGCTCGGTGCGCACCCGACTCGACGCGGAAAACATCCCGTACAGCTATCTCGACGGTTCGACGCATAATCGCGGTGAAGTGTTGGAGGAGTTCAAGTCTGGCTCGGCCCCAGTCTTTCTGATCAGCCTCAAAGCTGGTGGCTTCGGCCTCAATCTCACCGAGGCCGACTACTGCTTCATCCTCGACCCCTGGTGGAACCCGGCCGCCGAGGCACAAGCGGTCGACCGTACTCACCGCATCGGGCAGACACGAAACGTCATGGTCTACCGCCTCATTGCCAAAGACACCATCGAAGAGAAGGTCATGGCACTCAAAGCCAAGAAGTCGGCATTGTTCTCGAATGTCATGGACGCCGAAGGCACACTGGGCACCGGACTCGACGCCGAGGATCTTCGCGCGCTGTTCGAGTGAGGTGCCTATTCGCTCGAACCGCACCTACCCGCTCACGGTAATGTGAGTCGAGAACGGACAACACAGAACTCCCGAACGAAGAAATCCACTTCGTTCGAACGAGAGGAACCTGAATGGGCGTCACACTTGCCAAGGGCGGCAACGTATCTCTGTCGAAGGCCGCACCCAACCTGACCAAGGTCGCAGTCGGTCTCGGCTGGGATGCACGCAGTACCAGCGGCGCCGACTTCGACCTCGACGCCAGCGCGTTGGTCACCGGCCCGGAACGCAAGGTCCTTTCCGACCTGCACTTCGTCTTCTACAACAACCTTCGCTCGCCCGACGGATCCATCGAGCACACTGGCGACAACCTCACCGGTGAAGGTGACGGCGACGACGAGGTCATCAACGTCGATCTTCCTGCCGTACCGCCCAACGTCACCAACATCTTCTTCCCGGTCTCGATTCACGACGCCGATGCCCGACTCCAGTCCTTCGGACAGGTCACCAACGCCTACATCCGCGTCGTAGATTTGTCGAATGGCTCCGAGCTGGCACGCTACGACCTCTCCGAAGATGCATCGACCGAGACCGCCATGCTTTTCGGCGAGCTCTACCGTCACAACGGTGAGTGGAAGTTCCGTGCAGTCGGACAGGGATACGCATCCGGACTCGCCGGCATCGCCCGCGACTACGGCGTCAACATCTGATCTCCACCGGTACACGAAACGGGGTTCGATCCGGTATTCCCGGTTCGAACCCCGTTTCGGTTGTCTGCGTCAGTTCTCGGGTTAACGCTTCAGAATCGCCCTCGCGAGATGAACAGCCCAGGACGAGTCCGCTTTGGTGCCGAACTTCCCCAACTCGTAACCCGTAGCGCCGATCAAACCAAGCACCTCGACGGTGCTCCCGGACGTGTCACGTTTGGAAATCTGAGCCCCGGACATGAGGATGCTCGACGACCGAATCGGCTCTAACGCTCCCGCGACGAAACGATGACGATCTGCCGGCGACAAGCCAGCGGCTACGGCGAGGAGGACAAGGAGTTCCACCGCTCTCTGCGAGCCGCCCGGCGCGACCGGAACACCCTCGACGATCACCGACCACGTCATTGACGCGTCCCGCTCGGCTGACTGTCCCCGCTTCGTCAGTAAAATTTGCCCTTTGTGCTTTCGCACCAGGCCGAACTTCTTGAGCACTGCGAAGAGTGATCGCCCTTGGGGGAGGTTTACCGGTCCCAGTTCAGGTTCGTCGAGCATCGCATCGACCGTCATGAAGAAATCATCGGCGTCGATCCCTTCGACACCGATCAGCGCCAAGACCGTCTGAAGGCGTTGGCCCGCCTCGACGTGGACCAACTCTCCGATTGCCGACTCATCGTCAATGCCGGCTCGGGCGAGGACCGCGTGCAGTTCCGGGACTCGCGAGGGTTCCAGGCATTCGACGAGCTTCGCCATGTCGTACGGCGCAACGATCTCGTCCGGTCGAGGTGTATGAAGTCGATTGTTGACCTCAGCGATCTCGAATCGTGTCGGCTCGAATTCAGTTTGCGGCCATTCGAGGGTCCATTCGTGGGAGCGCAACTTCTCCGAAGCGAGGACACCGAGAAGCTGCTCGTACTCGTCAGGCCCGACGCATTCCTCCGGCGGACAAGCACCGCGACCCGCTGCACATACAACTTGGAATCCGTCGGGCAGTACTTCCGAAGATTCAAGCGTCAGTGTGTGGCGCCAGTTCCCGAAGCGTCCGTAACGATAACTGATTTCATCGCCAGGCGAGACCATGACCTCGTCCAGACGTACGGCGGACTCCACGATCGCCACTCGTCCGGCGCGACGCTGCTCGGCGCTGCTTCCGGAAGCGACGTACTCTTCGACCTCGCCCGGAAATCGGCTGCCGGACTTGGACCACGCGTGCGAATGACGGTCACTCCACCCCATTGCCCGTTGGACCACCGAATGCAAGTCATCCAGATTCAGATCCGACGCGACGAGGATTCGTCTCCAGATCTGGGTGGAAACATTGTCGACGCTGATACGTATCGCGTATTGCGCCGGTACCGCGCGCCTCTTCGAACGCAACGATCGCGCTACCTGAAGGCCCCCACGCCCTCCGCCAGTTTCTTGTACAAATCTTCGCAGTTCTTCCGGTTCCGTCGGAACGAGTCGCAAATGCGACACCCTCGAGCTGCTCAACCCCACCATGCCACTCAGCCTAGGCCAAAGTGCTAGGGACGAAGGCACAAAATCGGAGAGTACTTCGGACTTATGAGACGGTTCACAATCTATACCTTGGCTAACAAGTCGCTATGTGCGTCGGCGCCAGCATCTTCCTCGCCCCGCCTTTGCCTTGCCCTGCCCTGCTGGTGTGAACGTACCGTTCATCTCGTTGAAGGCGACGGAAGTGCCGTTCGCTCGATCCCGGCGCGTCGTCGGTCACGCCCCTGCCCGGATGGTGTGAACGTACCGTTCATCTCGTTGAAGGCGACGGAAGTGCCGTTCGCTCGAAGGCGGGGGGTGTTTTGGGTACGAGAAAGCCCCCCAACCATCACTGGTTGGGGGGCTTCTCTAAATTGTGTTCGGCGGTGTCCTACTCTCCCACACCCTGTCGAGTGCAGTACCATCGGCGCTGAAGGGCTTAGCTTCCGGGTTCGGAATGGGACCGGGCG
>NZ_JBHTTG010000010.1:0-258078 GCF_042794655.1 Rhodococcus sp. NPDC056516 | reverse complement strand
CGCAAACTCGTCGAACTGCCGGCTGGGCACGCGTCCTTGGCGTCGCAGCCATCAGCCGTTGCCGACTTGATCGTCGACGCGCTCAGCGAAATTCAAGTCTGACCACCCGATTACTCACCCCCCGAGCCGTAGATCCCCGGTCCGCTCGGGGGGCGTCGGACCGAACCGCTACGTTGCACGGAGAGCAGAGAATTGCTGAGTGAGCATGGATACAGCGTTTTCTGCATCAGATTGAACGCTCTTTTCGAAACCCGCCAACCTGGATTGACCAATGCCCGAGTCTGCGACGCGCTTCGTCAGCAGGGGTGTCGCATATCGACTCCCTACCTTTCTCAGCTTCGCACCGGGGTCCGCCGCGCGCCGTCAGAAACGGTGGTGCGTGGCCTCGCACAGTTCTTCGGTGTCACTGTCAGCCACTTCTTCGACAGCCGTGTCGATTTCGGAACCGAAGATTCGCGACACTCGGATGCCTTGCTCATCGCCCAGTTGTCGGATGACACGGTGCAGCATCTTCTCGGACTGGCAAACGGATTGTCGTCTGATTCTCAGGAGATGCTGATTTCGTTGTGTGATCGTTTGCGGGAGTCCGACGGATTGGCGAGCCGTAAGTCACGCTCACAGTGAGTCTCGAGCCTGCAGCGTCCAAGCCCGTCCACCGATAGGCGAAGCAAGCGAACGCAAGGACATGTTTTGTGGCTTGACCAACATGTTCAGCAGGGTGCGTAGACCGGCAGGCTGGATGGATGACAACTCCCATGCCCTTCGGAACCTGGACGGCCCCGAACAAAGCAACTCGAACCCGCAGCAGAATGTCAGATGCTTCCGAGCGAGTTGTAACCGGCCAGCCGTCGAGGATGCACTCGCGAGTGAACCGGCGCACGATGTTCGCCGGGGCGGCGGCACTCGCAGCCGCAGCCGCAGCCTCAGCCCCTGCAACTGCAGGCACCGGCATCTCTTCAGCTTCCCCCACGCGACCGGACTACCTTCTCGTACACGGTGGCAGCCATGGAGGTTGGTGTTGGCGCAAACTCGCGCCGATGTTGCAACGAGGTGAGAACCGAGTGATCACCCCGACCATCACCGGCGTAGGGGACCGATCCCACCTCCTCCATGCACAGTTGAGCTACGACGACGCTGTCAACGACATCATTCGGACGATTGAAGCAGAGGAGCTCACTGACTTCGTGCTGGTCGGCCACAGCATCGGTGGCGCATACATAACTTCGGTGGCTGACCGGATGCGTGAGAAAATCCGTCGATTGGTCTACCTCGACGCCGTGGTCATCGAAAACGGTGAGACAGTGCTGTCCACAATGCCACTCGGCAGCCAGGAGGTCCTCCGAACGCTTGTCGCTGCTACCGGTGGGCACGCTGTACCCGCACCGACAGATCCCACTATGTTCGGTCTTACCGATCGAAATGACATCGAGTGGGCGAAAAGACAACTCACTGCACACCCGTGGTCGACCTGGAGAGACACAGTCACTCTTGCCGGTCCGGCCGGGGCGGGACTTCCACGCCACTACATCGACTTCACTGAGCCCGCCTTCACCGACATCCAGGCGTCGAAGCAGCGGGTGCTGAACAACTCGCGCGAGTGGCAACTCGATCGAATCAATACCGGGCACGACGGGATGATCTCCGCTCCCCGAGCGGTCGCTAAGCAGATCTTGTCCTACGACCGCTGACTCGATCAACGGCGAAACCACTGACAATTCAGATTGGACGCGACTCGGCATGCAGCGCGAAAACATTGCCCCACAACTCATCATGGGCAGGTTCGGATACAACTCGGCGGTCAGAATCAGCGCACCTTCGGAATTTCTGTTCGTATCGGGTCATGAGGGACGCAGCAGCGTGGATGCACACGGAGGCGTCGGCGACTTCAGAGCCCAAGTTGCAACGACCTTTGTCAATATCGACCACACCCTCGAAGTTGCGGGTTTCAGTTTCCGAGACGTAGTACAGATCCGCATCTTCGTCAGAGATATAGCTTCTGCAACCTCGAACTACGATGTCGTTCTCGATGCCCTCGAAACCTACCAATGCTCACCAGCCAGCTTGATGGCTGAGACCACCGGGCTGTCCGACCCGGCGATGTTGGTCGAGATCGAAGCTGTGGCAGTACGCTAGGGCACCTCGAACGAAATTGGTAGTTGTCCCCAATGCCGCAGAGCGGTAAACACATTCGACCTAATAATTGAATTTCTTTTTGGCGAGCGAACTCACGTGAAGGAATAGTCGTGGCGCAGCAATACACTTTCGTTCTCGTTCATGGAGCTTGGCATACGGGGGAGCACTGGGCACCGGTGGCGAAACACCTGATTGCAGCCGGTCATCGCGTGTACACACCTACGGTCTCGGGTTTCGGGGAATCACTGCCGAGCGTCCGACACGCGGACGGTGTCGAGTCGATCGTTCAGTACATCACCGAGCGGGATATCACGGACTTCATTCTCGTGGGACACAGTTTCGGCGGCACGGTCATCTCCAAAGTCGCAGAGGTATTTCCTGACCGCATTCGGCGACTTGTCTATTGGAATGCCTTTGTTCCAGCGGATGGCAACAGCATCAACGACGAGTCCCCAGCTCACTATCGAGAGATGGTGCGAGCAGGAGCGGTGGGCGGAATGTTTTCCTTGCCTTGGAACGTGTGGAGGGAAGCGTTCCTGAACGACGCCGATCACGAGACAGCCATGCGCGCCTACGAGTCTCTATGTCCGACACCGGTCACTATGTTGGAAGACAAACTCGATCTCACGAAGTTCTATGAACTCGTCAACTCCGGGACGATGAGGACTTCCTACCTGAACTGCACGGAAGACACCGCGATGCCGCACGGCGAGTTCGCTTGGCATCCAAGATTTTCCAGTCGGCTCGGCCTGTGCAGGATCATTCAGATGGCAGGAAGCCACGAAGCCATTTTCACTACACCGGCGACTCTCGCTGAGAAGCTGGTCGAAGCCGGGCGCGACTGACTCGTTCTGTCGGTGCCGATGTGCCGCTCTGAGACTACGGAGCGGCACCAAGGCCGGCGCCCACCAATGCCGCAGCGGGATCCGAAGTCTCCGTCAGCAAAGCAGTGCATATCTCCGCCAGCCGGTCCGCGAGGTCAACACGGCGCCGAACGCTTCCGATACGGATAGCGTTGCCGATCAACGTCATTGCTGCACTCACGGTGAACTTCGCCTCGGCGGCATCCAAGCCGGGGCGAAGTTCGCTGAGCGCTCGAACCCACAACTCCAGGTAGTCCCGCTGAGCTTGGACACATGCCTTTCGGGTGTTGTCGGGAAGCTCGGCGAGCTCCGTCGCCATCAGACCGATGAGGTGTCCGTCTTCCAGGGCGAACGCGATATGAACACCCAAGAGAATGCCGAGCGTCTCGCTCGTATCGCCGACTTGCGACAGTGCCTGCCTGACTGCAAGGTCACGTCGGTCGAAACCACGGGTGATTGCCGTGGACAGAATGTCGAGCTTTGTGTCGAAGTGGTTGTACACGTTCTGGCCTGTCGTGCCGCAGGCCGCGCCGATGTCCTCGTTGCTGACCGTTCGATACCCGCGTTCGTCGAACAGTTGAATCGCCGCAGTCAGTAGTTGTTCGCGTCGCGAAACGGGTATGGAGATGACCTCTGTGCGCGCAGCGGGAACGTCGGGGTCTGCAGACCCGATGGGGGACAGGGCAACACGCGCCGAAAGGTCGAACAGCAGTGCCTCCATCTGGCGGGGAGGCATCGAGATTCGGTGACTTGACGAACTGCTGAACACCGCAAGGATCGAGTACGCCAGCAGCCGACTGTCGGAGTCGGAAAGGCCAGACCTGTGCACCTGCACCAGCTCCGAGATGCGAGTGGTACTGACCCGCAACTTCTTACGCAGCATCTCTCGTTGGTCGTCGTCCAGATACCTGGCTTCGCGCTGCCACAACAGCGGCAGCCCGCGGCGCTCGACCGACGTTGCCGACAGCGTTGTCAGCAACGTGTACAGATCCGTTGCACCGCCGACAGATTCATTGAGAGACTCGATCCCGGCCAGGACCGCGTGATAGAGCAGGCTGTTCTTGTTTCGATAATGGCGATAGAGCGCGGACGTCGTGATGTCCACACGAGCGGTGACATCCGAAACAGAAATGTTGTGATACCCGTGCTCCCGGAACAGCTCGCTTGCTGCTGTCAATATCTGTTGCTTACGGTCGCGGGGTCGACGGACGGCAGTCATCGGTTCCCTTTCACGTGGCACGCCGCCATCCTATCGTCAATTCGGCCATTGCGTCAGATTCACAAAGTGAGGGTACTCGCATGAAGACGACTCATAACCAGAAAAGTCCAGTTACCTACAATTCTGCACACTCGGGAACCTCACGTAGCTACGTTCGACTCGTAGCTTTCCAGACGATCTCCTTGTCACGCTCGGGGTTGGCGAAAATCAAGGTTCCGAACGCAAACAGGACCGCAACCAATCCGAAGGCCTGGAAGGCAGTGGCATAGCCCGCAGCCGGAGTATCGGCAGCGTCGACGATCCGCCCGGTCACGTAGGGGCCGATCAAACCCCCGATTCCCATCATTGCCATGAAAACTCCAAGCGTTCCGGCTGTCTGCCGGGGCGGACATATTTCAGAGATCGTGGCGATGATCAGCGGATAGCCGGACGCGAGGAACCCATATCCGACCGAGACGATCGCGACGGCCAGCGCAGGGGCCGACACGTAGGGCAGGAACACCATGATCATGCCGCTGACGAGCACACCCACCGAGGGAACGATTATTCGAATCAGGCGGGACGTGGCGCCGCGAGAAGTCAGACGATCTCCGGAAGAGGACAGGATCAACATCAAGATCAGGCCCGCAATGCTGGGGAATGCGAACATCGAACCAGCCTGCAGTCGGCTGTATCCCAGGCCCACTTCGAAGTACGACGGAAGCCAGGTCAGCACAACCGCGACGATGGCGTATATCGCCATCACCAGCATTGTGCAGCTGATGAACGTCCGCGTTCGGAAGATGCGTATCCACGGCACCGCCGGCACGTCGGTCTCGGCTGCACCGGCTCCCGCGTCTTCTCGTCGCTTTCCACTACGGATGTAGGGACCCTGCGACCACAGGGGCAGCCAGAGCACGCACCACAACACGCCGAGCACCGCCATGCAGACCACGGCCGCACGCCACCCCCACGTGACCGTCACGAAGGCAAGCGCGGGAGCCACGGCAATCTTCGCCAGCGAGGCCGACCCGGCGAGAAGCGCACCTGGAAGTCCGCGCTTCGCCGGTGGATGCCAGGAGAATGCGGCGGTGTGCGTCAAAGGTCCACTCGGCCCCTCAGCCAAACCCAACAGCATCCGACTGACCACCAACACAGCAAAACTCGCCGTGATGACCATCGGAAGCATTGCCGCCGACCAGAGCAGGGCCAACACCGCCAGCGCCCATCTCAGTGTCGTTATTCGGGCGATCGCCCCGGAAAAGAAGCCGCCGATCGTGAAGGTGAGGAAGAACAAGCTGCCGACGAGACCGATCTGGGATGCTGTCAACCCCAGCTCTTTGGACAGCGGTTGGGCAATGATGCCCAATACCGCTTTGTCCCCCCAGTTGATGACGGTCAGGAAAACCAGAAGCGAGGTCAAACCCCAAGCACGGCGACGTGATTCGGGAGGTTCAGGCGCTGCTGTGCCCGAAGACGTTTGTTGATGTGTTGCCTGTGGTGTTGTCCGGGGTGTTGTCACTGTCGGATCCTTCGGGGAGACGGTTTGGTCAACGGGCGCTGCCAACGCAGTGCAGGGCAGACTTGCCGCTGGGATTGGTGACACTTCGAGTTCACATCTATGTTCGGAATCGAGATCCATCACGCTCCGCTTCCGCAGAGAAGACGCGTCAGTTGGCCATTCTTCGAGAGCGAAACACCGAATAGCACTGCCAGATAGGAAGAATTACGCAGGTGGATGCCCGCCTCCCTCAAGTGAACGTCTTCAGTTCAGCTATCCGTACGCGGGCATTCTCACGCGACGTCGCTTCAGAGAATTACTTGAGATTCACTTTGAGCTATTTTCCTCACTGTGTCAAGGGTCACTTAGAACTACCGACGACACTGGCGACCTTGCCGAAAAGCCAGTTCCTCCGAAACCCACCCACACAATGCCCCAATTCGTGCGGTGACAATCGGCAGCTTCCGGCGTTCGAGAGTGTCCGTCACTCGTCACCGGCGCTCCATCCCGCCAAGTTCGCACGCAACTGTGAATGCATTGGAACAGCATCTGACCAGCAGCAACCTCGAAGATGCTTGACATACACGCTTTTAAGGCCTAAAAGTGAATCATCAGTAATTGTCAATGAAGCTCCCGAAGCTACGGCGCCTCGAGGCATCGCAACGCCGGAGCAACCGCCGGTCTGGAATGCCGCCAATTACGTTTCGCTACAACACTCTTCACTCGAAAGGGAACACCGTGGGAAATGGGATCGCGGGAACTGGGACCGTGGGTAACCTGGAGGGAAAGGTCGCTCTCGTATCCGGGTCAGGTCGTGGGATCGGTCGAGAAATCGCACTCAAATTCGCCCGCGAGGGTGCAGCGGTGACAATCAACGACTTGGATCCCGAAGCTGCTGCACAGACCGAGCACGACATCAAGGCGGCCGGCGGACAAGCAGTCAGCGTAGTGGGTTCAGTATCCGAGGACGGTTTCGCGGAGCGGTTCGTCAGCACTGCGGTCGAGACCTTCGGTGGTCTGGACATCATCGTCAACAACGCCGGATATACGTGGGACTCGGTGATTCAGAAGATGACCGACGAGCAGTGGGACACCATCGTGGACGTGAATCTCAAAGCGCCGTTCCGCATCCTGCGTGCGGCGCAGCCGTTCATCAAAGCCAATCCGACCGAGTACCACCGCAAGGTGGTGAACGTGTCGTCGGTGTCGGGGTACTACGGGAACGCCGGCCAATCCAACTACGGCGCCGCCAAGGCCGGCCTGATCGGACTGACCAAGACCCTTGCCAAGGAGTGGGGCCGGTACAGGGTCAACGTCAACGCAGTGGCCTTCGGACTGATCATCACGAGAATGACCGAGGTGTCCGCGGACGCGAACGCGACGTTGACGATCGACGGCCGCGAGATTCGCGTCGGCGTCAACCCTGACCGCTTGGCCGTCGCTTCGAAGATGATCCCGTTCGGCCGAGGCGGCACCCCGGTGGAAGCCGCGGGGGCGGTGTACCTGCTGTGCACTCCCGAATCGGACTACATCAACAGCCAGTGCCTCGTCGTCGACGCCGGACGCGTCTGACCCAAGCACGTCATCTCACCACAATTTTCAGGAGCGCATCATGAAACGTACCGTCTATGCCCCCGAGCACGAGGCATTCCGCGAGACCATCCGGACCTTCATCGCCAAGCAGGTCACGCCGAACTACCCGGAGTGGGAGAACGCGAATCAGGTACCGCGTGAGTTGTTCAACCAACTTGCAGAACTCGGCGCAACAAGTTTCGACATCCCCGAGGAGTTCGGCGGCGCCGGGCCCACCAGCTTCAAATTCCAAGCTGTCATGCAAGAGGAAACAGCCCGTGCAGCAGTAAGTTTCGGACACTACGGCGTGAGCATCGGCATCGTGCTGCCGTACCTGCTGCGCCTTGCCGACGACGAGCAGAAGCAACGGTGGCTTCCAGGCGTGGCGAGCGGCGAGACCATGCTCTGCATCGCCATGACCGAGCCCGGAACCGGATCGGATCTGGCGGGCATCAAGACCACAGCGCGCCTGTCCGAGGACGGCACCCACTACATCCTCAACGGTGCCAAGACCTTCATCACCGGTGCCCGCAACTCGGAACTCTGCGTCGTAGCAGCTCGAACCTCCGCACCGTCCGCGGAGGACCGGCGCTTCGGACTCAGCCTGCTGGTGGTTCCGACCGACAGTGTCGGCTTCAACTTCGGACGCAAGCTCGACAAGATCGGCATGAAGTCTTCCGACACCAACGAACTCTCGTTCACCGATGTTCGAGTTCCGGTCGAGAATCTCCTCGGCGAGCAGGACAAGGGCTTCTCCTACCTCGGCCAAAACCTCCCTCGGGAAAGACTCTCCATCGGTGTCGGCCAAACCGCCTGTGCGGCCTCGGCGATCGAGTTTGCGTCGGAGTACGTCCGCCAGCGCCAAGTTTTCGGTAAGCCTGTTGCATCCTTCCAGAACACCAAATTCGTTCTTGCCGAATGCGCTACCGAAGTCGCTGCCGCGCAGGCGCTGGTGGACAAGGGACTCGATCTCGACGACTCCGGAGAGCTCACCGCCGCCGATGCTGCACGCATCAAGCTGTTCTGCACCGAGATGGCAGGCCGCGTGATCGACGAGTGTCTACAACTGCACGGTGGCTACGGGTACATCCTCGAATATCCCATCGCTCGCCTGTACGCCGACACGAGAGTCTCGCGCATTTTCGGCGGTACCAGCGAAGTCATGAAGACCATCATCGCCAAAGACATCGGTCTCTGATCTCCAACCGACTCGGACACAGGAGTTTTCATGCGTGATGCAGTCATCGTCGACGCGGTACGGACACCGGTCGGCAAACGTGGTGGTGGGTTGTCCACCACGCATGCAGTCAATCTGTCAGCGCACGTTCTGCGCACGCTCGCAGAGCGAACCGGGCTGGACCCCGCGATCGTCGACGACGTGATCTGGGGCTGCGTCGGAACCCTCGGCATGCAGGCCGGCTGTATCGCCCGGTCGGCAGTACTCGGTGCAGGATGGCCCGAACATGTCCCTGGCGTGACCGTCGACCGTCAATGCGGCTCTTCGCAGCAGGCCGTACATCAGGCGGCAGCGGGCGTGATTTCGGGCCAGTACGACGTCGCGGTCGCGGGCGGAGTCGAGATGATGAGCGTCATCCCGCTCGGCGCGGCTGCCCGTGCCGGTGACTACGGGCCGATGCACGGCCCACTCGTACTGGGGCGCTACAACATCGAACGATTCAACCAGGGTCTCGGCGCTCAGATGATCGCCGACGAGTACGGCATCAGTCGCACCGACATGGACCGACACGGCCTCGACTCGCATGCCCGCGCGGCTGCCGCTGTCGACGCCGGTCGTTTCGCCGGCCAGATCGCACCGGTCACGGTCACCGAGGCCGAAGGCGGTACCCGGATCATCGAGGCGGATGAAGGTATCCGTCACGGCGGGACCATGGAACGCCTCGCCGAGCTGCCGGTGGCGTTCGAGGGAACCGAGATCACCGCAGGAAACGCCTCCCAGGTTTCCGACGGGTCCGCCGCTCTCCTCGTGACGACCAGTGACGTTGCGCGTGAACACGGTTGGACACCGATCGCCCGCATTCATACAGCCGTGGTGACCGGTACCGATCCGGTGAGCATCCTCAAGGGCCCGATCCCGGCAACGGCGTTGGCGCTGAAGAAGTCCGGGTTGACGCTCTCCGACATCGGCACGTTCGAGATCAACGAAGCATTCGCCGCCGTGTCCCTGGCCTGGTTGCGCGAGACCGGAGCCGACTATTCACTGATGAACCCCAACGGCGGCGCCATGGCCATCGGGCATCCCGTGGGAGGTTCCGGCGCGCGGTTGATGACCACGATGGTGCACCACATGCGTGACGAGGGAATCCGTTACGGCTTGCAGTCGATGTGTGAGGGCGGCGGCATGGCCAACGCCACCATCCTCGAGTTGCTCTGAATACGCCTCACACACAACGAATCAACCACCAAAGCACGAAGACCAGTAATCACAAGGGAGCACCGATGAGTCGCAAAGTACTAGTCGCCGGGGTCGGAATGATCCCGTTCACGAAGCCAGGGCGCAGCGAGCACTACTACGAGATGGGCGCGAAGGCCATTGCCAACGCGCTCGCGGACGCAGGAATCGGATTCGAGAAGATCGGGCAGGCCTACGCCGGCTACGTGTACGGGGATTCGACGAGTGGCCAACGCGCCATCTACGGCGCGGGTATGACCGGAATTCCGGTTGTCAACGTCAACAACAACTGCGCGAGTGGCTCGTCCGCGCTGTGGTTGGCCAGGCAGGCCGTCGAGTCCGGCGTCGTCGAATGCGCACTCGCCGTTGGCTTCGAGCAGATGCAGCCCGGGGCTTTGGTCAACCATTGGGGCGATCGCCCGGCCCCGATGGAGCGGCACGCCGAAGTCCTCGACCGCACCTACGGCGTCGACCCCGCCAACCCGTCCATGGCGATGCAGTACTTCGGTGCCGCCGCGCAGGAGTACTCCAAGCGGTACGGGGTCTCGCCGGATCTGTTCGCGAAGATCTCGGTCAAATCCCGCAAGCACGCTGCCAACAACCCGTACGCGGTTTTCCGTGAGCCGGTCACCGAGCAGGAGGTGCTCGAATCAAAGGCACTGTACGGCGGGCTGACTCGTTTGCAGGCCTGCCCGCCCACCTGCGGAGCCGGCGCTGCCATCATCTGCAGCGAAGATTTCGCGCGAGCCCACGGCCTCACGCCCGGAGTAGCGATCGCAGCCCAGGAACTGGTCACGGACTTCCCCAGCGTCTTCACCGACGACGACGTATTCAAAGTCGTCGGCGCGGACATCACTCGAGTTGCTTCGCAACGGATTTACGAAAAGGCCGGAGTGGATCCGCGCGACATCCAGGTCGTCGAACTGCACGACTGCTTCTCGGTCAACGAGGTGCTCTCGTACGAGGCCCTCGGATTGGTAGAAGAAGGGTGCTCCGAGAAGTTCATCCTCGACGGCGACAACACCTACGGCGGCCGCGTTGTGGTCAATCCCAGCGGCGGTCTGCTGTCCAAGGGGCATCCGCTCGGCGCCACCGGCTTGGCTCAGTGCGCCGAACTGGTGTGGCAGTTGCGCGGCACCGCCGACGCACGACAGGTCGACGGCGCAAAGCTCGCACTGCAGCACAACCTCGGGCTCGGTGGCGCCGGCGTCATCACGCTCTACGAAAAGGTTGCATAGCAGCTTCTTTCACCACTACTAGTCCATGCGCCGCAGCTCGGTGCGAAGAACGAAAGGAAACATCATGGGACAACTCGACGGACGCGTTGCCATCGTCACCGGGGCCGGCGCAGGTCTCGGTCGCGAACACGCACTACTCATGGCCGCCGAAGGCGCCGGCATCGTGGTCAACGACCTGCGCGGAGCGCAGCAGGTGGCAGACGAAATCGTCGCTGCCGGCGGCTCGGCCATCGCGGTTGAGGGCTCGATCGCGGAGATGGCCGTCGGTGAGAAGCTCACCGAGGCAGCAGTATCCACCTTCGGCAACTTGCACTCGGTGGTCAACAACGCCGGCATCATCCGCGACGCGATGCTGTGGAACATGACCGAGGAAGAGTTCGACTCGGTTATCGCTGTGCACCTCAAGGGCACCTTCTCGGCTACCCGCGCCGCCGTGAGATACTGGCGCGACCAGTCGAAGGCAGGCGTGCAAGAGACACGCAACCTCGTCAACACCAGTTCCGGATCCGGACTGCACGGCAACTACGGACAGTGGAATTACTCAGCAGCCAAGGCCGGTCTGGCCATCCAGGCAGTCAATGCCGCTCGCGAATTCGAGAGATTCGGCGTCAAGGCCAATGCCATCGCTCCCGTCGCGCGCACCGAACCAGTCAAAGCCACGCCCGGCATCAAGGATTTGGTCGGTGAGCCCGTCGACGAGGCTGTCTTCGACCGCTACAACCCCGCCAACTGCTCGTCGCTCGTGGCATATCTGTCGAGCGCCGAATGCGCTTTCAACGGACAGGTTTTTGCCGTTTACGGCGGCTACGTGGGTCTCTACGGCGGCTACTCGATCGCCGACGAAATTCGCGAGGACCGACAGCTGGACATCGGTGAACTGACAAAGCTTCTCGGCGACAACGCCTTCCTCAAGTCGGTCGAGACCCGGCGCGCCGGCATCCCGAAGATCGAAGGAGAAACCAAGTGAGCTACACGTTCCCGCTCGACTACAGCAAGGTCCAGGAATTCGTCCGGGCCGTGAAGGCAAACCCCGAACAGCATGCCGGTGAGGATGCGGTGATCCCGCCGACCATGCTCACCAGCGGCCGGATGATCTGGGAGCCCGCAGACCAATCCGGTTTCGCCAAGCTCGGATTCGACCGCCGTCGCATCCTCCATGGAGAGGAGGAGTACATCTTCCACGGGCCACTTCCACGAGCCGGTCAGAAGCTGACCGCCGAGACCACCGTCGGTGACCGCTTCGAAAAGCCCGGAAAACGCGGTGGCGTGATGACCTTCGCGAAGATGATCACCGAGTTCCGTGACGAGTCCGGAGAATTGATCGCGACGCAGAACAGCACGATCATCGAGACCGCCACAACGGGCGGCAAGGAGGAGGGGAAATGACCACCACGACCGAAACCGTCGTAACCGGACAGCAGGCCGAGAGCAAGACCTTCCCTCCACTGACTCGCACCGACTTCGTCAAGTATCAGGGTGCCTCGGGTGATTTCCATCCGTTGCACCACGACGACACGTTCGCCCGTGAGACAGGCTTCCCGTCCGTGTTCTCCGTCGGCATGCTTCAGGCAGGCATGCTGGCCGGCTACGTCACCGACTGGCTGGGTGTCGAGAACCTGCGTCGGTTCAAGATTCGATTCGCCGACAAGGTCTGGCCCGGTGACGAACTCACCTGCTCTGCTGTCGTCGTCGACATCTACGAGGCCGAGGACGGTCGACGTGCCCGTGTCGAACTTGTCTGCGCTCGTCAGAACGGTGTCAACGCCCTCGTCGGAGACGCGGAATTCCTGATCGATTAACTCGTCGTCGGGGTGTCGATTCGTCGGCACCCCGACCATCCGCCGTCTGCACCACCCGACTCGAGGAGCACGCGAGCCCATGCATCTGACCCACCTTCTGCACAGGGCGGTTCAACAACAGCCGCACCGACCCTTGACCGTCTGCGAGCATCGCGAGCGCACAGCCCCACAGATCGCGAAGCGAGTCGCCAGACTCGCGGGAGCCCTGCGAGAGCGTGGCGTCGGTCCGGGCGACCGGGTCAGCATCCTGGCGTTCAACTCCGACCGTTACTTCGAGTCGTTGATGGCGACGTGGTGGATCGGCGCTGTCGTCAATCTGGTCAACCGTCACGGTTCCGTCCGTGAAGTCACCGACGCGGTCACCGGAGTCGGCAGCGCATTTGTACTCGTCGACGAGGAATGCCGGCTACTGGTGACCGGGCTCGACGCGACGGTCACGCTCGTCTACATGGGCGACGAGCCGGCACCCGCAGGCATGGCGGGTTTCGAGGACCTGATCATCGAAGGCCCCGGGGTCGACGACGTGCGTGCCGGCGGCGACACCTTGGCCGCGCTGATCTACACCGGCGGAACCACCGGCACTCCCAAGGCCGTCATGCACTCTCATCGCAGTCTCTCGACCGCCCTGCTCGGCGGTACCGGCTTTGCCCGGTCCTGCGAGATCGGTGGCATCACTCTGGTGATGGCTCCTCTGTTCCACATTGCCGCATTGCTCGGCATGCTGGCCCAGACCGTGGTCGGCGGCACAGTGGTGTTCGCCAACCGCTTCGATGCCGGCGATGTGCTCGAGCTCATCTCGGGCCGACGTGTCACCACCATGACCTCGATCCCGAGCATGTTGCAGATGCTCTACAACCATCCAGCTTTCCCGGACACGGACGTCACCAGCGTCAGATCAATCGTCTACGGAGCCGCCCCGATGCCCGCGGCCGTCCTGGAATGCGCGATGTCGCACTTCCCCAACGCAAACTTCGTCCAGGGATACGGCATGACGGAGACCGCGGTCATCGTCTCCCTGCTCGGTTCGGACCACCGTGCCGGCGGTCCTCGCCTGCGCTCTGCGGGCCGCGCGAGCCTTCACGCCGAAATCATCATCGTCGACCGGGAAGGCAACGAGGTGCCGCGGGGCACCGTCGGAGAGATCGTCACCCGCGGCGAGCACATCATGCTCGGTTACTGGAACCGCCCGGAAGAGACCGCCGAAGCGCTACGCGGAGGCTGGCTGCACACCGGAGATCTCGCGTACATGGACGACGAGGGGTACATCTTCATCGTCGATCGCGCCAAGGACATGATCATCACCGGCGGTGAGAACGTCTATTCGGCCGAGGTGGAGGACGCCGTCACCAACCACCCCGCAGTGTTGCGCTGCGCCGTCATCGGTCTGCCCGACGATCAGTGGGGCGAGCGCGTTCACGCCGTCGTGGTCCTCAACCCCCGATTGACTGCCACCGCAGAAGAGATTCGAGAGCACGTCAAAACCCAAATCGCAGGGTACAAAGCGCCGCGCACAGTCGCCTTCGTCGAAGCACTGACGACCACGGCCACCGGTAAGACCGACAAACGGTCACTGCGCGGCCTCTACACCTAGCCAACCCCGCGTCGTCCGCGGAACAAGGAGACTTCCCATGAAGCGCACAATCTTCGACGATCAGCACGATGCCTTTCGCGAGGTGTTCCGGGCCTTTCTACACAAGGAGGTCGTCCCGGAATTCGCGAAGTGGGAGGAGCAGGGATACGCCCCACGCGAGTTCTACCGCAAGCTCGGCGAATTGGGAGTCATGGGCTTCGACATCCCGGAGGAGTACGGCGGCGCCGGGCCGACGAGCTATCGCTATCTGATGATCATCGGAGAGGAAGCTGCGCTGGCCGGTGTCTCATTGGGTAACTACCACGCGAGCGCCGGAATCGTTCTGCCCTACTTGCTCACTCTCGCAAACGAGGAGCAGAAGAAGCGCTGGCTGCCCGCCTGCGCGAGTGGGCAGGCCGTGCTTGCCGTGGCGATGACCGAACCGGGGACGGGTTCGGATCTGGCTGCCATTCGCACCACCGCGAAGCTCTCGGACGACGGAGAAAGCTACATCCTCAACGGTGCAAAAACCTTTATCACCAACGCTTCTCAGGCAACACACATGGTCGTGGTTGCCCGTACCGGCGGCCCAGGTGAGAATCGCCGGGGAGGGCTCTCGCTGTTTGTCGTCGACACCGAATCCGCAGGCTTCGACGTTGGCCGCCGATTGGACAAGATCGGTTTGAAGTTCAGCGATACCTGCGAGGTCTCCTTCACCAATGTTCGAGTGCCGGTCACCGACGTACTCGGCGAGGAAGGAGTGGCCTTCAGTTACCTCGGACAGAACCTGCCGCGCGAACGCCTCGCCATGGCGGCCGGAGGGTGCGCCACCGCGGCCGCTGCCATCGCCCACGCGGTTTCCTACACCAGCGACCGACGCGTCTTCGGTAAACCGGTCGCGGACTTCCAGAACACCAAATTCGTTCTTGCCGAATGCGCTACGGATCTCGCCGCAGGTCAGACAATGGTCGATCACGCCGTCACACTCGAAGACACCGGCGAGTTGAGCGCCGTCGATGCTGCAATCTGCAAGCTCTTCTGCACCGAGATGGCAGGCCGCGTGATCGACAAGTGTCTACAACTGCACGGCGGCTACGGGTACATCCTCGAATATCCGATCGCACGGTTGGACGCAGACACGAGAGTGTCGCGAATCTACGGCGGCACCAGCGAAGTCATGAAAACGATCATCGCGAAATCCCTGAGCCGGTAGGAGCCCCGATGGACGAATTGTTGCAGCTCACTGACGCCGGCACTGCATACGACGGAGCACCTGAATTTCGCGGAACATGCTGTGCCGGTGGCCCAGATCGCGCCTACGGCGGCCATGTCGTCGCGCAGGCCCTGCTCGCTGCGCACCGCACCGTCGACCCTGTACGGTACGTGAACTCGCTTCACGCGTACTTCCTGTCCATGGGTCGACCGGGCGCCGAGGTGCAGTACCGAGTGCGAATCCTCCGAGACGGTGGCACCTATGCACTACGAGAGGTGACCGCCTTCCAGGGCGGCAATGCGCTGCTCTCACTGACCGCATCCTTCAAGAAGGAGGAGTTCGGACCCGATCGCCACATTGCGATGCCCCACGTTCCCACACCGGAATCAATTCCGGCACAGAGCGAATCCGTTGATCGATTCTGGTCGGGCATCACATCCTCGGCCATTCGCAAGGCAGTGCAGGTGCGCCCGATCAGCGGAGATTCAGCCGACGACGCCGCTGCCGACCACGGCGGTGGCAGGGACCGCCGCATGTGGATTCGCATCGCAGGCGATGTATCGAGCGATCACGGGATGCACTCCGCCGCACTCGCGTTCTGCTCGGACCTCACGCTGGCGCGAACCGCCGCCCTCGGCCATCTCGACCTGCTCGGCGGTGGAAGTCCGTCCCAGAAGCTTTTTCTCACTTCACTCGATCACGCCGTGTGGTTCCACCGCCCTTGCCGAACCGACGAATGGTTGCTGTTCGTTCAACGCAGCCCCACGTCGGGAGACGGACGGGGTCTGGCCAGTGGCGAATTCTGGACTCGCAACGGAATTTTGGTTGCCACGGTCACTCAGGAAGTTCTTCTTCGCGAAAAGTACGCACCAACTATCGACGCGCGGCCGAAGCTCGCCGCGACCATTCAGGCAGGTTAACTACGTCAGGAGTAGATGTGCACGGAATGCCCTTCATGCCAGTATCTCTCGATTACCCGGATGTTGCGTTCGACGCTATTCTCGCCGGCTCGGCACGCGCCTACGGAGACCGTGTTGCTCTACGTGACGGCGACGAGGCTCTCACGTTCACCGAACTCTACGATCACGCACTCCGAATAGCGCAAGGGTTGTCTGACAGGGGCATTCGTCCTGGCGATCGCGTAGTTCTCCTGATGCCCAATTCCCTGTGGTACCCGGTCGTCTACTTCGGAATTCTGTGTGCGGGAGCCGTGGCGTGCCCGATCAACCACACTCAGCCGACGAATTCACTGCGAGAATTATTGGCAGAGTTCGCACCTCGAGCCGCAGTGGTTCACCCGACCAGTGTGGCAACACTCCATGAGGCACAGAACTCGGCCCTCGAATTCACCGTCGTCACTCCCCCGACCGCGGCCGCCCCGGAGAACTGCCCGTCGCAAGACCGCGCAACCGGGGACGTCGATCTCGCTCAACTTCTCGAGTCGCCCGCCCTCACCCGGAGACTGGCAAGTTCACAAGGCGTCGCGCATCTTCAGCTCACCGGCGGCACCACCGGTCGCTCGAAGGGCGTTCAGGTTCTGCACCGCAATCTGGTGGCCAGCACGATTCAGACCACAGCGTGGCGTAGCTCGTCTCTTCCGGAAAGCGACGAAGACGGTGGGATTCGGATGGTTCCGGTACCCGCTGCTGTACACGAGAATTCGGAGCGAATGGGCGAAGGGGTAATTGCCGTCGTCGCACCGTACTTTCACGGACTTGCCCTTGTCGGACAGTGCAATCACGTGCTTGCCGGTACCACTACCCTCGTACTGGGCAGGTTCGATCCACACGAGTACCTCGCGACCATCGAGCACCTCGAGATCGACAGACTGATCGGCGCACCGGCGTTCTACCACCTACTCCTCGAGGCCTCGACCACATCGACTCACGATTTGAGTTCGGTGCGTTCGGTGTTCTCAGGTGCCGCACCCATCGACACGACCACGTTGCGTCGCATGGGCGAGACATTCCCGAACGCGAAGGTCATCGAGGGTTACGGGCTCAGCGAGGCGACAACCATTCTCACCAATCAACTCAACAACCCAGATGCGCGATCACCGATCGGCAGTGTAGGCCTACCGGTCTTCGACACACGAATCTCACTGCGAGACATGGAGACCGAAGAAGAAGTCGCTACCGGCGAAGTGGGCGAGATCTGGGCGAGTGGACCGCAGGTCACCGCCGGGTACTTTGCCGCACCCGAACTGACCGCGCTCCAATTTCGTGACGGGTGGCTCAAGACCGGAGACTTGGGCAGATTCGACAGCGAAGGCAATCTGTTTGTCGTCGGCCGGAGCAAGGACATGATCATCTACAAGGGGTACAACGTATATCCGGTTCAACTCGAGGAGGT
The DNA here is from genome assembly GCF_042794655.1 of Rhodococcus sp. NPDC056516. Lineage (NCBI taxonomy): Bacteria > Bacillati > Actinomycetota > Actinomycetes > Mycobacteriales > Nocardiaceae > Rhodococcus > Rhodococcus sp. NPDC056516. The sequence continues at coordinate 240,229 of NZ_JBHTTG010000010.1, read as the reverse complement.
GCTGTGCTCCCACCCCGGCGTCGCGCAGAGTGCGGTGATCGGCAGGGCCAAGCCCGAAGTCGGACAGATCCCGGTGGCTTTTGTCGTCAGATCAGCTGACACGAAGGAGGTTTCGGAATCTGAACTCGTGAAATACGTGAGCGGGAAGGTGGCTCCCTATCAGCGCATTCATGCAGTCGAGTTCATCGACGCACTACCTTTGACTGCAACGGGAAAAGTGCAGAAGTCGCGGTTGTAATTCGGCACAGTTGTATTCCAGCCCAGTTGTATTCCAGCCCAGTCAAACTATGTGCTCGCCAAGATTTCAGCCAGGGCACTCGCGAACTCACGCGCTTGCTCAGAGGTTATGGTGGAGGTGGTTACACGAAGTGCTCGGTGGCGCCGATCCGGCGTCGCCGAGAACTGACTTCCGTCCCGCACGAGCCAGCCACGCTCGGCGAGTCGATCGACGACAGGTTCGGAATCGCGATTTAACGGAACCCAGACGTTGAGTCCGTCGAGTGTATCGGGAATTACGATATCGTGTTCTGACAGTGCATCTTTCAGAATTACTCGGCGACGATCGTAGACAGCACGAGCATCCGCGAGGCCGTCGACCACCTCTGGATCACCCATCAGTTCGGCGCTCAAACGCTGCTGCAGGTGGCTAACCCAGTTGGCGCCCGACCGGAGGTGAGTGCTCAACCGAATTCCGGTGTCGAGGTCCGAGGCAACTACTGCCACGCGCAGGTCGGGTCCGAGAAACTTCGACACCGAACGTACGAGAGCCCACCGCGTAGTGCTCATCGGAGCGAGCCGGTAGTACCGATTGCTGGAAACGGCAGAGAAGTGATCGTCCTCGATTACCATAACGTGCGGGAACTTGGCCAGGATGCTTCCGAGAATTGCGGCTCGGTCGGCACTCATACTGACCCCGGTGGGATTGTGCGCACGCGGGGTGCAAATAACAGCACGCACACCACTTTCGAGAGCACGCAGTAACCCTTGCGGGGTGATACCCGAATTGTCGATGTCCATCGGGACAGCTCGGAAACCGTTGGCTTTGAGCGTTCCGATGCTCGCCAGGAAGCACGGATCCTCGATTGCGACAGCGTCACCGCGGGTCAAATGAGCGGTCAACAGTCGCTCGACCGCGTCGACGGCACCGTTGGTGATCGTAATCGAGTTCGGGCGTCGAACCTCCTGCTCGATCGAGGAGCGTGCCCAGGAATCGAGTAGAGGCTCGGTGGCTGCAGCGCCGTACAACCGCGGCACGTACGAAGTCCGGCCCAACGCTGCTCTGAGATCCGGCAGCAGTGCCGAATCGGGATTTCCACTGGCCAGATCTACCCGGCCAGGAGAAAAGCTCCCGCCCTCCCCGTCGAGGAGCGGAATCGATCGCACGAAACTGCCGCGCCGGCCCTGGGTCTCCACAACCCCCGCTGCCACGAGCAGGCGGTACGCCGCGGCAACTGTGTTCCGGTGAACCGCGAGATCGTCGGCCAGGGCCCGTATGGGCGGCAACGCATCCCCGGGAGCCAATGCCCCAGCACTGATGAGATTTCGGATGCCCTCGGAAATCTCCCCCGCAGTTCCGCGGACGACGTCACGCCTTACCTGGTCCGCCACAGTGCTGGTCACAGGCTCACTCTATTAGCACATGACAAAGTCTCCACGCTGTTGGCACATTGTCACATGACAAATAATTCAGCGAGGAGACACATGATCCTGCCCGGACAATTCCGCCTCTCCGAAGAGGCGGTCGCCGACTCTCTCCTCACCGGCGGATTCGGACACCTGGTCACACCAGGCCCCGAGACCCTCGAAGTCACCTCGATGCCACTGCTGTACAACGCCGAAAGAAACGTGTTGGAAGGGCATCTCGCCCGGACGAACCCTCATTGGCAATACACCGGGCCGTCGGAGTCTCTGGTGATACTTCCCGGTGCCGACGCCTACGTGAGCCCCGAGTTCTATCCGAGCAAGAGCGTGCACGGGAAGGTCGTCCCGACGTGGAACTACGAAGTCCTCTACGTCTACGGCCAACTGGTCGCGCACGACAACGAGGAGTGGCTACGTGCGCACGTCACCGCTCTGACTGCCCGGCATGAATCGAGCCGCGAGAACGAATGGAAGGTCACCGACGCGCCGCCGAAGTTCGTCGATGCACAGCTGCGAGGGATCGTGGGGATCGAACTGCACGTGGCCCGCGTCTACGGAAAAGCGAAGTTGAACCAAAACCGTTCCCCTGCAGATCGATCCGGCGTCATCCGAGAGCTCGAGAAGGGCACATTCTCAGAACGAGAGACCGCCGCGGCGATGGTCGCGGCAGGTCTCGACAACGGTTGACCGGTGGCCCGGTCGACGAGCGCCTCGAGGGTTCGCGGACTCAGGTAAGGGGTTTCCCACCCGTCACGCCGATGACTTCCCCAGTGGTGTAGCTGGACTCGCCGGATGCGAGAAATACATAGGCGGGTGCAAGCTCAGCCGGCTGACCTGCCCGCCCCAGCGGAACGTCGTCCCCGAATGTCTCGAACTTCTCCTTGGGCATCGTCGCCGGAATCAGTGGCGTCCAAATCGGTCCAGGTGCAACGGCATTGACCCTGATCCCCTTTCGTGCGACATCGGCGGCCAGCCCCTTGGTGAAATCGATGATTCCGGCCTTCGTCGTGGCGTAATCGAGCAACTCGGGAGAAGGAGACGCACCTTGGATGGACGAGGTGTTCACGATCGTCGATCCGGGCTTCATCTTCGCAATCGCAGCCTTGGAGAGCCAGAAGAGTGCGTAGAGGTTGGTTTTCATCACACGGTCGAATTGTTCGGTGGTGATATCGGCGATACCACCCATCTGCACCATCTGAAACGCTGCGTTGTTCACCAAGATGTCGAGTCCACCTAGTTCACTCACGGCGGTTTCGACCAATGCAGAACAATGTTCCTCACTTCGGAGATCTCCCGGCACCGAGACGGCTTTCCGACCTGCCTCTTCGACCCAGCGAACGGTTTCCCGAGCGTCTTGTTCTTCGTCGTCGAGATAACTCAGGACAACGTCAGCGCCTTCCCTCGCAAATGCAATCGCGACCGCTCGTCCGATTCCCGAATCTGCTCCGGTGACAATCGCGCGTCTACCTTCGAGTCGACCACTTCCTCGATAGGTCTTTTCACCGTGGTCTGGAGGAGAGATCATGTCTGCGGTGAGACCGGGATGGGCGATCTCGGACTGCCTCTCACGTTTGGGGGCAGGAAAACGCGTCGTCGGGTCCTGCATTTCGTACTGGTCCGGCATGTCGGTGCTCCTCGGTTGACGCAGTTTCTGGATGTACTTCTGGCTCGACGCACTGCACATGCCACCTTCCCGCCGAATAAGAATCGAAACCTCGGAGTGGTCGGCATCTCACTCGTCCAGGCAATGACAATCCCTTCATCTTTCGTGGTTACTACGCGGTAGGTCGGGGTAGCCCGCGTAGCGGCGGTGGATCCGCGGCCCGCGGAGCACTCGTCGAGCAGAAGCTGAACATCACGTAAAGCACGCACCGACGAAGGGACGACCCCGTTATGAGCAACTCCGAAACCACGGCTGACTTGATCACGCAGCTGCGAATCCTGCTGGGTTTGACGAACGCCGAAATTCAGGTCGCCGAAACACGCGTCGCGCAGGCCAGAACCGAAGCTGTTCGACGCGAACTCACGGAAAACGCAGAGAACGGTCGCGAAAGGGCCGGTTCGATCGAAGCCGCTATTCGCGATCTGGGCGGAGTACCCGAACTGATCGGTCCGTTCATCGGACGGGCGACAGCCGGAATGAAAGCAATGGTGGAACAGGCTCAGCCCTTCGACGAGGCGATCCTCGGCGACCTCGGGCTCGAACATCAGCTCCTCGACCGTTCCCGCTACCTCAAGGCCCTGGCCACCGCGGGCGGCGATCAGACCGTCGCGACATTGGCCGACCGACTCATCACTGCACATTCGGCGACTGTGGACTGGCTGACGACCGTCCTGGCTGAGGAGGCACTCGGCGGACCGGCAGCTTTGCGGCGCACTCCGATGCAAGCTGCCACCGGCGCGGCGATACGGCTGGTCAACGTTCCGGTCTCCTGGTCCACTCGCGGTCTCGACCGTGCCATCGACGCTGTCCGCACCTCGCCGCCGGTATTGGGTGAGCTGATCAGCTGGGGCGCATATGCCGGCGATGTGACTGTGAAGACGCTGTCGGCCAGTAGGGATGCGGCTATTGCCACTGCAGAGAAGGTCACTCGTCGAGAGGGTGCCGACGGTGCCGCAGATGTCTTCCGTTCGGTACGGAAGTCGAGTGGGCTACTCGAGCCCACGGAACTTCCCATCGAAGACTTCGACGAACTCAACGTCACCCAAGCCGTCTCCGCGGTGAAAGAACTGACCGAGGCCGCACAGGTACGAGACATCGTCGCGTACGAGGAAGCTCACAAGAACCGACACGGCGTCGTCTCCGCTGCTCAGGCAAGACTCGCGGCGATCGCCCAGGAAGTCGTCGGAATCAACTAGAGCACTCGATCGAGAAGCTCTGTGTCTGACTCTTGGAACCGGATGCGCGAGAGTTAGACCTACGAGACCGAACTGAAAGGCACGAAACATGGTCGAAGTCACCCGAAAGTTCACCGCCGAAGTACCGATCGAGAAGGCGGCCGCGTTTCTCCGCGACTTCGCCAACGCCCCACTGTGGGATCCGGGCACCGAGAGTTGCACCCAGACCTCGGACGGTCCGATCGCAATCGGAACCCAGTGGCACAACGTGTCCAAGCTGTTCGGCATCGGCACCGAACTGACGTACACCTTGGTGACCGACGAACCGACTCACGTCGTCCTCGAAGGCAAGAACAAGACCGCTACCAGTACCGACGACATCACCTTGACCGCGATCGGCGCAAGCTCCACCGAAATCAACTATCGAGCGAACGTCGAATTCAACGGCGCGGCCAAGATCGCCTCCCCACTCCTGAAAGCGGGATTCGAGGCCAAGGTGGCACCCGAAACAGTCAAGAAGATGACGAAGGCTCTCGAAGCCCTCTGATCAGTGCAGCGCGCGCGGAATCGAGAATTTCCTCGGAGAGATGAGAGCCCTTGGTAGCTCGCGAAAGAACTAGTGCACCGAGCATGGTCGAGAGCCGGACAAGACCGTCCGCGTCGTCGTCGGCTTCTTTGTCGGCTCGTTCGTCGGCAAGGGCTGCGGCAAAATCCCCCACTCCCTCCGTGTAAACCCGACGGGCCTCGCTGTCTGCAGGCTCGCGCGCCATGTCGGCCGCGAGCGCGGCAGCGGGGCATCCGTCTGCCGGGTTGTCGCGATGCTCCACGGAGAGGTAGTTGTCGATCAGGGTTTGCCGAGCCTCGTCACGTTGCCCGGCATGCCTTTCCAGTCCCGCAGCGTGCAGCTGAGTCAGTTCCGCAAAGGCATGGGCGGTCGCTTCGTCGATGAGCGCATCCTTGGACGCGAACTGCTTGTAGAAACCACCGTGGGTCAGCCCTGACGCCTTCATCAAGTCGGCAACGCTGAGGTGAGTGCCCTTCTCTCGGAACAGGCGAGCCGCGGTTTCCACGACGCGCCGACGGTTCTCTTCCGCTTGTTGCTGCGATACGCGGCCCATCAAAACGCCTCCCTGTTTGGATTTCACTTGACATCTATCTTAGCTCGAACTTAGATTTGATTCATAATCTAATTGTCGGGGCCGCCGACGCTAGCCACAACACTGGGAGAATCATGGATCTGAACAAGACGGTTGCCATCGTGACCGGAGCCAATCGCGGGCTCGGACGCCATCTGGCCGCGGGACTCGTCGAACGCGGCGCAAAGGTGTACGCGGCCGCCCGCAATCCGGAAACTGTCGATCTGCCCGGCGTGATCCCCCTGAAATTGGATGTGACGGACGCCGAATCGATCGCGGCTGCGGCACGCATCGCCTCTGATGCGACGTTACTGGTGAACAACGCAGGTATCTCTACCTCGGCACCGTTGATCGTCGGCGACATAGATGACGTTCGCCGCGAGCTGAACGTCAATTTCTTCGGCCCACTCACCGTGACCCGAGCATTTGCTCCCGTCATCGAAAACAACGGCGGCGGAACAGTACTCAATGTTCTTTCGGTACTGTCCTGGTTCCATCCGGCCGCACTGGGGTCTTACGCGGCATCGAAAGCCGCGGCATGGGCGATGACCGACGCCGTTCGTGAAGAACTGGCGCCGCGTGGAATCTCCGTCTCGGCACTACATGTCGCATACATGGACACCGACATGGCCGCGGGCGTACCCGCCGAACAGAAAATCGATCCTGCCGATGTCGCCACTCAGGCACTGGACGGCATCGAAAGCGGGTTGGCCGAGATCCTCGCTGACGACACCACCCGATACGTCAAGCAAAGCCTGTCCTCGTCGAACTCCGCATGACCAAGATCTTGTTGGCGGGTGACACTCATCCCAGCGCTTTGAGACTGGCCAATCTGCTCAAAATCGGTGCCCGCCAAGCCTCGAGGTCTTCCGGACCGTTCTCTTCCCACAACTCGTGCAACTCGGACGTGTCACTGTCGGAGACTGCGCGCTCGAGAGCGGCGAGGACCCACGCCTTCTGCTCCGGACTCAAGGTTTCGACATAACCGGCGGCATCAATTTCGCTTAGCTGCACAGGCTTCGGCGCAACCCCGTGCGCAACCGCAAGGATCTCGGCGACAGCGATCGCTGTTTGAGCATCATCGGCATCGAGGTAACCGTCGTCGGGGTGGCGTGCGTAATCGTCGATGTCGTAGTCACCCGCTTGTACTGCGCTGAGCAGGTCGCCCGCTACGTCGTTGTCGAAAGGTCCTGAACCCCAAGTCCCCATGCCGTCTCTCCGATCCGTGCCCTCGTTATCCGTCGCACCGATAGTAGTGAATCACTGGCCACAGCGAGGATCCTCGGGATGGAGGGCGCGTTCACCGGATATCGACGTCAGCGCAACGGGACGCGAATGATGCGGTCGTCGCCAGTTTTCGGATCGCCACGACCGTCCGTGTTGTTTGTCAGTATCCAGAGCGCCCCATCGGGAGCGATGGCAACGTCGCGAAGGCGTCCGTACGTGTCGACAAACTGCTCGTCAGCCGTTGCGGGGTCGGTCAACGGCACAGCCCGGAGTCGCTCACCGCGGAGATTGGCGATGTAGATCGTGCCGTCGTGGATGACGATTCCGCTAGGGCTGGCATCATCAGGTGACCACTGTTGGAGCGGGTCGATGAATCCGTCTTCGCCCGCAATCCCTTCGACCTCGGGCCACCCGTAGTTTCCGCCTGCTTCGATTTTGTTGAGCTCGTCCCAGGTGTCTTGCCCGAACTCGCTGGCATACATCGTGCCGTCCTCGGTCCAGGCCATGCCCTGCGAGTTGCGATGCCCGTAGCTGTAGACAAGCGAGTTCGGAAACGGGTTATCTTGCGGCACATCACCATCCGGGGTCATGCGAAGGATCTTCCCGGACAACGAATCGAGATTCTGAGCCCGGTCGCGACTACCGGCATCACCGACGGTGGCGTACAACATCCCGTCCGGGCCGAACGCGATGCGACCTCCGTTGTGGTAGTTGGCCGAAGCGAGGCCGTCGAGAATCGTCTCAGCCGGCCCGAGGGCAAGCGCTCCGGGATCGCCGGTGATTCCATAACGCTCGATCCGGTTTTCCCCGTCGGCGGTGAAGTACACATACAAGTCGTTTTCATGTACTGCGATCCCGAGGAGACCACCCTCGCCCCTAGGACTGACGCCGTCAATGACTCCCACCTCACGGGGGCTTCCACTGCCGTCGACTTCGAGTATTCGCGCGGTGTCCCGCTCACTGACAAGTGGCGTCTGGCCATGGAAAGCGATCGACCAGGGCGCGTCCAAGCCGTCGGCGAAGCTCTCGGGTTCACCGAACGCCGCGGCGGGTGCCGATCTTGTTGCAGTGCTTACCCCCGGACCAGGCCCTTCAGTGTCCTCGGTACTGCAAGCAGTCATCAAGGCTGAAACGAGCACGGCGGCGCCAAGTCCTCGGATCTGTCGTCGTGTCATGGACGCCTCTCCCCGGTTCAAACAGCATTTACCCCGACGGTAGCGCGAATTGGTCCATGAAACGGGAACGACTCGGCGTTCGGCACCGCCGCGACCGATCAAGGAACACCTCCGCTACCGTCGGGGGAAACTCCTGGTTCACCGAGTTGCGTACGCACTGATCACGGTGACTGCGCACAATCCCTGAGGTGAGGATCATTACTTCGCCTGGTGTGCAACCTCTTTGAACCGACCTGGGCGTCGCACAGGCATTCCTCGGCCGACTCGCGCCCACATTCGGCAACCGATTGTAAGAGTGCATGTTTCGACACGAATCGCAACCGTGTTACTTCACAGCAACGACACCTGTCTCAACCTACGGTTGCGTACTGAATTCCTTGTGGGGCAGGCTTTCTTGTGTACCGCTGACGAGCCGTATTGCTGACAACACCAGGGTCGGAGAACAATGGGTCACTACAAAAGCAACGTGCGCGATATCGAGTTCAACCTGTTCGAGGTACTCGGGATCGGCGAACTGTTGGATGCCGGCGCTTACGGGGACCTCGACACCGACACCGTGCGCAACATTCTTGCCGAAGTAGCGAGGCTGGCGGAGGGCCCGGTCGCCGCATCCTTTGCCGACGCGGATCGGAACCCTGTCGAATTCGACGCACCCAACCACGCCGTCGTGGTCCCGGAACCTCTACGCAAGACCGTCGAGGCAGTGAACGAGGCTGGTTGGTCGCGGCTCGGACTACCGGAGGGCATGGGCGGCGTTCCTGCTCCCGCGCCGTTGGTCTGGGCGATCGGCGAAATGTTGGTCGCGGCAAACGGATCGGCGAGCTTTTTCAACATGGGTCCGCTGATGGCGAGCGTGCTCTACAGCATCGGCAACGAACAGCAAAAGCACTGGGCCAAAGAAGGATTCGAGCGTGGCTGGGCCGGAACGATGGTATTGACCGAACCCGACGCCGGATCCGATGTTGGCGCAGGCCGAACGAAAGCAATCGAGCAGAATGACGGCACGTGGCACATCGAGGGTGTCAAGCGGTTCATCTCCGGCGGCGACGTCGGAGACACTGCCGAGAACCTCTTCCACTTGGTGCTTGCCCGCCCCGAGGGAGCCGGCCCCGGCACCAAGGGGTTGAGCCTATTCTACGTTCCGAAGTTCCACTTCGATTCGAAGACACTCGAATTGGGCGAGCGAAACGGCGTCTACGTCACAGGCGTCGAACACAAGATGGGCCTCAAGTCTTCCCCGACCTGCGAACTCACATTCGGGGCGACTGACGTTCCCGCCGTCGGCTGGCTCGTGGGTGATGTTCACAACGGTATCGCCCAGATGTTCCAGGTGATCGAGAATGCCCGGATGATGGTGGGTACCAAAGCTACCGGAACGTTGTCCACCGGCTATCTCAACGCCTTGGAGTACGCAAAAGAACGAATTCAAGGCGCGGACCTCACAGAACTGACAAACAAGACCGCACCCCGCGTGGCCATCACCCACCACCCCGACGTCCGACGCAGTCTGGCGATGCAGAAGGCGTACGCCGAAGGCCTCAGAGCGGTTTACCTCTACACTGCCGCACACCAGAATGCCGATGTCGCCGAATTGGTTTCGGGTGCCGACGCCGAATTGGCGGCACGAGTGAACGATCTGCTGCTGCCCATCGTCAAAGGCGTCGGATCCGAGAAGGCCTACGAACTGCTCACCGAGAGCCTGCAGACTTTGGGCGGCTCCGGTTATCTACAGGACTACCCCATCGAGCAGTACATCCGCGATGCCAAGATCGACACCCTGTACGAGGGCACGACGGCAATCCAGGCGCAGGACTTCTTCTTTCGGAAGATCGCCCGTGACCGTGGCGTTGCACTCGCTCACATAGCCGGTCGCATACGAGAGTTCATCGACAGCGAGGCAGGCAACGGTCGCCTCAAGGCCGAGCGAGTTTTGCTCGAAACCGCGTTGACCGACGTGCAAGAGATGGCCGGGACGCTCACCGGCTATCTGATGGGTTCCCAAGACCAGCCTTCCGAGTTGTACAAAATAGGCCTCGGCTCAGTGCGCTTTCTGTACGCGGTGGGTGACCTGCTCATCGGATGGCGACTACTCGTACAGGCCGAAGTCGCGCTGGCAGCCTTGGATCGCGACGCGTCGGAAAAAGACCGGTCCTTCTATCGCGGCAAGGTGGTCATCGCGTCGTACTTCGCGAAGAACATATTGCCCATCCTGGCGTCGACGAAAGAAATCCTGGGTTCCCTCGACAACGAGATCATGGAACTGGAGGAAGAAGCGTTCTAGGATGTCGCCACTGCGTGCCAGGCTGTCGGCAGGGATCTGCAGTGCCGCTGGCACGGCCCTTCTACCTACATGCAGAACTGCGTGTGGACGGTGTCGATGCTCGATGACGGCTACTGCCACCTCGCGCTCGACGCTGGTCCGCGACCGAAGTACAAGAGTGCAGGAACCAGCCCACTGAGGGGCTTCGGGTTCGGCGGGCCACACATCGAACAGCCTGCGCAGGAGCTGAGGGCTCTGATCGCCGGAGAAGTCCAAGATGAGCTGGTCCGCGGATTTCCCTTTGTGCACTGGCCCATTGAGAAAGATCGATTTTTGATGCCGACAATACGAGACGGACGCGCGGTGTGGGTGGTTGGCAGCTCGGATCGTATAGTCGCCGAGATCGGCAAACTCTGCTCGAGATGAGACCGTTTGCTGCGTGATTCAAGCCTGATCGAAAACCGGTGACGGAATCTTGTTGGAACGGTAGGAGTCTCCGCTCCGGTTCGGCCGCCAGAGACGCCAGTGTTTTGTGGACAGCCGGAACGGGAGATGGTCTTGTAGGTGACGCGCACCGGGCGACAACCGTTCGTCTGCAGGTAGGTTGAGCCACAGGGACAGTGAAGACGCGGCGTTGCCGAGCGTTGCGCGAATTCCCGAGTCCCCCAACAGCCGACCGTACCCGTCAACGGCGAATCGGCCGAACGCGTCCGGAGTGACATCGGGGTACGGCGCGCTGGTGCTCGGGTCGAGTAGACGCACGCGCGCACTGTAGGTCAATGCCGCGAGTGAACGCCCGTAGGCCGTCACGGCCTCGGGGCCGACCGCAACGAGGGCGTCGAGCGCTTCGTTGACGGATCCGGCCGCCACGTTCCATTCGGTATGGGTTTGCGCTTTGTGGCGGGGCCCACCGAGGATTTCGGTGGCAAACGATGACACCTGCTCGGTCGGCACTTGCGGTGCACCCTTGTAGATTTCGAATGTCCACGACGGCAAAGACACTGGTTCGGTGCAGGCCTCCAAGAACGTGCGCAGGCACTCAAATGCCTTGTCAGGCCTCTTGGCTCGAAGCGAGTGCGCACCACCCGCAGACGCCGGCAAACCGTCGTACGTCACTACTTCCGACAATGGGATGTCCTGCGTCCGGGCCATCACAAGTTGGTCAATCGCGTGAGCACTACCTCTGCCGATTCCGCAGTGGCATGGCGATACCCGGTGCCGGCCCACAGGTGCATGCGCTCGGGATCGCTCTGCGCAACAGCAGCTTTGCGCATCGGATTGGTCAGATGATGGATCGCCGGATATCCGATGGGCGCCAGTGCGTCGTAGCGGTCGATGAACTCGTTCCGAAGTGCACGTGCGGGACGTCCCGTGAAAGCTCTTGTGACGACGGTGCTTCCGCGTGACGTGTCGGCCAAAGCTGCCTTGTGTGGAGCCGAGGCACCACTCTCGTCGGTGCGAAGCAGCACAGTACCGACTACCGCGGCCTCCGCTCCGGCGCGCACTACCGCTGCGACGTCGGCGGAGGTCGCCAGTCCACCGGCCGCCAAGAGCGGAACCGACGTGCGGTGACGGATCTGCGCGATAAGTTCGACGATCGGTGTTTCTGCCGGAACCTGCAGGGGAGTAATGGTTCCGGAGTGACCACCGGCAGCCGAGGATTGAACGACCAGGAGGTCAGCTCCCGCGTCGACCGCAAGAACTGCCTCTGCCTCCGAAGTCACGGTCAGCACGACAACTGAACCGGCCGCGCGCAGCGCCTTGACGACGGCGGGCCCAGGAAAGCCGAAAGTGAAGCTGACCACCGGAACCGGGGTTGCCAGGAGCAGATCGATCTTGTCCTCGAAATAGTCGTCGTCCTCGACCGGTTCGCCCTGAGGAAGTGTGACGCCGTAACGATCCGCCTCGGCCTGGATCGCCTGGGCGTAGGTTCGGAAAGCGGCGGCGTTCACCGGTACCGGGTTGGGCGCAAAGATATTGACGCCGAACGACACTCCCTCGGCACGAACGATGTCGATCTGGTCGGCCAGAGCCTGTGGCGTCTTGTACCCGGCGGCAAGGAAGCCGAGACCGCCGGCCCTAGAAGCAGCTGCGACGAGAGCCGGCGTTGACGCACCGCCGGCCATGGGAGCCGCGATGACAGGGACCTTCAGGTCGAGATCGGTTGTGAGTTCGCTCATTCGAACATCTCCAGTCCTTCGACGGATAGTGCTCCGGCGGTTTCATCATCTGACATCAAAAACTACCTCCTTGTTCGAAGTGGCCGTCCGAGGGCCCGCCTCGAGATCGGCAGGGAATCGGAACCGTAATGCTGTGGCGGCCACAGCCGCCGCAAGGACGACGGCACTGCCGAGCAGCAGAGCATCGCGATACCCGTCTCGCAGCAACGGAGTGACAACGAGTGGACCGAGAATCTGGCCGACGCTGTAGCCAGCGGTCAGCAGCGCCACGGCGCGTGGGAACTGCAGGTGTGCGCCGATCGCCAACACGATGGACCCGACACCGAGGAAGGTCACGCCGAACAGGAAAGCGGAAATCAGCGCGGGGCCGACGCCGCCGATCACGGCAGGTAGCGCAATGCCGATCGCCTGTATCAACAGTGCGACGAGCAGCAAGGTCGGTCGCGACCAACTCCGGCTGAGCCAGGCCCATAGGGCGCAGGACGGAAATGCGGCCAACCCGACCACGATCCAGGCGGCGCTGCCTACCCATTCGGGTGCGGCGAGATCGATGGCTGCAACGAGGAACGTGCCCGCGATGATGTAGCCGATTCCTTCCAGAAAATAACTGATGAACAAGGCCATGAACCAGCGATGGGTGCGTCGGGGACCGGTAGTTCCCGGGGCGTCCGGTGTGATGATCGGACGCGGTTCCGGTGACAGCCCCCAGGCTACGACCGCGCACACCACTGCAAGGGCCGCGGACGCCAACCAGGCCGTGGTCCAGGTGCCGATGAAGCGGATACCGAACACGAGGACACCGGACAAGGCGATACCCAGCCCGACTCCGCCGAACCCCCATCCGGCGAGGTGTTGGAACTTTCCCCGAAGGTGCGCGTGCAAAGCGCTGACAGCGATCATGAATACGAGCGCACTGGCGATGCCTGCGACGAGCCTCAGGGCGAACCAGATCGATCCGTCGTGCGTGGTGGGCATGAGCGCCAACGTCGCGATGAGGACCACCAACGAAGTACGCATCACCGCTGCCGAACGCACAACCCCGGGAATGAGGATTCCGGTGAGCGCGCCGATGAGATACCCGATGTAGTTGGCGGTGGCCAGAGTGGCGCCGAGCGAGGCGGACAGACCGGCCTGCGTGTGCATCAACGGCAGTATCGGTGTGTAGACGAATCGACCGATTCCCATGCTCGCGGCCAGCGCAGCGGCTGCCTGGACAGCGTGCGTACGCGGAGAGACTCCATTCCGGGCTGAGGTCATGGACTTATCGTGTGCCCGGTCGTGCCGGACCGCCACGACCACTTTGCTCCTGACTGATAGGCGCAGCCTCCCACCGCACGTAGCATCTGTGATCGTGGAGCTTCGTCAGCTGAGATACTTCGAGGTCGTCGCCGAGGAACTGCACTTCGGCCGGGCCGCGGCACGGCTGCTGATAGCCGGGCCCTCCTTGTCGCAGCAGATCATGGCGCTCGAACGAGACCTCGGCGTCAAGCTGTTCGTCCGCGACCGCCGCTCCGTCGCGCTTACCCCCGCCGGCGCGGCGCTGCTCCCCGAAGTCCGCGCGTTACTCGAGCGAGCCGAGAATCTGCGTCGTCGCGCGGAACGTCTGTCCGGAGCAGAGCCTGTCCGGATCGGCTACGTCAATTGGCTTCCGACAGATCTGATCGCGCGCACCTCAGGGGTCGCGCAACTGCACGTCGACCCGTGGGTGGTGCCCTCGCACGCGCAGGCCGCGCGCGTGGCAGACGGCAGCCTCGACCTTGCCATAGCCTGGGTGCGGAAAACCGATGTCGCCCAACATGGCCTGAAGTCCCGACTACTCGGCGCGGATCGGGTTTACGCGGTCTCCACCGGTGCGGACACCACACCGGTGCAGGCGCAAGACGTCGTCCTACTGGTCGACGACGACACCACCTCCTGGTTGTCGTGGAACGTCTTCGCCGAAGAATTCGCCCGCGATACCGGCGCACAGATCCTGCGCATCAACGACGGCGGTATCACCGGCCCCGCATTCTTCGATCACGTCCGTGCCATCGGCCGCCCCGTGGTCAACTCACCCAAGGGCCAGACCACAACTCTGCCAACCGATCTCACTGCACGCTCGATGGTCGACCCGACGGCAATCTGGACGTGGTCGCTTCTGTGCCGCGAGAGTGAAACGCGCCCTGCTGTTCTCGCGGCCATCGACGCTCTCACTCGCGACGTTGGGGATCTCGGAATCCATGAAGTCGGAATATGGCTACCGGCCGACGACCCCCACCGGTAATGGCGGAGGGCGACCCTATTGCGGCGTCCTCACCCAATCAAGATGTGATGAAACGAGTTTCGAGAAATGTGGCGTAGTCGGGCAGGCCGACACCAGCCACGAAATTCCCTTCAGCTTGCGCCCATTCCGCGAGTTCGTGCAAGTTGGTCGCAAGGTCCGGCGCGAGTTGGAGGGTGAAGTCGAATTCACCCAGGATCGATCGCAACAGGTTGGCGTCGAGCTGAGTGGACTTGGCTACGGCATCAACGGCTTCGTCGTTCTTACTGGTCAGGCTGGCGCCGGCCTCACGGATCGCGGAGAAGAATTTGGTAATTGCGTCACTCTTGGCTGAGATCGCCGTCTCGGTGGAGAGGTACAGGCTGTGCTGACTGTATGTGCCGCCGGTCAATTCGACAGCGTCTTTGCCCAACGCCTCGATAGCCTGTGCCTGATAGGGCTGAAAGATGGAGACGGCGTCGACATTGCGCTGACTGACGGCAGTAACGACAGCTGCGGGCGAAACCTGGACAAGATCGGCCTCGAGGTTTCCGGCAGTCAGTGCATTTGAAATGTAGTAAGCGGCACTGGTGCCCAGCGGAGTTCCGATGGATTTGCCGGCGAGGTCGGCGGTGGTGTTGATTCCTGCGTCACGTCGGGCGACGATCTTGGATCCCTGCCAACGTGAACCATCACCGACAATGCGCAACGCCGGGTTTCGGACGATCGCAGCCGAAGTGGGTACGTCAGCGGCGGTGGTGATGTCGACCTGGCCGGCGGCCAAAGCCTGCAGCGCTTCCACACCGGAGGAAAAGTTCACGACCTTGACTTTTACGTCCTGATCGTCGAACAATCCGGTCTCGGCGGCGACGGGGATCTGCGCCCACGACGGGTCGACGACGAATCCGACTGTAAGCGTGTCGGAATCGGAATCCGTACCGGCGCATGCGGTGGCCGATACGGCGATTGCCAAGACAGCGATCGCGCTCAGAAAGACACGGCGTAGAGATGTGGTCACGATAGATCGTCCTTTGCAAATGAGTAGAAGAACGGCGGGAACGCCGCCCATCGCAGGCAGAGTTCGTTACTGCGCTGCGTGGTCGATGCCGAGCTGGTGATGCAGGGTTTTGCGAATTTCGCTGTAACCGGGCAGGTCTGCGAGGCTGTCGGCAGGGCGTGGGCGGTCGAGCGGATTGACGATGCGCTCGGCGATACCACCGCCGCTCAGCACGTTGATGGTGTCACCGAGCCGAATCGCCTCATCAACATCGTGGGTGACAAACACAACTGTGCGGTTGAGGCGCGTCCACAAATCGATGAGCAGGTCCTGCATACGCAATCGGGTGAGAGCATCGAGGGCAGCGAACGGTTCGTCCATCAGCATGACCTCGGGCTCGCCGGCGAGAACACGCGCGATGCTCACGCGCTGACGCATACCCCCGGACAACTCGGCAGGTCGTTGCCTGCTGACCTGCGGCGCGAGCCCGACCAACTCGAGTAGTTCACCGATACGCGCCTGGCGAATCTTGTGCGGCAGTCCGCGGGCGACGAGCGCGAAATCGATGTTGTCGGCCACCGTCATCCACGGGAACAACACGTCGCGTTGAAAAGCGACGCCGCGCCGAGGGTCGGGGGCGGTAACGATCTCACCGTTGTCGGTGACACTGCCACTAGTTGGGGTAGTCAATCCCGCAAGACAATGCAGCAGTGTGGATTTGCCGCTTCCAGATGCCCCGACGAGCACCGTGAACGAACCTTCGGGGATGGTCATCGAGATGCGGTCGAGAGTGGGTCGTGGGGTACCCGGGAATTGGACAACCAGGTTGTGGGTCTCTATGGCCATGTCAGTGTTGTTCTTTCGCCCAGCTGATGAGTGGTGCCGTGGTTGCGTTGACAGCGAAGTCACACAGCGCGCCGATCACGCCCAGGACGACTAGGCAAAAGATCAACCGGTCGGCCTGGGAGAACAGCTGTGCCTGGTAGATGCGATAGCCGATTCCGACTGTGGTGCCGGTCATTTCAGCCACTACGATCAGCACAAATGCCATTGCCGCTCCAACCCGCAGACCTGAGACAATGTAGGGTGCGGCCTCAGGCACGATGACCTTTCGCAACGTTTGCCACCTGCCCGCACCCAGACAGCGGGAGGCTTCGAGGTAATCAATTGGAGTGCTGGATAATCCGGCGTGACTGTTGATCCAGACAGGCACGAATACACCGAGCGCGATCACAAGGACCTTGCTGTCTTCACCCAGCCCGAACCACAAGATGGCCAGCGGAACGAGCCCGATGGTGGGAATGGGTGAGAACACCCGCAGCACTGGCTGGAGCAGTTTGCGTCCCGCTGTGGTTGTTGCGGTGACAACGGCGACGAGTAACCCGATCGCCGCACCCAACACGAAACCGCTTGCAGCCCTCGACAAACTTGCAAGGATGTCATCCGTGAGCAGGCCGTCCCGCCATAATGTTTGCCCGGCCGAGAGGATTTCCGGGACACTGGGCAACAGCTGTCGAGGAAAGCGGCCGGTGGCGACGATCCCCGACCACAGCGTCGCGGCGATCATCAGGCCGAGAAGGGTCCAGCCGGCCGAACCGAGTCGCACACCGATCTGTTGGATCGCGTCGGCAGGCAACCACGCCTTGCGCGGCGCAGGCGCTACGACACGGTTCGGCGTCGATTCGTCGGCACGGGGTGGCAGACCGGTCGTCATCGGTTACCTCTCATGAGTTGATTGGGCGGAAGCGCTTTTCGCTTTCAGTTCCGGCGACGCAGATCGATGTGTGGCAGTGAAATAGTCGGTGGGCGAAGCGGGGTCCATTCGAACGGGACGGCCTGCGACCGATACACCAGCGGAGTCAGACTGAGGCGGTCGACGCCAGGTACCCGAATCTGTGTGACTTCGGGCTCGCCGGCAACGCCGTACCCCTCGTACGGGCTGTGGTACTCCCACACCACAGCACCGCCGGGTGTCACCTGGAACAGGCGACCTTGCATCCCCTCGGTGATCAAGGTATTTCCGTTCGGCAATCGTTGCGCGTTGCTGACGAACGAACTGAAGAAGGCCCAGGGAGGTTGCCCTGAGTCCTCAGCGGTGTACTGCCAGACGATCTCCGAAGTGACCGGATCGATCTCGAGCACCCGCGAGCCGGCATAGATTCCGATCGCCGCCGACGGATAACCCGCTCCACCCTGATTGTCGAAAATCAGAATGTTGCCGGCCCCCGGCAGTCCCGGGGCAATCATGTGTGGGTTGTGCTGTCCCGAGGTTTGATCGAGTGGACGGGGCACTTTGTGCACACTGATCCGCTGATGTTGGGCACCAGCTTGCGCGGTGTAGTAGGGGCCGCACTGCCACACGGGCGATCCGGTGGATCTGTCGATGAGAGCAACGATGTTGGCCTTACGGAAGCTGATCATGATGTTGTCCGGCGCAAAAACACCGTCAGGGTCGACATCGTGCCAGCGGTTGGGTCCCAGCGACTTGGCGCTGTTCATCTCCAGGTATCCCCAAGGGTCTTCCGGGTCCCGGGCGACGGTCTCGCGCAGCGCGGCCCAGCCTTCATCGGAAAATCCGAACTCTTCCAGATGATCACCGGCCAGCCACGACCACACAATGGCGCCGTCCGGAGCGACTTCGTAGAGACCTTGGTCGCCGACTACAGAATCACCGAGAGTCGGCACCACCCGTGGAACAGTCACCAGGATCAGCCGGTTGCCGTTGGGCAGTAACTCCCAGTCGTGGTTCTGGCGCGCGACTCCGTCGTGGGCCTCGGCACCCCATTCCCAGCGTCGCTCGCCTGCCCAATCAAGCTGACCGATGGTGCCATTGGCATAAATGCCACCGCGAGGATCGCCGCTCGCGGACAACTGCACACCCACGTCGCCTACCAACCCGTCGTTGAGTGCAGGGTCGAGAATGCGGGGTGGGACTCCCGCATATGGCCACTCGTGCAGAACCGCCCCTGCAAGGTCGATCAGGCGGGTCACCGAGTCCGCGCCCGTGAACAGCACATAACTGTCGTGGACAAGTTCGGGGTCCAAATAAGTGACGCCAGTGAGCCTTACGAATGCCATGCCGACTACTCCACCAATCCTCTGTTACGTCCGCGAGTCGATGCCGCAACTCTTCTAATCGATTAGATTAGGGACGGCCCCAGCACTGTGGAACTGTCACAATCATGGTGATTCAATCTCTTTTCCCATGAGCGATTATGGGCTGCGGTGATGGCTGGGCAGATGATGAGGCTGGGCAGATGATGAGGCAGAGGAGGATTGCAGTGGATGCTAAACGTCCGACCGTCGCCGATGTGGCGCGACGTGCAGGTACATCGACGGCGGTGGTGAGCTACGTACTCAACGACGGCCCTCGCCAAGTTTCAGATGTCCTGCGCGCCCGCGTTTCTCAGGCCATGGCCGAGTTGAACTATCGGCCTGACCGACGCGCGCAGGCATTGCGCAAACAGCGGCGGTGGCGACAGATCGGTTTGCTGGTACCCGATCTGACGATGCCGTTGTTCGGGGAGTTCGTCGGCACCATCGAAAGGGCGGCACGCGCCCGTGACCACCTCACCATTGTCGCCAACACCGGCTACGACCCCGTGCGAGAAGCGGAATTTGTGTCCGCATTCGTCGAGGCAGGTATCGACGGACTCATCGTGGTAGGCGCTTCCAACGCAACAGAAACCGCGGCGATGTGCGCGCAAGCTCGAATTCCGGTGGTCTGGATGCACAATGTTCGCGGTGACGTTGACGCGCCCATCGTCGGAGTCGACCACGTACAAGCCGGGGAGATCGCGACCCGTCATCTCGTCGAAATGCACGGCTGTCGCAACATCGCCTTCGTCGGCGGGTTCACCGAGGCTGACGTGAACCACGGTGACCGCGAAACTGTCGAGCAACGCTATCGAGGTGCAATTGCCGTGGACGAAACCGAAATCATGCACATTCACACAGACCTCACCGCCGACGGAGCCTACGACGCAACACGACAGTTCCTGGACACGTGCACTGCGCCCCCAGCCGGCATCATTGTCGGCACCTACGGCCAAACCTCTGCAACAACACGAGCCGTAGTCGACCACGGATTGCGGATCCCCGAGGACGTCAAGATCGTGGCATTCGACGGAAGCCAGGCGAAGTACGGACAGTTCGACATGACCAGCGCCCAACAGCCGGTTGAGAGCATCACCCAACATGCTCTCGAAAGATTGTTGACTGCCAAAGCCGTCTCGCCTGAGACGACCGGAGCACACTCAGCACCCTGGGAACCATTCCTACATGTCGGCAACACCTGCGGTTGCTGACTGCGTGCACACCGACCGGTCGCACAGCAGAATTCGCCACTATTTTGGTGCCCACCGCCATCCGGAAGCCGGAGCCGCCGACTGCCGAATTGGTAATTTCAGCCCTCTCCCGCCTGCTTTTTCGCTCCGCCGTTGCGAGCTTCGATGGCCTCGATGGACTTCGTGAACGACTTACCCAGCACCTGTGTGCCGAAGAGCCCGAGTACCGATGCCAGGAGCTTTCCCTTGAGATTCTTGCCATCGCGGACCACGACGGCGTCGACATCGGTCAGCCCCGTCGGTTGCTGCGTAAGTGTGTAGGTGTGGCTCGACGCCCCGCCCCACAAGTTGGAGTCGGTGGTTGTCATCACGACGCGATGAGGGTCGGTCCAGTCGTAGTGCAGGCGTTCCCAAATACCGCTGGAGCCCTCCGTGACATCCGCTTCGTGGGGCCCTTGTTGGTGCACTTTCAGGTAGCTGTCCGCGCTGCGGCCGAAGATTTCCTCGCGGCCCGGCCCGAAGTCGGTCAGGCCGGCGAGGACCTGTTCGGGCGTCGCGGTGGTTGTCTGGTGAAGATGAATCGTGGTCATGGCGCCTTCCTTCAACTGTGGATAATCCGGTGCTGAAAACAGGGGAGTGACTCATCCAGCACACCACTCACACGAAATGAATGAAAGAGGACCGCTCGCTCTGGCTCGATCCCCTATTCGCCGCTGCGCCGCCTGGCAGTGATTGCGCCATGCGGCCGATAACCACTCCCCGTCCGGGTATGGGTTTCGATCACATCGAAACCCGCTGTGACCAGTATCTGGGCAAGTTCGGTGACCGGCCATCGATAACCAGTCGTCGCGGCGTGATCAAAAGGCTCCACGGTTGCGCCTTCGAAGAAGCCCACCAGCAACCCACCGCCGGGGCGGATCACCCGCGCGAATTCAGCGAGCGGTGCCTCGATATCTTGCGGGTGGTGGTGAATAAGCGAGTACCAGGACAGCACGCCGCCCAGTGAACTTGTTTTCGCGTCCAATGCTTCAAAGCCCCCGACCTCGAAGGAAAGATCTGGGTATTGGGTGCGGGCTCGTTCAACGAACTCGGGCACGAGATCGACCCCGCTCACAGCCAGACCGCTCTGGGCCAAAAAGTCTGTCCACTGCCCCGGCCCGCACCCGGCATCGAGCACGGGGCCGGTCAGAGCAGCAGCCCAACTGGTCACCAGGGCCCGATCGGATGCGTGCGTCGAATCCATGGAACCGAAGAGATCTGTGTACTCCTGGGATCGGGCCGAATATGACTCTCGGACTACATCACGGCGTATTGCACTCGAATTCTCCACGCCGTCAATAGTTATCGATGTGCACCTTTCCTTCACTACAACTCGCCGGATCGAAGGTTCATTCGCTGTTGACTGCGAGCGGTCACGACCGGAAGGTGTTTCATATGGTGGAAGAAAAGGATCTGTCGGCGAAGATCCGGGAACTACTCAGCACGCGATCAGCCGAGTCGAGCATCTGCCCCTCAGACGTGGCTCGCGCGACGGCACCCGACAATTGGCGTCCGCTGATGGAACCCGTCCGAGAGGCTGCCCGCCGAATGGTCGCTGACGGCGAAGTCCAGATCACCCAGGGCGGCGAAGTCGTCGACCTTGAATCGGCACGAGGTCCGATAAGGATTCGCTGGGCTCGTTGACCAACCGAGTGACTTCTGCCGGGTACTGCTCTCGCAGCGTCACGTCAGCGGAAACGGTCAAGATGCTCACGTAGGAACGCATCGAGGCTGCGGGGCTCGCGCCCCAGGACACGGACCACCGTGTCGGTGGGTGCTTCGGGGCGCGAGATGGCAAGGTGCTGGATCTCCAGAATGTGCTCGGCGAGCCATGGAGGCATGTGGGCGTGATCGACGAGGTTTTGTCGCAGTTCGTCCGGTTGCAGGTCTATGTAGCGGACGGGGCGACCAAGCATGCTGGCCAGAGAATCGGCGATTCCGCCGTAGCCGACTGCCTCACTGCCTGTCAGGACATAGGTGCCGCCGGCGAGGTCGGCGCGTGTGAGCACGGCGGCTGCAACGTCACCGATGTCTCGGCAGTCGATCCAATTGCACGGTGCGTCCTTCATCGCACCCAGAATGACCCCCTGCGCCGCAACCGCCGGAGCCAAGAGCAACAGATTCTGCATGAACGCATAGGGGCGGAGCAGAGTGTGGCGGAGCCCAGAGGCACGCAGGTGTTCTCCGACGGCATGGTGGCCGCGGGAGAGAGTGATAGGCGAGTCGGCTGCGGCAGCGGGATCGGAGATCTTGACGATGTGTTCGATGCCGCTCTCGGCTGCTATGTCGATGACGCGCGTTTCGAGCTCCACCTGTTCCGGGCCGTTGGCCATGGCGAGGAAAAGCTGTTCGGCCCCTTTGAAAGCCGTGCGTAGCGAAGTGAGGTCCGCGGCATCGGCCGGCACCACTTCGACCAAACCGTCGGCCAAGTCGCCGAGCTTGGCGCGCAGCCCGTCCGGGTCGCGTGACAGCGCTCTGCTCGGCACACCCGAGGAGGCAAGACTGCGTAGCAACGCGCCGCCTGTGGTTCCGGACGCTCCCATGATGACGATCATCGTGTTCCTTTCGGTTGTTCCCCGGAAAACCGGGATCTTTTGATATGTGTTGCCTGTCAAGGTTTCTGACGGCGCCATCGCCAGCTCACGATGACGGCAGCGACGGCGGCAGATATCGGCAGATCGAACTGCAGGCGAGCAAGCCAAGCGGTGTCGACCACGCTCGTGTGATCTGGTAGCCAACGGGAGGCGAACCACCCGACAAGTCCGGCGATTACAGCCGCTCCGACGGCAAGAATTGCTGCCACCAAGATGCGAGGCAGGGCCGTGGTCCACGGTCGCGACCTTGCGCGGCGCTGCAGCCAGGAACCGATCAGCAACGCCACCACTGCCGAGGTGCCCGCAATGGACGTAAATGCCGCCAGCGTCAGACCCGCCTGCCCAGACGCGACTCCGCCGGCCCCCGCCATCAGTGCGGGGGCCAGGTAGGCGACCAGCACCTCGCGCCACAATGTGAAGGGTCGTGCGGCGCGACGGTCGGCAACTGAGGCTCTTCGTTTGGAATTAGTTTTCTCCCTTTTGTTTTCGCGCGAGGTCGGTGGGGTGAGACCGGACATGAAGGAGACCAACTTTCCGATTATGATTAGGTGGCTAACTATTTGGGTATGGAAAGAGAAGCCTCTGTCGAAATTGACGGCGATTCGGATCGTTACACGAACATCTGGGACCCAGGTCGACTACTCCGCAGTCAGCGCACCGATACCGCGAACGACCCGCGAGAGCAGATCCAGAAACACCGCACGCTCGTCGACGGTGAGCTCATCGACCATTTCCTCGAGACGAGCAAAGTGCTCAGGCGCCATGTCACGCAAACGCTGAGCACCGCGAGCAGTCAGGACGACCACGGCACCGCGCCCATCCTCCACGGAGGGCCGCCGAGCGACCAATCCCTCCTGTTCGAGCCCGTCGACCAGGCCGGTGACCGTGGCCCGCGATACGCCGAGATCAGCCGCCAGACGCGAGGGGGACTTCTCTCCGTCGTGGTCTTCCAGATCCGCAAGAAGTCGGTATCGACCGGTCGACAGGCCATACCTCGCAAAGTGAACCTCGGTCGCTCGGCCGAGCCGCGCACCCGCCGAGATCAGCCGCACCGCAACAAGTACCGCCTGCGGGTCGGCCCCGAGGCCGTAATGCTCCAACTGCCGCCGCGCCTGATCCAACGTAGGTGAGTCGTCATCGGTTCCGTCCGCTGCCATGCAACTAATATGGCACCTAACTACATTCTGGTCAACCCTCCACCAGAGCTGGTGTCAACGCTGCCGAAACCGTGCGCAAGTTGCAACAGGTCAAGATCAGCATGACTGCGAGCCAGAACCTGTATACCCATTGGCAACCCGTCAGAATTGAAGCCCGCAGGCAGGCTGATAGCCGGCACGCCCAGAAGCGTTGCGATTGTCGCAACCTCCATCCACCGATGGTACGACGACA
Source organism: Rhodococcus sp. NPDC056516 (assembly GCF_042794655.1). Lineage (NCBI taxonomy): Bacteria > Bacillati > Actinomycetota > Actinomycetes > Mycobacteriales > Nocardiaceae > Rhodococcus > Rhodococcus sp. NPDC056516. The sequence goes on along the minus strand of NZ_JBHTTG010000010.1, from coordinate 216,228 downwards.
TGGCCCTGCCGTTGATCGATGTGGGCCAGTCCATTTCGATGTCGAACGGAAACACCTGAGCACTCGGTAGCACGATGAAATCGTAGGTATCGAAGAGAGTCAGGAACGCGCTGTACATCGCGGTTCGTTTCACCGAAGCCTCGTAAACGTCCAGCGCCCCGATGGGCGGACGCCCATCCGTTCCATTGACCAGACCCTCCACCTCGTATCGAGCTTCGGGTTTGAGCGCCGCGCGCGTGACCGGATTGCAGTAGAGGGGGTACAGCTGAGAGCCGGCGAGCCAGTGCCGGAACGTCAGCCACAGCGGCCAGAGATCCTCACTTCCGTTGAACCCGAACGCTTTCGGCAGATCATGTTGTGAATCCATCTCGATTCCAAGCGCTTCGAAGACCTGCAGCGATGATTCACAGATCTCGAGCACCTCCGACTCCATAGGTAGGTACCCGCCGAGGTCACCCATCCACACTGCCCTTGCGCTGGAGAAATCTCGCTCCAACGTCGACGCCCAGCTGCCGTCCGAATCGATGGACAACGGAGTGCGCGGATCGTATCCCGACATCGTTCGTAACAACATCGAGAGATCTGTGGCGGTGCGCGCCATCGGTCCGGGAACCCCCGCCTGTTGCACGAACACATCCGGCCCCTTCGCCGGTACGCGGCCGAAGGATGGACGAAGCCCGAGAATGTTGTTCCAAGCGGCGGGATTTCGAAGTGATCCCATGAAATCACTGCCGTCCGCTACCGGAACCATGTGGAGAGCCACTGCGACGGCAGCACCACCGCTACTTCCGCCCGCCGATCGACTCGGGTCGTAGGCGTTGCCGGTTGCACCGAAGATCTCGTTGTAGGTGTGTGAGCCCAGACCGAATTCCGGAACATTGGTCTTGCCGATGAAGATCGCTCCCGCGTCCCGTATGCGAGCAACGTGAATCGAATCACTTTGCGCTGCAGGGATGTCGAACTCATCTCGAAAGAACCCCCGTGTTGTCTTGAGTCCTGCCACATCGGCAGTGTCCTTGACCGCATGAGGGAACCCGTGCATCCATCCCATATCGTGGCCATCGGCCAGGAGCTTGTCGCGCTCTTGTGCCTCCTGCACCAATTCCTGTCGTGGGCGAAAACTGACAATCGCGTTGACCGAAGGGTTCACGGACTCGATCTGGTCGAGATATGCATTCATCACCTCCTCGCATGACACTTGCCGATCATGAATTGCCGCCGACAAATCGGATGCGTCGAGACGAACAATCTCGTTTTCAACAGGCAATGCGGACTGTGAAGACTTCAAGTGATGCTCCTCGAGTCGGTGCTGATCAGTAGTTCAGGGAACGAATCCCACGAGTCAGGATCAAACGCGAGATCGATCAACTCGTGTGCCGTCAGACGGTTCATTGCCCTGCTCTCCTAGCCATTTCATGATTTCTTCGCCATCCGCACCGAGCACCGGAGGCGGTCGGTGTTCGGTTCGGGTGACCTCACTTCCGTCAGGATCGAAGAAACGCAACGGGGGTCCCGGGATGGTCAGTCTCCCGAGCGTTCGATGATCGACGTCGACGAGGAGCCCCTGCGAGCGGGTCTGTTCCCACTCGTAGACCTCACGCAGGTTTCGGACCCTTCCCGCCGGAACGCCGGTGGCCTCCAGCTTCGTCAACAGTTCTTCGGTCCCGTAGGCCCCGAATACCGCTTCGACCAATTCGTTGACCTTCTTACGGTTCTCGACCCGTTCCGGGTTTGTCGCCATACCGTGCGTATCCGGGTCGATCCAGAATCCGTCGCAGAAACGTTTCCACAGACCTTCACTGCCGACTGCGATCTGCACGGCACCGTCTGCCGTCGGAAATAGCCCGTACGGACAGATCGACGGATGATGATTGCCCTGAGCTTCACCGATCTCCCCTGCGACGGTCCATCTCGTCCCCTGAAAGGCGTGCACACCGACAACACTCGCCAGCAGGGAGGTTCGGACAACTTGTCCCCTGCCCGTCACCTCCCTCTCGCGAAGTGCTGCAAGAATTCCGAACGCTCCGTGCACTCCCGCAAGGAGATCGGCAATAGGAACGCCGACACGTTGTGGGTCATCGGGTGACGAACCGGTCAGAGACATCAATCCGGCTTCACCTTGGGCGATCTGGTCGTATCCGGCGCGACCGCCCTCAGGACCGTCGTGGCCGAATCCGCTGATCGACAGCACGACCAGACCGGGATTGATCTCCGCCAACCTTTCCATCGGGAACCCCAGGCGGTCCATCACGCCGGTGCGAAAATTCTCGATCAGAACGTCGGCGCTTGCGATCATGGCGGTGAGAGTCCGACAACCGTTCTCGGACTTCAGATCCAGGGAGATTGATTCCTTGTTTCGGTTTGCCGACAGGAAGTACGTCGATTCACGTTCGCCCTGGGCGGGGTCGACAAAAGGTGGACCCCACCCACGTGTGTCGTCTCCGCCGTCAGGTGTTTCGACCTTGACGACCCTCGCTCCAAGATCCCCGAGCATCATGGCCGCATGCGGACCGGCCAGTGCCCTGCTCAGATCCACGACGACGGTTCCCGCCAGTGGTCCTTCATAATTCGGTGTCATTACTGCTTCTGCCGGCACTGCCAATCCTCTCGGGCCTCGGGGTACCTACTCCGTATCTGGGGGCTAAACACTGGAAGGGGAGAGGGATTCGGCAACTTCTCCAGCAGCAGTGAGGTCCTTTCCTTTCGACTCAGGCAGGAAGAAGATGACGGTGGCGACCGAGATTGCCATCAGAACGATGGCGTACCAGTTGAAGACACCGGGGATTCCCTTGTCTGCGAAGAAAGCCTGAAGATACGGCGTCGTGCCACCGAAAATTGCGACGGCAAGGGAAGTCGGCAATCCGATTCCCACCGCACGCATGCGAGTCGGGAACATCTCGGAGAACACAGCAGGACCGATGGATACGGTGCCGGCCATGAATACCAGGGCAATTGCCATTGCCACGAACAACTGCCACGCCTGTCCCCGAATGATGGAGGTGAGCGGAAACAGCAAGGTGATCATCATGATCCCCGAGAAGATCAAGACCGGGCGCCGGCCGATGCGATCCGAGACGGTTCCCCACACAGGCAACATGATGATGAAGACGACGTTGGCCGCGGCTCCCGCCCACATTGCTCCCGAAGGATCCACGCCGTGAACACTGATGGCATACGCAGGAGTTGCCACGGCCCACACGTAATAGTTGACTGTCGATCCAACCGTCATCGCGGCGACTCGCACCAGTAGGCGACGATGTTCACGGATCTGCGACCACAGTGAGGGCTTGGACTGCTGCGATTCCGACTTCTGCGATTTGGCAGATGATTCGAAGATCTCTGTTTCCTGCAATCGTGATCGCAAGTACAGCGCGAACAGCCCGAAGACTCCGCCGAGCACAAACGGAATTCGCCAACCATAACTGCTCATTTGGGCGTCAGTGAGGATTCCCGAGAGGACCGCCGCCAGAACTGCGCCGCAAATGATGCCGATGGTTCCGGAGAAGTAGATCAAGCTGGCCCACAATCCCCGCTTCTCTCGCGGCGCCATCTCCGAGATATAGGTATTGGCCGAGGGCAACTCTCCGCCATGAGCCAGACCCTGGATCATTCGACATGTCACCAATACGACGGCAGCCCAAGCCCCGATCGTCTCGTGCGTTGGGGTCAGTCCGATGATCAGACTCCCCACTGCGGCGAGCCCGACTGCGACGGTCATCGAGAACTGTCGACCACGACGATCCGCGATCAAACCGAAGAGCACTCCGCCGAAGGGCCGTGCGACGAATCCGACAGCGAAAACTCCAAAAGTCCTCAGCAGGTCGGACATCGGGCTTCCGCTGGCAAAGAATTGTGGCGCGAAGAACACCGCAAAAAGAGCGTAGATGTTCCAGTCGAACCACTCCATCGCGTTGCCCGTGCCGATTCCGAACAGAACCTTGAGGTTCTTCTTCCGCGATGAGGGCGGTGTGATCTCTGACGAGGGCGGTGAGGTTTCTTTGTGGTGATCGCTCATCGTGCACCTCCAGCGGGAACGGCCAGCTTCTCAGCGTCCAACTTTTCGACGGCCAGTGCCGAATAGACCGCGGCCGCATCCCCGAGCACACCTTCGAAGAACTGTGCACGCGGCGAATGGTTTGTCGGAGCAGCGACCGGATCACAGCCCGGCATTGCAGCTCCGAGCCCGATGAACGCCCCCGGCACTCTGTCCAGGACATAGGAGAAGTCTTCGGAACTACTTGTCGGCCTTTGCGATTCCAGGTAGTGCTCCTCACCGAGCAATTCGCGGATCACGCTCTCACTGAACGCAACTTCCTCCGCATTGTTGACGGTCAAGGGGAACTGGGCACGGAAGTCGATGTCCACCTCTACGCCGTGCGCGGCGGCAATGCCCTCTAGTCCACGGCGAATCACTGCGCCAAGTTGTTCCTCGTTCTCGGCCGACCAGTGACGGACGGTGGCACCGAAATGTGCGGAATCGGGAATCACGTTGTTTGCCGTGCCCGCATCCACGACACCCACGGTGATGACAACCGGATCGAATGCGTCGAAATCCCGTGTCACGATGACCTGCAGCGATGTGATCATCTGTGCCGCAGCCGTGATCGGGTCCTTCGCGCGGTGCGGCGACGAACCGTGACCGCCCGCCCCCCGCACCGTCACGTCGAGCGCGTGCGACGCCGACATGATCGGCCCCGGCCTACTCACGAATAGTCCGGCCGGGATCCCGTTGGCCATGACGTGCAATCCGTACGCGTAGTCGGCACGGTTCCCTGATGCATCCAGCACGCCCTCGTCGATCATGTTCTTAGCGCCACCCCAGCCCTCTTCACCGGGTTGGAACATGAACACGACGTCGCCGGCCAATTGATCGCGGTGATGGGAGAGCAGCCTCGCCGCGCCCACCAATGCAGTCGTGTGCAAGTCGTGTCCACACGCATGCATGGCTCCGTTCGTGGAGGCAAAGTCCACCCCGGTGCGCTCGTCGACCGGCAGCGCGTCCATGTCGGCTCGCAGCAGCACCGTCTTCGTATCGCCTGAATCCCTTTTTGCTCCTCGCAGAACGGCTGTAACCGAGGTACTCGAGGTTCCGGTGGAGATCTCGAGTGGGAGTCCCTGCAGCGCTTCGAGCACCCGTTCCTGGGTTCGTGGCAGTTCGAGACCGATCTCCGGCTCACGGTGCAACTTATGCCGCAGCGCGGCGAGGTCGCCCTGCATCTCGTCTGCGTCATCTTTCAGGTTCACAGAATTTGGCCTTTCATTGGCAGGGGAAGACTCACGAAGTTCCGGAGACAGGCGCAGGTGCGATCTGCAGTTCTTGCAGCCCGGCGCGATGTGTCGTAGGTAACGATCTAGATAGCTATGATGAAGCTTCCCTTAGGAGTGATCGAGAATTCGCAGGAATTTCGCATGAGTGATGAATCAGTGAAGGAATTCGACATGCTCGACGCGGCGGACCAGGCAATGGTTCACGCATTGCAGATCAACCCGAGGGCGAGTTGGGCGCAGATCGGGAAAGCTCTCGAGCTCGACCCGGTGACGCTGTCCCGTCGATGGATCCGTCTGGTCGACCGCGGTGCAGCGTGGATAGGGTGCAATCCTGGCCCGATTCTGGCCACGTCCGGTCTGGGCAATCTTGCCTTCGTGGAAATCGACTGTGTCAACGGCAGCGTGCAAGCCGTGGCGCACGCGCTCAGCGAGCAGCGGATGGTGACCGGCATCGAACACGTGACGGGCGCGCGAGACCTGCTGATCACGGTGATGGTGACGGATTTGAGCGTCCTGTCGCAGTGGGTCACCGAGGAGTTGGGTGCCATTGCCGGCGTCGTATCGAGCCGCATCCAGCTCGCCGGGACGATCTACACCGGCGGTAGTCGGTGGCGGTTGCGTGCGCTGAGTTCGAGTCAGGCAGATGCACTGGCCGCAACGCGCATCACGGTAGATCACCACGGCGCATTTCGGCCGACAGACATGGACCGACGCATCATGGTTGCGCTGTCGGTGGACGGACGCGCGTCGTACACCGAATTGGCCGAGGAATGTGGCGCCAGCGTCGACACAATTCGACGACGTGCGCGGCGCCTCTTCGCCGCTGGAATGGCGCGACCCCGCTGCGAGGTGGCGCGCCCTCTCTCCGGAAGCCAAGTAACCGTCATCCTCTGGGCCCAGGTTTCACCGTCTCAGATCGGCCATGCTGCACTGACGATCTCGGCTATGCCCGAGGTCCGTCGATGCACAGGGGTCACTGGTCGCGACAACTTGCTGATTGTCGCGTGGGCGCGGTCCGTGGACGACGCGCAACGGCTCGAAGGTCGGTTGTGCGAAGCACTCCCCGGGCTCTCGATCGCAGATCGCGCGATCTCGCTGTGGACGATGAAACTCAACGGTCACCTACTGGACGAGCGTGGGTACCGCGTGGGAGCGGTACCGATCAGCCCCGGTGAACCGGCCCGTCGCAGTGTGGAACCTTCCGCCTGACGCTGATTGCCGCTTTCTTCGAAATTACTTGAAAAGCAGGACGATCAACTCTTTGGGACGCCGGACAAACCGAGCGCAGTCGGCAGTATGTGATCGACCAGCATGTCGACCATGCGTTCAGCTTCGTCGGGATCGAGGAGGGTCGCGAATCGGACGGTCGAACCCGCGATGTGATTGCAGGTGAAGACAAGCTGATCGACGTCGTACTGCATGGACTCCGGCACGACACCCCGGATCACGTCAGCGATGAGAGCACTGGTGTGACGTGTGTTCTCCACATCGATCCGAGCGAGGTCGGGGTTTGCGACGGCTGCCGACCACACCGCCGCGTACGTGGTGTCGTCGCGGAAGATCCGCCAGTAGCCGCGGACCACGGAACTGATGACTTCACGAGCGTCTTGCACTGTCCCGGCGGGAGCGATCGATTCGATGAGCCGGGCACGCACCAGGCCTTCGTATCGCTCGAGCAGCGTCTGCACGATGGCCGTCTTTCCCGGAAAGTACCGGTAGATCGACGGGAGCCGAAGGTCTGCTGCAGATGCCAGTTCACTCATGGTCATGGCATCGATGCCGTCGCGCGCGATGAGCTCTGCCGCACAGTCCAAGATGGCCTCGACGCGCGCCTTGCTGCGCTGCTGTTCCGGAAGTCGACGTGAGGGAACGGCCTCGGTCGTCATCGTGCAGTCTCCGTCATGGATACGAGAATATACGGCCTTCACCGCTTGACATGACAGAGTGTCACGTTCACCATATGTGAAAGGTTCTCACGTATCGGTTCGATCGTTCGCCGGTGCGCTGACGATCCTCTTCGATTAGTTCGGCCTGACATCGCCGACGACCCAATCAAGTTGACACACAAGAGGAGTCAAGACGTGTTGGAAAACGGTGTGCCGATCGACCAGGTACTGGCGGAGCTTGCCGAACGGCATCGAATGGATGATCCGTATGCAGATCGCCCGGGCATGGTCAACATGTACAACACTGGTCTCGACACCGTCGAAAAGGTCGCAACGGACGCCTTCGGAATGTACATCCATGTGAATCCCCTTTACTCGTCGACGTTTCCGAGCGTCTATGCGCTGGAGAAGGAGTTGGTCCGCGCCGCGAACGACATGCTGCACGCGCCCCACGACGCCACCGGCAGCTGGACGATGGGTGGCAGCGAAAGCATCATGATGGCCACGAAGGCCGCCCGAGACGGGGCGAAGCACATCACGCGACCGAATATTGTGCTTCCGATCTCGGCCCATGCGGCATGGTGGAAGGCGGCGCACTACCTCGGCGTCGAAGCTCGAACCACGACGGTGGATCCGGAGACGTACAAGGCCGACATCGCTGCAATCAAAGCGGCCATCGACGAGAACACGATCTTCGTGGTTCTGTCGGCCCCTCAGTACGGCCAGGGCGTGATCGATCCGATCGAAGAGATCGGTGAGTTCTGTCTCCAACAGGGGATCCGCCTGAACGTCGATGCCTGCATCGGCGGTTGGGTCCTTCCGTTCGCCGAACGCCAAGGATGCGAAATTCCGCTGTGGGACTTCAGAGTTCCCGGCGTCAGCTCGATCACCGTCGACCTCCAGAAGTACGGGTACACGAACAAGGGATGCTCGCTCGTTCTGTATCGCAGTCGCGAACTGCGTCTTCCACAGTTCTTCGCGCACGCGAATTGGACTGGCTACCCGATCGTCAACTCCACGGTGATGAGTTCGAAACCAGGCGGGTTGCTCGCCGCAGCATGGTCGATCGTCAAACACATCGGAGACGACGGCTACATGCATCTCGTCGAGGAGGGTCTGCGGATTCGCCGGGAACTGGAGGCGGGGGTCGCCGCGATACCGGGGCTGCGAATCATGGGGAAGCCTGAATCCACACTCGCTGCAATCACAACCGATCCAGACGCGGACAAGAGCGTCGACTTTTTCCTCTGGATCGACGAACTCGCGAAGCGGAACTGGACCATGCAGCCACAGTTGACGCAGCCAGGCGTTCCTCCGAGCATCCATTTCACTATCGCGAAACAGCACGGTAGTTACATGGCCGAGTTCATCGAGGTCATGCGAGAGGCCTTGGACGCAGCGCGCCTTCGTGATCCCTTGATTCCGGCGGAGCGCCTCGCTGAGATTCACACCCTTCCTGCGAACACGAGCTTCGCCGACATCGTGCCCATCGTGATGGACAGCTTCGAGGACGGGAAGCCGTCGACGAAGACTCACCTCGTGCTCGACGCCCTGCCGATGCCGCTGCGAGAGATGGCGATGCTCGCGTACTTCGACGCACTCACGTAACTCGGCGATCAGTTTCGATCGATGAAACAACAACTCGCCGAACAGTAAAGGCTGATCGCTCCGAAGAAGTCATACAGCGACTTCAAAGACCTCCAGTTCACTCGAAAGAGATCCTTGGCGGATTCGGACAGGCCTGGTGAGAACGAGCCCGACCATCGATTCACGTCAACGGGTCTCCGACGACGGTCGCCATGTCCGAGAACCCGATCTATCGCCGAGAGCTGGGTCGAGATTCTCACGCGAAGGCATGACAGTCCGGATGATTGCCGGGATAGGGCAGGACCTTCTCGAGAGCGAGACCAATCGCGAAGGCCGTGCGGTCGTCGTACGGCCGCGCGACGATCTGTGTGCCCGTTGGAATTCCGTTCCGAGCGAAACCGGTGGGGATTGTCAGCACCGGGCAGCTGCTCAGGATGTTGAATGTGATGGCCGGTACGGCCTCGAGGTAGAACTCCAATTCGGTTCCAGCCAATTCGATTCCGTGCCCGACGTAGTCGTCACCGGCAAGAAAGCCGTCCGTCGCCACTGCCGGAGTGATCAATGCGTCATAGGTGTCGAACAAGGATCCGATCGATGAATACAGTTCGGCTTCGATCGCGAGTCCGTCCAGGAAAGTCGCGTCGCCACGGGTGCGGCGTGCCCATCGCGCGAATTCCTTCGCGTACTCCGTGACCTTGTCGGGGTGCGCGGATGCCTCGGCGGCGATCGAGGCACCGAACACGTGGTCGTAGTGAATGGCGGCAGCACGCATGACGGCGGTGCGGGACAGGTCGACTTCGACGATCTCGGCGCGTGCGCCCAGAGCAGTGAGGGTATCCACCAAATTGGCGGTGTTGGCGGCGACGTCCGAATCGACCGGCCAGTCACCTAATGCGGGTATCACCGCGATACGCATTCCCGCGCATGAATGCGTTGCAGGGTCGGGCAGTTGCGATGCCTGCACGTGCGAGGCAATGTCAGTGGAGGTCGGTCCCGCGATGACGGACTGCATTGTGAGGCAATCGCTTACGGTGCGGGCCATCGGGCCGCAGTGACAGTAGCGATCGAGGTTGAAGGGCGGGTCGACCGGGACACGGCCGTGTGGCGGCTTGAACCCGACGACTCCGTTGAACGACGACGGAGTCCGGATCGATCCCGCAACGTCGGAACCGCTGGCCAAGTGCGTCATACCGGCGGCAAGTGCGACTGCTGATCCGCCGGAAGACCCGCCGGCGGAGTAGTTCATGTTCCACGGATTGCGAGTTACTCCCCACAGTTCGGACTGTGTGAACGCGGCCGAGGAGAATTCCGGGGCTGTCGATCGCGCATGAACGATCGCACCGGCGTCGATGATTCGCTGCACGAAAGTCGAAGTGTGGGTGGCAATCACGTCTTCATAGACCTTGGAACCCTGAGTCCACGGTTGTCCTTGAATCGGTTCGTCCTCTTTCACGACAACGGGAACGCCGGCGAGCGGAAGCCCCGCATCCGAGCCCCGGGCGTAGTGGCGTTCCGCTGACTTGGCTTGTGCTCGTGCAGCATCGAAGAAAGTGTGCCCCACCGCATTCAAGGTTGGGTTGTGTGTCTCGATTCGTTCGATAGTGGATTCGAGCACTTCCACCGGCGACAGCGATTTGTCGCGGTAGCGCCGGAGCATCTCGGCCACGTCCATGAAGGTTGAATCGGGTGTCTCGCGCATATCTGTTGTCCTGCCTGTCCGAAAGTTTTGCGTGGTCGACTAGGTTGTCAGTTCATGTCCGCTACGACGGGTTTGCGGACCGTCGCGAGAAAGACTGCGAGAGCAGCGATTCCAGCTGCAATCCAGAAGACCGACTGGGAACCGGCGTAGTCGTGAATGCGTCCGCCGGCGAACGCGCCGAGGGCGATGCTTGCATTGAAGACTGAGACCCAGAGTGCGGAAGCAGCCTCTCGGTGGGCGGGAGCTGCATGCGCGATCCATGTCTGGGTACTCACGGACACACCACCGTAGAAGAGGCCCCAAGCCGCCATGAGCAAAGCGGCGGCGATCAAGGTAGCAGCCGAGACCGGAAACAGGGCGAGTGTCAACGCTATTCCCACGCTGAGGATGACGACCACCATCTTCGGGGACTTGGCGGCGGACGGCCCGGCGATGAAGTTGCCGACGACACCGAATGCACCGTAGATCAGGAGCATCGTGCTGACCTGCGAAGCGTTCAACCCTGCGAAGAACTCCAGCCCCGGACGCACATAGGTGTAGGCCGCGAAATGAGCGGTGATGAGGAGAGCGGTAATCGCGATTCCGACCCGGACTCCCGGGTTCCGAAAAGCCTCCACGAGACTGCCGAGCGACAGGGCTTGATCAGCAGGCATCGTGGGCAGGACAGCGAACATGGCGAGCGCGATCAGCGTCGCGGCGCAGCTGAGAGCCCAGAATGCCACGCTCCACCCGGCCGCTGCCCCGATGTACGTCCCGGCCGGAACACCGAGAACTGAGGCAACAGCAATTCCGCTGAAGATGATCGTGGTCGCCAACCCGACAGATCTGGTCTCCACCAACTTAGGAGCCAGGCTTGCGGCGAGTGCCCAAACTCCGCCCATGCTCACTCCCAGCAGGACGCGAGCCGCAGCGAGGACAGCGAAGCTGGGCGCAAGGGCCGTGAGGGCGTTCGCCGCTGCGACCAACAGCATCAAGACGACGAGCGTCGACCGACGATCGAAGCGGCGGGTCACGACGGGCACTAACGGCGCGGTGGCCGCTGCCACCAATCCGGTGATGGCCAGCGAGAGCCCGATGGTCCCTTCGCTCTCCACCAGGCTGGCACCGATAGGGGTAAGAAGTCCGACGGGCATCATCTCCGCCGCAACAACGATGAATGTGGACGCTGCGATCAGGGCGACGGCAGCCCAGTGGTTCTCGACGCCGTGTGCGCGGGTGGAGGAACTGGGCGCAGCGCTGTTCTGTGCGGATGCAGAGTGGGGCATGTAACCAGAGAAGCCCTCGCAGGTCACCGGATCAACGGCGAATCGCTCATCCAACCATTAGCTCAATTCATCGATGAGCCATGATGGAGTGGTCGAATGAGTCCAGGATCGGGGTGAAGCATGTCGGAGCCTCCGATGCGTGAGATCGAGTGCTTCCTCGTTCTCGCTGAAGAACTGCACTTCGGTCGCACCGGAGAACGGCTGTTCATCTCCCAGAGTCGGGTCAGTCAACTGATCAGCGCATTGGAACGTCGTATCGGCACAAGCCTCGTAGCGCGGACCAGTCGCCGCGTGCAGCTGACTGAATTCGGCACCGAATTTCTCGAGTCGTTGGCTCCCGCCCACAGAGCACTCGTCGGAGTTATCGAGGACGCTCAAACGAAGGCGCGCAACATACCGACACCGCTTCGGGTGGGTTTCCAAGGAGCAATTTACGATTCGATCGCGACGGCCGTCTCTCGTTTCGAGAAACAGCATCCGCAAACATGCGTGACCATCAAGGAACTACCGCTGGGTGATCCGTTCAGTGACGTACTCGCCGGGCGAATCGATGCGGCGGTGGCCCTTCTCCCCGTGGAAGAACCCGAGCTGACAACCGGGCTCGTCTTTTCTCGACAGGCCCAGATGCTGGCCGTCTCAGTCCATCACCCGTTCAGCGAACTGGACGTGATCGACGCCGAGCAGTTAGCGCAGATATGCCTGGTGCCCATCACCGGACCCGCCCCTGGCTATTGGCAGCGCGTGAATTCCCCGAACACGACGCCGAGCGGAGCCAAGGTTCCCACGCAGGGTGGCGCGAGCACCGTTCAGGAAGGCCTGTCTCAGGTTGCATTCGGTCAAGTCGGCCTCATCCTGTGCGCCGCGACGGCCGCCTACAGTCAGCGCTCGGACATCAGATTCGTACCGATCAATGGATTACCCGAATCCGCCTTGGGTCTCGTGTGGCGTACCGATCTCGAATGCCCCCGCCTTCGCCATTTCGCGAAGGCCATCGAGGAAGCACACAAAAGCCCTGCCTGACGGCGATCAATCCAGTCGCGGAAGGACTCCGGGACACTGGTGCACATCGTGTGTGGAATGATCGCGCCATGTCCGCCATCACCGACTACTTCACGGCACCCTCGGATGAGCACGCCGCTGCTGCGCTCGAAGGACTCGTCGACCTGGATCCGGCAGTGATCGAGGCCAACGAAGCCCTCCATCGAACCTCTCCGGACGTCGCCACCCGCCCGCGGATTCAGTTGGCCGCGAGCGGGACTCCCATTCTGCAGGCGAAGGGCGTCGATCCGGTCGTCTCGCTCGGCCGGCTCGAGGCCTCTCTCACCGGTCGCCCCTACGACGAGGTTGCAAAAGGCCCACGCCGCGGGACGCTCGTCGCAATGAGCGAGGACGGCGACACCCTTGTGCTCGCTGTTTCCGACGAATTGCGTGATGCACTAGCCGAATTGAACGCTGATGGCGTCGCAGCTGCGGCGGCTGCCTGGGCGATCGATGAGACGAGTGAACCGTCGGAGGAATCGGTGCCGTTCCTGACTGCCTTCGCTGAACTGGCTGCCAGAACTGTGGCTCAGGGTGAACGAATGTACGGCTACGTCGTCATCTGATGTTCAGATCCCCGCCGACCCCGCCGAAGCGGCTGTTCATCTCCGAATAACTCGACGAGGCTGACCGTCAGCCTGGGATCTTACGGGCCAGATCGTTGCGGTCGATGTCCGAGAACTGCTGGGTGTCAGTGCAGTATCCGCAGCTCGCTCCGAAGAACTCGGTGCGGGCGTTCGGATCGTCGAGTAGCCAGTATCGCAGCCACGCCGTGCTCGGTCCGCGCATATCGCCGCCGGTGATCGCCGTACCGAAGTGCGTGGCGCCGCGCAGTTCCAGATACTCGGCGGGCACGTGGTCGGCGTCCTCGTACATCGCCCGCACGATCGCCGGCCACACGATTGCGTCGGCCTGACCAGCGAGATAGAGAACTGGCTCGTCGATGAGGTCGACATCGTTGAGCGGGCCTGGCTGGATCGCGACGGCGGTGTCGACGCGGTCGTCGATCGCGGCATTGATCGCTGCAGACCCGCCTTGCGAGTGCCCCACCGCACCAATGTGTTCCAGGTCCACTTTGCCGAAGAAGACGCTCGACGGGGTGGCCGCTTTGTCGGCGATGAGGTCGATTCCCGACCGCATGGTGATGGCGAAGTTGCTTGCCGGGGTATTGGCGGCGACCACGATGAATCCGTGGCTCGCGTAGTGGCGCAACAAGGAGGTGTATGCACCGGGGAGCACGCCGGTTCCGTTCCCCCAGATCACAACCGGGTGCTTCTCGCCGCGTGCGCCGAGCTGACGGGGGTAGTACAGAGTGTGCACCAGCCCGATCGAGACACTCGGTGTGTACGGCCCTGCACTCGCCCAGTCGTGCCCGACGCTCGGAATGCCGGGCGTATCGGCGGCCGCCGTTCCGGTCGCGCCCGTGAGTCCGAGTGTCGCGCACAGCGCAACCGTCGCTGCAGCATTCACGAACATTTTCAGAGATTTTCGCATGAAGGACAACCTTTCGAAGTTGCGGCAAATCCTCGGAGCAGATACATCGCGGCAGTTCATGAAATGTCCGCGAACCAGGGCCGGACGCCCCCGTAACGGGTTGCGGTGCAGAGGGTTCGATCACGAAACGCTCGGGGACACCTCCTGCGATCGACGGGCGGAACCCACGTGGTCGAATTGTCGACTCGGGAGTGACGCGTATTACATATTCACTGGAAGGCGAGACGCCGGCTTTGTTCGAGAAAACCGACAATCCGAGAAGTGTTGTGCCTGTGAACAAAATCATCGCACTCGGCTCCCGTCGGCGGACGCGAATACCCACAGCCCAAGGTCGAGATCACCTCAGCCTAGGGCTCGGATTGCTCGGCGCACTGCCGTAGGAAATGTTCGACGATCTGGGTGTTCTGACCTTCCCTTGCTACGACTGCGATCTTGCGTGGTGGCAGTTCGAATATCTCACCCCCAGTGCAACCGCGGCGGATGCGCGCTCAGCAGTGGCGAGTTCGAGGGTGACAGTGCCGATCCCTTCGAACGCGAAGTCCGCGAAGGCATCGCGGTACTGTGACCTCATCACGAATGCATAGTCGATCGTGCAACCGGCAGCCCTCACTCGTCAGGGAACAACGATGAGTCCCCAGCCCTCATGGCTCGCTGCCCGATCCGCCGAACTGCGCATCCATTCGGGATGAGTTTCGGTTGACGGTTTCACGGGGTCGCCCAAGCAGGCTGTGACTCTCCGATTGTTTGGCACGTTCTTTGCCGAACTTGGCACGGGGTAACCGTCAGACGAGTTGAGGCGCCGCTACACAGTTGATCACTGACACCGAGTGGTGAGGGCGGTCCTGAATTGCTATTGCGCCTTCGTATTGGTGATGTCGCCTGGTGTCCATTGGCGATCGAAGAACGCCTGCGTCGGACCGTAAAGGCGCAGAGCAGCGAACCACCCGCGCCCCGGCACCGTTTTGATCCAGTTCTTACCGTCCGTGGGTGCTTCGGGCCCGAAATGCAAATCAGCAGAACCATCTGCATTCAGTGTGAGATTCTGGTTCGAGGCGATCGAGGGCGATCCCGCATCGTTGTCGATCAGACAACGGGTTACGGTGTCGTAGAGAACCAGCGACCAGTAATTCACGACCGGCACGTCTGCCGGGATGTGCAGGCTGTACACGTTCTCGCCCATCGGCCGGTCTCCTGCAGCATCGAAGAACGCGCCTGCGTATTGCGCGCCTTTGCCTGGCATCGCCAGGAACATTGCGTCTGACGTGGAGAACGCCGAGTAGAAGAAGGTCAGACGCTCGTCAAAGTCCTGATACGTGGCCGCGTTGAATTCGGGATCGGCAGTGACGTGAGGGCCGGGAATCATGTTGCTGGTCCAACGTCGCTCCGGCCATACCCGCAGATGATCACTCGGGTTGAACGAGACAGTCGCACCGTACTTTTCGCCAACTGACGCGGCCGCGTCGAGAATCGTCGACACAGTCGGATCGGGCGCGAACTGCCTCCCCGCTACGACGCCGACGGTAGCGGCAAGTCCACGCATCGTGAAGTCTTCCCGATCGGCCGGTTCGTAATCGAGGATCTCCGCAAGCATCGTGTAGTAGGAGTGGTCGGCAGGTGGAAGCATGTCGATGGCAACACCGACGGCGTCGACACGGTTCATCGGTGGCGGCGAGGCGAGCCCCGAGAGCGGATAGATGCTGGTGGCGTTGATCTGCGCCAGCCCCGCATCTGGATCTTCGGGGGTGAAGAATCCTCGCAGAAAAACCAGCACTCGGAAGGTGCGGGAGTGGCATACGAAGTAGCCGTCAGGAAGCGGATCGGCGTGTCCCGGCGGCACGATCAAGTATTTTCCACCCGCACCCTGATCGGGGCCCGCAAGTCCGATGTCGGTGACCGGACGCTGCCACGCGTCATCGACCAACCCTTGCAGATGCGGTGCTGCTTCGATCACCGTCGGACCGTCTTGCTTCAAATCCAGCCACGCGAAGGCGTAACTGACATCCGGATTCGACGTCACCGCCAACGCCTCCGCGCCGATTCGCCTCCAACTAGTCAGCGTCGTGCAGCCGAAACCGAATCTCGACCCGCACGCCAGACGCATCGACTCCAACGCCACCGCAGGTAGCGCCCACTCGTAGAGCTGCACTCCGCGTTGGAAGATCATCTCTTCACGAAGTGCCGTGGCTGCCTCTGCCGTTGGATAACCGCCCTCGAGGGGCGCGTTCGCCAAGTTCGTCCAACGTGAATTACCCATCGACTCAACTCCCGTCAACGCGAATCCGACACATCGTCAACACGCAGCTTTGCCTGGACACGGTCGGTGCACATCACCCCGCGCGGATGAGAATGTCCTCGCGGCCTCTAAGCGATCGTTTGCGGCAGAGCAGGGTGAGTAATGACCCGACGCCGGGGCTGACACGATGTGAGCACCGTGCCGCCGGACTACCCAGGGAGCAAACCATTCGCGAGCATTCGGTCGACTCCCCGGGCAGACGGCCGGAAACAACTATGGCCGGGAGACATCCGTCAGGCAGTCAGCGGGACCTCGAAACGCCCCCACACGCGGTGCGTCTTCAAGAGTTGAGTGACTGCGGCCAGAGCAGCCTCGGCATCCGCGTCGACGACGACACCGAGTGCAGACTCGTCGATACCTGCAGCAGCAAGAGCACTCGCACTCTCACCCCAACCGCCGATTGCCTTACTGTGTCGATACATCTCGTTGAGAAGCGTCTCGACGCGAGGATCCAATTTGCCTTCGCCGATCCTCGACACGTCACCGCTGAGCAAGATGGCGTCGAACTCGATCGAACGCGCCGTCAAATATGTTCTCTGCACCGTTACAGCGTTGTCGCCGCCCCCGATCGTCCCTCCGTGCGGACCGAGAACGAGCGGCACCATTCCAGCGTCGACAATTTGGCCGCGCACTGCGGCGACGGTGTCGAGATCGGAGTTCTCGTCGACTGCCAGAGCGATAATCCTGCCGTCGACCGGCCATTCCGCGCCCACTTGTGAGAGTGCCGGACTCGGCTCCGGATCTTCCAGCGACTCTGAGGGTTCCGGCGTCGGAAGGCCCAGACCGCTCGCGACCGTGGCGGCGAGGCCTGGGTCGATGTTCGCCAAGACGCCCAGGGTTCGCGTCTTGATGTTCTCTTCGAAGCACTTCCCCAGCTCGAAGGTGTATGCCCCCGCGACGTGCTCCTGCTCGATCGGAGACAGACTGCGATAGAACAGGCGTGCCTGCGAGAAGTGGTCGTCGAACGTCGCAGGCGCTTGACGCACCTTGCGTCCTGAAACTTCTTCGGGCACTTCGATGTAAGCGGCGCTGTTCGGTGAGGCCAGGAACGGGCAACCCCCGTCGAGCGAATTGGGATGGTATGGCGCTACGCCGCTGTGTACTCCGTCCTGATGGAATCCGTCACGAAGCATGTCATTGACGGGCACATGCGGACGGTTGATCGGAATCTGATCGAAGTTGGGGCCGCCCAGACGCGTGATCTGAGTATCGAGGTACGAGAACAGACGTGCTTGCAGGAGAGGATCGTTGGTGATATCGATACCAGGAACCAAGTGTCCCGGATGAAACGCGACCTGCTCGGTCTCGGCGAAAAAGTTGGTGGGATTGGCGTCGAGAGTCATCGTCCCGATGATTTGAACCGGTGCGATCTCCTCCGGGATGAGCTTCGTGGGGTCCAACAGGTCTATGCCCTCGAACATTTCGTCCTCGGTATCCGGAAACACCTGCACGCCGAGATCCCAAGAGGGATACGCGCCCGCTTCGATGGCATCGGCGAGATCGCGACGATGGAAGTCCGGATCTACACCTCCGGCGATCTGAGCTTCCTCCCACACCAGAGAGTGGACGCCGGCCGCCGGCTTCCAGTGAAACTTGACCAAATTCGTTTCGCCGTCGGGGTTCACGAGTCGAAACGTGTGGACGCCAAAGCCTTCCATCATGCGATACGAACGAGGGATGCCTCGATCGGACATGTTCCACAACGTGTGAGCGGTGGCCTCGGTGTGGAGAGAAACAAAATCCCAGAACGTGTCGTGAGCGCTCTGTGCCTGCGGGATCTCTCGGTCAGGGTGAGGCTTCGCGGCATGAATGATGTCGGGGAACTTGATTCCGTCTTGAATGAAGAAGACCGGAATGTTGTTGCCTACCAAGTCGAAAACACCTTCATCGGTGTAAAACTTGGTGGAAAAGCCGCGTGTGTCCCGCACCGTGTCTGCCGAGCCGCGAGAACCCAGCACGGTCGAGAATCTCACGAATACCGGTGTTCTGGCACCAGATGCGAACACTGCTGCTTTGCAGATGCCTTCAGCTGCTCCGTTCGCGAGGAACGTGCCGTGCGCGGCCGCGCCTCTTGCATGGACTACGCGCTCCGGAATCCGCTCGTGGTCGAAGTGCGTGATCTTCTCGCGCAGATGGTGGTCTTGAAGAAGGGTCGGTCCCCGCTCCCCCGCCGTGAGCGAATGATCGGTCTCGTAGAGCCTCGTACCTGTTGCGGTGGTGAGATATTCACCCCGCTGCGAACGGCCGGCTCCCTTGACCTTCCCCTCTGCGCCCGCAACGGTGCGCACCTCGGGTTGCCGCTGATCATCTTTGGGCGGCAACGGGCGGCGCGGCTTGACCGGCTCGGCCAGGTCCGGAGTCTCCGGGGCTGGAGCGCCTGGTACGGATTGCTGGGCGCGTCCTTCGCGAGTCATGCTGTCGTTTCCGGACACCGCACCGACAGCTTCCTTGGCCTTACCCTTGACGTCTTCGACGACGCCTTTGATGCCTTCGCTGGGGCCGCTCTTGTCATCTGGCACGTTATTCCTCCAGTTTCGTTGCGGATTCGCACCTATGCGTATTCGTAGACAGTGGCCCTACCCTGCACGCGATCTGACAAACATCGCATCGTCAGATCGCGCGCTGCCCGTTTGAGTAATCCTGAGCGGGGTAGGTGCTCGTCATGGAGTCCTCGCGAATCGATGCCGAGATCACGTTGACCGTGGACGGCAGTAGCCGCCCCCTGACTGTCGACACCCGAACCACGCTGCTCGACGCGCTGCGGGATCGTCTCGGCGTGACGTCCCCGAAGAAGGGCTGTGACCACGGACAGTGCGGATCGTGCACGGTCCTTCTCGACGGGCGGCGCGCTGTCACATGCCTGACGTTCGCAGTAGCGCAGGACGGCGCACAGATCACCACGGCAAGCGGTCTATCGGATCACGACGGCCTACATGCCGTGCAGCAAGCCTTTCTCGACCAGGACGCGCTCCAGTGCGGGTACTGCACCCCAGGGCAGGTGTGCTCGGTAGTGGGAATGCTCGACGAAGTGAAGGCCGGACACCCCAGTCATGTCACGCAAGACCTCGACGTCGACCCGGATCTGGACGACGCCGAGATTCGAGAACGCATGAGCGGGAATCTCTGTCGCTGCGCTGCATACGGCAACATCGTCGCAGCAATTCGCCAGGCGGCGCAGTCATGATGCCGTTCGAGTACCGACGCGCCGAGGACGTGGACGGCGCGTTGACCCTGATGTCTGAAAATCCCGGTGCCGCCTTTTTGGCAGGGGGTACGAACCTGGTCGACCGCATGAAACTCGGCGTGGTCAACCCGCGGATGGTGATCGACGTGAGTCGGTTGCCCCTCGCCGCTGTGGAAGTGCGTTCGGATGGAGGGGTCCGTATCGGAGCGACAGTCCGAAACACCGATCTCGCAGCCCACCCCGTCATCCGTAGCCGATACGCAGTGCTTGCGCGTGCCCTCTTGTCCGGAGCATCAGGGCAGTTACGCAATGCGGCGACCACTGCCGGCAACCTGATGCAGGCAACCAGGTGCGTCTACTTCCAGGACGTGACAACTCCGTGCAACAAGCGAGAACCCGGATCGGGTTGTTCTGCCATCGGAGGCTACGTGCGCTACCACGCGATCCTGGGTGCCTCCGACCAATGTATTGCCGTTCACCCGTCGGACATGGCAGTCGCACTGGCTGCACTGGACGCCGTCATTGTCGTCCGAGACGAGGGTGGCGAACACCGCATTCCGATCACCGAATTTTACCGTCTCCCTGGCGATTCACCAGAGCGCGACACCGCCCTGGCCCCAAACCAGTTGATCGTTGCGGTCGAGTTGCCCGCGCCCGCCCCAGCGGCGCTGTCGACGTACCTCAAGACACGTGATCGCGCCTCGTTCGCTTTCGCTCTGGTCTCGGTTGCCGCCGAGATCGAACTCGAAGACGATATTGTCACCGGAGCCCGAATCGCTCTCGGAGGCGTGGCGCACCGTCCCTGGCGCGCCTACAAGGCGGAAGAGGTCCTGCGCGGATCTACGCCGACCGAGGAAGTCTTCATACGGGCGGCAGATGCAGAACTAGCGGACGCGAAACCACAGTCGGGCAATGCTTTCAAGATTCCTTTGACACGCGGCGTCATGGTTTCGGTTCTGCGGTCACTCACCGCGGGAAGGTCCATGAAATGAAGATGATCGAACCGAGCTACCTGGGAAATCCGATCGAGCGCGTCGACGGATACGCGAAGGTCACCGGCACTGCGCTCTACGCATTCGAGCATCCCGTGGAAAATCCCACCTACCTGCACGCCGTAGAGGCGACGATTGCGCGTGGCCGCGTCGTCAGCATGAAAACGGAACTGGCAGAGGCACTTCAGGGTGTGGTCGCCGTGATCACCGTCTTCGATGCCCCACACTTGGCGGATACCGAAGATCAAGAGCTGTCCGTGCTCCAGGACCCAGCCGTCCACTTCCGTGGACAATTCATCGGTGCTGTGATCGCCGAAACACCCGAGACAGCCCGTCATGCCGCGGGATTGGTGCAAGTCAAGTACGACGAACTCCCGCATGACTCCGAGTTGCGATCCGATCGCGACGACCTTTATGCCCCGGAGGATGTCAACGGCTTCCCGACCGACACAACTGCCGGCGATATCGAGTCCGCCTTCACGGATGCCGAAGTGACAATCGACCAGACCTACACCACCCCACTCGAACACAACAATCCCATGGAACCGCACGCCTGCATCGCAGTCTGGAAGGATGGCGCCAAAGACGGGCGCACAAGCCTCACCCTGTACGACTCCACCCAAGGAGTCCACGTCGTCCGCGAGACTCTGGCACCGATGTTCGGGCTCGAACTCGATCAGATGCGTGTCGTGGCGCCACACGTCGGCGGAGGCTTCGGTTCGAAGGGATCACCACACGCGCACAACGTATTAGCGATTCTCGCTGCCCGTAGGACGGCGGGGCGACCGGTCAAGTTCGCGCTCACGCGGCAGCAGATGTTCGCGATCGTCGGATACCGCACCTCCACGATCCAACGCATCCGCCTCGGCGCAAACACCGACGGCCATCTGACGGCAGTGTCCCACGACGTCATCGAACAAACGTCGAAGATCAAGGAATATGCGGAACAGACTGCTGTTGCCACCAGGATCATGTATGCCACACCCAATCGCTCTACCTCGCACCGAGTTGCAGCCCTCGATGTTGCGGTCCCGTTCTGGATGCGTGCCCCGGGTGAGACTCCGGGAATGTACGCGGCCGAGGTCGCGATGGACGAACTTGCCGTAGCTTGCGGTCTCGACCCGATCGAACTTCGCGTTCGCAACGAACCGGAAGTCGATCCGGAGAGCGGCAATCCCTGGTCGGGAAGACATTTGATTGAATGCATGAGAGGCGGTGCGGAGAGATTCGGTTGGGAGAATCGGGGCCCAAGCCGTGGACGCAGCCTGGACGGCGACTGGATGGTGGGTACCGGCATGGCGGCGGCAACCTATCCGGCAATGACCAATCCTGGTTCGAAAGCGCGCATCGTCTTCGGAACCGATCGAATCTACACCGTCCAGATCGGCGCGGCGGACATCGGTACGGGAACCTGGACAGCTCTGACGCAGATTGCCGCCGATGCTCTCGGATGCCGTATCGAGGAAGTGCGGCTCGAAATCGGCGATACCAAACTTCCTTTCGCGACAGTTGCCGGTGGATCCGCCGGCATCTCGTCGTGGGGCTCTACCATCGTTGCAGCTGCCCGCCAGTTCCGCACGAAGCACGGTTCAACTCCCATTGCCGGCGCGGAGACGACAACTGAAACGCCGAAGAATCCGGATGAGGACGATTACTCCATGCATTCGTTCGGTGCTCACTTCGTAGAGGCCCGCGTCCATCGCGACACCGGCGAGATCAGGATCCCCCGGATGCTCGGTGTGTTCTCGATCGGACGTGCAATCAATGCGAAAACGCTTCGCTCGCAACTGATCGGCGGAATGACAATGGGATTGTCCATGGCGTTGCATGAGGAGAGCTTCCGGGACAACCGATTCGGCCACGTGATGACTCACGACTTGGCGAACTACCACATCAGCACAAACGCGGATGTGCAAGACATCGAAGCCTTTTGGCTCGACGAGGTCGACATACACGTCAATCCGATGGGATCGCGGGGTGCCGGCGAGATCGGGATCGTCGGGGCTGCAGCCGCAGTGGTCAATGCGATCTACGATGCTACCGGCGTGCGAGTACGCGAGTTGCCGGTAACAGCGGACAAGATTTTGTTCGGACGAAGTGTCGGACAACCGTAGAAGGCTAAGGAGCAAGGAATTCTCGAGCATCCCCTGATCCGGCGATGCGAAAGCATAGGCCTGGTCACAGCTCTCAAAGGCGCAGTAGCCGTCGTCATCGCCTGGGTGATCGCGAACAGCGTCTTTCACAGTCCTGAAGCATTTCTCGCCCCGTATGCTGCACTCTTCATCATCGGGAACACGGTGCGCAACTCGATGCGGGTAGCCGCCCGCCAGGTGAGCGTGGTCGTCCTCGGTGTGGTTGTGGCCGCCTTTGCAGCGGTGACCCTCCCGACCGTTGCCGCGTTGGCCCTCGCAACGGGTGCAGGAATACTCGTCGGCCGCATTCCGCGGTTGTCACCTGACGGGATCTGGGTGGCCGTCACCGCCGTACTGGTTCTTCTGTACGGAACCGCGACCAATCCGTACCTCGTCATGCACCGGATAGGCGACGTGGTGCTCGGAGTGTTCGTGGGCATCGCTGTCAATGCCGTGATGGTCCCGCCCGACCATCTCTCCGATGCCAGAGACCTTTTGGTCTCGCGTACGCAGGAGGTCTCAGGCATTCTCCGACAAATGGCCGAGGACGTGAAAAGCGGTGCTGGAGCTAGCGATATCTGGCGTCGACGGACCCTCTCGGTGAACAAGTCCGTCGCTGCGCACGCCGCAGTGATGGAAGGTGAAGCCAGCCTGGTCGGAAATTTTCGCAAGCGCAGTTGGTTGCGCGTCGGTGGCTCCGATCTGTTTCGTCCCGCCGCCGAAGCACTCGACCGAGCGACGTTACATCTCATGGCGCTGATCCTCGCCGTCGAGGACAGCGATTTCGCCGAGAACGAGACCTTGCAAGGCGCCGTCTCCGACTTGCTCGAAGCGATGGCCGGAGCATTTGCCGATGCGGGAAAAGGTCCGGTACACGATCCCACCGACGATCACGCGGTCACGACTTTGCCTCTCGCCCGGCGGAGGTTGGAGGAACTCGAAAAACTGTTGCAGCAGGGAAAAGTCACAACGGCCGCCGCGCCTTCGATAATCTTGTCCAGCCGCGGGCTACTCGCGGCGCTCGCTGTCCTCGACCGAGAAGAGTACAAAACCGAGACTGCTCACGACTGAGTTTCGACAGCGGACCAACGGGGTAGCAACCCGAGCATGGCGACACACACGGTTGATGCGGACGACCCGCACAAGCCTTCCGACCCGACCGATCTGACGGCACAGTCGTGGAAGTTCGTAGCGCGGCGCTCGGCCCGCGAGTTCACGCGCGATCAATGCACAGATCTAGCAGCGGCACTGACGTATTATGCTGTG
Source organism: Rhodococcus sp. NPDC056516 (assembly GCF_042794655.1). Taxonomy (NCBI): domain Bacteria; kingdom Bacillati; phylum Actinomycetota; class Actinomycetes; order Mycobacteriales; family Nocardiaceae; genus Rhodococcus; species Rhodococcus sp. NPDC056516. Next base: position 192,124 of record NZ_JBHTTG010000010.1, on the reverse strand, counting down.
CTGTCACTGTTCCCGGCACTCCTGGCACTCGTATCCCTGTTGGGCGTTGTCGGCCAGGGACGTGCCAGCGTCGACACGGTGATGGAGTTGGTCGCCGCTGTCGGCCCGGACTCGGCTGTGGACACGATGCGTGGCACCGTCGAGCAGCTCGTGGCGGCCCCCACAGCCGGTTTCGCCTTGATAGTCGGCCTCGCGGGCGCATTGTGGTCGGCCTCCGGTTATGTCGGCGCGTTCGGGCGTGCGATGAACCGCATGTACGAGGTGGACGAAGGCAGACCCGTATGGAAACTTCGTCCTCTGCAACTGGCCGTCACCCTCGCCGGCCTTCTGTTGGTTGCTGCGGTAAACCTGATGCTCGTCGTCAGCGGCCCCGTTGCCAAAGCGCTGGGCGATCAGTTGGGAATCGGCGACGGCGCCGTGACAACCTGGAACATTGCGAAGTGGCCCGTCATTCTGATCTGTGTGACGCTGGCCGTGGCCGTGCTGTACTACGTGACTCCCAATGTGAAGCAGCCGAAATTTCGGTGGATCAGTGTCGGAGCAGCACTCGCTATTGCAGTGTGGATCGTGGCTTCAGTCGGATTCGCTTTTTACGTGAGCAATTTCGGTAGTTACAACAAGACTTACGGTTCGTTGGCCGGGGCGGTCATCTTCCTCCTCTGGTTGTGGATCACCAACCTCGCGTTGTTGTTCGGAGCGGAGGTTGATGCGGAACTCGAACGCGGCCGGCAACTGCAGGCCGGGATCGAAGCCGAAGAATTCCTCCGCTTGCCTCCGCGGGACACCAGCGTTTCGGACAAGAACGCTCGTCAACACGCACAAGACATCGCCGCCGGTCGCGAGCTTCGCGAAACGCACGGCGGCGAAGACAACGAAGGGATTTCGACCATGACCGAGCGATCCGATACCCGGGCACCCGTTACCAGCACCTCTCCGACGAAAACTGTCGACGCCGATGCGGTAGACCCGCATTCCCTCTCGACCGTACAACTCGTCGAACGCCTAACCGAGCAGATGTCAGACCTCGTACGCGCCGAGATGTCGCACGCCGTAGCCGAAGTCAAGACGAAGAGCACCCGATTGGGTGTTGGACTCGGTATCTCCGGCGCGGGCGCTCTGCTTCTGCTGTACGGATTCGGAGTACTGCTTGCGGCAGCAGTACTCGGGTTGGCGACTGCACTCCACCCGTGGCTTGCAGCTCTGATAATCGCGGCAATCGTGATCGCCGTAGGTGCAATCACCGCACTCGTGGGTGCCAAACGAGCGAAGTCCGCGGCGCCGCCTGTTCCGGAAGAGACCGTCGAAAGCGTCAAGGCTGACATCGTCACTGCAAAGAAGGGACTGAAATGAGCACTGCCACAGACGGGCCCGACGAGAATGTTCAAGCGCAACGTGAAGCCCTGGCCGCGACCGTGGGCGCACTCGCCGAAAAGGCCGACGTCCCGGCCCGCGTGAAAAGCGAAGTGTCACGGGATGTCGAACGTGTGAAGCAGCAACCAGCCGCCGTCGCGGCCGCGCTCGGCTTCGCGCTGGTGTTCGTGCTCATCCTCCGTCGCCGCAAGCGACGTTCCCGCTCCGCCAAGGGCAACTGAGCCAGGCACCTCCGATGTTTGTGGAAGCTAGGCCGTGGGCATCTGCCCTCTGCATCCTGAGAAAGGGTGTGGTGGATCGGCGCTGGTGGGCTTCCCGATTCACAGGACCGTCGCCTTGTGCTGCAGGCTGGGCTGCCGCGCGTCACAGGGCGACGGTCCAAACTACGCGACCAACCGAATACAAGGAGAGAGATGAACTGGGAAGCCAGTCCCGGGGAACCGTTGACGACCTCGACGGGCATCGACTACTCCACGAAAGCCTCCGTGATTCGTGTTGCGTCAGTGCCCGCGTCGCACGTGTACGTCCGGCACTTGGCCCCACCGTCGGGAACCGGCGGCAGACCTGGGGCGGGAACCGACAGCATCATTCGCCTCGACGATCCCATCCCCGAGGACGGCCGCAAGGTTCCCGGCGGATGGTGGCCACCGGTGATGCTGGATCCCGCGTGGATTCGGGACCATCACCACCTGTTCGATCTCTTCCACGTTCACTTCGGTTTCGACGCAATCGCACCACGGGTGATGGAGGACATCGTCCACGAATTACGCAGCCACAGAGTTCCTCTCGTCTACACGGTGCATGATCTGCGCAATCCGCATCAGCCGGAACCAGAGCAACATCGCGAATTGTTGGACGTATTGATTCCCGCAGCGGATTCTCTTATCACCCTGACGCCGGGTGCGGCGGCGGTGGTCGCGAACAATTGGGGCCGGGAATGCACAGTGCTGCCTCATCCCCACGTGATCGAGTTGGAGAACTTCGAACGGGCACGGCCCCCGGCAACGGATTTCACGGTGGGAGTCCACGTGAAAAGCCTGCGTCCCAACATGGATCCCTTTCCGGTGTTGGACACGCTCTGCGCGACGATTGCGACGTTGCCGGGAGCGCGATTGGTCGTGAACGTCCACGACGAGATCTTCGATCCGGATAATCATTGGTATGCACCCCAGGCAGCGAACAGACTGACGGAGTATGCGCGTCGACGGGACGTCGACGTAGTGGTACACCCCTACTTCAGTGACGACGAGCTGTGGACTTACCTTATGTCCCTGTCAGTTTCGGTGTTGCCATACCGCTTCGGGACGCATTCTGGATGGCTGGAGGCGTGTTACGACCTCGGCACAGCCGTCATTGCGCCCAGTTGTGGGTTCTACTCGGAACAGCAGGACTGCAAGGTTTACGGGTTCGACGAGCATCATTTCGATGCCGAGTCGCTGGATCGATGCGTCCGCGAATTGTATTCGGAAGAGCCGGTGCGTCTTTCCACCGCAATGCGTACCAGGCAGCGCCGATTGTCAGCTTCTGCCCACCGCGAGATCTACGAGAAGGTTCTCGCATGAGGGCTCTACGCATAGCTCTGATCGCTTCGAGTCGTTATCCAGTCATTCAACCATTCGCCGGCGGTCTCGAGGCCCATGTATGGCATCTGGCTGCGGCACTGCGAAAAGTCGGCCACGATGTCACCTTGTTTGCCGGACCAGGATCGGATCCGGAACTCGCTTGTGAGTTGATCGACGTCCGTCCAGCCCCAATCAGCGCGGCTGCCCGATCTGATATCTCCATGCCGGCAGAGCATTTCATGCAAGAACATCATGCCTATCTCGACCTCATGCTCCGCCTGTCGCGAGACTACGCGGAGAGCTTCGACGTCATCCACAACCACAGCCTTCACTATCTGCCGGTGGCGATGACGTCGACGCTGAACACTCCCGTGCTCACCACTTTGCACACGCCACCGACGCCCTGGCTGGAATCAGCGATCGCGGCCGGCGGGTCCCCCGGTCGGTTTGCCGCCGTGAGCCGCTACACCGCCGAAGCATGGAAACACGCTGCCGGCGATGTCGATGTCGTACACAACGGAGTCGACACGGATCAATGGCATCAGGGCCCTGGCGGGCGCCGTCTGATCTGGTTCGGTCGAATCGTGCCGGAAAAGGGCGCCCACCATGCGATTACCGCGGCCCGGGCGGCCGGTATGCCGTTGGTACTCGCCGGCCCGGTCAGTGACCATGCTTATTTCAGGGAACGAATCGAACCCGAACTCGACGGCACCATTCGCTATCTCGGCCATCTAGTGACCGACGATCTGGTCTCTGCGGTAGGAATGTCTGCGGTTGCTCTTGTCACGCCGCAATGGGACGAGCCGTACGGTTTGGTGGTGGCCGAGGCTCTTGCCTGTGGCACACCGGTCGTCGCCTACGGCAGGGGCGGCATACCGGAGATTCTCACGCCCGACTGTGGACGTTTGGTCCCGGCCGACGACGTGATCGCACTGACTGCCGCAATCGGCGATGCGATGCAGTTGGCTCGGCCGAGCGCACGCGCGCGAGCGGTAAGCCACTGCTCGGAACGGCGGATGGTGGACCGCTACCTCGAGTTGTACGACGAAATGGCCTGTGCGTCGACAACTACGCGACGAGCAAGCTGATGATCGGTTACTACATCCATCATCAGGGCCGAGGGCACCTCACTCGCGCCGCGTCGATCGCAGCGCATCTCTCCTCCGACGTCACTGCACTCACCAGTGCCGATTCGGTTGCCCTGCACGACTTCGACGACCATGTTCAGTTGCAACTCGACAACGACGAAGCCCACAGACTCAACCCCACCGCGAACGGGGCGCTTCATTGGGCGCCCATACACGAACCCGGACTTCGCTCTCGAATGGCTCGCGTGGCGGACTGGATAGCGACCACGTGCCCGGAGGCCGTGGTCGTGGACGTATCGATCGAAATTGCGACCTTTGTTCGCCTGATGGGTGTCCCGGTCATCGTCTTGGCGATGCCAGGAGACAGGACAGACGCCGCGCATCAATTGGCGTATCGCCTTGCTGATCACATTATTGCGGCCTGGCCACAGGAGGTTTACGACCCGCACTGGCTCCACCCGTATGCGGACAAGACCACCTATGTGGGCGGGATCAGCCGATTCGACGGCCGGGCGTGCTCATCTCAGTCGGTCGGTAATCCCGCAACACCCCGCGTCGTTGTGCTGAGCGGCGCCGGCGGATCAGCGGTGTCCGACGCCGACGTACAAGCTGCTGCGGCACAGCATGATTCCTTTCATTGGAAGGGGCTCGGCTTGCCAGGAGGGACGTGGGTTTCAGATCCCTGGCCGGATATTTGTGCGAGCGATGTCGTGGTCTCCCACGCGGGCCAGAACGCGATTGCCGACATCTCGATCGCCGGCAAGCCGGCTATCGTGATTGCGCAGAAACGTCCGTTCGGAGAACAGACTGCGACCGCCGACGCATTGTCGATGCACAATCTCGCAGTGACGTTGCCGGGCTGGCCGGCGCTCGACGCGTGGCCCGAATTGATCTCAGAGGCACAAGCTCTCGATTGTGGAGGTTGGACATTGTGGCAGAGTTCGGGCGCCGCTGCGCGAGCAGCGAGAGTTATCGAGTCGGTCGCGAAACGGCATTTGGACCGCTGACATGAGAACAGCCGTGATCACGATCGTGCGCGGTCGCCACTCGCACTTGAGAATGCACGTCCGCGGCCTCGCTGTTGACACAACCACACCGTTCTCGCATTTCATCGTCGCCATGGGAGACTCTGCGGTGAAAACCGTAGTTGCGCAGGAGGAAAGCGCTGCCCGCGTAATCGAGATCGACGTTCCCGTGGGAAGCGCCCTACCGCTGGCTCGCGCGCGAAATATCGGGGCCGCCGAAGCTCTGCGCCAGGGTGCCGAATTGCTCGTGTTTCTCGACGTCGATTGTATTGCAGCGCCGCTTCTTCTGACGAGGTACCTCGAAGCCGCACGTTCGGAGGGTTCCACCCCCGCATTGTTTTGCGGGCCGGTCACCTACCTGCCCCACCCCGTCGCCGACTCGACCAGTTCGGACTCGTTGGCATTGCTGCACAACCCGCATCCAGCGAGGCCGGCGCCCCCAGACGGAAAAATCCTGGACGGGAACGACTTCGATCTATTCTGGTCGTTGTCCTTCGCGCTCACCGCTACGACGTGGCGTGCACTCGGTGGATTCTGCGAGGACTACCTCGGATACGGAGGGGAGGACACCGATTTCGCGCGGGCCGCCCGAGGAAAGGGTGTGAAACTGACCTGGGTCGGTGGCGCAGATGCATACCACCAATTCCATCCGGTGTCGGATCCACCCGTTGAGCACCTTGACGACATCCTGATCAATGCACGTGTGTTTCACAAACGATGGGGGGAGTGGCCGATGCAAGGGTGGATCGACGCATTCGAAAGTGCGGGCCTCATCGCGTATCAACCGGACAGTGGGCGCTGGGAGCGGGTACGGCCAAGCGTCGTGTAAGTCGCGCTGGCCAAGAATGTTTCATCAACGAAACGAGGCATGGTTAGAGAACGGTCACTGTGGGAAGCCGAACCGAATGGCTACTTACAGAGTGATCAATCCCGCAGGCGACGTGACCGACACGCGCGACATCGAGAGCGCCGACGACGCACATGCTTGGTTTGTGGACGCCCGTGCCGACAATTCGGAACTGGGGTGGCGAATGGAAGTTCGTCACGACGACGAATGGTCGTTCTTCGACGACACCGAAGGCGCCTCCAGCTGAGCAATTGCTCAGCGGTCACGATGACGGTCCAGGAAGGACGATCAAGCATGAGCCAGAAACTCGCAGGAAAGAAAGTTGCATTCCTCGCCGCGTCGGAGGGCGTCGAACAGGTCGAACTGACGGATCCGTGGGACGCATTGCTCGCGGAACACGCTCAGCCGTCGATTGTTTCGACAGACTCGGGAACTGTGCAGGCATTCAACCATCTCGACAAAGCTGACGTCTTCGACGTGGATGCGGTACTCGGATCGGCGTCGTCGTCCGAATACGACGCTCTCGTACTTCCTGGCGGGGTGGCCAACCCCGACTTCCTCCGAATGAGTCCTGAAGCGGTGGCTTTCGCCCGTAGTTTTTTCGACGACGGGAAGCCTGTAGCAGTGATCTGCCACGGGCCGTGGACGTTGGTCGAAGCCGGGGTGGTTGCGGGTCGCACTCTGACGTCGTGGCCGAGTCTGCGCACGGATATCACCAACGCAGGCGGCACTTGGGTGGACGAAGAGGTGGTCGTCTGCACTTCGGGTCCGAATACCTTGGTATCCAGCCGTAACCCTGGTGATCTTCCGGCATTCTGCGCCAAGCTGATCGACGCGGTCGCGACTGTCTGAGAGCGGCTATCCAGGCCGACTCTCCGAGCGCACACTTACCTTGCTCAACGAGCGTGTGCACGTGGGCCAGGCCACGGGGCTTGTCGCCGGAACCCTGGACATCTCCCCCTCCGATGCACGGGCGCTGATCGACGATCACGCCTCCCGCTCAGTGCTGACCCTGCGCGGACTCGCCCGAGCGATCACGGACGGATCGGTCCACCCCGACGAACTCCTCGCGGACAGCCAAGCTCAGCGGCGTCAGGATTTCTGACGCCGCTCTTTCCGCGTGTTCACGGCGGAAAGAGACGCGTGGTGAGCGGAACGTGTGTCAAGGTTCATTTCGCGTTTGAGACCAGGGCGCCTGGGTAAGTGACAACACCTGGGTGGCAGCACGCCACCGTGAAGACAGGATGACCCTTGCAGATGCGACGCGACCAACAGTCGGTGCACGTGGACGGTACCGAACAGGCCGACCAGAGCGGCCGGCGAAATGTTCTCGCCCGGGCCATAACCGGCCCACTCCTCTTCATTTTCATACTCGGCGACGTTCTCGGCGCAGGAATCTACGCGTTGGTGGGCGTCATCGCCGGCGAGGTCGGGGGAGCCGTCTGGGTGCCACTCCTTGTAGCCCTGGCGATGGCGCTGTTGACCGCAACGTCCTACGCCGAACTCGTGACGAAGTATCCGCGCGCAGGTGGTGCTGCGGTGTTCGCTCAACGAGCCTTTCGGAAACCACTCGTCTCGTTCCTCGTCGGCTTCTCGATGCTGGCAGCAGGTGTCACGAGCGCAGCCGGACTTGCACTCGCATTCTCCGGCGACTACCTCAAAGCCTTCATCGATGTACCTACCGTTCCGGCGGCACTCGTCTTCCTTCTCCTCGTGGGACTTCTCAATGCGCGAGGAATAAAGGAATCGATGCGCGCCAACGTCGTCATGACAGCCGTCGAGGTCACCGGCCTGGTTCTGGTCGTCGTCCTCGCGTGTGTCGTGCTCGGGCACGGTGACGGAACTTTGAGTCGCGTCGTCGAATTCGATGAAACCCGGTCACCCGCACTCGCGGTGCTGGCTGCTGCACTTCTCGCGTACTACTCGTTCGTCGGATTCGAGACATCAGCGAACGTCGCCGAAGAGGTGAAGGACGTGAGCAAGGTCTACCCGCGCGCATTGTTCGGAGCATTGGTAACAGCGGGTGCCGCATACGTGCTTGTGGGACTGGCTGTTTCGGTTGTTCTCCCGGCCGATGAACTTGCGGCGTCCTCGGGCCCGCTGCTTGCCGTGGTGTCAGCTGCCGACGTCGGCTTCCCCCCTCGCCTGTTCAGCCTGATCGCACTCGTCGCCGTCGCCAACGGTGCATTGTTGACCATGATCATGGCCAGCCGACTCACTTACGGGATGGCATCCGAAGGCCTGCTCCCGCGCCCGTTCGCGAAGGTACTTCCCGGGCGCCGGACTCCATGGTTGGCAATCGTGGCTACCACTGCTGTCGCCATGGCACTGTGCCTGACCGGTTCGCTGGCGGCCTTGGCCGAGACGGTGGTACTGCTCCTGCTCGTCGTCTTCATCAGCACGAATATCGCCGTACTCGTCCTGCGTCGTGACTCTGTGAAACACAGTCATTTTCGAGCACCGACTATCTTTCCGATTCTGGCTCTTCTCACCTGCGTCGCATTGCTCACTCAGCAAAGCGCGGCGACATGGCTACGCGCGGCAGCACTTCTCGCGGTCGGGATAGTGCTTTACGCACTCTCTCGCCGAACCACGAAGAAGGACACCACGAGCCTCAGTGCGTGACTTCAGTGTGAACTACCGAAACGCAGAACACAGCAATGAAAGGCGCAGACCAGTGAGTTCGGTTCACAAGGGGCGCTTTGTGGTCATAGTCGGTCTAGGTCTGTTGGCCGTCGTGATTCTGGGTGCCGGCATCGCGCAGGGAAAACTGCCCATGAATATCGTGGTGTCTGGGCAGAGATTCACGGGAAGCGTTTCCGCGGTCGAAGCCCAAGGCATTCAGGTTTATCCCCGAGCGGCGGAGACTGCCGGAGACGCATCTGCGAGCATCGCCGCTCATATCCAACAGGTGCGCCTGACCGACCTGTGCTTGTCGACTGTCGCTCACGGAGTTCCGTTCCTGGGTGACGTCACCATGAGCATTCGTGCCCCCGGCGACGGAACGACCGCTTCCGGCATCACTTTGGACGCAGCGTCTCTCGGCGGCGCCATCACCGCACACGATGCGCGATTGGGTGCTGAAGTCTCTGCACTCGGCGAGATATCCGAACTCGATCCGCCTGACGCATCAGCCATAACCGCCGGCGACTCGAGTTTGGCACAGGCTCGCGTCGAGATCATTTCCTTGACCGCAACACAAGTCGTCATCGACAAGCTGGCCATGAGTGTCGAGAAGGGCGCTGTCGGATGTTGACGAAGCGAGCTGCCTTCGCCGCATGGCGAAGGCAGCGGCCTTTCGCCGGATCAATTCTGCTGGGAGTTTCGGCCGGCTTTCTGTTGCTACCCGCCGTCGTGACCGTGCGCCTGGGTGACGTTCTGATTTCCATCAGTACCATCGCCGGGGTTTCCACACTGCTGTTGGCCGCACTCATGGCCCTGTGCGCAGCTTCCGCGCTACTACGCGTCGACACCCGACTACCTGCTGGGGTCTGTGCGATGATTCTCTCGCTGGTGGCCCTCCCGGCAGCGAACTTCGGCGGTCTGATCATGGGGACCTTGACCGGAGTCTTGGGTTCGGCTTTCGTATTGGCCTGGATACCAGTAGATTCGACTGTCGCAACAAGCCCCGACGGCCGATCAGACAAGGTTTGACGGAGATGAGAGAGTTGAGCGACCAACCCGGTGCCACCGAGGAGATACAGCGCCGTGCGCGAAAGATCGACAGGCGGACCAAAACCTACGGCTTGTCCGTCGTGCTGGCAGCAGCGCTACTGATACTTGCGATCGTATGGTTGGGTTCTCGGCGTGGCGAATGTTTCGACACCGACGCCTTGGTGTGCTCGCCGAGGGATCGCCGTCTTCTCGTCTTCGCCCCAAGTCTCATGTTGCTGCTCGGATCGGTGGGAGCAATCCTGCGAGCCTCCCCACGCTGGCATCGCCTGCGGCGCCTCTATATTCGTCCTTACATGGCTTGGATCCTCTCGGGACTTGCACTCGCCTACCTGGCGTCGGCTTCCCTGATCTTCTTCTGAGGTGGCACTCGAGCAGTAGCGTCGCCAGGTCCGCGGGTCGCAGTTCTCGTTCCAGACGATCAGGACTCCTTCAGCTTTGAAGGTAGGCGAGTCCATGATGGTGAAGGCATGCCCAGTCCACCTCAAGGAGCTACGCGCGCTCGATCACCGCACGTTCGAGCGCGTCACGATCGTCGAAGGGTATCTCCACTCCGCCGTAATTCATCGAGTGATCATGTCCTCTACCGGCGACGAGGACGACATCGCCTGATCGTGCCCGCGAGACGGCAACTCCGATAGCCTCACTGCGGTCCGGAATGATCACTGTTTCAGCATGTTTCGCGTCACGAGACCCCGAAGCAACATCGTTTCTCAAACCCGCAGCATCATCGTGAAACGGACCTTCGTCGGTCACGATGACTACATCTGCAAATGTCCCGGCTATGTGCCCCAACGGCTTACGCTTTCCTGAGTCCCGACCTCCGGTGGCACCGACGACGACAATCAACCTTCCTGCTGTCAGCGAGCGCAAATAGGGAAACAGTCGGCTTTGAGCCGATGGATTGTGGACGTAGTCGACAAATGCTAGGTAGTTCTGTCCGAGGTCCACACGTTCCAGCCGTCCGGGAACGGCGTCGAGTTCCTCGATACCGTCGAGAGCCGTCGCCATGTCCACCCCACCCAGTCTCAGTGAAGCAATGGCCGTCAAGGCATTGTCGACTTGGTGACTGCCGAGCAGACGTAATCGGATTCGCCTACTCCACTCCTCGTGGTGCACGGTGAAGGCAGTGCCCGTCCGTCCTGTGTCAATGGCGGTCGCGAAGACGTCTGCGGCGCTACCACACGAAGAAACGGTCAAGTGAGGAACCGTGACACGTGCTGCCAAAGTTCTTCCATAGGCATCGTCGATACCGATTACGGCCGCGGCGCACCACTCGTCCGTGAAAAGCGTTGCCTTCGTCTCGAAATACTCCGCCATCGTGTGATGGAAGTCGAGGTGATCGCGCGAAAGGTTGGTGAAGGCGGCGACTCGGAAGTAAGTGCCGTCGATTCGGTGTTGCGCCAGGCCGTGACTGGAGACTTCCATTGCAACTCCGTCGACCCGATCGCGGACGAATGCTGCCAGTGTTGTCTGCAATTCGCTTGCTTCAGGCGTGGTGCGCCGCGCACGCTCCGACCCTTTCGGTCCGCGAACACACACCCCGCTGACGAGCCCCGCCCGCTTGCCCGCCGCACGCAATCCGGCCTCGACCATGAACGCAGTGCTGGTCTTCCTATTCGTGCCGGTCACTCCATACATGTCAAGCAACGAGGACGGCTGTCCGTGCATCCAGGCCGCCAACGGACCCAATGCTTTTCGGGGGTTCTCGACCACCAGCGTAGGCAGAATCTCGGTGGGGCGATCGCTGACCACGGCCACGGCGCCCCGAGCAGCTGCTTCGGCTACGAACTCACCGCCATGATGCTCGACGCCCGGCAGCGCCGCATAGACGTCGCCCGGCCGTACCTGCCGTGAATCCTGGCAGATACCGGTCACCACCGGGGTGTTGGCTCTGAAGGGTTCGTAGTCCACACCGAGAAATTCGGATATGGCAGCTAAAGACCAGTTTGGCTGCGCGTCAATACTGTTCGACGTCATTCATGGCCCGCCAGGAACGAAGAGCTTTCGAAAACGGAGTCCTGAAGATCACGATGTAACTCGACCGGATGTGGCGTCTGCTGAGGCGTGCTGCACGAGAAGTCGAATCGCGTGTTCGATCGTGTGGGCAAGGACATCCTCCGGATCGCCTGAGAAAACGCGCTTCTCGGTCTCCGCCCGTCCATGATCGACAACTCCGAACCACACCGTCCCCGGGGCCACGTCCTCCTGAGTCTGGGGCCCGGCCTCCCCTGTGACGGCGAGAGCCAGCGTAGTGCCCATCAGGGTTGCGATGCTGTGCGCCATGACGCGTGCGGCTTCTTCGCTCACAACGGGGCCGTCGGGAACATGAAGCACGGACTGCTTGACCTCCCGGTTGTAGGCGACGATCCCGCCACTGAACCACGAACCAGCGTCAGGGGCCTTCCCGAGCTGGGCAGCGATGTTTCCCGCCGTCAGGGACTCTGCCGTTGACACTGTCAAACCACGTTCGGCTGCAACGGATGCCAGCTGCCTGCACATCTCGTCGAGGTTGGTGTCGACCGGCAGTTCAGGCCGGGGGTCGTCACTCATTTCCAGTCCTTTCCAACGTGTGTCGAGCACTCGGATCGTCTTGGTTCAGGAACGATCGGGTCAGGGGCCCGGCACTGATCCTTACTACATGTGAAATGTTCTCCGGTAGGTGTTTTCGCAAGTAGTCCGCAACTTCGCATCCCACGTACTCGATCTGCAGACTCACCTCGATCCCGCTGTTGCATGGATCGAGCAGGACGAGGACGCGTCCTTCCGGTGCCAGAGTGAAAACCTGTCCGATTCCGACATCAGCTCGAGCGGGAACCGTATTCCTGATTCCGAATCCCATTGCGAGCAGCAATTCACGCAGCTTCTCCACGGTGTCGAAATAGACCCCCGATGGGGCAACGAGTTCTATGTCCGTGTGCAGACGACCTTTAGATTCACCGTCCACGGCAGCCAACTTTCCTTGTCCCGGCCGCCTCTGCGACATCGTCCCGACGTTTCGCTCGCTTCTCCGAGGTGCGAGCGGCTTGCACGCGCGCAGGACCACCAATTCTTCGGTTTCCTGTCCCTGATCGACCAGCCCGCGGCGTTCGAGCATCGCGCGGCGCGACCGCAGAACGGGCCCGAACGGAATCGACCTACGCGCGACAACTTCCACGGTCATGCCCCATTCCTCGAGCATCACCTCCGTCTTGCCGACGTCACACAACGCGGACTGCAACAGAAGCAGCGATCCCCCGGGGGCAACCATGTCGGGAGCCGATGCGATGATCCGATCCCGCAAAGCTCGGCCACTCACTCCCGCATTCCAGGCACGTTCGACACCAGCAGTCGGCAGATCATCGATCTCGGACGGGACATACGGCGGGTTGGAGACCACCAAGTCGAAAACTTCACCGTGCACTGCTTCAGTGAGGTCTCCGCGACGTGCCTCGACGCTTGCCTTGTTGAGAACCCCGTTGAGTCTCACGTTCAAAATCGCGCGGCGCGAGATGTCGATCGCGAGGACGCGGCCTGCTCCTGCTTTGGCTGCGGCAATCGAGAGTGCGCCCGTACCGGAGCACAAGTCGAGCACGCGCGTGGCCGCTGTGACCGTTTGACTGGACAGTGCCTCGATCAACAACGACGTATCGTCCTGCGCTTTGTAGACACCTGGCAAAGAAACGATCATCGACGACTCCTGGGTTCGAGGGGTTTGATCCCCGGACAGGTTCGCTTACCCGCAAGCCGGCGAAAACATGCAGGAGGGCTCATCGTGACGGAACCGAACGGCACAGGCGTGGCCCGAGCAGAAGCGTGTCTGCAGGACTGCAATCACGTCAGGTCAGAGGTGGCCGGTCCCTCCAGCAGTACCCCGTCCGACGCGAAGCGAGATCCGTGTAGTGGACAATCCCAACTGCGTTCGGCGTCGTTCCAGCGCAATATCCCACCGAGGTGGGGGCACACTGCGGAGACGCGGTGCGCCACGCCGTCAACCGTGCAGTGTGCGGAAGGTGCAATCCCGTCCCACACCACTCGGCCCTCGCCCTCCTGTGGTTCATCCGAGCTTCCGAAGCGGTTGATCAACGGCCGTACCCATCCGCTTGCCATTTCGACTGCCACTTCGCCGTTGACAACAGCGGCCTTGGGTAATCCGGAAATCTGATTCCAATCCCACGGGGTGTAGATGACGGACCAGTCCTTTCGGCTGCCTGACACTTCGGCCGTCAGGGCGAGTGCTGCCGCTACCGCATTAGTGAGTCCCCACTTCGCGTATCCCGTTGCGATCAAGATGGAACTGTCACCCGGAACCAGTTGCCCGACATACGGCAGCTCGTTCACCGGGCGGTAGTCCTGCGCTGACCACGAGTGCGTCAATTCTGCTCCGGGAAAATGCTTTCCGGTCCAGGTGATCAACTCTTCAAGGTTTTGTGCCGGCGACGCAGCACGGCCGACTGGATGCCCGTTTCCTCCGACGAGAAGAAGTTCTCGATCGTCGACAGGGAGGTAACGTATGGATCGACTCGGTTCGTCGACGGAGAGATACATGCCGTGTGGAATGTCGCCAGGCACGGTAAAAGCGGCGGCATACGATCGCTGTGGTTCGAGACGAGCAAAGAAGCCACCGCGGTCGAGTATCGGCGTGCCGGTAGCAATGACAACGGTCTCGGCACTGATGTCTCCACGATCGGTATGTATGGATCTGCGGTGCCGATTGCCCCGCACAGTGCGAACCCTCGTGTGTTCGTGGACCTTTCCCCCGCGATGTACGAACTCCTCGGTGAGCGCGTCCAATGCGCGCACCGAGTCGAATTGCGCTTGGTCTTCCAACCGGATTGCACCTGCCACAGGAAAAGGCAGTTCCACAGTATCGGTCCACTGGACGTCGAGTCCGGCCGCGCGCGCGGCATCGAATTCATCTCGTAGGGTGCTTGTTCCGTCGACGCTGTTTGCGTAGGTGAATGCAGTTTCGCGTTGCACCGCAACAGAATTGTCGGTACAAAAGCCCAGAAGCCATTGTTGACCCGCACGGTTCGCCTCGACGTAGGCCCGCACTGCCGATGGAGAGTGCTTCTTCGCGATACTCGCGAGCCTCGTGCCTTGAAGCAGGCTGATCTTGCCGGTCGTGTTGCCCGTGGTAACCGCGCCCGTCGTTCTCGCTTCGAGCAAGGCAACCTTGCGCCCGGTACGTGCGAACAACAGAGCCGTGACAACCCCGGTCAACCCCGCTCCGACCACGACCACGTCGAATTCACTGGAGGCCACGAACTCGGACGAGAAGTCGCGGCGTGTGCCGTCCAACCAGAGAGAAGTCATGAACTGCGGTTGCCCAGAGCCACCCGCGTGGAAACGTCTGACCTCGGCTCACTCGGGGGGCGGTCACCTGAGCGGGTGCGAACCAGTGTTGTCGCGTCGCACAATCCGCGGCGTGAGTATTCCGAGCGCAACCATCCCCAGGCCGAGCACAAGATGGAGCCAGTTGTCTGCGTCGTTGACCGGGACGAAATTGGCACTGCTGTCATTGTCGATCACCAATCCGTATACCCACAATGCCAGGTACACGATGCCGCCACCGACGAGGTACAACTGCGCGGTCCGCGCCATCCTGGCCATTGCAAGACCGGCAACACCGAAGAGTAGATGAACTACGTTGTGCAACACCGACACCTCGAAAATCCCGAAGAGCTTTGCACCGGAATGATGTCCGGCTCCGGCCAACATGTCATAGTCGGTGGTCACACCGGGTATGAAGCCGAGAATGCCGACGAGCAGAAATACCGCTCCGACGGCGGCGGATGCAATCTGTACCGCTGAATAAGTTCGAGTTGCATTGCGCTGTGACATGACGGGACCTCCCGAAGACGCACGCCCGTAGCTACCGAGTACGAGCGGGGCACGATTTGTTGCCCTGATGGGACGCTTCCCACTGCAGCGGCGTACCAAACAGTCCTGCATCAACCGCGGTCAGCCAGAAGTGCAGATCGAACCGCATGCTTTGATCAGGGTCGAACACCGAGTCCCGTTGCGATCTCGTGTAATCGCCGTGCCGGCCGATCAGGTGCCAAGGGAACTGTGGGACCGCCGGCGCCTGCACGGAGGCCCTCGAAGAACTCTTGAAGTACATCGCTGGGAGTGTGCGCGGGTAGCCATCCCAGTTCGACACGGGCGCGCGAGCAGTCCATCGTGGGCACTCTCATCACGGTATCGAACAGACCTGGGGTCGCCGGGACGGCGTGCGCATGCCAAGCGGCCCACACACCCGAACGGATCAGCTGCTGAGGCACATTCACCAAACGGGCGCCGAGCACTTCGGCAATCGTCTCCATGGTGACCGGGGGATCTGCCGCCAGATTGAAAGCACCCTGTTGCTCGCCGATCGCCGTAGTAACGTAGGCCTTCGCCGCATCCGACGAATGAAGGACCTGAACCGTTAACCCTGGTATCCGCGGCACCACCGGAATCCATCGCTTACCGACAATCGATCCGGGAAGGAATGGGCCGGCGAACAGTCGTCGTTGCGACGACGCAGATCTCTTCTGGAATATGAATCCCGGGCGCATGCGGACGACGCGGGTGTCATTCCGCTCCTCGAACGCATCGAGACACCGTTCCAAATAGGCCTTTTCGCGAGGGTAGGCGGCTCCTGGCCAACCGTTCGTGGGCCATTGCTCGGATACAGCCGGCTGACCGCTGCCCGGCGAGTATGCACCCACGGACGAGGCATGGATAATCGCCGGTACGCCGGTGTCGGCGACAGCCCGGAATACGCGCAACGAACCCAACACGTTGTTCTCCCAAGTGACTTCCGGGCGACGCGTCGGCTGGAACAGCCATGCCAGGTGAATGACTACGTCTGCACCCTCGAAGCGCCGGTGGAGGTTGTCCTTGCTGATATCCGCGACAACAAAATCGGCCTTGGGCACGGTCCAATCCGTCTCTCGCCGAGACAATCCCAGAATCGAACCGACGGCGTCCTCAGCGCTCAGCGCCTCGACAACACTGCTTCCGACGTTTCCCGTGGCACCAGTGACCACAATTCGCAAACCGCTCATGCTCGGGCGGTACCCAAAGCCTGCCCGTGTGAATCGTCGATCGAGTTCATGCGCGTGTCCAAACCTGGTCGCGCTGCCGCGCTACACCGTAATGAGTAACAAATCTCGGATTGGGTAGCTTCTCCACGCGTTCAGCGGACAGCGCGGGACGCACCCGTACCGAACAGTCGCAAATCCATCGAAAGAGAGCCAAGCCGTGACTTCACCACCACCCGAACCGAATCCAGACAATACCCCTGACCTCGAACCGGGAGGAGGGGTCGCTCCGGGAAGTACCCCGCCGGAGGCGCCGCAGACTTCGGGATTGTCGGAACCCGAACCCTCGACCGTCAGGCGGTTCCCTTTCACCGGGATTGCGGCGATGATTGCCGTCGGCGTGATCGTCGTTGTCTTCGTGGTCGCTGCCATTGCCATTCTGGTGTGAGCCATTCTGGTGTGAGCCACTCTCACGTGACACCACGTGAGTGGCGATTTCACAACGGAATCGCTGCCCCCGCACGGATTCGCGCTTGCGCCTCGCTGAATTCACAGTCGGCCTCCGAGGTCAGGACGCCGACGAGACGCACACCGGCCCCGGTCGACAACCCGGCGATACGTTAGCCCGCTGCGAATCCGAGCCGATTCTCTTGCGGAACCTCGTCCGATGCCAACAAGGTGGTGACAATTCCGCGCAACGAAAGTGATTCTGCCGCTTCGCATCCGATGAACCCAGCGCTGATCACTATCGCCGACTCTGTTTCGATCGCAGCGCGGCGAAGAGACTCTGCATCGGGCAGGGATCGCAAGTACGCAACATCGTTCCCACCCGGCGCGGACAGGCGTTTCGGCTCTGCGCCGCACGCCAGAACGAGGTGAGAGTACAAAACCCGCCTACCCGCTGCAGTTTCGGCACACTGCGACCGAATATCGAGCGAGATGACGGAATCTCCGTGGATGAGGTCGATTGCTCGCTCGGAAAACCATTGTCTCGGCAGCATTCCGTCTGCCGAGGCGTGGTTAAGGTCGAGTCGCATGAAGTAACGGGTACCCGTGGGCTGGTCCGTAAACCTGCCTTGCGGTTACGGCCGCGACCTGCGCTGGTGGTTCGGTTTTCAACGATGTTTCGGTTCTCGGTCAGTTCGGGGAGGTCGCCGAAACCCAAGGCCAAGTCAAGCGCGAAGCTGACAGGAGGAAAACCCATGAGTATCGAAGACGGTCCCGGCGACACGTTGAACCCAAGTGAGAGTGCGGATTCCGAGGAGAAGGTACGCAACCACGACGGTGACGATGTCGTCGATCCACCGGACGGGTGGACCGCAGCCGACAAATTCGGGACCACAGCGCGTGAGCAGCGTGAGGGCGAAACGATGGATCAGCTTCTGGCAGGGGAGGAACCGGATGTGGAGGTCATCATCTGATCACTGCCACATCTGATCATTCTGGCGCCCTGTCTCCGGTGTCGACAGGGTCGGCCTCGATCCGGTCGTCCACATTGCCCGGCACTCCCTTTCCACGGCGTTCCTCGACTATGCGTTCCTCGAGGTTGTCCACCAGATCGGCGAGTTCCGTTCGTCGATCTTCGATCCCAGGGACGATGTTTTCCGACTGGCCCGCGTCGCTCTGGGGGTGGCCCGCGTCATCCTCCTGCTCACTCGCCTCGTCGCGCTCGGGTGATCGGTGGATCTTGTCGTTTTTCGGTTCTACCATCGATGTTCCTTTTGTCGGTTGTTGCACAAGAAGTTTCAGGTCGGGGAGCCGCAGACAGTACGGCCTCGAATAGCCGGTGACAACAAATGGCGGCCAGATGTGGGCGACCGTACGAGTCATCACACAGTCCTGAGAACCTTGTCCAGGACTATCTGCACCGACCAATTTTCACTGCCGACGTGTGCGCTCTGATCGACTGTGACTCCGTCGACCAGGGTCTGCAGGACAAACCATTCGAAGGACTCGGTGGCGTAACCGAGAGTTTCCTGAGCAGTCGCGGAAATGACAGCCGTGAAAAGTTCACCAGCGGTGATGTCGAAGGTGCAGGTCAATGTACGCGGGGAAAGGGCGAGTCCGACAAGCGTGCCCGCTGCTTCGTCGACCGCGAGGACAAGGTCGGCGCGCACGTCGTGCGAGAGACTCAGCTGCTTTGCCTCCAACCTGGTCAGCTCTCGAAGTACGTGCAGTTGCCGCGGTACGGCTGCGAGAGTCAGAGAGGTCACGCGATTGGGAGGTGCACCGATCGCTCGATCGAAAGTTGTCACGTGAAGTCACTCCTGCGCGCTGTCCGGCCGTCGGCAGGCATGCTACCCAGCTCGAGATTCTCCAAACGTCGACCATGATTGCCACCTTGCACGCGGGATCGGGCCCGCGATTCGCCTGTTCGTCGAGGACCTCGTGGATTTGCAGAATTTTTCTATTTATATGACAGATTTGAGTGGCCGAGAGAGGTTGAAAGGAGTCTTCAGTGGACGCATCGGAAGAGTTGATCCCGGACATCTACGAGCGAATTTCGCACCTGGCACGTACGGTGCACGGAACCCTCACCGGTGGTGTGATGGCGCCCCAACAGGTCCTCGACGAGGTCACCGAAGCCGCAGTCAAGCTACTCGACGGCGTTGATCACGCCGGTATCACCTTGGTCCGCCGCGCCGGCCCCGGCCACCGCCCCGACCTCGAATCGACTTCAGCCACGGGGCCGGTGCCGCAGAGATTTGATGCTTTACAACACGAATACTCGCAGGGACCGTGTTTCGATGCCATTTGGTCCCATCAGACAGTCCGGATCAGCGATGTAGTCGAAGAGCTGCGATGGCCGCATCTTATGAACGCGGTGCGCGAGGAGACCCCGGTCCGGTCAGCGATGTCGATTCAGCTCTACACCGACGGTCAAGAATTGGGTGCACTGAACATTTACTCGGACACCTCGGGCGGTTTCGACGCCGATACCGAAGAATTGGCGGTCAATCTGGCAACGCATGCCGCAATCGCCCTCTCCAGTGCGCGCCGGGGACAGCAGTTTCGCAGTGCCCTCGCATCTCGCGATCTCATCGGTCAGGCAAAGGGCGTCATCATGGAGCGATTCGACGTCGACGCGATTGCGGCATTCCACATGCTTCGAACGCTCTCGCAGGAGATGAACATTCCCGTGATCGAATTGGCAACACGTGTAGCCAAGCGCGAAAATCTGGTCGCGGACAACGGTTAGCACCCACTGCGAGTAACGGCCTGACCGTCGTCGGGCCCCTCGTGCATGGTTTCGCCTCTATCGGGTGGCATCGAAACATGCAGTCCAGCTGATAGGGCACTTATTCTGCTGCGGTGGTTGGCATTACGAGTAGCCCCGCTGTGGGTTCGCAGTAGCCCTGTTTGGAGTTCAGTCTCACGGGTAGCTGAATTGGTGATCAGGTTTTGATCCGACTGGCGAACGCTTCTACCCGTTCGCCGAGCCCGACTACATGAGGAGTATCCCCGACGTGACGTCTTTCGAGCGGGCGAACAAGCGACCTGCCCCGCCTTCGGCAGCCCTGACCGTCGCAGCAACACCTGAACATCTGGGCGTGCTTCGCGCCCTCGTGCGGGCGGCCGCAGCGCAATATCCGCTTTCGATGGACGCGCTGACAGATCTTGTTCTCGCAGCGGACGAAGCTGCCAACACTCTTGTCGACCGCGCTGTTCCCACCAGCGCCCTCACGTGCACGTTCGCTGTCAACAGCGAGCAGCGACTACTTGTATCCGTCACTGCGGAGACCTCACACGAAATCACTTCCAGCAACACGTCATTCGGTCGAATCGTGCTCGAGGTATTGGTAGACGACGTCAAACTGGCGCAAATTCCTACAGTTGACGGGAACTGGTCTGTGACTATCACCCTGAGCAAAGCGCTGCAGGCAGGTTCGTGACACCCTCCGCGACGGACAGAACCGACTACGCACATCTCGTCGACCTGTTCGCGGATATCAAGGCTCTGCCGGACGGCGCTGAACGTGAACGCTTGCGGGCGAGGATCATCGAATCATGCCTGCCCATAGCCGCAAACATCGCAACACGGTACCGTGGCCGCGGACAAACACACGAAGACCTTTTCCAGGTTGCCAGCGTCGGGCTGGTCAACGCCGTCAACCGTTTCGACCTCGGCAAGGGACGAGACTTCCTCTCCTTTGCAATCCCGACCATGATGGGCGAAGTGCGTAAGCACTTCCGCGACCGTGGATGGGACGTCCGCGTACCCCGCTCGCTGCAGGAAAACTATCTCGCTCTGCAGAAGGCCAGAACCTTTCTGACGCAAAGCTTAGGACGAGAACCCACGGTCCCCGAACTGGCCGCACACCTCGAGGTCGAGCCCGGTGACGTCGCAGAAATCATCGCTGCGGGTGACTCGTATCATTCGGCATCTCTTGATGCATCCGTCTCCGTGGACGGTCGACCGCTCGGAGAAACCCTCGGAGACTTCGATGCAGCACTCGACAGCGTCGACAATCACGAAACCCTACGGCCGGCGCTCCTCGCGCTTCCCGAGCGTGAACGAACCATTCTGCTGTACCGGTTCTTCGGTGAGCTGACACAGTCGGAGATCGCCGAAAAAGTCGGTCTGTCTCAGATGCACGTGTCACGTCTGCTCACCCAGTCCCTGGTTGCCCTTCGGGCCGACCTGAAGGGAGACTAGCCATTCAAGCCCATCCAAGTGTCCCGTCAACGTAGTTCCAACCCGGCACCTCGGTGTCCTGGTTCGGCGGTACCGGCCTCTCACTTCTCGAATTGGTTGCTTGGCAGCCAATTTGGGCACCGCGGAAGTGTGCATCGCAATTCGCGGCGAAAAGTGCGCCGAAACCCCTGGGATTTGCACACCTTTCTGACTACTAGATACGGCAGCGAGGATATGACTACCGCGAGACGGAAACATGATTGCATGCAACAAATGGGTTTGTCGTCAGAGCGTGAACCCTCCGAGTTCAGCTCGTAGAGCTTTCAAGGACTGGGTGAGCAGACGCGACACGTGCATCTGTGAAAGGCCTACCTTCTCCGCGATCTCCGACTGCGTCAGACCTCCGAAGAATCGATAGAGGATGATCGCTCGTTCCCGCTCGGGCAACGCGAGGAGCGCCGGCCGTAGGGTCTCGTGGTTGTCGACCTCATCGAGTGCAGCGTCGTAATCGCCGAGTGTGTCCCCGAGCGGCAGGCCGTCGGTAGACGTCGCGGCATCCAAGGACGTCGACTGGTACGAGTCACCGGCTGCAACGATTTCCGCGATGTCCCCCGGTTCGACCTCGAGGTAGGCAGCCAACTCCGGAATGGAGGGCTCACGTCCGAGCGTCTGGGTGAGTGAAGACCTTGCCTTCTTCAGCGCGAGATAATTCTCCTGCAGTGACCGGGGAACACGAACATCCCATCCTCGGTCACGGAAGTGCTTACGGACCTCACCCATCATCGTCGGGACCGCAAAGGACAGAAAATCACGCCCCTTCTCCAGATCGAAGCGATTGACAGCGTTGACCAGCCCGACGCTGGCAACCTGGACAAGATCCTCATGGGACTGGCCGCGGCCGCTGTAGCGATGCGCGATGTTCTTTGCGACCGGGAGGCATTCTTCGATGATCTGCGCGCGTAGTTGCTTCCGCTCAGGAGCGCCGTCCGGCAGAGCCTTGATATCCGCGAACAGGTCGACGACGTGCGAGTAATCGTCGCGGCCTGCCGCCGACGGGGTCATGAACCTGTCTGGAGCGCTTTGTTCAAGATGATTGTCACGGCCCAGCCCTCTTCGACGTTGGTGGGAAACTGCTCGAAGATGACGTCGTCGACCAATGTTTGCAGAACTATCCAACCGAATGAGGTGGTGCTGAGGTTGATCGGCGCCGACGTCCCCACGGACAACCTTACGTTCAGGTTGCCGTCGATGTCGACGCCGAAGGTGCACGTCAAATCGGTCGAAGGGCGAGCATGCCCGACGAGCGTGGTGGCTGCTTCGTCGACAGCAAGAAGGAGGTCTGTGAGCGCGTCGACGGAGAGCGGGTACTGTGCGGCGGCCGTTCGTGCGAGCGCTCGGAGCACCCCGAGCTGATGAGGCGATGCGGCGACGCTGAGCGTCGGGGAAGGCGGCGAGGAGGGTGCGGGCGGGTCGATCGCCTGTTCGGGGGATACCACGTGAACTCTCCTGTACATGGTCGGATGCAAGTCACCCCTTGGAGGGCTGATCGCACGCGTGAAGTCGATCGTCCCATCATTCTCCACGACAGCCAACGGAGTTCACGCAGTAGAAACTTCCACGGAAGTCGAAACCAACGCAGTTCGATACTGCACCCACTTTTTCCTGAACCGTTGCCTCGTGTTCCGATTCAACGTGCACTAGCCCTAGTAACAAACCTGAGCAAACGGAATCCGATTGAAGCGCTAGTGATTTCGGCTCTGGACGGACAGAAAATGTCTCTCTCTGCATTACGGCGCACGAAGAAGCGATTCCTGTGCCACGCTCGCCGCCAGAACACCGTCGCGTGTCCAGAAATGTCCTGTCGAAAATCCCCGACCGTCAGTGGCGGAGTTACTCTGCTGGGTGAAGAGCATCCAGTCGTCGGCACGGAAGGGTCGATGAAACCAGATCGCGTGATCCAGTGACGCCATCAGCACTCGCGAAGGTCCGACCATCAACGACCGGTGAGGTTGGATGTCAAGTGAGGCTGTTGACGCCAACGACAAATCCGAGGCGTAGGTGAGGACACCGGCATGGAACAGCGGTTCATCCGGAAATGCGTGATTCGGTTTGAACCACACCGACTGTGCCACCAATCCCCGCTCGAGCTCACCCTCGTCGGCCACGAATCTCATATCCATCGCACGGTGCGTCTTGTTGTCGCGAAACTCGTCGGCGCGGGTACTCGCCCAATGTTCGTACGGATCGGGAAGGTCCTCCGGCGCGGGTACGACGGGCATCTTCTCCTGTCGGTCAGCACTTTCCTCGGAGATTTTGAACGACGCGGACAGCGTGAAGATCGGTGTACCCAGTTGCAGGGCTGTGACCTGACGGGACCAGTACGTCCGTCCGTCACGCAGACGGCTGACTTCGTAGGCGATGGGCTGCTGTGGATCGCCCGAGCTGAGAAAGTACCCGTGAAGTGAATGAACCACCGCCGCCGCAGGCACAGTCCGACCGGCAGCGGTCAGGCCCTGCGCCGCCAGATGCCCGCCGAAAATGCGCCCGGGGGATCCGGCATGGCAATATCCCCGGAATCTGTCGGAGCCGAGGTCATCCAGACTCAGCAACGTGTGCAGGTCGAAGGACTCGAGTTCTCTCGATTCGGTGAGAGTCATGTCCACAAGGTCCCTGCGTCGACGGCTGCGTCCGCCGGCGCAGACGGCAAACCCGGATCGGAACGCGAAAATCGCGGCGCCGGACGATGTTGGATGACCCCGTCCAGCTCCACGAGCGAACCACGCTGGGCAACATGAGTATTGGACGACGCTTCCGCGAACGTCAGAACTGGCGTCGTGCATGCATCGGTGCCGTCGAAGATCGCAGCCCACTCGTCGCGCGTCTTCGACGCGAACACGTCTGCGAACACCTTCTTCGTTTGCGGCCAAGCACTCTTGTTGTTCTGACTCGGCAACGTCGCGGGTTCAAGTCCCAAGCCGGCCAGAAGTAGTGCATAGAACTGTGGTTCGACGGCACCGACGGCCATGTATCTGCCGTCGGACGTCTCATAAGTGTCGTAATACGGGGCTCCCGTGTCGAGCATGTTCACACCGCGTTCGTCCGACCAGCGCCCGAGACCCCGGAAACTCCACATCATGTGTGACAGCGCCAGCGTCCCGTCGATCATGGCGGCATCGACCACCTGACCCTGCCCGGACTTCTGCCGTTCGAAGAGCGCGGCAAGTATTCCGAACAACAGGAACATCGAGCCACCGCCGAAGTCCCCCACCATGTTCAGCGGCGGAACCGGGCGCTCACCGGCACGACCTATCGCGTGCAGAACGCCGGTCAGCGAGATGTAGTTGATATCGTGTCCGGCAGCCTGAGAAAGCGGCCCCTCCTGACCCCATCCTGTCATCCGCCCGTACCCCAAGGCCGGATTCCGTTCCAGCGCAACGTCCGGACCGAGGCCGAGCCGCTCGGTGACCCCGGGACGAAAGCCCTCGATGAGCACGTCCGCACGCTCGATCAATCCGAGAGCGAGGTCGACTCCGGCAGGGTCCTTGAGGTCCACCTCGCAGATACGACGCCCACGCTGGGTCTGATCCCGTGGCTGACCGGGGGCGGGGATCAGGCCGGCACGTTGAACACGGACGACGTCGGCGCCGAGATCAGCGAGCAACGTCGCTGCGTGGGGACCTGGACCAATTCCGGCAAGCTCTACGACGCGAAGCCCGTCAAGCGGTCCGCGGCCTGTGGTGGTGGCCATGATTGTCCCTCTGTTCTCTCTCGAGTCGAAGTATCTGTGTAGGTATGGGTTTCAGCTGAGCAATGACGGCAGCGCCCGTGCAAGGTTGCGCTCGTGAATCTGCGAGGCGCCTTCGTAGATTCGCAAGGCACGCACATCCCGCCACATACGCGGCACCGGATGATTGCCGACGATGCCGACCCCACCGAGCACCTGTACCGCGCGGTCCCCGACCACCGACGCCATTTCGGTGCAGTACAGCTTTGCCGCGGCGATCCTGTGACGCGGCGGCGTTCCGCGGTCGAACTCACGGGCACAGTCGAGGATCATCGCTCGACCCGCCTCGAGTTCGGCATAACTGCGTCCGAGCATCGACTGCACGGCGCCGAACTCGGCCAAGGGTTGGCCGAACTGCTCACGAGACCCCGCGTATCTCATTGCCTCCGTCAGCATTCGAGTCGCTTGACCCACTGCGGTAGCCGCAACGTGCGTGCGCGCCTGGTTGATTCCGCGCATCGCGTGAACCATCCCCAAACCTGTTGCACCGCTGATCAATCGGTCGGAGCTCACCGAAACATCACGCAGGCTGATTTCGGCGACCGGGCCCTCGGCATGACCGTTCATCAAGTCAGGCACCCGGGTCTCTACTCCCGGCGATTCCCGATCTACAAGGAACGACGAAATCTCGCCGTCCGTAGTGCGGGCGAACACCACTAGAACATCAGCCCAGGCGCCGTTGGTGATGAAGCGCTTTTCACCGTTGATCACATAGCCGTCCGGGGTGCGGACAGCGGTCGCGCGCACAGCCGAGGCGTCACTACCCGCCTGTTCCTCGGTGAGAGCGAACGCCATGACGCACTCTCCCGCTGCCATCGACGGTAGATACTGTTGGCGTTGAGCGTCGGTTCCGTATTCGAGGAGGATCTGAGAAGCCAACCCGATGCTCGTCGAGAATCGGGAACGGTACACCGCCGACGACCTGGTGAACTCGAAAGTCAGCAGCACCTGCTGCTCGACGGACCACCCCAACCCACCGACGCTCTTCGGAAGCGTGATGCCGAACAGTCCGACGTCGGCCATTCTTGTCACGAGATCAGCGGGAACCTTACCGGCAGACACCATTTCGTTCTCACGAGGAATGAGCTCGTTGTCGGTGAAGTCGCGGATCACCTGCCGGTAGGTCTCGAAATCGAGGTCACGAATCTGTGGGTCGATCACGGTTCTACTCCTGGAAGAATGTCGGGAAGATGGATGTATCACCGGTAGGTGTCGCGGAGAGTGCGTTTGAGGATCTTTCCTACCGGTGACAGTGGGAGGGCGTCGACAAAATCGACCGACCTCGGCGCCTTGTACCGGGCGATACGCGCGCCGACGAAGTCTCGGAGTTCCTCACCGCTGGAATTGTTTTCAGGTTTCAGTACAACAACCGCGTGCACTCGTTCTCCCCACTTCTCGTCGGGGACACCGATGACTGCACAACTGCTCACGCTGGGATGCTGGGACAGAGCGGCTTCGACCTCGGCGCTGTAGACGTTCTCGCCGCCCGAGATGATCATGTCCTTGAGTCGGTCGACGAGGAACACGTAGCCGTGCTCGTCCATGAAGCCGAGGTCACCCGTGTGCATCCAACCGTCGCGGACTGCTCGAGCTGTCTCGGCCTCGTTGTTCCAGTACCCCATCATGACGTTCCCGCCCCGCACCACGACCTCTCCGATATCGCCGCGTGGAAGCTCTACGTCGGTTGCGTCGACAACCCGCACCTCGGCGTGTGGCGCAGCACGTCCCACGGATCGAAGTCGTTCCGGGTGATCAGGATTGCGGTGGTCGTCGTCGCGGAGGAGTGTCGCCGCCGGAGCCAACTCTGTCATTCCGTAGCCTTGACGCAGTCGAAGATCAGGTGATCGTTCGATCAAGCGGCGAACCAGAGGCTCCGGCATCGGCGAAGCGCCATAGGTGATCGAGGTCAGACTGTCGATCGTCAGACCTGTTCGATCAGCGTACTCGAGCATCGCGTGCACCATCGTCGGCACGAGCAGGGACTGTGTAACTTGCTTCTCTGCAATGGTTTCGACCAATTTCTCGACGGTGAAGTCTCCCATCAAGACGTGCGTGGATCCGGTTACCGAGGCCTGGACCAAACCGGCAAAAGCTGCGAGGTGGAACAGCGGGGCCACGTGCAGGGATCGGCCTGGCAGATTCGGCTCACCACTACCGGCAAGGACTCCGAGCACCGATGTCAGGATCTGGCCGGCGCTCAACATGACGCCTTTGGGGCGGCCTGTAGTTCCGCCCGTGTACATGAGCAGCGCCAATGCATCAGGATCTGCGTAAGTATCGGGAACCGGGCCGTGCAGTGCCAAAGCAGAGTCGTAGTCGACCGTATCGCGTGGGAGATCTGTCGCGCCGAAGACGATCACGGTCTCCAGAACTGCGCAGCGATCACGAAGTTCCAGCGCAGCGGCCAGACGAGGACCGTCCACGAGAAGAACTGTGATTCCGGCATCTTCGATGTGAAATGCCATCTCGTCGGAACTCCAGCGATTGTTCACCGGGGAAGCCACCATCGACGCCCAGGCGCAGGCGAAGGAGTACTCGACATACTCGAGACAGTTCGTGGCCAGTATTCCTACCCGGTCACCTCGTTCGAGCCCGTACGACGTGAATACACCCGCCAATCGCGCGACGCGACTCTGCAGTTGAGCGAACGTCAACTGGCGCTGCCCGTCAACGACGGCGATCGCGTCGGGATCACTCTGGACCGACCGATGTAAACCCTGAGTCAAGTACATTCTCGTTCACTCTCCTGATCCCGATAACAATGTCTTCCAGTGCATTTCATCGCCCGGCGAAGTGCGGCACTCGTTTGTCGAGGAAGGCCGAGCGCGCTTCCTCCACGTCTTCGGAGTACGCGCATGTGATCAGTCGGTCGGCTTCGTCGATCAAGAACTCCGACAATGGTCGTGACAGCGCCGACTCCAGATTCAGCTTTGCTCCACGCACTGCCAACGGAGCCGAATCAGCTAGCCGCCGAGCAATTTTCGCAATCCTGGTTTGCAATGCTTCGTCGGCAACAGCTTCGTGGATCATCCCGAACGCGGCTGCCTGGTCAGCCTTGATCCGTTCGGGCAACAGCATCAGTTCCCGAGCCTTCGACGGGCCGACCGCCCTGGTCAGCAACCACGCCATACCGGCGTCACCAGACATTCCGGCCCCGACGAATGCCGTGTTGAACACCGCGCCGGTGCCGGCGTAGCGAAGATCGCAGGCTAGCGCGAGGCTCAGCCCGGCTCCTGCGCAACCTCCGCGAATCATTGCCACCGTGGGTTTGGGAATCTGAATCAAAGTCGGTATCACCCGTGAAACATCAAGCAGGCGAGTGCGATCCTCCTGCACAGACAACCCTCGAACAACCCGCATTGTCGGATCTCCGGACTGATCGCGGCCCACACAGAAGTTGTCACCGGCGCCGGTGAGCACGATGACTCTGACAGATTCGTCACCGGCGGCCGACGTAAGCGCCTTCTGCAGCTCGGTGAGCAGCGTGTACGTGATCGCGTTTCGTCGATCCGGCCGGTTCATCGTGATCGTGGCGACACCGGCGTCGACGTTATAGAGAAGCTCTGCCATGGTTTCCCTCGGTTCGTTCAGAACCCGGCCGCTTTGGCGATGATCGTCTTCATCACTTCGTTGGTTCCGCCGTAGATGCGCGACACACGGGTGTCTGCATACAGACGCGCGATGGGGTATTCCAGCATGTAGCCGTAACCCCCGTGCAGCTGCAAGCACTTGTCGATGACCTCAGCTGCGGTCTCGGTGCAGAACAGTTTTGCTTTGGCTGCGTCGGCGACACCGAGGTCGCCGGTCTCGTGCAATTCCAGAGCCCGGTCGACCATGCACTGCGCAGCCTCGACCTTGGCGATGCACTCGGCGATGACGAACTTGGTGTTCTGGAACTCCGCGACCGCCTGGCCGAACACCTTTCGGTCACGCACGTAGGCAGAAGCGAACTCGATGGCTCCGACAGCCGCGGCAGTCTGGGTGACTGCGATCATCAGTCGCTCTTGCGGAAGGTTGTTGGCCAGGTAGCCGAAGGCAGCGCCCTCCTCACCGAGCAGATCTTCGGCCGGCACCCGTACGTCGGTGAACGAAAGCTCTGCCGTGTCCGAAGTACGCATGCCGATCTTCTCGAGTTTGCGACCGACCTCGTAGCCTTCACTCGCGGTGTCTACTGCGAGGATGCTCAGCCCGGCGCGACGGTTCTCTGCCGTCGGCGGAGACGTCCGGCAGATCACGAGTACCCGATCTGCCTGAACACCGCCGGTGATGAATGTCTTTGCGCCGTTGAGAACATAGTGAGTGCCGTCCTCGGACAGTTTGGCCGTGGTCTTGATTCCGGCCAGGTCCGAGCCGGTGCCCGGTTCGGTCATCGCGATGGCAGTCAACATGTCGCCACTGATGAAGTCGGGGAGCCAGCGTTGCTTCTGCTCTTCGGTGCCGTAGGTCAGGATGTAGGGCAGGACCAGGCCCGTGTGCACACCGAATGCGCCGAAGCTGACCGCCGAGCGAGCCGTCTCTTCGCTCAGGGCAGCCTGAAACTTGAAGCTTGTTTCACCCGCTCCGCCGTACTGCTCGGGAACCGTCATTCCTAGAACACCGAGTTTGCCTAGCTGGCGATAGAAGTCGCGAGGCACCTGGCCCTCGCGCTCCCAATCGGAGAAGTTGGGCATGACCTCGGCTTCGATGAAGCTGCGGATGACCTTGCGGAAATCCTCGTGCTCTTCGTTGAATACTGTGCGCTGCATTGTTTCTCCTGAATATTGTGATTGAAAGTGAGTAGTGCTCAGCCGAGGATCCGCACTCGATCGCGGGTGGCGTTGACGGCGCAGAGCGCGATGACGGCACCGATGACAGTCGCGATTCCGAAGATCTGGAAAGCAGTGGCGTATCCCTCGGCCGGGGTTGCGGCGCTGTCGACAATGACGCCAGTGAGGTAGGGGGCGATAAGTCCACCGGTCGCCATCAGCGCCATGAAGACACCCAGAACCGCAGCCATCTGTTGCGGCGGGCAGATTTCGGAGATCGCCGCGTTGAACTGGGGAATGATGACCGTGCCGATGCCGTAGCCCACCGATACCACGAGCACCGCAACGATCGGGGTCTTGATGAAGGGCATGGTGACCAGGGCGAGCCCACAGATCAACAGGGCAATTC
The DNA here is from genome assembly GCF_042794655.1 of Rhodococcus sp. NPDC056516. Classification (NCBI taxonomy): domain Bacteria; kingdom Bacillati; phylum Actinomycetota; class Actinomycetes; order Mycobacteriales; family Nocardiaceae; genus Rhodococcus; species Rhodococcus sp. NPDC056516. Next base: position 161,978 of record NZ_JBHTTG010000010.1, on the reverse strand, counting down.
CGGGAACGATCCCGCGAAGGATCCTCGAACTGGCACCGCGCGCCATCAACCTGTCACTGATCGACGTGCACAGAAACATGAAGAACAGGCCTGCGATGCTGGGGATGCCGAACATAGTTCCGGCCTGAACCCGCGAGTATCCAAGTCCCACTTCGAAGTACGACGGTAGCCACGTGAGAACTACCGTCACCAGAGCGTACATGGTGAACACTGCGGCGAGGGCTCCGAGGAACGTCGGGGTGAGAAAGATCTTTGCCAGCGGCACCTTGGCGACAACAGGCCCGTCTGCAACCGACGACGCAACTGTGTCGGATTTCCGAACCGGCCGCTGCATGTACGGCCCCTCTTGCCAGGTGAACAACCACAGGACGCACCAGACCACGCCGACCCCGGCAAGGATGATGAAAGTTGCTCGCCATCCCCAACTGGCTACAGCCAAGGCCATCAGCGGTGCGATCGCAATCTTCGCGATCGAGGCACCGGAGGCCAGGAAAGCTCCTGGCAGGCCACGCTTTTCCGCAGGATGCCACGAGTAGACGCCGGTGTGAACGAGCGCGCCCGCGGGCCCTTCGAAGAATCCGAGCATCATGCGCGTGAACAGGAGCATGCCGAACCCGGCGACCACGACGAGCGGGATCATCGAGGCTGCCCATCCCAGTGAGAGCAGAACCAGCAACCACCGCAGCGACATCCACTTGTGCAGGACTCCGGCAAAGAAGCCCCCGACGGTGAAGGCCAGGAAGAAGGCACTGCCGACCAGTCCGATCTGCGCCGAGGTCAATCCGAATTCTTTGGCCAGCGGCTGCGCAACCAGACCGAAGACTGCCTTGTCAGCCCAGTTGACGATGACAAGGAGCACGAGTACTCCGGTGAGCCCCCACGCTCGCACTCGGGATTCCCCTACTTCTCGCGGCGGTGCATCAGTGGGAAGAGCTGGCTTGCTCAACGTCATTCTCATCGATCCTCTCAGGCAAGTGCGACAACTGCGCCACGGAGCGAGCGCAATGCGAAACAGAAGCTGGGTGAACTGATCTCAGCAACGAAGTACTGGATGCGGGACTCGGAGACCGGTCCGGTGCGAACCCGACGTGATCGATTCGTGGTCGATTCAACCGCCAGGCACCTACCCTGTGACGCACGCCACCTTGCCGCCCAGAAAGTAAATCACCAAACGGTGCTCCGACGCAATAGCCCCGTGAAATTGACCCCTTTCGTCGAAAAATCTTCGGCTATCGCGGCAAAAGTCCCTTGTAAAGACGCACTGTGACTCAGTAGACAAAACCCAAATCGTGGTGTTAAGTAAATTTCCATCCGATCAATTAGGAGACAATCGTGACCAGAAAAGTCCATGTTGCCGGAGTGGGAATGATCCCGTTCACCAAGCCGGGCAAGAGTGAGAACTACAACGTCATGGGGGAGACGGCCGCCCGTGCCGCCCTCGACGACGCCGGTATCGACTACTCGCTGGTCCAGCAGGCCTATGCCGGCTACGTCTACGGTGATTCCACTGCCGGACAGGCCGCCATCTACGGCCTCGGACTGACCGGCATCCCGGTCATCAATGTCAACAACAACTGCGCCACAGGCTCTTCGGCCCTTTTCCTCGCACGCCAAGCCGTCGCCAGCGGCACCGTCGAATGCGCATTGGCTGTCGGCTTCGAGCAGATGAAACCCGGCGCACTCAAGCGGGTCTGGGACGACCGCCCAGCACCGATGTTCCGTTTCGACGACCTGATGACCGAGATCCAAGGCGTCCACGACGGTCCGCGCGCAGCCCAGATGTTCGGTGGCGCAGGACTTTCACACATGGAGAAGTACGGAACCAAGCCCGAGACCTTCGCAAAGATCTCGGTCAAGGCCCGTAAGCACGCGGCCAACAACCCCAACGCGGTCTTCCGTGATCTTCTCACCGAAGAGCAGGTGCTGGAGTCACCGCACATCTTCGGCCCGCTCACTCGTTACCAGTGCTGCCCGCCCACCTGTGGCGCCGCTGCCGCCGTCGTCTGCAGCGAGGAGTTCGCCCGAAAGCACGGGCTGGCGGCTGACGTAGTGATCGAGGCACAGGCCCTGACCACCGATACACCAAGCACTTTCGAGGACCGCGACATGATGAAGGTCGTCGGCTACGACATGACTGCAGCCGCGGCTGCGCAGGTTTACGAAGCCGCAGGCATCGGGCCCGAGGACGTCCAGGTCGTGGAACTGCACGACTGCTTCTCCGCCAACGAACTCATCACGTACGAAGGTCTGGGCCTCACACCCGAAGGCACTGCCGAGAAGTTCATCCTGGACGGCGACAACACCTACGGCGGACGAGTAGTCACCAACCCGTCGGGAGGCCTGCTGTCGAAAGGTCACCCCCTCGGCGCCACCGGTCTGGCCCAGTGCGCCGAACTGGTCTGGCAACTGCGCGGCCAGGCCGGTAAGCGGCAAGTCGACGGGGCACGAATCGGCCTGCAGCACAACCTCGGACTCGGTGGTGCGTGCGTGGTCAGCATCTTCAAGAAGGTGGGCTGACATGGCACTCGACCCGTCCGTCGTCGGAACGACAATCCCGGGCCACGAGGCACTCGTCGAGCGCGGACGCCTACGCTTCTTCGCGCAGGCCATCGGCGAGACCAACCCGATCTACAGCGACGTCGAGGCCGCCAAGGCTGCCGGTCATCGTGACCTGGTGGTGCCGCCCACCTTCCTCTTCTGCCTCGACATGGAGAAACCGGACCCGTTTGCCCTGGTCCGATCGCTGAAGATCGACATGAGGTACGTACTGCACGGCGAGCAGTCCTTCGATTACCACGCACTTGCCTACGCCGGCGACACACTGGCATACAACGGCAAGGTCACGGACGTGTACTCGAAGAAGAACGGCGCGTTGGACTTCCTGGTCCGGACCGCCGAGGTCACTCGCGACGGCGAGTTGATCGCACGCCTCACCAACACCCTGGTCGTTCGAAACCCTAAGGCGCAGAAATGAAAACAGGAGACGTTCTTCCCTCGCTGGAACTGCCCGATATCAGTCGCACCACGCTCGCGCTCTACGCCGGCGCGTCCGGCGACCACAATCCGATGCACATCGATCTCGACGTCGCCCGCTCCGGCGGAATGGACGACGTGTTCGCGCACGGCATGCTCTCGATGGCCTACCTCGGCCGCTTACTCACCAATTACGTTCCGCAAGAACGTATTCGCTCGTACAACGTGCGCTTCGCCTCCATCACACCCCTGCACGCGAAGCCGACCTGCACCGGCACCGTCACCAAGGTCGAAGACGGCCTGGCCCACCTCGATATTGCCGTCACACTCTCCGACGGCACCATCACCCTGCGCGGCGACGCCGTCGTAGCCGCGTGAAAACCCTCCCCACCGAAAGGAACCCCGACATGGGCAAGCTCGACAACAGGATTGCACTCGTCACCGGATCCGGCCGAGGCATCGGTCGCGCCATCGCCATGAAGTTCGCCGAGGAAGGCGCGAGCGTCGTAGTCAACGATCTTGATCCCGGTCCTGCCAAGGAGACGGTCGAGGAAATTATCGCGGCCGGCGGTAAGGCCGTGGCGTGCGTCGGTTCGGTCACCGAAGAAGGTTTTGCGGATCGATTCGTCAACACCGCGATCGACACCTTCGGCGGGCTCGACATCATCGTCAACAATGCCGGCTTCACCTGGGACAACGTCATCCAGAAGATGACCGACGAGCAGTGGGACACAATTCTTGATCTGCACCTGAAGGCGCCTTTCCAGATCCTGCGCGCGGCTCAGCCCTACATCAAGGCCAATCCCACTGACTACCACCGCAAGGTCGTCAACATCTCGTCCAACGCCGGAGTGGTCGGCAATGCCGGTCAGTCCAACTACGCAGCCGCCAAGGCCGGCATCATCGGCTTGAGCAAGACCCTCGCCCGGGAGTGGGGCCGCTACAAGGTCAACGTCAACGCCGTTGCGTACGGTCTGATCAACACTCGCCTGACAGAGGCGTCGGCCGACGGAAATTCCACCATCGACGTCGAGGGTCGCGAGATCAAGGTCGGTGTCAACCCGCAACTCCTGGCGGCCGCCGAGCGGACCATCCCGTTGGGCCGCGCCGGACGTCCGGACGAAGCGGCGGGCGCGGTGTTCGCACTGTGCCTGCCCGAAACCGACTACGTCAGCGGCCAGTGCCTGGTGTGCGACGGCGGCAGTCGCTGACCTCGCGTTTCCCGAAAGGAGCGGTCCCCATGTACTTGACGCAGTCTCTGCAACGATCGATGCAGCAACGCCCCGAACAGCCCATGACCGTGTGCGGGGACCGTGTCCGCACCTGCGCCGAGGTCGGTGAGAGAGTTGCCCGTCTTGCAGGCGCTTTCCGCGACCTCGGTGTGCAGGCAGGCGATCGCGTCGCCATACTGTCACTCAACTCCGATCGCTATCACGAGTACTTCTTTGCCACCTGGTGGATGGGAGGCGCGGTCAATCCGCTCAACACCAGATGGAGCGCTGCCGAGATCGCTTTTGCACTGGACGATTCCGATACAAGAGTGCTGGTCGTCGATGACACCTTTCTGCCGCTACTCGACGAGGTACGGGTGTTGTTCCCACAGCTCGCCGTGGTGGTTCATGCCGGCGAACTGCCCACGCCGGCAGGCGCTCTCGACTACGAGAATCTGATTGCGTCGAACGAACCCGCACCGGACCTGCGACTGGGCGGTGACACCTTGGCCGGGATCTTCTATACCGGCGGAACCAGTGGCCACCCGAAGGGAGTCATGCTCACCCACGTCAACCTCGTGACGTCGAGCCTCGGCGCAGTGGCCAGTAACAGAACGCCTGGTACCGACGGCCTGGCTCTGATCACCGCTCCGATGTTTCATCTTGCGTCACTGGCAAATTGGATCGGCCGTAACACTGTCGGCGCGACGTTGGTGATTCAGCCGAGTTTCGAACCGGCTACCGCACTGCGATTGATCGAGCAGCACAAAATTACGTCGATGCTGCTGGTACCCACGATGATTCAAATGCTGATTCGTCATCCGGACCGGGCGAACCGGGACCTGTCCAGCATCCTGGCCGTGCAGTACGGTGCTTCCCCGATCTCCGAAACCTTGCTTCGGCAAGCGCAACAGGCTTTTCCGCAGGCAGCCTTCATGCAGGGGTACGGCATGACCGAGGCCGGACCCGGACTCACCAGCCTGAGTGCAGAAGATCACGTCGACGCGACCCGCCTGAAATCGGCCGGAAGGCCGATGGGACACGTCGAAGTTCAGGTGGTCGACGAGAAAGGCAACGAGCTTCCTCGCGGCGAAGTCGGGGAAATCATCGCCCGCGGCGGCAACATCATGTCCGGTTACTGGAACCGGCCGGAAGAAACGCGATCGGCATTGCGCGACGGTTGGCTGTACACCGGCGACGGTGGCTACATGGACGAAGCCGGATACCTCTTCGTCGTGGATCGGCTCAAGGACATGATCATCTCGGGCGGCGAGAACGTCTACTCGACCGAGGTCGAAAATGCTCTGGCCACACATCCGGACGTGATCAGCTGCGCTGTGATCGGCGTACCCGACGACCAGTACGGTGAACGAGTCCATGCTGTCCTGGTCGTGCGTCCCGGTGTGTCCCTGACGTGCGAAGAAGTGCGGGCCCACTCGAAGACGCTGATTGCCGGGTACAAGTCCCCGCGAAGTATCACCATTGTCGAGCAGATGCCCGTGTCGCCGGCTGGCAAGATACTCAAGAGGGAACTCCGCAGGCAGTTCTCCGACTTGGCAACCAGCACCATCACTTGACCATGCCACCGACCTCGAGGGCCCCATGACGATCGATACATCGGACGGCACGTCTTCCGCCTCGCCGGACCAACCGGCCTCGCCGAAGACGACCCCGAAGAAAACGTTGCGTCCACGCAATCGCAAAGCGCAGATCATCGCCGTGGCTCGTGACCAGTTCGGCCGTTCGGGTTACCACAACGTCAGCATGGAAGGCATCGCGTCTGCGGTGGGTATCACCGCAGGCGCGCTGTACCGCCACTTTCCGAACAAGCAGGAACTACTCGCACAGGCGATGCTCGACGGTTCCTCGTCGATCATCGCTGTCCTCGACGAGATCGATCGAACCGATTCCAAAGTGATCTTCACGGCGCTCGTTCGCTACGGCCTCGACAACAACTTCCGTAGCCTCCTCTTCGATCAGGAGGCCCGTAATTTGACTCCCGAGCGCAGAGTGGAGGCTCGCGCAGGAGTGCGGGAAGTGATGAATCGCGTCGCGGGGGCCCTTCGACACGAGCGTCCCGATCTTTCGGTTCCCGATTCCGTCATCCTGGGGTGGGCACTCACCAGTATCGCCTTCAGCCCCGCTAGACACCGGACGGCGCTTCCTCGAAAACGCTTCGAGGTTTTGCTCGCTTCGTTGTTCGATGTAGTCCGTACGGCTCCCGTCCTTCCCGAAGAGCCGGCGGCCCAACCGCAACCGACTTCGAACTTCAGCCACACCTCGCGTCGCGAAAGCTTGATGGGCGCTGCAATCACGCTCTTCGACCAACGCGGTTACCGCTCCGTCACGATGGACGACATCGGTGCTGCGGCTGGCATTCCGAGCTCGAGCATTTACACCCATTTCGACAGTAAAGCGGAAGTGCTGCAAGCAATTCTGAGTCGCGGAAACGAAACACTCCGGCTCGGCCTGGTTCATGCCTTGAGGAACGCGGACTCACGCGAAGACGCGATTGCCCGGGTCGTGCATTCCTACACGAATCTGGTTATCTCACCAGACAGCGCGATCGCCATTCTCATCGAAGAAACGGCGAACTTGCCGGAAGAAGCGCAGGCGTCGACGCACATTGCACAACGGGAGTACCTCGACGAGTGGGTGCACCTGCTCGGTAGCGAAACCGCGGAGACCCGAGCGACGGTGTTGGCGACTGTCGGCATGATCAACGACCTCACCCGCGTACGGCTCGAATCACGACAGTGCGCGATCGAGGATCTGGCCGTCAGGATTCTGACTACTCAGATCAACTGACCATCGGTTGTTGAGACGCTGCGATGGTGCCGGTTCTGTCGATCCGGCGTCAGCGGGTCGCCAGACGCTCGGAGAGAGCGTCGACGCGGGCAGCAATGTCGTCGCGGACCAGGCGCATTCGTTCGATTCCGTCGATGCCGCGTTCGGACGGCTCGTCCGTGTCCCAGTTCTCGAAGTCGGTGCCGGGGATGGGTTCGACCTTCGCTTCGTTGCCCAGTGTGACGACGAGGTCGACATCGCGCACGAGTTGCGGGTCAACCAATGTCGGAGTCTCACCGGTGATGTCCACCCCGACTTCGAGGAGTGTTTCGGCGGACAGCGCGTTGACCGCGTCGCCGGGTTTGGTGCCGGCGGAATAGACGTCCACGTTGTCGCCGGCGGCTTTGCGCATGAGACCGGCGGCCATCTGGGATTTCCCGCCGTTCTTGACACACACGAACAGTACGGAGGGTTTGCTCATCGAGGTTCCTTTCGTCGAGTCTGGGAAGTCAGGGTGCGCCGACTGGGCTTGCCGATCGTGGCCGTGGACTTACGTAGCGGTGGGCGCGGGTGAAATCTCTTTGACTGCAAAGCGTTTGCGTAGAGCAAGGGAGACGTACACCAAGCCGACGAGCACCGGTACCTCGATCAGCGGGCCGACAACACCCGCCAACGCTTGCCCCGAGGTGGCGCCGTAGGTGGCGATGGCGACGGCGATCGCGAGTTCGAAGTTGTTGCCCGCAGCCGTGAATGCGAGGGTCGTGGTGCGTTCGTAGCCCAATCCGATTGTGGCGCCGAGGATGTAGCCACCACCCCACATGAGTGCAAAGTACGCCAGCAGCGGCAACGCGATCCGAACGACATCCCAGGGCTGGGAGGTGATCTGTTCGCCCTGCATCGAGAAGAGCACGACGATGGTGAACAGCAGACCGTAGAGCGCCCACGGGCTGATCCTGGGGATGAACTTGTTGTCGTACCAGTCGCGGCCCTTTGCGCGTTCGCCGAAGAAGCGGGACAGGAAACCTGCCAGCAGCGGGATACCGAGGAAGATCAGGACCGATTTCGCAATCTGCCAGGGCGAGGTGTCGATGGTGGTCTGTTCGAGGCCGAGCCACCCCGGCAGGACCGAGAGGTAAAACCAACCGAGCGCGGCGAACATGATCACCTGGAACACCGAGTTGATGGCGACCAGAACGGCGGCGGCTTCGCGGTCTCCGCAGGCCAGGTCATTCCAGATGATCACCATCGCGATGCAGCGAGCGAGACCGACGATGATCAAACCGGTTCGGTATTCCGGGAGGTCGGGCAGGAACAGCCAGGCGAGGGCGAACATCAGCGCCGGGCCGAGAACCCAGTTCAGGAACAGCGAGCCCGCGAGGAGTTTCTTGTCCCCGGTGACCGTGTCGAGGCGGTCGTAGCGGACCTTCGCCAGGACCGGGTACATCATGATCAGCAGGCCGAGGGCGATCGGTAACGAGATGCCGTCGATCTGCACCTTGTCCAGGGCAGTGTTCACGCCGGGGACCCAGCGTCCGAGCAGCAGGCCGACGACCATGGCCACGCCGATCCAGACCGCCAGATAGCGGTCGAGGGTGGAGAGTTTTCCGACGACTGCGGGGTGTTCGGCGGTGGCAGCGGTGTTGCTCATGCAGTGACCTCCGCGCACGCGTCCGCTGCGGTCACGGTGGAGCCTTCGACCAGGAGCACGGCCGAGAGTTGCTGCAGTGCAGCGGGAATCACCCAGTAGTACACCCAGGTGCCGCGGCGTTCACAGTCGAGAAGTCCGGCCTGGCGCAGCACTTTGAGATGATGCGAGATCGTCGGCTGGGACAGGTCGAACGTATCCGAGATGTCGCAGACGCAGGCTTCACCGCCCTCGTGGCTTGCCACCAAGCTGAGCAGGCGGAGGCGAACCGGATCGCCGAGGGCTTTGAACATCCGAGACAGGTCGCCGGCCCAATCCTCGGTCAACGGCTCACGTACGAGCGGCGAGCAGCAGGCACCGGAATCCGGCAAGTCTTGATTCGACATGCTTCGATATTGACAGTTTTCGAATCAACCCGCAACCGGAAGATGCGTACTTCCAGCACACGTTGACCGCACTCGGATGCCGTAGTGAGCACTACCGCCGTCAGGGAACCTCAGGTGGGGCCAGCCGCTGATCGCCGTTCGAGCAGGACCGTGTCGCGCCAGATCCCGTCGAGTTGGGCGATCTTTTCCCGGATCCCGATGGTGCGGAATCCTGCCGAGTGATGCAGTGAGACCGAGGCACGATTTTCGGGGAAGATCGATGTCTGCAGGGTCCAGAGTCCGTCTGCGTCGGCTGCCATGACTTGCTTGCGTAGCAGCGCTTTTCCGACCCCTCGCCCGCGCATACCGTCGGCGACATAGACGGAATTTTCGGCGACTCCGCGGTAGCAGTCCCGCCCGGACACCGGACTCAGGGCTGCCCAGCCGACGACGACATCGTCGATGGTGGCGACCCAGCGATGGTTCGGCAGCCACAGCGCATCGAGGTACTCCCGGCTGGGGACTTCGGTCGTGAAAGTGGCGTTGCGCGTGGCGATTCCTTCGCCGTAGATCCGCAGAACGGCGTCCCAGTCGTCATCGGACATGACCCGGACGGCGACGTCGTCGGGAAGATCGCTCGGGCAGCACGGCCGCGGCGCGAGAACTCCCATCACGATGTCGGCGGCCTGCGGCAAAGCGACGCAGCACGTCGGATTCATCGCGACCACGGTGCTGGTCCTCTCTTTGCGCAGGCTGACGAATCCCACGTCGGCGAGCTTGCGCACATGATGGGAGACCGTGGGCTGCCCGATCCCCAACCCCTCGGCGAGAGCCCCGATCGTGATCCCGCCGGCAGCGCTCGCGACGCGGTGCAGCAGCCGCACCCGCATCGGTTCGGCCAGGCACGCAAACCACTGTGCGTAAGTGTCGGCGTCAGCTTGCTCGAGCACGTTCGAGTCGATCCAGCCTTGATCCGAATCGCCGACGCGCACTGTCGGGGTCTGCAGCGATGTCATGCACCCACTATATCGACCTTCGTCGATGGTTGCCTTCATCGATCGTTGTCGATACAGTTGACTAACGATCGATCGTTGTCGATGAAAGGAAATTGTGATGACCGAACTACCCGTTGTCGTGATCGGAGCCGGACCGATCGGCCTCGCCGCCGCCGCGCAACTGCGCGAACGAGGACTCACGCCGCTGGTGTTCGAGCGAGGCGCAGTCGCCGGTGCGGCGATCGCCGAATGGAATCATGTCCGGCTCTTCTCCCGCTGGTCAGAGCTGGTCGACCCGGCTGCCCGCCTCCTCCTCGAGCAGAACGAGTGGAGCGCTCCCGCCGGGGATGCGTACCCGACCGGACAGCAGTGGCGACAGCTCTACCTCGAACCCCTCGCCGCGGCCCTAGGCGATGCCGTGCGATTCGACACCGAGGTGATCGGTGTCGCCCGACGTGGCCGCGATCTGGTCGTCGACGCCGGCCGCGATACCGAACCTCTCTCCATCCACCTGCGCCGCGGCGACGGCAGCGAGGACCGCGTCTTCGCTCAGGCCGTCGTCGATGCCTCCGGCACCTGGGGCACCCCGAACCCGCTCGGCGGGGAAGGACTGCCCGCTCTCGGCGAGAGGGCTGCCGCAGCCACGATCGCCTACCGTGTGCCTGATCTCGACGACGCGGCAGTGCGTGCCCAGTTCGCCGGCAAGCACACTGTCATCGCAGGCAGCGGCCATTCCGCATTGACCGCGATCGTCGCGTTGGCCGGTCTCGAGGAAGATGCCCCCGGTACCCGGATCACGTGGGCTGTTCGCCGCGGGAGCGTCGGTTCCGCGTTCGGCGGCGGCGAATCCGACGAGCTACCCGCTCGCGGCGCCCTCGGACTGCGTGCGAAGAAGGCGGTCGACGACGGACTTCTCACCGTCGTCACCGGTTTCCGCACCGCGGCCGTCGAATCTGCCGGAAATCGTCAGCTCACACTGGTTTCCGACGCCGATGCCCGGATCGAGAACATCGACAACGTCGTCACCTTGACCGGATTCCGCCCGGACCTCTCGTGGCTGTCGGAAATCCGACTGAGCCTGGACCCAGTGCTGCAGGCCCCGACACAGTTGGCGCCGCTGATCGACCCGAACGTCCACTCCTGCGGCACGGTGTATCCGCACGGCGCAAAAGAACTTCGTCACCCCGAGCCCGGCGTGTACCTGGTGGGGATGAAGAGCTACGGCCGCGCGCCGACGTTCCTGGCGATGACCGGGTACGAGCAGGTCCGCAGCATCGCCGCAGAACTCGCCGGCGATCACGAGGCCGCCGCCCGGGTGGAGCTGATCCTCCCGGAAACCGGAGTCTGCGGCGGCGCAGGTGTTTTCGACGAACCCGACACCGCGGAAGCCGAAGGCGGTTGCTGCGCCGCTCCCGCTCCGCAGCTGATCTCTCTGTCCGGTGCCGCCAGCTCCAACTCCTGCGGATAAAGCGCTGAGCTGATGACGACCATCGAGGATCCGCCGCAGCGCCCTGTCAGCCTCGCTCCTTCGGGGCTGCGGCGGGTCCTGGTGGCGCTGTGTCTGACCGAGATCACCAGCTGGGGAATCCTGTACTACGCGTTTCCCGTTCTGTCGGTGGCTATTTCCCACGACACCGGGTGGTCGAGCGCTGTGATCGTGGCGGCGTTCTCCGTCAGTCAGCTCGTCGCCGCGGTGGTCGGCATTCCGGTCGGGCGGATCCTCGATTGCCGCGGCCCGAGATGGGTGATGACCGCAGGTTCCGTGCTCGCGGTACCCGCACTGGTGGTTATCGCAACAGCTCATACCCTCCCGATCTTCTTCGCAGGGTGGATGATTGCCGGTATCGCGATGGGCGCGGTGCTGTATCCGCCGGCATTCGCGGCCCTGACCCGCTGGTACGGCGACAACTACGTCAAAGCGTTGATGATTCTCACTCTTGCCGCGGGGCTGGCCAGTACCGTCTTCGCACCACTGTCTGTCGCTCTGGCCGATCGTTTCGATTGGCGCACAACCTACCTGGTCCTCGCGGTCATACTGGCTGTGATCACAATCCCCGGACACCTCTGGGGTTTGCGTGGCGGGTGGCCCGACCCGATCCGGCTACCCCACGCGCAGCCCGGCGACTACCACCGCACCTCCCGCAGCCTTGCATTTCTTGCTCTGATCGTCGCCCTCGCTGCAGCCGCCTTCGCCGCATCCGCCGGCGTCTTCAACCTCGTACCCTTGTTGATCGAACGCGGTTTCAGTCCCAGCCTCGCCGCACTCACTCTCGGATTGGGCGGCGCCGGCCAGGTCATCGGTCGCGTCTTCTACCTACCACTCGCAGCGAAAACCAGTGTCCGCGCGCGCACGGTATCGGTCATCGTCATTGCCGCCCTGAGCACCGCGTGGTTAGGTCTGGCGAACTCGGCGGCGGCGTTGATCAGCATCGCCATCGGCGCCGGATTGGTCCGCGGCATCTTCACCCTGATTCAAGCCACCGCCGTCACCGACCGCTGGGGCTTCGAACACTACGGGCGCCTCAACGGGCTCATGTCCGCACCGATCGTCATCGTCATGGCCCTGGCTCCGTGGGCCGGCACCGTGCTCTCCACCTGGACCGGGAGCTACGCCCACGCCTACCTCGTACTCGGAGCGATCGCCCTCGTCGGCGCCGTGATCAGCGCAGCAACCATCCCCACCCTCCGAAGTGCTGGGACTATCGTCTCGGTTCGGCGACAACGGATGTAGTCGCGAAGGCGGCAAATATGCCGAGCGGCCGAAGGGCGGGCCACCCTGCCTCACATTTCACCAGCCTGGCATCGCTTACGTCACGCCCTACTTCAGCCGTCGTTGAAGCAACGAAACATTGATCGCCTCTCCTAGCACGTTGGCGCAGGCTCCGTGCCTGCTCGCGGCAACAGCGTGTGATCGGCAACCCGCCAAACTGCTCAGCGATCAGAAAGTTCAACATTTTCAAAAGCGCCGTCGATGAACGACTGAATGAGCTGTCTCGGTAGTGCCAGCATCGTCAGCAGGGCCAGTAGGATCGGGATCATCGCGACAACCACCAGCCACGTCGGCGCTGCGACCACTCCCCCGGCTACTCTCTCAAGCCCACGGATCCACCCCCACTACCATGGCAATGAAGCGCGAACTCCGCTGCGCCCGTGTGCGTCTCGAATAATCAACTGTCCCCTCGAACGAGGAACGGCAACCGAAGATGGTCGAACCGATATACCTGCACCTCCGGTTCGCGCAGAATGGAAGTGCGTACACGCGGACGAACCCCGGGAGCGGTGCAATGATCCGACGACGACTCAGCCAAGCCTTGATGGTGATCGCACTCGCCTCCGCGGCCGTCTCGACCGCACCCGCCCAGGCGCAGGTGCCGTCGCCGGGTACAGTGACCGCGGCAGATCCCCTGCCACAACCCTTCTGGATCCCCGGCGCCGCCAACGCATCAAAACTCACCTATTGGTCTACGGGACCGCTGGGCCGGCCCGCGTTGAGTACAGGCGCGCTCTTCCTGCCCCCCGGCCATCCACCCGACGGCGGTTGGCCGGTCATCTCGTGGGCTCACGGCACTGTAGGTATTTCCGACCAGTGCGCTCCCACCGTGACCGGGACCGTCGGCAGTCCATACCTCACGAACTGGCTCTCGCAGGGCTACGCGATCGTCGCGACGGACTACGTGGGGCTCGGCACGGCGGGAATCCACGCATACCTGGACGGACCCTCGGCGGCGCACAGCGTGATCGACATGGTGCGCGCCGCGCGTGCGGTGGAACCGTCGCTCTCACCGCGGTGGGTGGCACTCGGACAGTCTCAGGGCGGTCAGGCCGCGATGGTCACGGCAGCGATCGCGACACGGTACGCACCCGAACTGGACTACCGGGGCGCGGTCGCGACCGGGGCGCCGTCCAACCTGGAGAACCTTGCACCACTCGTGGGGCCGGACTTTCCCCGCTTGCCATTGACCGGCAGTACCGTGTTCGTCTCGTACCTCTTGGCCGGACTCCGGGCGGCGCGACCCGATCTCGACATCGATCGTTACCTGACACCGCGCGGCACGGATGCCCTGGCCAGAGCCGAAACCAACTGCTACCAGGACATGGCATCGGACCTCGGCGACACAGCGATCGGCGATCTGGTGAACCGCCCGCTCGACGATCCCGCGGTGCTGGCTGCTGCTCGCGGCATGCTGGAGATCCCGACGACCGGGTATGACCGGCCCGTCTTCCTCGGGCAGGGGCTGACGGACGAGATGGTGCCGGCGCCGCTGGCACTGAAACTCGCGGCCGAACTCGCCGCCAACCGCCAGCCAGTTACATTCCGCACATTTCCGACGGGGCATATCGAGACGATGCGGGCAGCGCTCCCCGAAAGCCTCGCCTTCGCCCGGAACCTATTCGAGCCGTAGACAGGACCATCGAAATTCGGCTGCGGCGCGAAGCGCTCGTAGGGCAACTCCGCTGTGCGTCGCCGCGACAAGGCGATGCGCAGGGCGTAGGTCCGGAATCTGTCATTTGAATCCGGAGTCTCCAGGCACATGTAGATTCCGGATCTATTTGTCAGATCAACCTGCGACTTTCGAAAAATTACGCGACAGTCGGCGCTGAAATTCCGGGCAAAGATGGCCTTTTTCGACAGCTGAGAACAATCCACCAGCAGTCGGTCAACACTGCCCCTCTCCCTGGACTCGACGGGATGAAACCGTTAGCAACGGAGCTACGAACGAGGCATGGGGTGTCAAGATTCCCCAGGGCGTCGACGACCGGGAGTGACTGCCGATGGAAACTGTTGACTAGGTTCGAACCTTTCCAACACCAGGCACCGACCCGACAGGTGACCTATCGCCATGGTTCTGCGGCAACAGGTGTGGCCGCGACTTCCCACGAGCATTCCGAGCGCTCTTAGGGGCACCAACCACCCCTACATACTTTGCCAGCGGAGATCGTCCATGTCGTTTCCAACCTCAGCCGCCGTTGATGCCACGAAACACCTACTGGCGCTTTGCAACAACGGCAACATGACATGGTCGGCAACCGACCAAACGGCACACAACGAGATCGCATCAAACGACGAACAAGTAACGACTGCAACAATATTCAGCCCACGGAAATCGGGGCTCACACCGCTCCGACGCCAACCACACGGGGACGCGGCATCACCGCTTTTCAAACCTGAAACAGCCACCCGAAAACCACCCCTTCACTTAGCGGGTCGAGTTGTCCAACAAGAACACGGACAAACCGCGGCAGGTCGAACTCATCGGTTTCGCCGCCGGGATGATGACGTACTCGATCGCAAGTGGTCTCATCCTGGCCGGACCGATCGCCGGGTGGATCGTCAGTTCACGTGTAGCGAGTTGGCTCGACTGAGTGCCCTGCTCGCGATCTACCGATACCTGGGTGGAAGCGAGCGACGGACAGTACGCCACAGCCGCGCTCGACGGCAAAGCTCCCGTGATTCGGGTATTGCTGTGGCACAACTGTATTCACAACCGAAAGCGACCGCATCGACAAGACATTTTCCAGTCGGTGGTTCAGACTTTTTCAGCGAGAACGTCGAGGTAGCTGATTTCGGGCGGCGCAGCGAAGAGTTCGTCGGCGCGTTCGCCGAGGGCCTTGCCGACCGGACCATTGAGATGTGTCTCGCGGGCAGCTTGGTCCGGGAATGCGTCGATGATACCGAACGACGAGGGCCCGAACCGCACCGCGAACCAGGGTTTCGTGCCGGGCTCCTGCTCGACGAGCGGCAGTGCCGATCGGAGGAATTCCTCGACCGCTTCTTCCTTGCCGGGCTTGGCTTCAAGTCGGACCAGCAGCGCCTTGGTGGCCATATCGGTTCTCCTCTTCGAGGTGGTGAACACTGTCAAGCATCACACCATCCATCGGTTAATGGAAGGTGCCCAAACCCACCGTTCGAGGAAACCGATCCCAACCCCCTAGCGATCGTGGAGCTGAAGGAGGAGACTCCATGGTGAGGGAATGCGATGCCTGGATGCAGCCGCAGTTGCGTCGATGGCAGGAAAAATGTTGGTGCGCCGACATTTTGGTGCGGTCTTCACTTCCGCGCGCCGTGGACCTTCCCCGAACAGCACGATTCATTCGGTCGGTCGCTCACGCGTGGACGCCTGCGGCCGGCGAGATCAACCGGAAAGCCGCAGCTACAAGACAAGGGAGTGCCGCGATGAAAGCGCTTGTATACGACGGGCCTCGAGAGGTCCACGTCAAGGACGTGCCCGATGCGCGGATCGAGAATCCGACAGATGTGCTGGTGAAGATCATGAGCACCAACATCTGCGGGTCGGATCTGCACATGTACGAAGGCCGCACCGATCTGGAGCCAGGAATGGTCCTCGGTCACGAAAACTTGGGCATCGTCGCCGAAGTCGGCAATGCAGTGGTCAAAGTATCGCCAGGGGATCGAGTGTGCTTGCCGTTCAACATCGGCTGCGGCTTCTGCCGAAACTGCGAGGAAGGGTTGACCGCATTCTGCCTGACGGTGCACCCCGATCCGAAGATGGCCGGCGCTGCATTCGGTTTCGCGGGGATGGGCCCGTTCTGGGGCGGACAGGCGGAATATCTGCGAGTGCCGTTCGGCGACTTCAACTGTCTGCGACTGCCCGAGGATGCCCAGGACAAGGAAACCGACTACGTGATGCTGTCGGACATCTTTCCCACCGGATGGCATTGCACCCGCCTGGCCGACATGCAACCCGGCGATTCGATGGTGGTCTACGGCGCTGGCCCAGTCGGTTTGATGGCCGCGTATTCGGCGATGATCCAGGGAGCGAGCAAGGTGATGATCGTCGACCGCCACCCCGACCGGCTACGCCTGGCCGAAGAGATCGGCGTCGTCCCCATCGACGACTCGAAGGGCGACCCCGTCGAGCAGGTCCTCGAGCAAACCAACGGGAAAGGCGCAGACAAGGGGTGCGAGTGCGTCGGCTATCAGGCACACGACCCGCAAGGCCACGAGGACGCCGCCATGACGATGAACCGGCTCGTGGATTCGGTGCGCTTCACCGGCCACATCGGGGTGGTCGGCATCTTCCTTCCCCAGGACCAGAACGGCCCCGACGAACTCGAGCGCAACGGCAAGATCGCCTTCGACATGGGCAAATTCTGGTTCAAGGGCCAGAAGATCGGCACCGGACAAGCGAACGTCAAACACTACAACCGGCAACTGCGCGACCTCATCCACGAAGACCGGGCAAAGCCCTCCTGGATCATCTCCCACGAACTCCCGCTCGCCGAAGCCGAATCCGGCTACCAGCACTTCGACGCCCGCGACGACGGCTGGACCAAAGTCGTCCTGCATCCCTGACACGGCCAGAACCGAAAGGAGCACAACGATGCCAATGACACTGCAGGACAAGCAAATAGCGATACTGACTGCCGACGGGGCCGGAGGAGTAGAAGTCACAGACGAACAGGTCGCGATCGACGGGAACCTGATCTCGAGCCGCTCGCCCGACGACCTTCCTGCGTTCTGTCAGGCCATCGTCGAGCAGTTCGCGAAGCTCGGGGCAGGTGCGTCATGACCGTGAACCAGACCTCAGTGTCCCTCGACGATGCGCAGCGGGTCATCGCCGCAGGACAGGCCAAAGCCACCGAGATCGAGTCGCCGTCGAACATTGCGGTGGTCGATGCCGGCGGCAACCTCGTGGCCCACGTGCGGATGGACGGGGCCTGGATCGCCAGCATCGACATCTCGATCAACAAGGCGTTCACCGCGCGGGCGCTGGATATCTCGACCGAGGACCTCGCGGCCAACGCGGGTCCGGGCGGGCAGTTCTACGGGATACACGCCTCCAACGGCGGGCGCATCATGATCTTCACCGGCGGCGTGCCGCTGAGGCACAACGGCCAGGTCGTCGGCGCTGTCGGCGTCAGCGGCGGCACCGGGGAGCAAGACAAGGCCGTCGCCGAGGCGGCCGTGGCGGCGCTGTGAGCGGTGGACTGCGTCGTCAGGTCGGAGAACGCATCGCCAGGGCGACGTCGAGCATTCCGACGTTGCTTTACAGCAAGCCGATGAGGTCCCCCGGTTCACCCGCACGTCAGGTGAATTGACGCTGGCAAGCCCACCATGTTCATCGATCACATTTTTCCCGACGCGGCCCGCGACTGCGGCTGGACCGAAGTCGTCCTGCATCCTTGACGCGGCCAGGACCGAGACAAACATAACCACGGCCAGACGTGGCACATCCGCGCCGCGACAGGGGCAAACCGAGCCCTCGGCCGAATGGTGCCGCAAGGAATAGACGAGAATCACCTAAGTCCCGCGATTCTGGTGCCAGAAACATGTTGATTTGCAATAATTCTCGCTTGAGCGGTCTGTTGACCAGCCACAGAACGGGACGCCGAACTGTGCAGCACGCGGGTGCAGGCCCCCCACTCGCAACCAATTGAACCCGTCGCGCGGTTGTTCATTACCATTCTCTAACAACACGATTCGATAGAATCACGATGAATTTCGTCTCGGTTCAACAGAGCTGCTGTTCGCCGACTGGGAAGTTCTTTCGCAAAGGGAGTTCTCCTTATGCATGCGCCGCGGTAGTGTGGACGTACCGCAGTAGCAGCCGACACTCGAGTTTTCGTGTCGAAGCCGATACTCGGAGTTTCTTGTGATGGCCGCTTCGATCGGGTTCCGGCGGGCATCTTCGATCAAGGGCAGGTGTGGTCGCCACTGCCCCGTTGCGCCCCGCCCATCAGGCGAATGTTGTTGACGCCCTTTAGGTGGACGAAAAGACTCATCATGGCTGGGTGGTTCGTGAGCTCAACCAGTTGACCGGCGGTCGGACCCTGTCAGTACACACAGGCCCGGCGAACCCCACAACATCAACGCTGAGGGGCGTGATGTCAAAGCTCAGTGGCGGAAACCCTTACCCTCGGCCGCTCTCGAGCCTCACGTCCGCCGTCCACGGATTGGTGTCGGGCGCCGTTATCGGTGCCCTGCTCGGTCTCCGTGACTTCACCCAATCCACTCGTCAAAACCAGGGAACTACGAAGTCCTTGCCGACATCGAGCGAAGTTGCGGGCGGAATCGTCCACTTGCTCAACGGCCGGGCCGATCGAAAGGAATGAGTCATGACAACTGCTGTAGGCATCGACTTGGGCACAACCAACTCGGTCATCGCAAGCTGGCAAGGCGGCGAGCCGGTGGTGATCTCCAATGTGGAGGGAGCACGGACGACGCCTTCGGTGGTGGCGTTCACCGAGAACGGTGAGCGTCTGGTGGGCCAGCTTGCCCGACGACAGGCGATCTTGAATCCGAAGGGCACGATCTACTCGGCGAAACGCTTCATCGGACGTCACTACGACGAGATCTCCGAGGAAGCCAAAGCGGTCAGCTTCGACGTCGTACCGGGTGACAACGGTGAGGCCCGATTTGACGTGCGTGGCAAGAAATACGCACCAGAGGAGATCAGCGCTCTCGTGCTGCGCAAGCTCGTCGACGACGCGAGCAAGTTCCTCGGTGAGAAGGTGAAGGAAGCGGTCATCACCGTTCCTGCCTACTTCAACGACGCGCAACGAAACGCCACCAAGGACGCCGGCCGTATCGCAGGCCTCGAGGTTTTGCGGATTATCAACGAACCGACCGCTGCGGCACTCGCGTACGGCATGGACAAACAGACCCACGAAACCGTATTGGTCTTCGACCTCGGCGGCGGAACCTTCGATGTGAGCCTGCTAGACGTCGGAGAGGGGGTAGTCGAGGTTCGTTCCACGGCCGGCGACTCCCACTTGGGCGGCGACGACTTCGACCGACGCATAGTGGACTACCTCGCCGACGAATTCCAGCGCGCGGAGAACATCGATCTGCGTAAGGATGCGCAGGCGTTGCAACGACTGTTCGAAGCCGCGGAGAAGGCAAAGGTTGAGCTGTCCTCGGTGACCCAGGCCCAGGTAAACCTGCCTTTCGTCACCGCTGACGCGAATGGTCCCAAACATCTCACCACTACGATCATGCGATCGAAGTTCGATGATTTGACTGCCGATCTGGTGGAACGGTGCCTCGGCCCGGTGAAGCAGGCCATGAGTGACGCCAAGGTCGCCGCCAACGACATCGACGAAGTGATACTGGTCGGCGGTTCGACACGTATTCCGGCTGTACAGGCGCTGGTTCGCCGGCTGACCGGCGGCAAGGACCCCCACATGGGCGTCAACCCGGACGAGGTCGTTGCCCTCGGAGCCGCAGTCCAGGCAGGCGTGCTCAAAGGCGAGGTTTCCGATGTGTTGTTACTCGATGTCACCCCGCTGTCCCTCGGAGTCGAGACGCAGGGCGGGGTGATGACGAAGATCATCGAGCGGAACACGACGATCCCGGCACGGCGCAGCGAAGTGTTCTCCACGGCGGAAGACAATCAGTCCGCGGTAGACGTCGTGGTGTTGCAGGGCGAACGCGAACGTGCGGCCGACAACCGGGTGCTGGGTCGGTTCCGGCTGGAAGACATCCGCCCCGCGCCACGTGGCGAGGCCCAGGTGGAAGTCATTTTCGACATCGACGCCAACGGCATCCTGAACGTCACCGCTCGCGACAAGGATACCGGCAAGGAACAGAGCATCACGATCAGTGAACAGGGCAATCTGGATCAGGGTGAGGTCGAGCGCATGTTGGCGGAGGCCGAACGGAACCGGGGTGAGGACGAGGCGCTGCGCAAGGCGGTCGATGCGCGCAACGGGCTCGATTCGGTTGCGTATCAAGTGGAGCGGCGACTCGCCGAACTCGGTGACAGTGCCCCGCCGCATGAGAAGGCGCGGGCCGAGATGCTGATTGCCGACGCCCGAAAGGCCGTGCAGGACGGCGCTTCACCCGCGGAGGTTCAGCCACTCACCTCGGAACTGCAACAGCTGCTCTACGGACTTGTGCCGGACCAGTCGGACGACGGCCAAGCAGGTGGCGCTGATGCTGCGTCGTCGGATGACGGCGACGTGATCGACGCCGAATTCGATCGAAGCTGAGGCGCACGATGGAAATGTCTGCAGATCATTCGACGACTGAGCCGACTACCAACAGCGCCGACACGGATCAGAGCAAGACCGCGTCCGATCGCGCCGAGACGGCAGACGAGCTGTCTCAACTCGAGGACCGTTGGCGCAGGGCCGTCGCAGATCTGGACAACCTGCGCAAGCGATACGCCAAAGATCTGGACCGTGAACGCGCCGCGGAAGTAGCGAAGGTTTCGGCGGCGTGGCTGCCGATACTGGACAACTTGGAGCTTGCGCTTGCACACGCAGGCAGCGATCCGCAGGCCGTCGTCGAAGGTGTGAAGGCGATCCGGGACCAGGCGGTACAGGTGCTCTCACGACTCGGCTTCGAGCGCCACGACGAGGTCGGTGTGCCGTTCTCCCCGGAACTCCACGAAGTGGTCAGTGTGGTAACCCGACCCGACCTTCCGTCCGGGACCGTGGTCGAGGTTTTGCGCCCGGGTTATGGAGAGGACGGGCGACAGTTGCGGCCCGCCGCGGTGGTCGTCAGCCGCCCAGAGGGGTGAGCACCGATGGCCCGTGACTACTACGAAGTACTCGGCGTACCGAAGGGCGCCGGCACCGACGAAATTCAGCAGGCGTACCGCAAGCTGGCCCGCAAGTACCACCCCGATGTGAACAAGGATCCCACTGCGGAGGACAGGTTCAAGGAGGTCAACGAGGCCTATCAGGTGTTGTCCGACCCGGATACCCGGAAACGCTATGACCGATTCGGTGACGACTTCCGGCATGTACCCGAGGACTACGACGAACGGGTGCGGGCAAACGCCGCCGGGTACGGCGGTGGCGGGTACGGCGGTGGCGGGAGAAGGGTGCACTTCGGCCACGGTGTCGGTGGTGAGGGTGCGGTCGACTTCGAAGACCTCTTCGGGCAGATGTTCGGCGGAGGCGGTGGGTTCGGACCGATTCCCGGCGCCGATCAGGAAGCCGAACTGCAACTGGCTCTGGAAGAGGCCTACCAGGGCGGAAAACGCACTCTCAGACTGGACGGACGGCAGTATGACGTCGACATTCCAGCCGGCGTCCTGGACGGCCAGCGAATCCGGTTGGCCGGGCAAGGCGGCCGAGGCAACGGTGACGCGCCGCCCGGGGACCTGTACCTCGTGGTGCGGATCAAACCGCATTCACGGTTCCGCGTGCAAGGTCGGGACATCTACGTCGATCTGCCCGTATCGCCATGGGAGGCGGTTCTCGGGTCGACAGTCGTCGTTCCCACACCGGGTGGAGAGGCGAAAGTCAAAGTGGTGCCTGGCTCTTCGACTGGTAGGAAGCTGCGCCTGCGCGGAGAGGGAATGCCCAATCCGCGCGGTGCCAACGGCAACCTCTACGCCGAAATCAAGGTGATGGTTCCGTCGAAACCGACAGCACGTGAACGCGAACTGTTCGAGCAGTTGGGCGCCGAATCGAACTTCAATCCGAGGAAAGAGACATGAGCACCTCAACGCCGATCACTCAGTACGTATTGGTTCGCCGTACCGGATTGTCGCCGGACGCCTTCGCCGAACGTACTGGCCTGCACCCGGATCTGGCACGAAAACTCGTGGCTCTCGGACTGCTCGACGCCCACCGCTACGCCGGCGGAGAGATGTCGTTCGACCCATCCGAAGTGACCCACGCCGCACGCATCCAACGACTGCGGACGGGTCTGGGTCTCAACTACTCGGCAATCGGGCTCGTGCTCGATCTGCTGGATCGAATCGAAGGACTCGAAACAGCGGCCCGCAGAAGGAGGACATCCTCATGGACACCGGCAGCTTGACCGAAAAGTCACGAGAAGCCTTGCAGGAAGCCCAGAATGTTGCAACCAGAATGGGCCACACCGAAGTCGACGGAGAGCACCTGCTGCTCGCGTTGGTCGATCAGCAAGATGGGTTGGTGCCCCGACTGCTCGAACAGGCCGGCGCGAATATCGAAGCACTTCGATCCGATCTGGATCGTGAACTCTCGCGTAGGCCGAAGGTCAGCGGCCCCGGCGCAACTCCCGGTCAGGTGATGATCACCCAGCGTCTGGCCAAGCTGCTCGATGCCGCAGAGCGGGAGGCGAAGAGACTCAAGGATTCCTACGTGTCGGTGGAGCATCTTGTGATGGCCCTCTCCGAGGAAGGATCGGCCAGCGCGGCCGGGCGGGTCCTCGCCAGTCATGGGGTCACACGAGACACCTTCCTCACAGCGCTGACGAAGGTGCGCGGCAATCAGCGTGTCACGTCGGCAACCCCGGAGGGGGCGTACGAGGCATTGGAGAAGTACGGGCGCGACCTCGTCTCCGAGGGGCGGGCAGGCAAACTCGATCCGGTCATCGGCCGGGATGCCGAGATACGCAGGGTAACTCAGATCTTGAGCCGGAAAACGAAGAACAACCCGGTGCTGATCGGCGACCCCGGTGTAGGTAAGACTGCGATTGTCGAGGGTCTCGCCCAACGGATCGTCCGCGGTGACGTGCCCGAGGGCCTCCGCGACAAAACGATCTTCTCGCTCGACATGGGTTCACTGGTGGCCGGTGCGAAGTACCGCGGCGAGTTCGAGGAGCGGCTGCAGGCCGTGCTGTCCGAGGTGAAGGCGGCCGAGGGGCGGATCCTGTTGTTCGTCGACGAGTTGCATACCGTGGTCGGCGCGGGATCAGTAGGCGGTGAGGGATCTCTCGACGCCGGCAACATGCTCAAACCGATGCTCGCCCGCGGCGAACTGCACATGATCGGTGCCACCACCCTCGACGAGTATCGCAAGCACATCGAATCCGATGCGGCACTGGAGCGTCGATTCCAGACCGTTCTCGTCGACGAGCCCAGTGCCGAGGATGCGATCTCGATTCTGCGTGGACTTCGAGAACGCCTCGAGGTGTTCCACGGCGTGAAGATTCAAGACGGTGCATTGGTGGCCGCCGTGACCCTCTCGCACCGGTACATCACCGACCGATTCCTTCCGGACAAGGCGATCGATCTCGTAGACGAGGCGTGCGCTCGGCTCCGCACCGAAATCGATTCGATGCCTGCCGAACTCGACGAGCTCACCCGCAAGGTGACCCGTCTGGAGATCGAAGAGGCCGCACTGTCCAAGGAAACGGACGCGGCCAGCAAGGCGCGCCTCGAAGAATTGCGCAAGGAGCTGGCCGACCTGCGGGCCGAGGCAGACGCCCGGCACGCTCAATGGGAGGCGGAACGGCAGGCAATCCGGCGGGTGCAGGAGCTGCGAGGAGATCTGGAACGGTTGCGCCTCGCAGCCGAGGAAGCCGAACGCAACTACGACCTCAATCGGGCAGCCGAGTTGCGATACGGCGAGATTACCGAGCTGGAACGCCGGCTAGAGGCGGCGGAGGAGCAACTGACCACCAGACAGGGCCAAAATCCGTTGCTACGTGAAGTGGTCACCGAAGACGAGATCGCCGAGATCGTGGCCGCATGGACGGGCATCCCGGTCGCCCGGCTGCAGGAAGGCGAGCGGGAGAAGTTGTTGAAGCTCGACGAGATCCTCCACGAGAGGGTCGTCGGTCAGGACGAGGCGGTGCAACTGGTCGCGGACGCGGTGATCCGGGCAAGGTCCGGTATCCGTGATCCGCGTCGGCCGATCGGTTCGTTCATTTTCCTGGGCCCGACGGGCGTCGGAAAGACCGAGCTCGCAAAGACTTTGGCCAGCGCCCTATTCGACAGCGAAGACAACATGGTGCGCCTCGATATGAGCGAGTACCAGGAGCGTCACACGGTGAGTCGGCTCATCGGTGCACCTCCCGGGTACGTCGGGTACGACGAAGGTGGCCAGCTCACCGAGGCGGTGCGGCGCAAGCCGTACTCCGTGGTGCTCTTCGACGAGATCGAGAAGGCCCACGCCGACGTCTTCAATACCCTGCTGCAGGTGCTCGACGACGGCCGGATCACCGATTCTCAAGGGAGGCAAGTCGATTTCCGGAACACGGTGATCATCATGACCTCCAACATCGGATCCCAGCATCTCCTCGACGGGGTCACAGCCGACGGCGAAATCAAGCCGGACGCCAGGGAACGGGTGATGGCAGAACTGCGCGGGCATTTCCGCCCCGAATTCCTCAACCGGGTCGACGACATCGTGCTGTTCTCCCCACTCACCCTGCCCCAGATCGAGTACATAGTGGAACTGCAACTCACCGACCTTCGAAACAGGTTGTCGGAGAGACAGATACACCTGGAAATCACGCCGGAGGCACGCCGACTGATCGCCGAACACGGGTTCGACCCTGTCTACGGTGCGCGGCCGCTGCGCCGATACATCGCACACGAGGTCGAAACCAAGATCGGCCGTGCACTGTTGCGCGGCGAGATCAAACCGGACGGCACCATCAGCGTCACGGTGGACGGCGGCGAGCTTGCCGTCGCGTATGCCGAACCCGCCTTCGCGGCGGCCTGAGAAGAGGTAACTGGTCATGGGATCCGAAAAGGTGAAGTGCCCGAACTGCGGCAAGACCAACAACATCCCGGCGACAGGGGAAGGAAGACCTCGCTGCGGCAACTGCCACGAGCCGCTGCCCTGGATCGCCGCGGCGGGAGACGGTGACTTCGCGGAGATCGTCGAAAAATCCTCGGTGCCTGTGCTCGTGGATCTGTGGGCGACGTGGTGCGGCCCGTGTCGCATGGTCAGCCCCGCGCTCGAGCAGCTCGCCAGAGAACACGCCGGCCAGATCAAGCTGGTCAAGGTCGACGTCGATGCTGCACCCCGGACGGCTGAACGATTCACCGTCCGCGCCGTGCCGACTCTGCTGGTGATGGACCGGGGTGAGGTTCTCGCTCGCCAGTCGGGCGCAGCTCCGGTCCCCCAGCTGCGCACGTGGCTCGATCAGGCGCTCTCGGAAAATGCCGGCGAGGAGGCGAAGTCATGAGTCCTGTCCATGCGGACCCACATGTAACCGCGATCCGGGCCGTGGTGCCCCGTACCCCGCAGGGCTGCGAGGAATGTCTTCGCCTCGGCACCCCGTGGGTGCATCTGAGGCTGTGCCTGACGTGCGGACACGTCGGTTGCTGCGACTCTTCGCCGGGCAGGCACGCGAGTGCTCACGCTCACGCCATCGGGCATCCGATCGTCCAGTCGATGGAGCCCGGCGAGGATTGGCGGTGGTGTTATGTCGACCAGAACTTCGTCTGAGGGCGCCTCACCCATCGGGTACAGCCCGCCGGTCGACGACGAGACCCCGGACGAGGAGGGCGCCTTCCCGCGGCTGACGGACGACCAGGTCGCGAAGCTCGAGGTCGGTGGCTCGCGTCGACCGGTTCACGGCGGCGAGGTGCTGATCCGAGAAGGCGCGCCTGACAACGATTTCGTCGTCGTCCTTTCCGGAAAGATCGCAGTCGTCGACGAAGGCGACGCGGACGGCGAGCGCCGGATACTGCGCGTGCACGGTCCTGGGCGTTTCCTGGGCGAGCTCGGACTCCTGGAAGGTCAGGTGGCGTTCTTCACCGCCGAAGCGATCGAGGACGGCGAGATACTCGTCGTCCCGGCCGAGCAGGTACGCGAGCTGATTGCCCACGATCCCGTGCTCAGCGATTTGATCCTGCGCGCCTACCTTGTGCGTCGGCACTTGCTGATCGGGCTCGGCTCCGGATTCCGGATCATCGGCTCCTGCTTCTCCCCGGATACGTTGCGACTTCGTGAGTTCGCGATGCGAAACCGTCTGCCCCACAAGTGGTTCGACTTGGAACAGGACGAACGAGTGGAGCAGCTGCTACGCAGCCTGAACGTCGCACCCGAGGACACACCCGTCGTGATCTGGCACGGCGAGAAGGTGCTGCGCAATCCGACGAATGCGGAACTCGCACGCGTCGTCGGGCTTCCTGTCCCGGCACCCGTCGCGGACGCAGCCAAGGACGTCTACAACCTCGTCGTCGTGGGTGCCGGACCGGCCGGCCTGGCCGCATCGGTGTACGGCGCCTCGGACGGGTTGAACACGGTGACGTTGGAGCGGATCGCTGCGGGCGGCCAAGCCAGTACCTCATCCCGGATCGAGAATTATCTGGGATTCCCCGCCGGGGTCTCCGGCTCCGAATTGGCCGAACGAGCCGTGCTCCAGGCCGGGAAGTTCGGCGCCCGCATCCTGGTGTCGGCAGAAGTGACCGGTTTGGGATCCGAGGCCGGGAACCATGTGCTCCGACTGGCGGACGGCGGGTCGGTGCACGCCCGGGCCGTTGTGCTCGCCGCCGGGGCGCGGTACCGCAAGTTGGCCGTTCAGGGGATCGAGGCGCTGGAAGGAACAAGCGTGTACTACGCCGCAACGCATCAGGAAGCACGGATATGCGGCACCGACCCGATAGCCATCGTCGGTGGCGGCAACTCCGCCGGCCAGGCCGCCGTCTTCCTCGCCGAGCACGTCTCACAGGTGCACCTGCTCATCCGCGGCGATGACCTCGGGAAGAGCATGTCCCGATACCTGGTCGACCAGATCGAACACCATCCGCGGGTCACCGTGCACCGGCACACCGAGATTCGTGCGGTCCACGGCGAGAAATACCTCGAAGCAATTGCAGTCGAGGACAATCGCACCGGCGACCAGGACACGATTCGGGTGCGCGCCCTGTTCGTCTTCATCGGGGCGGTACCGCACACAGCGTGGCTTGCCGACGCGATCGCACTCGACGACCACGGCTTCGTCCTCACCGGTGTGGACGCGATCCACGCCCGAGCGGACGGCAGCCTGCCAATCAACGGCGGCCTGTCCAGGACGCTCGAAACCAGCCTGCCCGGGCTGTTCGCGGCGGGCGACATCCGCCGCGGTTCGGTGAAACGAGTCGCATCCGCCGTCGGCGAAGGAGCGATGGCCGTACGCCAAATCCATGAATACTTCGAAAGGAGCTGACGACATGCCAGTAATGGGCACCGTGAAATTCCAGCGGTTCTTCAGGGCAGCGGCCGGACTGCAGGTCGACCGGAACGATCTCAAGCGCTATACCGATTTCATCGACGACAAGATCTACGACGTGATCCTGATCGGGAAAGCCTCCGCGAAAGCAAACTTGCGCGACGTGATCGAACCGTGGGACCTGCCGATCACCAAGGGATTACAGGAGAGCATCCACCGGTTCGAAAAACTCGACGAGGAGATCGAACTTCAACCGCTGCTCGATCAGCTCACGGCCCGCCCGCCCTTGGACGTGGCCCTCTCCGAGGAGACAGAGCAACGACTGCCGCTGATCGCAGGAGGGTTGAGCGTAGCGCTGGCGCAAACTTTCGCCACGGTCGAACCGGACCGCAAGAACCCCGGCACAGCCCAATGGACAGTCGCCTTCGACATCTTCCACCTACTTCTGTGATTACCACCCGTCCCGGCTGACAGCGCGTCTGAGTTCGAATATGCTGTCCGGCTGCGAAAATGGCGGTGCGATTCAGAACTGCCTGTCAGTTGGCGTCGACGACGGAGGATTTCCGGCGAGAGGTGCGGTTTCCGCGCTCGATTCTCGAGCAACGAGAACTCCAGTGAGGGACTCGATTACAGCCCTCAGATCTTCTGCCGTGAGCGAGTTCGGCTTACACGCCGAACCTCTGACACCGGTAGTCCGCGTGGCCAGGCGGCGAGCAGAACTTGTCGATCGCCGATCGCTCCTTCGGCTCATCTGAGAACCTTTCGTCTTCGCTTTCTCGATCCCCGCATCGGGCGGGCCCTGAGCACTTCTGGGCGCGCACAGCTCAAGGCCCGGCAAGGAGACCAGTGAGGGTGATATGGCCTTGCCTTGACGAACACCCGCCCGATTGTTTGCCCCCTCGAAAGGAACGGGTGCCCCCGACCCGACGAAGGTTATTGCGCACTGTTTGTGGACGACAGGGTCGAAAGTCCCAGTTCCATTGTGATGAGCAAGCTTTGACGGTGGCCGAAGTGTTCTCCCTTACAGCTGGTTCGGTGTGTGCACGAATATCGACATCGGTCGCAGCGACTCCGACGAACGAGCACCCGCGATGTTCGATGCCCGATCCACCCGCAAACATCGGGAAAAGACCTATTTGGCAAAAGCATTCGGAACGGACGTCGGCAAACCAAATACCAGGCACGGGCCACCTTTCCAGCCGCCACGGCTACTGCGCGGCTAGCGTGACCACTTCTTGGCATCGAAGGCGACAGAGCCAGCGGCTCCATTACCGCACCGCCGCTACTGACGAAGTGCCGTGCCGCGCCGCCCGCTTCGAATCGAGGCCGAAGGCGGCCACCGCTTTTGTCGAGACCAGGCGACGCATCGGGACTTCGACTGTTTCCAACTTATCCCCACCCCGAGCGCAGCAGCCGTTTCTCACGCTACCCCGCTGCTGCGATCTTCAGGGACCGGAACAGTTCCCAAAAAAATCTGGCACTCTCGGTTGCAGAGTGCTAATTCGTGTGGTTATCATGTTCTCGCACAGTGAGTTCGGTCAACCGCCACAGTGGCGGAGACCTTTCTTTTCAGACATGGGAGGTGTGTTGCTGTGCTTCGTTTCGATCCTTTCACCGACATCGACGCGATCAGCAAGTCCGTACTCGCCGCGGGAACCGGCAACGGACGCAGTCCACGGTTCATGCCGATGGACCTCTACACGGTCGAAGACCAGTACGTCCTGCACGCCGATCTTCCCGGCGTCGACCCGGGATCAGTGGACGTGCACATCGACGGGTCGACCCTGACGTTGACCGCGCATCGCACCGCCCTCTCCGAAGAGGGCGTGAGCTGGCTGGCGAGTGAGCGTTTCGCCGGAACATACAGACGGCAACTCTCGATCAGCGACGACATCGACGCCGAACAGATCGTCGCCTCGTATGACAACGGCGTGTTGACTGTGACGTTGCCGATCGCAGAGAAGGCGAAACCGCGGCGGATCGAGGTCTCCTCCGGACCGCCCTCCCGAACCGGAACCATCGAAGCGACAAAGCAGGTGCAGGTCGAAGCCTGATCCGCTTGGCCCGACCACATGATGGTGGGGTGACTCCCGAGGACACACGCGATGGGTTCTCGGGCCTCGCCCCGCCACCGTTTCGATCTCCCACTGCACACTCGTGGCGCACACCGGCACGTCCACCTCACGAAAGAATCAGCACGAGAACCCTTTAGCTGTCATGACTGCATCCACCATCCCCCCGCACGAACAATCCGACAACACCGGCAACGCCGAATCCCGAGCGCACACCCCACCCGATTGGTGGGCTCAGCACCGTCCTGTCACCAGCGACGAATACAGCGACATGGCGTTGATGTTCGGTGCCCTCTCGATACTGACGTTCTGGATGTTCGGCCTCGGCATCCTCCTCGGTGCCGCCGCCATCGGAACCGCCCTGGCAGCGCGTCGACCCGACACCCCCGGACGCGATCTGGGCGACAACACCGCCGGCGTGGTCGGGATCCTCACCGGCATTGCCGGAATCGCCTTCGGCGCCGTCTTCCTCACTGCAGCACTACCCCACCTGTAGACAAACCGAATTCGGCACTCGCGAAATCGGATTCGCTTGTGCTGTAACGTGATCACGGTGCGCGCTGGCCGGTGTCGCGGTCGGAGCCCGATCGCTGTGATCCTCCACTTCGTGCTGCGTTCGATCCTCACGAGAGAATAGGACTGCGCTGGTCAGCTGCACATTCCCATCACGAACCGTCGGCAGGGATCACGACCTCGCCCGCGGTCGCGAACGCCACCGGCAGTAGCGCCGACGATGCGCTCTCGCGATCATTCATCCGCCTCGTTCGACCGCGTTCGGGTCTCCTCGATGCGTTGCCGCTGCCGGACCCCGTACGTCGCTTCCGTGACGGCGTCGTCGTCCTCGAGACCCGACCCGAGAGCCCCACCTATCGTGGCGATCGACGCCAGCAGCCAGGCGAGCGTGAGGTAGTCGGAGAAGTTCACCCCGTGTCCGAGAGTGCGGGCCAGCAGTTCCGGGGGAAGTGTGAGACACGCAGTGAACAACAGTAGACAGAACAGGGCCACGTGGAGGACGGTCACGCCGATGAACAGGGTGACCACGGTCGAAATGTTGTACAGCACGGATCGATCGCGCTCTTCCGACGACTTCGGCCGCTCCCACAGTTCGTGATCGACAATCAGCCAGAGAATCATCGCCACGATCGACAGGACCGTAGCCGCGCTCATACGCCAAGGGCCCATCGTGTCGGCGAACGACCAAATCGTGCTCGTAGCCAGCGCGATCGCACCCGTGGCGAAGGCACCGACGAGCACCTTCGACAGTCCGGCGACCAGCCGCCACGGACGGTTCGCCCGCACCATCCCCGACAACAGTCGTAACCGCCGCAGTCCTGATGGCGCGAAGTAACGGCTGCCATTCTCCGTCTGCACACACGGGAACCGTCGCGCCGCGCCCTGCGGCATGAGTTCCGGTTCACCAAGGATGCGGGCTATCGCGAGTTCGGTAACAGCGCGGACGCGGCGCTCGATGTGGATCGCACCCACCCCGGCGACAGAGACAAGCGCGAAGCAATGGTCGGGGCTGACGTCGGCCACCACCGGCAGCGTATCTTCGCGGCGCGGTAGATCAGTGAGGTATACGACGATGTCCTCCCCTTCGGAGGACGGATCGACCGCCTCGATGACCTCCGCGAAGTCTGTTTGCTCGTCCGAGAGGTAGGGCTTGCTACGTACACACGTCGTCCACCGGCGCTCGAGGCGGTCACGGCTTCGCAGCCGTTGCGGCAGATACTTCGCTATGCGTTCCGCGAGAGCCGCAGCTTTGCCCGGTTCCGCGATCAACAGCACCGAGGCCTGCTCACCTACGGCACCAGATCGCTCTCCCTGAAAGTGCTCATTTGTCTTCACCACCTTCACCTACCCGCCCGGACTTCCCCCAAACTCCTCGAATCCGTTGTCACTCCGAATCAATGACGGCGTGAGGTCGACCACCGGATGCACCAGGGACGCGCCATCGGCCGCGGCAACGAGACACGCCGCGCACCAAGACACACATGATCATTTCGAGTAGACACCAACCCGCCAATCAGCTCCAGCGCCGAACCACAACACTCCGCAGCAGTTCGCCGACTGAGTGCACTGCAGGAGGCGGTGTACACAGAGAAGCGCTGGAGAGACAATCAACTATGGACACCAACGCTTTCCCTGATATTCGGTGGGGTCACGATCGGCGGTTGCTCAAGAAGCCACTCAATGCCTTCGTATCATCGCGGATCGGGTCTTGATATCTCCGGAAATTGACGCCGGTCGACCGAAAACTGCTCCTGCACAGCAAAGGTCGACGAACAATCTTCGGGCCGATGGGGGTGCCGTTGCTGTTGTTGACCACGACCGGAAAGAAAACAGGACAGCCCCGGACGACGCCTCTCACCTACATGCGCGAAGGGGACCGCTTATTTCTGGTCGGTAGTAATTTCGGACGACCCCATCACCCCGCATGGTCCGAGAACCTGTTGGCCAATCGGGAGGCGACGGTGACAATCGGAGGGGCCGAGATCCCTGTGAACACGACCTTGTTGACTGGGCAGGAGGCGGAGAAGGTCTTCGAACAGTTCGTCGAATACAACCCTACGTACTCCGTGTACAAGACTCGCACGGCGCGCAATCTTCGTGTGTTCGCTCTCGAACGGCGCCAAACCTGATTCCCCGCAACAAGAACAACCCCTTACTCCCGATCGACCGGTATCGACTGAATCGCCCCGGCGAGTCCAGGGACTTTGATGTACCCCAAGTTTCGTGGAGTCGTCATTTTCTACTTCAGGCTACCGGTTGACGTGTGACGTGTGACGTTCTCGAACTCGATCGGTGTCAGCATCCCGAGGGCACTGTGCCAGCGTTGGCGATTGCGGAAGATCTCGAAGTACTCGAACGTGGAGTCGGCCGATTCGGTCCTCGTTTTCCGTCGTTTTCGATTCGAGAGTTCGATTGAACTCTGCCCCATAATGATTCGATCACGGCATTGTCATAGCGATCGCCGATCGATCCCATCGACGGGACCAGCCCTGAGTCGTGCGCCCGGCGGGTGAATACCCAGGACGTGACCTGCACTCCGTGGCCCGAGCAAATGGGTGTGCGGGGCGTCGGGCCTCGATTGGAAATGGCCATTCCCAGAGCGTTTATCACCAATGTCGCTGTCTACGAGCTGTCGCCAGCCCACCCGACGACTCGCCTCGAAAACGTATCCTTCGGCAACAGCGCAGTAAATTTTACCTTCACGGGTGTGATGTTCCGTGATAACCGTGACCGACAA
This sequence comes from Rhodococcus sp. NPDC056516, assembly GCF_042794655.1. NCBI lineage: Bacteria > Bacillati > Actinomycetota > Actinomycetes > Mycobacteriales > Nocardiaceae > Rhodococcus > Rhodococcus sp. NPDC056516. Next base: position 128,886 of record NZ_JBHTTG010000010.1, on the reverse strand, counting down.
CTTGTTCGGCTCGTCGCGGGTGAACTTACGGTCCACGAGATCGCTCGCGGTCGGAGTCCGATGCTTGGAACACGCACGATTGTTTCCCGGAAGTCCTTTCACACCAGCAGCTCTCATCAACATTTCGATGCGGCCGTGTCTCACGGTAATACCGTGACGGAGGGTGAGTTCAGGGTGGATGCGCCGCGCACCGTCGGCGACGTACGAGGCGGTGTGAACCTCGGTGATCCGCTGCGTCAACCAGGCATGTCGCAGTGAGCGTTCCAAGGGTGCACGATTGCAACACTCGTAGAAGCCGGACCCCGACACCTCCAGAATCCGCCACGAAGTCTGTACCGGTAGTCATTCCTTGGTCATCACTTCGAACCGCCTTTTGGGAGCACCACCGACTTCAGCAGCTCCGTGGAGTGTTCGGCGATGCAAGCTCGGTCTCCAACTCGGCGATACGACGACGGGCGGCGGCGATTTCGAGCGAACTCAGCCCCGGCTTCTGTCCGGTATCGATGAGCTCCTGGCCCAAGCCAGTCGTAGATGGTCTGCTCGGTGACATCGAGACCTGCGGCGACCTCGGCGACCGTGCGTCCTGACTTCGACAAATCGAGGACTTTCCGGCGGAACTCGGGCGGACAACGTCGGGGCGTCGCGAACCTCTCTTGGGTGCATCAATGCCTGAAGCAAAACAAACGAACTCCGGAAACTCGGGGCACATCAGTCCCCCCGAAACTACAGTGCGATTCAGTGACACGGGTGCCGACGGTGATGGAGGCGGCGGCCGGGGAGCGGAGTGTGTGGCTCATCGGTAGGACGTGTGCGTGCTGCGCCGATGAGCCGTGCGCCCGTGGCTGGCAAGGAGTGAGCAGCGATCATCCGGCACGCGCTTTTCGACTCTCGTCGTCCTTGTGTTCGGATCGGCTTCCGGCGAGCCTCGAAGGCTGGAATCGTCTCAGGTAGTGCGATTCGGAGTCTCCCTGTCGTCCTACTTCACATGCTTCACGTTTCCAACAAACGTGATCTGGGTAACAAACCGAGGTCGATGAGGAGACAGTGATGGATGTAATTGTGTGGGCTGAATCCGAGGAACGTGAGCGGTGGTGGCGACAGGTCATGGGCGTCGGGCCCGTAGGCGAGCGTGACGTAGGGATGGAGCCCAGAAAGTTGACCACAAGTGGTTTTTCGGCGAATCCGAGGACGCGCGAATCAGTAGTCCGATCGATTCGGGCCGTGGCCGCTGCCTGAGCACAGCCGCCTGGTGCGCATGCACGGCATGCTTGTGAGAATTGCATCTTGTGCTGTGCTGTTCTGTGCGAGTGAGTAATTCGGTTCCGGATGGAGTAGTGAGACGTTGGTGAACGTGGTTCTGTTGCTAGTGATGCTGGGTGTGAGTCTGATCGTGGTGATGTACCTGGACTTCCAGTGGCTCCGAACGTCCTCGCGTGGCGAACGCCGGCGACATGCTCGGCATACGCGGGTGGGAATCGGCGAGCCGTAGACCTTCCCGTGGAACCTTGCGCCATTGGTCGGTCGTCTCGTGGTTGCTGGCGTCTTTCCTGCTGCAGTAGCTTTCTCGGGCGTGCCCAACTGAATCCCGGGTCCGGTGAGCAACTTTTGTGTGAGGGTGCGGGTTTGAAGTTCGTTCGTGGACGGGCGGGATTGTCGTCGTCCAGGTCGGCGACTTAGACGTGGTGCTCTGCGGCGTAGATGCCGGCGTCTTCGCTGATTCCGTGTTTGGGTGCGGACTTATGTGTTTACAAGCGACGTGGGTCCAGGCACGCACTGCTTGTCGGATCGCTTCGGACCGGGAGACATGTTCTTGTTTCTGCGGCGCGTTCAACGCCGCGAGTAACGCGGCGTCCATCAGTGCAAATGCACGCCCGAACGGGGCGATCACGACGCCAGGTTCGCCATCTACGAGCACCACTGATCTTCCCGCACGTGGTGAACTGTCGGGTATCGTCCGCAACCTCGGCGGCCCCACTTATCACCTTCGACGCTCCAGGTGCAACGAGAATTAGTGGCGGGTCCGGGCGTCCAGGGGTCGGTATCGAACCGGCGGTCGACGGGTGCTCCACTGACAAGTAGTTCCGCAACTTTTTCGAGAGGGCCCCACTAATGCGTATTGGAGTATCCGGCCCGCACGGGACCGGCAAGAGCACGCTGGTCGACGAGTTGTGTGGCCGCCTCGCAGGGCACATTCGGGTCGATGAACCGTATTTCGTGCTCGAAGAGGAGGGGCGCGAGTTCGAGTTTCCACCCTCGGCTGATGACTACCGTGCGCAGCTTCGTCGTTCACTGCGATTGCTGACTACACCTTCTTCTGGTGTTGTATTCGATCGCACGCCGCTCGACTTCCTGGCGTACCTGTCGGCGTGTGGTGTCGATCCGGAGGCAGAAGTTGAGGCGGCGATTGTGAGGTCCGCGCTACGTACTCTCGACGTGCTGGTTGTGGTGCCGATTACCGTCGAAACAGTGCAGAAGTTGCCTGCGGTGGGGATGCCGGAGCTGCAGCGCGCGGTGAACGACGCGTTGCTGGATTTGGTGTACGCCGATCCGATGCAGGTGTGTGACTCCCTCGTAGTTGTCGAGCTTGACGGCCCACTCCGTGGGCGGGTCGACACGGTTCTCTCGGCTTTGCATTGACACCGGAATCGTCGAGCTGGGTGCGTTCGAAAGATGCTGGCACTGAGTGTTACTCGTGATGATCGACCTGGCGAACTTCGATTTGTGGGCTGGCCGGTCTCTAGGATTGCAAGGGATCTACGTCTTCTCGGGTGAGCTGGTGCTGACGCCCCTTCAGTTTGCCGCCCCGCAGTGCGCGCCTCACCAACGCGCGTTCCCGGGCTCACTCTCTGGCGGAGGGTATCGAAAACAGGCATCTCGTGGCTCAGAGTGAATCCTGAGAGCCGGTTGTCCTGGTAAGTTTCGCGAAACCGAGGAAACGGAGTCCAGCGTGACAGTCGCCGCGTACCCATCCTTTCTGTTGCGATTCTCGCTACGGTCGCACTTGTCGTGGCCGGATGTTCGTCGGGCTCCGAGACTGATTCGACGAACACCGTAACCGCTCGGCATCCGCCCAACATCGACATAATCGCTGGTGCTCGCCCCGAATCCCACCATGACCGATTCTTGTCCCACCTTCAGGCGATGGCGGCAGCCACTATCCCCGGGCCATGTCCACAAACTTGGAGAGGTGAAGCTGGTGCGCCACAGTGATTGTCGCGGTCGGGCCGTTACGGTGCTTACCCAGAATCAGGTCGGCTTCACCGCCACGGGGATCGTCTCGCTCGGTCGCGTCGGGGCGGTACAGCAGAATCACCATGTCGGCGTCCTGCTCGAGCGATCCGGACTCACGAAGGTCGGCGACCTGCGGACGCTTGTCGGTTCGCTGCTCGGGACCACGGTTGAGCTGACAGATCGCGACAACCGGAACTTCGAGCTCCTTCGCCAAAAGCTTTAGGCTACGGGAGAATTCGGAGACTTCCTGCTGACGGGACTCGACCTTTTTACCCGAGCTCATCAGCTGGAGGTAGTCGATGACGATCAGGCGAATGTCGTGTTTCTGCTTGAGCCGCCGCGCTTTTGCGCGGATTTCCATCATGGTGAGGTTGGGGGAGTCATCGATGAATAGCGGCGCCTCACTGATCTCACTCATGCGACGCGCGAGCTTGGTCCAGTCGTCGTCGGTCATCTTTCCGGAGCGCATGTCGCCGAGCTTGATCTTTGCCTCTGCGGACAGCAGACGCATGACGATCTCGGTTTTGCTCATTTCCAGGGAGAACATGACGCTGGCCATGCCGTGCGTGATGGAGCAGGAACGCAGGAAATCCATTCCGAGCGTGGAATTGTGCGTCGGGACCATCGAATGACCGGCCAGGTACATGTGGTCGGCGTTGTCGACCTCGACGCAGCGAACCGGAACACTCGCAATTGGTCGAACATCGACAATGTAGCGCGATCCGCTGCTCGCAGTGCTTTTACTCGCTCGACGCTCCTTGTGCATCATCGCTTTCCGCGTAAGACCGAACACTTCGTCATCAGTCGAGAAGGTCAAGGTGAATGCAGTCGACGAAGCCTCGGTGCGACCGTTGACTCGCTTTGTGCTCATTTGGCAGCGATAGCCAAGACTGACCACTAATTCCTGGGCATCGCGGACGAGGCGCTCGTTGGTTACCGAAAACTGAACGGAGCCACCGGCAGTCACAGTTCCATCAGTGTCGAGAAGCCCCGCAAGAACCGCACGACGCTGCGCCTCGGACCCACGGAGATACTGGACAGGGATGTGCTTGTTGCCCAGAACACCGATCGTACGTAGGCGTCCTTGAACCGTGCCGTACTCGTTGCGGCACTTCTGGCACAGTCGCAGCCCGATCGAAGGTCCACCACAGTGTGAACAGGTTGGCGCAGGTACAGGGTCAGACATGAAACGTGCTTTGCCGCCGCATGATTGACCGCATGTTCGCACCTGACTGGTGAACGGCACGAAGCTCTTTCCGCACACAACGCAATCGCGCGGAGCGACGGGATCTTCCGGGGCTAATTTAAGGCTGTAGCGCAAATGCGCCGACTTGGACGGAACTGCAACCAGGCCTTCGGCCTCGATCAACATGATGATCTCAGGATCAGCAGTGGTGAATTGTGCGCAGGCAGTAGAACCGTCACCTAGCCAAGCGCCAAGTGTGTAGGGCGGGACAAGGAGATCCTGCGTTGGTAGGTCGAGCGGCTTGGCATTCACGACAGAGTGATTAACGCGGCCATCCGCCGTTGCGCATCGCACCGTCGATGCGATCTCCGCCGTGGTTCGGACCTCGGCGAATGTCTTTTGATTCTTATAGCGGTTGTAACCTGTCTTGGCGTTCTGCGCTGAACGGCGCGAAGCACGCGTCTCCGTCAACCACTGATGCTGCTCGTCGGCCACCAACACTGTTCCATCGGAAAACTCGACCTCGTAGCAAGGACGGTCAACCATCACGTCGGTAGCGGCAACAACCCGCGTCGGCTTGCCGTGGTTGTCGATCAACAGATCGCCGACAGCAACGTCACCCATCGTGGTCCAGCCACTGGGCGTCGCGAGGGGAGTATCGAGGGCAAGCGCCTTGCCCACACCAGGACGGGCCGCGACGATAATCATCTGACCAGCGTGAAGGCCGTTGGTGATCTCGTCGAGATCCTTGAATCCGGTGGGCACACCGAGGGAAATTCCGCCGCGGCTGGCGATGGAGTCGATCTCGTCCATCGTGGGCTGGAGGAGCTCGGTGAGGGGTACGAAGTCCTCGGTGGTTCGACGCTCGGTGACCTCGAAGATCTCGGCCTGCGCGCGGTCGACAACCTCGGCCACGTCCTGGCCCTCGGTGCCGGCGTAGCCGTACTGGACGATGCGAGTACCGGCGTCGACCAGACGACGCAGCACGGACTTCTCGGCCACGATCTCGGCATAGAAGGCGGCGTTGGCGGCTGTGGGCACTGTCTGGGTCAGCGTCACCAGGTAGGCAGCACCACCGATACGGCGGAGCTCACCTCGACGGTCGAGCTCGGCGGAGACCGTCACCGGGTCTGCGGGCTCGCCACGGCTGTAGAGGTCCAGGATCACGTCGTAGACGGACTGGTGGGCGGGCCGGTAGAAGTCACCCGGACGCAGTACCTCGAGGACGTCAGCGATGGCGTCCTTGCTCAGCAGCATGCCGCCGAGCACCGACTGCTCGGCAGTCATGTCCTGAGGTGGCTGGCGTCCGAACTCCTGGTCGGGCTCGGCCTCGGGAGGGCCCGGGTAGTCCGGCCCTGAGAAGTCGGAAGGTCCTCGATCATCTACAACAGCCACAAGCGAGACCTTCCCGTAAAACACTCGACGACACTGCCAGAAACCGCAGCGCCCTCATCATTTGTACCTGCCCCCACCGACATCCCCTAGCCGCATTCGGCCGGGCTGTAGATAGACGCCGAGATGACGTTAGGGACTAGTAGGTCCGCATACAAACCGGACTGTGGATAAACCTGTGGATGCTTTGTGGAAACTCCCGCCCCACGGTGTGCACCGCCTGTGGAGCATTTGGGGACTACTTTGCCTAGCAACCGCAAAAGAGCAGGTAGATGACTATCCACAATTTCACAGGCCTGTTGATGAAAATAGTTCTTCCACAGTCGGCGCGTCGGCGTGTCGGGCGTGTTGCCTCGCCCGATTCGTCACCGATCACCGAAGTCGAACATCACAGTGTGAGAGTTATCCCCAGGTCCGATTCGGGACCCGCGCGCGCGGCTAAGCAGTCACGCGCAACCTCGAAACAAAACATCGGGCCCCACACACCGAAGTGTGCGGGGCCCGACGAGACGAACAGTCGACTATGCGCCGACGACGTTCAGGTTGAACTTGGCAACCACATCGGGGTGCAGGTTCACGACCACGGCGTGCTTGCCCGTGTTCTTGATGTGAGCCTTCGGCAACACGATGGAGCGCTTGTCGACAACCGGTCCACCGGCAGCCTTGATCGCAGCAGCGACGTCAGCGACGGTAACCGAACCGAAGAGCTTGCCCGAGCCACCGGCGGTCTTGACCGTCAGCGTTACGGACTCGAGGCCCTCGATAGCTGCCTTGAGCTCCTTGGCGTGGTCCAGGCCGCGCACAGCGCGCGCTTCCTGTGCACGACGGATGCCCTCGACCTGCTTCTCGGCGCCACGGGTGGCGACGATTGCCAGTCCGCGGGGGAGCAGGTAGTTACGGCCGTAGCCGTCCTTGACCTCCACGGTGTCGCCAGGCGCACCGAGGTTGTCCACGTCAGCGGTGAGGATGAGCTTCATGTTCTTTCCTCCCTTTCCTTAGCGAGCCACGGTGGCGTAAGGCAGCAGTGCTACCTCACGTGAGTTCTTGACGGCAATGGCAACGTCGCGCTGGTGCTGGACGCAATTGCCGGTGACACGGCGAGCACGGATCTTTCCGCGATCGCTGACGTACTTACGCAGCAACGTCGTGTCCTTGTAGTTGATCTGCGTGTTCTTCTCTTTACAGAAGGTGCAGACCTTCTTCTTCATAACCTTGTCGCGCAAGGGCGGCTTCGGCATGTCTTTGCTCTTTTCTGGATGTTCCTGATCAGGTACGGATCAGAAGGGCGGTTCGTCGCTGCCCGCACCACCGAAGGAGCCCGAAGCCTGAGGCGCACTGCCCCAAGGATCGTCTCCACCCGAAGGTGCAGCGCTCGGACGTCCGCCACCCGATCCGCCGGAGGAACCGCCGAAGTTGCCGCCTCCACCGCCGCCGCCACGGTTGGCCTTGTTGACCTTTGCCGTGGCGTACTTCAGTGAAGGACCGATTTCATCGACTTCGAGCTCGACGACAGTTCGCTTTTCGCCCTCGCGAGTTTCGTACGAACGCTGCTTGAGCCGGCCGCTCACGATTACTCGTGAGCCACGGGTCAAGCTCTCCGCGACGTTCTCGGCTGCTTCGCGCCAGATGTTGCAACGCATGAACAGTGCATCGCCGTCTTTCCATTCATTGGAATTACGGTCGAAGGTGCGGGGCGTGGAAGCAACCGTGAAGTTTGCAACCGCGGCACCCGCCGGGGTGAAACGAAGTTCAGGATCAGCCGTCAGGTTTCCGATGACGGTGATGATGGTGTCGCCAGCCATGTGGTTCCTCCTGCATTGATGTAAGACCGTTGGGCGCGAGAGTAGAGCTCGCTACCGACAGTAATTACTTGTTGTGGCGCAGAACCTTCGTGCGCAGAACCGACTCGTTCAGACCGAGCTGACGATCGAGCTCAGCGACGGTGGCGGGAGTGGCGTTGATGTCGATCACCGCGTAGATACCTTCAGCATGCTTCAGGATCTCGTAGGCGAGACGACGCTTACCCCAGACATCGACCTTGTCGATCGTGCCGCCGTGCTGGCGCACAACATTGAGGAACGTATCCAGTGAAGGAGCGACAGTGCGCTCGTCCAGGCTGGGGTCAAGGATGACCATCAATTCGTAATGACGCATAAGACCTCATCACCTCCTGTGGACTAAGTGAAAACGGCCACGGACTATCCGTGGCAGGAGGGTCGTTGCGTCAGCAACCCTCGTAGGTTACACGAGGGGCCTTGACCAGGGAAATCGTCCCGGCTCTCCGGGAAGATCACCAGGTCGATACGCGACGCGTGGTGCAGACACGTCGCCCCGCGAGCCACTCCGCCCCCTAGGGTGAGAATCATGCGAACAGACCGCAAGACCCCGGCGTCGATCCTGGCGTTGGTCGTCGGATTGTGCGGCCTGACGCTGGCACTGGGCTATTTCAACAAGGCCAGATGCGGCGGCGCACCGTTCGCTCCCGACGGCCGAAGCCTGAACTTCGACGTCAACAAGAACATCGACGTCTGCTACTCCGACATTCAGTTGCTCTGGCTCGGACGAGGTATCGATCAGCATCTGTTCCCCTTCGTCACCGGAGGGATAACGCCCGAAGGATTCCTGACCGGCGGAACCGTCGAATACCCGGTACTCAGCGGAATTCTGATGTGGCTGGGCGGTATCGGCTCACACACCGACACGGACTTCCTTCTGCACTCGGCACTGATCCTGGCTCCTTTCGGACTGCTCACCGCGTGGATGCTCGGCAAGATGAGCGGCGCGTACGCGCTGGTGTGGTCGGCAACACCGCCGCTGGTCCTGTACGCATTCCACAACTGGGAGCTCCCGGTAGTAGCCACCAGCGTCGGCGCGATCTTCCTGATGACGTTCGAGCGGATCCCGCTACGAACTCGCGCGATTCTGGCGGCGGTCATCCTGGCGATCGGCTTCTGCTTGAAGCTGTACCCGGGAATGTTCGTACTGCCGCTCATGGCCTACGTGCTCCTACGCGGCACCGAAAGCAAGCGTTACGACGTTCGTGGGGCGCTGATGACGGCGGGTGCGGCGATCGCCACCGTCGTCCTCGTCAACCTGCCGTTCGCCCTCATCTCGTACGAAGGCTGGCGCGCGTCGTTCAGCTTCCAGGAGAAGCGAAGCGCCGACATCACCACCAACTCGCTGTGGTTCTGGGGGTTGCGACCGTTCTACGGTTTCGGAGTTCGCGAACTCAACGCCGACTACGACGCACTGGTGAGCATCCTGTCCCCGGTCATGATCCTGGCGTCGTTCGCGCTCGCGATGTATCTGGGTTGGCGTCGCTACGTCCGCGACGGCTACTTTCCGTGGATTGCAGTCAGTGCCGCGATGTTGTGCGGATTCGTGTTGCTGCACAAGGTCAATTCACCGCAGTACACCCTGTGGATCCTGCCGTTCCTCGTTCTGTTCAAGATCCGGTGGTTCTGGATCGTCGCCTATCTGATCGTCGATGCAGCGTTGGGCATCGGCGTCTTCCGGTACTTCTACCAACTGGACATGAATCTCGATCCGAGCAAGTACGAGGCCGTCGTCCAGGCGAGCGTCTGGGGCCACGTCATCCTGCTCGCCGTGTTCTTCTTCCTGTTCCTGCGAGTCCCACTGCGCTATCCACTTGCCGGCGGGACCGATCAGATTGCCAACTCCGACAACAACCTTCCGACTCACTCACGGGAGCACGCCTGATGACTGCATCGTGGTTCGAATCACCGACGTTGACCGGTGATCGAGTACGACTCGAACCCCTGAGCGTCGCGCACACCGACGCACTGCTCGCGGCCGCCGACGACCCGGCGATCTTTCGCTGGACCGCGGCGCCGATCACCGATCGGGAACAGGCACAGAAGTACATCGCTGCAGCCACCGACGACCCGAATCGGATCGCCTTCGCGCAGGTGAGCATCGCGACGAACGCCGTGGTCGGCACCACGTCCATGTACCAGATCGACCCGGTAAACCGCAGTCTTGCAATCGGATACACGTGGTTGTCGCGATCGGTTCAGGGAACCGGGATCAATCCCGAATCGAAACTGCTCCTGCTTCGCCATGCCTTCGACCAGCTCGAAGCCGTACGCGTCGAATGGCACACGGACGAGTTCAACGAACAGTCCAGGGCAGCGATCGCCAAGCTCGGCGCTCAGTTCGAGGGCCTGCTGCGCAAGCACCGACGCCGCCTCGACGGCAGTTGGCGTACAACGGCGCTGTTCGCGATGACCGACGACGACTGGCCGACCATCGCACTTCAGCTGGAGACACGTACCCGAAACTAGCGATCACCTGCACTCTTCGGCGAAGTCCATGCCAAGATTCACCTCATGAGCGATCAGGGTGGGTACGGGTACCAGGGCAATCAGAATTGGCAACCGGCTCCGTACGGGCAGCCTGATCCGTACGGCAGGCGGCCGACGAACACGCTCGCGGTACTCGCTCTTGTCTTCGCTTTCCTCATCGCGCCGTTGGGGATCGTCTTCGGGCACATCGCACGCGGCCAGATCAAACGGACCGGCGAAGAAGGCGACGGACTCGCTCTTGCCGGCCTGATCATCGGATACATCTTCACCGCACTGGGCATCCTGGCAGTGGTGGTGTGGATCGCGTTCTTCGGGTTGCTCGCCGCCGCTTTCGGCAACGCCGCGAACGAGGCGAGTTCGCGGAGTTTCACCTACACGACGCCGTACTCGTACTCCACGACCACGACTCGGGCGCCGAGTGCACCCACCACAGCGCCGAGAACGACGACGCCCCCACGCGCCACGACCTCTGTCGGTCCAGCGCCTACCGTCTCCGGCACCGACCGTCAGGGCTTCATCTCCGGCGGTCCCAGTTGCAACTCCACCAATCCTGCCGTCGCCATTGCCGTCACGACCGGATCACGAATCGTCATCTGCGAAACCGGAGTCGGCCGTTACTACTACAAGGGTCAACGGCTGAGCGACGGCGCCACCATCGAACTCGACGATCCAACCCCCACCGGCAACGGATTCACCGTCACCAATAAGGACGTGACATACAAGCTCACCTCCGCCGGACTGGTGATCACCGGCACCGGAGGCGAGCTGGGTAGGGAAGCCGCCATCGAATTCTGGATGAACTGACCCACGTCAGCCGGCGCACGGGTCCTGGTAGGGAACACCGGGCAGGTAACGCTCCCATTCGGCTTCCGTGATGGGAGATCCTGCGGTGCGGCACAATCGATCGACGACGCTGCCTGGATCGATCCCCCACAAGCGAACCGTCTTGTCCGACCCGCTGCCCGCGATCATGTCACTCTCGCCGGCGAACTGAGCGTCGTTGACGCGGCCCGGGTAGGCGGACAGCGTCGCAAATCGTGTTGACTGCGAGGGGGTCTCGATGTCCCAGAGCCACACGGTTCCGTCGCCGACACCGGCAGCGAGCCGATCACCGGCGCGGTTGAACGAGATCGAATAGATTGCGCCCTCGGGGCCGACAAGACGAGCGAGTTCCTCGGGCGCCGACGGAGTGCGTACGTCCCACAGGGCGACACCGTGATCCGCGCTTCCAGCGGCCAACAGAGTTCCGTCGGCACTGAAAGACACTGCTAGTGCGTAACTTTGGAACCCGCCCACCGTTGCCGCCACCCTGGGCGACGCTGGGTTCGACACGTCCCACAGATCAACGTCATTCTTGGCGTTCGCGATCGCCAGTATGTCGGCACCCGGTTGAAATGCCATCATCTGCGGGTAAGAGCCGACATCGGTCAACGACAACAGTTTCGGGGCCGACGGATCGGAGACATCGACCAAGGCCACACTGTTGTCGTCCTGCGAGGACACTGCCAGCAGATCTCCGCCGGGATTCAGCGCGACAACCGCCACGATGCCCTTCACATATACCGCAGGTTCGCTGTAGATCCGCGGCGACGCCGGATCACTCAGGTCCCAGAGATAGGCACCGCCGCCGCCGGTGCCGCTCACGGCCAGGTTCCCGTCCGTCGAGACCGCCGATGCTCCGCTGAAAGTGTCGGCCCCTTGCGGTTTCAACTCCGGCATCATCGCGGGGCGATCGAGATCCTCGGTGTTCCACGCCAACATCGCGCCGCCCCTGGCGCCGACGCCGGCCACCAGGCGCGAGCCGTCCGCGGCAAAGGGACTGGTGAAGATCGTGTCCCGAGCCCCCGCCCACACGGGACCAGGTAGAGCCCACACGCGAGTCACACCGTTGAGTCCCCCGGTGACCAGGTTGCGGCCGTCGTCGCTGTAGTCGACGGTGGTCACCGCCCCACTGTCCGGAAGTGTTTCGATCAACGCTCCGGTTCGCGGGTCCCACACGCGTACGGAGTTGTCGGAACTTCCTGCAGCAAGTCGTGTTCCGTCTTTGCCGTAGTTGAGTTCGTTGACGTAACTGGAGAATCCCGTCAGTGCCGGCAGGGGAGCCGGGCGCGCCGGATCGCTCATGTCCCACCGAACCACCTCCCTGCCAGTGGTTCCCGCCGCAAGCTCACGTCCGTCCGGACTGAAGGCGACGCCGAGGTAGTGAACGGTAGTGCCGTTGGGCTCGGTCGCGAAGATCGGCGCCGATTCCTCACCCCACTTCGCGACATCCCACACACGCAGTGTCGCTTGACGCCCGCCCGCCACGAGGAACCGTCCGTCGGGGCTGAACGTCGCGGTGACGATGCCGTCAGCTGGGTGCGGAAGAGCTGGCAAAGCAACGGCATTCGTGGAGCTGTCGATGTTCCATCGCAGGACGTCGGGCGTCGAGGTACCGGCGACCAATTTGGTTCCGTCGGGGCTGAACTCCATGTCCTGCACTACGCGTTCACCGTCGACGGGCAGTGTTCCACGTACCGGATTTTTCGGATCCGACACGTCCCAGAGTGCAGCGCCGCCGGCACCACCAGCGGCAAGCAGCCGGCCGTCCGGACTGTAGGCGACAGCAAAGAGAGCCGTGCCCTCCGCGACTCCGAGGAACTCCGCCTGCGGAACGGCTGAGGCCACTCCGTCCACCATCGGATACAGTCTGACCTTTCCGTCCGAACTGCCTACCGCCACAACAGTTCCGGCTGGGTTGATCCGGGCCTTCATCGCGCCGGGTGGTCCGATGATGCGGGTAGCCGAATGAACGCCGGACGCATCCAGCAATGCCGAGCGGGCTTCGGTCGTCTCGTTGACCGCAAATGCCGCCAGAGCAAGCTGCGACGCCAGCGACGGATCCCGCTCACGCATCCTGATCGACTCGGTGGCCACCTGACGCGACATCGCCTCGTCGCGCGCGGTATCCGCCTGGACGCGTTGGCGATTCGCACCGATACCGGCGACGGTGGCGACCACCGCCAACACCAGAGCGATCACCGACGCAGCCGCCAACGCAGTCACGAGTCGTCTCAGCACGCGTGTGCGTCGACGATCGGCGAACTCCTGCTGATCACGATGCTCGATGCTCGCGGCGAGATACTCCCGCTCGGTGGCGTTGAGGTCGGCGGACCGGGTCTGGCTCGGTTCCAGCGGGAGACCGAGCTCGCCCGAACGCAGCCATTCTTCCGTCAGGTGAAGACGGGCGGGTCCGAGCAGTGCGCCCGGGTCGCGTCCACTGTCCTCCCACACCTGCGCCGCGTACGTGAACCGGCGATGCACTGCCAGGCCGGCACGGTCCGAGTCGATCCAATCGCGAAGCCGACTCCACGCGGACAGCAACACCTCGTGCGAAACCTCGACGGTCTCCTCGTCGACGGTGAGAAGGCGGCGTAAGGCGAACCGGTCGATGACGGTGTTCACGTCGTCGACGTCGTCACCGAGGAAAAGTTCGGTGCGCGGTGCGCGCCGACGCGTCTGCGTCACTTCGTCGACGTTGACCAAGCGCAGGAAGATCCTGCGCGCCAACTGCTGCTGCCGCTCCGTCAGCTCGCCGTACACTTCCTCGGCGCTCTGCTGGACGGCTCCGGCGATCCCGTCGGTGGCGTAGTAGTCCGAGACGGTCAGCGTTTTACGCGTCGACCGTTGCCAGGTCCCCAACAACGCGTGTGAGAGCAAGGGCAAAGCGCCGGGGTCGCTAGCCGTGCGCGAGCCGCGTGGTGTCAGCTCGCCGACCAGAACCTGAACCAATTCGCTCTGCACGGTCATCCCGGCCTTGACCGCCGGCTCGACGATCACTTCGCGCAACTGCTCTTCGGTCAGCGGCCCGACCACCATCGGCGAGTCGTCGAGCAGTGGCACCAAAAGCGGTTCCTTCGCCGCGAGCCCGTAGAAGTCGGCGCGCATGCCGATGACGACAATGGTGTTCTCACCGAGTTCCGCGAGAGTCTGCAGTATTTCCTCGCGACGATCACCGTCGCACTGCGTCCACAGTTCCTCGAACTGATCGAGGATCAAGACCGTTGGTTCGTCTGAAATCGACGACGGGATTCCTCCCGTACCCGGCTGCCGGATTTCCACCCGCCAGCCGTCGAACCGTGGATCGTCTCCAGCGATCTTGGGGGCGAGCCCGGCCCGCAGCAACGACGACTTACCCGAGCCGGAAGCACCGATCACCATGAACTGACGGCGGCCGTCACCCTGTATCGCCGACGCCACCCGTTCCGCCAAGTTGGCAGTGAGTTCGTCTCGACCGAAGAACCACTCGGCGTCCTCCTGCCGGAACGACTCGAGACCTCGATACGGAACGGTGGCGTCGCCGCGTCGTCTGGCCGTCAACTGTCTCACTCGTTGCACCGCACTGATCCAGCGCTGCCGCTCATCCTCGGAATCGACGCCGCAGGCCTCGAGGAGCGCAAAAAACATCGGGGTACTCGCCGGCGTCGGCAGGTGTTGGCCGGCAAACCATCCGCTGACAGTTCCGTGCAAACCTCCCGACCGCTCGACGGCTTCGCGAACCGTCATTCCGGCTGCATTCCGCAGCGCGGTGAGCGCCTCAGCAAACTGCCCACGCGACTCGATTTGGGCGGGATCGACCTGATTGTGCGTACCGGCTTCCGCCTTCGAGTTCATAGCGACGCACTCTATCGGAGCAGGTAGGGGATTTGTCCGTTGTATGGACTCTGTATCGAGAGAGCTGCGCCCGTTCCACTGAGACGCCGCCATCGAAATACTCGATCTCAGTCGCGCCCGAAGTCAGCAGCCCTTCTGCAAATACGGCAGTCGACGCGCATTCCCTCCGTCGAAAGGCGCTACTCGCATGTCTGCAATCGGCATTTCTTCGAAGATCGAGGCAAACGTGTCCCGAGTCGGCAACCCCAAGCACGGCAAGCACAAGCCGAAGCTGAGCGTCCGCGAGATCGAAGTCCTTCTCGCCTGGCTTCGTTCGGATTCCAAGTCCGAGGTCGCCGAGACACTCGGCCTACGCGTCAGCACCGTAAACACACACATCACTCGGATCCGCACGAAGTACAGCGACGTCGGGCGGCCCGCACCCACGAAGGCAGCGTTGTTCGCCCGCGCGGTTCAGGACGGGTACACCACCCTCGACGAGTGGTGAACTCAGACCGTGACGGGTTCCGGTTCCTTCGCCTTGGACGGCTTCAGCCAACCGGGTAGCCAGGCAGGCTGTTTGTCCGGCGCCTGATCGAGAACACCGCCCGCCGGATCGTCGATGAACCCGTATCGCACAAGATCTTCCGACGGGCGGTAAATCTGCCGCAGCACCAGCGCGCACAGAACAAGCACCGCGATGTCCCGGATCACGACGGTTCCGGTGAACCACTGCTCCGGCAGACCCTTGTTGGACACCCCGAGGTAATACATCATTCGTGGAACCCAGACCAGGGCGTCGATGGTCATCCACGCGAGCAACAGTCTTCGGTGCGGCAACGCCAACACGGCCAGCGGCACCAGCCACAGCGAATACTGCGGGCTCCACACCTTGTTGGTGATCAGGAAGCCCGCGACGAGCAGGAAGCACAATTGCGCTACGCGCGGACGACGCTGCGCCGTCAGGGCGACGTAGCCGACACCGATGCAGACGGCGACAAACAGCAGCAGGGAGACGGCGTTGAGATTCGACGGCGACTCACCTTGCGCGAGGGGACCGTCAAGGCCCTTCCACGACGTGAACGACGCGATCACGTTGTAGAGGGAATCCGGATCGGCCCCGCGCTCGGAGTTGAGACGGAAGAACTCGTACCAACCGTGGGGGTACAGCGCGGCGATCGGCAGGTTCACCGCAAGCCAGGCCGCGACGGCGCTGAGAGCGGTCACCAGCCAGTCCCGCGTCTTGCCCGCACGCAGACACAAGACGAAAAGCGGTCCGAGTAGGAGCAGCGGGTACAGCTTCGCGGCGCCGCCGAGGCCGAGCAGAATTCCCGCGAGTACCGGACGCTTACGTGCCCACGCCAACAACCCGCCGGCCGCGAACGCCGTCGCCAGCGGATCGAAGTTCGTGAACACGTGCACGATCACCAACGGGGAACAGGCGATCAGCGCGCCGTCCCACACTCGTCGTCCGGCCAGCAGGGTGCTCGCCCACACGGTCACCAGCCACGCCAACGCCAACCCGAATGCGACGACGTTGAAATAGAGCGCCACCTGAATAGCGCCCGGCAGCCAGGTGATCGAATCCCACGCCTTGGCGACCTTCATCGCACCGTACTGATAGAGCCCCGAGATGACCGGATACTCCATGTACCGCATCTGGATCGAACCGTCGCCGCGCACTTCTTCCCACGACGTCTTGTACGGGAAGGCGCCCTGATCGAGGCGTTCGGCTCCGTACAGCGGAACGGTGTCGGAGTAACACATCGCCACGTACTGACGGCTGCCGCTCCAGTCGAGGCCAACCTGCCCGCTCTCGCCGACCGGCGACTGCTGAATACAGCCCGCCTTGGCGAACCAGCCGAAAGCCAAGAACACCACGGCGAGCAGAAGGATCACTCGCATCGGTGTGAAGAAGCGAGTGCGCCCGATCAGTGCGTGACGACCTACCGGACCGCCGACGGTTCCCGACAGCGCAGACACCAACGCATCGTTGCGACTGGGAACGTCCCGCCAATCCGCCGAACGAAGATCTTCGGCCAGCGGAGCGGGGGAGGTCGGTTCGGCATCATCAGCATTCGCGGCCACTCCGCGAGGTTACCGTCTTTCGAACCGACCACCCTCCAACTACTGGCCGGGGCTCACACCTGCCGGTTCTTCCTCGGTGGTCTCGCCTGCCCCGGGTACCTGCGGCGTGGTTGTCGTCGGCCGGGAGATGCCAGGAATCGGGATGGTGATGCCCGGCAGAACCTCGACCTGAGTCGTCGTCACCACAGGCGGCGGAGTGGTTTCCGTCGTCGTCGGTGTGGTGGTCGGCGGCGCCGACGTCTTGGGCGGTGCGGGAGCCGTGTACTCCGGAACACCACCGGCTTGGCCGTTGATCTTGCCCGGCGTCGGGAACTTCTCGTTGTCGGTGCCGTCGAGGGCGCCGTCCATCGTGTCCTTCCAGATGTCCGAAGGCAGACCCGAGCCGTAGATCATCGCGCCACCGGAATTGGTGATCGCTTCACCGTCGGGCGTTCCGACCCAGACCGCGGTCGAGAGTGACGGCGTGTAGCCGACCATCCACGCGTCCTTGTTGGCTCCGGTGTCACCGAGCTGCGCGGTACCTGTCTTCGACGCCGACAGACGTCCGCCGGCCAGGTTGTGACCGCGTGAGTACGCCGCGATCGGCTGCATCGCAGCCGTCACGTTGTCCGCCACGGCAGCGTCGATGCGGTCCTCACCCGCGGGTGCGCCGCGGTCCAGCAGCACGGTGCCGTCGGCCGCGACGACCTTCTGTACGAAGTGCGGTGCGTGATACGTGCCGGACGCGGCGAGCGTCGCGTACGACGACGCCATGTCGAGCACGCGGGCCTGGTACTGGCCGAGCACGATGCCGTTGTTGGGACCGGAACCGTCGGCCTCGGTGAGCGACGGGCCGACGCCCGGGATGTCCTTCGGGATGCCGGCCTTGTGAGCGATGTCCGCGATTGCCTGCGGGCCGTTGCCGTCGAGGCTGAGCATCTGACGGTAGAAGCTGGTGTTCAGCGAACGCTTGAGTGCTTCGGCGATGGTGCAGGTGCCGCAGCTTTCTCCTTCGACGTTGCCGATGGAGATGCCGTTGACGGTCAGCGGCGAGCTGTCGTACATCTGCGATAGCGGAATTCCCTGATCCAGGGCGGCTGCGAGGCCGAACACCTTGAACGAGGAACCGGTCTGAAGTCCGGCATTCGCGAAGTCGTATCCCGCGCCGTCCTCACCGCCGTAGTACGCCTTGACCGCTCCGGTCTTCGGGTCGACCGAGACAACTGCGGTACGCAGATTCTCCGGCTCACCCTTCATGTTGGAACGCGCTGCCTCGACCGCTGCGGCCTGCGCCTGCGGGTCGATGGTCGTGGTGATCTGCAGACCCTCGGTATTGAGCAACTGCTCGCTGATTCCGGCGTCGCCGATCTCTTTGAGCACCTGACGCTTGATCAGGCCCTCGGGTCCGGTCGAGCCTTGGCTGCTGTTGTCGACCTGGGCGAGCGGGATGTAACCGGGGTACTGCATCGGCGTGCGCGCAGCCTGATCCAGCGTGCCGGCGGACACCATGCCGTCGAGCACGTAATTCCAACGGGACTTGGCACCGGTCGGGTTGGTTTCGGGGTCGAGGAGCGACGGAAGCTGAATCGACGACGCCAGGACGGCGCCTTCCTCGATGGACAGCTGGTCGACAGGCTTACCGAAGTAAGCCTTGGACGCGGCTTCGATTCCGTACGCACCACGACCGAAGTAGATGGTGTTCAGGTATGCGGCAAGAATGTCGTCCTTGGACCACTCGTTGGCCATCTTCGAGGAAAGTACGAGTTCCTTCATCTTTCGCGTCAGCGAACGCTCCGAGCCGACGAGCGCCGTCTTCACGTACTGCTGCGTGATGGTCGAGCCACCACCGGCGCTGTCGCGACCGAGGACGTTGTCTCGGGCTGCGCGCGCGAAACCGGAGATCGAGAAGCCCGGGTTCGAGTAGAAATCGCGGTCCTCCGCGGCCAGAACGGCGTTGCGAACGTGCATCGGCACCTGATCGAGCGAGACCTCGACGCGGTTACCTTCGTCCGGCGGGACCACGGTGCTGATCACCGTGGTGCCGTCCGAGGCAAAGACCGTCGCCACCTGATTGGTCTTTTGGTCGCCTGGCTTGGGGACGTCCTGCACGATGTACGCGGCCATGAAGGCAAGAACGGGCAGAACAAGACCGAGCGCCACCAAGACGTAGGCCGAGCGGCGAACTGTGCGCCACTTGGACTTCTTCTTCACGGTGCTCTTTCTTCCCTTCGGGGGTTGTCCGTCATTGCCACCCCCACCGGAGCCACCAGTCGGCGGCTTCGTCGGCGGAGGTCCGACCGGCGGGCGAGTGCCCGCGTTGGTACGAGTGGTCGCTGC
This sequence comes from Rhodococcus sp. NPDC056516, assembly GCF_042794655.1. Lineage (NCBI taxonomy): Bacteria > Bacillati > Actinomycetota > Actinomycetes > Mycobacteriales > Nocardiaceae > Rhodococcus > Rhodococcus sp. NPDC056516. The sequence goes on along the minus strand of NZ_JBHTTG010000010.1, from coordinate 109,716 downwards.
TGCTGCTGCGACGCGCTGGGTCGGTTCGTTTGCCTGAGCGCCGGCGGCGCGATCACGTCCCGCGCGATCCTGTGGCGGCGGGCCGGCAGGTCCCTGCGGCGGACGACCCTGCGGCGGGGGTCCGGCGGGACGGCCCTGAGGAGGCGGGCCGGAAGGTCGACCTTGCGGCCGACGACCCTGCGGCGGAGGTCCCATCGGCCGACCTTGCGGCGGGCGACCCTGAGGGGGTGGGCCCATCGGAGGCCGACCCTGGGGCGGCGGACCCTGCAGTGGTGGACCTATCGGACGTCCCTGCGGCGGACGACCCTGAGGAGGTCCGGCGGGACGGTTGGGACCGACGGGACGGCCACCCGGGTTGTTGCCTCCCGGGTTGTTGTTGCTGGGGGAACTCACGAATCAAATCTCCAGTGGTCACGGACCGATCACGTGCAGACTTCGATCGGGCCCTTCTTCGGGTGTGGCGTTACTCGCTGGCGGTGCGCCGGCTTGGTGGGCGTGCTCGCCGCGGTCGCGGCGGCGCAGGTACTGCGCCGAGCACATAGGACTGCACCAAGTGGTTCCAACTGCAGGTACGGCACACCTCTACAACGTGCACCGTGAACTCCTCTGCTGTTTCCGCAAGCCGAGCGAGCTCGTCCGAGGTCCGGGCGGATCCCGAAACTTGGCCGAGCTTGTCGCCGAACACCCAGGACACGAGCGTCAACTGTTCCTTGCGGCAAATGGGGCAGACGACGTCGCTGCCCCGGCCGTGGAACTTCGCGGCTCTGAGTAGGTACGGATCGGCGTCACACACTTGCTTGACGTCGGTCCTACCCGCAGACACTTCGGCCAGCACAGACCGACGCGCGAGCGCGTAGTCCACAACTTGCCGCTGTATCCGCACCTGACCAGCGTACGTGCGTCCGCGCCCCGACGGACGGTTCGGGAGGGTCACGATGAACACATTTCGGGGGCCGGGGGCATGGCGACCAGCCATTACGATCACTTCCTGTGAAGTCTTCCCGTTCTCCGATGACGCGTGCTCGTGATCTCGATCGCGTCGAAACGTGCAATGTATTGGAAGCTGCATACGCCGAAGGGCAGTTGAGCGCAGAGGACTACTTCGAACGGACCGAGAAGGCGAAGGCCGCGAAGACCCTGCTCGCGCTCGCACGCCTGGTCAACGATCTGCAGGTGCCGAAGATCGAGACCAGAACGGCGCCTCGCACGTCGACGACACGAAAGGCCGGGTACCTCGGCGCTGCCGCTCTGATCGTCGTCGGCGCGATCGCCGCAGTGGCGTGGAGTCGGTCACCGTTGACGCCCTCGGAAGACATCACAGCCAGTTATGCCAGCACTACTTCCCTGGCTCCGCCCTTGCCGACCACCACCCCGGTGCCGGAGCCCACCGTCGAACCGATCCTGATCGCACACATCGACACGTTGACGCCGGAAGGAATCGGAGCATTCATCGAGAGGTATCGAGAAGAGTTCGGCGACATGTTCGTCGACGGCGCGAGCTTCCACGAGAAGCATTCCTCGGTCCAACGCGCAGCACCCGGTGCACCGGCTCAGACCCAGCGCATCAGCTTCTGGGGTGGATTCCAGATCGAGCCGAACAACACCCCTCGCAGAAGCGATCAGCCGACGTTCGACCTCGGCTCCATCGAGATCGACAAACTCGCGCCGTACATGGCGAACATCGGCGGCTATGTCAACGTTTCGGACGCCGCGATCACGCACTTGATCATGGATGCGAACTACGGCGTCCCGGAGATCGCGATCTATGCGGAGAACGGACTCGGTCACCAAGGACGCATCGAAGTCACGCCATGGGGCGAGATCTCTCGTTCCTACCCGTACGGGAGCTAGGGTGAGCCGGTGAGTGGGTCCCCGACTACTACCTCTACGCGCACCCGCGCGCGCGACGTCGACCGTTCCGACACCTGCGCCGTTCTCGACTCCGCCCTGTCCGACGGACAGATCACGGCGGACGAGCATGCGAACCGAACGGCATCGGCCATGACCGCGACCACTCTCGGCCAGCTCGATCTACTGGTCCGCGATCTGCAGAAAGCGACGCTGCGTAACGCCGTCGCCAAAGTTCGTCGTATCGACAAGATCTGGTACCTCGCGGCCGCTTCGGTTGTCTTCGCGGGCATGATCGGGTTCCTCACCTTGTCCGCCGACGATTCACCCCCACCGCCTCCACCGGCTGCAGCCGAACCGGTCGGACCGCTTGCCCCCATTGTGAGTTCGACGCTGAACACGGTCACTGCAAGCGGGATCGGGGAATTCATCACCAGATACAGCGCCAAGTACGGCACGACGCTGATCGATTCCGCCAACTTCTACGACGGCCATGCAAGCGTCACTCGCGCCGCCGCTGTCTCGCCGAATCTGGAGGAGGACATCGACTTTCGAGGCGGTTTCACACCAGGCGACAGCACGTCGACCCGGGCGGCCAGCACGACTACCTTCGACCTCGCCTCGGTCGACATCGACAAACTCGCCGGATACCTGGCCGGAGCGTCCGCCAATCTCAACGTCCCCGACGCCAAGGTCTCACACATCAGCATGAGTTCGTCGGGCCAAGATCCACGTATTTCCATCTACGTGGACAACGAACTCGGCGCGAGCGGCTCGATGGAGCTGACCCCGGATGGCCGCCCGATCCGCTTGTCTCCCTTCACTCCTCGATAGGCCTCGGACATGCCGAACGATCTGACCCGGACCACCCGTGCTCGCGACGCCGACCGCGAGGCCACCTGCGCAGTGCTGGACTCCGCCTTCGCCGACGGGCAACTCACCGCGGCCGAGCACGACGAATTGACCGAACTCGCCGCGGTTGCAGTCACTCTCGGCGATCTCGAAGAATTGACGTTCGACCTGCAGACCGAGGCGTCCCTACCCGTTCTTCGGAAAGAACCTTCGCTGGACACGCGTTGGATCGCCGTTGTGATCATCGCTCTGTCACTGGTCTCGGCTATCGGTTTCGGAATCAAATACGCCGCGTCCGACGTCACGATCTTCTCCAGCCCCGAGCCACAGTTGCACACCGTCGACGGCCTGGGTGCGATGTTCCGTGCCATCGAAACGGAGTACGGCAGCGGACTGGTCGACGAGATGACCATCTATCCCACTTATGCACGCGTAACACGCGCCGATCCTGCCGCGCCGCGCAAGAGCCTGGACAGCTACTACCGAGGCGATCTCGAGGACACGACTTCAGGAGGATCGCGCGAACCCGACGTGGCACAGATCGACGTCACACAGCTCGATCCTCGCATCGTGATCGCCCTGCTCGACGGCGCCGGAACAACGACGTCGGTGCAAAATCCGACCACTCGATACGTCTCGGTCGACAGCACCGAAAATGCTCCGACCATCCAGATTCACGTCGGCAACGACCTCGACGAGAGCGGGTACCTGACCGCTGCCCTCGACGGCGAAATCATGTCGATTTACCCGTTCAAGCCCTGATCTAGCCGTGACACCTTGGTACACGTATCGGGCCGCAGTGTGGTTTTATATATCGGCGCGATATAGTTGGTTATCGCATCAAGCGGTTAGGTTCAACGACTCGGGAGGTTTGTCAGTTGCTCGAACTCGCAATCCTCGGGCTGCTCCTCGAGTCACCGATGCACGGATACGAGCTGCGTAAGCGGCTCACTGGTCTGCTCGGCGCATTCCGCGCGTTCTCGTACGGATCGCTGTACCCGGCACTGCGGCGCATGCAAGCCGACGGATTGATCTCGGAAGACGTCGACACTGCCACCGGCACTCTCAAGCGTCGGGCGCGTCGCGTCTACCAGCTCACTCCGGAAGGTCGGCAACGGTTCACCGAACTGGTCGCCGACACCGGGCCGCAGAACTACACCGACGACGGTTTCGGCGTTCACCTCGCCTTCTTCAGCCGCACCCCCGCAGAAGCGCGGATGCGGATCCTCGAAGGCAGGCGACGTCAGGTCGAGGAGCGCCGCGAGGGGCTCCGCGAGGCCGTCGGTCGGGCCAGCGGATCGCTGGACCGCTATACCCGTCAGCTCCATCAGCTCGGACTCGAATCGAGTGAACGCGAAGTGCGTTGGCTCAACGAATTGATCGCAGCCGAGCAATCGACAACAGGAACATCCCGGAAAGAAGGAGAACCCGACCATGGGTGAGAACAGCACCGCGGTGCGCGTAGCCATTGTGGGCGTGGGTAACTGCGCCTCGTCCCTGGTTCAGGGCGTCCACTACTACAAGGATGCCGACGAGACCCAGACGGTCCCCGGCCTCATGCACGTCAAGTTCGGTAAGTACCACGTCCGCGACGTGCAGTTCGTCGCTGCGTTCGACGTCGACGCCAAGAAGGTCGGCTTCGACCTCTCCGAGGCGATCCTCGCGAGCGAGAACAACACCATCAAGATCGCCGACGTTCCGCCCCTGGACGTTCCCGTTCAGCGTGGCCCGACCCTCGACGGCATCGGCAAGTACTACGCCGAGACCATCGAGCTGTCCGACGCCGAGCCCGTCGACGTCGTCAAGGCACTCAAGGACGCTCAGGTCGACGTCCTCGTTTCCTACCTGCCCGTCGGTTCCGACGACGCTGACAAGTTCTACGCACAGTGCGCGATCGACGCAGGCGTGGCATTCGTCAACGCCCTGCCCGTCTTCATCGCTTCCGACCCGGAGTGGGCTGCCAAGTTCAAGGACGCCGGCGTCCCGATCGTCGGTGACGACATCAAGAGCCAGGTCGGCGCCACCATCACCCACCGCGTGATGGCGAAGCTGTTCGAAGACCGCGGCGTCGTGCTGGACCGCACCTACCAGCTCAACGTCGGTGGAAACATGGACTTCAAGAACATGCTCGAGCGTGATCGCCTGGAGTCCAAGAAGGTTTCCAAGACCCAGGCCGTGACGTCCAACCTGACCGGTGCGCTCGCCGGCAAGGTTCACGACCGCAACGTTCACATCGGTCCCTCGGACTACGTGGAGTGGCTCGACGACCGCAAGTGGGCATACGTCCGCCTCGAAGGCCGCGCCTTCGGTGACGCTCCCCTGAACCTGGAGTACAAGCTCGAGGTCTGGGATTCGCCCAACTCTGCCGGCATCATCATCGACGCCGTCCGCGCAGCCAAGATCGCCAAGGACCGCGGCATCGGTGGACCGGTCTACCCGGCTTCCGCTTACCTGATGAAGTCCCCGCCGGTCCAGATGGCTGACGACAAGGCTCGCACCGAGCTCGAGGCTTTCATCATCGGCGCTGACGAAGCGTAGGTCTACGCCGGGCCGACGAAGCTTATTTAGGCTCACGCTGATTCGGGGTCTTGCGCCAACGGCGCAAGGCCCCGATTCTGTTATCCGCAGGGTGTTTCCGCATCCGCGCGGGTAATCACGCCTGCGGCTGCTGAATCGCCGCGCGGGTCCGTGTGCCGATCAGCGTGGAATGATGGACATCAGAACCATCACACGGATCGAGGACCCCATGTCGATTACGTCGCTGCCAGTGCTCGATCTGTCGCTGGCGCAGAATCCCGACACCGCCGAGCAGTTCCGCACTCAGCTCCGCGAGGCCACCCACGAGGTCGGATTCTTCTATCTTGTCGGCCACGGAATTCCCGACGACCTGCAGCGACGCCTCCTCGACGTCGCCCGCGAGTTCTTCGCGCTTCCGACTGCCGAGAAGCTCGCGATCGAGAACGTCCGCAGCCCGCACTTCCGTGGGTACACCAGGCTCGGCGGTGAACTGACCGAAGGCAAGCAGGACTGGCGCGAGCAGATCGACATCGGCGCCGAACAGCCCGCCGCCGAGCGCACCGACACCTCACCGGCCTGGGAGATCCTGCAGGGGCCGAACCAGTGGCCCGACGCCCTTCCCGAACTTCGCGACGTCATCACCGAGTGGAACGACACGCTCACCGCGATCGCATTGAGCCTCTTGCGCGAATGGGCGGTAGCACTGGGCCAGGATGCAAACATCTTCGACGACGCGTTCGCTCACGATCCGTCGATCCTCATCAAAGTGGTGCGTTACCCCGGACGCCCGGAAGGTGCCGGCTCCCAGGGCGTCGGCGGGCACAAGGACGCGGGCGTGCTGACTCTGCTCTATGTCGAACCAGGCAAGGGTGGTCTGCAGGTCGAGCACGACGGCGACTGGATCGACGCACCGCCGATCGACGGGGCGCTGGTGGTCAACATCGGCGAACTGCTCGAGGTGGCAACCGGCGGCTACCTGAAAGCGACTGTGCACCGGGTAATTTCACCCGAAGGCGACGGCGAACGCATCTCGGTGCCGTTCTTCTTCAACCCGAACTATGCGGCACAGATCCCGGAGTTCGACCTGCCGCCCGAGTTGGCGGCGCGCGCCACCGGCGTCACCGTGGACGCGAACAACCCGATCCACGATTCCTACGGGGCGAACGCCCTCAAGAGTCGACTACGCGCGCATCCTGATGTCGCGGCCCGATGGTGGCCGGATATCGTTGCGGCACAAAGCGCTACCTGAAGCTGAACTACAGGTCCATCGCAACTTTCCACGCCGTGTGCATCGCACCTTCGATGTAGTCGACGTTCACCGCGTCACCAACGACATGCACGTCGGAGACGACGCCGATCAGAGCGTCGGCCAGTGGCGCCTGCGCCGACACACCCGACGCGACGACAACCATGTCGGCCGAAGCTGTCAGTGTCTTGTCACCGGAACGGAATTCGACGTGCTCCTTGGTGATTCGCTGCACCGTTGAATTGCGGTGAATGTTCACACCGACATGCTTGGCGTGACGCACGGCCGTCCAGCGGCGCGGCATCGCCATCGGAATGCCCAACTGCTGGCCTTCTTCGATCAGCGTCACATTGCGACCGCGCTCGGCCAGGAACTCCGCAAGCTCGAGTCCGACAAGCGAACCACCGATCACCACGACGTCCTTACCCATGGGCAGGAACTTGCGAGTCACAGCTCGGATCGCCGCGGGACTCTTGGTGATACCGGACAGCTTGCCCAACTTGGCCATCGTCCGCAGGAACGGCGGTACCTGTGAGACGTCGCCGGCGCCGGTCATCAAGGCGCGCAACGAGTCACCGGTATGTACGTGCGGGAGATCGCCGCCCGGAACACTCGGCCGCTCACGAACTGCACCCGTAGCCACGACTACGGCGTCGGGGTTCAGTGCCCGGATCGAGGCGACCGAGGCTTCGGTCTTCAGTCGAACATCGACACCGAGACGCTCGATTTCCACTTTCAACCAGCTGAGCAGACGCCCGTTGTCCGGGGTAGTGAGGCTCGAGAACCACAGGGTGCCGCCGAGTCGATCGGACTTGTCCAACACCGTGACTCGGTGCCCACGTTCAGCTGCCACGCGGGCCGTCTCGAGACCGCCGGGGCCTGCGCCGACCACAACAACGTGCTTCGGAGTGCTGGTGCGAACGAAGGGGAGCAGTGCCTCGTTGCCCAGGGCGGGGTTGACAGCGCACAGCGGGGTCTCGTCCCAGAAGTTCTCCTGCACGCACACGTAGCAATTGATGCAAGGCCGAACGCGCTCGGGTGCACCGTCTTTGAGTTTGTTCACCAACTGTGGGTCTGCCAGCAGCTGACGGCCCATTGCGGCAAAGTCAGTGCGACCTTCCGCGATCATCTTCTCGCCGACCTCGGGGAGCATACGTCCGACGGTGATCACGGGAATCGAGATCGCCTTCTTGATTCGAGTTGCATTGTCGGTGTAGTAGCCGACCTTGTCGGGCAGGGGGCCGTCGGTGAAGTTGGCAAAAGCATTCAGCGCGGTACCGGTGACATGGATGGCGTCGGCGCCGGCCTGTTCGAACATCTTCGCGGCCGCAGCGGCCTCGCCGACCGTCAGCCCGTCGGTTTCCCCATACTCTTGACCGGCCAGACGCACGATGACGGCAAGCGAACCGCCGACCTCCTCCTTGACCGCCCGAATGACCTCGCAAGCCAGGCGAGCACGGTTCTCCATGGAACCTCCGTACTCGTCGCTGCGCTGATTCGTGTACCGACTCAGGAACGCTCCGAGGACGTAGTTGTGGGCACAGTGAATCTCGACGGCGTCGCCGCCCGCGGCCTTCACCCGTCCGGCAGCCTCGGCGAACATGCGGACCAGCCAATCAAGATCTTCCTTGGTGGCCTCGTGGTAGGTCGCCCTCTTGCCCTCGTTGATGGCAGCCATCTTGCCCAGTTCTTCGGGCGTGCAATCGGCCATCGCGCTCATGTCACCCGGCGGCTTCGGCGTGGACGGGACCAACTGCGGTCGGCCGTCGAGGGTATCGATGCGCGCCACCTTGCCGTGGTGTGTCATCTGCACGCAGAGCTTGCTGCCCGCGTCGTGCACCGCGTCGGCCAATGCTTTGAGTCCGGGGATGAATCGGTCTTCCGAGAGCCCCGGTTCCTTGCGACTGGTGCAACCCAGCGGATACGCAACAGCGCAGCAACCGGTGATGATCAGACCCGTTCCACCGGCCGCGCGCGCCACGAAGTGGTCGATGTCGCCCTTTTCGATTTCCCCGTCTTCACACAGATTCATGTCCATGGCAGGGAGAACGACGCGATTGGGCACCGTCATCGGGCCGATAGTGCCTGGTGCGAGCAGGTGCGGAAAGGTCTGGCTTCGGATCGTCACGAGTGGACGCTAGAACTCGACGACGACCGTCCGTTGTCGCACTCCCGATCAACGAGACTTCACGCGCTGTGACGTGCGAGGCACTCGGCTATCACCGCGAGCGCATATTCGAGGTCTGCGGATTCCACTCGCCCGTACCCGATGACCAATCCGCCGGGGTCTCCGTGCGTTCGGGTGGACTCGACCAGGGTGGGCACTTCGACGCCGTGTTCGAGTGCCTCGCGGGCAACGACCTCTGCCAAATCTGCGTCGAGTATGAGCGTCGTATGCATGCCGGCGCCGAGTCCGCGCAATTCGCCGAACGGTGACAGCGCCTCTTCCACCGCACGATCTCGTTCGCGGTACCGACGACGTGCCGTGCGCACCGCCCGATCCCATTCGCCGTCACGGAGTAAGGACAGCAGTGCATGCTGCAGCGGTATCGAGGGGAAGTCGCCGATTCGTTTGCGGTATGTCGCAATGCGCTCGACCAACTCGAGGGGAGCGACCAACCAGCCCAGTCGAATTCCCGCACCGAGCGTCTTGGCGACCGTGCCGAGATACACCACCCGGTCCGGAGCCAACTGCGCAAGCGCAGGCAAAGGTGCTACGTCGTAACGGAATTCGGAGTCGTAGTCGTCCTCGAACAGGACAACATCGCGGGTTCGAGCGAAGTCGATCAACTGATTGCGACGACGGACGGGAAGCAGCCCTCCGGTCGGATACTGGTGGGACGGTGTCACATACACGCCACTAACGTCCTCCGGTGCCGATTCGAGTTGGTCCACACAGAGACCGTGCGCATCAACCGGCACGTCCAGTAACGACCATCCGCATGCCGTTGCGGCCGAGGATGCGTAACGATATCCAGGATCTTCCATCGCCAGGACTGCGCCACTGGTACGCAACGCCGACAGGGCCAGGCCGAGGCCGTGCGTGGCACCCGAGGTGATCAGGATTCGCTCGGGTTCGACCGACATACCTCGGGCCCTCGCCAGCAATTGCGATAGTGCCGAGCGTAATTCGTAGTCACCCGCGGGATCGGGATCCTCGAATGGTGGTGGCGTGGCCCCGACGTCTCGCCACGCTCGACGCCAGGCTGCCGACGCGCGCGGCGGCGTCCACGGCACACCGGGTCGAAGCCGCACCCTGGGCAACACTTTCTCGGCGGGCTTCGCGGTCGTAGTCGTGGGAGTGACCACGGGGGAGGGTGCCTCGGCAACGAAGGTGCCCGAACCGTGGACAGCGACCAGCCATCCCTCTGCGATCAACTGCTCATACGCCCGTTCCACGACGCCCCGCGCCACCGCGAGCTCTGACGCCAGCTTCCGGGAGCTGGGTAACCGCAGACCGACCGCCGCCTGACCACTGCGGATGTCAGCTCTGAGGTGGTCGGCGACCTGGACCGGAAGCGCCCGCCGATCCGTCCGGTCGAGGACTACGGCTACCGCCGAAGGAAGAAACATCAGAACCTTTCCAAAGTGGCCTATCGAAGTCTCCACTGATTGGATCATGACTTGAAGCCACTTTGCCAGCAGCATTGTCTGCATGACAGATTCCGTTGTCCTCACCGTCCCAGCAGTTATTGCACCGCTGTCCCCGACAGTACGTACGACGCACAAGCGGGCCCGCCACCACGGCGTCGCGGAACGAGCAGCCCTCGTCGACGTATTGCAGTCCGCGAAACTGTGCCATATGGGTGTGACCGTCGGCGGAGTTCCCATGGTGTTTCCCACCGCCTACGGGTTCGACCTCGACGGCCCCGACCGCGGTGGGTCTATTTATGTTCACGGTTCAGTGGCTTCACGGAGCTTGGCTCCCGACAGCGAAATCTGCATCACCATCACGATCCTCGATGGACTCGTGTTGGCTCGGTCGGGCTTTCATCATTCGATGAACTACCGCAGCGGAATCATCGTCGGATCACCTCGAGTCGTGACCGACGGCGACGAGCGAGTGAAGGCTTTGAATCTGATCGTCGACCAGGTGGTTCCCGGTCGTTCCCAGCATCTTCGGGATCACACGCGCAAGGAACTGGCGGCTACCGTGGTTCTTGCGCTGCCGTTGTACGAGGCTTCCGTCAAGGCTCGCACCGGCGGCCCCGGTGACGATGCCGCCGACATCGGTGTCGAAACCGTTTGGGCTGGAGTAGTTCCTGCATCCACGCTCTTCGGTGAACCAATTCCGTCTGACGATCTCGACTCCAACGTCGAGCTACCGGAACATATCTCGACGATGGTCTGATCCCACTCGCGAGTCCGACAACACACGTCGAGCACCGGGGCATGGTGATGCCCCGGTGCTCGCGTCTGCAGTTTGTGCCCGTTCAGGCTGCTGTGGGTGGGCTGTTCCCGCCGATCGGATGCTGATACGGATCAACCGACATCGGCGGATAGAACACCGTCCTCCGATCCGGGCCGATCTCCACCCGCCACTGCGTGTGATGCAGTGTCCGATGATGATGGCCACACAACAAGATCAGATTATCGAGATCTGTTGGGCCACCATCATTCCAGTGAACAATATGATGGGCATCGCACCACCCCGACGGAGTCCCACACCCCGGAAACGCACACCCACCATCACGAACCGCCAACGCCCGCCGCTGGGGAACCGTCGCCGTTCTCGCTTCCTTACCGCACTCGAGCGGAACACCATTCCCATCCAACAAAATCCGGGTGATGGTGCAGTCGCAGGCCAACATCCGGGCAGTGTCGATGCTGATCGGCCCCACCCAATCCGCCCACGCAAATCCCAGTTCCCCGGTCGACGGAAGTAGATCCTTCAAGGCTTTGAGGTCCGTCATGTCCTTCGCCGACGCAGTCACCGTGATGTGCGGTTTCACCCCGCCCTCGATCGGACCCAACCCCGCCCGCTCGTACCGCCGCAGCAGTTCACAGAACCCATCCGCCCGTCGTAACGCCGGAGTACGCGTGTCCTTCACGCCGTCCTTCTCCGGCGTCGGCGCCGACAAACTCGACAACAACGTGATCAAACGCGCCCCGTTGACCGCATCCAGATCACCCTTCACCGACACCCGCCCGTACAAACCTTTCGAGGCATAGAACTCATTACGCTCCGAATCCTCACCGACCGGGACGCCGTCCTCACGCTTGCCGTACTGCTTCTCGATCCGCCGAATCGCCGCCCGCACCGCATCACAATCCGCAATGTTCTTCGACGCCAACCCCAACAGGATCCCGCGGGCCTTGTCCACATCCACCGGGGTCATGTTCTTCGGCGGATGCTGACAAAACGACGCCACCTGACGAGCCTTCAACGCATCCACATCGCCCCGGTGAAAAGCATCCGCCACAACAGGCTCGAGCAACAGCAACCGCGCCAAGCTGACCAGCAGACTGCACTCACCGATCTCCAAATTCGTCGAACCATGCAACCACTGCGCGATCGCCCGAAAACCCTTCCCGAACACAGTCTCCCGGGAAAACATCTCCACGATCAACAACACCATCCGCGACTGCAACTCGTGCCGGACACGCACCAGATCCAGAACCTCACCCTTGAGGCCCTCACCATCCAGCTGCCACGCTTCCCGACTGTCCATGCAGCAATCGTATTCGAACACAGTTTCGAATACAAAAGATGGAGAAACGAAACTAGCTGCTAATCAACAACTTTCGCATTCCAGGCGAAACGGGCAGGTTCTTGGGTCGCGGGAGTAGCCTCGACTCGGCCGCCCATGAAGGGCCGGACAAGATCCAAGGGCAAGGGGAAGACAACGGTGGAGTTGTTCTCACTACCGATCTCGTGAAGCGTCTGCAGGTAACGCAGTTGCAGGGTGGTCGGATTGCGGCTGATCACTTCTGCCGCTTCGGCCAGCTTGGCCGAAGCCTGAAACTCCGCGTCGGCGTTGATGATCTTGGCTCGCCGCTCTCGTTCAGCCTCAGCTTGCCGGGCGATGGCGCGCTGCATGTTGGCTGGAATCTCGACGTCCTTGATCTCCACAGTGGTGACTTTGACTCCCCATGGTTCGGTTTGCTGGTCGATGACCTTCTGCAAGTCCTCGTTGAGACGTTCACGTTCGGAGAGCAGCGAGTCCAACTCTGCCTTGCCGAGAATCGAGCGCAGTGTGGTCTGGGCGATCTGCGAGGTGGCAGCCAGAAAATCCTCGACCTCGACTATCGAACGGTCCGCGTCGACAACCCGGAAGTACGTGACGGCGGTGACCTTCACCGGAACGTTGTCGCGGGTGATCACCTCTTGGACCGGAATCTTCAGCGTCACGGTTCTCAGACTGACCCGCTCCATGCGATCGATGGCCGGAACCAGAATCACCAGGCCTGGGCCTTTCAAGGTGATCAGTCGACCGAGGCGGAACACGACTGCGCGCTCGTACTCGCGCAGAACTCTCACCGACATACCCACAAGGACTGCAATCAGCACGACAAACACGGACAACACAACAAGGACGGTGGTCATAGCGGCAGCTCCCACGGTTCACGACGACGCACTTTCAGAGTCAGGCCTCGAACCTGCTCCACGACGACGGATTCGCCCACGGCAGGTGCAGAATCGTCGAACCCGAATTCCATTCGAGCACTCCATAATCCGCCGTCCAGCTCGACCTGACCCTGCACACCGGTCCAACTGCGGACCGTCGCATCGGAGCCGACAAGCGACTCGGTCCCGGTACGCACGGGCGCGCGGCGCGCGGTAAGCACTTTTCGGCTCGCTACCGCCACTACGCCCAGACCGACCACCGCAACCCCCGCCGTCACCGGAATCGCGATCAATTGGCCGATACCGTCGGACGTGAAGAGCATCCAGACGCCCGCACCGATCAGAAGAGCCCCCAGCGCACCGAGCACCCCCGCGGTTGGGGCATGCGCCTCGACCACGATCAACAGGACACCCACCAGCAGGGCAACGACACCGATCGTCGTCATCACTCGTCTCCATGCTCGCGAGGACGCGGTCACGTCGCGTAGCCATTGTGCGATCGCGCCCTCGACTTCAACGGTAATCACGTTCGGCCGGATCTGCCACAAGCGCTTTCACATCAATTCAGAGAAGGACCTCACCGATCTGTCGTGCAGTCACCTTGGCAAGATCCGCGAGAAACGGAATCCGCTCGTCGATCATCAGCTCGACCGGACCACGAAGCCCGAGAGCGTAACGCACAGTGCCGGATCCATCGATGATCGGAATTCCGATCGTTCGAAAATCCGGGGTCAACTCCTCGTCGTTGAATCCGTATCCTCGCTCACGAGTCAGTTCCAGTTCCCGACGGATACCGGCAACATCGGTGATCGCACGCTGGGTGGTCGCTTCACGTGGCAGGGCAGCGAGTTCCGAGTCGTCGACATCGGACCAGGCCAGAAAGGCTTTCCCCAGTGCGCTCGCATGCAAGGGAAGGCGAACACCCTGCAGCACGTGTCCGTCGGCCTCACGCCACCGGCTGAAACCGAGTAACACCACCTCACTTCCGCTTCGCACTGCCAGCGAGGCTGATGCTCCTGTCGTCGCGGCCAATTGCTCCAAGTAGGGCTCGGACAGATAGATTCGATGCTGCCGGTAGGAGACCTGCCCGTAGGCCGCCAGCGCCGCGCCGATGCGATACCGACTGGTTGCATCGTCTTTCTCGAGGAACCCTGCGTCGACGAGCGACTGCAGTAATCGATGCGTGGTGCTGACCGCAAGCTCTTGTCGCCGCGCAACTTCCGAGACTCCCAGTTCTTCGCCACTGCGAAAACATGTGAGCATGGTCAGGGCACGGGTTACCGTCTGAACTCCCGCGCCGCGTGCGTCCGTCACGAACGATCCTTTCGCTGTGGCCTGATCGACCTGAGAATCGGACGCTAACACGGACCCAGCAGTCCGGCCATCCTTTCCATCAGGTGGAAAGGATGCAGATGGAGACTTGCAAAAGCCCAGATAAACAGACTTCCGATGTTGTCAAGATTTCCAATCTCCAGAAAACAAACGGGGGTAAAACGAACTGGCACCCAATAGCGTCATCGTCGTCAGTTCTGACGATTCAACGCCTGAAGGAGCCACATACATGTCCCGCTTCCGCCGACTGCCACGAGCTGCCGCTGCGCTCGCCATGATCCCGCTGGCCGGGTTGGCGGTGGCGTGTGGGTCTTCCGATTCCGACAGCGCCGCAGGCAATTCCAGCGCAGACTTCACACTCAAGGTCTTCGATCCCGGAAACTCCGGTGCCATCGCCGTCGGCAAGCGCGACGGAACCTACGACGAGGCGCTTGCACCGCTGGGCGCAAAGATCGAATGGGTCAAGACCACGCCGGGATTCAGCTCCAACCTCAAACTTTTCAACAGCGGCGAACTCGATATCCAAACCGGCGCATACAGTCCCGTCGTCGGCGCACTGTCCAAGGACGTGGGTGTCCGCATCTTTGCGACCTCGGACCCGTACAACAAGGACCAGGCCGGCATCATCGCCACTCCGGAATCCGGCATCAAGACCGTGGCCGATCTGGCCGGCAAGCGCATTGCCGTCAACCCGGCAGGCAAGGGCGAGTACATCACGCTCAAGGCCCTGACACAGGCCGGAGTGCCGATCGATTCCGTCGAACGTGTTCCGCTGCAACAGGCAGACGCCGCGTCGGCATTCTCCACCGGGCAGGTCGACGCCTGGGCCTCGTTCCTGATTCCTTACCAGGAGGCCAAGGCCAAGGGCGCGGTCGAGATCGCAACCGAAGCGAGCATCGACTCCGTGGACAGCACCATCATCGCCGGCCGCACCGCGATTCTCGAAGAACATCCCGAGGTGGTCCAGAAGTTCCTCGAGGTCACCCAGGAACTCACCGCGAAGCAGCAGGCCGACCCGGCAGCATTCGAGAACGTCTTCGAACAGACCGGTCCGCGTGCTCTCTCCGGACAGCGACTCGACGACGCGATCACCCTCGGCGGCCAGATCACCAACTTCCGCTACCCGACCCCAGCGGATGCCACCGACCTCGAATCCATCTCCACGCTGTTCGCCGAGAACAAGGTGATCCAGCAGCCGATCAAGGGCAGTGACGTGATCTTCGACCTCCAGGGTGCTGTGGCAGGTTCGGCAGCGGCAGCGCCCACCACCGAGGGGAAGTGACCCGATGGTGACGCTGACCCGGCCCGCACGAACTGCGTCGCCGTCAGCGGAGCATCCGCAACTCGAGACGCCGCGCTACCGGCGCAATCGCAGCAGGCCCAAGTGGGTCTCGATCCCCCTCCGCTTCCTCGTGCCCGCGCTGCTGGTTGCCGGATGGTGGATCGGGTCGGCTACCGGGCTGATCCGCGAAGAGATCCTGGCCGGACCTCCGGCGGTGTGGACGGCTTTCGCCGAGCTGTACGAGTCGGGCCAGTTGGTCGACTTCGGTCTCGCGTCGCTTCAACGCGCTGCACTCGGTGTTTCGGTCGGTGTGATCGTGGGATTGGTGCTCGGGGTTCTGTCCGGTCTCTCCTCGCTCGGTGAAGAGCTGATCGACTCCACCATGCAGATCAACCGCGCGGTGCCGTTCCTCGCGCTCGTTCCGTTGTTCATCGCCTGGTTCGGTATCGACGAAACTTTCAAGGTGGTACTGATCGCCGTCGCGACCGTCGCCCCGATGTACGCGTACACCTACCTGGGAGTTCGCGGAGTCGATCGCAAGATGGTGGAAGCGGCACAGGGTTTCGGCCTGACCGGTTGGCGACTGGTCTTCGGGGCAATTCTTCCGACCGCCCTCCCCGGCGTTCTGATGGGGCTTCGAATCTGCCTGTCGCTCAGCATCACCGGATTGATCGCGGCCGAGCAGGTCGGCACGCGCGAGGGTATCGGATATCTGGTCACCCTGGCGCAGGAATACAACCGCACCGACTACATGGTTCTGTGCATCGTCATGTACGCGGCACTGGGTCTGATATTCGATGCAATCGTCAGACTGATCGAGCGGTACTCCATGCCGTGGCGGAGATTGTCGGTGGCACGATGACGAATACAACCATCGGCTCGCTTCCATCCGCCGAAGCACCTCTGCCGCCGTTGGCAACCCGTGAGCGGACCGGCACCACCGCGGCCGAGCGACGGGCCGGATCACCGGTAGCGGTCTCGCTCACCGGAGTGCGTAAGTCGTTCGGCGACAAGACTGTTCTGGGTGGTATCGACCTCGAGATCACACGTGGAGAGTTCGTTGTCCTGCTCGGTCCCAGCGGCACCGGCAAGACGACACTTCTGCGAGTGCTCTCCGGACTGGAAGCACCGGACAGCGGTGAGGTGCTGGTCCCGCGCGACCGCACGGTCGTCTACCAGGAACCGCGATTGATACCGTCGAAGCGAGTTCTGGCCAATGTCACAGTGGGACAGAAGCGATCGCGCCAGGTCGCCGACAACGCCCGCAACGCACTCTCCGAGGTCAACCTCGCGGACAAGCACCGCGCCTGGCCTGCCATCCTCTCCGGCGGTGAGGCCCAACGCGTCGCATTGGCTCGTGCCCTCGTCCGCGAACCTGAACTGCTGCTACTCGACGAACCCTTTGCCGCTCTCGACGCTCTGACGCGGCTCCAAATGCAAGACCTGGTAGGCGATCTGGTCGCGCGTCACCGTCCCGCGGTTTTGCTCGTCACTCACGACGTCGACGAAGCCGTACGACTCGCCGACCGCGTGCTCATTCTCGACAAGGGCGGGTTTGCCGTGGACGTCGACATCGACCTGCCACGCCCCCGCGATCGGAACGATCCCGAATCTTTGCGCTACCGAGCGAGTTTCCTGAAGGAGCTCGGCGTCGGCCGCACCTTCCCCGACGGACAGGACAGTCATGACATTGATCGCTGATTCCGCAATCGACACACTCTGGTACACACGCTGCCCCGTCCCCACCGCAAGCGGTCTCGCCAACAGCCTCGGTTGGCTCGACCGGACGGCAAACGAAGCCGGAGTGCGTTTCGGCGTACTGCAAGATGCGGGACCGGAATTGGCAGTGCGCCATTTCGACCACCAACTCTCCGGACTCATTCGCGAAGGCGGCAACGTCCCCGCGCTGGCCGCGCGTGCCGGTGGTTCACCGACGAGGCTGATCGGACTCACCTGGATCGACGAGGCCCAGGCGATCCTGGTGCGCGGTGACTCCGACATCCGAGAAGCAGGCCTGCTGGCCGGCGCTCGGATCGGAATCCCGGCCTGGGCGGCGGACCAGGCCAGGAGCTTTCCTCGCGCCATGGCTCTGCACGGCTTCGCCTCGGCACTTCGCCTGGGCGGGTTGAGTTTTGCCGACGTCACGCTCGTCGAGGTAGCAACGACGGCAGCCCCCGAGGTCCGCACTGCCTCCTCCAGTCGCAACACGACGTGGGGCGTCGAATCCCTGCTACGCGGCGACGTCGACGCCATCTACGTCAAGGGAGCCCGCGCCCAGGAAGTTGCACGCGAACACGGCCTCGCGGTGGCCGTCGATCTCGATTCCACTGCATCCCTGCGTGATCGCGTCAACAACGGCACTCCACGCCCGATCACGGTTCACGCCGATCTACTCGAACAGCGTCCGGACATCGTTGTCGGTTTCCTCGCCGAGAGCCTGAGGGCGGCGGACTGGGCGGCAGCCAACCTCGACGAGGTCCGGGCTGTGCTGCAGACCGAAACACAGTCGGGGCCCGAAGGTGTGGTGGCAGCGTACGGCGAGAACTTCCACACCGGACTGCACTTGAGCCTGTCGGACGAGCGTGTGGACCTGCTCGGGGTGCAGAAGCAATTCCTGTACGCGCACGGTTTCCTCGCCGCCGACTTCGACCTGCAGTCGTGGGTGGCGCATGAACCCCTGGAACAGGCACGCAGGCTTGTTGCTCAGAAGGGCGCAGAAGAATGACGGACGTCTACTGGGAGCTACCCTCGCGCGGTGACGGACGCCGGGCGGTGGCCGCGCTCAACAGTCGCGGCGGCTTCGGCGCGCAACGCCCCGCCACCATCGCGACCGATGTTCGCCCCGGAAACTTCGGGCCCTTCGACGAACTGGCGCAGATCGTTCTCGCAGCCGAACTGTCGGGCGTCGACGGGGTAGTCGCACCGTACGATCCGAGCGGAGAAGAATCCTGGATCGTTGCTGCCGCAGCACTACGTCAGACGCGTCATTCGCGAGTGGTCGTCGAGTTTCACCCTACTTTCGGCACTCCAGTCTATGCCGCCAAAATGTCTGCGACACTTCAGCGTCTGTCGGCAGGTCGTCTCGAGTGGCGAGTGAAGGTCGACACAGACGCCGACGATGCCACCGCTCGCGGTGACGTGGTTCGAGGAGCCGACCGCTACGCTCGCGCCGCGGAGTTTCTGACCGTCGCACGCGGTGTGTGGAACGAGGAACAGATTCTGCCAGGTGGATTCGGCGGTACCGGCTACGACTTCGACGGCGAGTACTACGACGTACTCGGCGGCGGGTTCCGAGGCATCTTGTCCGGACTCCCTTTTCCCCGAGTGCATCTGACCGGCGACTCTCCGGAAGCTCTGGAACTGTCCGCCCACCATGGCGACGTCCATCAGTTCACCCTCGCCGGCGACGAGTTGTCGACGCGGATCACCGCCCTCGACGACCGAGCGTCCGAACTCGGCAGGACAGTCGACAAGGTCCTGCGCATCCCGATCATCGCGCGGGAGACAGCCGACGAAGCCTGGGCTCGCGTCGAACGACAACTGAGAGAATCCGATTCCGCGGCACTCGAGATCGATCGTGGCGGCATCCTGTGGTCCGGATTCGACCGCATCGGCTACGAGCACAGTATCGGCCTCGTGGGAAGCTACGAGGAAGTGGCGCAGCGATTGTCGTCGTATCGCGATCTCGGCGTGGACGGTTTCGTCCTGTCCGGTCGGCCACACATCGAAGAGCTGCACCGGGCGGGCGAGCATCTCCTGCACCTGGTCGATCCCGAGGGTCGGATCCGCAAAGAAGAGAAGGCCACCGCATGAGTATCGATTTCTATTGGCGGATCGGGATGGAGGGCGACCATGCGTCGCTGCGCACCCCGCGCCGCTACAACCGCGGCGACGCCGGTGGATACGGACCGGGCAACATCGCTCCCGCGATCCGCGGCGGCGAGTTGGACGGATACAGCTACATCGACCACATGGCCGCGGTGGCAAAGGCTTCCGAGTCCGCCGGCTTTCTCGGTGGACTGCTGCCGTCCTTCCCGATGACCGAGGATCCGTGGGCGACCGCAGCAGCGTTGGCCGCCGAGACCACCACGTACCGCTTCATGGTCGCGTTCCAACCGGGGTTCCTTCACCCGGTGCAGGCCGCGCGGATGTCGGCCAGCCTGCAGCGCGCAACCGGCGGACGTCTGGTTTACAACATCATCAGTGGCGGAGGCGGAGCGCCTCAGCTGTGGTGGGGCGACAAGGTCGACCACGACGACCGCTACACCAGGACGTCCGAGTTCCTCGATGTCCTCAAAGGTGTTTGGGACGGCGAACCTTTCGACTTCGACGGTCGCTTCTTCCAAACCCAGGGCGCCGCACTGCCACCCGGACTTGCCGGTCAGCCGTTTCCCGAGGTGTACTTCTCCGGATCGTCGGCTGCAGCCGTCGCCGCCGCCGGACTGCACTCCGATTACTACCTTTCCTGGCTGGAGCCGTACGCCGATCTGAGAGCCAAGATCGACGGTGTGCGGGAGAACTCGGCCAAGCTCGGACGCACCCCGAAGTTCGCCGTACGCATCGACGTCGTGGCCCGGCACACCGAAGAAGCCGCGTGGGCCGAGATCGAGAAGGGTTGGGCCTTCGTCGACAAGGGCGCCGCCGACCGCGCAGCACAAGGTGATTCGGTGGGTGCTGCCCGCATCAAGGGCTGGGTACCCGAACACATCACCGGCTACCGGGATCTGGAAGTGCAGCCCAACGTGTGGTGCGGTTTCAGCCTGATCCGCGGCGGACCGGCGTTCGGACTGGTCGGTAGCTACGAGCAGGTCGCCGAAAGACTCGACGAGCTGCGCGAGTTGGGCGTCGACGCCTTCATCCTCGCCGGTAACCCGCACCTCGAAGAGGCCTACCGCGTCGGCGAAGAAGTTCTACCTCTTCTGCAGCGCACCCCGATCACACCTTCTGGACTGGAGACCCGATGACCACCACCGAAACCCGTCTCGATGCCGACACCGCAGCATTTGTCGAGGAAGCACGTAGAGCAGCCGACAAGGCTTTCGACGTCTTCCGCAAGACCGGAACGGTTGCGGCCAACGGGACCGTCAACTTCGTCGAACGCGTGCCGGACACCGAAATTGCAGTCGCCCTGAACGATCCGGGACCGTGGGCGGATGACCCATCGGTGTCACCAGTGGTCGCCACCTTCGACGGTGAGGTGCTGTCCGGTACGGGATCGGCCGGTTTCGTCACCGGGTATGCGTCCGTGTTCCGTCAGCATCCGGAGATCACCAGCGTCGTCCACATCCACACTCCGTGGCTCGGCGGTTGGGCCCAAACACACCGAACACTGCCGATCCGCTACGCGGCTTCGCAGAGGCTGACTCTCTCCCGAGAGATTCCGCCGCACATCGATCGGTCACGATCTGCCGGCGAGTTCATCCTCGAGCGCCTCGAACACGACCCCGATCTCGTCGCGATCTTCGAAGCCAACGGCGGGGTCAACGTCATCGGCCGCAGCGGGTTGCTCGACCTCGCGAAGTTCGTCGTCCTCCTCGAGGAAGGCGCACAGTTCCAGGCGATCGCCGAATCCCTCGGCGGCTCAGTCGAATTCGATCCGTCCAACCTCACCGTCCAGTGGGGGCGTAGCGGACTCGCCGACGAGGCGCGTCGACGCGGCCTCATCTAACCACCCCCATCACAGATTCAGAACAGGAAACCGTAGATCCCATGACCGTTCGCGTCGGATACTTCCCACACAACAATTCGCTGTTCGTTCTGCGCCACACCGGAATCCTCGAACGCCGTCTCCCCGACGTCGAGTGGGTGGACCTGCGTGAGCTTCCCGCCAAGCCCGCGGTGAACCCGGAGAACGCGTTGCCGACCCTGCACTCGGACTGGCTGTTCGAGGAGGGCGGATACGACGTCATCGGAACCGGCTTCACGCCGCCCGTCACCGGACTGGCCCAGGGCCGCGACCTCGTCTACATCGGAATCTCCGGTCCCCGAGTGGAGAACGGGCGCCTGGTGGTCAAGGCCGATTCCGAGATCAAGTCGGTAGATGACCTGCGCGGCAAGCGAGTCGGCATCGCGCACGGATCGTGGCAGACCACACTTCTGTTGTTCGCCCTGGATCAGGCGGGACTGACGTGGTCCGACATCGTCCCCGTCGACACCGACGTCCGCGGCGGTGGAGCGGACCTCGTCGACGGCACCATCGACGCCTGGGTGGGTGCTTACCCGGGGTTGACGGACATCGAAGCGAACCACGAACTGCGCACGCTGATCGCCACCGACGGACTCTTCAGCCACCCGTCACTGTGGTTCACCCGGCGCGACTTCGCCGACACCAACCCGGAGGCGCTTCAGGCGGTCATCGAGGCTCTGCAGGAATCCGACGCCTGGATCGAAGCCAACCCCCGTGAAGCCGCACAGATCTTCGTCGACGACGTCGAGAAGCGTGGCGGGTCCGCAAGCCTCGACGCCTGGGAAGCCGCACTGCGCGGACGTCCATTCGGTGTAAACGCCGTCACCGAAGAATTCCTCGACGAGCAGCAGCGCGCGGCCGATCTCCTGCTGAACAACGGACTACTGCCGCAGGCGGTCACCGTTCGGGAAGCAGTAGTGCCGTGGATCAGCGAGTTCGTCGGTTCGGACCGTTCGTCGGTCTGAGAGCCTGCACCTGGCAGGTGACAGATACCGAACGGTCTGCCATTGTGAAGGAATGCGGCGGCGTGTGGGTGAGAGTTGGTCCACGCGACCAGTCTCAGGGGTAACCCCTGGGTCGGCCAGAAGAATTGGATACTGCGTCCACCGGCGCTCGGCACGCTCCGCGTGCTTGCCGCCGCTCCGGACAAAGGATTTGGTCACCTCATGCCGCCGCATCCCGGGCTCGAATCATGCGTGACTTCGAACTCGATCCCGAGTTGGCGCGACTCCTGGCAGTTGCAGCCGCTGACGCTCCATGGACTCTCGGTGGGCTCGAAGATGCATTCGGAACGGTCCACGGTGTCTCAGCGACATCGCTCGCCGTCCGAGTGCTCGACCTCATGCCGGCCCCACCGTTCGAACCACAGACCCTGTACCGATTGCTACGCGAACTGCCGCGGCTTCGACCAGTCCCGGTCTCACTCGACACCAACGAATCCTCGGTGTGGCGGTTCGACGTCCCCCGCTACAACACCAGTGCGGATCTGGCGCGTTCACTGGATCTGACGATCTCCGAACTCGAGTGGTTTGCCGACCGCGGGGAGTGGCTGCGTACGAAACCCCTACCGCTACGCCACTACCGGCCAATGCAGATCAGCAAGAAGGCCGGCGCTCGCCTCCTCGAGATACCGAAACCCCGGTTGCGCGAAATCCAACGGAAGATATTGCGCCGCATACTCGACCAGGTGCCCGCACACGACGCGGCCCACGGGTTTGTCCGTGGTCGAAGTCCGCTGACTTTTGCAGCGCCGCACGCACAGTCGGAAATCGTGATCGGTGTGGACCTCGCACAGTTCTTCCCGTCGATCACCGGTGAGCGAGTCCACGCGATCTTCGCCGCCCTCGGGTATCCACCCGCAGTGGCAGGAGCTCTCACCGGATTGTGCACCGTCACAACACCTGCCGATACCCTGCGCGGTCTGCCGTACGCACAGGCGTCGCAGCTACGAACCGCGCATCTGCCTCAGGGTGCGCCCACTTCGCCTGCACTGGCGAATCTCGTCGCGCGCAAACTCGACATCCGGTTGAGCGGGCTCGCACAAGCGAACTGGCTCACCTACACCCGATATGCCGACGACCTCGCCTTCTCCGGAATCGAAGTGGCAGACGTCGGCACCCTCCTGTGGACGGTTGAGCAAATCGCCAGGGACGAAGGGTTTGCCGTCCATCCGCGAAAGACCAAGGTGATGCGCCCTCATCGACGCCAACACCTCACCGGACTGGTGATCAACGACCAACCGTCGTATCCGCGGGACGATTACGATCGTCTGCGCGCCCTGCTTCACAATGCCGCCAATACGTCTGCGCAGGAACAGAATCGGGACGGGATCGAGAACTTTCGGGCTCACGTCTACGGCCGGATCGCGCACATCGGCGAAACCAGCACTACGCGCCGACGCACATTGCTGCGCCTGGCTGAACGTGTGGATTGGGACGACTAGTGCGCGCGAGCAGTCAGACCCGCGGTGTGTACGCCATGCATTCGACTTCCATGTGCGCACCCAGCGCCAGTCCATCTGTTCCGAACGCACTGCGGGCCGGCAGTCTCGACGCCGGGAAGTACTCGAGGTAGACCTTGTTGAACTCCTGCCAGCGAGACATGTCGTCAAGCATGACAGTGCATTTGAAGATCGCTTCGACACCGGATCCGTAGGCGATCAACGAAGCGACGATGTTCTCCATGGTCTGGCGGGCCTGCGCTTCGAAGCCGTCGGCCAAGGTCCCGTCGGGAAGCATGCCGATCTGACCCGACAGATACAGAACGTCTCCGACGCGCACTCCGGTGGAGAACGGTGTGTCGAAAGCGGGTGGGATGAACTCGACAGTCTGAGATGAATCCATTAGGTCTCCTCGGAAGTGGAATATGTTTGGCGAGTAGCCGATTTCAGCGCACTGGACGGGCACGAACATCGGCCAGGAAGTGCGCCACCAACTCGTTCCACGCGTGTGGGTCCTCAAAATAAGGGGAGTGGCCGCGGTCGGCAAGCTCGACCACTTCTGCGTGAGGCAGGAACTCGGCAGCGCTGCGAATCCGCTCGGGTGTCATCAAATCGTCCAGCTCACCTGCGATCAGGAGAACCGGTGCAGCCACCGCCGCAAGTTCGGCCGGCGAATAGTTGTGGGCCTTGAGAATTCGGAAAAACTCGGTGTCAGGTGGGCGATGACCGAACGTGCCGAGAGCTTGGTACAGATATGCCCTGGCCATGTCCAAGCTCGGCAGCCGTCCGCCCACAGCGGGATGTTCCCCCAGGGGCCGCGCGGTGACGGGTGCTGCGGTGAGGGGAGGTGCGCTGTCCGGACCGAATCCGACGGAAATGCCGCCGGTCGTGCAGGCCAGCACTACCGACTCCACCCGGTCCGGAACAGCGATCGCGGTCCCCAATGCGGCCCAACCGCCCATCGACTGGCCGACCACGTGCGCTCGATCAACCGCCAACAGGTCCATGATTTCGATCAGATCAGAGACTGCCGCTACCGGGCCGTGGTTGCCGTTCTCGTTGGTAGAGCGGCCGAATCCTCGCTGATCCCAGCTGATCACCCGATAGTGCTGAGCGAAGTAGGGCACCTGCTGGTACCAGACGGCCGCATTTCCGCCGAGACCGTGCGTGAGAATCAGATCCGGGCCCTCGCCGGCAGTCTCGTACCAGACCCGTTCGCCGTCTGCGACGGTGATGAAGCCCTCGGTCCGTGAAATCATCCTTCTTCTCCTGTGTCGGACGGGCGCTTGCCCGAAGTGTGGTCAGTGAGGAGTTGCTGCACTTCATCGGTGGCCCGCAGCAGGTGTTCTTCGACCATTCGCGTCGTTTTCGCATCGAAGTCGGTATCGAAACCGATCACCGTCAACGCACAGAGCGGAGACCCCTTGCGGGAAGACACTGCACGCGAGACCGAACCGATGATGTCCTGAGATCGTTTGTGGACAACGGCGAATCCGGTTTTCTGCGTCTCGGCGATGTCGGCGAGGAACCCGGTGGGGCCTTCGAGTGGATAGCCACTCTTTTCCACCATTGCCAGGTAAGGCGCCCGAGTGTTGTCCTCGAGTGCCGCCACCAACGCGAGCGGACCCGCGAACCGGTGCGGCGGAAGCAGATCCCCGAGCATCCGAGTGATCATCTTGAGCCGCTCGGGACGCAGCGCCGCGATGATCCGAGTCCCGCCGCTCTCGAGGACCTGCAGATTCACCATCATGTCCGTGCTCTCGGACAGCGCCTGCATGGTCGGATCGCACAAGGCCGCCAAGGAATGCGCGGCTGCTTCGTGGGAAACCTGCAGCGCAGCCGGTCCAGGGAGGTAGCGACCGTCGTAGCGGAAGACCCAACCACGGTTCGCGAGTTCTCCGAGCACTCGGTGCGCAGTCGGGCGGAGCATCCCGACTTCTTCTGCCAGTTCACTGAGCTTCATCGGCGTGGTCGAGCGCGCGATGGCCTCGAGCAGATCCAGCGCTTTGTCGACGGCGGACGCAGAACCCTTCGTCATCCGATCCCCTCCCGGTGCCGTGTGAGTACCCGGCGATCCGAAATCTCGTGTTCTTGGAAAACCCTTGGCATTCGCCTAGGAAATTACTATAGTCACAACAATCGTTCCGGCGTACGGAATTCTTTGAGCGTCTTCACCTTCCCACCGGACTCCCGGCAAGGAAGTCCTATCTTTCCCAGCGAGAGGCTTTCGGACATGACGGTTGGACATACCCTTCGGTCGACACCACGGTTCAGAGTTGTTGCCCTGGCCGCGGTTGCGACAGCTGCTTTGGCACTGACAGGCTGTTCGAGCGACGCCACGGCCTCCGACGACGGGGGCACCCAGACCACCACGATTCGTATCGCACCTCAACCGATCGCGGACTTCGCACCGATCTGGCTGGGTATGGAGCAGGGATTCTTCACCGATGAGGGGCTCGACATTCAACTGGTCGAGGGTGGGGCCAGCTCGTCGGCTCAAATTCCGTTGCTGCTCAGCGGAAATGCAGATATGGCGGCCACGACTGCCGCTGCCGCAATTCAGGCACGCAGCCAGAACATGCCCGTCACCATTGTCGGCGGGCTCACGAATTTTGCCGCAAATGACAGCGTCGACCAGTCCGGTCTCGTGGTCGCCAAGGACAGTTCCATCAGCGGCTTCCGTGACCTCGAAGGCAAGACCGTCGCGATCAGCGGTTTGAAGTCCGTCAGCGAAGCAGTCATCTCTGCCGCGGTGGAGAAATCCGGCGGAGCAGCGGACAAGGTCTCGTTCATTCAGGCGCCCATGCCCAACCTCGGCGACCTGGTTTCCACCGGCGGGGCCGACGCGGCATTCCTCATCGATCCGTTCCTGAGTAAAGCAACCGACTCGGGGCTGAAGATCCTCGGCCACCCCTTCCCCTTGGCCGCACCCGGTGTTCCGGGGACCTCGCTGGTCGCTTCGGATTCGTTTGTCAATGCGAACCCGGACTCACTCGCGAAATTCCGTACAGCGCTGGCCAAGTCAGTGAACTACGCCAATCAGAACCCGGGCGCGGTCAAGGCTGCACTCTCGACACAAGCCAAGATTCCGCTCGAAATGCTGGCCAACAGCAAGAATCCTCAGTTCGTCGCAGTAGTAGAACCGGGCGCACTCGGCACGGAGATCGAACTGCTGGTCAAGTACGGGGTTCTGACGGAGTCGGTTGACAGCGATTCCTTGCTGACTCCGGCCAACTGAGTTGTCTGCCTTGACAACCCCGAAAACACGCCGCAGGCAGGTACTGCTCGGACGGCTGCTGACGCTCTTCGCGTTGGCAGCCGCCTGGCAGGTCTTCGGAATGCTGGGCGACGAGAACGTCAAGGGTGTTCCGAAGTTCAGTGACGTGGCAGTGGCGTTCGTGGACGAGCTCAGCACGTCCTCGCTGTGGACGTCATTGGGACAGACCTTGACCACAACCGCCATCGGATTGGCCCTGTGTCTGGTGATCGGTATCCCGGCAGGACTGCTGCTTGCCGCGCACCGTTTCTGACTGTCTCTTCCCGCTTCGTCATCGACTTCTGCCGGACCGTGCCTCCGCTCGCGATCATCCCGCTCTTTCTGTTGATCATGGGCCCGACACAACGTATGGCGGTGGCGCTGATCGTGGCGGTGAGCGTGTGGCCGATCCTGCTCCAGACCATCCACGGCGTCCGCAACGTCGATCCGGAACTACTCGCCACCGCACGATCCTTCCGGCTTCCCCTGTGGCGCAGACTCGCTCTCGTAGTTGCACCCGCGTCGATGCCGTACATCTTCACGGGAATTCGTATCTCGGCAACACTGAGCTTGCTACTGACCATCGGCGCCGAACTGATCGCCGGCGTTCCCGGACTCGGCAAGGAAATCCTGCTGAGCCAATCCGTTCCCGATCGAATGTTCGCACTGATCATCGTCGCCGGAGTGCTCGGTATGCTGCTCGCCTTCGCTGTGATGGCAATCGAGAATCGTTTACTTGCTTGGCATTACATCCCGAGGAGGATGACGACGTGAGAATGATGTCCGGGATTCGACTCCTCGCGTGGGAGCTGTGGTTGCCGATCTTGATCGTCGTCGTATGGTACTTCGGATCCGCGTCGAGTAAGTCTCCGTACTTTCCGCCGCTGTCACGAATCTGGAAAGCATTTGTGGACAACTGGTTCGGGGCAGGATTTGCACGCGATGTAGTGCCCAGCCTGACCAATCTCGGCTTCGGTCTCGCCGTAGCACTGGTGCTCGGCATCGGGGCCGGCCTTCTTCTTGCACTGTTTCCACTGGCTGCAGACATCGCCGATCCGTTTCTCCAATTCTTCCGTGCCATACCCGCACTGGCCGTACTGCCGGCCCTGTTCATCGTCTTCGGCACAGGTTCTTCGGGCAACGTCGCCGCCATCGCTTTCGGCGCGGTCTGGCCGATACTCCTCAACACCCTCGACGGCATTCGCTCCATCGACCCGAGTATTCGATTGGTGGCGCGCAGCTATCGCATCCGAACACCCCTGCTGGTCACGCAGGTACTCCTCCCCGGAGCGATGCCTCAGATAACGGTCGGTATCCGTACCAGTCTCGCGATCGGCGTCGTCATCATGGTCGGCAGCGAAATGTATGTCTCCACTGCGGGTATCGGTCACTTCGTGATCGTCGCGCAACAGACCTTTGCCATCGCAGACATGTGGTCCGGAATCCTCCTGCTCGGAATCATCGGGTACGTGCTCAACGTCGGCTACGGCGTGATCGAACGATGGTTGCTCAGATGGCAGCCTCGGACCCACGGCGCACTCGCAGTGAAAGGAAACTGATGTCATCCACAGAATCTGCGGCATCCACCCCCGCAGTCGAACTGAACGGCCTCGGAGTGACCTACGGCGGACCTACCGGCCGCGAAGTGCTTCGCGGGATCGATCTTTCGGTTGCACCGGGAGAAATCGTCTGCATCGTCGGACATTCCGGAATCGGCAAGAGCACGTTGATTCGTTGCATCGCCGGTCTGCAGAAGCCGACTACGGGTGAGGTCCGCATCGCCGGGATCGCAATCGACGCTCCGCCCGCCACTCTTGCGCTCGTGTCGCAAGATTACGGACGCACACTGATGCCCTGGCTTCGAGTGGGCGAGAACGTTCGCCTGCCGCTGCGGGGCAACGGCCTGGCACGCAAGGTTCAGGACGAGAGGGTAACCGAGGCACTCACCGTCGTCGGTCTGGAAGGTGCTGCGCGTTCGTACCCTTGGCAGTTGTCCGGCGGAATGCAGCAGAGAGTGGCGATAGCTCGCGCTCTCGCCTATCGACCGCAGGTACTTCTCATGGACGAACCCTTTGCGTCGGTCGATGCGCAGACCCGCGCGGAACTTGAGGACCTGCTGCTCACCCTTCAACGTGATCTTGGCATCACTGTCCTCCTGGTCACCCACGACGTCGACGAATCGGTGTACCTGTCGGACCGGGTGGTCGTCCTCGGCGGAACCCCGGCGTTGATGCAGGACATCGTCGACGTTCCGTTGACCGGTGCGCGAGATCAACTGACCACCAAAGCGGACCCACTGTTCATCGAGGCCCGCACGAGAGTGCTGACGTCGATCCAGCAGTCGAAGGTGGTGGCGCCCGTGTAGTAGGCGCCTCGCCTAGGCTGGCTCCGTGATCCTTCTCCTCATCGGCCTCGCGCTGCTCGGCTTCTGCGGCTACCGGTTCAGACAGGACAGGCGGAGGCTGAGCAACGGTGTCTATCTACTTCTGGGACTGATCTTCACCGGCCTCTGGATGTTGCAGTCGGGTGCGCCGGGAACCGAGGTCCCGTCGTTCGTGATCGCGACGATCGCTCTGCTCTCGCCGTTGCTGGTGCTCCTGCTCGCAGGGTTCCTGATCGTCAACGGGGTCACGATGCTGCGGCGCGAGGGATTCAGCGTCGCAAATCTGCTCTCGCTCGTCGCCGGCCTCGGACTGCTCGTTCCCTATGTGCTGCTCGCATCCGCAATGCTGACGCAGAGGTATTGGCTCGCAGTCGTTCTCGGATCATTCAGTCTTGTCGCGTCGTACCTGGGGTTCTTGTTCACGAGTTTTCTGCTCTACTCCTACGTCTACGGACGCCAGAAGTACCAGCCCGGGATGGACGCGATAGTGGTACACGGCGCCGGGCTTTCGGGCGCCGACGTGACGCCCCTGCTTGCCAGCCGTCTGGACAAGGCCGCGGACGTCTTTCGTGCCGAGGTCCGCGAAGGACGTTCACCGCTGTTGGTCGTCAGTGGCGGGAAGGGTTCGGACGAGATCGTCAGCGAGGCGGAGGCAATGTGCGCCTACCTCGTCGATCACGGAATCCCGCGCGAGAACGTGATGCTCGAGGACCGCTCGACCACCACGCTCGAGAACCTCGAGTACACGCGGGACCTCCTCCGCGCCGACACCACGGACCCTCGAATGGTTCTGGTCACCAGCAACTTCCACATCCTTCGAACCGCGACGTTTGCCCGAAGCCTCGGGTTGGATGCGGAAGTCATCGGTTCCCACACCGCCCGTTACTACCTACCGAGCGCCATTCTGCGCGAGTTCGCCGCCGTCACGGTGGAGCACAAGTGGCTCAACGGAACGGTCTGCCTGATCCTGGCCGCCCTACCTCCGCTGGTGGTCTGGGCGGCAGGAGGCATTTCGTAGCAAGGTTCACCGAATCAGGCTCTCGATTCCCGTCGGTCGGCGACCCAACAGCAGTTCGACGGCCGCACTGCCGGCGAGGAAGTCATGGTGGTTGTAGAAGTCGAACATCGCGGCCAGACGCGAGCTGGCGTTGACGTCGAGGTCGTTGCCGATCCGTTCGCGCCATTGATCCACGCTGATCTGATCTATCGTGACGGTCCGTGACGTCTGCTTCTCCACCATCTGTGCCACCTCCATGACGCTCAGAGCTTCAGGGCCGCCCACTTCGTACGTCGCTCCGTGATGCTCACCCGGGCCCTCGCTCAGAACCACAGCGGCAACGGCCGCCACGTCCGCCAAACTCACGAACGAGAATTTCGTGTCCGCGCTGTACGGCAAGACGACGGTCTCGGATCGACCAGTGAGTACCGCCTCGAAGTTCTCGGCATACGCACACGGCTGCAACACAGTCCACTTCAGCGGGGAGCGATGCAGTTCGTCCTCACACTTGGCTTTGTCCAGGTGATGCGGCATGGACGGGCTGAACGGCCACGCGACGGAGTGATAGACAAAGTGCTCCACTCCCGCCGAAGCCGCTGCCGTCAGCGCATTGCGAAGAAGTGCCGGCTCGTCGGGATGGACGTTGGGGGCGATGAAATACACGCCCCGGCATCCGGCGAGCGCCTTGCGCAGTCCGCTTCCGGTTTCCAGTTCTACCT
Source organism: Rhodococcus sp. NPDC056516 (assembly GCF_042794655.1). NCBI lineage: Bacteria > Bacillati > Actinomycetota > Actinomycetes > Mycobacteriales > Nocardiaceae > Rhodococcus > Rhodococcus sp. NPDC056516. The sequence continues at coordinate 78,590 of NZ_JBHTTG010000010.1, read as the reverse complement.
CGAAGTCGCCGTCGACACGCGCCTTCCGCACCAGTCGCCGAACTGTCACGCTCGGCGGAAGTGCTGCGACAACTGCCTCACCGGTCTTACCCGCGGCGCCGATCACCGCAATGTCGGCGCCGCGAGCAATTCCGTTCTCCATGAGAGTTTTCCGTCCTAGACGTAGTCGTAGACCGCTGAGGTGGCGCCACCCGAAAGCTGCGCGTAGCCCGGACCCCGATCGAAGAAGGGTTCGTTCTCACCGCGCTCCGAGCGCAACTGATCCCGGAGCTCCGTGGTAGCAGCCTCGTCGACAGACGGCTCGTCACCGTCGATCACGACAACTCCGTAGTCGTCGCGTGCGCCTTCGACCGAAACCTTGCGCCACTGAATATCTCGCAAAACTTCCTCGGTGGGACGCTCCAGTGGATCTCCCCAACCGCCGCCACCGGTGGTACGAATCCGTACGACCTCGCCGGCCTTGATCGGCTCGGCATCGGTCAGCGCGTCGAACTCACGCTCGTTCGGTCCACCCGGATCCAGGACGACGGAGAACGGCCGACCGGCCTTGCCACCCTTGACTCCCCAGCAGGCGAGAATCGAACGGTCCGCGATGGACATGAAGTGAGCATCCTTGAGCATGCGGATGTGCTTCTCGTATCCCAGGCCACCGCGGTAACGTCCGGCTCCGCCCGAATCCATAGCCAGACCGAGCTTTTCGACGATGAAGGGGAAACGGCTCTCGGTGAACTCGGTCGGCAGGTTCCGTGAATCGGGAACGACGTGAATCGTGTCCTCGCCGTCGGCGTAGTAGCGTCCGCCGGAACCTCCGCCGAGCACCTCTCGCATGAGGTACGAGTGACCCTCGAAGTCCTCACCGTAAACACCGGTGTACCTGATGGTCTCCTGATCGGCGGGCATGTTGCCGTCCACAGCCTTGGCCACCGCGCCGGCCAGCACTCCGAGCAGACGAAGGATGACAAACGTGCGAGCGTTGGTGGGGGCGGGGAAGATCGGGGTGATCAGTGTTCCCTTCTCGGGGAACTTCATCTCGATCAGCGGTACGACGCCCTCGTTGACATCCAGTTCTGCCATGCGCTCCGGGGTGTCCGCGAGGTTACGCAGAATCGGCGCCAACCACTTGATGAGGAAGTTTCCGTCCGCGTAGTCGCCGCAGTGGTTGATCGGGCCCTTTGCCTGCGGTCCGGTTCCGTTGAAGTCCAAGATGAGTCGCTCGCCGCCCTCGTCTTCCGGCCGCGTCTTCGTGAGCGTGATTCGCTGGATGTGGAGCATCGGCTCGTCCACGCCGTCGTGCTCTGCGTAGTCCTCCCAGGTGTACTCACCGACCGGGATCTTGCTGAGAATCTCGCGGCGGTACGTCTCGGTGGTCGCGTCCATCATCGCGTCGAAGCACGACTCGACGGTGTCGACGCCGTAGCGCTCGAACAATTCGGTGAGTCGACGCGCACCCATCAGGCACGCCGAGCACTCGGCGTCGAGGTCGGCTGCGAGAGCGTCGGGCATGCGGGAGTTGCGCGTCATGATGCGCAGCGCCGCCTCGTTGGGAACGCCCTGGTCCCACAGTTTGATCGGCGGAACCATCAGTCCCTCTTCGTACACCGTGGTGGCACCGGACGGCATGGAGCCGGGGCAGCAACCGCCGATGTCGTCGTGGTGGCCGAATGCCTGAACGAAGGCGACAACTTTGGGTTCGGCATCGGGAGTGACGCGGGCGAAGACAGGCACGGTGACGCAGAGGTCGGGGAGATGGCCGATGCCACCTTCGGACAGGTAGACGTCGTTGTGGAAGTACACGTCTCCCGGCTTCATCGTCTCGAGCGGGAAGTCCCGCGCGATCGGATGAACCAGGGCGGAATACGAACGGCCCGTGAGCTTGCGGAGGTTCCGGTCGTGAATACCGGCGCGGAAGTCGTGAGCGTCACGGATCATCGGTGAGCGCGAGGTGCGCGAGATGGAAGTCTCCACCTCCATCTCCACGCTGGCCAGGTAACCGGCGACGATCTCGACCAGAATCGGATCAGGTGACGCGCCGTCGGTAGCGGTGAGTCGGTACGGCTTGGCCGCGGTGGCAGCAGCAGCATCGAGAATGGCGGTCATCACTTCACTCCGTTCGAGTCGGAAGACTTCGAGATACGAATGTTCCCGAAGGTGTCGATACGTGCCGAGAATCCGGGATGGATCGGAACAGTCGAGCTGAACTCCTCGATCACGGCGGGTCCTTCGATGACGTCACCCGCACCGAGCAGTGTGCGATCGTAGGTGGCCGTCTCGACCCAGCTGTCGAAATAGGATTGGCGCGAACCGGTTCGGGCGGTCTCGGCACCGTTTCCGGCGGGGATTTCCTTGAGTGTCGGACGCTTGATCGGGCCGATGCCGCTCACGCGCAGGTTGACCCATTCCACGTGCTGCGACGGGTCTCCCCGGAAGTCGTAGCCGTACAGTTCACGGTGTGCCTGGTGGAATGCCTCGGCCGCGTCGTCCATGATCTGCGCCGTGACGGTGCCTTCCGCCACGGGGACACGTACCTCGAACGCCTGACCGAGGTAGCGAAGGTCCGCAGTCCGGGAGTACTTGCGCTGCGTCTCGTCGAAACCTTCTTCGGCGAGCGCGATCTCGGCCTCGCCGGCCAACGCGTCGAACTGGCTCTGCAGGTCTTCCGCCTTCAACCGGTCGTGGCGGCTGACATGAGTCTGAACGTAGTCGTTGCGCACGTCGACCGTCAGTAGACCGAACGCAGAGACGTTACCCGGATTGAGTGGGACGAGAACATCTTTCAGGCCGAGGATGTCAACGAGGCGGCAGGCGAGCAGGGAGCCGGAGCCACCGAAGGTCACGAGGGTGAAGTCGCGAACGTCGAGACCGCGCTTGACGGTGATCTGACGCAGGGCGTTGGCCTGGTTCCATGCCGAGACCTCGAGGACGCCGACCGCGCACTCCTCGTAACCCAGACTCAGCTGTGCTGCAAGTTCTTCGAGTCCCTTGCGTGCCAGTTCGGTGTCGAGGGGGATCTCGCCACCGAGCAGATGGGGTGGGATGCGCCCCAGCAAGACATGCGCATCGGTGATGGTCGGTTCGCTACCGCCCTTGCCGTAGCACAACGGTCCGGGATCGGCGCCCGCCGACTGAGGTCCGACCCGGAGGGTGTGTTCCGGTGTCATCCACGCGATCGACCCGCCACCGGCGCCGACGGTCACGACGTCGATCATCGGGATCTTCGACGGGTAGTTGCCCACTCGCCCTTCGGTGGTCAGCGCGGGCTCGCCGCGAACCACGACGGTGACGTCCGTCGACGTTCCGCCGCCGTCACAGGTCAACACTTGCTCGACGCCGGCCGCGTCGGCGATCAGCGCGGCACCGAGAGCGCCAGCAGCCGGTCCGGAGAGCACTGTCGTAATAGGCTGATGAACCACCTCTTTGGCCGAGAGGACACCGCCGTTGGACTTCATGACGTAGAACGGGATGTCGCGAGGTTCGCCGTCGGTGGTCGAGAACTCACGCAGACGATTCGCGATGTTGTTCACGTAGTTGCGGATGTTCGGCTTGACCGCGGCGTCCACGAGTGTGGTGATGGACCGCTCGTACTCGCGATACTCACGAAGCACCTGGCTCGAGATGCTCACCGTCGCGTCGGGGAAAACTTCGAAGAGGATGTCGCGTACGCGCTCCTCGTGCGTCGGATCGGCGTACGAGTGCATGAGGCAGACACCGATGGTGCGAATGCCGCGGTCCTTGAAGAACTGCGCTGCGCTGCGGACGCTCTCTTCGTCGAGTGGGCGAATCTCGCTGCCGTCGAAGGAAAGCCGTCCGCCGACGGTGCGTACCCGATCGGCAGGAACGATGCGTTCGGGCTTGACCCAGAAGTACGAGTTGCCGTAACCGTCCGGCACCGACTGACGAGCGATTTCGAGAACGTGCTCGTAACCCTCGGTGGTGATGAAGCCGAGGTTCTCCACCTTGCCTTCGAGCAGTTTGTTGGTCGCGACGGTCGTGCCGTGGCTGACCGCACCGATGGAGTCGCCGCTCTCGCCGAGCTTGGCGAGCACTTTCTCGATACCGGCGAGAAAGCCCTCGGCGGGGTCCGCCGGGGTGGACGGGGTCTTGGTGGTGACGATGGCGCCGGTTTCGTCGTCCACTGCCACGATGTCGGTGAACGTTCCGCCGGTATCGATACCGACCCGAATCTTCCTGGGTTCCACGCTTCCTCCTGAGATCTTTGGCTCGTCTCGTCTGGTACCGATCGACGGTGTGGCCTAGCCGGTGAGTGGCTCGTACCTGACGTGTAGTGCTATTCCACAGGTTCGGAAGAGCGGATTCTTTGTCACAATTCGCCGAATCGGGGGACCAAGGTTCGGCGCACGATCACGAGCGGATCTTCGCCCGCGCCCCAGCGGGTTACGCGGACGTGAAAAACGCCCCGAACCTGGTCGGTTCGGGGCGTTTCCCTCATCGCAAAACAGCTGTGGAAGCCCTGTCGATACGCTGCTGAACTACTCGCGACAACCAGAACGCGCCAGGAATCCGCCTATAGCAACACCTGACAAAGCAATGGCCGCTCCGACGACGGCGCTGACCATCACGGTGCGAGCATCGGCGCCACCCGCGGTCGGTGCAGCAGCCGGAAGAATCGCCGGTGCCGCGACAGCTCCTGAAACTACCGGCACCGCCTCGACCGACGCTGCCGGTATTGCCGCCGCCACGGCGGTCGTGACCTTCTCGGGAATGCCGTTGGCGATGACGCCGTCGATGCTCTTGAAGAACACCCCGGCCATCTTCTTGGCGACACCGGTGATCATCCGCTGTCCGACGCCGCCGACCATCCCGCCGACCACCGCGTCGGCGTCGTACGAAAGCAGCGTGCCACCCTCGTTCTCCGTCAACGTGACCGTGACGTCCGCCTTCACGGTGCCGGGAGCACCAGCGCCCGAAGCCGTCATGACAAACGAATTGGGCCGATTCTGTTGCGAAAGAACAACTTCGCCGTCGTAAACGCCCTTGATCGACGCGACCCCCGCCATGATCGAGAGCTTGTAGTGATTGTCCGTGAGCTGCTCGAGCGACTGCACACCGGGAATGGTCGCGGCCAGTACACGACCGTCCTGGAGCTTGTCGTAGACCTCTTCTCGAGGTGCCGTCAGCTGCGCGGTGCCGGCGATTCTCATGCATTCTCCTCTGATGACGAACCCGCATGTGCGAGTCGAAGTTCGAACAGTTCGGACGGTGAAATAGGCATGGACGTGATCGAGATTCCTTCGGCGTCCTCGATGGCAGCCGCGATGACGGCGCTGGTGGGGATCACACCGGCCTCACCGGCGCCCTTCATACCGAGTTGGTTGAGCCCCGACGGCGTGACGGTGTGATCCATCTCGAGTGAATCCGGCATCTCGGTGACAAACGGCATCAAGAAGTCCATGTACGACGCGTTGAGCATCTGGCCATGCTCGTCGTAGACGATCCGCTCGTAGAGTGCTCCGCCGATACCTTGCGCAACGGCGCCCATGACCTGGCCTTCGACGATGCGCGGATTGATCACGTTTCCGCAGTCGTGGATGACGACGTAACGACGGACCGTGATCTCGGCCGTGACGGGATCGGTTTCGACGATCGCCGCGTGCACTCCCGAAGCGAAAGTCGAACTGGGCGGCGAGTAGTAGCCGGTGGCTTCCAGACCCGGCTGCTCGCCCTCGGGAATCGGCGGCTTCGACATGTCCGTGTCGGTCTTGGCGAAACCGGTAGCCAACTTCGATTCACGGTCGAACGCATATCGCAGCGGGTTCGACAGCACGGCAACAACACTCAGCGGTACAGAAGTACCTTCCACCCCAGGCTCGGTGCCGAGTTTGCACACGTGGCCACCCTGGAGTTCCAGTTCGGCTTCCGGCAGATTCAAGATTCCGGACGCGATCTTCTTCGCCTTCTCCGCGACCATCTGCGCCGCGACATGGAAAGCCGAACCCGACATGACCGCGCCACGTGAGGCGAAAGTGCCGACGGCATAACCGAACCGGCGAGTGTCACCGGTGACGATCTCGACGTCGGAGACCTTGACTCCGAGATCGTCTGCAACGATCTGGGCGAACGCTGTCTGGTGGCCCTGCCCCTGCGTCGTCAAGCCTGTTGCCGCCTTGACCTTTCCGGACGTCTCGACCACTACGTGGGCGCCTTCGTAGGGTCCGGGACCGGTTCCCTCGACGTACGCGCCGATGCCGATGCCGACCGACCGCCCTTCGGCGCGAGCCTTCTTCTGGTACTCGGGAAATCCGTCCCAGTCGATGAGCTTCTTGAGCTTGTCGATACCGGCCTGGTAGTCACCCGTGTCGTAGATCAACGGGCGCCCGTCCTGGAACATGAGGCCGAAGTCGTACGGCATGTCCTCGGGGCGAATGAAGTTCGCCTCCCGGACCGCGATCTTGTCCTTGTTCAGGTACTTGGCGATGGCGTCCATGGATCGCTCCATCGCGAACACGGCCTGCGGACGTCCGGCACCGCGGTACGGGGTCACGATGACCGTGTTGGTGTACAGCGAATAAGCGTTGACCCGGAACGACTTCGGCTTGTACGGCCCGAGAACCTGCGTCGCGGTGTTGATCATGACGATGATCCCGTACGGCAGGTACGCGCCGTTGTCGTGCCAGAACGTGAAGTCGAAAGCCAACAGACGACCCTCGTCGTCGAACCCGATGTCGATCTTCTGGATCTGTCCGCGCTCGTGTGCGCTCGAGATGAAGTGCTCACGGCGATCCTCGACCCATTTCACCTCACAGGAGATGCCGGCCTGGCCGAGGCGTCGCGCAGCCCACGTGACCATCACTTCTTCGGGCCACGGATGGACGATCTTGACACCGAATCCACCGCCGACGTCGGGAGCGATGCAGTGAACCTTGTTCAGTGCCATACCCAATCGCGCAGCAACGGCGGCGCGGGCGGAGGTAGACGTCTGGGTGGAGGTCCAGAACGTGAGGGTGTTCTCGTCGCCGTCCCAGCGTGCGTAGACACCCTTGCCCTCCATCGGCATGGATGCCGAACGCTCGATTTCGAGATCCAGCGTCAGTCGGTGCGGCGCGGACGCAAGTTCGGCGTCCGGATCGCCGAACCCGTGCTGCAGATGAGCGGCGATGTTGTCCGGGACATCGGCATGGACGGCGTTGTCGGCGGTGCGGGCGACGTCGATTCCCACTACCGGCTTCAATGTCTCGTACGTGACATCGATCTTCGCGCACGCATCCTCGGCGATGTACCGATTGTCGGCGACCACCATGGCGATGGCTTCTCCGACGTGGTTCACCTCGTCCTTCGCAAGGGGGTACCCGTTACGCGGAGCGATGATTCCCGGATGCGGAATGAGCAGTGGCAGGTTCTCCGCCATTTCCGGGGTGTCGGCCAGGAGATCTTCGTAGGTGTAGATGGCATGTACGCCAGGCACTTCCAGTGCCTGATCGATGTCGATGTCGACGATTCGCGCATGTGCATGCGGCGACCTGACGAATGCCGCGATCAGCGCGTTGTGGCCCAGATCGTCGAGATACCGCCCCTGACCGCTGAGCAGACGCGTATCTTCCTCGCGCGGAATCGGTTTGCCGAAGAACTTGCCGTCGTCGGCAACCGAATGATCGGCCGTCGAATGATCGGAGGCGGGGTGCTTCGCCCCGTTGCGCTTTGCTGGTTTGACCGGAGTACTCATGCCTTACCCGCCCGTCCTCCGACGGGATTCGTTGTTCCCCGCACCTTGCGATCCAACGCCTCCCGAGTGGATGCGTCGTCGATTCCGAGCGGGAACTGCCCGGCTCGTTCACGCTTGATCTCGGCTGCGCGCAGAACCGACGCCCTGATGTTCTGGTATCCCGTACAACGGCAGAGGTTTCCCGCTATAGCGTCCGTTGCTTCCTCACGCGTGGGATTGGGGTTCTCCTCGAGAAATGCCGCGATGGTCGTCACGAATCCCGGAGTGCAGAATCCGCACTGCAGGCCGTGACAATCCTTGAACGCCTGCTGAACCGGATGCAAGGTGCCGTCCGGCTCGACGAGTCCTTCGACGGTGGTGATCGATCGACCTTCGAGACTGGCGGCGAGGACGAGGCAGGATCGCACCGGCTTTCCGTCGAGCAGCACGGTGCACGCACCACACACGCCGTGTTCACAACCGACGTGCGTGCCCGTCTTACGGAGGTGGTGACGAATGGCGTCCGAGGCCAGAGTGCGGGAGGGGAGAACGACGGTGCTCGTCACCTCGTTGAGCGTGAACGTCACGGCCACATGGTGTTCACCGGTATCTGCTGCCAGCTCGGCAAGTTGATCATCGATGGAGCGATCGTTTTTGGACATGGTCACCACTTTCCTGCCAGTACTGCGTTCTCACTGAGAGCATCTGTTGCCGCTGCAAAGCCGACCCGCGCCGTGAGCGCGGACACCAGTTGCGAGCGGTACGCCGCCGTCCCGTGAATGTCTGCCTCGGTATCTATCTGCGCGCGGGCACATTCCCCGAGGGTGCGCCAGCGCGGATCTCGCTGATCCGTCGCGGATGCCCCCGCCAGCACGTCCGTGTAGTCCACGACCTGCCCCAGCTCGCCGGCGGACACGTACGTCATGTGTGCTTCGGCCACCAGACCGTCGACCACGCGAATACGCGCAACGACACCGACCAGTGCGTAGTCACCGTGACGACGAGCAATCTCGTCGATGGCGGTTCCCACACCGGGCTCGGCGGCCGGCACCGACACCGACACCGCGATCTCGTCAGATTCCAGGCTCGATTCGAGGGGACCGACAAAGAGATCCGTCGACGCGATCTCGCGGGTGCCACGCACCGACTGCACGCTCACGCTGCCCCCGAGCAGTGTCAGGACTGCCGGCATCTCCGCCGACGGGTCGGCATGGACGATGGAGCCGACGCTCGTCCCGCGGTTACGGATCGTGGGGTGCGCTACCAACTGCAGAGCGCGGTTCAGCAGAGGCTGAACTCGGCGAGCACCTTCGTCGGCCGCCAGCACCGAGTGCGTGGCCAGGGCCTGGAACCGCACTCCTTCGTCCTCGGACGAGGTCACCGAAGCGAGGTCAGGGATCGATCCGATGTCGACGATGTGGGCGGGGGCGGCGAGGCGCATGGACAGCAGCGGCACAAGCGATTGCCCACCGGCGAGCACCTTCCCCTCGTGAGATACCTCGGAGAGGATTCGGCACGCGTCCTCGACCGAGGACGGTCGGTGATAAGTCAGCGGCGACGGTTTCATTACTCAATCCTGCCTCTATGAGTCACTTCACGTTTTGTGCAGATGTGACAACGGTCACGGGTCATACCTGGCATACATTCAACTTGGCATCACGTGAGCTGCGCCACGGGCTCTTCCCTTTCGTCATCTGACGCATTCGCCCCCGGTGTTGCGCCCGGTCGCCGCCCGGACTTCGGCCTGTTCAGCTCGGGGTTCCGGGACCCGACGAACTGGCAGAGGTGGTACATCACGATCACGACGATGGTGCCGAGCGCGATACCTCCGAGCGAGAACGTGTCACTGAATTTCAGAGCCGTGTCACCGATACCGATGATCAGGCCGGCGGCGATCGGCATCAGATTCAGTGGATTCCCGAAGTCGACACCGTTTTCTTTCCAGATCTTGGCGCCGAGCAGACCGATCATGCCGAACAGAACCACCAGGATTCCGCCGAGAACGCCCCCGGGAGTCGCCGCCATGACTGCTCCGAACTTGGGCGAGAAGCCGAGCAGGATCGCGATGAAACCCGCGATCACGTACGCGGCGGTCGAGTACACCCGAGTGGCTGCCATGACACCGATGTTCTCGGCGTGCGTCGTCGTGGGGGAGCCGCCTACCGCGCTGGCGATGGCGGTGGCAAAACCGTCACCGGCAATTGCGCGTCCGATGTAGGGGTCCAGATCGTCGCCCGTGATCTCGGCGACCGCCTTGACGTGTCCGGCGTTTTCCGCGACCAGTGCGATGACACCGGGAAGGACGAGAACGATGAACGTGAGGCTGAACGAGGGAGCGTGAATACCGACGATTCCGTTGGCTTCGTCCGAGAACGGTGGCAACCCGAACCACGACGCCGAGTGCACCGAATCCCAGTTGACACGAAAGTGCTCGGTAGGTGCTCCACTACCGCCGGCGGAGGTGATCGGCCCGGAGACCCGGTCGAGGACCCAGGAGAAGATGTAGCCGAAAACCAGCGCGACGAGAATGGCGATACGTCCCAAGAAGCCGCGTAGCGCAACACTCATCACGATCAACGCAACCATCACGATCAGTGCCACCCACTGGTCCTGCGGCCAGTACGATCCCGCGACAACTGGAGCCAGGTTGAATCCGATCAACATCACCACTGCGCCGGTGACCACCGGGGGTAGCGCCTTACTGATGACGCCCCCGCCGAGGAAGTGGATGGCGACGCCGACAAATCCCAGAACCAGCCCCGACACCAGAATCGCGCCGGTCACTTCCGCCGTCGTTCCGCCCTGGGCGCGAATGGCTGCGACACCACCGACAAACGCCGCCGACGTACCGAGGTAGCTGGGGACGCGTCCTTTGACCACCAGCAGGAAGAAGAGGGTACAGAAACCCGACATCATCACGGCAAGTTGAGGATTGAGACCCATGATGATCGGGAAGACGAACGTAGCGCCGAACATCGACACGACATGTTGGCCGCCCAACCCGATGGTCCTCATCCAACTGAGTCGCTCGCCGGGAGCTACCACTTCACCGGGTCCGATGTTCTTGCCATCTCCGTGCAACGTCCAGATCGGCATGACGAGACCTTTCGCGAAGGAGGAAGGTGTTCGAAATGCTCTGTGCCCCAGCTCACAAACACCGTGTCTGGAGTGAAACGCTAATACAGCACCAAGTTTTGGACGTGATGACAATCTGCCAGAACCCGCTCGCCGAGATTGGCAACAATGGTGACAGATGATGCGGACAGGGGTCATCGTCAGTGCTGGAGGCAGTTTCGACCGAAATGGGGGCGCCGTCACGAAGGGCCCCAACATTTTCTTCGGCTTAACGGTTCCGTAACACGATGTCTGTCAACGGAAAACGATTCTCCTAGCCGAGGGCTGCGAGGACCCCCGCGGCCATCTCCGCGACCTGATCATCGGTCATCACAAACGTCGGCGAAATCTGCATCGCACCCTGACCCGCAGCGCGACCCGAAATACCATGCTCGCGAAGCGTCTTCACAAACGGCAACGCCTCCGCCGGATCAGCCAACTGCACAGCCGCGACCGCACCGAGCCCACTACGAACCTCCGCCACCCGCGGATGCTCCGCCAACGGCTGCAGATGCGTATGCAACGACGCCTCCAAACGCTTCGACTCCGCGAGCAGATTCTCACGCTCGAGAATATCGAGGTTCGCCATCGCCGCCGCAGCAGCACCGGCATGCCCGCCGTACGTGTACCCATGGCGCCACCACGAACCGGCATAGAACGGCTCCGCCACCCGCGGCGCGATGAACACCGCACCCATCGGCACGTAACCCGACGTCAAACCCTTTGCCGTGGTCATCATGTCAGGCTGCAAATCGAAACGAGTGGACGCGAACCACTCACCACCGATCCGGCCGAAACCGGTCACGACCTCGTCGACGACAAAGAGGATGTCGTGCTCACGGCAGATGTCACGCACCTCGGCCAGATACCCCTCCGGCGGCAGATACACCCCACCCGCACCGATGATCGGCTCCGCGAAGAACGCGGCGATCTTGTTCGCACCGATCTTCTCGATCAACTCGAGCAGGCTCTTCGCATCGTCCCAGCCGACGGTCGCCGCATCCGCCATCAGCTCGCCGTAACCCTCACGGTTCACCGGAATACCGGCCAAAGCCGTTCCCGCAACGTGCATTCCGTGGTACGCCTTCTGGCGTCCGACGATGATCGTCTTCTCCGGCTGCCCCACCTCGTGCCAGTACCGGCGAGCCAGCTTCGCCGCAGTGTCCACCGAATCCGAACCACCCGAGGTGAAGAAGATCTTGCTCCCGGCAACCGGCGCGATGGCCGCCAGACGCTCGGCCAACACCTGCGTGGTCTCGGGAACAAAATCACCGAAGTTGGAGAAATGAGCGATCTTCGACAACTGAGCCGCCACCGCATCCGCGATCTCGGTGCGCCCGTGCCCGACATTGGTGAACCACAGGCCCGCCGTCGCATCCAGATACCGAGTGCCCTCGGAATCCCAGATGTACGCGCCCTCACCGCGAGAGACGACAAACGCGCCGTTCTTCTCCACAGCGCCCATGTCCGCGAACCCGTGCCACAGTGCCGAAGCCATCGTCGTTCTCTCCCAACTGGATACGTCCGAAATAGATAAGTCAGTTCACGCGGAGTGCTGGCGGAAGTACCCGCTCGACCCACTTGGTTGCCTGCTCGAACGCGTAGGCGAGTTGGAGAACGTCCAAGTCGGCGCCGTGCCGACCGATGATCTGGATACCCATGGGAAGCGAACGATCATCGAAGCCGACCGGCATCCCCGCAACCGGGACCCCGGCCATCGTCCAGGGAACAACCGTCTCCATCCACCGGTGATACGTGTCCATCGACCGGCCGTCGACGACCTCGGGCCAGTGAGTGTTCTTGTCGAAAGCAAACACCTGGGCACTGGGAGCGAGAATGTAATCGTAGGTTTCGAACATCTTGGTAATGGCCGACAGCCAGCCGTTGCGAGCCTCCGCCGCCTTGGTCACGTCGAGAGCCGAGAGTGTGACCGCGTGCTCGAGCTCCCACAACAGTTCGGGCTTCATCAACTCGCGCATGCTCGGATCGTTGTACTGATCGATCAAGCCGAGCTGTGCCCACCAACGCCATCGCAAGAACAGTTGCCAGATGTCCTCGGGTTTGAAGTCGGGAAGTGCTGCCTCGACGTGGCACCCCAACTGTTCGAAGACCTCGAACGAGGATTCGCACAACTCGAGGACTCCAGGTTCGGTTGCCAGGTAACCGTTCCAGTCACCGACCCATGCAATCCGAGAGCCCTTCAGATCACGGGCGAGGCTCTCGGTGAATACAGCGGGATCCTCGCGAATCCCCAACGGTGCATAGGCATCCGGCCCCGCCATCGTGGAGAGCAGGTGAGCCACGTCGGTGACGGTTCGGCCCATCGGGCCCACAACAGCGCCCTGCGCAATGAATCCCGTCTCCGGTACGCGGCCCCAAGAAGGTCGAAATCCCACAACGTTGTTGAACGCCGACGGGTTTCGGAGCGAGCCCATGTAATCGCTTCCGTCCGCCAACGGAAGCATTCGGAGCGCCAGCGACGCTGCGGCGCCTCCGCTGCTACCGCCGGCGGTGCGCGAAGTGTCGTACGGCGACACCGTCGTACCCCACACCGGGTTGTACGTCTGGGAGCCGAGCCCGAACTCCGGCGTATTGGTCTTGCCGATCACGATGGCGCCGGCAGACTTGATCCGCCTGACGAACAGTTCATCTTCTTCGGCGATTCGGTCCGCGAACATCGGCGACCCGGACGTGAACGGCAGACCCTTGGCTGCCGACAGATCCTTCACCGCATGCGGAAACCCGTGCATCCAACCGAGATACTCCCCACTCGCCAACTGCGAATCACGCTCGCGTGCCTCCGCCGTCAACGCTTCCCGATCCCGCAATGCGACGATCGCGTTCACCGCCGGGTTATGTAATTCGATCTGATCGAGGAAGCTCTCCATCACCTCGACACACGACACTTCACGCCTGCGTATCAGACCACTGAGCGTGACCGCATCGGCCATGACGAGATCGCCACTCTCAGCCACACCGGAATCGCTCTCGTCGACAGGGTCAGCAGCATGAACCATCGTGAATCCTTTCAAGCAGTGAAGTGGGGTGCGCCGGGAGATACACCGGACGGACTCGCCGCCACCGGCAACTGATTCGAGGACGAATTGCCGGTGGCGGCGCGACTGTCGAGGTTTCCAGCGAGGTTCTTGCCTACTACTGACCGAGGTCGACGATGGCAGCGACTGGGCCGCCGCCCTCGGGACCCTGGTGCGCTGCCGATACCGAGACGAACACTGCCGGATCGCCGGTGACAGCTGCCGTGACTCCGCCGACACACGACTTGATCTGGCGGTGCCAGTGCACGTCGGAGTCGTCGAGCATCGCATTACGACGGCCACGGACCGTTCCGTCCTGACTGGCCTCGCACTTCAAGAACACGTTGACGAGTTGACCGTCCAGGTCGCTCGAGTGCGGCCGCTCCGGAAGTTCGAGTCCGGCGTCACGGATCGCCGCCCAGATGCCGTCCTGGTCGAGCGGATCCTTCATCACGCTGTGGCCGATCCGGTAGCGTCCGCCGACGCCACGTGCGTTACCGACGACGACGATCTGCGCGCGGTCCAACTCGACGCCGGACGAGCAGGATGCGACAGAGGAGAAGAGTTCGCGGCTGTGCATGACATCCTCGTCGGTCGGCATGTCGATTTCGCCGAGCGCAACCGCGATCCCCAGAGCCGTTCCGCCGTTGGACAGGTCCATCGACTCATGAGTCTGTTCGGTCCACACCGTCTTGCCGCGGCTCTTGGCGTCACGGATGGTGTGAATGGTCAGCAACGGAGTCTTGGTCTGTACGTAGTGCACGTCGGCGGGATCGGTGATGCCGGCGTTGGCCATCGCATCTTTCACTGCCGCAGCTACTTTGGTAATCATGGCCGTACGGCCGATGTCCTCGGGCAGCAGTTGCTCACTCATGGCGACGCCCACGGTCAGTCGCGGCTCGTCGGTCTTGGTGACCTTGTCTGCCGGTACCGTCGCGAAGATCGTCGCGTGCGGGCTGATCACGCCGTCCGTACCACCTGACCAGACGATCGGCACCTGCGCCACCTCGTCGAGGCTGCGATTGCCCTTGGCGGAGAGAACCTCTCGAAACGCTCGGTCCGCGATGATGCGCGTGTAGTCGTTGACGCCGCCGTTACCCTCGGTTTTGCCGATGACTGCAATGACGCGGTCGGCCTCGAGGACACCGTCGTCGATCAGCTTGGCGAGCTCACTGGCGTCGGAGACGCTGTGGAGCGGAACCTTACGGACCTCGATTGCTTCGGGCATTGGCATCTCCTTGTATAGGGAATCGTGGAGGCAAAATTGGGCCTTGACAGTTCCCGGCGCCCAGTCCAGCCGAGCGGTTCGGAACTGCCATGCCGACCACGCTATGACGACTCAAACCCTTCGGCATCGTCAATACTTGCCCAAACGAAAACCGTGATTGGTTATTTCGACTCCGATTCACCGGTTGTGCGCCGCCCCATCGGTTCTCACTTACGATTCGACCATGGACACCACTGTTGTCGACCATCCGCTGGCGGCATCTCTGCTCACGACCATGCGCGACGCTCGCAGCGACAACGCAACATTTCGGTCCGCCCTGCGCAGACTGACGCACATGTTGGTCTACGAGGCCACGCGCGGCGCAGAAGTGGAACGATTCGACATCGAGACGCCAGTTGCTCCGACGCAGGGAGTGCGACTGGCGAATCCGCCGCTCCTGGTACCGGTCTTGCGTGCCGGCCTCGGCATGGTCGAACAAGCGAGCGCCCTCATTCCGCAGGCAGGAGTCGGTTTCGTGGGAATGGCGCGAGACGAGAAGACACACCAGCCGGTTCCGTATCTGGAGTCCCTGCCCGCTGATTTGTCGGGCACCCCCGTCTACGTCCTCGATCCGATGTTGGCAACTGGTGGATCCATCGTCCGCACAATCGATCTGCTCGTTGCGCGCGGAGCAACCGACGTGACTGCAATTTGCGTCGTCGTGGCTCCGGAAGGGATCGAAGCGTTGAAGAACTCCGGACATCCGGTCCGACTCCTCACCGCGAGCATCGACGACGGCCTGAACGAAAATGCGTTCCTGGTACCTGGACTCGGAGACGCCGGCGATCGCCAATTCGGACCAAGATAGTAGCCAGACATACGGAGACCACTCATTCCGAGAGAGTATTTTCGTCAACTGTTGACAATGTTCACTGTGCGATCGAGCGTAGTCTCGCGACATGGATAGATCTGCCAAATATTCGAGCGAAGAGCTTCAACATTTGCCAGAAGGTGGCGACTACAGACTGACGGTTCGGGATGTCCTCGAGCTGCCCAGTCTGCGTGGAGCCGAAGTGCTTGCCGGGCATGGGGGCTTGCGCCACCTCGTTCAATCGGTGAACGTGATGGAAGTACCGGACATCCTCGCTTGGGTGAAGCCGAACGAGTTGTTGGTGACAACCGGGTTCCCGCTGCGCTACGGGCGGACCGGAGAGCTTCTCGACGACACAGATCTCAGTGACCTCGTCGACGGTCTTGCACGTCGAGGAGTCGCGGCACTTGCCGTGAAAACGGGCCGTTATCTCGACGAGCTGCCCGAGGCGATGCTGCACATGGCAGAGCAGCGAGGGCTTCCGCTGTTGGTTCTTCCCGTCACCGCGGGATTCGACGAGGTGATCTCGGAGGTCTTCACGAAGTTGGTGGCGAAGCAGTCCGCGGCACTCGACATTGCCGATCGACTTCACCGCTCGTTGACGTCGATCGTCCTGGAAGGTGGCGATCTACCTCAGATTGCCGCGGAATTCGCCGCGCTTTTCGACGTCAGCGTTCTGATCTGCTCGCCGGACGGGAGGGTATTGACCGAGGCCGGGGATTCAGCCGCGCTGAACGCGCTTCCGTTGTTCGAAAGCACCGGGCGGTTCCTGACCGAGCGGGTCGCTGTCGGTTTACAGAACGCGCCCAAGGGATTTCCCGGTCAGTTGGCGCTCACCCGAGTAGTGGCCGGCGGCACCGATCACGGCCGAATGGTGGCGTACGCCGGCACCCACGAACTCGGCGCAGTTGTCGTTCAAGCGCTGGAGCGAGCGGCCACCGTTGCCGCGCTGGCCGTCACCAAACAGCTGGCAGTTGCGGCAGTGGAATCCAAGTTCCGCGGCGACTTCCTCCGCGACGCACTGATAGGCGAAGCCGGCTCGCCGGCGGAAGTGAGCGCGCACTTCACCCAGTTGGGGTGGGATGTCACTCGTCCACTTGCCGTTGTGGTTGCAGAACTCGACGTCGATCACCCGGAATCCCAGCACGCGAATTCCACTCGCACGGACCAAGATCGACTCAGCGACGGCTGGCAACAAGTGGTACGAACACACGAGCGGACGGCGCCGTCCGTCGGGTTTCGACACGAGGTGGTCACGCTTTTCCCGACCAGCACCGACCGTGCGGTTCGGGACATCGAAGGGTTGGTGCGCAAGGTTGCCGGCGATCGCACCAGCGGCCGCCGATCCTTCAGCACGGGAGTGAGCCGGGTGATCTACTCCCTGGCCGATCTACCCGCGGCCTACGACCAAGCCTGTACAGCCGTGGTCGTCGGCCGACGTATCAACGGGCCGGGGCAGATCGCACACTTCGACGAACTCGGTGTACACCGACTCCTCTCGCTCCAGACGGACAAGAGCGAACTGCGTTCGTTCACCGATGACGTTCTGAAGTCCTTGTCGGCGGACAACGCCGAAGCCGCGGACCTACGTCTCACACTCCAAACTTTGCTCGACTGCAATTGCAATGTCGCCGAAGCGTCCCGGGCACTGCATATGCATTACAACACCTTGCGATACAGAATCGGAAAGCTGGAGAGCGTCGTCGGATCGTTCACCGACGACCCCGTTCTCCGGTTGAACGTCTCACTCGCCCTGCAGGTCATGAAGATGCACGAAATGTCATGAAAATGCACCAAATAGGCTGACAGAGCGCCCCGATCACGGTTCGACACAACCGTAATCGCGCCATGCGGTGAGCGTTCGTCACTTCTTACCCACCACTGACACCCGTCGTCGGCAAGGTTACCCATGTGCCGTTCACCGGTGCCCGCTTACGGTTCGAAAGACGGGCCGCACATACCTCCTTCAGTGGCCCTGGCCGGTTTCTCGGTCCAGCGGACCGGAGTCGACCGAACTACGGAGGCCTCAACCACCAACTGGCTCAGCCAATTACACCAGAACACGGCGGTGCGACATGAACTCGACTTCGAAGCCTCACAACACAAGTGCTCGTAGTGGTCCGTTACACGACGTGATAGTCGTCGACCTCACGCGCGCACTCGCGGGTCCTCACGCGGCAATGATGCTCGGCGATCTGGGTGCCGACGTGATCAAGGTCGAATCACCTCATGGCGGCGACGACACCCGTGGGTGGGGGCCGCCTTTTGTCGAGCCCCCGTTGGAACCACCGAACACACAACGCGAATCGACGTATTTCCTGTCCACGAACCGGAACAAGAAGTCGATCACGCTCGATCTCAAATCCGACAGTGGGCGTGCAACCCTCGAAGATCTCGTCTGCCGCGCCGACGTTCTCATGGAGAACTTCCGCACCGGGGTGCTCGATCGACTCGGATTCTCCACCGAGCGGCTGGCCAAACTGAATCCTCGACTGATCGTTCTGTCCATCAGCGGTTTCGGCCACGACGGTCCGGAAGGTGGTCGCGCCGGCTACGACCAGATCGCCCAGGGGGAAGCCGGGCTCATGTCGCTGACCGGATCGAATCCGGACGACGTCCAAAGGGTCGGAGTTCCGATCGCCGATCTTCTCGCCGGGATGTACGGGGCCTTCGGCGTCGTCGCAGCCTTGAAGGAACGCGAGCAGACGGGGAGAGGCCGCGTTGTCCGAACGTCGCTCTTGGCCAGCGTGGTCGGTGTTCACGCGTTTCAAGGAACGAAGTGGACCGTCGCCGGCGAGGTAGGCACAGCGCAAGGTAACCACCATCCCTCCATCGCACCGTACGGACTCTTTCGTACCGGCGATGGCGCAGTACAGATCTCGGTCGGCAGCGAGAGTCTGTGGAGAAGATTCTGCGAAGGGTTCGACCTAGATCCTGACGCCCCAGGTATGGCAACAAACGCCGAACGCGTCGAAAATCATTTCCAGGTAGTCGAATTGATCGAACGTACCTTCAAACCGTACTCACGTGACGAGCTTCTGACCGAACTCGACCGCATCGGAATACCGGCAGGACGGGTTCGGACGATCTCCGAGGTGTACGAATGGGAGCAGACCCGATCACAGGGATTGCTCGTCGATGTCGACCACAGCACGCTCGGCAACATCACTCTGCCCGGTCCGCCGCTGCGATTCTTCGAACCGGACGGAACCGAAGTGACGGAGACTCGCCACACGGCACCGCCGGTTCTCGGTGAAGACACTGACGAAATCATGTCATGGCTACAAGGATTCACCCGATGAACCGCCTGACGGCTCGCGACTTGCTCGACCTGGTGATCGATGCCGGCACCTGGGAGTCGTGGGACACCCCTCCGATCCCCGTCGCGACCGACTCCGATTACGCGGAAGCACTTCTGCGGGCCCAGGAGAAGACCGGGCTCGACGAGTCCGTCCTGACGGGCAGCGCCTCCGTCAGAGGGCGCCGCGTGGCAATCATCTTATGCGAGTTCGGCTTTCTCGGCGGATCGATCGGCGTGGCGGCGGGCGAACGCCTCGTCGTCGCCATCCGTCGAGCCACGCAAGAGCAGCTGCCCCTTCTTGCGCTTCCCACGTCCGGGGGAACGCGTATGCAGGAGGGGACGACGGCGTTTTTGCAGATGGTCAAGATCACCGCGGCGCTCATCAAGCACAAAGAAGCGCACCTGCCCTACATCGTCTATCTCCGAAACCCAACCACCGGAGGCGTATTCGCGTCCTGGGGATCACTCGGTCACGTGACGATCGCGGAACCGGGGGCCCTCGTCGGATTCCTCGGCCCTCGAGTGTTCGAGGCCTTGTACAACTCACCTTTCCCCGCCGGTGTCCAGACAGCGGAGAACCTTCACGAGCACGGACTCATCGATGCAGTGAGGCCGCCAGACCAGCTCGCCGAAATCGTCGAACGCGCATTGCGCATCATCACCGGGGCGCATCGTGGGTACTTATTGCCCAGTGACCCGTGCTCGTACGATTGCCCACCCGATACGTCGGCGTGGGAATCCGTCGTCGCATCCCGACGCGAAGACCGACCGGGGATACGGGAAGTGTTGCTCAATTCCGCCTCGGACATGCTCCCGCTCAACGGAACCGGCCAAGGCGAGAACGATCCCGGCATCATGCTCGCACTCGTCCGCTTCGGCGACATGCCCTGCGTCCTTCTCGGACAGGACCGTCGCGGGCAGACTCCTCACTCCCCACTCGGCCCCGGCGCTCTGCGGGAAGCTCGGCGAGGAATGCGGCTGGCCGCAGAACTCGACCTGCCGTTGGTGACGATCATCGACACGGCGGGCGCGGCACTGTCGAAGGAAGCCGAAGAAGGCGGCCTGGCCGGCGAGATCGCTCGGTGCATAGCCGACATGATTTCACTCGAGGTCCCCACCATTTCCCTCCTGCTCGGGCAGGGCACCGGCGGCGGTGCACTGGCGCTGATTCCGGCCGATCGAGTGCTGGCGGCCCGCCACGGTTGGCTCTCGCCCTTACCTCCCGAAGGTGCGAGCGCGATCATGTTCCACGACATCACGCACGCGCCGGACATGGCTGCCAGTCAAGGGATACGGTCCTTCGATCTACTCGCGGGCGGCATCGTCGATCGGGTCATCCCCGAATTTCCCGATGCAGCGGACGAACCCGCAGCATTCTGTACTCGTGTCGGAGCGGTGTTGCACTACGAGCTGAGCGTGCTCACTGCTACCGATGCGACCGAACGGCTCATCACCCGCACCGGACGCATCGACCGTATCGGCCTGGTCGAAGCCAGTACCTCCGTCTGATCGATCACCCAGAACACCGGAAAGGCCGGACATCCTCCGTGGAGGATGTCCGGCCTTCGTCAATCGAGCACACTCAGCCAGACGTCACGTGAGCTGCTTGGCGGGTTCCTCCCGATCGCCGCCGGGAGCCTTCGAATCCGGCTTGTTCGGTTCCGGATTCTTCGCATTCAGTTCCGGATTCTTCGAACCGATGAACTGGCACAGGTGGTACATCCCGATCACGACGATTGTGCCGAGCGCGATGCCGCTGAGCGAGAACGTGTCACTGAACTTCAGAGCCGTGTCGCCGATACCGATGATGAGGCCGGCCGCGATCGGCATGAGGTTGAGCGGATTCCCGAAGTCGACGCCGTTCTCCTTCCATATCTTGGCGCCGAGCAGACCGATCATGCCGTAGAGCACCACGGTGATTCCGCCGAGAACACCGCCGGGCGTCGCCGAGATGACGGCACCGAATTTGGGGGAGAAGCCGAGCATCATGGCAACGATGCCGGCAACCGCGTAGGCCGCGGTGGAGTACACACGGGTCGCTGCCATGACGCCGATGTTCTCGGCGTACGTCGTCGTGGGCGAGCCGCCGACGCTGCTGGCGATAGCGGTGGCGAAACCGTCACCGGCGAGCGCACGTCCCATGTACGGGTCGAGGTCGTCCCCGGTCATCTCGGCCACGGCCTTGACGTGGCCCGCGTTCTCCGCGATCAACGCGATGACACCCGGAAGGACCAGGATGATGAACGTCAGGCTGAACGACGGAGCGTGGATCCCGACGATTCCGTTGGCTTCGTCCGAGAACGGGGGCAGCCCGAACCACGACGCCGACTGCACCGAATCCCAGTTGACGCGGAAGTGCTCGGTGATCTGACCGGTGCCTGCGTCGTAGGAGGTGATCGTCCCCGAGACGCGGTCGAGGATCCAGGAGAGGACGTAGCCGAAGATCAGCGCCAGGAAGATGGCGATGCGCGCCATGAAGCCTCGTAGCGCGATACTCATGACGATCAGGGCCACCATGACGATCAGAGCCACCCACTGGTCCTGCGGCCAGTACAGCCCCGCGACGACGGGTGCCAGGTTGAATCCGATCAGCATCACCACCGCGCCGGTCACCACTGGCGGAAGAACCTTGAACACGACCCGGCCGCCGAGGAAGTGGATCGCGATACCGATGGCCGCCAGGACGAGTCCGGACACCAGGATCGCGCCGGTCACCTCTGCGGACGTTCCGCCCTGGGCTCGAATGGCGGCGATACCACCGACAAAGGCCGCCGACGTTCCGAGGTAGCTGGGAATGCGTCCCTTGACCACCAGCAGGAAGAAGAGCGTACAGAAACCCGACATCATCACGGCAAGTTGAGGATTGAGGCCCATGATGATCGGGAACACGAACGTCGCGCCGAACATCGACACCACGTGCTGGCTGCCCAGCCCGATGGTTCTTCCCCAGCTGAGCCGCTCGCCGGGAGCAACCACTTCACCCGGTTTGATGTTCTTTCCATCTCCGTGCAACGTCCAAATCGGCATGATGGGACCTTTCGTGCAGAGGAAGGTGTCCGAACGCTGAGTGTGCTCCAGCTCACAAAACACCGTGACTGGAGTGAAACGCTATTACAGCGCGGGAGTATCGACGTGATGACAATCTGCCAGAACCCACCGACCCGGATTGGCAATATTAGTGATTGATGCCGCGCATTGCGGTTATCTTCAGTGCTAGAGACAGATCCAGCCGGAGTTCGGGTTGCGCCGTGAAGGGTCCCAGCATTTTCTCCAGCTTAACGACCCTGTAACGCAGTGTGTTGTAATGGAAGTGGAGCTTGCGCGCCGTCTCGGCAATGTTGATGTTGGTCGCGAGCAAGACTTCCAATGTCTTGCGCATGTCCTGCGCTTCGGCAGTTTCCTCCGTCAGTTCCCGCAGCGTCTCGCGGGCGAACGTCTCGAGCTCGTTTTCGTCCTCGACCAGACTGAGCAGTCTGTACACGCCCAGATCGTCGAACTGAGTCACCGTCCACGGACCGGAAATCCGCCGGCCGACGGTCAGTGCGGTGCGCGCCTGGCTGTAGAGCGCAGGGACGGCTTCGATCGCAGCCGTCGGCCGGGACACCCCGACACTGAACGGCCTTCTCCCGCCGCCACCTTCGCCGCGAACGACCGTGACGAGGTCCCGCACCAATGCCATCGTGTCGGTGCCGACGCCCATGACGATCACCGTCTCGCCCGTCAGCGCGGTCACCGCCGCGCCGGGATCACGGTGAGCGATCGCGCCGGAGAACGCCATCGCCTGACGATCGACGACGGGCAGCCGAGCGGGCGCCGCGGAGGTCGGTTCGTCGACCGGGTCCGGTTCGATCGAGACGATCACCAGCGGGCGATCGAAGTCCCACCCGAACGTCTTGGCGTGGGAGACAACGTGATCGTGGTCCCCGGCCCGGCCGAGGAGAAGGTCGTGAACGAAGTTGGCGCGATGGCGTTCCTCCACCGACGCCACGGCCTGTTCGCGGGTGATGACCAAGGCGCACACCGACGCGGCACGCTCGACCAGGTACTGGTCGTAACTGGTCATCACACGCTCACCGGTGAACAACGCGAGACGCCCGTGGTCGATGTGATTGGCGGAAATCGCGGACACCGCGATGAATTGGCCGTCGAACTCGTGCAGACCCAACCCGCCCTCGACGGTGTCGGTCCGCAGACGACCGGTGGAATCGACGGCCGGGCAGGCTGACAGACGCTTGCGCTCCGCGGCGTCCCCGGCGCGGCAGATCTCGCGTCCGTCCGAGGTGGTGACCAGAGCCGCGCCCTTCATCTCGCGCGCGATGACTTCGGTCAACTGCGGGAGACCGCCGCCGCCCATCACGACGTCGACCAGGAGCCGCCGCAACCGCTCGGCCCCGAACATGGCGTCGATCTGCGCCGACTCCGTCTGCTCACGGTCCCGCGCCGCGGGGTGATCGCAGGCGCCGTGAAAAACCAGAAGCGGAAAGTCGGCACTGTCGGCTGCGTCGACCAGTTCCGGTGCGAGAGTGTCCCCGTCGGCACTGAATTGGACGGCAAGGGCTGCAACTCCGCGCGTCGACAAACGTCCGACGAATGCTTTGAAGGGTTCGGTGACCCGGGCGAGGGTTTCCGGGGTGGTGATCAGCAACTGCCCGCGTCGTAGCCACGGCCCGATGTCCGGAACCGCCATGAATCCCACCCGCGCAACCGTCGGGTCTTCGGAACCGCCGGAAACCTTTCGAGCACCAGGAAGGAGCGGGGTTCGAAGAAGTTCGGAGAGAACAGCATTCACCTCGGATGCCGGTACGGCCGGGTTTGCCACTTGGCAGGCACCTCGATTTCATTCGGATCACGGAAGATGGTTCACGAAAGAAACGATCCTATCCCCACCGAACACAAGATGTCCGAATTCAGCGCAGTCGACTCAGGCCGTTCGATGCAGGGCGGTCGGATTCTCCTGAGGTGGCGGGTGGATCGGCCCCTGCAGATCCCGCAGTTCCAAACCGGAGGCATTGCGCAGGGTCTTGGTCATCTCGGCCAGGATCGACACTGCAGTCTCCTCCGGTGTCCTCGCGCCGAGATCCAACCCGATCGGTGAGTGCAGACGCCCCAACTCGACGTCGGTGACGCCTCGCTCCTTCAACAGCGCCACCCGACGCTCATGCGTCGCACGACTTCCCATCGCGCCGACGTACGCAGCCGGCGAACGCAGCGCGATCTCGAGCAGGGGGATGTCGAACTTCTCGTCGTGCGTGAGCACGGCCAGCACCGTTCGCTTGTCGATCGGGGCGGTTTCGAGGAACTTGTGTGGCCACATGACGACCAGATCGTGGGCGTCGGGAAAGCGTGCACGTGTCGCGAAGACGGGCCGTGCGTCCACGACGGTCACGCGGTAACCCGCAAAGGCGCCCAACGTACACATCGATGCCGCGAAGTCGATGGCCCCGAACACGTACATCCGCGGTAGTGGCGCGAAGATCTCGACCAGCAGGTCGTGCTGCGAATCGATGAGGGTTCCCGCCGGCGAGACAAAAGCGACGGACTCACCGGTGTCCATCGTGCGCAGCAGGACGGAGACTTCTTCCTCCGTGGCATCCAGATCCCCGCTGCGTCGGCCCTGCTCGACGACGAGGTGCCGCGCGGGTGCACCCGGACGCACTTCGGTGACCACGACGACGGGCGCATCCGCCTCGATCCGTTCACAGACGTGACCGAAGTCGGCGAAACCTGCTCCGACCGCCTGGACGAACACTTCGATGGTTCCGCCGCAGGTCAGACCCACTCCGATGGCGTCGTCGTCGGAGACGCTGAAGACCTCGACGCGGCTGGTGCCGTCGGCGAGAACCTCCTGGGCGATCTCGTACAGGGCGCTCTCGATGCACCCGCCCGAGACACTGCCGACCACCTCACCGGAGCGTGAGACAGCCATCGATGCTCCGGGCATGCGCGGTGAGGATCGCCAGGTACGGACAACCGTCGCCAGCGCAAAGTCCTCGCCGCCGGCGTGCCACTGCGCCAGCTGAGTGGAAATGTCGCGCATCGTCTCGCCTCCCGCTTGCATTGCCGTCAGTAGAGATTGCCGTCTGTAGAGAGTTCACGGTATCGGCCCACCGCAATCCTTCCTGTCACACAATGCGCCTAAATCCGAGCCCTGCAGTTGTGCAATGTCGCCGTCGCATCACATTGCGCTCTCGACCAGTGTTGTCACCGAGCCCAGCCGAAAGCAGGCCTGACCTTCATTCTTCCCCTCTCCGACGATCACTGCAGCCGTAACTCACGCAGATGGTGCCGACGGATCGAGTGGGCGACGTTGCACACCACAGAACCGAGGTTTCTCCGATGGACCAATTGCTCAGCGGTATCAAAGTTCTCGACCTCACCCGTGCTCTCGCGGGGCCTCTGTGCACGTCACTGCTCTCCGACTTCGGCGCCGACGTGGTCAAGGTCGAAACCCGTGGCTCCGGCGACAGTTCGCGTCAGTGGCCGCCGTTCGACGGCGATCGAAGCCTCTACTTCGCTTCCGTGAACCGCGGCAAGCGGTCGATCGCCATCGACATGCGCAGTGACCGCGGACGGAAACTGCTTCGCAGCCTGGCACTCGACGCAGACGTGCTGGTCGAGAACTTCCGTCCGGGAGTGCTGGCCGACATGGGGCTCGATCCCGATTCGCTCGAGCAGGAGAATCCGGGGCTCGTCGTGATGAGCATCAGTGGTTTCGGCCCGGTGGGCCCGGACCAGTTCGCGCCCGGACTCGATCAGGTGGCCCAGGGGATGTCCGGGCTGATGTCGGTCACCGGCGCCGGGGATCAGACTCCGATGAGAGTCGGTATCCCCATCATCGACACTGTCTCGGGCATCTATGCAGCGTTGGGGATCACGGCGGCGCTGGCCTCTCGCGGTCGCGATGGTCGAGGGCACCGCGTGCAGACCTCGCTGCTGGAATCCGCGATCTCGATCATGACCTTCCAGGCGCAGGACTACCTGAGCACCGGACGCGTTGCGACGCCGAACGGCAATACGCACCCGACGATCACGCCGTACGGCGCTTTCGACACCGCAGACTTCCCGATCAACATCGCCACCGGCTCGGACAAGCACTGGATCGCGCTGTGCTCGGTACTCGGTGACCCCGACCTCGCCTTCCGTGCCGAATATGCCACGGGTAAAAAACGTTTGGCGCACCGAGACCAACTGACCAAAGAACTCGAGGACCTACTGACCACCAAGGTGGCGGCGCAGTGGATCTCCGAGATCCGCGGTGCCGGAATCCCCTGCGGCCCGATCCATTCGATCGATCAGGTGTTCTCCGACCCGCAGGTCGAGGCATTGCAGATGGTCGAGCAGACCCAGAGCGCCGACGGAACGTCGATTCCCGTTGTCCGCGGACCGTTCTGGGTGGACGGCAAGACCCTTCCCGTCAGGAATGCGCCACCCATGACTCTCGGCGGTGACGCCGACGACGTACTCACCGACTTCGGCCTGCGCCCGGAGGAGATCGAGGATCTTCGCGCCAATTCTGTGATCTGACCGCACACTAGTAACAGAGCAGACGCTCTGTTACTGTGCGTTCATGCCTCGGCCACGCGTTCACGACCTCGACACGCTGCTCGACGCTGCCGAAAAACTTGCCGCCACTGCCGGGCCGAGTGCTGTCACGGTCCGGGCAGTCTCCGACGCCACCGGTGTATCCAACGGGGCGATCTATCACGCATTCGGCTCTCGCAGTGGACTGGTCGGTAGCGCGTGGCTGCGTGCTGCGCGACGATTTCTCGCGCTTCAACAATCGAGAGTGGACGACGCTCTCGCGGACCCGTCGCCGACTTCGGCGGTTTCCGCCGTCGTCGCGGCCGCCGAAGTTCCGGCAGTCTTCGCGCTCGACTACCCACAATCCGCGTTGCTGCTGTTGACGATCCAGCGCGACGAACTGCTCGGCACCGACGTCCCTGCCGACATCGCCGAGCAACTCACACAACTCGACCGGTCTCTGGTCGAGTTGTTCATCCGGTTGTCGACCGCGCTCTGGGGCCGCAAGGACGGCCGAGCCGTCGAGGCAATCGAGGCCTGTGTTGTCGGCCTGCCTACCGGACTGCTCATCCATCCCGCCAAACGCGCCGACGGTTGGCGAGTCCCCGACGCCGCAGCACGCGCGCGGTTGGATGCCGCCGTTCGAGCGGTTCTGCATCTCGACCCACCACTGCCCAAGCCACGCAACAGGAAAGGCCAATCATGACCGCAACTCTGCGCTTCGAAGAAAAGATCGCCGTTCTCGATCTCGGCGAGGACGAGAATCGTTTCTCGCCGGATTGGCTCGATTCCGTCGACAAGCTACTCGACCAGGCTCTGAGTGAAGGCGCACACGCCCTGGTCACCACGGCGACGGGCAAGTTCTACTCCAACGGACTCGACCTCGACTGGCTGGGCGCGAACGGCGACAAGGCGAAGTGGTATGTGCAGCAGGTGCAGTCGCTGTTCGCCCGGATGCTGACGTTCCCCATGCCCACCGTCGCTGCGATCAACGGCCACGCCTTCGGAGCCGGCGCCATGCTCGGCATCGCGCACGATTACCGCGTCATGCGCGATGATCGCGGCTACTACTGCTTCCCGGAGGTGGACATCAACATCCCCTTCACCGAAGGAATGGCAGCTCTCATCCAGGCCAAACTCAGCCCGGCGTCGGCAATCGTCGCCATGACCACGGGGCGGCGATACGGCGGAAGTGACGCATTCGCAGCCGGTTTGGTGGACTTCACCGCATCCGTCGACGCTTTGACCGCCAAGGCCATCGAAATGGTTGCACCGATCGGCCCGAAGAATGCGGGCACGCTGGGGGCAATCAAGTCGACGATGTTCGCTTCAGTGGTCACTGCCCTGCGCACTGAGGGGCAATAGGGCCGGGAAGCGTTCTCGCAGAGCGGCTTCCAAGTCGTCTCAGGAATCTGCGCGGCGCTGGGAACCACGCCGGAGCTGGCCCGTCGCGGTCGCGACGGTTTTGCGCCGCGTTCAGACCTCCCCGCTCGAATCCGCGAGGTCGATCATGACCCTCCAGGGCAGAAAGACCACCCTGAACAATCGGCGGGTGTCGACACCGAAGGGCTGGTCAATGCATCGCAGATGGTCCAGCAGACACACAGCGCCGATAAGGCACCCATTCCCGCTGTCCGCGAACCATCCTGGCTTCACACAAGACTCGTCTCGCCAGGTATGCACCACCCATGACTCTCGGCGGCGACGTGACGCCGACGAGGTACCTACCGACTTCGGCCTGTGTTCGCAGGAGATCGAAGATTTGCGCACGAATTCGGTGATCTGACCATGAACGGCGCGTCCCCACTTCTGCTACCACCTCATAGAACGCGCTGGATCGCCTGAACGCTTTCTGCATCACTTCCTTCAACGATTGTGCGACATCCTGCTGGCGAACCCACTGAGTTCACCTTCAGGCATCGACACGTGGCGCACTTATTTCATTTCACATCGATCCGGATCAGCACGGTAGACGTGACGTCGGTTACGCTACCGAGCATGGCTGACAACGTGAACCAAGAGAAGGTGCAGGAACTCGTTTCCCTCCATCTCGTCGGCGAGCGGTTTCATGGCACAGGCACGCCGGCTGCCGCGCTTGCGGAAGTCGTTGCGCTCGACGACTTGATTCGTAGAATTGCGCGGTTGATTTGGAAAAATGAGAATCCAAATCGAACGCGCGCACTCCGAAATTTCGACTCAAATGCAGATCTCCGGCTCACGGATATCGCACCAGGCAGCAAGACTCCAACACTTTCACGAATTACACAGGAATCTGATCTGGCACTATTCGACGCCGACCCGCTTGGGCCAGCTATCGAAAAGGCCGTGGATGCCTTGATCGAGTATGTAAAAGCGGCGGCAACTGGCGGGGAAATTCCGGAGGTAATTCGCCAGGTCGGCGGCGCAAAGATGAAGGGACTAGGTAGATCGCTCACTTCTGAGCAATACCTTCAAATAGACCGACCACAGTCACAAAATTGGACAAAGGCTCCCAGATTTACTGCTGATTCACGAAACAAAGCACTAAGTAGGCTCAATGCCAATTTCAAGAAGACAGTAGAACTTGACGGTCAGTTGAAGGCGCTGGATTTGCTTCAAAAGAAAGCAACTCTCCAAACCTTTGACAAAGGGTTAGTTCAAATAAGTTGGCAGAACACCGGCCTCAATTTCAATGTTGACGAGCGGGCTGACCAAGGTATATTCTGCACTGTTTCCGGACGCGGCGAATTCAATTCGTCCGGAAAGCTTATTAAAATCGAGGATGAGGTTGATATTTCTAACCTTGTAACTGCAGAGACCCGAGATCGTAAGCCAATTCTCGCATATTTCTTGGGTAAGCGAAAGTTACATGAGTTAACCCGCCTTGACGACGGTTGGATCGACGGAAAATCGGGCGCTCCGATCGAACATGCAGTGATCAAGTTCGCGGAATTACTTCATACGAATCTTTTAGGCCGGGAATTGAACACACAATTCATATTCCCAACCGAAAATGGTGGCCTTCAGTTCGAATGGCCACAGTCCAACGGTAAGGCCAGCGTGGAGATAGAAATCGACCAAACCATAATCTCTGCATATGCTCATAGAATAATTGCCCCGCCACCCGGATACGCCGAATTCGATATAGAAATCGACATCGAAAACTCAAGCGAATCTGAATGGCAACGTGCAATCATCGGAACTGCAGGGTGGATCGAGAGAAATCAATGACTGGTCACGAAAGTATCGAAGAGCCTGACAGGTTTCGTATCGACACTCTGGGCGCGGAGCTGTATCGGGTAATAATTGATCAGTATGAAGAAAATGGTCATGTCACGTATCGCGCATTCATGCTTACCAACGAGGACAAGGAAGACTCAAACCGATCGTCTTTTGTGCAGGGGAAGATAACCGATCCCTTGACCGCCTACACAAACAGATCGGACACAATCCGTAGACGCAAAGAGGCCGAAGGTAAGGACTTCGTGCCTCCGTACGGCACCGTAGGCTTTACTGTCGAGGAAATTGAAAGGGTCGGCGCAGAACTTGGCATCGAAGATACCCCACCAGTTCTGACAGCTTGGGACGACGCTCATATGGCTGATCGCCCCGACGATCATGCGCACGTCGATTATTCCCTAGTCGCCAACAGCAAGGGACAAGTGCGGAACGTAGCGAAGCAGCTAGCCGACCAAGCCAAGGAGAATGGGTGGAAGTTCGTACCCCGCGACGCCGACCCTCGCACTTGAAGTCAACTTAAGCGACTTCCCGTGGTCTCGTCATGGATCGTCTCGAAGGCCAAGATTCGTGGCCTGCTCGGTATGTCCTGTGAATGCTTGCTCGATTGACAGTTCGCTCAACCATTACATGGATCGACTACTTGATTCTCTGGACCGCCAAGGCCATTGAAATGGTTGCACCGATCGGCCCGAAGAATGCGGGCACACTGGGGGCAATCAAGTCGACGATGTTCGCTTCAGTGGTCACCGCTCTGAACACCGACGGCTAGAAGCGACGGACTGTGGTTTCGCAGAGCCGCTTCCAGATCGTTGGCAACACTCTCGGGATCGCGGCCTTCGGTGCTCAGAACCACGTCGACTCCACTCAGCGTCGGCATCGAACCGGCCAGCAGTTGTGACGCCTCCACCAACTCGTCCAACCCGGCCCAGCCGGTCGGTTCACGCTCGATGATTCTGGTACGCAATGTATCCGGATCGGCCTCGAGGCGCGCCAGCAGGTGCCCCTCGGCGCCGGTCGCGGCCAGCAGGGCGCGCCCGTAGTCGTCGTCTTCGACGGTAGCCGTGAGGAACAGGAGTTCGTACCCCGCTTCCCGGTACGACGCACACAGCATCCCGACGTGTGCGATTGCCCGTTCGGTGCCCAGCGGCGGGTAGCAGCGCTCGAGTTCGTCCACCTCGATCATCGCGTTGCTCACCCCGGCCTCGCCGAGTCGATCGTGAAGCGCGGTCAGCACGGAACTCTTCCCCGCGCCCGGCGGGCCTGTCAGCAGTAGTACGAACACGTCCTCCACTATTCCAGAGCCGTAAGCACGTCCAGAACCTTGTGCAGGCGCGGGGCGGCGAGAAGGCTGGAGAAGACAGATTGACGTGCACAACAGCCCTGATCGGAGCACAGCGATGACCACCACGATCACCGAAATCGCGCCGGACATCTACCGACTGTCGACGTTTGTGGACGAAGCGAACCTCACGATGAACCAGTTTCTCGTCGACGGCGAGGAACCCCTGCTCTTCCACACCGGGCAGCGAGCGTTGTTCACCTCGGCTTCCGACGCACTCTCCACGCTGATCGACATCGACCGACTGAAATGGATCACGTTCGGTCACGTCGAGGCCGACGAATGCGGGTCCATGAACTCCTGGCTTGCGGCGGCCCCCGAAGCGCAAGTTGCACACGGTGCGATGGGGTGCTTCGTTCAGGTCAACGATCTGGCCGATCGGGCACCACTTCCCTTGCAGGACGGCGACGTACTCGAAACCGGCAGCCGCCGAGTCCGGCACATCGACACCCCACACGTCCCACACGGTTGGGACGCGGGCCTGATGTTCGAGGAGACGACGTCGACGCTGTTCTGCGGAGATCTCTTCACCGCGTTCGGGCACCACCCCGCGACCACCGAGCACGAAATCGTCGGCCCCGCTTTGGAAGCCGAGGACTTGGGCCACGCCACCTGCCTCACCCCGGATCTCGAACCCACGATCCGTGCCCTGGCCGACCTCGAACCGCGGATTCTGGCCACCATGCACGCACCGACGTACTACGGCGACTGCGTCACCACGCTTCACGATCTGGCCGACTCGTACGCAACACGTTTCGCGGCCGAAATGGAAAGATGGAAGTCAGACTAGAGCCTGCACGTTCGACGTTATTCGCGCTGCCACGGACAGTGCAACGTGCTCGCGGAACG
Source organism: Rhodococcus sp. NPDC056516 (assembly GCF_042794655.1). Lineage (NCBI taxonomy): Bacteria > Bacillati > Actinomycetota > Actinomycetes > Mycobacteriales > Nocardiaceae > Rhodococcus > Rhodococcus sp. NPDC056516. The sequence goes on along the minus strand of NZ_JBHTTG010000010.1, from coordinate 46,477 downwards.
GTCTCGCCACCACCTGCACCCCGATCGGTAAACCGTTGGGGGAGAGCCCTACCGGAACCACGACCGACGGGAGGCCGAGCACACTGATCGCCCGGCAACTGGCGAGCGCGTCCATCCAGGTGAGTTCGCGACCACCCACCTCGAAGCTCTCCACACCGAGCGGCGGAGCGAGCTCCGACGCAACCGGCAGAAGCAGAACGTCGCCCATTTCGCCGAGGAATTCGCTGATCAACACCGCGCGATCCGCCCACAGCGCTTCCACCTCGGCGGAACTGCGATCATGGCCTGCCGCAAGCATGGCGGTGATGTCCGCGTCGAAAGTGTGCGCTGAACCTTCGGTGAGAGCGTGGATGTCCGCGTGAGTCTCGACCGATCGCAACGCACCGAAAAGCGCGTTGGCCCGGGGCAGAGCCAGGCCGTCGTACTCGCTCGCGTCCAGGCTGATCGCAACCGACCGAACCGCCGCCAGGATGTCTTCGTCGACGGGCATCGTTCCCTCGCCGGGGGCCCAGCGGATGTCGAGGTCGTCGACGTCGACCGAATCAGGCTCGGTCCACGCGAGATGCGGCATCGACAGGACGCGCAACGCAAGCCCCGCATCACCGAGGTTGCGGGCCAGTGGGCCGATGGTCTGGATCGTGCCGTGCATCGTCGCAGGGTTGGCGAGTACCCGTCCATCCGAAAGCACGCCTGGATACTGACCTTCCGGATCGACACGTCCGAGCGTCGGGCGAACCGAAGTGAGTCCGGTGCAGTGGGCGGGCCAACGCACCGAACCACCAAAATCCGTACCGAGTCCGAGCACGCTCATTCCGGCAGCAACCGACGCGGACTCGCCGCCACTCGATCCTCCGGGCGAGCGAACGACGCCGTCCGGTCGCACCGGACTGGTCGTGGTTCCGAACAGTTCGTTTCGAGTCAGGCCGCACGCGCCGAATTCCGGGGTGTTGGTCTTGCCGATCAGAATTGCACCGGCAGCCTTGAATGCCGCGACGGCCGGGGCGTCGACGGTCGGGACGTTGTCCGCCAGAGTGCGAGAACCCGCGGTGGTGCGCACGCCGGCAGTGGCGATCAGGTCCTTGACCGAGAACGGAACCCCGGCAAGGGGGCCGAGTGTCTCACCGAGAAGGCGTCGTTCGTCCAGGGCATCCGCGGCCGTGCGAGCCTCCTCGGCGCACACGGTGACCAGTGCGTTGAGTTCGCCGTTGCATTCGTCGACCCGTGCGAGATGTTCTTCGACGACGGTCCGCGCCGACACCTGACCCGACCGCACGGCCTCGGCGATGGATCGGGCATCACGGCCCACCCAGCTCTCACGACTCATCGCACGCCTCTCCTTGCCAGTACCCTCTGCCGAGCGTAAGGACAACGAGCAAGCCGAGAAACGACCACAATGCACATACCGACGGCTCCGGCGATGTGAGGTTTTGCCACAACGTCTGCAGCCCCGAGTGATCGGTCAGGTGCCGGTATCTACAAACCCTGCCTGATGAATGCAGCAAGCTTCTCGATCTGCTGCTCGTTTCGTTTGTAGTGCCTCCACTGGCCGATTCGTGTGGTGGTCACCAGATCCGCAGCCTGGAGTGCGGCCATGTACTGCGACGCCGTCGATTGCGACACCTTCGCCCTCGCCTGAATGTGCTTGAGGCACACTCCGACCTCCTCGGCAGGCTCGAGCTGAGGTGGAAAGCTTCCCGGGTCTTTCAACCACTGCAGGATTTGCACACGCATCGGGTTGGCCAGCGCCTTGAAGGCCGTTTCCCACTCGGTTGCTGTGTCTTCCATGCTCGTCAGCATACCGCTAGATCGCGAAATGCCGATATGTGTGGTTCACTCCCTATATCGCAACATCGCGATATACCAATGGGAGGCTGAAATGGTGCAGCACGACAAAGTGGCACTCGTGGTCGGAGCCCGAGGCGTGATCGGTGGGAACTTGATCGATCACCTCGAGTCGACCGGCGAATGGAAGATCGTCGGACTATCGCGGCGAGGCGGTACGGATACCGACCGGGTCGAACACATCGCATTCGACCGGGTCGAACACATCGCAGTCGACCTGCTCGATCCTTCACAGACCGCGGCAGCATTGAGCGGGCTGGACGGCGTCACCCACGTCTTCTACGCCGCTTATCAAGACCGCCCGACGTGGGCCGAGCTGGTTCCGCCCAACTTGGCGATGCTGGTCAACACTCTCGACGCCATCGAGCCCGTTGCGGGCGGACTCGAGCACGTCAGCCTGATGCAGGGTTACAAGGTTTACGGGGCACACCTCGGACCGTTCAAAACTCCGGCCCGCGAGAGCGATCCACCGCACATGCCACCCGAGTTCAACGTCGACCAACAGCAGTTCCTCGAACGCAGGCAGCTCGGCAAGGCATGGACGTGGTCGGCGATCAGACCCTCCGTCGTCTCCGGATTCGCACTGGGTAACCCGATGAACCTCGCGATGGTCGTCGCCGTCTACGCAACCATCTCGAAGAGATTGGGCGTCCCTCTCCGATTCCCCGGCAAACCCGGCGCGTACACCAGCTTGATCGAAATGACCGACGCCGGACTCCTCGCCGAAGCGACGGTCTGGGCCGCTACCAACCCCGAGTGCGCAAATCAGGCATTCAACATCAACAACGGCGACCTGTTTCGCTGGCAGGAGATGTGGCCGAAAATCGCCGCATTCTTCGACATGGACGTCGCGCCTCCGCTCCCGATGTCCCTCGATGTCGCAATGGCAGACAAGGAATCGGTCTGGGACGAACTCGTCGAGGAGCATCAGCTTGCTCGGACCCCGTATTCCGATGTCTCGTCCTGGGGGTTCGGTGACTTCGTATTCGGATGGGACTACGACTTTTTCGCCGACGGATCCAAAGCTCGGCGGTTCGGATTCCATCGCCACGTCGACACCGAAGCGATGTTCCTGGACATCTTCGCCAATCTGCAAGCTCGGAAGATAATCCCCTGACTGAAAACACGGCCACTCGGATCCTACGAACACTGTCACTGTCGGACCCCACGACTAACGTCGTAGGCGGGGTTTGAAAAGCAGGGGTTTCGGCGAGTCGTCGGTAGGGCCCCATGCGCCCCCCGGACCAGAGGAGCGACGATGTCGGACAATACTTTCGATCTGGAAATCCTGAGTGCCTGGACTACTTTCGAGACTCATCTCGCTCGCTACATCTCCGTGATGGAGGACGACGACACCCTCGTGGTGGAATCGCATTACGACAGCATGGACGAACTGGCCGACGCACCCGCGTGCATCCAGTTCTTCGCGTGGAACCAGACCTCCGTGCGCTGCGAAGTTCCTTCCAACAGGTTTCTGCATCCACTGCGGATGCTCGAACCGGAAGACCACTCCGCGTTGCTCGACATGGGGTTCAACGCTCCCGACCTGTGCGAGCACGAGCCCGAGGGCAATGGGTCCATGTCCTTCTACATCGACGTCGACCGCGCTCATCCCGAGGAATTGGTGACGAAGGTGCTGCGCGTCTTCCGCGAGATGTGGAGCATCGCGCACCCGTCGTTCCTACGTGCCAGCACCAGTGGACGCGAGTCGACGCCTGCCTTCGCCACGACGCCGTCGCACGCGCCCTCGGGTTCGGGCGACATGCTGCGGATCCTCGTCGACGGGGCCGTCGAACGCCTTCTCGGTCATCCGCCCAAGCGTGACGACGACGGCGACATCCCATTGGTCCGGGGTGAGCAGGTCACCTATGTGCGCGTCCTCGAAGACGACGAGTACGTGGAGGTGTTCTCGCGGGTCGTGCATTCGGTCGAGAACCTCGACAACGCTGCTGTTGTTCTTGCACAGCTCAATCGGCAGTGGCCGACCATCAAGCTCATTCTCGTCGAGCAGAGTGTGCTCGGCGTGGTCCGCGTGGACGGTGCACCCTTCGTCGCCGAGCACCTCCTCCGGGCTCTGCGCTCGTTCGCCGAACTGGCCGAAGCATCCGACGAACTCGCCGAAGAACTGGGCGGGCAACCCATCCGCGCAACCGGAGACACCGCCTTCAACGACGGCATGGCCTCCGAGCACGAAGATCCCGGTGCCGAATACGAGTCACACGAGTGCCACGAATTTCCGCCGGCCCTCATGGCGCTCCTCGAACTCGACGCAGACGGAACGGGCGAGCTCAGCGCCGAAGAGGTTGCCGTGATCTGTGAGCACGACCGCGACACCATTCTCGACTACCTGCGGATCAGCCAGGAGCAGGAGACTGCCTGGCACGAGGCGTTGACCGAGTCCATCCGCCGCAAGGACGACGACACCGACCTGTGTGCGGGCGAGAAGCGCGCGTGGACGCACGCGATCCGCAACCTCAGGCGCGGACTGCGCGTCGTCGTACTGCCCGCCAAGGATGCAGCGCCCACCCAACTCGGTCTCTTCGACGATCAGGCCTGAGAACCGGAAATCGGGCGCTGCTTGTCAGCCCGGTAGCGGGATGACGATGCCCGGCAGGATCTCGATCTGACGCGGCAACTGGGGAAGCTGCGGCACCTCGATCGGCGGTAGGCCGGGCACCTCGATGGGCGCTGGGGGAGCGGCCGCGCCCGTCGTGGGCGTGCCCGTCCCGTCACCTGAGGTCACGCCGGAGTTCGCGGGAACACCAGCCTGACCACCGATGGGGTCCGGCCACGGGAAGCTCTCCCAGTCGGAACCCTTCAGCGCGCCGTCCATCGTGCTCTTCCAAATATCGGCAGGCACTCCGGAGCCGTAGATCAAACCACCGTAGGAGTTGGTGATGGCTTGCGCGTCGGAAGTTCCGATCCACACCGCAGTGGACAGCGACGGCGTGTACCCGACCATCCACGCATCCTTGTTCTGGCCCGTGTCACCGAGCTGCGCGGTACCGGTCTTGGCGGCAGACGGGCGTCCACCGGCAAGCGCGTGACCGTTCGAGTACGACGCAATCGGCATCATCGCCTGCGTGACGTTGTCCGCGACGGCCGCCTCGAGACGACGCTCACCGGGAGACACCGGGCGATCGAGCAGGACTTCACCTTCAGCCGTCACGACCTTCTGGATGAAGTGCGGCTGCTGGTACACGCCTGAGTTGGCGAGCGTCGCATACGCGGACGCCATGTCGATGACGCGAGACTGATACTGGCCGAGCACGATTCCGTTCTCCGGCGGACCACCCTCTTGCGTGAGCGTCGGGTAGTCGAGTCCGGGAATGTGTTCGGGTAGTCCGGCCAGGTGAGCGGCGTCGGCGATCTTCTGGGGACCGTTCTCCATCGAGAGCATCAACCGGTAGAAGCTGGTGTTCAGCGAGCGCTTGAGTGCCTCGGCAATGGTGCAGCGGCCACAGGATTCGCCGCCGACGTTTCCGATCGTCACACCGTTGATCGTGAGCGGTGAACTGTCGAACCGCGCGGACAGCGGAATGTCTTCCATCAATGCTGCGACCAGACCGAAGACCTTGAACGCGGAACCGGTCTGCAGCGGCGCCTGGGCGTAGTCGAAGCCAGCTCCGTCGTCACCGCCGTAATAGGCGTCGACGCCACCGGTCTTGGGGTCGATGGACACTACTGCGGTCCGCAGGTCTTCCGGCTCGCCCTCGAGATTCCGCCTGACGGCGTTCAGCGCAGCTTCCTGCGCAACCGGGTCGATGGTCGTCGTGATCTGCAGACCAGCAGTGTTCAACGTCTGATCGCTGATACCGGCCTCGGCCAGTTCCTTGAGTACCTGGGTCTTGATGTGGCCTTCGGGTCCTGGCGCCTGGTTCAGATCGGTCGGCCGATTGGCGGGGGCGACGGCCGGGAACTGCATCGCGTCGCGATCCGTCTTGGTCAGGCTGCCCAGTTCGACCATGCCGTTGAGAACGTAGTCCCAGCGTGCTTGCAGCGCGGACAGATTGGTCTCGGGGTCCAGGAACGACGGGCTCTGGATGACGGAGGCAAGAACAGCGCCTTCCTCGACGCTCAGCTCACTGACCGGCTTGTCGAAGTACGCGTTGGACGCGGCGGCGATGCCGTACGCACCGCGGCCGAAGTAGATGGTGTTGAGATACGCGGCAAGGATGTCGTCCTTGGACCACTCGCGCGCCATCTTCGCGGAGATGACGAGCTCACGCAGCTTCCGGTCGATACTTCGCTTGTCGCCCACCAACACGTTCTTCACGTATTGCTGTGTGATCGTCGAGCCACCGCCGGCGCTTTCCTTGCCCATCACGTTGTCGCGGGCAGCGCGAGCAAATCCGGAGATCGAGAACCCGGGGTTGGTGTAGAAATTGCGATCCTCCGCCGAGAGCACCGAATCGCGGACGTGAATCGGGATAGCCGACAACGCGACCTCGGTCCGGTTTCCTTCCGCCGGCACCACTTTGCCCAGCACCGTCGTGCCGTCGGCCATGTAAATGGTGGACACCTGATTGGTCTGCATGTCAGAGGGGCGCGGGACGTCGGTCCGGCTGTACGCGACAGCAAAAACCGACGCAGGCACGATGATCATCAAGAGCACGAGAACGTAGATGGTCCGACGGACGTACCGCCACTTCGAGCGCTGCTTCTTCGCGGGCTGGGCCGACTTGTTCGACCGGGGCGAATTAGCCGACTTGCCCGACCGAGCCGACGACTGATCGCCACCCGTCGCACTCGATCTGTTCGATGGACTCACTCAACACTCCCGGTCGTGGATCCGGACTTACCGGCACCATTCCACCAGGGTGATATCTCGATCAGATAACTCCCGGCAACTGCGATACCGAAATGTCACCCTACCGGGCCGGCTACTCGCGACGTTCTGCTCGGACCGCGTTCCGATATCCACGGAACGCCAGCCCGAGAGCGACGACGCAACCGAGCAGCACCAAAGACGGCATCACGCCGGGGTCGCCCTTGGCGATCGCGACCACAGCGCCGATCAACGCCATGAGGGCGAAGACCGAGATGAAGCCGGCGATCAGCTCCATGCGCTGGGCGCGCGAAGCCCGCCTCATGTGAACCGCGCGCAGGCGCGCATCACGACTTGACGCCGCCTGCGGTCAGACCGGCGATGATGCGTCGCTGGAATATGAGAACCATGATGACCAGCGGGACCATCACGAGGGTGCCGCCGGCCATGATCGAGGTGTACGGCGTGACGAATGGGTCCGTTCCGGAGAACTTGGCCATCGCCACGGTGACGGGTGCGGTCTTGTCACTCGAGAGTTGGAGCGAGAGCAGGTACTCGTTGACCGTTGCGATGAAGGCGAGGATCGCGGTGGTGAACAGAGCCGGCGCTGCGAGCGGCAGCATGATCAGGCGGAAGGCCTGGCCACGGGTTGCGCCGTCGATACGCGCCGCCTCTTCGAGCTCCCACGGGAGTTCGGAGAAGAACGACGTCAGCGTGTAGACCGTCAGCGGCAGCACGAACGAGATGTTCGGGATGATCAGCGCTTTGTAGCTGCCGATCCAGCCGATGTCGGTGAACAACTGGAACAGCGGGGTCACGAGGGCGACGACCGGAAACATGGACGCGCCGAGGATGATTCCGGTGACGAAGTATTTGCCACGGAAATCGAAACGCGAGAGCGCGTACGCCGTGAACACGCCGATGACCAAGGCGATCAGCGTGGTCGCACCCGCGATGACGAGGCTGTTCATCAGTGCACGGGTGAAGTTCACCTTGGCGTCGGGATCGAGCGCCGCGGTGAAGTTTGAGAGCGTGAGATTGGTGGGCCACAGCGACGTCGAGAACGTGTCAGCCGGATCGCGCAACGCCGTCACGATCATCCAGTAGCAGGGAGCGAGTCCCCACACGATGATCAGTACGACGCCGATGTAGGTGCCGATCTTGCCGCGTAGTGCCTTGTTCATACCGGCTCCCCCTTCCGCTGCTTTTCCTGCGTGCTGACCGCATTGGCTCCGAGGAATCGGACCAGGATGAAGGCCACAGCGAAGATGATGAGGAATGTGATGGTGGACAGGGCCGACGCCGAATTAGCGCCGACGCGCATCTGATCGACCACCAGAACCGAGATGGTGGAGGTGGCGGGATTGGATCCCATCATGATCGCTGGCAGGTCGTACATGCGCAGAGCGTCCATCGTGCGGAAGAGCACCGCCACCATGAGTGCGGGCTTGACCAGCGGAAGCGTGATCATGCGGAAACGCTGCCACGCCGTCGCACCGTCGACCTTGGCGGCCTCGTAGACGTCGGCGGGAATCATCTGCAGACCCGCGAGGATCAGCAACGCCATGAAGGGCGCCGTCTTCCAGACGTCGGCGACGACGATCGCGAATCGTGCCGGCCAGGGATCGGCCGTCCACAGGATGTTGGTGCCGAGAATCTTGTTGGCGATGCCGTCGTTGGCGAAGATGAAGAACCAGAGCTTCGCGGTGACGGCGGTAGGGATGGCCCAGGGAATCAGCACGGAGGCGCGGAGTAAACCGCGCCCGCGGAACGTCTTGGCCATGATCAGCGCCATCGACAGACCGATCACCGTCTCGAGCAGGACCGTGACGACGGTGAAGCCGAACGTATTTCCGATCGACTGCCAGAACTGCGATCCGAGTGTGCCGGGCGGGCAGGGAATCGAGCCGTTGGCGGTGTTGCAGGACTGGGTGATCCAGTTCTTGTAGTTGTCGAACCACGTGAACTGACCGGTGACGAACATGCCGGTCTCGGGGTCGAGCTTCTTGCCGTCGCTGTGCATCGACATCCAGATCGCTCGTCCGAGCGGATACAGAATGATGACGGCGAGAACGATCAGCGACGGTGCGACGAACGCCCACACGGGAACTCGTCGACGCTTCTTCGGCTTGTCGGCCGACGCAGGCGGGGGCGAGGTCGGTGGGGGTGGAGTAGCTGCAAGGTCAGGCAGAACCTTGGTCAGGGATGTCCCTGCTGCCTCGGATGCCGACGGCTCTTCTAGCGGTTCCGGTGCACGGTGTCTCCCACCAACGCCCGAACGGTCGGGACCGGTTGAACCGGCCCCGACCGCGGGGTTGGTAGGCACAGCCGCGGAAGGATCCTGCGGTTCTGCCATTGCTTATTGCTCCTGGTAGATCAGTTACCGGCGGTTTCGATGCCGGCCTTGGTGTCCGCCAAAGCCTGCTCGACGGTCTTCTCGCCGCGAATAGCAGCGTAGGTGTTGTCGGAGATCGACTTCGACACCTGCGTGTAGTACGGCGTGACGGGACGCGGCTGAGCGGTAGCGAGTGCTTCCTTCAGGGTCGCGAAGTACGGGAACTGAGCGAGCACTGCCGGGTCGTCGTAGACAGCCGAGAGGACGGGCGCGCCGCCGACCTCGGTGAAGTACGTCTGCGACTTCTTGGTCTGCATGAACTCGAGGAAGTCACGAGCCGTTGCCGGTGCGTCCGAGTACGCGCTGATGCCGACGTTGTAGCCACCGACCGTCGAAGCACCCGGTCCGTCGACACCCGGAAGAACGGTGTAGCCGTACTTGCCGGCAACCGAGGTCTTCTCACCGTCGACCGAGAAGCCGGACCACGTGCGCATGAAGAGTGCCTTGCCGTCGCCGAATGCGGTCTGCGACTCGCCCTCGGAGTAGGTCAGCGCTTCCTGCGGGATGGTGTTGTCGGCGAAGTTGTCGACGATCGACTGAACGCCAGCCTTCGTCTTGTCGTCGATGGCCGGGGTGAGTCCGTCCGGGCCGACCCACGGGCCGTCGAAGGCGTTGGTGATCTCGGTGGTGTTCACCGTCAGGCCCTCGTAGTTCTTGAACTGACCGATGTAGCAGGAGATGCCGGCTTCGACAGCCTTCGGGCAGTTTTCCTTGAGCTCGGCCCACGTGGTGGGAGCCTTCTCGACGAGGTCCTTGCGGTAGTACAGGAACGCGGCGTTGGTGTTCTTCGGCGCTGCGTAGAGCTTGCCGTTGTAGGTGCCCGAAGCGACGGTCGACGGCAGGAGGCCGGACTCGTCGATCGCGAGGTCACCCTCGAGCGGCAGCAGCCAACCGTTTGCGGCGAACTGGGCGGTGTTGACGACGTCGACACCGATGAGGTCGTACTCGTCGCTCTTGGCCTGCATGCGCTGGGTGATGTCGTCGACCTGCGCGTTGGCTTCCTTGGCCAGCGGCTTGAGCGTCACCTTCTCGTCCGGATGCTCGGCATTCCAGTCGGTGATGATGTTTTCGAGCGCCTCGTTCAGGGCATCCTGCCCCTCGACGATCGTGATGGGTCCGCGGCCTTCGCTCGAGGACGATCCCCCGGATGCGGCCGTCGTGCTGGTTCCGCTGTCCTTGTCCGAATCGGACGAGCAGCCCGCCAGTACCAGCATGGACGCTGCCGTGGCTGCAATTGCAGCGCGGCGCATCGCCTTCGAGTTCAGAACCATGGATTCGCTCCCCGTATGTGTATGACAAATAGACGGTCACCGAGAGCCTGCTCACGGCATGCGCCATGAGTGCCGGCTCCCGGCATCGGCCCCTACTGTGGCACGAGACACCCGTACTTGTGGGTATTACGCCGAACCTGAATCGGTCATGTGTCGTTTGACAGGTCGACCTAACCCAGGCGCCGCCCGTCGGTGGTGGCGAAAATGTGCACCTTCTCGGGGTCGACGCGCAGGTTGACTCGCTCGCCCTTCTGCGGCGGGTTGCGCCAGTCACCACGCGAAACGATCTGCTGCAACCGTCCGCCGATCGTGGTCCGGCCGTAGACGTAAGCGTCCGAGCCGAGTTCCTCGACGACGTCGACCTCCATCGGCAGGCCTTCGGGGGCGATCTCGAGGTGCTCGGGGCGAATACCCAGGACAACCTCGGTTTCGACGACGCCGTTCATCGTCTCGCGCGGAACCGGAACGATCCCGTCACCGAATGCGACGCCGCCGTCGACAACCGGAAGGGTGAAGAGGTTCATCGCGGGCGAACCCATGAAGCCGGCGACGAAGACGTTCTTCGGCTTGTTGTACAGCTCGCGCGGCGAGGCGCACTGCTGCAGGATTCCCTTTTCGAGGACGGCGACGCGGTCACCCATCGTCATGGCCTCGACCTGGTCGTGGGTCACGTAAACCATCGTCGTCGCGAGGCGTCGTTGCAGCTGAGCGATCTGCGTACGCGTCTGCACGCGGAGTTTCGCGTCGAGGTTCGAGAGCGGCTCGTCCATGAGGAAGACCTGCGGCTGGCGGACGATGGCGCGGCCCATCGCCACTCGCTGACGCTGGCCACCGGACAGCGCTTTGGGCTTGCGATCGAGGTACGGCTCGAGATCGAGCATCTTCGCGACCTCTTCGACGCGGGCGCGGATCTCCGTCTTGTTGGTTCCGGCGAGCTTGAGCGCAAAACCCATGTTCTCGGCCACCGACATGTGCGGGTACAGCGCGTAGTTCTGGAAGACCATCGCGATGTCGCGCTCTTTCGGCTCCTGACCGGTGACGTCTCGGTCGCCGATGAGGATGCGTCCGCTGTGGACGTCTTCGAGCCCGGCGAGCATGCGCAGGGTTGTCGACTTTCCGCAGCCGGAGGGTCCGACGAGGACGAGGAACTCGCCGTCCTCGATCTCGAGGTCGAGCTTGTCCACTGCCGGAGTGTTCGATCCGGGGAACAGGCAGGTGGTGCTCTCGAAAGTCACTGAAGCCATGACGGGGTTGATCCCTTCTACCGGCAGGAACGTGCCGGACGATCCAAGTTGAGGGTGAGCGTGTGCGCTAGCAGCATAAACGTCCGTGTCGGTGCGCGAGCGTAGTCTTTCACGGTGAGTTCGGAGAAGATGCTGACCCGCATCGGTGCGCTGCTTCGCCAAGCGGAGTCCACCGACAATCCACACGAAGGCGAAGCCTTCATGGCCGCCGCGCAGCGGTTGGCCACCAGTTCCGCGATCGACCTGGCGGTCGCGCGTGCGCACACCGCGTCTTCGGAAAAACGTGCGACGCCCACGCAACGGCTCATCACCATCGGCGAACCGGGCAAGCGCGGACTGCGAACGTACGCCCAGTTGTTCATCGCGATCGCCGCTGCCAACGACGTGCAGTGCGATATCGCTCAGACGTCGGCCGTCATCTACGCCTACGGCTTCGCCGGGGACATCGACGTGTGCGAGGCCCTGTACTCGAGCCTGCTCTTCCAGATGGTGCGTGACTCCGACGCGTACGTGCGCTCCGGGGCGTACCGCGGCGAAACGTCCGTGCGGACCGTCGTCGAAACTCGTGGACGACGCCGCGTCAGCACGCAGGTCCGCAAGCCGGTCGCCGGAGTGACGGCGCGCCTGAACTTCCAGATGGCGTATGCGTCTCGCATCGGCGCTCGGTTGGCCGAGACGAAGCAGGAGACGGAGAAGGCCGCGATCGCCGAATCTGTCGCGTCCTCTTCGGAAACCGCACTCGTGCTGCGTAACAAGGAAATCGAGCTCAAGGATTACTACTCGTCCAACTCCAAAGCGCGTGGGACGTGGCGGGGCGGTGGCCGCGCGAGTGCCGGTCATTCCTCGCATGCTCGACGAGCGGGTGATCGGGCGGCACGCTCCGCACGTCTGGGTAACCTTCCGGAGATCGGCGGGGTGCGCGGACAACTCGACTCATGAGGGATACCCAGCGCAGTGCGGTCTACGAGGCAGAGACGTTGGTACGCACCATGTTCGATCGCGCCGACGAGCGCGGACTCCGGAGCGTCGAGGTGATGGGCTCCACCATCACGCTGCCGGTCGAGCGCAAATTCGGCTCCGTGGAGTCGGTACAGACGTACTGCGATCAGCTACTCGGATTGAACTGGGTACGGGAGACCTGGCCTCGCGCAACCGTTTCGGTGTCCGTGCGATCCCGAGCCGGCAACGCTGCCGCCCACTACTCGAACGACGTCATCGCCGTTCCGGACGACCGTGACGGCCGGTGGGCACTGCGCGAATTCGTTGTCCTGCACGAACTCGCGCACCACCTCGGCGACCCCGCCTCCGACGAGGCTTCCCACGGGCCCGAGTTCGTCGACCGCTACACGAGCCTTGTCGGCGAGATCATCGGGCCCGAGGCGGCCTTCGTTCTTCGAGCGATGTTTCTTGCCGGTGGTGTTCGAACGGACTAGATGTTAGCCCTCGGCGAACCCGGTGGTGTCCGAACCGGTCGGCTGGAATACTCGGCCTATGGATGCGCCGCGCAGATTAGTCCTGGTCAAGGATGGGTCCGAACATCCCGATCCAGCTGTTGCCGTGCGCAAACCCCCACTGATTCGTGAAGCCTACGGACGAGTGCTGCGGGAGGTTCGACGCGATCAGGACCGAACTCTCGACGACGTAGCCGCAAAGGTCGGGATGTCGAAGCAATACCTCTCCGAGATCGAACGGGGCAAGAAGGAACCGTCGTCGGAAATTCTGCGCGCAATCTGCGAAGCGCTCGGGATGCCGCTCGAGCACCTGCTGTTCCGAGCGGGCAACAGGATCGTTGCACTCAACTCCCTCACCTTCGGGCACTCTCCCGCACCGATCTCGGGTCCCGTCCTGATGGCGGCCTGATCAGTAGGGCGACCCAGTCAGTTCCCTTCGATGAGGGTGTCGGCCAGTCCGTAGGAGATTGCGTCGTCGGCGGTGAAGATCCTGTCGCGATCGGTGTCCTTACGCAGTCGCTCGACGCTCTGACCGGTGTGCTTACTCAAAATCGCCTCGGTCTGCTCCCGGATTCTCAGGATCTCGGCTGCTTGAAGCGCGAGGTCCGAGATGGTGCCACTACCTTGCGTCGACGGCTGGTGCAGCAGCACCCGCGAATGGGCGAGAACATGCCGATGGCCGGGAGTACCGGCGGCGAGAAGCACTGCAGCAGCCGACGCCGCTTGCCCCATGCAGTACGTGGAAATCGTCGGTTTCAAGAACTGCATGGTGTCGTAGATCGCGAGCATCGCCGTGGTGGAACCGCCGGGAGAGTTGATGTACAAACCGATTTCGCGATCGGGGTTGTCGGCCTGCAGATGCAGCATCTGAGCCATCACGACATTGGCGACGCCGTCGTCGATCTCCGTACCCAGAAAGACGATGCGCTCGTTGAGCAGCCTGCTGAAGATGTCGAAAGACCGCTCACCCGTTGGTGTTCGCTCGATGACACTGGGAATCGTGTACTGGGACATGACGTCACAATCCGATCTTGGGGAAGGTGGCTTGCGGGGCGATCTCGGCGAAGGACGTCACGACGCGGTCCACGATTCCGTACTCGCGCGCCTGCTCGGCCGTGAACCAGCGGTCTCGATCGCTGTCGGTCTCGATCTCTTCGACGGTCCGGCCCGTTTCGGCGGCAAGGATTTCCTGCGATTGACGCTTCATCAGCTCGAGGCTCTCGGCCTGAATCGCGATGTCCACCGCAGTCCCACCAATACCTGCGGAAGGTTGATGCATCATGATGCGGCTGTGCGCCAGGCTGATTCGCTTGCCGTGGGTGCCGGAGCAGAGGAGCACCTGGCCCATGCTGGCCGCGAAGCCCATCGCGACCGTCACGACGTCGTTGGGGATGAGCTTCATCGTGTCGTAGATGGCCAGACCGGCAAACACCGATCCGCCAGGTGAATTGATGTAGAGCACGACGTCGCGCTTGGGGTCGGTGGTGGCGAGGAGCACCAGTTCCGAACACACACGTTCGGCCATGGCGTCGTTGACCTCGCCGGTGAGCAGAATGGTTCGCTGTCGGAAGAGCCTGTCTGTCAACAGGTCACGGTAGCCGGTGTCGGTGGGCGCTTCAGTAGTCATGAATCCATTCCTACCGGCGCGGCGGTGCCGCGGCCCCGCCTGTCTGCTGTGGGCAGACCACCCCTGTCTACACCCCCCTGCTTGTGCCCCCCTGCATGTGCCCGCTGCCTTGGGTCCCACCCCGTTTCCGAGCGAACGGCATGTTCAGTCGATCTAAGGCGCCGAAAGTACCGTTCGCTCGAAACGGGGTGGGAAGAAAGCGGGCATACCGGTCACCAACTGCGGCGGTAGCGGTACCGCGCACACCCGGCCATGATGGGAGAAGACAACCATTCCTCTCGTCAGGAGCGTGGCATGACTCGTCCGGTACGCATCGGTGTTCAACTCCAACCCCAGCACGCACCCGACTACGGGTTGATACGCGACGCCGTCTTGCGGTCCGAGGACGCTGGAGTGGACATCGTCTTCAACTGGGACCACTTCTACCCGTTGACCGGCGATCCCGACGGAGCCCACTTCGAATGCTGGACCATGCTCGGCGCCTGGGCCGAGCAGACCGAACGCGTCGAAATCGGCGCCCTGGTCACCGGCGGTGGCTACCGCAATCCGGATCTGCTGGCCGACATGGCGCGAACCGTCGACCACATCAGCGGTGGACGGCTGATCCTCGGCATCGGCGCCGGCTGGTTCGAGAAGGACTACGACCAGTTCGGCTACGACTTCGGCACTCCTGGTTCACGGCTGAGACTGCTGGGCGAATACCTCCCACGCATCACGGGCCGCCTGGCGAAGGGCAACCCGCCGCCGACGCGCAACATCCCGGTCCTCATCGGCGGTGGCGGTGAGAAGAAGACCTTGCGCCTGGTCGCCGAGTACGCCGACGTCTGGCACAGCTTCGGCGACCGTGAGACACACCTGCGCAAGTCGGACATCCTCTCCGACCATTGCGCCGACGTGGGCCGGAACCCGCTGGAAGTAGAGCACTCGGTTCCGTGGCCTGGGCTCGAAAATGCAGCCGACCTGGTCGCCGACGGTGTCTCGCTCTTCACCGTCGGCGTCAGCGGGCCTGACTACGACCTGACGACGCTTGTCGAGGCCATCGGCTGGCGCGACGACAACACGGCACCTGCATTGAGCGGGCTGGCCTGAGCGGTACCAAGGACTTCGTCGTTGTCGGCGCCGAGAACGGGCGGCGCCGACGTCAGACGTGGTCTCTGGCCGGAGAAGTTGACCGGAAAGGCCACTTGCTTCAACGGTCCGAGCGTCGGATGGTCGACGGTTCCGACCATGCCGAGTGCGGCGGTGTGGGGATCGGAGTAGATCTCGTCGAGATGCCGGATCGGTGAGACCGGTACGGCGCGCTCGGCGAGCAGAGCGCACCAGTATTCGACGGTTCCGGACGCGAAAGCGCTGGTGAGTTCTCGTTCCAGACTCTCGCGGTTCTCCACCCGCTCGCGGTTGTGGACGAAACGAGGATCGGTCGCCAGTTCGCCTCGACCGATCGCCTCGCACAGCGACGCCCACATCGAGTCGTTGCCGACGGCGATGACGAAGTACCCGTCGCTGGCAGGAAATGCTTGGTAGGGAGCAAGATTCGGGTGGCCGGAGCCCAACGCCGTCGGGCGCTCACCGGTGGCGAAGTAACTGGTCGCCCAGTTCACGTGCATCGCGAGTTGGCACTCGTACAGCGACGTGGTCACGTACTGTCCGCGCCCGGTCCGACCCCGCTCGACCAATGCAGCCAACACACCGACCAGTCCGAACAGCGCTGCACCCAAGTCCCCCAACGCAAATCCGGACTTCATCGGAGCGCCACCTGGTTCACCGGTGAGTGACATGAGCCCACCCGCGGCTTGCGCGATCATGTCGTACCCCGGTTCGTCGCGCAACGGCCCCTCTTCACCGAAGGCAGAGATGTGCAGGGTGATCAGATGTGGGTATTGCTCGGACAGTGCCTGGTAGTCGAAGATCTTCTGTAATCCGCTGCCCGGCTTGAAGTTCTCCACGACCACGTCGGTCTCTTCGAGCATGCAGTGGATGATCGCCTGTCCTTCGGCAGACTTGAGGTCGATCGTCACCGACTTCTTGCCGCGGTTGATCGCGAGATAGTAGGCGGCATCGACCCCGACGAAGGGAGGTCCCCACGAACGTGTGGGGTCGCCGCCCTCGGGGTGCTCGATTTTGGTGACGTCCGCTCCGAGATCGGCAAGCGACATAGTTGCATACGGTCCGGCAAGGATCTTCGACAGATCGAGAACGCGGACACCGGCGAGAGGTGCGGGTCCTTGGGGAGAATTCACCGGTGAACTCCTGCCACAGAGAGGAACTCGGCGACAACCTCGCGTGCGTCATCCAACTTGACGTCGCCGCCATCGGTAATCACGTCGAGATTGCCGAGCGCAGCCGACGGCACCTTCCCGGCAAGACCGGCCAGGTAGGAGTTCGCCACCAACAGCGACCGGTACCCGCCACCTTCTCGGATGCCGTGGTCCGCAAGATCGAAGAGCAGGGTCACCATGACGGTACGAGCCAACTCGTCGGCATATTTTGCGCTGGCGGCCTGGGCGGCATCGTCAGATCCGGCAATCAGACGATCTCCCTCCTCGACCAGCTCCTCCCAACGCCGCAACAGAACTCCGGCCCCGGCGTCACAGTCAGGTCCGACAGTGGACAGGATGTCCGTCATCACTGCCGCGACCGTACGGTGCGAGCCGAACTTGCGCAGGCACCGAAGTACGTCCAGCGCAATGACATTGCTCGACCCTTCCCAGATCGAGCCGAGGTGGGCGTCTCTCACGAGTCGCGCGTTCACCCATTCCTCGATGTACCCGTTTCCTCCGCGGACCTCCATTGCCTCGCCGGTGACCACCCGCGCGCGTTTGCAGACAAAGTGTTTGGCGATCGGCGTCAGTACCCTGATCAGCGCGCGCGCCTGTTCGTCCCCTCCGTCTGCAGCCTGGAGACACTGTGCGCTGTACGCGACCAGAGCCAGCGAGGCTTCGGCATCGAGCGCAAGAGGAAGAAGAGTCGCCCGCATCAACGGCTGATCGAAGAGCTTCTTACCGAACACGACTCGGCTCTTCGAATGTTCGACGGCTTCGCGGACTGCTCGGCGCATGAGAGCACTCGACCTCATCGCATTGGACAGGCGAGACGTGTTGACCATCTCCGCCATCTGGCGGAACCCTCGATCGAGTTCGCCGACCTGGAGTGCGTGCGCGCGGTTGAGTGACACCTCGCCGCTGGGCATGGAGCGCGTGCCAAGCTTGTCCTTGAGTCGATCGATCGTGAGGTTGTTGCGTTCGCCGGATTCCAAAGTCTTGGGAACCATGAACATTCCGACTCCACGCGTCGAACCATCCTGTCCGCCTGGGAATCGTGCGAGGGTGACGATCACGTCGGCGTCAGGGTTGGAGGCGAACCACTTCTTACCGGTGAGGACCCATCCGTCACCGTCGCGCTCGGCACGCGTTTCGGTGCAGGCGATATCGGTGCCGGCCTGTATCTCGGTCATGAACATCGCACCCGTCTTCGCCTGCCCGGGGTCCGTCGACGTCAACGCGTCGATCCAGGGCGAGAACACGGCCGGATCACCGAACATACGCAGGGTCCGCGCAGCCGCATCGGTCATCGACACCGGGCAAGCAAGCCCGAACTCTGCCTGCACGAAGATGTACGACGCCAGGTACTTCGCGAGTGGAGCGGGCACGGAGTCCCATCCGTGCACGCCTTTTCGATGCGACATCGCGGAAAGGCCGTACTCGTTGTATGCCGCCCGGCACAGTTCCAGGTAGGCCGGGTGATAAGAAATCCGGTCGACGCGATCACCGGCCTTGTCGAACTGCTGAAGCACCGGCGGGTTCTTGTCTGCGATGTCGGCAAGCTCGGACAAACGGCCGGCGGCATCTCGGCCCAGTCGGTCGAGCAAGCCGTTCAACGTCTCTCGGTCCGCCCCGGCGGTCCATCTGTCCACTACCGCTGTCAGAGCGGGGTCGGTGTGTGCAAAGTTCATCAGTGGTCAACGCCTTTCAGGGTGGAAGCATCAGTCATGTTCGAGGAGCTCGTCGACTCCAGCCCTTGCCCGTGCAGCGCACTCCTGCGCAACAAAGCAGTCATACAGACAAGGGAGAGAACGACATACACGAGCCCTAGAGCTACGACCGGCCAGATCGAGTTGGTTCGCGTCAGCAGATACTGGCTGACCATCGGGGCCGTTCCGGCGAATACGGCCGTCGACAGTTGGTACGACAGGGAGATGCCCGTATACCGAACGTTGGTGGGGAATACCTGCGCCAGAATGCCGGCCAGCGCGGCGTAATACATTGCGTGAGGCGCCGTCGCGAGGACCATACCCAGAATCGCCAAGGGCACGGAGCCCGTCTGAACAAGCACGAACATCAGTGGCAGGAGCACGAGTTCCGGGAGCAGCATCCAACGGACCGCTTTCGACGGATCGATCCGCGTGGCCAGCACGGCGCCGAAAGGCTGTACGAGCGTCTGGGCTATCAGTGCCACGGTGATCACGAGGAGGAAGTCGCTGCGCTCGAATCCGAGATCCGTTGTCGCCCATGAGAGCGCAAAGGTTGTCTTGACGTACGTGATGGCAACACCGGCAACCACAGCGCCGACACCGAGAGCAAGTTCGACGGGATGCGAACGAAGGACCTCTACCAGCGGCATCCGTGTACGTTCTTGTGCCGCAACGGCCTTCTTCATCTCGGGCGTCTCCGAGATATGCAGTCTGATGTAGAGGGCGACGATGACCAAAGCTGCAGATCCGAGGAACGGCAGACGCCAACCCCACGACTCGAACACGGAATCGACATCAACGTCAGGCCGAGGAAGGCCAGCGTCGCGAGCAGGTTGCCGACCGGTGAACCCTGCTGCGCAAACGCACCGTAGAGCACCTTCTTCTTCGGGGGAGCGAACTCGGTGGCGATCAGTACGGCACCACCCCATTCGCCGCCCATGGCAATGCCCTGGAGAACGCGAAGTGCAACAAGCAATATCGGTGCCCAGATCCCGATCTGGGCGTACGTAGGGAGGAGGCCGACCCCGACAGTTCCCAACCCCATCAGCGCGAGGGTGATGATCACGGCGTTCTTGCGGCCGAACTTGTCTCCGAAATGACCGAAGATCACTCCGCCGACCGGGCGAGCAACGAATCCCACGGCAAAAGTTGCGAAGGCTGCGAGTGTCCCCACCGCCGGCGACGCATCCGGGAAGAACAGCGGGCCGAGTACCAAGGCGGATGCGGTTCCGTAGATGTAGAAGTCGAACCATTCGATGGTCGTTCCGACAAACGCTGTGATTCCGGCCTTGCGCGCCTGTTTGGTGTTGTACTCAGGCGGATTAGTGTCTTGACCTGGGTGTTGATCCACGGTTCTCCCTGATTCTCGCGTCGGGCATCACCAAGGGATGCAATGTGAGGCGTGAATCACTATCGTCCGAAATCCATGTAGAGTCCAAGACTTAGTTCGACTCATTTATGTGGGCAAACCACATAATGAAATGACGGGAGTAGAGACGTGGAACTTCGTCAACTGCGCGCGTTTCTCGCAGTCGCCGACGAACTTCATTTCGGCCGCGCTGCCGAGCGACTCCACATCGGGCAGTCCCCGCTCAGCCAGACCATTCGCGCGCTCGAGCGCGAACTCGGTACCGACCTGTTTGTCCGGACCACCAGATCAGTGCAATTGACCGCAGCCGGCGAAGCCTTGGTCACGCCCGCTCGGATCATCGAAGCGCAGATCGCCGTCGTACGAGATATCGCATCGGCCGCGTCGACCGGCGAGACAGGCCGTGTCACAGTGGGTTTCGGCGGAACGGGCGGCTACACGGTGCTGTCGGCCCTCACACGATCGCTGGCCGACTCCCATCCGGGAATCGAACTGGAACTACGGCCGCAGATGTATTCGGGTGAAGTACTCGACGCTCTCCGACGCGGAACCCTCGACATGGGCATCGTCGGCCTGCCTATTCCGCGCGGATTCGAGACACACACGGTGCGGGAGGAAACCTTGATGGTCGCGGTTCCGGCCCGGCATCACCTCGGTACGCATGACTCGGTGTCACCGGAAGACCTCGCAACCGAGCGATTCGTGATGTATCCCGCCGAGCACGGCTCGGTGGTGCGTGATGCGACGTTGTCCGTTTGCGCCACAGCAGGTTTCACGCCCACCGTCGCGCACGAAGCCCCCGATCCGTACAGCCTGTTAGCCATGGTCGGAGCGGGGGTCGGGATCGCCGTCGTCGTGGAGTCGACGGCGCATCTGTCCATGGACGGGGTCGTGTACCTGCCGATCGCCGGGGCCACGCCCACGCTGAAAATCGCGATGGCATGGCGACCGAACAATCCGACGCCGGCAGTACACACCGTCACGAGGGTACTGAGGGAGCAGCCTTAGGCTCTCGCGAGAATTCCGGCGAAATCTGTTCCCACAGGCAGAGTTCCGTACTCGTGACCACGGTCGGCGCCGAGGCGAGCGGCAATGAACGCATCGGACGAGGCGGCCGGGGAGTGGCGCACCATGAGCGAAGCCTGCAGTGCCAACGCCATAGCCTCGACGACGGCCCGAGCGCGGAGTTGAGCGTCGGCGGGTGCCATCGTGGCGAGCTCACCGAGTTGGCGTCGTACCCGATCGAGGTGCTGATCGAGGACCGGGTTGTTGCCGCGAGCGAGGTTGACCTCGTGGTCGAAGGCGGCAACGGAATCGCGTTCACGGGTCATGGCGCGCAGGACGTCGAGTGCGATGACGTTGCCCGACCCCTCCCACACGGCCATGACGGGCTGCTCACGGTAACGACGGGCGAGCGGGAAGTCCTCCGTGTAGCCGTTGCCGCCCAGGCATTCGAGGGCTTCGTATGAGTGGTGCGGACCGCGCTTGCAGATCCAGTACTTCGCAACGGCTGTGGCGAGTCGGCGGAAAGCCTTCTCCTGCTCATTCGCGTCCTCGTCCTGCGCACGGGCCAATCGCAGAGCGGTGATGGTCGCGGCCTCGGATTCGAGAGCCAGGTCGGCAAGCACCGACGTCATGGCCGGCTGATCTGCCAGGACGGCACCAAAAGCGCTGCGGTGCCGTGCATGCCACACCGCTTCGGCCACCGACTGACGCATACCTGCCGTGCTGCCAAGGATGCAGTCGAGTCGCGTCTGGGACACCATTTCGATGATGGTCCGCACACCGCGTCCCGGTTCACCGATCATGGTGCCGACGGTGCCGTCGAGTTCGATCTCGGACGACGCGTTGGACTTGTTGCCCAGCTTGTTCTTCAGACGCTGGATACGGAAGACGTTGCGTGTTCCGTCCGGCAGAATGCGGGGGAGAAGGAAGCAGGAAAGTCCCTCGCCGGCAGCACCTTCGGCCTGAGCGAGGACCAGGAAGGCGTCGGACATCGGCGCGGAGCAGAACCACTTGTGTCCGGTGAGCAGGTAGTCCGCACCCGGGCCGCCACGTCCGGCCGGCTTGGCGATGGTCGTGTTGGCTCGCACGTCGGAGCCGCCCTGCTTCTCCGTCATCGACATTCCGAAGATCGCGGATGCCTTTCCGGGAGCGTCCAATTCGGGGGTGTAGCTCCGCGATAGGGCTCGCGGCGTCCAGATGGCGGCCACGTCCGGTTGCAGCTCGAGCGAGGGGATCACGGCGTGCGTCATGGAAATGGGGCACGCGTGGCCCGGTTCGACCTGGGAGAAAAGCATGAATGCCGCGGCCCGTGCCACGTTGGCACCCGGCTTCGGGTCAGCCCACGCAGACGTATGGGCACCGTGCGCAACGGCAGCAGAGATGATCCGGTGATACGACGGATGGTATTCGACCTCGTCGATGCGGTTTCCCCAGCGATCGAAGGTCTTCAATTCGGGGATCACCGTGTTGGCCAGCTCGGCGTCGTGCTGGAACCCGGCACTGCCGACCAGTTCACCGATATCGGTGAGTTCGCTGGTGGCCCAATCGGCGTCGTGGCGCGCGACGCCTTCGGCCAGGACCGTATCGAGCAGGAACTCGTTGACGTCCGTGCGCGGCACCGACTGGTTGAGCACTGCATGGGTGCGATGCGGAGCCGGGTGGGTGACGGTGTTCTCGGAGACGGTCTTCTCGGAAATATCAGTCATGACAGGCCTTTCAGCTCGCTGCGCGGATGAGGTGCTTCTGGATCTTGCCGGTCGGTGTACGCGGAAGAATCGTCGCGAACACCACTTCACGCGGAATCTTGTAGCGCGCCAACTTGTCCGAGAGGTAGTCCTTGATGTCGTCGGCGCAGATGACATCCGGTTCACGCCAGACGACGTGCGCGACGACGGTCTCGCCCCATTCTTCGTTGGGTTTTCCGACAACGGCGACGTCGACGACGTCCGGGTGGCCGGAGATCACGTCCTCGACCTCCTTGGAATAGACGTTCTCACCGCCCGTGATGATCATGTCCTTCGCACGGTCGACGATGAAGAGGTAGCCGTCCACATCCTTGCGCGCCAGATCGCCGGTGCGATACCAACCTCCGTCGGCAAATGCAGCCTTCGTGGCAGTGGGGTCGTCGAGGTACCCCTGCATGACGGTGTCGGCGCGCAGCCAGATCTCACCGATCTGATCGGGCTCCGCGTCGGTACCGTCATCGGCAACCAGGCGCAGGTCGACGCCGGCCAGCGCGACGCGCCCGATCGACCCCGCCTTGCTCAACTGCTCTTCGGGGTACAGCACAGTGCCCACGGGCCCGGTCTCGGTCATGCCGTAGACCTGCCGGAATTCGGTGGTGCCGTACGACTCCACCAGCCGCCGCGCGACATCCGCACCGATCGGCCCGCCGCCGTACAACCATGCACGAACGCTTCCGAGGTTGTAGTCGGCAAAGTTCGGCACGAGGTTGAGTGCAGTGGTGTAGATGACCGGCGGTCCGAAGCAAAGGGTAATACGTTGTTCCTGAACAGTTTCCAGGAATTTGACGGGGTGGTACTCGCGCAGCAGCACGACGGTTCCGCCCATGTAGAGCGTGGACATGAACCAGTTGTTGAGCGGGGAAGCGTGCCAGATCGGGACGGCCATGAGCAGTCGCTCGTCCCGAGTCGTCGACACGGCGAGGGCCGCGGTGACGGCAACACCGACGACGTTGCGGTGGCTGTGGACGCAGCCCTTGGGCGAGCCGGTAGTCCCCGAGGTGTAGAGGATTTCAGCCGGATCGTTCTCGTCGATGTCGATACCGTCAACACCCTCCTGGCGGGTGATGGCGTCGTCGAAGAAGTCGAAACCGTCTGCGACAGAGTCTGTGCTGATCAGTTTGGCTGTCGTCTCCAATCGACCGACAACCGGCGACAACTCGCCGTCGAAGACGCACACCGACACCTTCGCGTGCTCCAGCACGTAGGCAACTTCGGGCGTCTGCATCTTGTGATTGATGGGGACCACGACGGCGCCCAAGCGCCAGGCACCGAGCATCGCGTACACGAATCCCGGAGTGTTGTAACACATCAGCGCGACGCGGTCACCCGGCTGCACGCCCAGCGTCTGCAAATAGCCCGCGGCACGGCGACTTCCATCCTGAACCTCGGAGTACGTGTGATCGTGACCGCCTGCGATCAGGAAGGGTTTGTCCGGGGTCTTGGTGACGTTGCTGTCGAATACGCGAACGATATTCATCGAAGTCCTTGTCGGAGAATCACGCTCGAAGAGAGTTCATTCCATCGAGCTGTTGAGTACGGCGTCGGGTATCTGGAGGGTGGCGAAGATGACGGCAACCGCCTCCTCGAGGGAGTAGCCGAAGCTTTCGCCGGTGGCAGTCTTCTGGATGACGAGGCCGAAGATCGCAGACCAGAAGGCCTTGGACTCGACGTCGATGCCCGCGCGCAGCTGCCAGCCGGTGCGGATCAAGGTACGGAGGAGGGCGGTTTCGCCCGAGGAGTGCAGAGTGCGAAGCGTTTCGGAGATCAGGTCGCGAAGTTCACCACGACGACCCGTCATCATCATCGCTTCCACGAAGAGTTCGACGCTGGGAGCGCCCGAGCCCAGGAGGGATCCGACCAGCTTCTCGGTGTAATCGCCGACCGTGTCGGCGTCGGCGGCATCGACCTCGGCACGCTTGCCTGCGCGCAGAACGGCCGCGCACGCCACCTCGACGAAGAGCTTTTCTTTGGAGCCGTAGTAGTAGGTCACCTGGTTGGGATGGGCGCCGGCGGCCGTGCAGATCTGCGCGATGGAGACGCTGTCGCCGTGCTCGAGGAACAGCTCGGTTGCGGCGTTGAACAGCGCCATGCGCGTCTGCTTGCCCGACTCACGCGTCGCGCGCGCTGCGGGAACTGCCTCGGTGGCCATCGCGAACTCCTACTTGTTTGTACGACAAACAATAACTCGGCGTTGTTTGTATGGCAAACAATTTCTTCCCGACGCGATGACATGTCGACTTCTATCGACATGTCTGATGTGCGGGATTACTCTCTGAACATCGAGCACCCGAGAACTTCGGCTTTTCTGCGAGGAGGCGCCCTGCAATGCTCGCGCGATCCGGCTTCTCCCTGCCCACACGCACGACTCTCACGGGCGACTGGGCAGATTTGTTGCGCGAGCATTTTGTCGCGCTCGACGTATCCGATATCGAAGACGGCGATCGATTCAGCGGGGCCGTCCACTCGGCCCAACTCGCACACGTTCGGGTATCCGCAGTTCAATCGATGGAACAACGAATAGTCCGTAGCAACAGCCTCATCAAAAGCGACGGCGCGGACTATCTGCAGATCGGGATGATCCGCCGAGGTAGCGCGGTAGTGCGCCAAGACGACCGCGAATGCGTCCTGCGACGTGGCGACTACGTCCTGTACGACACCACGCGCCCCTTCGATTGGCAGATCGAGGGACACGCACACGACGGCATCTGGGGACTCGAGGTGTTCACCTGGCCACGGTCGTACCTGTCGCTCAGCGACGCGGAGGTCACGAGCCTGACCGCCATTGCCTTCGACGGACATGCGGGCCTGAGTGGCCTGCTTGGTCGCTTTCTTCACGATCTTGCCTCCGTCCGCATGACGTCCGACGCAAGCGGAGACGAAGAGGAAGTCGTCAACGAGATCGGCAACCTGGTCAAGTCCGTTCTTCACACAACTGCGCGACCGATCACCTCGCGGCGAACCAGCCTCTACGAATCCGCCCTGTCGGTCATAGACGCCCACATCGCAGACCCGGCCCTGTCTCCGGTGGACATCGCGGGATCGGTCAAAGTCTCCATTCGCCAGTTGCACCGAGCCTTCGCCGAACACGGCACGACGGTGTCACGGTCGATTCGCAGCCGTCGACTCGACGGTTGCCGTCGTGAGATCGTGCAACGAAACGGAGTAGAGCGGTCGCTGACCCAGATTTCTCACCGCTGGGGATTCACCGACCTTGCCGCCTTCAGTCGAGCCTTCAAGGCGGAATTCGGGATCAGCCCGCGGCGATACCGGTCGCAAGCAGCGGCCCCCACAAGTACTACCCGCTGATCTGTAACATCTTCGGACACTTACCCATTGAACATGGTGTTCAAAATTCTCTGTCGCCGAAGCGTATCCACAATTCTTGGCACGGTAGGCCAAGCATCGGGCGCTGACGGCCAAGTTTGCTCGGCTGAGCGGGCGTAGATTTTCGGCACGGCGTTGCCAAGTGCCAGGCACCCGATTCGACCACCTACATCACAGGGAGCACTCATGGAATCTGCAATCGGCGAACACCTTCAATGCCCGCGCACTCTGACCAGGCGGGTTCCGGATACCTATACGCCACCGTTTCCCATGTGGGTCGGGCGCGCAGACGACACATTGCAACAGGTCGTGATGGGCTATCTCGGCGTGCAGTTCCGCGGCGAGGATCAGCGCCCGGCAGCGCTGCAGGCGATGCGGGATATCGTCGCCGGCTTCGACTTGCCGGACGGACCGGCACACCACGATCTCACCCATCACATCGACAACCAGGGCTACGAGAACCTGATCGTGGTCGGTTATTGGAAAGATGTTTCTTCCCAACATCGTTGGAGCACATCACCTCCAGTGGCCTCCTGGTGGGAGTCCGAAGACCGCCTGTCGGACGGATTGGGGTTCTTCCGCGAGATCGTCGCACCGAGAGCCGAACAGTTCGAAACGCTCTACGCGTTCCAAGACGACCTCCCCGGGGTCGGAGCCGTCATGGACGGCATCAGTGGCGAGATCAACGAGCACGGCTACTGGGGTTCGATGCGCGAGCGGTTTCCGATCTCCCAGACCGACTGGATGCAGGCCTCGGGCAAACTGCGGGTCGTCGCCGGTGACCCCGCCGTAGGTGGACGCGTAGTAGTGCGGGGACACGACAACATCGCACTGATCAGGTCCGGGCAGGACTGGGCCGACGCGGAAGCGGACGAGCGCAGCCTCTACCTGGACGAAATCCTGCCCACTCTTCAATCGGGCATGGACTTCCTCCGCGACAACGGCCCGGCCGTCGGGTGCTACAGCAACCGATTCGTACGCAACATCGACATCGACGGAAACTTCCTCGACTTGAGCTACAACATCGGCCACTGGGCCTCGCTCGACCAACTCGAACGGTGGTCGGAATCCCACCCGACCCATCTACGGATCTTCACGACGTTCTTCCGGGTGGCCGAGGGCCTGTCGAAATTGCGTCTCTACCATGAGGTCTCGGTATTCGATGCCGCCGATCAGCTGTACGAGTACATCAATTGCCATCCCGGGACCGGAATGCTGCGCGACGCGGTGACCACCGCCGCGCACTGACCGAAGTCGCCGGAAATCTTCGGCCACGTTCTTTCCCTCGGAGGCAACTCGAGATATGTTGACGAGTGTCGACATATCTCAGTAGAGACCATCGAGGAAGCGCGGACAGCAGACAGTGACTACTCAACGAAACGAAGAGTTGGCGTTTGCTGTGCTGGCCGACCAAGTGCGTCGACAGATTCTCGACACGCTGGCTACCCACGGCGAGTGCAACGCGGGCTTCATCAGCGATCAAATTTCGACGGTCGGTCGCACCACGGTATCCACACATCTCAAGGCGCTGCGGTTGTCCGGAGTGATCGTCGAACGGCGTCAAGGACGTCATCGCCTGTTCTCGATAGATCCGTCGGGGCCCGCCAACGATGCACTCCAGTTCCTGCGCGACGTCCTCGGGCGAGCGCTGGAAGCAGGTTCGAACGCCTCCGAGTTGCCGACCACTGCGACTGAGGATTCCGACGCGGCTTCGGTGCGTCGCCGGGCGTGAGGCCCTGTTGAGCCCCAGCACCTATTTCAGGCAGGAAGTAGAACGTGCCAGGTCTCTCCGTAACGGCACAGATCGTGACGACCGACCCACCAGGGTCAGCCTTCGAGCGCCTCGAAACGGGGCAACTGCTCGAACTCGAATGTGAGCAACTTACGGTCGGGGCCGCTGCCGCCATCTCCCTTCCCGTCGGCGACGGCGCACGCGCAGATCTAGCCGGAATGCCGATCACGCTGTTGGGATACGTCGCCGGCGTGAAGCGGGGCCGATCGGTCGTAATCGTGCACCACCAACCGTGGCGCGGCCGCCTGACGATCCGGTTCTTTCCCGACGGCACCGGGACCAGGATCGTTCTCGAGTCCAGCCTCGATCAGGACGGCATTTCCTGGCTTGCCAACAAGCGCGGATTCGCTCCACCCGAACCTCCGCGTTCCGACCGACATCGGATCGGGCTGCTGGTCAGCAAATCCGGCCCGGCAGCTGTATTCGCCCAGGCAACAGAACAACTCGCAGCCCTGGCCGTGGAAGAAATCAATGCCGACGGCGGCGTCGGCGGCGTTCTCGTCGACTTGATAATAGGCGATGACGCTTCCGACTCGGCGGCCGGAGCGGCGACCGCACTGCGACTGGTGAAAAGCGGATGTCGCGCCGTTTTCGCGTGCGTGACATCGTCGACCTTCAATGCCGCTGCATCTGCCTTGCAGAACACCGGTGTGCTGTTGGTGCACACAGTTCTCAACGAGGGAGGTCGATCGCGTCCGGGAGTCCTTCGATTGGGTGAGCGACCACTCGACCAGACGCGAGCGGGTATACCCGCAATGATGTCCGAGACCGGTTCTCGCACTTGGTTCCTGGTCGGCCAGCAGTATTCGTGGTCGTTCGGAGCACATTGGGCGGCCCGGCGTGTGATCGCCGAATCCACAGGTTCGGTGGCCGGCGAAATCTACGTACCGTTGGGGACAACCGACTTCTCACGCATCATCGAGTCGATAGCCGACTCCGGGGCCGAACTGATTCTTTCCACCCTGGTCGGCCATGACGAGGTCTTCTTCGAACGACAATGCGCCCAGCACGGACTGCGGGCCACCACGCGGACGTTTGCATTGGTCCTCGACGAGGCCACTCAGCAGCTCATCGGCAATTCCGATGCCGACGGAGTCTGGGCGGCATTCGGCTACTTTCAATCCGCAGCCGGCGATCACGACCTCGAAAAGCGATACAGCGCGAGCTCGAACGAACTCCTGCCTCCGCTCAGTTCCCTGTCGGAGACAACGTACGAAGCGATCATCGCTTACGCACGCGCAGCCGAAGGAACGTCGGCAGGCGATCCGGAAACAGTACTTCGGCAGCTTGTCACGACGTCGAAAAGCTCTACGAACACCGGTGTTCCACTGCATCGACCGATTTTGCTCGCTGAATCACGCCGTGGGCGCCTGCACCCCCGCTCTCTCTGAGCGCGCGTAACCCGAACTTAACGAGTCAATATGTCGATACCTATTGACGCAATTATGGATCCGGCCCTAGTCTGAAAGACAAGTGAAGCCGATCACATCAGGAGCACACTTCTCATGGCGACAATCCGACCTGACGACAATGCAATAGACACCGCCGCAAAGCATTACGGCATCACTCTCGACCAATCAGCCCGGCTCGAGTGGCCGGCACTGATCGACGGAGCACTGGGCTCCTACGACGTCGTCGACCAGTTGTACGCCGACGAGGCAACCCCGCCGACCACGTCACGCGAGCACAAGGTGCCAACTGCGAGCGAAAATCCTTTGAGCGCTTGGTATGTGACCACAAGCATCCCGCCGACGTCGGACGGCGTCCTGACCGGCCGAAGCGTGGCGATCAAGGACAACGTGACCGTGGCCGGAGTTCCGATGATGAACGGGTCTCGGACAGTAGAAGGGTTCACCCCGTCTCGCGATGCAACTGTCGTCAGTCGGCTACTGGCGGCCGGGGCGACCGTCGCAGGCAAAGCCGTGTGTGAGGACCTGTGTTTCTCCGGCTCGAGCTTCACGCCGGCAAGCGGGCCGGTTCACAACCCATGGGACTCGCAGCGCGAAGCAGGGGGATCATCCGGTGGCAGTGCGGCTCTCGTCGCAAACGGTGACGTCGATTTTGCCATCGGTGGGGATCAGGGCGGATCGATCCGGATCCCGGCGGCATTCTGCGGCGTCGTCGGACACAAGCCGACGTTCGGGCTCGTCCCGTATACCGGGGCATTTCCCATCGAGCGAACAATCGACCACCTCGGCCCCATCACACGCACGGTCCACGATGCCGCACTGATGCTTTCGGTCATCGCCGGCCGCGACGGCAACGACCCACGTCAGCCGGACAGTGTCGAAGCAGGTGACTATTTGTCCACCCTCGACTCCGACGTGGACGGCCTGCGAATCGGAATCGTTCGAGAAGGTTTCGGGCACGCGGTCTCACAACCCGAGGTCGACGACGCAGTCCGCGCAGCGGCACACAGTTTGAGCGAAATCGGCTGCACGGTAGAGGAAGTAAGCATCCCGTGGCACCTGCATGCTTTCCATATCTGGAACGTGATCGCCACGGATGGTGGTGCCTACCAGATGTTGGACGGCAACGGATACGGCATGAACGCCGAAGGTTTGTACGATCCGGAACTGATGGCACACTTTGCTTCTCGACGCATTCAGCACGCCGACGCTCTGTCCGAAACCGTCAAACTAGTGGCGCTGACCGGCCACCACGGCATCACCACCCTCGGCGGCGCGAGCTACGGCAAAGCTCGCAACCTGGTACCGCTCGCCCGCGCCGCCTACGACACTGCCTTGAGACAGTTCGACGTCCTGGTGATGCCCACACTGCCCTACGTCGCATCCGAATTGCCGGCGAAGGACGTGGACCGCGCCACCTTCATCACGAAGGCCCTCGGGATGATCGCCAACACTGCACCATTCGACGTGACCGGACATCCGTCCCTGTCCGTTCCGGCCGGCCTGGTGAACGGACTTCCGGTCGGAATGATGATCACCGGCAAAACCTTCGACGATGCGACGGTCCTCCGGGTCGGGCGCGCATTCGAAAAGCTCCGCGGCGTGTTTCCGACACCTGCCGACCGCACCTCCGATTCTGCACCACAACTCAGCCTCGCCTAGTTCTGTATCCGCACTTGCACAACAAATTCCACCGATTCACACATGATCAGCCCGCATAGAAAAGGTGAACCAGATGTCAGTAACGATCGACCACACAACGGAGAACGCCGCACCGGCCCAGGCGCCGGTCTCCGACCGGGCGTGGGCACTGTTCCGCGCACTCGACGGTAAGGGATTGGTACCCGACGGTTACGTCGAAGGATGGAAGAAGACCTTCGAGGAGGACTTCAGTCCAAGGCGCGGAGCGGAATTGGTCGCGCGGGCGTGGACCGACCCCGAGTTCCGGCGGTTGCTTCTCACCGACGGTACCGCCGCGGTTGCCCAGTACGGATATCTGGGCCCCCAGGGCGAATACATCGTGGCAGTCGAAGACACCCCGACCCTCAAGAACGTGATCGTGTGCTCGCTGTGTTCATGCACCGCGTGGCCCATTCTCGGCCTGCCCCCTACCTGGTACAAGAGTTTCGAATACCGTGCGCGAGTGGTGCGCGAGCCACGGAAGGTTCTCTCCGAGATGGGAACCGAGATCGCGTCGGACGTCGAGATCCGCGTCTACGACACCACCGCCGAAACTCGCTACATGGTTCTTCCGCAACGTCCCGCAGGCACCGAAGGCTGGAGCCAGGAACAGCTTCAAGAGATCGTCACCAAGGACTGCCTGATCGGCGTCGCAGTCCCGCAGGTCCCCACCGTCTGATCACCCCGACAAGAAAGAAGCACACCATGGATGGAGTACACGATCTTGCCGGAGTTCAAGGCTTCGGCAAAGTCCCGCATACCGTCAACGCCGACATCGGCCCCACCTTCCACGCCGAGTGGGAACACCTGCCGTACAGCCTGATGTTCGCCGGTGTCGCCGAACTCGGAGCATTCAGCGTCGACGAAGTTCGATACGTCGTCGAGCGGATGGAACCCCGCCACTACATGATGACCCCGTACTACGAGAGATACGTCATCGGCGTCGCAGCACTGATGGTCGAAAAGGGAATCCTGACGCAGGACGAGCTCGAAAACCTTGCGGGAGGCCCCTTCCCACTCTCACGCCCCAGCGAATCCGAAGGCCGACCGGCTCGCACCGACACAACAACCTTTGAGGTCGGTCAGCGAGTACGCGTGCGAGACGAATACGTTCCCGGGCATATTCGAATGCCTGCGTACTGCCGAGGACGCGTGGGGACCATCGCTCACCGGACGACGGAGAAGTGGCCTTTTCCCGACGCAATCGGTCACGGCCGCAACGACGCCGGTGAAGAACCCACGTACCACGTGACGTTCGCTGCGGAGGAACTGTTCGGCAGCGACACAGATGGCGGGAGCGTCGTGGTCGACCTCTTCGAGGGTTACCTCGAGCCGGCGGCCTGATCTTCCAGCAATTCCGGGCGGCGGTCATGCGATCACAGCGCTTCGCATGACCGCCGTCTCCCCACATCGATTCACTCATTCGGAAGGACACTGGAAATCATGGTCGACACACGACTTCCGGTCACGGTGCTGTCAGGTTTCCTGGGCGCCGGGAAGACGACGCTACTCAACGAGATCCTGCGCAATCGGGAGGGTCGTCGGGTTGCGGTGATCGTCAACGACATGAGCGAAATCAACATCGACAGTGCAGAAGTCGAGCGTGAGATTTCGCTCAGTCGCTCCGAGGAGAAACTGGTCGAGATGACCAACGGCTGCATCTGCTGCACTCTGCGAGAGGATCTTCTCTCCGAGATCAGTGCCTTGGCCGCCGATGGCCGATTCGACTACCTACTCATCGAATCTTCGGGCATCTCCGAACCGCTGCCCGTCGCAGAGACGTTCACATTCATCGATACCGACGGCCACGCCCTCGCCGACGTCGCCCGACTCGACACCATGGTCACCGTCGTCGACGGCCACAGTTTTCTGCGCGACTACACGGCTGGGGGCCGCGTCGAAGCCGATGCCCCGGAAGACGAACGAGACATCGCGGATCTGCTTGTCGATCAGATCGAATTCGCCGATGTGATCCTGGTGAGCAAGGCCGATCTGGTCTCGCGGGAGCATCTGATCGAGCTGACCGCGGTCCTACGATCTTTGAATGCAACTGCCTCGATAGTGCCGATGACGCTCGGACGCATCCCACTCGACACGATTCTCGATACCGGTTTGTTCTCGCTCGAGAAAGCGGCGCAGGCCCCCGGATGGCTACAAGAACTCCAGGGTGAACACATCCCCGAAACCGAAGAGTACGGAATCAGTTCGGTGGTGTACCGCGAGCGCGCACCCTTCCACCCCCAACGGCTGCATGATTTCCTGAGCAGCGAGTGGACCAACGGAAAGTTACTTCGCGCCAAGGGCTACTACTGGAATGCCGGCCGGTTCACCGAGATCGGGAGTATTTCTCAGGCCGGTCATCTCATTCGCCACGGATACGTCGGCCGTTGGTGGAAGTTTCTACCCCGCGACGAGTGGCCGGCCGACGATTACCGTCGCGACGGAATCCTCGACAAGTGGGAAGAACCCGTCGGAGACTGCCGACAAGAACTCGTCTTCATCGGCCAATCCATCGACCCGACTCGGTTGCACAAAGACCTCGATTCCTGCCTACTCACCACAGCCGAGATCGAACTCGGACCAGACGTGTGGACCTCCTGGAGCGATCCGCTGGGCGTCGGCTATACCGACCAGACCGTTTGATATTGGTCCGGTTTGCCGTAAGTTGTGCGCAATGGGGGTATCACGCAACCGAGCTCGGGCGTTGTTGATCGTCGCGGCGATCGCAGCCGGGACCGTGGCTGCGGCGACGCCGGCGGAGGCAACCTGGACAACCGCGCCGATGTGCGGCGAGTGGCAGGTCGAAACCGTAGCGCAAGGGTTGGAGCAGCTCGAAAACCTCGAGCCCGATGACAACGGCGGGTTCTACCTCTCCGGCGAGTCGAAGATCTACCACGTCGACGCCGAAGGACAGGTACGAACCGTCCTCGACGGCATGGCTGCTCCTGGCGGTTTGCAGCTCGACGGTTCGAGGCTGTCCTTCCTCACCAGACAGGACGGCAAGCTGTGGCAACTGGACACCACGACGGATCGGCTGTCCGCACCCGTCGACTTCGCGGGCAACGGCTTGCTCCGACTTCCCGACGGCGATCTGCTGACGACGTGGGTCGGAACGGAGGGCGGTCCGTCGAAGGGCGTGTCGCGCTATCAACACGACTCCGGAACCGTCGCACCCAATTGGGCCGCAGTGCCACGTTCAGAGGGGCTCGCGCTCAGTCCGGATCATCGAGCCGTGTACACCGATGATCTGTTCACAGGTCAGATCATTCGAGTCCCTGTGGATACCCCTGATGCGTGGGCCGTTGTCGCAACCGTCCCGAGCCCGGTACCCGGTCTCGACGATCTGACCATGTCGCAGGATGGAATGCTCTACGCCGCTGCTCACGTCGAAGGCTCGATCTATCGTGTACACCCTGAAACCGGCACTTCCTGCGTCGTCGCTTCGGGTCTGTCGAATGGGTGGAACGGGCCGAGTTCAGTGCGTATCGGCCAGGACGGCGACGGTTGGGCGCTCTACGTCACCGGCTTCGACGGGACGCTGCGTCGCCTGGTACCTCCGGCGAGCGTCGAACTCGCACCGATACGCTGACGCTGATCACTTCGGAATGAGTTTCCCCAACCTGGCGATACTTAAAATCACGCTGATTTGAAAGCATGCCCGCAGCGCAACGGCCGCTTGTCCGAAAACTGTCAACAGTTCTACACGGAGAAATGGCTACCCTTAGGTTTAGGCTGCTCGCATGTTTTCTTCCGTCGCAGCGAAGATCCGCCTGGTGGTGGCACTGCTCCTCACTGCCCTCCTGGCGTTGACTCTGTCATCGTGCTCGAGTGGCTCGGATTCGTCGGCAGCCCCCACAGACCTATGTGCACCTCCAGGAGTGGGAGCCGCAACCGCGGCGCCCACCAACCTGGATGCGGCAGCGGGTGCGGGCGCCGAAGACCGCTACACCACGGCCACCGTCACACCGGTCAATCAGATCGACACCTCGAAGCTGAATCTGATCAAACCCGGGGTCATCACGGTCGGCACGCTCGGTGACGCGCCCCCGAGCATCTGCGTCAACTCCGAGAACCAGTACACCGGATACGACAACGAACTCCTCAAGGCTGTCGCGGACAAGCTGGGCCTGAAGGTCGAGTTCGTCGGCACCGAGTTCGCTGGTCTACTCGCCCAAGTTGCCGGTCGACGCTTCGACGTCGGCTCGTCGTCCATCACCACCACCGACGACCGTCGCAACACCGTCGGCTTCACCAACGGTTACGACTTCGGATACTTCTCCCTCGTGGTGCCCAACGGCAGCGCGATCACCGGCTTCGGAGACCTGGACGGGTCCAAGCGCATCGGCGTCGTCCAGGGAACCGTTCAGGACGACTACGTCGTGAACACCCTCAAGCTCGATCCCGTGAAGTTCCCCGACTACGCCACGGCGTACGCGAACCTCAAGTCCGGCCAGATCGACGCCTGGGTGGCTCCGTCTCAGCAGGCCGAAGGCGCGATCGCTCCCGGTGATCCGACCTCGATCATCCAGAACACCTTCTCGGTCAACAACTTCGTCGGCTGGGCGGTGAACAAGGAGAACCAGCCGCTGATCGACGCCCTCAACTCCGGCCTCGACGCAGTCATCGACGACGGAACCTGGTCCCAGCTGTACGCCGACTGGGTGCCGCGCCAACTCCCCGAAGGCTGGAAGCCCGGATCCAAGGCCGCGGCCACTCCGGAACTGCCCGACTTCGCAGCCATCGCAGCAGAAAACGCAGCCAACGGCGACGGTGGGGATACCGCGTCGTACCAACCGAAGTCGACGCTCGAACAGCTCAAGGACACGTTCTTCGACTGGGATCTGTACAAGAAGGCATTCCCCGATCTCCTCAAGACCGGTCTGCCCAACACCCTGATCCTCGCGCTCGCGTCGGGCATCATCGGCACGATACTCGGCATGCTGCTCGCTGTCGCCGGTATCTCGCGAACCCGTTGGCTGCGCTGGCCCGCCCGCGTCTACACCGACATCTTCCGTGGCCTGCCCGCCGTCGTCATCATCTTGATCATCGGGCTCGGCGTCGGGCCGATCGTCAAGGGAATCACCGGCAGCAATCCGTACTGGCTCGGTGTCGCGGCGCTGTCGCTGCTCGCGTCGGCGTACATCGGTGAGATCTTCAGATCCGGTATCCAGAGTGTCGAGTCCGGGCAGCTTGAAGCCTCCCGTGCCCTCGGCTTCAGCTACCGAAAGTCCATGTCGCTGGTCGTCATCCCGCAGGGTGTACGACGCGTTCTGCCGGCGTTGATGAACCAGTTCATCTCGCTGATCAAGGACTCGTCGCTGATCTACTTCCTCGGTCTGCTCGTCACCCAGCGGGAACTCTTCGCCGTCGGACGCGATCTCAACGCCCAGACCGGCAGCCTGTCCCCGCTCGTCGCGGCAGGCTTGTTCTACCTGGCTCTGACCATCCCGCTGACGCACCTCGTCAACTACATCGACAACCGACTCCGGACTGGACGCGCCGACACCTCAGGCACGTTGGATCCGCTCGAGCAGGCCATCGTCGTGGAAAGGGGCTGAGGACATGACCACCAGCTCTGAACTGAAGTCCGTATCGCTCACCGGCAAGGACCTGCATCTGTCCTTCGGTACCAACAAGGTGCTTCGCGGCGTCAACCTGCACGTCGACGCCGGAAACACCGTCACCGTCATCGGGCCCTCCGGTTCGGGCAAGTCGACGCTCCTGCGCGTGCTGAACCGTCTGCACGAGCCCGAGCAGGGTGACGTGCTGCTCGACGGTAAGTCCGTCCTGAAGGACAACCCCGACGAGCTTCGCCAGCGAATCGGCATGGTGTTCCAGCACTTCAACCTGTTCCCGCACAAAACCGTCGCCGAGAACATCGCACTGGGGCCGAACAAGCTCAAGGGGTTGTCCAAGGAACAGGCTCGGGCGCTCGCACTCGAGCAGCTGGATCTGGTGGGACTCAAGGAGAAGGCCGACTCGCGGCCCGGCAACCTTTCGGGCGGTCAGCAGCAGCGCGTCGCCATTGCCCGCGCCCTGGCGATGAAGCCCGAGGTCATGTTCTTCGACGAGGCGACGTCAGCTCTTGACCCCGAACTGGTCAAGGGTGTTCTGGCATTGATGGCCGATCTCGCGAAGTCCGGCATGACCATGGTCGTCGTGACGCACGAAATGGGCTTCGCGCGTTCCGTTTCCGACAAGGTGCTCTTCATGGATCGTGGCGCCGTTGTCGAAACCGGTACTCCGGAACAGCTTTTCGACGATCCCGAAACAGATCGACTGCAGGCGTTTCTCTCACAGGTTCTCTGACTCAGGGGCGCTTGCAGGAGATCGACGGGCGTTGATCCTCGACGCCTGAAGCATCAGATGGTCACGTTCGGCGAGGTTGGATGCCTTGTGCGCTGCATCGGCATACAACCTCGCCGCCGTCTCCAGGTCTCCGTCGCGTTCACGCAGATAGGCCTCGACTGCGGCATGGCGTGGAAGTGAATCGTCCAGCGCTGCAAGAGCTGCCAATCCGGCGCGTGGTCCGTCCGCCTCGCCGACGGCCACCGCTCGGTTGAGCCGGACGATCGGGCTGTCGGTCAGGGCTGCGAGTTCGTCGTACCACTCCACTATCTGCACCCAGTCCGTCTCGTCTGCTGTGAGAGCGTCGGCGTGGAGCGCAGCAATGGCGGCCTGGGCCTGGAACTCACCGAGCCGGTCGCGGGCGAGAGCTGACTGGAGGATTGCGACTCCTTCGGCAATCGAATCGGTGTCCCACCGGCTGCGATCCTGCTCGGCTAGCGGAACCAGACTGCCGTCCGCGGCAGTTCGCGCGGCTCGACGAGCGTGATGGAGCAGCATCAGTGCGAGCAACCCTGCGACTTCGGGGTGATCGATCGCGTCCGCCAACTGCCGGGTGAGCCGTATCGCCTCCGCGGCCAGGTCGACGTCGCCGGAGTACCCCTCGTTGAAGACCAGATAGAGGACACGCAGGACGGTGGCGACATCGCCGGGTTGCTCGAACCGGACGCCGGAGACCGTGCGCTTGGCTCGGCTGATGCGCTGAGCCATAGTCGCCTCGGGCACCAGGTAGGCCTGCGCAATCTGGCGGGTGGTCAGCCCGCCGACAGCGCGCAGCGTGAGTGCGACGGCGGACGACGGCGTCAACGACGGGTGCGCGCACAGAAAGTAGAGCTGGAGTGTGTCGTCCACGCCCGGCACCGACCCGCTGACCGGCCGCTCGCCTGGCTGCTCGTCCGCCAGAAACTCCCGCTTGCGACGAGCCGCATCCGACCGGATCCCGTCGAGGAACCGCCGCCAGGCCACCGTGACCAGCCAGCCCTTCGGGTCCCGCGGCGGGTTGTCCGGCCAGACCCTGACCGCCTCGAGCAGAGCGTCCTGCACGGCGTCCTCGGCCGACGCGAAATCTGCTCCGCGGCGGACGAGGATGCCGAGCACGCTCGGAGTCAGACTCCGAAGCAGGGCGTCGTCCATGACAGGTTTCAGTCCGTGATGGTCGGCGGCTCGGTCAGGAACGGGCGCAGTTCGAGCCATTCGTGAATCGGCTTCCCGCCTGCGCCGGGCGCGGCCGAGAGTTCGCCGGCCAATTGGACGGCACGGTCGTAGTTGTCGACGTCGATCACCATCCAGCCGGCAATGAGGTCCTTGGTCTCCGCGAACGGACCGTCGGTGACCGGGGGGCGACCCTCACCGTCGTACCGGACAAAGGTGCCCTCTGGAGCGAGAGCCTGACCGTCGACGAACTCGCCTGCCTTCTCGAGCCGATCCGCGAAATCCTGCATGTACTTCACGTGAGCCGTGATCTCTTCCGGTGTCCACTGGTCCATCGGCACGTCGTTGACTGCAGCCGGAGCGCCGCGGTAGTGCTTGAGCAGCAAGTACTTGGCCATCGTGAATCTCCTCTGTGTCGGTGCCACCCATTCTGGTCGCACGTCACTACAGGGACGAATCAAGTCGGGGATTCTCGACATCGCGGGGCTATTCTCGACATCGCGGGGCTTCGGGGCCCTAAATCCACCCCTGCCGGCGGGCGATCACTGCAGCTTCGTGCCGATTGGCAGCACCGAGTTTGGTGACAGCTGACGACAGATAGTTCCGCGTGGTTCCTGCCGAGAGGTGTGCCCGGGAAGCGATCTGCTCGATGGATGCTCCGTCCGCCGCGTACTCGAGTACGTCCGCTTCACGCGGAGTAAGCGGTGAGTCGCCTGCGCCGATTGCCTCGGCTGCCAACGACGGATCGACGTACCGCCCGCCCGCATGGACGCTGCGGACCACCTCGGCGAGCGTCGCCGCAGGCGTCGTCTTCGGCAGAAATCCTCGGACGCCTGCTGACAGTGCCTTCTTCAGATACCCGGGACGCCCGTGGCTCGTCACGATGATCGAGACGCACCCCGAGACCGTCTGCGCAATCTGTTGCGCCGTCTCGATGCCGTCGATACCTGCCATTTGAAGGTCCAGCACGGCTACGTCAGGTTGATGCTTCGCAGCAGCGATCACGGCGTCCTCGCCGGATTCGGCTTCCGCCACGACAACGATGTCGTCTTCGAGCGACAACATCATGGCCAGAGCCGAGCGGATCAGGTTCTCGTCGTCGGCCAGCAGTACCTTGATCGGCTCGGTCACCGAGACTCCTTCGTTCGGGACGGAAAGTGGGCGTTGAGCGTGAAGCGATCTTCGTCTTGGACGGTTTCGACAGTTCCTCCGACGGCGCCGACGCGCTCGCGCAATCCGTTCAGGCCGGTTCCGTTGTTCGGCTCTGCGATACGTGCGCCGTCGTTGGCAATCACGACTCCGTCCGCGAATACCTCGATGCTGCAATTCTCGGCACTGGAGTGCCGGAGAATGTTGGTCACTCCTTCACGGACGACCCAGGCAGCGGCTTCGGCCAGTTCCACCGGCAGTTGATCCGCCGATCCACGTATCGCGGTGGAGATTCCGGCGGCCTCGAGCAAAGACTGCGCACCGGCCAACTCGGACGCCAAGGCGATGGACCGGTATCCCCGAACCAACTCGCGCGCTTCGTCGAGTGAATCTTGCGCAAGTTCGCGTACTTCGTTCATCTGCGCGGCGGCACGATCGTCGCCGCGTCGTGAAAGCGTGGCTGCAAGTTCACTTTTCACCGCAATTGCAGACAGTGCCCGCCCGACGACGTCATGCAGATCACGCGAAAATCGCAACCGCTCCTCGGCGACGGACAGAGCAGCGGCGGCTCCGCGTGCCTCGTCCAATTCGGTAACCATCCGCAGCAGCCAGACCGACATGTAGACGGTCAGCCCCATGAAGCCGGCAACGATTCCGACGGACACGCCGCTTTCCGGACCCGCAAGCAGTCCCAAGACAACCCCGGCGACCACCGAGCCCACGATCAGCCAGCGCAACGACGTCAACCCGGCAAGGGGAACCACAAGGATTGCCGCCAGCCAGAAGTACGGGCCGTTCTCGCCATTGTTTCCCAAGGCAATTCCCGCCGAGCAGAACGCCGACAACGTCATCACGGCAAGAGGAATCTGGACGGGCTTGACCACGATCCCGCCCAGATCAGGCATCCGAGACACGGCGATGACGCACGCAACGGCACTGATTCCGAGGAAGACACCCGACAGATACCGATCCGCAACGACCTCGGTGACCGCACCGAAGCCACCGAAAACCACTGCGACCATGATGAACGATTGCCGCGTGTAGAGGCGAACCTTGTCGACGTTCGACGCGGTTCGCCACGTCCGTCTCGGATTCCAGCGTCCGAAGTTCTGCGCGATCATGCTCACTACCTTCTCAGAGTTCTACGAACGCGGTTCCCAGCGGAAGTGGACGTTCGCGATCAGAACCGAACCGACGATCCAGGCCAGCATGACCAACAGCGGTTGCGCAGCCGAACCGAAGGTGTCGACAAATCCGGCCGCAACACCGGGCGCATCGCCCAGATCAGCCAGTTCGCCAGTGGTCCGCCCCAGCCATCCGAGATTGAGAAGGTCGACTACCGCGGCCAGCGGAGTGAAATCGAGAATGCGAGCAACGTTGTCCGGCAGGACATTCCTGATTGAAGACATTCCTGCCGTCGCCAGAATCAGAATCGGCATGCAGGTGATCTGCGCCGCTTCTGCGTTCCGAGTGACGGCCGAAGTGATCAACGCCAGCGCGGTGAAGAGCGCGGCGCCGCCTATCACCGCGGCCAGCACCAGCACGGGATTAACCGGAGCACTGCCGCCGAGAACCATCACGGCGATGCCGATGACCACCGTCAACAGTCCGGTGAGCACCCACGACGGCACTGCCGGGCCCGCGAGGATCTCGGCGTCGCTGCATTCCCCGGTCCGCAGTCGCTTGAGAACCAACTCGTCACGACGCGTCGCGTACACCGACAGCAGGTTGTAGAAGACCACGAACACGAGCAG
This sequence comes from Rhodococcus sp. NPDC056516, assembly GCF_042794655.1. Taxonomy (NCBI): domain Bacteria; kingdom Bacillati; phylum Actinomycetota; class Actinomycetes; order Mycobacteriales; family Nocardiaceae; genus Rhodococcus; species Rhodococcus sp. NPDC056516. Next base: position 5,185 of record NZ_JBHTTG010000010.1, on the reverse strand, counting down.
GAAGAGTGCAAACACCTCGAGGCCTGCCGACACCGACTTGTCGGACAACCCGCCATCGCGTGAGAGGTACAGCATCCCCACGGGAAAGATCAACGGGAGGACGATTGCGTTGAAGAGCAACAGTCGATTTCGTCCCAGGAGCGTGAACTCCGAACGAGACAGGGTTGCTATGCGGTTCATGCCGACGCTCCTTCGAGAGTTGCGTGATGATCGAATTGGTCTGCAATGGAGAGGAATACGGTCTCCAGGGATGCCGCGCGGGCATCCAGCCCGGTCAGCAGGATGTTGTTGTGCTGTGCCCACAGCAGCAGTTCCGTCAGAGTCTCCTGCACTGTGCGAGTGGTGATCACCACCAGATCGTTTTCGACGCGTACCTCGGCGCCGGCCAGCGCTGGGAGCGGAAGACCTGGGCGGTGCAGTTTGATCTGGGCGGGATGATCCGCGACGACGTCCGCCACGGTTCCGCTGCGCACCACCGATCCTCGGTGCATGATCGCCAACTGGTCGCACAGGGACTCGGCCTCGTCCAGGTAGTGTGTCGTCAACATGATGGTGACGCCCGACGCTTTCAAGTCAGCGATCAATTGCCAAGTGTTACGACGACTTTCGGGGTCCAGTCCGGTAGTCGGTTCGTCGAGAAATAGGACGAGGGGACGGCCGATGATCGCGCACGCCAGGTCCAGTCGGCGCGCTTCACCTCCCGAGAGGAACTTCACGCGGGTATCGCCACGGTCACGCATGTCCACGCGCTCGAGGACCTCGTCGACGGGAAGTGGATTCGAGCAGGTTCCTGCCCACATCGCCAAACTCTCGCGGGCAGTGAGATCTTGGGGAAGACCGCCCTTCTGAAGCATGATGCCCAGTGACGGGCGAATCTGCTTGCGGTTGCGCACCGGATCCATCCCCAAAACGCGCACGGTACCCGCACTGGCCCGCGAAAGACCCTGAATCACTTCGAGAGTGGATGTCTTGCCGGCACCGTTAGTTCCGAGGAGGCCGAACAACTCGCCTTCCTGGACACTCAGATCAAGATTGCGGACAGCATCGAACGCATCCTTGCCCGAGCCGTAGCGCCGCGACATTCCGACAACGTCGATCACGGGATCGCCCTTCATCGCTGCGCCTCCTCTCGGTTCCAGCCGCGCAGCCCGATCACGAATCGGATACCCGCATAGACAGCGAGAGCGGCAACAAGAATCCAGAACACGGGATTGGAGCCGATGATCGCGAACAGCACTCCGATGATCGCGATATTCACGACGATCACAACAAGTTCGCGACCCATCGTGGGTGCGGGTCCGATGTCCATCAGGTCCGTCAGGAGGCTTCCCTCATGTGGTTCTCTCATGCATTCAAGCTTCGCGGGAAGTCGGAGCCGAAAACAGTGCACAGCGTCATCACCTGCGGTGACACCGTCATGGATCGGCGATGACAAATGTCATGCGACGTCCCCGCGGGGACGCGTCGTAAACCGCGGGTAAGGGTCACCTCGTTGTTTTGCCGTTCATTTTTACGTTCCTTTACCCTTGCTTAGAGCTTCTACGGTTCCCGAAGTCCGTACATCGAATCTCGGGAGTTCACGGTGGCTATCAAGCCTTTGGCCTTGTTCGTCAAACACGACGGCGTGTCTGCACGCGCGTCGATCACCTGCCAGTACAAGTGCGGAAACGCGTGCTCTCACGAGGTCCCCAACACCTCGGGCGGCGAGTACTTCCGCGACATCGCACGCACGGCACTGACTCGTCGCGGCATGCTCCGGGGCAGCGGCATGGCGGTCCTCGCGGTGGGGGCCGGCAGTGCCCTCGTCGCCTGTTCGGACGAATCTGCAAGCGCCGAACCGGGAACCGGTTCGGCGAGTGGCAGCAGCAGCGGATCGACACCGGCGGGAACGAACTTCAGCGCTGTCGCTCCCAACAAAGAAGACAAGGTCACCGTCCCTGACGGATACGATCAGGCCGTCGTGATTCGCTGGGGTGACGCCGTTCTCGCCGGTGCCCCGGCTTTCGACTTCGACAAGCAGACTGCGGCAGCGCAGGAACTGCAGTTCGGATTCAACAACGACTTCGCCGGATTGCTCCCGGTCGACGGGCAGCCCAACACCTACCTACTAGTGGTCAACCACGAATACTCCACCGAGCCCGCGATGTTCCGCGGCTACGATGCGGAGAACCCGACCGAGGAGCAGTTCAAGATCGGCTTGGCCAGCCACGGACTGTCGGTCGTCCAGGTCAAGGGAGAATCCGACAACGGCAAGCTGGTGCCGGAGATCGGATCGAACAACCGCCGCATCACCGGAACCACGGAATTTATCGTGACCGGCCCCGCTGCTGGTAGCGACTTCCTCAAGACGAGCGCCGATCCCACCGGAACCAAAGTGCTCGGCACCCTCAACAACTGCGCGGGCGGCGTCACACCTTGGGGCACAGTGCTTTCCGGCGAAGAGAACTTCAACCAGTACTTCGCGAACGCCGAGGGAGTCACCGATCCCACAGTCGCTGCGCGGCTGAAGCGCTACGGTCTTGCCGGCGCCGCTTCCGAGCGCAAGTGGGAACGCTTCGACAAGCGGTTCGATCTGGTCGCAGAACCCAACGAGGTCAACCGATTCGGATACGTCGTCGAGATTGATCCCTGGGATCCGTCGTCCACTCCGATCAAGCACACAGCGCTCGGACGTTTCAAGCACGAAGCCGCCACCATTTACATCACGTCGGACGGCACCGTCGTCGCTTACAGCGGCGACGACGAGCGCTTCGACTACATGTACAAGTTCGTCTCAAGCCGAAAGATGCAGGACGGCAAGAGTCAAGCAGCCATGCGTCACAACATGACTCTGCTCGACGCCGGAACGCTGTACGTCGCCAAGCTCAGTGGAAACTCTGCCGGCGAGATCGACGGCAGCGGCAAACTCCCCGCGGACGGCAAGTTCGACGGAAGCGGTGAGTGGGTGGCCATCCTGCGCACCAGCGAAGACGGCAAGGGCGAATCGCTGGTCGACGGCATGAGCGCCGAAGAGGTAGCCGTCTTCACCCGCCAGGCCGGCGACAAGGTCGGGGCAACGAAGATGGACCGCCCCGAGGACTTCGAGGCAAACCCGAAGAGCGGCAAGGTTTACGTCGCGCTGACCAACAACACCAAGCGCGGAGTCGACGGCGGCGCAGCGGCCGACGAGGCGAACCCGCGCAACAACAACAAGAACGGCCAGGTCCTCGAAATCACCGACGACCACGCCGGCACCACCTTCGGCTGGAACCTCCTACTCGTCTGCGGAGATCCAGCCACAGCCGATACCTACTTCGGTGGATTCGACAAGAGCAAGGTCAGCCCGATCTCGTGCCCGGACAACCTTGCCTTCGACCCGCACGGAAACCTGTGGATCTCCACCGACGGCAACGCACTCAAGTCCAACGACGGACTGTTCAGTGTTGTTCTCGAAGGCGAAAATCGTGGTGAGACAAAGCAGTTCCTCACCGTCCCCGTCGGCGCCGAAACCTGCGGACCGATTGTGGACGAGAAGCGCGTCATCGTCTGCGTCCAGCACCCCGGCGAGACCGACGACGCCAGCATCGAAAGCCCCGCATCCCATTGGCCCGACGGTGGTTCCTCCCAGCCTCGCCCGTCGGTAGTTGCAGCCTGGAAGAAGGACGGATCTCGGCTCGGCTCGTAATACGCACGAAAACGACGTGGGGCAGATCGCATACTTTGCGATCTGCCCCACGTCGTTTACCTCAGATTCTCAAGGGAATCAGTTGTCACCATCCTCGCGACGCTTACGCGTCAGGAGAACAACACCCGTTCCCAGCGCCAGCAGCAGAACCAATCCACCTGCTGCGAGCAACGTGGTATTCACGCCACTCTCACCAGCGCCACCACCCGAGTTGATCGTTCCGCCCTGAGGAGTAGACGTCGGCGACTTCGGCTGACCGGGCTGACCCGGGTTTGCCGTCGGGGGCTTCGGCTGTCCCGGAACCGTGCTCGGAACCGGCTGACCCGGAACCGTCGGCGGTACGACGACCGGAGGCACAACGACGATCGGGGGAATGATGATCGTCGGTGTAACCGGCACCGTCGTGGTCGGAACCGTCGTGGTCGGCGGAACTGTCGTGACCGGCGTCGTTGTCGTCGGCGGCGTAGTTGTCGTCACGCCACACGGATCCACAATCTCTTCCGCGACAACTTCTTCTGTCGTGGTTTCCTCTGTGGTGGTCTCCTCCGTGGTGGTCTCCTCCGTGAGGGCGGATTCCTCCGTACCGGTCACATCAGCATCACCAGTAGTGATCGCGCTAGCCGTCGTCGTCGCAGCCGTTGTGGTCGGAACCATCCGCGTGGTCGTCGTCGGAGGAACACAAGGCTCCGTCGTGACCGGCGGCGTCGTGGTGGTGGTCGTCGGCGGCACCGTCGTGGTGGTCTCCGGCGGGTCCACCGGGTGCTCGGTGCAGAGAGCGTCGCCCGGAACACAGTCCACCGGCGGGTTCTCGCCACCAACCACCAGGTAGTTGTTCAGGACACCCGGAGTGAATCCGGGACCCGACAACGTGCCGATCTGGGGATTGACCTTGACGGTGTACGTCACCGTCGCGCTCTCACTCTTCGCCAGCTTTCCGGTGACCGTAAAGATGTTGTCGACGACACCCGAAACAACCAGCGTGGAAGTGGTAGCCGGATTCTTCGTCATTACTGCATCGTCGAGAACATCGGTCAGATCGTCGTAGAAGCTGACCTCACCATCCGCGGTGCCCACATTCTTGAACGTAAGCGTGTACGTGATCTCCTGGCCGGCAACCACACGGTTCGTGGTGGACGGGTCAGAGGACTTCAGTACCTCGATTGCGGGAGTGCCATCAACCGGGTGTTCGGTCGTGACCGGTGGAGGAGTGATCTCCGGACCCGTCGGCGGCTTCGCAGTACCGGTGACCTTGTTGTTGATCAGCGTGCCACCGGCAACACCGGCATTGACCTTCACCTGGTAGGTCAGGACAACGGATTTACCGGCCTGAAGTGCACCGGTCCACGAGAGCGTGGTGCCTTCGAGCGTCGGAGCAGTCGCGTCGACACCATCGACTACTGCCTTGAGCGAACCGTCCACCAGAGCGGCGTTGTCGAGAACCTTCGACAGATCATCGGTCAACACCACCGGATCAAGAGTCGTGTTACCCGTATTGGCACCGGTCACCGTGTACGTGATCGT
>NZ_JBHTTG010000009.1:166570-404312 GCF_042794655.1 Rhodococcus sp. NPDC056516 | reverse complement strand
GTCATCGACCGGGGCCGCGCTCGTCGTATTCGAATAAGCCTGTCGTACTTGCACCGCGAACCTCGAAATGGTTTCCTGGTTCCCAACGTCGCGTGTCGATGACGGACTGCGTCAGGCATGGAGGCGTCGTACTGCAAGGGGTCACTCATGACCATTTCGTTCAATCACACCATCATCGCCGCAAAAGACCGACAAGAGTCGGCGTGGTTCTTCACTCACATGTTCGGTCTACCGGGCCCGGTCGAAGCCGGCTACTTTCTCGGCGTCGAACTCGAGCACGGCGTGACGCTCGATTTCGCACAGGTGGAAGACGGCGCCGAGGTTGCGTCTCAGCACTACGCCTTCCTCGTCTCCGAAGACGACTTCGACGGCATCTACCAGCGCATACAAGCCTTGAAACTTGATCACTGGGCCGATCCGCGCCAGTCGAGTACGGGCTTCAACACCAACGACGGTGGGCGTGGGGTCTACTTCCTCGACCCGTCGGGCCACTTCCTCGAAGCGATCACCAAACCATACGGCGGCTGAATTGGAGATTGAACTACAAACGGCGGCGCCTACGGGAGATGAGGGATCCCGCAGACGCCGCCGCAGTTCCAGGTTGCCAGCTAGTGGCCCCCCGGAACGTCTACTGTAGTTCTGCGTGTTCGAGAGTGCAGAGGCAACTCCCGAAAAGCTACACAGAACCTACTCGCCGGTTACCAGGTCAGTATAAGTCCGGATCAGTGTTTGACCGGGCATCCCGATGTCTTGTAATCAACCTGAAACTCTTTGATGCCGTTGAGCCAGCCCGAGCGCAGGCGACGCGGATCGCCGAGCCTGGTGATGTCGGGCAGGTGATCGGCGATCGCGTTGAAGATCAGATCGATTTCGAGACGAGCCAAGTTCGCGCCGATGCAGAAGTGCGCACCGGTGCCGCCGAATCCGAGGTGCGGATTGGGGTCACGCATGATGTCGAACTTCGTGGGGTTCTCGAAGACGTCTTCGTCGAAGTTGGCCGACGCGTACATCATCACGACGCGATCGCCCTTCTTGATCTTCTGTCCGCCGAGTTCGGTGTCTTCGAGCGCGGTGCGCTGGAAAGACGTCACCGGGGTGGCCCAACGAACGATCTCGTCGGCCGCAGTCTTCGGGCGTTCCTTCTTGTACAGCTCCCACTGGTCGGGATTGTCGAGGAAGGCAACCATGCCGTGTGTGATGGCATTGCGAGTGGTCTCGTTACCCGCGACCGCAAGCAGGATCACGAAGAAGCCGAATTCCTCTGGGGAGAGCTCATTTCCGTCGATGTCAGCTTCGATGAGCTTGGTGACGATGTCATCGGCGGGACACTTCTTGCGCTGATCCGCCATCTGGTACGCGTATCCCAGGATCTCCATCGACGCTGCCTGCGGGTCGATGTCGAATTCGGGGTCGTCGTACGACGTCATCTGGTTGGACCAGTCGAAGAGCTTCATTCGATCTTCCTGCGGCACACCGAGAAGCTCGGCGATTGCCTGCAGCGGAAGTTCGGACGCAACCTGAACCACGAAGTCTCCGGCACCACCGGCAGCCGCAGTCTTGACGATCTTTTCGGCGCGCTCGGTCAGTTCCTCGCGCAGGCTGTTGATGGCTCGCGGGGTGAATCCACGCGAAACCAGCTTGCGAAGCTTGGTGTGCTCCGGAGCGTCCTTGTTGATGAGGATGAAGCGCTGCATCTCGACGTTCTCGCGCGGGATGTCGTCGGCGAAGCGAGGAATCGCAGTGTTCTCGTGGGTCGAGAAGATGTCGCTTCGCTGCGAGACCTCCTTGACCTCTTCATGACGGGTGACCACCCAGAAGCCCTCGTCCTGGAATCCTCCGATTTCCGGGGGCTGCGGATTCCACCACACGGGGGCCGTCTTCCGGAGTTCAGCGAACTCCTCGAACGGCATACGTTCCGCGTAGATGTCGGGGTCCGTGAAGTCGATTCCCTCGGGGAATGCGGGCTGTGCCACTGATGTCTCCTGCCCTAAGCCTTTTCATCACAGGGGTGATGGGGATCCGTGATGTGTAACACGTTCTACTCTCATTGAAACACAAGCCTGCTTACTAGGAAAGGAAACGTCGGCAGGTCTTGCTTCCCGCAGAGAACCTGTTCTACTTTTTCATTACAAGGAAAGGAGCCCGCTGTGGGCACACCAGTAATCGTCGAGGCTGTCCGTACACCGATCGGCAAGCGCGGAGGTTGGCTCGCCGGTCTGCACGCCGCCGAGATCCTCGGAGCTGCACAAAAGGGAGTTCTCGACCGGTCGGGAATCGACCCGTTGCTGATCGAGCAAGTGATCGGCGGCTGCGTCACCCAGGCCGGCGCTCAGTCCAACAACATCACGCGCACTGCTTGGTTGCATGCAGGTCTGCCGTGGCAGACCGGCGCAACGACCGTGGATTGCCAGTGCGGTTCGGCCCAGCAGGCGAACCATCTGATCGCCGGACTAATCGCCACCGGCGCCATCGATGCCGGCATCGCCTGCGGCATCGAAGCGATGAGCCAGGTTCCCCTCGGCGCCAACGTCGGTGACCAGGCCGGACCGCGTCGGCCGGCGACGTGGGACATCGACATGCCCAACCAGTTCGAGGCTGCAGAACGCATCGCCCGCCGACGCGGACTGACCCGCGACGACGTCGAAGCTCTCGGTGTCCGCTCGCAGGCACTGGCCAAGCAGGCTTGGGAGGAAGGGCGTTTCGACCGAGAGGTACTCGAACTCTCGGCACCCCAGGTCGACAAGGAAGGAAACCTCACGGGCGAGACCAAGCTCGTCAATCGCGATCAGGGCCTGCGCGATACGACGGCCGAGTCCCTTGCCCGGTTGAAGCCCGTCCTCGAAGGCGGGATTCACACGGCCGGAACGTCTTCCCAGATCTCCGACGGTGCGGCCGCAGTCCTGCTCATGGACGAGGACAAGGCTCGCGCACTCGGATTGAAGCCACGCGCCCGCATCATCGCCCAGGCACTGGTCGGCTCGGAACCGGAGTTCCACCTCGACGGACCGGTGCAGGCAACCAGCCGTGTTCTTGAGAAGAGCGGAATGAAGATCGGCGACCTCGACCTGTTCGAGATCAACGAAGCATTCGCGTCCGTCGCACTGTCCTGGGCCCAGGTCCACGAACCTGACTTCGACAACGTCAACGTCAACGGCGGCGCCCTCGCTCTGGGCCATCCGGTCGGCAGCACGGGCTCTCGACTGATCACCACCGCACTGCACGAACTGGAGCGTCGTAACGGCTCGACGGCTCTGATCACGATGTGCGCCGGCGGCGCGCTGGCCACCGGAACCATCATCGAGCGTATCTGAGATGACTACTCCCCCAGCCAAACCCAAGGGACTCGACGCTCCGGCGACGGTCAAGATCATCAAGTGGATGTCGAAGGCAAACGTCGCCATGTATCGCGCCACCGACGGGAGGCTGGGTAGCAAGTGGCGGGTCGGCAGCGCGTTCCCACGCGGGCTGCCGATCTGCCTGCTCACCACTACCGGTCGCAAATCCGGTGAGGAGCGAATCAGCCCATTGCTGTTCCTCGAGGACGGCGAAGACGTGATTCTGGTGGCGTCGCAAGGTGGTCTTCCGAAGAATCCGATGTGGTACCACAACATCAAGGCGGATCCGGTGGTGACGGTGCAGATCAAGTCTCGGATCCGCTCGATGAAAGCCCGCGTCGCAACCGAGGACGAGCGCGCTCGGCTGTGGCCGAAGTTGACGGCGATGTATCCGGATTTCGACAACTATCAGGCCTGGACGGACCGCGTCCTTCCCGTCATCGTGTGCGAACCCCTGACAAACTGAACAATTTGTTCACAACAGAACGTTTACATCGGTCCGGGTTCGTGCCACCCTGGATTCATGACCGATGACCAGTTCAGACCGATCGATTCCGGCCGCGAACGCGCACATCGCGAGTACGCCGGACTCTTTCGGATCAGCGAGCGCCACGGCGCGACCCGAAGCCAGCGCGCGCGGCAATCTCATCCGGAGATGCTCGAGCCCTACGGCGCGGTTCGCGTCGTGGCTCGTCTGGCCGGCGGCACCGACACACCCGAGGTGAACGAACCCGAAGTCGACGACGCCGACGTCATGGCTGCGTTGACACTCATTCCCAAGGCCCGAGCCGAAATGGAACAGCTGGAAGCACTGTTCCTCGGAATTGCCCGTGAACGGGGCATGACCTGGCAGGACATTGCCTTCGGACTCGGGCTCGGCAGTACTCAAGCCGCCCGCCAGCGCTACGAACGGCTCGTTCGCCGCACCGGAGGCTGAACACGTGCCATAACGGGCGAGTTGGAGCACTATTGACTCGTACGGTCCGCACGGCGTTTCGACAGAGCCTCGAACACAGCAAGGAGTCGCATATATGACGACGCATATTCAAGATCAAATCCTGGACCGACGCGAGATCACTTCCGCACTCGTGCGTGCGCTGGAGCGTCGCCACGAGGTGCTGGATGCAGTGGTCGACAGCAAGGACCATCAGGAGGCACTGACCACCGTCGCGGAACTCCTCGGCACGTCGGAAGCAAATGCCGAAGCAGTTCTGAGCCTCAAGTTCAGTGCGCTCACCAAGGCTGCACGCGATCGCATCCAGGGCGAGCTGGAGAATCTCGATGCAACTCTCGAATGGACGACGCTTGATCGCCCCGCGAGCAGTGGGCAGAACTTCAGCCTGCGTCCGTTCAGCGACAGCGCAGAAGACAAGTCGCTGTTCACGATTCGCTCGGGTGAGCAGCTCGACGAAGACGGCAAGCCGTGGAGCGAGGATCGAATCGAAGCCGAGCGCACAGGTGGCCTCGGCCGCATCGACGACGAGAGCGCTGCCTGGTTCGTCGCCGAGGACGTCTCCGGTGACAGCCCGACGAGCGTCGGCCTGGTGTTCGGCGAACTCGACGGCCAAGAGGTCAACGTCGCGATCTGGATTGCACCCGAGTCCCGCAAGAAGGGCTACGGCACCGCCTGCGTGAAGCATTCGCGGCGCGAGCTCGCAGCAGAGTTCCCCGGCACTGTATTGGTGGTTCGGGCGCCCGCGTAGGCGGCAAACCGCCTGTGAGTGGTTGAGGAGTCCCTGCACTCCTTAACCACTCACGGGGCCGAAGGCCCTACGCCCCGTACACCGGCGTCGGAATCTCCGCCTTCTCCAACAGCGTTGCCACGACGGGCCCGATCTCCTTCGGGTCCCAACGGTCACCCTTGTCCTCGCTCGGGCCGTGACGCCAGCCTTCCGCGACGGTGATCTTTCCGCCCTCGACCTCGAATACTCGGCCCGTGACGTCCTTGGACTCGGCGCTTCCGAGCCAGACGACCAGCGGCGAGATGTTCTCGGGAGCCATGGCGTCGAATCCCTCTTCCGGAGCTGCCATCGCTTCTGCCATCGCCCCACCCGCACCGACGGTCATGCGCGTGCGCGCAGCAGGCGCGATCGCGTTGACGCTGACGCCGTAATTCTTGAGCTCGGCGGCGGCCTGGATGGTCATCTCGGCGATGCCGGCCTTCGCCGCGGCGTAGTTGCCCTGACCGATCGAACCCTGCAGTCCTGCACCCGAACTGGTGTTGATGATGCGTGCGTCGACGGTGTTGCCGGCCTTGGCTTCGCCGCGCCAGTAGGCAGCAGCGTGACGCAAAGGCGCGAAGTGCCCCTTGAGGTGCACGCGGATCACCGCGTCCCACTCACCTTCGCTCATGCCGACGAGCATGCGGTCACGCAGGAAGCCTGCGTTGTTCACAAGCACGTCCAGACCACCGAAGGTGTCGATCGCGGTCTTGATCAGATTTTCGGCACCCGCCCAGTCGGCGACGTCGTCTCCGTTGACCACTGCCTGGCCACCCGCAGCGATGATCTCCGCGACAACCTGCTCGGCCGGACTTTCGCCGGTCGCGGAACCGTCGGCACCCGCACCGATGTCGTTGACGACGACCTTGGCGCCCTCGGCAGCAAACGCCAACGCATGCGCACGCCCGATACCTCGACCTGCCCCGGTGATGATGACTACGCGTCCGTCGACCAATCCACTCATTTTTGTCTCCTATTGCACTCTGCTCGGGCTTGTCGGCTCCGCTTGTGTGCTAACTTACCAAGCAATCGCTTGGTTTGGTACACAGACGTAAGGAATCCCGATATGGGCATCAGCACCTCTTCCGACGGAACCGGCATCACCACGGTCACCATCGACTACGCGCCGGTCAACGCAATCCCGTCCAAGGGATGGTTCGAGCTTGCCGACGCCATCCTCGACGCGGGCAAGGATCTCAACACGCACGTGGTGATCCTGCGAGCCGAGGGACGCGGATTCAACGCCGGCGTCGACATCAAGGAGATGCAGGCCACCGAGGGATTCGACGCGCTGGTCGCCGCCAACCGCGGTTGTGCCGCAGCCTTCGCCGCCGTCTACGACTGCGCTGTCCCCGTCGTCGTGGCGGTCAACGGATTCTGCGTCGGCGGCGGCATCGGACTGGTCGGCAACGCGGACGTCATCGTCGCTTCCGACGACGCGATCTTCTCCCTCCCCGAGGTCGACCGCGGCGCCCTCGGCGCTGCGACTCACCTCTCACGCCTGGTGCCGCAGCACATGATGCGCACGCTGTACTACACGGCGCAGAGCGTCGACGCACACACGCTCAAGCAGTTCGGCAGCGTCTACGACGTGGTCCCGCGCGAGAAGCTCGACGAGTGCGCTCGCGAGATCGCCGCGAAGATCGCCGCGAAGGACACCCGCATCATCCGGTGCGCCAAGGAAGCCATCAACGGCATCGACCCGGTCGACGTCAAGGGCAGCTACCGCCTCGAGCAGGGCTACACCTTCGAACTCAACCTTCTCGGTGTGTCTGACGAGCACCGCGACGAGTTCGTCGCCACCGGCAAGCCGCGCGAGAACGCAACCCAGAAGGAAGGCTGAGAAAAACATGGCTAGCAAGCGTGACAAGACGAAGTCGCTCGACGAGGTAGTCGGCGAACTCCGCAGCGGAATGACGATCGGCTTGGGCGGCTGGGGATCTCGCCGCAAGCCGATGGCCTTCGTGCGTGCAATTCTGCGTTCGGACATCACGGACCTGACCGTGGTCACCTACGGCGGACCGGATCTCGGACTGCTGTGCTCGGCCGGCAAGGTCAAGAAGGCGTACTACGGTTTCGTGTCCCTGGACTCCGCGCCGTTCTACGATCCGTGGTTTGCCAAGGCGCGCACCGCCGGTGAGATCGAAGTCCGCGAGATGGACGAGGGCATGGTCAAGTGCGGCCTCGAAGCAGCTGCCGCTCGCCTTCCCTTCCTCCCGATCCGCGCCGGCCTGGGTTCGGATGTCCGCAACTTCTGGGGCGACGAGCTCAAGACCGTCACCTCTCCGTACCCCGAGGCCGACGGTCGTTCCGAGACCTTGATCGCGATGCCCGCACTCAATCTCGATGCGTCGTTCGTCCACCTCAATCTCGGTGACAAGCACGGCAATGCCGCCTACAACGGCGTCGACCCGTACTTCGACGACCTGTACTGCATGGCCGCCGAGAAGCGTTACGTCTCGGTCGAGCGCATCGTCGAGACCGAGGAACTGGTCAAATCCGTTCCACTGCAGAACCTTCTGCTCAACCGCATGATGGTCGACGCCGTCGTTGAGGCACCCAATGGTGCACACTTCACGTTGGCCGGCGAAAGCTACGGCCGCGACGAGAAGTTCCAGCGTCACTACGCCGAGGCCGCCAAGACCCCCGAGTCGTGGCAGACGTTCGTCGACACCTTCCTCTCCGGCAGCGAAGAGGACTACCAAGCCGCAGTAAAGAAGTTTGCCGATTCATCAAAGGCAGGGGAGCAGGCAAAATGAGCGAATCCACCGTCACCCGCGCAGAGTACGTAGTTATTGCTTGCGCTGAAATCTTCTCCGGTGCAGGCGAAATCATGGCCAGCCCGATGTCGACGTCGTCCACCATCGGCGCTCGCCTGGCTCGGCTCACCACCGAACCCGACCTGCTCATCACCGACGGTGAAGCCCTCATCCTCGAGGACACTCCGGCAGTCGGAACGAAGGGCCCCGTCGAAGGTTGGATGCCTTTCCGCAAGGTGTTCGACGTCGTCGCTTCCGGTCGTCGCCACGTGGTGATGGGCGCCAATCAGCTCGATCGCCACGGCAACCAGAACCTCTCCGCTTTCGGCCCGCTTCAGCAGCCGACGCGTCAGATGTTCGGTGTGCGCGGCGCCCCGGGTAACACCATCAACCATGCGACGAGCTACTTCGTCCCCAAGCACTCCAAGCGAGTGTTCGTCGACAAGGTCGACGTGGTGTGCGGCGTCGGCTACGACCAGATCGATCCCGAGAACCCTGCATACAAATACCTGAACATCCCCCGCGTCGTCACCAACCTCGGTGTCTTCGATTTCGGTGGTCCGGGAAACACGTTCCGCGCGTTGAGTCTTCACCCCGGCGTCACAGCGGAAGAGGTTGCCGAGAACACCTCGTTCGAGGTTGCCGGACTCGCCGAGGCCGGCATCACCCGTGACCCCACCGCCGAAGAACTCCACCTCATCCGCGAGACCCTCGACCCGCGCAACCTCCGGGACCGTGAGGTCTCGGCATGACCCCCACCCTGAAGACCGCACTGACCGAACTGGTCGGTGTCGAGTACCCGATCGTGCAGACGGGTATGGGCTGGGTTTCCGGTCCCGCTCTCACGTCGGCAACGGCTAACGCCGGTGGTCTCGGCATCCTGGCTTCGGCCACGATGACGTACGACGAGCTCGAGCACGCGATCAAGAAGACGAAGCAGCTCACGGACAAGCCGTTCGGCGTCAACATGCGTGCCGACGCCACCGACGCGCCGCAACGCGCCGACCTGCTCATCCGTGAGGGCGTCAAGGTCGCGTCGTTTGCCTTGGCTCCCAAGAAGGAACTGATCACCAAGCTCAAGGATCACGGCATCGTCGTCGTGCCCTCGATCGGCGCCGCGAAGCATGCGGTCAAGGTTGCATCCTGGGGCGCGGACGCCGTCATCGTCCAGGGCGGCGAAGGTGGTGGTCACACCGGCGGTGTGGCAACAACATTGCTTCTCCCCTCGGTTCTCGACGCGGTCGATATTCCGGTCATCGCCGGTGGCGGATTCTTCGACGGCCGCGGGCTGGCTGCCGCACTGGCGTACGGCGCTGCCGGTGTCGCGATGGGAACGCGATTCCTTCTCACCAGCGACTCTTCGGTGCCCGATTCCGTCAAACAGGAGTATCTCAAGCGCGGACTGACGGATACGACTGTCTCCCGCAAGGTCGACGGCATGCCTCATCGTGTGCTCAACACCGACCTGGTCAACAGCCTCGAAGGTTCCAGCTATGCAACTGGTTTGATCGCCGCGGCCAAGAATGCCACGAAGTTCAAGGCCATGACGGGCATGAAGTGGTCGACCCTCGCCAAGGACGGTCTCGCGATGAAGCGGTCGGGTGACCGCACGCTGATGCAGATCATCATGGCAGCCAACACCCCGATGTTGCTCAAGGCCGGACTGGTCGAGGGCAACACGGAAGCCGGTGTTCTTGCTTCGGGTCAGGTTGTCGGCATGATCAACGATCTGCCCAGCTGCAAGGAACTGATCGAAAGCATCATGGAGGGTGCCGCGGGGCGTATCGACGCGCTTGCGGCTCTTCGCTGACACAGCTCTATCCGAGTGCGTCTCCCCCACTGCGCTTTACGCGTAGTGGGGGGAGGCGCACTCTTTGCGTTTGTCGGACTATCCCGTCTTCTCCTGTCCGAACCCGTCGATCACTCCGAAAAACTGGGAGATCGCCACCGCCGCCATCTGCACGGGAGCGGAGTTCCTCTTGTCTATCGTCCCGCGAATCAGCGGCCCACAGATCGAGAGACCCACCTGCAAGTGATCGAGCACCCCGATTCGCGCGCCGATACAACCCATCCCGGAATTGCAGATTCCGAACGCAACAGCTTGTTGGCGAACGTCATTGGTGTTTTGCAGCGACGCCACCGGTCTGTGCCCAGCGCTCAACAGTGATTTCCCGATGGTCGACGATTGCGCAGGGATGCGTGAGCCGACACGAGTCTGAAGGTCGGGGACCATCTGGCTCCCGATTTTCTGGATGTAGCGCACATGGTTCCCTTCCAAAACCCCAAGGTGCACAGCATGTCCAGTCACGAGATGCAGCTGCTGAAGTAGGGGCGTAACCACTCGATCCACTTTGTTTCGATACAGCGAGAGCGCGCCCAGATCTCCTAGCTTGTCGCCTATCTCGTACTCGAGTCCTTCGCGGCGAAGCCAGTTCATCCTCACGAGTTTCAGTAGCATCCGGTGCACGGACGATCGCGGAATCCCGGTTCGGCGCGCCACCTCCCCCAATGTCAGCCGAGGCGCGTCACGAAAGCAGTCCACCACCACCGACAGTCTATCGAGAGTTGACATGGGGATGGACTCTTCGGTGATCGGTCCGACCAACATCGATGTCTCCGTTCCGGTGGCCCGCCGCTTCGGCAGCCAACATTCGTTCCGCCCATCTGAGCTTCCGTGGACTCACGACGCCAGTACGTTTCCCACGCAGCGGGAGATGCATCTGCATGGGCTTTCACCAGCATCGATACCGATGATCGGTCATGTTCGTTGAGCCCGAATCCATCCCTCGTCACAGTGATGACCGGAGCCCATCGGATCATGCGGCGCCGAGCAGAACGCTCCAAAATCAGGAGGACACATGAATGCTTCATCCCCGTCGACAGGCGTGATCATCACCGGCGGCGCATCCGGAATCGGATTGGCCTCCGCCCGCGCGCTCGCGGCGATCCGACGACCAGTCGCTCTCTGGGATATCGACGAGGCAAAAGCGGTCGATCAGGCAGCAGTGATCTCCTCCGAATTCGGCATCGACGCCATCGGAGTGGGAATCGATCTCACGAGAGCGGACGACTACGCGGCCGCATTGGCCACAACCCGTTCCTCACTTTCCTCCATCGGCGGACTTGTTCATTCCGCCGGGGTTGTCGATACCGGATCCCTCGAAGGAGTGACGCTCGACGTGTGGGAGATGGGTATCAACACCCATCTACGTCCGCTCATCCTGTTGGTTCAACAGTTGATGCCTGATTTCACGGCCAATCCCGGTTCGGCAATAGTCGGAATCGCTTCGATCAACGCAACTTTGGGCAATGCAATCAACCCTGTCTACTCCGCTGCAAAGGGTGGGATGTTGTCGATGGTCCGATCGCTTGCGGACCGACTGGGCCCGGACGGCATTCGGATCAACTGCGTCTCGCCCGGACAGATTCTGACCCCTATGCTTCAGCCGACCGTAGACGCATTGGGCGACGGGGCATTCGAACGACGCATCCTCCTCGGCAGGCTCGGTCGCCCGGAGGAAATCGCACACGCTGTCCGCTTCCTGCTGTCCGACGAAGCAAGTTACATCACCGCAACGGAATTGGTTGTCGACGGCGGCAACATCTCGTCGCAACGTATGTGACTTGCCCAAAGATTTACACCCCTTCGACTGTCGTACAACGTCGCTCGGTCCAGCCCACCGGGTGCACTCACGAAAGGAAGAACATGACAATTGCGGATGTCAATGAATCGGAAGAGGTTCGCATCATCGACCAGGGAGAACCTCCCACTCGATTTGCCCGCGGATGGCACTGCCTCGGCCTCGCCAAGGACTACAGCGACGGGAACCCCCATTCCGTCGAAGCTTTCGGTACCAAACTGGTCGTCTTCTCCGACTCGCATGGCGAACTGAAGATCCTCGACGCGTACTGCCGTCACATGGGCGGCGACCTGAGTCAGGGCACGGTCAAGGGCGATTCGATCGCGTGTCCCTTCCACGACTGGAGGTGGGGAGGCAACGGTAAGTGCACCGCGATTCCTTATGCCCGACGTGTCCCCCCGCTTGCCAAGACCCGCGCTTGGACTGCGCTCGAACAAGACGGACTGCTCTTCGTCTGGCACGACCCCGAAGGCAATCCGCCTCCTGCCGAAGTCGCCATACCGATCATCAAGTCTGCGGAGCACGAGTGGACCGATTGGGTGTGGAAGTCGATAGTCATCGATACGAACTGCCGAGAAATCGTCGACAACGTCGTCGACATGGCGCATTTCTTCTACGTGCACTTCTCGTTCCCCACCTATTTCAAGAACGTCTTCGAAGGACACGTCGCCATCCAGGAGCAGAGCGGCATCAACCGCGACGACATCGTGACCTGGACCGACCCCGACGTACCGAAGTTGGTGTCGAATCTTTCGACAGCGGCCTACCACGGACCGTCGTTCATGATCGACGACTTGCGCTACATCTACGAGAACTTCACGACCGATTCTGTGCTGATCAACTGCCACTACCCGGTGAGCCCGAACAAATTCGTACTCATGTACGGCATTACCGTCCAGAAGTCCGAGGAGATGCCCGCCGAGTTCGCGGTTCAACTTGTCGACGCAATGATCGGATATATCGGCGTCGGATTCGAGCAGGACATCGAAGTGTGGAAGAACAAGACTCGCATCGACAATCCTCTGCTGTGCAGCGAGGACGGCCCGGTCTACCAACTGCGCCGTTGGTACGAACAGTTCTACGTGGACGTCGCCGCCATCACCCCGGACATGGTCGACCGCTTCGAATTCGAGTTCGACACAAGCAAGCCCACCGAAGTGTGGCACCAAGAAGTTGCGGACAACCTTGCACGCAAAGCCGCAGCAGGAGCGCCGCAATGACCATGGAGCCGCTGGACTGCGAGCGGTGCGGAACATACGTCCTCGTGGAGAAGAACAGCTGGCATCACACTTCGACCCAGTGGCGATCAGATTCGCGCACCGCATGTTTGGAGTACCGCGACGATGCTGCACCGCCGAGAATTCGATCCGGAAGTTGTTCCGCATTGAGAAATTCCATCAATCAGGCAGCGACAGACGGACGCATAACAGTTCCCGAATGACAATCGTCCTCGCGACCCTGAAGGCTCACGTCATAGCGGCGGCCAACTCCTGAGACAACGTACCTTTGTTCTCCACCTCAACGGTGTCGCAGCCCTGCCAATGCGCAGTTCTGCGAAGGAGTTCCGCTAACCGCGGCGCAGTCTCTGCGTCCGCGGTGGGTTCGGCCCATGCCGCGCGGACAAGCAGTCGAGCGTTCTGACGGTCGTTCTTGAGATCGACTCGGGCACAGATTTTGTCGTCGATCAAGACCGGGAGCACGTAGTATCCGTGAACTCGCTTGTGCGCCGGAGTGTAGATCTCGATCCGGTAGTGAAAGTCGAAGAGCCGCAACGCTCGATCGCGTGCCCACACTACCGGGTCGAAGGGTGACAACAGCGCTTCCGCACGAATGGACCTGGGACGCTTCGCTCGCGGATCGATCCACACCTCCCTTGCCTTGCCTCGACGCTCCCAGCCGTCGACGGACACCCGGCGCACACTGCCGGCATCTTCGAGTTCCTGCAATGCCGTTCGTGCTTCTGCGCTGGGCAGACGAAAGTAGTCGGCGATGTCGTCGAGTGTGCCAAGACCATGCGCCCGCACTCCCCGCACCACCAGCTCGCGTATCGCCTCCGACCGCTCGACCCGTGCGTCGAGTATCTCGGGTGCAAGCATCTGCTCGGCCAGGCCGTAACGACGCTCGAAGCCGGCTCGACCTGCCGACACCACCTCGCCCCAACGGAACAGCGTCTCGAGGCCGACTTTCACGTCGGACCACCCCCACCACGGACCCCGTCGTGTGTTCGCTCCGTGTTCGATCTCGCTCGCCGCCATCGGACCGTTGTCGCGCAACTCCTGCCGCAACCAATCGAGGAAGACACTTCGATCGGAAGCCCATCCTCCCTTGTCGCTCAACGCCTTGGCGCGAAACTGGTCCATCCGCCAGCGGAACAGCGGCCACATGTCCACCGGTAGGAACGTAGCCTCGTGGCCCCAGTATTCGAGGTACCCCGAGCCGGGGGCGAAGGCGAGCTGATCGAGCCTGGATTTGTCGTACGCGCCCAGCCGAGCGTAAACCGGCAGGTAGTGGCTGCGTTCGAAGACATTGACCGAGTCGATCTGCAGCACCTGCAGCCGGTCCATCACGCTGACCAGATTGCGACGCGTCACCGTTGTGGGGTGCGATCTGCCGAATCCTTGAGCGGCAAGCGCTATGCGACGGGCAGCTGCCGGAGACACGACTTCGCTCATAGCGGGTCAGAGTACGCACACCCTCCGACACGTTTCAGGAGGGCGAAGTGTGACAGCCGAACAGAACTGCCGACATGAACATCTGCAGTCTGGTCGCATTTTCTGCGGCCCCGTCGAACTTCACCATGCGTCCGACATCCGGAACCAGGTTGAGCGCAGCATGAACAACGAACTTCGCCTCTACCGCCGAAAGCTCCGGACGGATTTCGCGGAGAACTCGCGCCCATTCGACCACGTAAAGCTTCTGGCGATTCTTCAGATCGCTTCGATGACTCGGCAGAAGGTTGTTCATCTCGGAAAAGTAGACCGACATCAATTCGTGCTGTGCAAACGACAACTCCACGTACATCGCCGCCAGTGCCCGGAGTATTTCTTCGTGCGACGTCGCGGAATCGAAGACCGCTGCCGTCGCCAAGTCCAAGCGATCTGCAGCTCGATAGAACACGGCGCCGAGAAGCTCGGCCTTGCTGGGAAAGTAGCGGTACATACCGGAAGCATTCAAGCCGGCGGCCGCGGCGATCTCTTCGATGCTGACGTCGTGATATCCGCGAGAGTCGAAGAGCCGCACCGCTTCCTGTAAGAGACGTTCACGTTTGTTCGTGGTCACGGTCCTAGGCAGCGAGGACTGCTCCAAGCGGCTTGCGGTGGTTGCACCCTCACCTTGATCTATCGCCAGGCACGCGTCGAGCAGAACCTGTTCCATCGCCCGCTGAGGTAGCAACAGATTATGGACGGTGATGCTGCCGATCACGCTGAACATCGCTACCACGACAAGGGTCTCGTCCCGCGCCGTCATCACCGGATCGGAGCGCGAAAGATTTCGGGCCACTCGACGATTGACCGCGTCGGCCTGTGCTCGAACGGATTTCCGATCGGCAGCATCGAGAAACCGGCTCTCCCAACGATAGATTCCGGCCGTGCGCCGATTGCGAATTGTCGTTCGTATCACTGCAATCAGATCTTCGCGCAATCGCCCCGCATCGGTCACTGCTGGGGCAACGGAGACGTCGTCGAGCGCACTACCGAGCGCTTCGGTCAACTCCAGTGCCGCGTGACGGAACATCGCGTACTTGTTCGGAAAGTGCCGATACAGCGCCGAACCCGAAATACCCACCGCCGACGCGATGTCATCGACACTGACAGCAGGATATCCGCGCTCACTGAACGCGATTGCCGCAGCTGCCGCGATCTGAGCCTTGCGATCCTTCGGGCGCCTCTTGACGGAGTCGGACCTCACCTGCCGAACAATCCCATTCGACGTCTGCGCGTCGACGAACTGATCGCCCAGGCTCACCATGTACCCCACTCTCCAGCCCACACGCTCAACGCACCTCTATCCGCCTGTCCATCAAACGAGAATCAGCATAAGCATGATCCCGGGAATTCATACACTTTTTTCATCACTTCGCCCGCCTGCAGCACAATCGTGGCAGTTCAAGAGCCTATCGATCGCAAGAAGAAACCGCCCCTCGGCGTTGATCGTCATGATCCCCGACCAGAATTTGCGTTAACAAAACGTTGCCTGAGGGCGCTGATGATGGGTAGGGTCACCGCTCGGAGCATCCGCTACACAACCGCGACTCAACCAGGCTGACAGATTCAGAATATTCGTAAACATACACCGGGTATGGATTCGAACAGTTCCAATACTGGCACGTCAATTGCGCGAACTCAACCAACACCGCTAGACACGCAGCGAGAATCTCGGTTCACATAATGCTTGCTTGGACACATATGTGTGAGATGCTTCACAGGCAGTTCGCTCGACCGCCAGCGCTCGAACAGTTCGAACTCCGTGCCGAACACTGTTGATCTGCAAAGGAATTCAATTAGATGACCTACGAGCTACCAGCCGCGAAGGGCCCGGTGCGAGACGTAGCGTTACAGGGGGGCTATCTGATCGGATTCTCGGTTCAGGCACTCTTCGGCCTGTTCACGGCAATCCTCCGCAGGCGACTCTCGTTGCACGAGACTATTACTCAGACCCTGTTCATCGGTCGTGTCAGCACCGGCCCGTCGTTGCTTCTCATGATTCCGATCGGTGTTTTCATCGCCGTGTCAGTCGGTGAACTGGCCGGCCGGATCGGTGCCGGCGGATACTCCGGAGCTGTCGTGGCTTTCATCATCGTCGGTCAGGCTGCGGCGCTGGTGTGCGCGTTGATGATGGCCGGTGTCGCAGGGTCGGCGATCTGCACGGATCTGGGTTCGCGAAAGATCCGGGAAGAGATCGACGCGATGGAAGTGATGGGCATCGACGTGATCGAGCGCCTGGTCGCACCGAGATTGGTTGCAGCAGTGATCGTCTCCCTTGCACTCTGTTCGATGGTCACCTTCGGCGGCGTGATCGCGTGCTACCTGTACCACATCTACGTCCAGCACCTTCCGGCCGGAACGTTCATGGCAACGTTCAGTCAGTACGGGCGATCTTCCGACTTCGTCATGGCTTTGGTGAAAGCCGCGATCTTCGGCCTCGCTTCGACTTTGGTCGCCACCTTCAAAGGTCTCCATGCAAAAGGCGGCCCACGCGGCGTTGCCGACGCAGTCAACGAAGCCGTCGTCATCGCTTTCGCGCTCGTCTTCATCGTGAACACTGTGTTGTCCGCGTTGTATACCGTGATCGTGCCGGCAGTCGGTGAATTCTGATGTCGCTCGTCGATTTCCGGATCCGAGCGCGGCAGGCCGGCAGACCGTTGCGGACCGCAGGCGACGGCTTGGTGTCGCTCGGTCAGCATGTCACCTTTTACATCCGCACTATCGCCTCAATCCCCTTTGCTCTCACCAAGTACCGCAAACATGTACTCGGCCAGATCAGCGAAGTCAGCTTCGGAACGAACTCGCTGTTGTCCGGCGGCGGCACTATCGGCATCGTGTTCGCGATGTCTCTTGCAGCCGCGATGATGCTGGGCGTGGAGACGCATCGCGGACTCGAACTTGTCGGGATGACCTCACTCTCCGGCATGCTTTCCGCAGTTGCCAACACACGCGAACTTGCCCCTGTTGTCGTCGCTATCGCGTTGGCCGCCAAGGTCGGGACGGGTTTCACCGCCCAGATCGGCGCAATGCGTATCTCCGACGAGATCGACGCACTGGACTCGATGGCAATCAGATCGATTCCCTTCCTCGCGGGTACGCGGGTCATCGCTGCCATGATCTGCGTCATCCCGATCTACATGATCGGACTGCTGGCCAGCTACCTCTCGACCCGACTGGTCGTCGTGTTCTTCAACGGTGCATCGGCAGGTACCTACGACTACTTCTTCCATCTGGCGATCTCGCCGCAGGACCTCCTGTACTCGGGCCTGAAGGCAGTGGTCTTCGCCGCCGTCGTCGCGCTCGTGCACTGCGCGTACGGCTATTACGCCTCGGGCGGACCGGCGGGCGTCGGGCAGGCTGCGGGCCGCGCGCTACGGACCGCCATCCTTGCGATCGGAATCCTGGACGTGCTGATGACTTTCGGCCTGTGGGGCCTCGTCCCCCAGATCCCGGGAATGGGGATCTGAGCCGTGGACAGACTCACTACACGCACGAAGATCGTTTACGCCTTACGTGGCGCGATCGCCGTCGTGGTGGCCGTCGTAGCAGCAGTAACGATGGTGCTGCGTGGATCCGGAAACCTCGAGCAGAGCACCGACGTGTTCGTGGCTGTTCCAGCCACGGCGGGCCTGATCAGCGGCGAGGCACCGGTCCGGTACCACGGGGTCAACATCGGCCGAATCGGCGAAATCGAATCAGGTACCACAGAATCCGTGGTGCAACTACAGATACAGACTGAGGACGCATTGAAGATTCCCGCCGACGTGATGGCTCGCGTTGTTCCACGCACGTTCTTCGGTGACATCTACATGCAGCTCGTGGACAACCCGGCGCCGCACGGCCGAACAACTCTCGCGGACGGAGACGAGATCCGCATGGACGACGGACCCGAAGCCGTTGCGCTCTACGACGTGTACACCAAATTGGTGGGAGTCCTCACCGCGATGCAGCCCGAGAAGTTGCAGACAGCCCTGACTGCGCTGGGCCAGGCACTCGACGGAAACGGAGCCGAGATCGGTACCACGATAGACAATCTCAGTGCAGCGTCCGGCATATTGACACCCGCGGCACACCAATTCCTCGAATCGACACCCCAATTCAAGTCGGTCGTCGACGCGTTGGACCGCGCAACCCCCGACATTCTCGATACCTTGGCGGCCGCTACATCCGTCTCGAACAGCATGGTCGCAAACAGAGCAAATCTCGAGACCTCGATCGGCGCGGCCGCAGTCTTCGCCGCTACCGTCGACGATTTTGTCGCAGAGAACAACAGCAATATCATCACCGTGATCGATTCCGCCGGAAAGATACTCGCAACCACTGCGGCAAATCCCGAAGGACTGCGTTCCACTCTTGCCAATGCCAGTACGTTCGGCTCCTCCGGTGCGCGAGTCTTCGCCACCGGGAAGTTCGACATCACAGCAGTTGCCACGTTCGCCGAACCGCTCCCGTACACAGGCGATGATTGCCCGCAGTACGGGAATTCGCGCGGGGCACAGTGTTCCGGCTCCAACCTGACGCCTGCACAACCCGTCACTGCCCCAGTCGTTGGTGGCGAAGCCGAAGCCGCCACACTGCGTTTCCTCGAAGATCAACTACTCGGCGGCTCGCCGGAGCAGTCGGACGCCCCCAACCCGGCAACAACACTGATGTTGGGGCCGATGGTCAGAGGTAACGAGGTGACCGTCCCGTGAAGGTTCGTCCTGGCCAGGTCATTCGGTTATCACTCTTCTGCATCACCGGCGTCGCCTGTGCGTCGTTCGTGGCGAACACGCTGTCGGTCCCGGTGCGCGGAAGCACTGATTCGTACTCGTTCGAGTTCACCGACGTCGAAGGACTCAACCCTGGTAATCCGGTAACGATGTCGGGTGTGCGTATCGGCCGCGTGGACTCGGTTGCGTTTGCCGACAACGGCGGCGGGACGAGCAAGGCGATCGTCGACGTCGACATCGAGTCGCAATATTCGCTCGAGTCGGACGTCCGTGCTGCCGTGCGCTACGGCGACATGCTCGGTGCTCGATATCTGGCTCTGACCCAGGACGACAGCGAGGCAACAGTATCCGTACAACGGCTCGAACCTGGTAGCACGATACCGCTGGCGCAGACAACACCGCCGATCAACTTGACCGCACTGATGAACGGCTTCAAACCGTTGTTCGCCGCACTGCAACCCGAGCAGGTGAACACTCTGACACGAAGTTTTGTCGAAACCTTCAACGGCCAGGGCCAGGCAATGACCACCCTGCTCGACCAGATCGCGACCATGAGCTCCGGCCTGGTCGACCGTCAGGACGTCTTCGCGCAACTAATCACGAACATGAACACTCTTCTCACTGCCGTCGACGAGCGTCAACCCGAATTGGTAGGTCTGCTGGACGGTTTGAACAGCCTGAGCACCTCCGTCGTCGGGCAGAACGATCAACTGGTCTCGCTGTTGGATCAGGGAAACCGCACTGTCTCGTCGCTGGCTCAGATCATGGCCGGGTCGAACGGCGCATTCGGTCAGACCGTGCAACAACTCGAAAGTGTCACCGGTAGTTGGATTGCGAGCACCGACGAGTTCAACAGACTTCTCGCCAACCTTCCCCAGTTCGCCGACGCCGCCAACCGTATCGGAAGTTACGGAAGTTTCATCAGCCTGTATCTGTGTAATTTCACTCTGAAGGCAGGCGACATGGAAGCCAACATCTTCGGTCCGACGCATTCGCCGGTGTGCTCATGATGTTTCTGGTCAAGCTGATCGACGTGTTCGTCGGCATCATGCTCTTCCTGTTCAAAGGGGATCGCCGACGCAGCGGTAGCGGCACTGCTCTCGCTCTGGGTAGTCTCGGAATCTTCGTTCTGGTGGTGGGACTCGCCGCAGCACTGGGTATTCCGAAACTCTGGTACAACGCCCGCACGTCGGCGTACACAGCCGAGTTCGCCAATGCCAGCGGGCTTTCCGATACCGATCCCGTCTACGTGGCCGGAGTTCCCGCGGGCCGCGTGGATTCGATCGACCTTGCCGGCGACCACGTGGTCGTCAACTTCCGCCTCGACAAGGATCAGCCCTTGGGAAACCAGAGCACGGCGACGGTCAGGCTCAAGACAGTCTTGGGCAAGCGCTACCTCGAGATCGTGCCGGCCGGAGTGGTCGACGACTCCGATGGGCGGGTTATTCCGCTTTCCCGCACTACGGTGCCGTACAGCCTCGATGAAGTCAGCAGTGATGCCACCAACGCGGCCACCGGCGTCGACCTACAGGCGATGGAGTCCATGATGAACACCCTTTCGCAGGTGATTCCGACGGATTCCGATCAAGTCGGGCGGGCTCTGGCCGGAATCAGTGGAGCCTCGGCGGCTTTCGCGCAGAATGGTGAACAGATCGACCAGATCCTCACGATGTCCCGCGAGCTGTCCGACATGGCGGTGGCACAAACCGATTCGATTGTCGGCACCGCCGCAAACGCTCAGACGATCGTGCGTACTCTGGCCGTCCGCAAGGACGCGCTGACTCAGTTGGTCGACAACCTGACAATCATCATCTCGAAGCTCTCGACGACGTTCACAGACCGTCAGGACGAGTTCGGGGCAATGACCGACAACCTCGTCGCAGTCACCGCCACGCTGAAGTACAACGCCGATCAGATCGACCTGCTGTTGACTCGTCTTCCGTCCGCTCTGCGTTCGGTCACCGACTCCACCGGCACCGGCAATTGGACCGATGTCAACGCCCCGGCAGCCGTGATCCCGGACAATCTGCTCTGCGCGCTCGGCATCATGGAGGGCTGCAAGTGAATACACGAAAAGCCGTCACCGCCATGCTGGTCGTGACCCTGGCGATCGCCCTGCCCGGTTGGTACATCTTCGGACGAACCGATCAGTCCAAGACTGTGTACGCCGATTTCAGTTACGTCGGTGGGATTTACGAGGGAAGTAAGGTCACCGTCCTCGGGGTCGGCGTCGGGACGGTCACGTCGGTGGAACCTCGCGGAACTTCTGTTCGAGTAGCGATGTCGATGCCCAACTCCGTCGATCTGCCCGCCGACGCTTCGGCCTATGTTCTCAATCCGTCGGTGATCAGCGATCGCCACATCGAACTCGGTCCGGCGTACACCGGTGGAGAGACGCTCGAAGACGGCGACGAGATTCCGATCGAACGTGCTTACTCCCCCATAGATTTCGACGGGTTGATGGGAAGCGTCAGCACCTTGGCCGACGCATTTGCCGGGGACGGTGGCAATCTCGGCGATCTCGTGAGCCGCGGCGCCGCCGGGTGGCAGGGTCAGGGCGATCAATTCAACACCGCCATTCGCAACCTCAGCACGGCCACCGGAGTTGTCGGCGCTCGGTCGGAAGACATCGGTGCACTCGTCGACAATCTCAATACCTTGATGAATGCGTTGGACACTCGGCAGGTCAGCTTGGACGAACTTGTCGGTGACCTCGGCGAATTGGGCGATCAGTGGGCGAGCCAGAACATGGACATCTCCCAACCGCTGCAGGATCTGCAGGTCGTCTTCGATCAACTGAACAGCTTCATGACAACTCACGGCGACGATGTCGGTGCCATAGCCGACAACGTGAGAGTTCTCGGTGACACTCTGGCTGCCAAACAACCTGGCCTCGCCGAGTTCATGGACCTGGTGCCGTTGATGATGCAGAACCTCTCCCAAACTATCGGCCCTGATCAGCGCGGACGCATTCGGCTCAATGTCTCGACTGCATTGACTCAGTTCGCCGTCGCCAAGCCGCTGTGCGACGCGTACAAGTTGCCGATCTGCACCGGTGCCGGATTCACGAATCCGATTTCCTTCCCCCTCAGCACTTCTGATCCGCTCGGCATCGCCTCCGCGATTTCCGGCGGCGCCGTCCCCGGAGGTGGCAATTGACGAGGCAATCGGTTCGGATAGTCGCCGGCGTCGCGATCATCGGTATGGGTTGTGCGGCTGTGTTCGCCTTCGGCGGCTGCAGTGCAGGCATTCAGGACCTTCCGCTGGGTCGTTCGGCCGACGGTGACGCGTACACCGTGTCGCTACAACTGGCCGGCGCTGACGGCCTGGTGTTGGGAGCAGACGTCCGCAGTGGCCAGAAAGTCATCGGTCGAGTATCCGCACTGTCAGCCGACGTCGTCGGAGCCGACGTGACACTGAGTCTGGACGCTGCGACGCAGTTGCCGGACAACGTCGAGGCCTCCGTCGAACTCCCGTCCGCACTGGGAAACCCGTTCATTCGACTGCTGCTGCCGGAGGTTCCGTCCGGTTCCACGCTGAGCGACGGCGATACAATTCCGGAGTCTCGCACCGAGATCGGTCCGCAGGTCGAAAGTGCACTTGCCACCCTCGGTACGGTCCTGACCGGCAGCGGCATCGATCAACTCGATACCGTCGTACGCGAACTGAACACCGCGTTTTCCGGGCGCTCAGGTGAAGTTCGTTCTCTGACCGACACCCTGACCTCGCTCATGGCAGAGGCAAGCAGTCACCGAAGCGAGTTCGACGAGGCCGTCGACCTCGCTGCCCGGGTCTCCTCGCAGTTGGCCGGGCAACAAGAAGTCGTCGACAACTACCTCGATTCCGTTCCACAGGTGGTGGCGATTCTCGTGGGGCAGAAGGATCAGATCGCGAGCCTCTTGAACTCGACCGTTCAGCTCGCCACCAACGCAAACACCATTCTCGACTCCTCACCCAACGGGCTCGACACGATGCTGCACGATGCGTCGACCATTGTGGGGACTCTGGATTCGTTCAACTCGGAGATCGGTCAGACACTCGCGAACATGAACGGGCTGCTCGAAAACTTCACCGGCGCAGTCCAAGGTGACTACCTCGTTTTTGACGGCGCCCTCGATATTCCGGGAACGATCGACAAACTCTGGACCGGTGGCATGGCCGGACAATCGATCGCGCCGGCGGGAACTCTCACCGATCTACTTCAGGGAGGTCCACGTTGAGTCGCCTTGCGCTTGTTCAACTTGGCCTGTTCGCTCTGATCGCCGCTGTCGTCATCCCTTTCGGAATCGTGTACGTGGTGGGCCCTCAAGGTTTCGGTGGTCAGATCAGATTGCACGCCAACATGTCCGACGCCTTCGGATTGACCAAGGGCACGGTCGTCACGTACCGCGGAGTGCAGGTCGGCAAAGTCGGTGATGTTGTCCTCGATTCGAGCACCCGATCCGCTCGCGTGGAACTCTCACTCAACGACAAAACCGAAATACCCACCGACAGCGTCGCCAAGGTGACGATGGGAACTGCCGCGGGAATCCAGAATGTCGACATCTACCCCAACACCGATCACGGCCCGTATCTTCGGGACGGCGACGAGATCGCCATGCCCGCAGATCAGCAGCCAGTTCAGATGAGCCAGTTGATGCTTCAGGCGTCCGGCGTCCTGGAAGGGATTGATCCGCAGGCGATCAGCGACATCGGGACCGAACTGGGGAATTCGTTCAACGGGCTCGGTCCGAGCTTGGCGACCATGATCGACAACGGCGGGACAATGTCGGCGCAGTTGAACGACCAGTCGGCCGAACTCGCCGCGCTGCTGTCGCGGACCTCCACGCTGATGGACTCCATGGCGACACAATCGGATTCGTTCGTCCGAGGAATGGCGGCAGCAAAGAACTTCACCGAACAACTCGAGTCCAACGCCCCCGTACTGATTTATCTCACCGACCATTCACCCGCCGCTCTCAATAGCGCCCAGCAGTTGTTCGACAAGTACCACAACACTTTCGGAGCGGTGCTGGCCAATCTCGTCACGGTCGCTCCGATCATCTCCGACCGCACGGATGCCCTGGAAACCGGACTCGTCACGATCCCCGACGGTCTCGCCAAGCTGGCATCCATCGTCAAAGGCGATCGAGCTGATTTCGCCTTGGTGGCCACGCAGGGGCCGGTGTGCAACTACGATACCCCCAGACGAGAGGTAGGCGATCTCTCCCCCACCAGTCCGAGTCTGGCGATGTACTGCCCACCCGCCGACGACCTGGTCCAACGCGGAGCACAGAATGCTCCGAGGCCGAACGACCTCGGATTGCAGAACTCGACTGTCCCCGGCACTCCGATCGGACCGCAGGTCGTCGCGGATCCGATTCTGATTCCGACCGGAGTCGACGCCTTGAACTATTGGAGATTGATGTTGGAAGGACTGGGAAATGGCACACGGTGAGAGCACACTCCTCGACGAAGCAGAAACCGAGGTGACCGAACATCCGACTCCCCCGTCGTTCTTTCGTCGGCTGAAAGAGCCTCGCAACGCACTGATCTCGCTGTTGGCGGTAGCACTGGTCGCAGCATTGGTGGTGCTCGGATTTCACCTGTATTCGGTGAATGAGGAGGACACGTTGCGACAGGAAGCGCTGGACACCGCGCGGGATTACTCGATCATCATGTCCTCCTTCGACTATCAGAACTTGGACGCCAACAAGGACACCATCGCGTCGATGTCGACCGACGAGTTTGCCGGCACCTACCGAACGATGGTGGATTCACTGCGCGAGGTTGTCGCTGGAGGCCAAGGTCAGGCGAGTGCGACGGCAACAGACGTCGGCATCACGTCACTGGAAGATTCGTCGGCAAAGGTGCTTGTCTTCGTCGACCAGCAGGCCAAGAACATTGCTGCACCAGAGGGCAATACACAGAAGTACCGGATGGTCGTGTCCCTGGTTCGTTCGGACGACCGCTGGCTCGTGAGCAACGTCGAGACCAAGTAATTCACCGCGCACGGAGGAGGATCGATGCCCACTCACTACCTGGATTCGGGAAAGTCCGAGTCGTCTCTTCGAACCGATCAGACACGCATCACCATCACGGCCGAGCGTAAGCGGTGGGCCCGTAAACCCGCACACATCACCGACGCACTCGATTTCTGGTCATTCGCAGGGGCCGCCGCCAATGTCATCCTGCAACTCGGTTGGCCCGAGGTGGCGTACGGCGTCATGGAAAGCAAAGTCGAATCGGGTGCCCTGACCGCGCATCCATGGAAGCGCGCACGGACCACAACGCAGTACCTGACGGTCGCAATCCTGGGCAACGAGGAAGAGCGAAAGGCCTACCGCGAGGCCGTGAACTCGGTGCACCGGCACGTGAAGTCCGATGCGAACAGCCCGGTCAAGTACAACGCCTTCAATCGCGAACTCCAATTATGGGTTGCCGCTTGCCTTTTCATCGGTTTCGAAGACAGCCATCAGTTGTTGCACGGCAAGATGTCCGAAGAACAGGCGGAATCGTTTTATCAGTCCGCGTCAACTTTGGGAACGACACTGCAGGTCACCGAAGAGATGTGGCCGGCAACCCGCGCAGACTTCGAGCGCTACTGGAACCTCGGTTGCGAACGCGTAGTCATCGACGAACGCACCAAGCAGTACCTGATCGACCTGGTCAATCTACGGATGATCGCCTGGCCGATACGCCTGGTGTTTCGAAACCTGTTGCGGTTCCTGACGGTCGGATTCCTTCCGCCGATCTACCGCGACCAACTCGACCTCGAGTGGACCGAAGACGACCGCCGTCGATTCGAGCACCTCTTCATCTTCGTGTCGTTCGTCAACAGGTTCATCCCACGCTCCATCCGTCAGGCCGGAAACACCATTCAGATGCGCGACATCCGTCGCCGGATCAAGGCGAGCAAGAATCTCGTCTGATCGCAGAGCCGACAACTCGATACTCGTATCAATTCTGCTGCCCCACAGGTAAATCGGGGCGGTCGGTCGACAACACATCAAGCCTCGATTTGAGCTCCAGCGCGACAAAAACCGGGGTCGAAAAGTCGGCAAAACGAGCCAATCGGGCGACACATTCGCTTCATATCGACGCCTTTACGGCGCCTTATTGGTGACTTGCATCACACTTTATCTCGATTATGTAACGCCGAGAGCGTTGGCATATCGCCGCGCGACCTGGGAAGACACTCTTTGATGCATTTCTGTTGCACGAACCTGTGTCGACACGCCGACCCGTGACCAATCCGTAATCATCTCCTATGGTTGGTGACAGCCCGATCAACCGGGCATTACCGAATCGCCACCGCCAGTCCCACCCCGCGGTTCGGATTCGACAACTTTCCTAGTGGTGGGAGCGGAGCTGAGACGGTCACCGTCCTCCGCCGGCGTGACTCGAGAGGATTTACCCAAATGACCAAGACCACCGTTACCCGCGCCCTTGCTTCTGTCGCCGCAGCCGGAGCCCTCGCAGCCGGAGCCATTGGACTGAGCGCCGGCACCGCATCCGCAGCCACCCACGACTGGTCGGGTGTCGCTGAGTGCGAATCCTCGGGCAACTGGGCTGCGAACACCGGAAACGGCTACTACGGCGGCCTCCAGTTCAGCCAGAGCACGTGGGCGGCCTACGGCGGAGCGGGCACTGCAGCCAACGCCAGCCAGG
Organism: Rhodococcus sp. NPDC056516; assembly: GCF_042794655.1. NCBI lineage: Bacteria > Bacillati > Actinomycetota > Actinomycetes > Mycobacteriales > Nocardiaceae > Rhodococcus > Rhodococcus sp. NPDC056516. The sequence continues at coordinate 377,789 of NZ_JBHTTG010000009.1, read as the reverse complement.
CAGAACAGGTCCGCGTCGCGGAGAACGTCCTTGCAGGTCAGGGCGTCGGCGCGTGGCCGGTTTGCGGACAGTACCTCCGCTGATCTCAGCTCGATTAGTGCGTCACTGCCCGGTGCTCGTCGGAGATTCGACGGCTACCGGGCAGTGTGCACACCGATACCTACTTCCCACCACCACTACTGTTGAAAGATGTTACGGCGGTGCGTGATCCGTCGGGATGACGCGGAGCGAGCGAGGTATATCGACTCGCCTTCCGATCCCCCATCATCCCGCGAAGAATCATCGACAACCTTTGGAGCATCCTTCTGAACCGGGTGCGAGAACTGACCGGTGCTGCCGTAGACGCGTACGGGATGGGTTCCTTGCGCACGTAGTGCTCCATAAGCCCAGCGTAGCCGCCTTTCGGCGCTGAAATGCTCGATTAAGGGAATGCCTCGCAGCCCTCACAGTGTCCGAACAAATCGATCCGGCGAACTCGGCGGTCCATCCTTGACCAGGCATGCGAATCGGTCGGGTAAATCGCGTGGCCCGAACACTTCTCGACCGCAGTGTGACAGAAGGCGGTCAACGCTCCACCACTCGAAGTGCTCGACCAACTCCGCGGCTAGCGCTTCGCGCCCCAAAGATCCACAAGGATCGAATGCGACCGGTACCGGCACGAGGAAATAGTCATTGACCGCCCCGTCCCAACCCGGCAATATCGTCGGATCACGGATCTCCTCATGCCACACGTGTGTGGCGGCGCCGTAGTCGCGCAATCCGATCTCCTCGTCCAATTCGCGCGCGAGCGCCTCGGGCGGGGTTTCGTCTCCTTCCAAGCCGCCGCCTGGAGGACACCAGACCGTCAGCCCATGCACGGGCGCGATGAATCGGTAGAGCAGAAGACGGGACTGGCCGTCAACGACCAACCCCCTGGCCGAGTGCCTCAGACGCATGAGTGCCACTGTAAGTCAGCAGGTCAGGCGATGACGGCCAGCTCCGGAAGTCCGGCAACCACAACCGCGAGGTTGTAACCCGACATCCGCAGTTCTCCGTTGTCTCCGGTCCTCGCGTACTCCGCATGCCCGAACGCCCGCTCGTGCTTCACTCCGTCCGGGGTGATCCCTTCGGCCGTGGACAACCGATGGAACTCGGTGCGCGTCGGATCGCCGCCGAAACGGCCGAACCCCGCGATACTGTCGCCTTCCGCTTTCATGACGTAGACATGACGGTCGGCGATACCGAGATCTGACTCCACCTTGGCCCGCACTCCGGGTGAACCGTAGAAGACCACGTCGTCGACTGCGGCGCTGGCACCACGTTGCAACGCAAGAGAAGTCGCGAGCGATCCGTAAGAGTGGCCCAACGCGGTGATATGGACGCGTTCGTTGACCGACGCAGAACGAAGACCGTGAAAAAAGCTGCCCAATGCGTCGGCGGCTATGCCGGCCTTCGAAGATCGACTGACGTCGAAGCTGGCGCGACCGATGTCGAACTTTCCCGGCCCGATGACCTGTGGCGCGTCGTATCCGATCCAGGCGATCGTTGCCACGCTTTCCTTTCGACCGGCCAGTTCGAGTTGGCGCATCGCCTCGGCTCGCAATCGTGTCGCCTCGCCGACCATTCCGCGCATCGAGTCCTTGACGTTGGTGTTCAATCCGGGAATCGTCACGGAGATGTGATCCGCTGTGTCCGGATCACCGATCGCAATCGCGGCAAATCCTCGTTCACCCGAGCGCATGTCCATGAGCAGTAACCGTCGACAAGGTTCGGCGTGAAACAACTCGTCGAGCGCGTCCAAATCCTCGAGTTTACGTTCGGCGTACCACTGGCCCGCCCCGGTGTTACTCAGCCTGCCACCGAAGAACTCCCGGTGAAGTTCTTGCGAGATTCGCACCGAATCATCTTGCAGCCGTGCTCGTTCTGATTGAATCCGATCGAGATTGGCGGGACTTCGCACCGCTGCGGGAATGCCGTCGAGGTTGGCAATCAGACTGGGTGCATGGCGCAACATCTGACGCTGCCGATCAAGGCTGAATGCTCGCCACTCCTCTCCCACACGCACAGCCTTGTCACGGAGGTCGGTGCCAACCTGGGACCGAAGCGACAACGCATGATGAAGATCCGCGCTGACCAGCAGTGCCTCACCGATCAGTTCGCGAACGGCAACCTCGAGCAGTTGGGCGTGCACGTGGAGCGGGTGTCCGTCCGCGATGGGCGCAACCGCAGAGACGGTTCCGTCCTGGCGAATATGCAAGTCGTCGGCGACGGCTTCTTTGCGCAGCGTATTCAGCCGTCGACGGATGTCGCGGACGCGATGAGCGACCAGAACGCCTTCGAGCCCAGCGGACAGCTGATCCAAAGCTTCGACGTCCCATACGTCGATATCTGTGAGATCCACTCGAGTCAGGACGAGCGAGCTGCGATCCGAGCCTGTACTTCCGGACGACGCAACGGCGGGACCGTCTGAGGTGGCTGCCTACGAGGCGGCAGGGCGCTGAGCAGGCGCGTCGTCGTTTCGGTTACCTCATGCACTGCCTGTTCGAAGGCATCTCGGTTGGCGTCGGACACCTTGGCTATTCCGCTCACCTTACGTACGTATTGGCGAGAGGCTGCCTCGATTTCCTCCGGCGTAGCTGCGGGCTCGAGTCCACGAAGTTCAGTGATGTTTCGGCACATAATTCGACGATAACCCTGCTCACCGACGCCGTCACGGTTCGATACATCAATGTATCCAAACTGCCACGCAGATCCGGGCATCACGGTAGTTTCAGTGAAATTCCCCCAGTGACTGGAAGTAGCCACTAACTCATGGACTCAGCACTCACCTCGGTCGGTCTCCCCGCCGCACTCGCCATCATCATGTTCGGCCTCGGGCTGTCCCTGACAGTCGGAGATTTTGCCCGCGTGGCAAAAGCGCCCAAGGCCGTCTCGATCGCTCTGATCTGTCAATTGTTGTTGCTGCCGGCCGCAGCCTTCGGCTTGGTCACCTTGTTCGACCTCGACCCACTACTCGCCGTCGGCATGATGCTCCTCGCCGCGTCACCGGGTGGCACCACGGCAAACCTGTTCAGTCACCTGTTCCGCGGCGACGTTGCCCTCAATGTGACACTGACTGCGGTCAATTCGGTGATCGCGGTGGTCACCCTTCCGTTGATCACCAACTTCGCGTTGGGTTACTTCGAACCCGAGGACGCGGACGGCACTCTCGGACTTCAGTTCACGAAGGTCCTCCAGGTCTTTGCCGTCGTCCTGATTCCGGTCGCCCTCGGAATGTGGGTTCGGTTGCGCTCGAGCGCCTTTGCCGAGCGCATGGACAAGCCCGTCCGCATCGGATCCGCGATTGTTCTCGCGCTGGTGATCGTCGGAACGGTTGTATCCGAGCGCGATAACATCGCGGACTATCTCGTCGACATCGGCGTCGTCGCTGCATTGTTCTGCCTGCTGAGCCTCTCGATCGGCTACATCGTTCCCCGAATCTTCGGCATCGAGGACCGTCAGGCCATCGCCAGTTCCATGGAAATCGGCATCCACAACAGCACGTTGGCGATCACCATCGCCGTCAGTCTTCTCGACAACGTGCAATTGGCAGTACCGGCCGCGGTGTACGGCGTTCTCATGTTCCCGCTCGCCGCCGCCTTCGGCGCCACCATCACCCGCAAGTCACGGACGATGGCCGAAATCGACTAATATCAGGCGGTTTTCGATATAGGTGATCTGGTATCGCCAACCCTACGATCGATACGGACTCAGACCGAAGGGTATCGAAAAAATGCTGACCAATACACCTACCGTGCCAGACGAACGCGTCTGGCAAGAGCTAGTCGACGCACTTACCCGTCGCCAATTCGGCATCGGAGCCGGGATGGCAGCAGTAGCAACTATTCTGTCGTCCTGCAGTTCCAGCGACGGTTCAGGCACCGCTGATGACGCTCAAATGCGCACCGTCACCACGCCGTTGGGGACCTATGACATCCCTACCAACCCCAAGCGGGTCTTGGCCGTCGACGCCCGAACCGACCTCGAGCTCGCCATTGCCTTGGAACTACCGGTCTTCGGATACAACATCTCACCCGCCACCGAGTGGGTGCCTGTCGACGGCTCGGCCGAATACCTCAGCGACAAGCCCAATCTGGAGCAGATACTCGGACTCGCACCCGATCTCATCATCTGCGTCAACGCCGACAACGAGTACTGGCCCGCTGCAAAGCTCCAAGCCATCGCTCCTGTCCTGACGACCGAATCGAAGCAGACGTGGCGGGAGAACCTGACCCGGCTCTCCGATTGGCTGGGACGAACACCCACCATGGATCGCCTGATCACCGATTACGACGCTCTGATCACCGACATTCGCACTCGACACGCTTCCGCGATCGCGGGCAAAACCGTCGCAAGCTTGTCCTACAGTCCGGACAAAGCCACGATCTACATCGACAGCCTGCCCGTGTCGGAGGAAACGGGAAAGAAGAATCGTCAACCCACCGACATGACGCTCGCCGATATCGGCGGAAGAACATTGAACACAACCGGTTTCGATAATCAGGGGCGACTGAGCATCGAGGAGATGGATCGTCTGCAAGACTGCGAAGCGTTCATGGTTTCCGTCACCGACAGCAGCGACACCACCTTCGATCAACTCTCGGACAACAAGTTGTGGCAACGACTTCCGGCTGTGCAGGCCGGGAACGTCACCGTTCTGCAAGGAAGTACGTACTACGGGTCCATCTACACCAACATGTACGTCGCCAAGGGCTGGGACGAACTTTATTCGACGCTCGACTAGTCGGACTTGTCCATGGAAATGCCGACCTCTCCCACGCGGTCGGCATTTTCACGTTTCGAGGTCGATGCCCAACGCTCCGGAGAGGGTTCGCAGACAGATCACCCTCAACTCCTCGTGCGGTATGGAAGGTTGGTCGAGCCAGTCGAGACACACGGCCCGGACGAATGCGATCCATCCCCGCACCGCGACTGCAGCGATCTGTCTTTGTTCGCCCTCGAATCCGAGTGCGTCGAGGATCCGAATCTGTTGTTGTTCGAGTTCCCGTTCGACGATCGCTCGGATACCTGCCTCAGCCGAGAGCGTCCCGACGTTGATGGCGCGCACTCCCCTACTGTGTGACCTCACGTACGCGAAGTAGGCATCCAACCCGGCTGCCACCTGTTCGCGCACCGGTAGCGTCGCGTCCGGTGCGGTCACCTCGAGTAAGTGCTGCGATTCGCGCTCGACGATTGCCGCGAAGAAGTCTCGTTTGGTCGGGAAATAGTGGTACATCAACCCGCGCGAGACGCCTGCGATCTCGGCAACCTCTTCGATCCAGACGTCCTCGTACGAGCGATCGGCAAAAAGTTGCGCGCCGATGTCGAGCAACTGCGTGCGCCGCTGCTCTCGGTCCAGGCGTTTTCGTGGTGCAACCATAGGCAAGTCAGATTACTACTTGACACCAATTCAGTAAGGCGTACTTTGCGTACTAGACACCAATTCAGTAAGCGATCTCACCCGGGGGACACATCATGAGCGTCGACACCACTCCAGAGGCGACGACCGATGCTCGGATCCCGCATCCGGCATGGCGCCTGCCAGTCCTAGGCGACGTCCTCGGGATCAACATTCGGACGCCACTGCAGAACTCCGTGAGCATCGGCCGCGAACTCGGCCCGATCTTCGAAAGAAACGTCCTGGGAAATCGCTTTGTCTTCGCCTCGGGCGCAGACATGGTGGCAGAACTGTCCGACGAGTCCCGGTTCGCAAAACACCTTGCACCAGGAGTGAAGGCGCTACGCGGAATCGGCGGCGACGGATTGTTCACTGCCTACAACCACGAGCCCAACTGGGGCAAGGCACACAATCTCCTGGCACCGGCGTTCAGCCAGACAGCTATGCGCTCGTACCACCGCACCATGCTCGACGTGGCCGGCGAGTTGGTCGACCATTGGGACAGTCGTGGCAGCGACTCCCGCATCGACGTCTCCGCAGACATGACCAAGCTGACGCTGGAGACCATCGGACGCACGGGATTCAGCTACTCGTTCGACTCTTTCGAACGCGAAGAGCAGCATCCGTTCGTCAAGGCAATGGTCGGAGCGCTCTCCCATTCACAGCGCACGACATTCCTGAAGTCGACCGCCCTCGGGCGAGTGCTCGCACGTCGCGACGATCAACGTGACGAGGTCCGCAAGGCGTACATGGCCGAGGTTGTGGACGAGGTGATCCGTGCCCGGCGCACAAGTACCGAACCGGGGCCCGAAGATCTCCTCGAACTGATGCTGCGGGCAGCTCGCGAAAACGATCCCAACCGTATCGACGAACTGAACATCCGCCATCAGGTCGTGACGTTCCTCGTCGCCGGGCACGAAACAACCTCCGGCGCTTTGTCGTTCGCACTGTATTACCTCTCGCAAAACCCTGACGTACTGGCCAAGGCGCAAGCTGAGGTCGACAAGGTCTGGGAGGGCGAGGAGCCCGCATTCGAGAAGATCGCGAAACTTCGATACGTACGACGCGTCCTCGACGAATCATTGCGTCTGTGGCCGACAGCACCGGCATACGGCCGCGCGGCACTCGAAGACACCACGCTCGTTGGGAAGTATCCGATGAAGAAGGGCGACTGGATGCTCGTGCTCATCCCGTCACTTCATCGTGATCCGGTGTGGGGCAACGATCCCGAGACTTTCGATCCGGATCGTTTCCTGCCTGCCAACATCAAGGCCAGGCCGGCGCACGTGTACAAGCCGTTCGGAACGGGTGAACGTGCCTGCATCGGACGACAATTCGCCATTCACGAAGCGGTTCTCGTGTTGGGCACCATCTTGCAGAAATACACGATCGAAGCCGATCCGGATTACGAACTGAAGGTGGCCGAACGGCTCACCCTCATGCCCGAAGGCTTCAACTTGACGGTCCGTCGACGGTGACCTCGAAAAACTCGTCAAGTAAGTCGGTTGAACAGTCCCAAATGCGGTAATCCCAGAGCTGGCAGCAGCGAGCAGCGGCGCACCCTGGGAGTTCACATGACAAAGAGGCCTGCAGTGGGAATCGTCTTACTCTCGGTGGCATTGGCCACGGGAGCGTGCTCGGCAAGCGTCGGGACGCCGCAAGTGGACAAGTCCGAAGTCGCGAGTCAGATCTCCACTCAACTCGCGGAGAAGATCGGCGAGCCACCCGACGACGTGACGTGTCCGGAGAACCTGGACGCCGAAGTCGGCGCGACGATCACTTGCATCCTGACCGAAGAGGGCACCGAATACGACGTCACAGCTACCGTGACCAGCGTTGACGGTGAAAGCGCCAACTTCGACATCAAGGTTGCGGATGTGCCGAACAACTAACTGCTGTGCGCCTTTATTAACCGCCGGCGGTTAATAAAGGCGCACAGCAGGGATCAGATACGCTCGATAATCGTCGCGTTTGCGGTGCCGCCACCTTCACAGATGGTCAGCAGACCGTAACGGCCGCCGGTGCGCTCGAGTTCGTTCAGCAGGGTTGCCATCAACTTGGTGCCGGTGGCGCCGAGCGGGTGGCCGAGTGCGATCGCGCCGCCGTTGACGTTGACCTTGGCCGGATCTGCACCGATTTCCTTGATCCAGGCCAGGACCACCGGGGCGAAAGCTTCGTTGATCTCGACGATGTCGATGTCCTCGATGCTCAGACCGGCCTTCGCGAGAGCATGCTTCGTGGCCGGGATCGGCGCGCTGAGCATGAAGATCGGGTCGTCGCCGCGTGCGCTGAGGTGATGAATCCGGGCGCGGGGCTTGAGGTTGTACTTCTCCACCGCTTCCGCCGACGCCAGCAGCAGCGCACTCGCGCCGTCGGAGATCTGGCTTGCCACTGCTGCGGTCATGCGGCCGTCTTCGACGAGAACCTTGAGCGTCGCCATCTTTTCGAGGCTGGTCTCGCGGGGTCCTTCGTCGACGGTCGCGTCACCCATGGCGACGATCTCGTTGTCGAAACGACCCGCGGCGATCGCAGCCTTGGCGCGCTCATGGCTCTGCAGGGCCCACTTCTCGAGCTCTTCGCGGCTGATGTCCCACTTCTCGGCGATCATCTCGGCGCCCTTGAACTGGGAGACTTCCTGGTCACCGTAACGCTCGGTCCAACCGACCGAACCCGAAGTCGGCGTGTCGAATCCGTACTGCTGGCCGACGATCATCGCTGCCGAGATCGGAATCTGGCTCATGTTCTGAACGCCGCCGGCGACGATCAGATCCGCGGTGCCCGACAGGATGGCCTGAGCGCCGAAGTGCACTGCCTGCTGACTCGAACCGCACTGACGGTCGACGGTCACACCGGGAACGTGCTCCGGGAATCCCGCTGCGAGCCAGGACATACGGGCGATGTTGCCGGCCTGACCGCCGATGGCGTCGACGCAACCGAAGATCACGTCGTCGACGTCACTGGGGTCGATACCGGTGCGCTCGACCAGTGCCTTGACGACGTGCGCACCGAGATCGATGGGGTGCACGCCGGACAGCGCGCCGCCCCTCTTGCCGATTGGTGTGCGAATGGCGTCGACGATGTAAACCTCGGACATAGCGTTAGCTCCTAGTTTCGTTGTGCAGCAATAGTTCTTGAAGTTGATTCAGCACTAGCTTCTGAAGTTGTTGCCGGATCGGAGAGCCCGTCGAGCACGATCGCGAGATATTGAGCCGCGACGGCGTGAGCCGAGAGGGATCCACCCGGGCGGTACCAGCGAACCGCGACCCACACTGTGTCGCGCATGAATCGGAAGACCAATTCGACGTCGATGTCGGAACGGAAGGTCCCGTCCGCGACGCCGGCTTCGAGGACGCCGACCCACAGGTCCCGGAACTCGGTGTTGCGCTCGGCCAGGTAAGCGAAGCGCTCGTTCCCGACGAGGTGCTTGACCTCGTCCTGGTAGATCGCAACGGCCGAGTGCGAGGCGTCGATGGCCTCGTACGACGTCACTACCAGCGCTTCGAGCGTCGCGCGACTGTCCAACCCCGCCGCAACGATCTCGCGGTATTTCCCGAAGAGTTCGTCGAGGAACTGGTGGAGGATCTCGTCGACCATCGACTCCTTGGAATCGAAATGGTGATACAGACTCCCGGAGAGGATCCCGGCGGCGTCGGCGATGTCGCGGACGGTCGTCGCGCGCACTCCGCGATCGGCGAACAGCCCGGCCGCGATCTCGAGCAGCTCGTCGCGGCGCCCGGACTTGCCGTTGGATTCGTCGGAATTTCGAGGTGGCGTCATGTATTCAATCCTATCCAGGGCCCTCCCCTGTGCGCGGTCAGCGAGTCCAGGGACTCCTTAACCGCGCACGGGGACGCTAGGCCCTCTGCGAAGAAACGGAGACGATCTCGCCGGTCATGTAGGTGGAGTAGTCGCTGGCGAGCATCGCGATGACCGTTGCGATCTCCCAGACCTCCGCGGCGCGGCCGTAGGCCTCGCCGGAAGCCAACTGGTCGAGCAGTTCCTCACTGGTGACCTTCGCCAGGAACGCGTGACGCGCAATGGAGGGCGAGACCGCGTTGATACGGACTCCGTACTCCGCTGCTTCGATTGCGCTGCACCGAGTCAGCGCCATGACACCGGCCTTGGCTGCGGCGTAGTGCGCCTGGGAATGCTGCGCCCGCCAACCGAGAACGGACGCGTTGTTCACCAGAACACCGCCGTGGGGAACGCTCTTGAAGTACCGCAGCGCGGCGCGCGTCGAACGGAAAGTGCTGTTGAGGGTGATGTCGAGAACGCGATCCCACTGATCGTCCGTCATGTCGACGACGGGAGTCTCGCCGCCCAGGCCGGCGTTGTTGACGACGATGTCGATGCGCCCCAACTTCTCGGCGGCGCCGACGAACAGCGCGTCGACCTGCTCGGTGCTCGACACGTCGCAGATGATCGATTCGACCTGCTGACCGGGGAATTCGGCCTTCAGCTTCTCCACCGTCTCACCAAGACGACGCTCGTGGAAGTCGGAGACGAGAACGTCGCCGCCTTCGAGAAGCACCCTGCGCGCAGTTGAGAAACCGATGCCGGTTCCGGCCGCGGCAGTGATGATTGCCTTCTTGCCCGCGAGCAGTCCGTGACCCGGCGTTTCCTCGGGCGCAACGGAAAGCGGGGACGCGGCTTTGGTGTCAGACATTAACGAGCCTCTCGGGGAAGACCGAGCACGCGCTCGGAAATGATGTTGCGCTGAATTTCGTTGGAGCCGCCGTAAATCGTGTCGGCGCGGGTGAAGAGGAAGAGGCGTTGCCACTCGTCGAGCTCGAGATGTTCGGGGTCGGTGATGTCCGAGGCATTGCCCTCGGAATCCGCCCAAGGCGCAACCAACGACGACGCACCTTGCACGTCCATCGCCAGCTGTCCCAGATCACGATGCCAGTTGGCCCACAACAGTTTTGCGACGGACGCTTCTCCGCCACCGGTTCCGGCGTCGACCGCGTCGAGAGTACGCATCGCGTGGGCGCGCATCACGCGCAGACCGACCCAGGCGCGCGCGATCTTTTCGCGGATGTGCGGATCCTGGTCACTGCCATTGGCTTTCGCCAGGTCGACGACGCCTTGGAGCTCGCGGGCAAATCCGATCTGCTGTCCGAGCGTGGATACACCGCGCTCGAAGGTGAGCAGCCCCATCGCGATCTTCCAGCCCTCGCCAGGTTCGCCGACCACCAGATCGGCGTCGGTCACGGCGTCGTCGAAGAAGACCTCGTTGAACTCCGACGTACCGGTGAGCTGCTGGATGGGCCGAACTGTCACACCGGGCTGATCCAACGGGACCAGCAGGAAGCTCAAGCCCTGATGACGCTTGGAGCCCACTTCGGTGCGGCAGACCACGAAGCACCATTGCGCGACGTGGGCCAGCGAGGTCCACACCTTCTGGCCGTTGATGATCCACTTGCCGTTTTCGAGGCGTGCGGTGGTGGAGACGTTCGCGAGGTCGGAACCGGCGCCGGGCTCGGAATAGCCCTGCGACCACAGTTCACTGACCGTGTTGATGCCCGGAAGGAATCGACGCTTCTGCTCCTCGGTGCCGTACGCGATCAGCGTCGGGCCGAGCAGCTCTTCACCGATGTGGCTGACGCGAGCGGGCGCGCCGGCCTTTGCGTACTCCTGATGGAAGATGACCTGCTGAGCGATGCTTGCTCCCCGTCCGCCGAATTCCTTCGGCCACCCGAGGCACGTCCATCCTGCGGCTGCGAGGTGCTTGTCCCACTCGAGTCGTTGCTCGAAGAACTCGTGCTCGCTGCCGGGGCCGCCCTTACCCTTGAGCTGGGCGAATTTGCCCGTCAAGTTCTCGGCCAACCACTGCGCGACCGTGGTCGCAAACTCGTCGTCCGTCATCTGCCCGTCCGGGCTCTCGCTCTGGTCCACATATGTAAGATAACCTACCAAGCACTTGCTAGGTAGCGTGTCAGGTAGGAGTCCAGTGACCGAACAACCGAGAACCATCCCATCAGCCCTCATCCGGGCCGCCGAGGAGTTCGGTGAGCGCACGGCTATCGCCGATGGCGACACCCGACTGACCTTCGCACAGCTACACCAGCGTGTCCGCGATTTCGCCGGCGCACTGATCAACCGTGGGGTGAAGGCAGGCGACCGCGTCGTCATCTGGGCGCCCAACACATACCACTGGGTGATCGCCCTGCTCGGCGCTCAGTACGCCGGCGCAGCCATCATTCCGATCAACACTCGATACACCGGCACCGAAGCTCTCGACATCATCGAGCGCGTCGACGCCGCGGCTCTGGTCATCGTCGGCACGTTCCTCAAGGCCGATCGGTACCAGCAGTTGCTCGACGCCAACCCGAGCCTGTCGATCCCCACTGTCATCCAGGTACCGATCGACGGAAACGACGACCGTGACGGCGTCATCGAGTTCGAGGACTTCCTCGCGCTCGCCACCGACGCCGCCCGCACCGAAGCCGATGCGCGTGCTGCGAAGGTACAGCCCGACGACGTCAGCGACATCCTCTTCACCTCCGGCACCACAGGACGCAGCAAGGGCGCGATCACCGCGCATCGTCAGTCCATCGCCGTTGCCAGGTCGTGGGGCGAATGCGCCGAGGTCACCGCTGACGACAACTTCCTCATCATCAGCCCGTTCTTCCACACCTTCGGGTACAAGGCCGGAATCCTGGTCTGTCTGTTGAACGGTGCGACGATCGTGCCGGTGTCCGTCTTCAACATCGACGACACCCTCGCACTGGTCAACAGCGAGAAGATCAGCATCCTGCCCGGCGCCCCGACGATCTACCAGACCATCCTCGACCACCCCCGCCGCAGCGAGTACGACCTGTCCTCGCTGCGCATCGCGATCACCGGCGCCGCACCCGTACCGGTTGCTCTCGTCGAGCGCATGCAGGCAGAGCTTTTCGACGCCGTCCTCACGGCATACGGCCTGACCGAGGCGGTCGTTGCGACGATGTGCCGCACCGACGACGATCCGGTCACCGTCTCCACCAGTTCCGGCCGCGCAACAGCCGATTTCGAGGTCAAGATCGGCGACCAGGGCGAGATCCTGCTTCGTGGACCGAACGTCATGCTCGGGTACCTCGACGACCCGGAATCCACCGCCAAGGCAATCGACGCCGACGGCTGGCTGCACACCGGAGACATCGGAACCCTCGACGAGCGTGGATATCTCGACATCACCGACCGTCTCAAGGACATGTACGTCAGCGGCGGATTCAACGTCTACCCCGCCGAGATCGAGGGGATGTTGGCTCGCCTGCCCGGTGTCCACGAATCGGCTGCCATCGGCATCCCCGATCACCGGATGGGAGAGGTGGGCCGCGTCTACATCGCCCAACTCGACGGCGCCGGCCTCACCGAAGAGTCGGTGATCGCCTTCCTCAAGGAGAAGATCGCCGGCTTCAAGGTGCCCCGCGAGGTGCGCTTCGTCGATCACCTGCCCCGAAATCCCTCGGGCAAGGTCCTCAAAACGGTTCTGCGTGAGGAACAGTCATGACTGTTCCTTTCGAAGCCGACGTCGTGACCTACGAGGTTCGTGACTCGGTCGCCGTCGTGACCTTAAATCGTCCCGATTACCGCAACGCCCAGAACTCGGTCGTGACGTACGCCCTCGACGCGGCATTCCAGCGCGCCGTCGAAGACGACGACGTGAAGGTGATCGTCCTGGCAGGCAACGGACCGCACTTCAGTGCCGGTCACGACCTGGGGACCCCGGGACGCGACCATCACGTCGAATACGAGAACAAGGCCACCATGTGGTGGGATCACGTCGACAAGCCAGGCGGTGACCAGCGTTTCGCCCGCGAGATGGAGGTCTACCTGGGCATGTGCCGTCGCTGGCGGGAGATCCCCAAGCCCACCATCGCGATGGTGCAAGGCGCCTGCATAGCCGGCGGACTGATGCTCGCCTGGGTCTGCGACATGATCGTCGCGTCCGACGACGCCTTCTTCTCCGATCCCGTTGTCCGCATGGGTATCCCCGGCGTCGAATACTTCGCGCACCCGTGGATGGTCGGTTCACGATTCGCCAAGGAAATGCTCTTCACCGGCGATCGGTTCACTGCGCAACGTGCCTACGAAATCGGCATGGTGAACCGCGTCGTCGCCCGCAAGCACCTCGAGAAGGAGACGTTCGAGCTCGCCGGACGTATCGCCGAGATGCCGCGCTTCGGACTGGCTTTGACCAAGAAAGCCGTCAATCAGTGCGAGGACCAGATGGGGATGCGTAACGGCATCGATTCCGTCTTCGGTCTGCATCACTTCGCTCACGCTCACAACGCCGAGGTAGGCAAAGACTCGCTTGGTGGTCTCGACGCCAAAGCTATGGCTGCCAGTGCTCGCACACCGCAGGAAGGAACAAACTAGTGGATCTCGTATTCGACGACGCCACAACCGCATTCCGTGACGAGGTCCGCTCGTTCCTGGAGGCGAACGTCCCCGCCACTCCGCTCAAGTCCATGGACACGGCCGAAGGCTTCGAAGAACATCGGCAGTGGGAACACACCCTCGCCGACGCCGGTTACGCCGTCGTGTCCTGGCCCAAGGAACTCGGTGGCCGCGACGCGTCCCTGCTCGAATGGGTCGTCTTCGAGGAGGAATACTACCGCTCGGGTGCGCCCGGTCGCGTGAGCCAGAACGGCATCTTCCTGTTGGCTCCCACACTGTTCGAGCATGCAAATGCCGAGCAGTTGGCTCGCATCATGCCGCGTATGGCTCGTGCCGACGACATCTGGGCACAGGCTTGGTCCGAGCCCGAGTCCGGTTCCGACCTCGCGAGCCTGCGTTCGAGCGCCAAGAAGGTCGACGGCGGTTGGCTGCTCAACGGCCAGAAGACGTGGAGTTCGCGCGCCAGCTACGCAGACTGGGGCTTCGGCTTGTTCCGCTCCGATCCGGATGCGCAGCGCCACAAGGGCATCACGTATTTCATGTTCGACCTCCGCTCGAAGGGTGTCACCGTTCGCCCGATCGATCAGCTCGACGGTGAGCCCGGCTTCGCCGAGATCTTCCTCGAGGACGTCTTCGTTCCGGACGACCGGTCCAACCCCGGCGAGTCCGGTGTGATCGGAAACGTCAACGAAGGTTGGCGCGTCGCGATGAGCACCGCAAGCAACGAGCGTGGTCTCTCGCTGCGCAGCCCCGGCCGCTTCCTCGCGACAGTCGACCGCCTGCTCGAGCTGTACAAGTCGAGCGGACGCACCGACGACAGCGCTCTGCGCAACCAGGTCGCCGACGCCTGGATCGGCGCTCGCGCCTACCAACTCAACACATTCGGCACCGTCACCCGTCTAGCCGACGGTGGACAGCTCGGCGCCGAGTCCTCGATCAACAAGGTCTTCTGGTCCGAGTGGGACATCGCCACCCACGAGACTGCTCTCGAACTTCAGGGCCCTGAAGCCGAGCTGGCCGACAACTGGATGGACGGATACCTGTTCTCCCTGTCCGGCCCGATCTACGCAGGCACCAACGAGATTCAGAAAAACGTCATCGCTGAGCGTCTGCTCGGCCTACCGAAGGCGGACCGATGAGATTCGCGCTCGACTCCTCCCACCAGGACTTCGCTGCAAGCATCGATGCGCTGCTGACCAAGTCCGACATGCCCGCCGTCATCCGTTCGTGGAACGACGGTGACACCGAACCGGGCAAGAAGCTCTGGCAGCGCCTTGCCGAGACCGGCGTCAACGGCCTCGTCATCTCCGAAGAGCACGACGGGCTCGGCGCCGACGCTGTCGATCTGGTCGTTGCGCTCGAACAGCTCGGTCGCCACGCAGTACCCGGACCGGTCGTCGAAACGATCGCCGTGGCGCCGACACTCTTGGCTTCCGTTGCACCGGAACGTCTCTCTGCTCTCGCTGAGGGTGCGCTCGCAACCGTCGCCGCTCCCCCGCACACACCGTTTGCGCTCGACGCCGATGCAGTGGACCTGGTGCTACTTGCACAGGACGGCGCGGTCTCCGTGGGCATCCCCGGCGAGGCCAAGGCGTCGGTGGATCTCTCCCGCAAGCTCTACGAGGTTTCCGCCGGCGAATCGCTGGGCTCTGCCGACTTCTCGGCAGCCTTCGACATGGGCGCTCTTGCCACTGCTGCGCAGTTGCAGGGTCTCGGCCAGACACTACTCGAGGTCACCACCGAATACGCTAAGCAACGCAAGCAGTTCGGCAAGGTCATCGGACAGTTCCAGGCCATGAAGCACCACCTGGCCGAGGTTGCCGTCTCCCTCGAGATGGCTCGCCCCCTGCTGCACGGTGCCGCACTGTCGGTTCGCGATCAGTCGGCCGACGCCTCGCGTGACATTTCAGCCGCCAAGGTCGCGTGTGGCGATGCCGCCTACAAGGCCGCCCGCGTCGGACTCCAGGTTCACGGCGCCATCGGCTACACGATGGAACATGATCTCTCCCTGTGGCTCACCAAGGTGCGGGCGCTACTCACCGCTTGGGGCACACCGTCCGAGCATCGTGCGCGCGTCGTCGAAGCACTGGTTGCATCATGAGCATCGACACCGAAGACCAGGCAGCATTGCGTGCGTCGGTACGCGATCTCCTGAGCAAGCATTCCGACTCCGCTGCCGTCCGCGCCGCCATCACCACCGAGATCGGCTACGACGCCGCGTTGTGGAGCAAGCTGTGCGAGCAGATCGGCGTCGCCGCGCTGGCGATTCCCGAGGAGTTCGACGGCGTCGGAGCAGGTTTGGGCGAGGTACACGTGGTCCAGGAGGAACTGGGCCGCACGCTGACACCCTCACCGATGTTGGGTTCCGCAATTCTTGCCGCACAGGCACTGCTGCTTTCCGGTGACAACGACGCATGCTCGCGACTGCTGCCCGGTGTCGCGTCCGGCGAGAGCACGCTCGCCCTGTGCTGGGCGGGTGCCGCTGGTTGGAGCGCCTTCGGCGTCGAGGCAACCGAGGATGCGTTGACCGGCACGGCGTCGTACGTCCTCGACGGGCACGTCGCAGACACCCTGCTCGTTCTGACTGCCGACGGATTCTACGAAGTGGATCCAGCGGCCGAGGGCGTCTCCCGCCGACGCGTCCCCACCATGGATCCGACACGACCGCTGGCGGAGGTCACGTTCTCCGGTGTTCGCGGTCGACCACTGCAGTGGTCAGAAGATCTGGTCGATCGAATCCGAACCGTCGTCCTGATCGCGTTGTCTGCAGAGCAGGTCGGCGCAGCCGCAGCGATCGTCGAACAGACCGTCGAATACACCAAGTCGCGCAAGCAGTTCGGTCGCGCGATCGGTTCTTTCCAGGCCCTCAAGCACCGGATGGCTGACATGTACACGTTGGTCGAGACGGCGAGGTCGATGACCTACGCCGCAGTGGCGACGCAGTCGGCCGACGACGCGGCGGTGGCGAAGGTCTACTGCTCGGAAGCGTTGCAGCAGATCACCTCCGAAGCGGTTCAGTTGCACGGCGGAATCGCGATCACCTGGGAGCACGACGCTCAGCTGTACTTCAAGCGTGCACACGGCAGCGCTCAACTCTTCGGCCAGCCGAGCACCTACCTGCCGAGCCTCGCGCAGGCAGCGGGCCTCTAGGAGACGTCGGTGCTTGTTCGCTCGGGATTGCGAGCGAAGCACCGATGCGTCCTTTCGCCGTGCTGCGCATGTTCTAACAAGTGGACATTCTCTCGACTGCGAAGCAGGTTTCTAGTCGTTCCGGCCCAAACACATTGCCGAGAACTTACCTCGCCAGCCGCACGGTTATCGGGCTTACGGTATGGTCGGCAGACCAATTCCATCTGATGTAGTAGTAGACAGGGTTGCGAAACTGTGATCACGTACAAAGAAGAGGATTACCGATGAGCCCACGAGGAACGTCGTTTCGTCGTAACCCCACAACGCAATCAGCAAGTTGGATACTGGATCTTCATGATGCGGGAAAGCTCGATCTGAATCCCCCATATCAAAGAAAGAGTGTCTGGAACACGCCATATAAACAATTCTTTATCGATTCGGTGGTTAGGAATTTTCCTACCCAAGCAATTTTTCTCGACCTAACAATCGATCCCGATTCACCTTCGATATACAAGGTTCTCGATGGAAAGCAACGCCTCACAACTCTAATTGAATTTGTCAGCGATAACTTCGCCGCTCCCGAGACGCTTTCGGATATCGGTCTCGACGGAAAATATTATTCGGAATTCGATCGCGACTCGAAGATGGCGATTTTGAACTACCTATTCACGGTAGAGATAGTCTCCGAGACATCAAATTTGGAATTGAATGACGCTTTTGACCGCCTAAATCGTAACGTTAAGCAACTGAACAAGCAGGAGTTGCGACACGCGCAATACAATGGACGGTTTATCACTAAGATGGAAGAACTAGCGGCATCACCAGAATGGCGAAATCTCGGAATTTCCACCGACAGTCGAGTACGCCGGATGCAAGACGTTGAATATGTGTCCGAGTTCTACCTGGTCTGCGTTAGTGGAATACAAGACGGAAAAGACTACCTCGATCGGGCATACTCCGATTTCGATACAGAGATTCCCGATGAATCGAAAGTGGATGTCATTTACGCAAAAACCCTAGACTTCATAAAAAAGGTCGATGAAGTATCTCCACTGCGCAGTACCAGATATTCGAATATCGCCGATTTCTACTCACTATGGGCGGCCGTTTCTCAAAAAATTTCTACCGAATCCACTCTTCCAACTCCCGAATCCACCTCCGAAAAACTCCTCAATTTTGTCCAAAAAGTTACGAAGGATGACGGCGGCGATGGCTCCAAATACCTTGCTGCCGCAATACAAGGTTCAAATAAGAAGCCTAACCGACAACTGCGCGCAGATATTATCTCGCGGCATGCACTAACAGTGTGACGTGATGGGAAACAAAATCCAGGGTCAAACCAACGACGCGCCCGCAGCAGTCCTACAAGCCTACGGACAACTCTCGCCACACCTCGACACACTGGTGGATTACTTTAAGAGCCTAATTTCAAACACTCTGCAAGAAGCGAAGCCAATCGCGGTTATTCAAAGGAAGAAACTTCCTGCGAGCATCTACCAGAAGCTGCAAACAGGAAAATACCAAAGCATTCTTGAGATTGATGATCTGATTGGATTTACGATCGTCCTACGAACGCGCTCTGAATTAGATTCAGCGTGCAAACAAATCGAATCTTCCGAAATTCAATCCTACAATTCTCAAGGTCGCGCCAATGTCGAACCTTCCGATTTCAAATATCGCGAGCCGAAAATCAGCGCGAAACCCGCTAAGAATTATCTTGATCGGCACCCGGAGCTTGCAGATATCTCAGTCGAAATTCAGTTCACTACAGCGTTGCAACACGCTCTCGATGCCGCCACACACGACTTCGACTACAAAGGAACAGATTATGAGTGGGCAAAGTTTAGAGTTGTAGCACAGCTTCGCGCGACCCTTGAGCTGGCAGATACAATGATCGATGATATGCAAAAGGGTTCATCACCAATAAACGGAATTGTCAGCAACAGTAGCGGCTACCATACCGAAAAGGAACTTCTAACTGTCATTAAAAAGCACTTTCAAACCGAAAATCTTCCGGCCGACTTACGGCGTCTAATTGACATAGTTTCCGGCTGGCTAAAGGCCATCTGCCGGAATCATGAAGAGTTCGACCAAATGCTTGAAATATACCTCTTTTCAAAGAAGGACCGACACTCGGTTTCAGTTGCCGACCAGATTCTCGACTGCTTATCCGAGAACAACTTGGACGAACTGCTAGAGCACTACCCTCGACTTTTCTGCGTTAGCTCAGAAGCATTAGAATTTCTCCCTAGGTTGAATCAAATTCCGGAGTCCCGGCGAGTCGAGCTCTAAATTCGAACTACGAGGTCTAGGTAGACCCGATGAGCCGTTTCCAACCATCACATTGAAAAGATCGATTAATTCTTGCTTAAACGGTTGTGCATCGCGGCAAGCAATCAGAGATCGTGAGATTGGCCAAGCCGTCGACCCGCCGTACGCCCGAACCAGGGGTTACCGACAGACGAGTCCTAGTACCAATCGGAGTTCACTAGTCCTTCGAATTTCTCGTGCGCCCATTGAGTGGAACAGACCACTGACCCATCTGGCTCGGTAGCGCAGAATCGAAACCAGACAGCTGTCCATCCCACAGACCGGAGTTTTCTCGTGAATCGATTCGACGACAAGCGCGTCCTCATCAGCGGCGCAGGATCCGGAATCGGCCAGGCCACCGTTGCCCGCATCCTGGCAGAAGGTGGCACCGTCGTCGCCGCCGACATTTCCGAGACCGGCCTCGAACAAACGCTGAACGCAGCGAAGGACGCAGGCCATTCCGATCGCCTCACCACGGTGAAGGTTGACATCTCCAGCGAAGAGTCCGTTCGCGAACAGGTCGGCGCTGCGATCAAGGCTCTGGGCGGTCTCGACGTGTTGGTCAACGCGGCGGGCATTCTGCGCTCCGCGCACACCCACGAGATGACACTCGATTTCTGGAACACCGTCATCGGGGTCAACCTCACCGGAACGTTCCTCATGACGAGGGAGTCCCTGCCGGCGCTGCTCGAAAGTGGAGCAGGCGTCGTGGTCAACTTCAGTTCCACATCGGCGACATTCGCCCACCCCTACATGACGGCGTACGCAGCGTCGAAGGGTGGAATCCAATCCTTCACGCACGCACTCGCTCTCGAGTACAGCAAGCAGGGCCTCCGCGCCGTGGCCGTCGCACCCGGCAGCATCGCTTCGGGCATGACGTCCGATCCCGGATTCCCGGCCGACATCGACTTCACGCTGCTCGGCAAGTTGGCCCCGGCGATCGGGGAGGGTTTCGCTCCCCCGTCTGCGGTCGCCGGCGTGATCGCGATGCTCGCTTCCGAGGACGGCTCCTTTGTCACCGGAACGGAAATCCGCATCGACGGCGGCACGCATATGTGACCACCTGCTGTGCGCCTTTATTAACCGCCCGCGGTTAACAAAGGCGCACAGCAGCGAGGCGGCATACTTATCTCGTCGCCCGGAACCGGTCCGGCGGTACGACGTGCGGTGGGAGCCAGCGGTGAGCGAGTCAACAGGCAGTACGAACCTCGAGCCCGTGCTGATCAGTCCCGTCGTCGGCGGAAAGATCCGCACCTGGTCCGAGGACGAGACCCGCTTGTGGAGCGTCGACGATCCCGCGGCGCTCGGCGCACTGCTTGGACGCGGCCTCGTAGCCCGTACGACCCTGCCGGACAACAAGTTCCGAGAAGTTGCATTTTTCGACGACCAGATGCAGACCCTTACTGTGCAGCCGCGCTTCGCTTCCCCGGACAGCACTGCCCTCGCCGCACCGTTCAAGCTCACCGATGCGTCGGCCCCGACCACCGACGCTTGGGAAGATCTCGAGTCGACACTCGCCTCGATCGCGATCTCCGCTGCTGGACGCGGCGAATTCTGGCTCGCGGAACTCGGCGGGTGGGATTCTCCCCACGAGCCGAATTGCCTCTTCACGACCGTCGACGAATCGGGCCTGGCCAATGCAGTCATGGAGGCCACCCCCGCACCCGTGGGCACAGGCGTCTGGCCGGAGGTTCCGAACGGCCAAACCGGTGTTTCGGTCTCGGCGCCAGCCTCGCAAGACACCATCGAGGCCGCCGGAATCTTCGCAGTATCAGCTATCGAGACCTGGGGCGTCACACCGTGGGACATCAACCTCACCTTCGGCAAACTGGTTGATTTCGCCTGATCAACCGCCCCGACAAGCGGCGGTGAGTTGTACGTCTCCCCTCAACCGACGGCTCACGGTTCGTCACAACACGCCCAATGGCGACGACATCGGGCCCCTCGGTGGGCATACTGAGGGAACTGGGGTTACTCCCGGTCACAAATACCCGTGGATCCGCGTCGGGGCAGGTGCGGTCCGACAACACGCGAGCAGCCACAGACACTGGCGGCTCCGAAAGGTTCAATCATGGCAACCGACCAATTACAGACGGTTGTATTGCACGGCGACCAGCTCAAATACGTCGACCAAGGCAGTGGCCCCGTAGTGGTGCTCATTCACGGCCTGCTGGGCGCGCACTCCAACTGGGAGCCGCAGATCGAGACGCTCTCACGCCACTACCGCGTCATAGCTCCTGATCTCTTCGGACATGGTGCGTCGGACAAGCCTGCCGGCGACTACTCGCTCAGCGCTCACGCAGCCACTGTGCGCGATCTTCTCGAAGCCCTCGACGTTCCGTCGGCCACCCTGGTCGGTCACTCACTCGGCGGCGGAATCGCGATGCAGACGCTCTATCTGTTCCCCGACCGCGTGGAACGGCTGTGCCTCGTGGCCAGCGGCGGACTCGGCCCCGAGGTCAGCCCACTCCTGCGCGCAGCGACTCTGCCCGGCAGCGAACTGGTGCTTCCCGTCCTCGCGTCCCGGACGCTGACCGATGTGACCGACAAAGCGCTCGGACTTTTCAACAAGATCGGCCTGTTCAAGCTCGGCGCCAGCGCGAGTGAGGCTCGTAAGAGCTTTGCTTCGGTATCGGACGCGTCGACACGTCAGGCATTTCTGGCGACTGCACGATCGGTCATCAACTACAACGGCCAAACCGTCAATGCCACCCCGCATTTCGCCAACTTCAAGAACTTGCAGGCACTATTGGTGTGGGGCGAGGAAGACACCATCATCCCCAACGCCCACACCGAGAACGCTCGCGCCGAGCTACCGCTCGGGCGGGTCGAGATCTTCAAGCGCGCCGGACACTTCCCCCACCTGGACTATCCGGATCGCTTCGACCGTGTCTTCTCCGAATTCATGACGGACTGCGGCGTCGGTATCGGCACCGGGCCCAAGGCCGTCAGCAGCTGAACTAGCTCCCCGCAACCAACTCTTCGAGGTAGCTTGCCACTCCATCCTCGTCGTTCGTGGGCAGAATTCGGTCGGCAAGTTCGATGACCTCAGCTCGGGCGTTGGCCGGCGCCAGAGCCGTTCCGGCCCAGGTCAGCATGGCAACGTCGTTGAACGCGTCACCTGCTGCCGCAACTTCCGACGCGTCGATGCCGTCGATCGCGCACAACTGCGCGAGAGCGCTGGCCTTCGAGACGCCCGCCGCAGCCATTTCCATGTATGGAGCGCCGGAGTGGGTCAACTCCACACCCTCGATGCCCGCAGCGACCGCAGTTCGGTACAGGTCGGCGCTGGGAACTTCCGCATGCCGAGCCACGATCTTGACCATCGGCTCGACGTCGAGCGGCAAGGTGTCGGCCAGCACCATCTCGTGCAGGTGCCGGTGATGGTCCGCGAACTCACACAGAGCGGCATACTCCGGCTCGGCAAAGAACTGAGTGGGTCCGACGTTCGCGAACACGACGCCTGGGACCAGTGCGCGAACTTGCTCCATAGCCGTTGCCGCCAAGGACATTTCGATCGAAACGGTGTCGACGATCTCCGGAGCACCATCGGCGAGGTCGAGAATGACAGCTCCGTTGGCACACACAGCTTTACCGCGAAATCCGCACGAGCTCGCCAACGTGTGTACCGAATGTCGAGCGCGGGCCGTCGCCCACACAACTTCGATACCCGCCAGCCGCGCGTTCTCCATGGCTTGCGCGGTGCGCGTCGAAATCGTTCGGTCGGAGCGCAGCAGGGTGCCGTCGAGGTCGGTCGCGAACATACGAATGCGGGTCACCAGACCATGATGGCAGTCCGTTCGCAGTCCTCACCAACTACATGACATTGGCCGTTGCTCTGTCAATTACCTGACTGGCCCTCGAGAAGGTGGCGGCGCATCTCACCGAACACCACACCGAGACGCTCGACATCCCGCGGACTCAGCAGATCGAACATGTTCTTTCGCACGGCGGCGACGTGGGCCGGGCTTGCCGACGCCAGTTTCTCGGCGCCCTGGTCGGTCAGCTCCGCATTGGCGCCACGCTTGTCGTCGACACACTCAACCCTGCGCACCCAACCGACGCCGACCAGTCGATTGACCGCCCTGGTCACGCCACTACGGGTTGCCATCACGGCGTCAGCGAGCTCACTCATGCGCAATTGTCGCCCGGGCGCCTCGGCCAGCGCGACCAGCAGCTCGAAATCCGTGAAGGAAATATCGGAGTCGTGCACCAACTGTTGATCGAGGACACGCTGAAGCAGGCGGGTCGAATCCAGGTACGCCCGCCAGGCAGTTTGCTCCGAGTCGGTCAACCATCGCGTTGATTCCATCACGCCAGCATATCCGAAGTAGTTGACAACGAAATCAAATGAGCTATTCTCAATGTAGTTGATCAGTCAACTAGTTGTTCGAAGAGAAGATTCAACCGAGAGGCGGGCGCCATGAGCGACGACAACGCAGTGCAGGTCGACAACGCAGTGCAGTTCGAGGAACGCCGTGCCGAGATAAGGGAGCGGCATCTGATCCCTGCCGACAAACGACCCACATCGACCGCACGCGGTCTGCACCATACGGCCCTGATCAGCAGTGACGTCGAGCGAACCGTGAAGTTCTATCAGGATCTCCTCGGCTTCCCTCTCACCGAACTGATCGAGAACCGTGACTATCCCGGGTCTTCGCACTTCTTCTTCGACATCGGCAACGGCAACCTCCTGGCCTTCTTCGACTTCCCGAGCCTCGACGTGGGCCCGTACCAAGAGGTACTCGGCGGCCTCCACCACATCGCGATCAGCGTCGAGCCGGCCAAGTGGGCGACGTTGCGCACCAGACTCACCGAGGCGGGCGTCGAATTGATCGAGCACAGCGAGGTTTCGTTGTACTTCCGCGATCCCGACGGCGCTCGACTCGAACTGATCGCAGATCCCCTCGGCGAGATGTACGGCAATCACGTCCTCTGAAAACTTGCTCTCCCCCACACCATTCGGAAGGCACCCCATGACCTCCACCTTGTCGCTACCGAACTTCGACGTCCGCCGATCGGGCGATCGCTTCAAGTCCAATGCGGGCTGGCTGGACTCGAAGCACTCCTTCTCGTTCAGCAATCACTACGACCCGAAGAACACTCACCACGGTCTTCTCCTGGTCAACAACGACGACATCGTCACGCCGGGAATGGGATTCGACACCCACCCGCACCAGGACATGGAGATCGTCACCTGGGTTCTGAGAGGCTCTCTCGTGCATCAGGATTCGATGGGTCATTCGGGGGTCATCTACCCCGGACTCGCCCAGCGGATGAGCGCCGGAACTGGCATCCTGCATTCCGAGAAGAACGACTCGTGGCGACTCGGTGACGTGGCCGGCAGCCATTCCGACAAGCACAGCGACCCGGTTCACTTCATCCAGATGTGGGTCATCCCCGACGAAGCTGGAATCACCCCCGGCTACGAGCAGTTGGAGATCGACGCCGAATTGCTTGCCGGTGGACTGGTTCCCGTCGCCTCGGGAATGGACGCGTACGCCGATCACTCGGCAATCCGGATCAAGAACAAGTACGCCGCGATGCACGTCGCGCGTCTGCAACCCGGACAGCCCGTGACCCTGCCGGACGCACCGTTCCTGCATGTTTTTATCGCCGACGGTCAGGCGGCCATGGAAGGCGTCGGTGTGCTCGAACAAGGTGACGCGGTACGAGTGTCCGGCGGCGGAGGCCAGCAGGTCAGTTCCGATACCGGCGCCGAGGTCATCGTCTGGGAAATGCACGCCACCGTTTCGCAGGGATGACATGAAGTCCTTCTCGTACGACGCTTCACCGGCTCGAATTGTCTTCGGCCAAGGGACGATCGGCTCGATCACCGAAGAAGTGAGACGGCTCGGCCGTAACCGAGTGATGGTGCTGGCAAGCCGTCGACTGGACGCGCTTGCCGCCGACGTCACCGAATCTCTCGGCGACATGGCCGTCGTGCGCTTCGACGGCGCCGTGATGCACACTCCGATCGAAGTCACGACAGCCGCGCTGAAACTTGTCCAGCACCATCACGTCGACACCGTCGTCGCGATCGGCGGCGGCTCGGCAACCGGGTTGTCCAAAGCACTCGCACTGCGAGCGGGGTTCGATCAGATCATCGTTCCGACGACGTATGCGGGATCAGAAGTCACTCCGGTGTTGGGTGAAACCGAGAACGGACGCAAGACAACTCGCTCGTCACCCCGCATCAGACCCGAAATCGTCATCTACGACGTCGACCTCACTCTCGATCTGCCGCTGGACACCACCGTCACCAGCGCCGTCAACGCGATGGCTCACGCGGTTGAAGCGTTGTATTCCGCCGAATCCAATCCGATCACCGACTCGATGGCAATCGAGGCACTCTCCGGGATCGCCCGTGCTTTGCCGATCGTCGTCGATGATCGGAGAAATGTAGAAGGCCGGGCCGACCTGCTGCAATCTGCCTGGTTGGCCGGAACCTGCTTGGGCACAGTCGGCATGGGACTTCATCACAAGTTGTGCCACACCCTCGGCGGCAGCTTCGGTTTGCCGCACGCCCCCACCCACACCGTTGTCCTCCCCCATGCAATGGCGTTCAACGCGGCTGCCGTCCCGGAAGTGATGTCGCGAATAGCAACCGCTCTGGGTGTATCCGATGCCGCTAGCGGCGTATTCGACCTCGTCACCGCGAGCGGCGGACCGACGTCTCTGCGAGAGGTGGGAATGAGTCACGATCAGATCGGCCGTGCAGTCGAACTCGCGACCTCCGCCGCCTATCCGAATCCGCGTGAGATCACCGCGCCGGGCCTGAGCGAACTCCTCGAGAACGCCTGGTCCGGGCGTCGCCCCGTCATTTTGTGAGAACGCGGGTGAGAACGAATCAGGCAGTGCCGCCACGAGGCCTGACGTGCTCGAAGATCAGAATCGTCTCGGTCGCGGCCACCGCCGGATGGGCCGAGAGGTTGTTGACGACGAAGTCCCGCAACTGCGCCGAATCCGTCGTTGCGACGTGCAACATGTAGTCGTCGACACCGGCCACGAAATACACGTTGAGCACGGAGTCCAGCTTGGCGAAGTCGTCACCGAGTCGGTTGAGGTGTGACCTCGCGTTGGCCTGCAGTCGAACTGCGATCATCGCCTGCAGATCCATTCCGAGAGCAGCGGGGTCGATGTCCGCGTGGAATCCCCTGATCACGCCGTTGTCCACCAAGGCACGCACACGTCCGAGGCACGTCGACGGCGCAATTCCTGCGATCGCGGCCAGCGCATTGTTCGGAATCCTCGCGTCTTTCGCCAGCTCTTCGAGCAGAACCCGGTCGACCTCGTCCAACTTCATAGCTGCCCGAACATGCTTCGGTGAGGCAGCCGTCTGGATACCGATTTTTGAACTTTCGCGCACCATGAATACAGCATAGAGAATTATCTTCACTTCTCTTCACTATCTGGTGACGAAACTTCATGCTTGGCACCTGCCATTCGAAGAAACAACAGACTCAGTTCGGAGCCGTGTCATGAAGGTCGGAATCCCCCGCGAAATCAAAAACCACGAGTACCGCGTGGCCATCAGCCCAGCAGGCGTGCACGAACTGGTCGGCCGAGGGCACGAGGTCGTCATCGAAACGGGTGCAGGCGTCGGTTCCTCCTTCAGCGACGAGGATTTCAAGGCTGCGGGCGCACAGATCCTCGGGTCTGCGGATCAGGTCTGGGCGGACGCAGATCTGCTCCTCAAGGTCAAAGAACCTATTGCAGAAGAGTATTCGCGGCTCCGTAAGGATCAGGTGCTCTTCACCTACCTTCACCTGGCGGCGTCGAAGGAATGCACCGACGCACTCCTGGCGTCGAAGACCACCTCCATCGCCTACGAAACCGTTGTCGGTTCCGACGGTTCACTGCCCCTCCTCGCCCCGATGCGCGAAGTAGCCGGACGCCTTGCACCGCAGGCCGGCGCCTACCACTTGATGCGTCACGGCGGCGGACGCGGAGTGCTGATGGGCGGCGTGCCGGGAGTACGTCCTGCCAAGGTCGTGGTGATCGGTGCGGGAGTCTCCGGCAAGAACGCCATCGCCGTGGCCTACGGCATGCAGGCCGACGTCACCGTTCTCGATCTGTCGATCGCGCGTCTGCGGGAAATCGACGAGCTGTACCACGGCCAGGTCAAGACCATCACGTCCAACAGCCTCGAACTGGAACAGGCAGTTCTCGACGCCGATCTCGTCATCGGCGCAGTGCTGGTACCCGGGGCGAAGGCTCCCACTCTCGTGTCCAACAGCCTGGTCGCGCGCATGAAGCCGGGTTCGGTACTGGTCGACATCGCCATCGACCAGGGCGGCTGCTTCGAGGACTCGCACGCGACCACCCACGCCGATCCGACGTACCAGGTTCACGGTTCGGTCTTCTACTGCGTTGCGAACATGCCCGGCGCCGTTCCCCGCACATCGACGTACGCGCTCACCAACGCGACACTCCCGTACGTCGTCGCATTGGCCGACAAGGGGTGGAAGGACGCCGTCGCGACTGTTCCCGGCCTGGAATCGGGACTGAGTACACACGACGGTCTGCTCTTGTCGGACAGTGTTGCAGCAGCACATGGGTACTCGGCTGCCACGCTCTGACCCCGGCGAGGAAGGCTGGAGATCGCTAGCCTTGATCCATGAGCAATCCTGACATCACGCTGAATTCCGGAACCACGATCCCGCAACTCGGCCTCGGAGTCTGGCAGGCCACCAACGACGAAACCGAGCATGCAGTGCGGTTCGCACTCGACGAGGCCGGCTACCGGCACATCGACACTGCAGCCGCGTACGGAAACGAAGAGGGCGTCGGACGAGGTATCACCAACTCGTCCGTCGCGCGAGAGGACATCTTCCTCACCACGAAGCTGTGGAACGCGGACCAGGGCTACGAGCTGGCGTTGAAGGCTTTCGACACCAGTATCGACAAGCTTGGCGTCGACTACGTCGATCTCTACCTGATCCACTGGCCGCTGCAGGACAACGACCGCCTTCTCCGCACTTGGGAAGCACTCGAAAAGATCGCGGAATCGGGCCGTGCCAAGGCAATCGGGGTGTGCAACTTCGAGCCGCACCATCTGCAGCTTCTTGTCGATCGCGGCGGAATGCTGCCCGCCGTCGATCAGGTGGAACTGCATCCGCACCTCACGCAACACGCGATCCGGGACAAGGCCGCCGAGCACGGGATCAAGGTCGAATCGTGGAGCCCACTCGGCGGCACCAGCAACGCAGGTTGGGGTAAGGCTTCGAAGCCCAACACGCTGGTCACCGATCCGATCATCACTCGAATCGGTGACCGCCACAGCAAGACTGCCGCACAGGTCCTCATCCGCTGGCACCTTCAGAACGGCCTGATCGTCATCCCGAAATCAGTGCACGACGCTCGGATCGCTCAGAACATCGACGTATTCGACTTCGAACTCACTGATCTCGATCTGAGCGAAATCGACACTCTCGACGACGGCACGCGCGTCGGCGCGCATCCCGATGAACTCAATATCGGTGCGCCGAGCTGATCAAGCCGCTCGTTTGGTGGGGCGAAGCGCATCGATTCCGTTTCGCCTCACCATGGTTCCGAGGGTCTTCCACCACGGACGAGCTGGATCCGGCTCGTTGCCGTCGCCCATTCTGTGCAACTGATCGGTGTGCCACTGCAAGTCGAGTGCACCGTCGAGCATCGAGATGTCGGCAACCTTCCCCAACAATTTTCGCGCTCCGAACTCGACAGTCGGGACGTTCAATCGTTCCCGATTCGATTCCAGAAGAACGGTTGCCGCGTCGGGAATGGTGATCGTCGGCCGGCCGAGGCCGATCACGTCGCACGCGCCGGAAGCGAGTGCCTCGACCATCGCCGATCGCGAGCGGAAGCCGCCCGTGACTGCCAACGGAATGTCGCCGGCGATCGCCCGGACAGTCTCGGCATATTCGAGAAAATATGCTTCTCGGTCACGAGTGCTCTGCTTCTGCGCTTTACCCATCATGGCCGGCGACTCGTAGCTGCCACCGCTGATCTCGATGAGATCCACCGACTCTTCGGTCAACGCGCGCACTACTTCTCGCGACTCGTCTTCCGAGAATCCACCGCGCTGAAAATCAGCCGAGTTGAGTTTGACCGAGACCGCGAATCCGGGAGCAACGGTAGAGCGTATGCGCCGAACGATCTCGATCAGAAAGCGCCGGCGACGCTCGGGATCTCCACCCCACTCGTCCGTGCGCTGATTGGACAACGGCGAAAGGAACTGCGCAACAAGATAACCGTGCGCTGCGTGTATCTGTACGCCTCCGAATCCCGAGGACTCGGCGACGCGAGCGGTTTCCGCGAACCTGTTGATGATGTCTTCGATCTCGGCGGTCGAGAGTTCTCGCGGCGCAGCCATTCCCGGGATCTTCAGCGCGATCGGACTCGGGCCGACCGGGCGGCCCCTGCTGGCGATCGGGTTGGATTGTCGCCCTGGGTGGTTCAGCTGCATCCAGATCTCGGCGCCGCCGTTCTTGGCAGTCTTGGCCCAAGCCGTCAGCGCTTCGGCATCTCGATCGTCGTCGACCACGACGTTGCCCGGTTCGGCGATCTGAGATCGATCGACCATGACATTGCCGGTGATCAGCAACCCGAACCCGCCGCTGCCCCAACGCCCGTACAGAGTTTCCAGTCGGGCGGACGGTCCATGTGTCCGGTCCCCCAGAGCCTCGCTGAGCGCAGCTTTCATGGTCCGATTTCGCAGTATCTGCCCACAGGGCAAAGTCAGCGATTCTCCGAGCGTGGTCATGAATGCCTCTCGCGTGAATGGGGGAAGAAGGTCAATGGCGGGGCGCAGAACCGAAGTGCCGCTTGGTATCGCGCACGAAGCTCGAGAAGATCAGTGAGTTGACCGGCAGACCGCCGCGTACCGCGAGCGACAGCTTCGGACGCGGTGAGAATGCAAAGGTCCACTGCAGTCTCGAGCCCACTGCAAGTTCGTCGACGCGGTAGTCCTCGGCAAAGGATTGGAACATTGGAACATTCGACTGCTCGACGTAGAACGAGTGCCGACGTGTTTCGTCGTCCCAGGTGATGAACTTTTCGCGCATCTGCATCGCACCACCGCCCACCTCCGCGATTCGCCGTGTGCCGACACCGTACGGGCGAGGCGAGGTGTAGTGAACTTTCGTGAGCAGCCGGCACCACGACAACGGTTCATCCGCAGTCAGACCGGCCCAGACGTCATCCGGTTCTGCGGCGAGATCGATCGAGTACGTGAAGATATGCGGTGCCGTGTCGAAGAAATCGACACCGACCGGTTCGAGGTCGAACCAATGTGTCATCGCCCGCTCCTGCCCAATTAGCCGTTACATGAAGTTACGGATACTCGACGACCGAAGTCAACCCCCGAGCGCTCAGCTCTACCACGCTTGCGAACGCGAAAGCCCCTGCAGCGAAGCGATGACCTGTTCGAGCGGTTCGATACTTCGAGTCGTCTGGCATACAGCCACGGCACCTTCGACCGACGTGATCGTCAAATTTGCCATCGATTTTGCTTGCACTGCAGGATAACCCGCGGTTTCGAGTTGTGATTCGATCAACTTCTGCCATCCCAGCAAGACTTCAGCTGCCACTTCCGCGACCTCCGGTTCACTGGCACGAGCCAATCCGCCGGCAATCACCGGACAGCCGATCGCGAAGTCCGAGCGCGTGAGATTGAGTCGCCAGATGTCGCCGACCGCTTCGATCACGTCGGCAGTGGAACCGTTAGCCGCAGCCGAGCTGATCCGTCTGGTGATGATCGCACCGGCCGCGCGCACGGCTTCGACCATCAACTCGGTCTTACCGCCAGGAAAGTGGTGGTAGATCGACCCACGGGGTGCGCCGCTGTGCTTGATGACGTCGCTGAAGGACGTCGCGTCGACACCGTTGCGGCTGATCAGTTCAACCGCACTGCGAATCATGCGATCACGTGAGCTCAGCTCTGCCATGTCACAGATCCTTCGGCCGTCGGTACACCTGTCGACTCATACGCTACGTTATGTATGACGACCTACATAGTGATGGGATGAAACAATGAGTGACGAGACAACAGCGACCGTCGATCCGGCGCAGATGACAGGCCTCGAACTTCTCCGCTGGATGGGGACACAGGTCAACGATCGCCCGAGCATCGGGCGCCTCCTCGGGATGGAGATGCGCGAGGTCAACGAAGGATCCGTGAGCTTCGCTCTGACGCCGCGCGCTGATTTCAGCAATCCCCTCGGCACGGTCCACGGCGGCATCTGCGCAACGCTGCTCGACTCGGTCATGGGCTGCGCGGTACACACCATGCTTCCGGCCGGCGTCGGATATACGACCCTCGAACTCAAGCTCAACTACATCCGCACCGTGCCTCTCGACGGCGATGAACTGACCGCACACGGCAGTGTCATTCACGTGGGTGGGCGTACCGCGACCGCAGAGGGCAAGGTACTCGACAAGGACGGCAAGTTGGTGGCGCATGGAACCACGACGTGCATGATCTTTCGCTAAGCCCGACGTGAGCAGGGCGCGAGCGCCGATGTACGATCGGCTCGTGACCCTGCTCACTGCGCACCTCTGGTGGCCCGACCGCTGACGGTCAGCCGCAACTGCGTGCTGCCCGGACCGATATCGGGTGGTCCAGCAGGCTCCTCTCAGGATCCCCGATCCGGCAAATGCCGTACGCGTCGTCGCTACGACCGCCAAGATCAGGTACCGAATCCACGAAGGAGAGTTAGTTGACCACCACCCCACTCAACCGTTCGCTCGAGCCTTTGGGCGTCTCCATCCCGTCGAAAGTGCCGACGCACTGGTACAACCTGGCGGCTGACCTCCCCGAGCCTGTTCCCCCGCACCTGCATCCGGGCACTCGTGAGCCGCTCGGCCCCGAGGACTTGGCGCCGCTGTTTCCGATGAATCTCATTGCGCAGGAAGTCGCAACCGAGCGCTACATCGAGATCCCGGAGACGGTTCGCGAGATCTACGGCATGTGGAGGCCCTCTCCCCTGTTCCGCGCGCACCGACTCGAGCGCGCTCTGGGCACACCCGCCCGCATCTACTACAAGTACGAAGGCGTGAGCCCGGTCGGTTCACACAAGCCGAATACTGCTGTCGCGCAGGCTTACTACAACGCAATCGAGGGAACCACCAAGCTCACCACCGAAACCGGTGCAGGCCAGTGGGGTGCGTCGCTGTCGTTCGCGGGCGCACTGCTCGGACTCGACGTCGAGGTGTGGCAGGTTCGCTCCTCCTTCGATTCGAAGCCGTACCGACGCATCCAGATGGAGGCGTACGGCGGAATCTGTCACCCGTCGCCTTCCGACTTGACGGAAGCCGGACGCGCACTGCTGAAGTCGCATCCCGACACCACTGGCTCACTTGGTATGGCCATCAGTGAGGCCGTCGAGGTCGCCGCGCAGGATCCGAACACGCACTACTCACTCGGTAGCGTGCTGAACCACGTCATGCTGCACCAGACCGTGATCGGTCAGGAAGCAATGGTCCAGCTCGAAGAAGCCGGCGACGCCGTCCCCGACACCGTGTTCGGTTGCGCCGGTGGCGGTTCCAACCTCGCCGGACTCACCTTCCCGTTCCTGGGACGAAACCTTCGCGAAGGCACCAAGACTCGTCTGGTCGCCTGCGAGCCGTCGGCATGCCCGTCCCTCACCCAGGGCGAGTACCGCTACGACTTCGGTGACGTCGCCGGTCTGACGCCGCTGCTCAAGATGCACACTCTCGGCAAGGACTTCGTTCCCCCTGCGATCCATGCCGGCGGCCTCCGCTACCACGGCATGTCGCCGATGGTCTCGCATGCAGTCAACCTCGGACTCATGGATGCGATTGCCGTCGATCAGGACGACGCACTCCAGGCCGGTCTGATCTTCGCCCGCGCCGAAGGAATCATCCCGGCTCCGGAATCAACCCACGCGGTTGCCGGCGCTATCGCTCACGCCCGTGCCGTCACCGAACCCGAGGTGATCGTGATCGGGCTGTCCGGCAACGGTCAGTTGGATCTGCCGGCGTACTCGCCTTACGTCTGACACGGTCGGTGTGGTGGTCTCGTGCGTACGAAGCCACCACACTTCGTCACACCGAGCACGTGGGCTCGATCTCGCGATCGACACCGTGCCGGCCGTCCGCGAAACGAACCGATCAGTTTGCTCGATCGGTTACGGTCTTTCGATGCAGCTTCGGTTGAAGGAACACTGGAAACTGGTCGCCCTCGGGCTGGCGTTGGTCGTGGCGATCGCGTTCATCGTCGTATCGGCACTCTCCGACTCCAGTGAGGCGGCCTCGCCGAAGCAGAAGGTAGGCGGTCCGATCGTCGAGCAAGGCGTTGTCGACGCGAACCTCTCCGATCCTCCGCAACAAGCCTGGGAACTCGATGTCCGTACGCTCACGGACAACTCCGGCGACGTGTTGTTGTCGATGCCTTCCGGCCTCGATCGCTACTACGGCTACGGAAACACATACCAGGTCGGTGACGTGCTGGTGGCCGCGACGGCTTATCCCCTGCCCAAGACCGACGAGTCTTCGTCGGGCCAGGGAGTCGGTGACGTCTCACTGGTCGGGGTGAATCCCGACGACGGAAGTCCGCTGTGGAAAACACGAATCGGCGGAGTCATCGGCCAGTGCAGCCAACAGAACGAGTCCACGATCATCGCGTGCTGGGGCGATCGACGAATGATCTTTGTCGATACCGCGACCGGAACTCTGTTGTCCGACCTCGGAACCGACTTCGATCTCAGTGGTGCCGCCATCACCGGAGACACTGTGTACACGTCCGGCGAGAGAGTGGACGGAACCGTTCGCACACTAATTCTTGCCAGTGGCAACACCACCAATGTGACGGCCAACTTCGTTCGCACCTTCGAACCAAGTGAAAGGTTCGGATCGGTCTACACGATCCCGAGCACCAACAAGGTCATTGCGATGGAACAGGGCGATGGCGGGGACCCACAGTACCGCTATCGAATCTACGATCTGGATTCCGGCGCAGAACGATTCAGATTCGAGGGTGATTCGCTCGTCCCTGCCGGGAACGGATTGTTCCTCACCAGTGTCGGTGGCAGATCAGGCTATGTAGGAACCCAAAACCTTTTGGCTTCCGACGGATCCACGATTCGTGCGATACCGATTCCCTCTTCCTCATCGTCGTCCTACCCGAGTAAGCCCTCGACAGCGGTGCCGATGTTTCTCGGCGACGGCGCCTACGACCCGGAGTCCGGTGACGAACTTTGGCGCAGTTCACAAATCGTCAGTACCGAGATGGCCGGGACGGGAAGCGCCATTGCCGCAGTGGTAGGAAAGACAATCCTGGTCACCTCACCGGAGACCCGCACAATCTCGGGTCTCGACGTCGAGAGTGGTCGACAGCTGTGGCAGACACCCTGGCAAGACGCGTACTGGGTTCGAAACGGAGCGACCGATGGCGACCATTTCGTCTTCAGCGACTACACCGGCATGCACGCAATCCGGGCTCGCGACGGAAAGATGATGTGGTCGGTTCCCCTTCCGCCAGAGGTCGATCCGCGCGGAGTTGTCGTCTCGAATGCCGGCAAAAACGTGTCGTTCTCCTGGCAAAACCATTTCACCGTTTGGCGATAGGCCGGCAACATCACCGATACCGTGTCGTGCTGACCAGCCTGCTCACCAACAAGCAAGTGGATAGACGTGCAGCAATCAAAGTCCACAATCCAATCTTGCGCATTTGTTCAATATCGGGGGAACGATCTCGGACAACTGCATATATCTCCGCGACTCCAACTTCGGAAAGATCAGACCAGACCTGCAGTGAAGGGGTGCGTACACATAGCACCGACTCAGGTGCCTGATCCACTCCAACCATAAAGGGAGCCAACGGGAATGGATGCGAAATCCCCTGTTCGCAGTCGGCAACAAATAATCCAGTTTGCGCGCAAACATCTGCGTACCGAGGGACCGGACTCAGACCAAATTCGTCGTCATTTCGGTTTGCAAAAACGCGCGTTCTTCACACAGCTCGACACCCATCTCGACGATTCTGCACTTTCAATGCCCGAAAAAGTTGCACTCCGCCGCATCTGCCGACAAGAAAATAGAAGATGCCCGATCAAACGTATGAACATCTCAGCAGGTCAAGCCGACCCATCCCGGCCGATGAACGACGCGCTGCCTTTCCCACCCCGGAACCATCCCGCTTGACGATCGGAAGCAGCCAACTACGTTGAGCCGCTCGATTCTTTCGCTGTCCCTCTTCTCGGATCGGGATCATCGGAGATCTAACAGCCGCGCGACTTTCAGGCTCAAATGCAAGGCCAATCGGTCGTCGCCGTTTGCCAGGTCTGCGCGTGTTATCTCCTGAATTCGCCGCAAACGATAGTACAAGCTCCCTCGATGCACACAGAGCGCCTCGGACGTTCGCTTTACGTCACCGGCATTGTCCAAAAAGCTCTCCAGCGTCGCGAGTAGGGCCTCACTCTTGGTGTCCTCATGGCTGAGCAAAGACTGCAGCCCAGAATGAATACTGTTCTCGAGCCGATCCTCCGACAGTTCGGCCAGAAGGCCGTAGACACCGAGATCCCGATACCGCACAACATTTCCGAGCACCTTGACGACCTGGGCCACATCTGCGGAACGCCTGGACTCTTCGTAAGATTCGCGCACGTCTGCAACCGAGGTTCGCGATTCGCCGATACCAACCCAACATTCCAGGGTCTGGCGCCCACTTTCAGACAAGATTCGCTTTTGGGCTGCAACGATCAGCGAGTCCAGATGGGCATGCGTCGAGCGTTCGGCCACCGACACGATCAGCAGACTGTGGTCGGGGCGGTCGAGTTGGATTGCACTGTTCCGCGGGAGCCTCCGCCGAAGCTGATCGACGCCGACGGCAACACTCAGACGATCTCTTTCGGTCAATGTCGACCGGTCGACAGGACGGAGCAACATAGTGACCACGATTGCTGGACCCGCAGCCAACAAGCCCTCCTCGGCCAACCTGTTTGCCGCGTCCTCGCGCAGCGACCGCTCGCCGGAAAGTACGTCTCGAGTAAGTTCCCGCTCCCGACTTCGAGACAACTCGTCCAGTAACTGTTCTCGGTGAAGGATCGTTGCTGCCGCGTCAGCTGTGCCCCTCAAAACCTCGGCTTGATCCTCGTCAACGTCGCCCTCCGAAGTCAACAGCCAGACGAAGCCCAGCAGCGCATTGCGGTACCGGATCGGCATTCCGACCCGGCCAAGGGTCAGCCCTAGTTCTTCGTTCACGGGAACAGTGAAGAGATCGAGGGCTTCACGGCCTCCACTCGCGAAAATGAAGTCTACGATCTCACGTGAAACATTCCGCTGTAGAACGGAATTCATTCTGACTGAATCAACGGCACTGTCATGCGAGTTGTAGGCGAGTAGACGGATCTGTGCATCATCGATCGCAACGGAACGGTCGAGTCGGCGTCCGGTGGTGTCCACCAAATGCTGTAGTTCTCCGGCCATGGTCGAACTGTACGAGTTGCGCTCTCCTTTTTGCAACAAATGACCAAATTTATCGTCGGCATTTTGCACAAATGCCAGTGATGCAACTAACTTTCGCACCATAAGCTCGCTTCATGCCGAAGCACTCGAGACCCGGAACGTCTTCACTCGGTCTGCGACCCGGCAGACGTGGCATCGAGAGGTCGGACGTTCAGCAGCGACGAGATCTGTTGCAGCCGTGAGATTTGCAAAGTTGAGCCCGAGGCCCGCCGGCACGAACTCCCTCAGGCAAAGTCGCCTCCGACCCGAAATCGACAACGACCTACGTTCACCAGTTCAATGTCGGATCCCACCGACCTCTTTCAATTTCGAATACCTCGAATGACGACTGTGACGTCACAAAAACGTTGCCATTCAGCATATCCCGAGAGGAATCAGTATGACCGGCACAGCAAATGCTCCTGTAGAGCAGGAGACCGCGACTTCACCGGAACGTCGATCGGCGCGCCGTAGGGCCCTGATTGCCGGCGCGACAGGCAACATCGTCGAATGGTTCGATTTCACGATCTACGGATTCACTGCCGCAGTTCTCGCGACAGTGTTCTTCCCTCCGGAGTTCGGCAGTGGCGCACTGCTTGCCACCTTCGCTCTTTACGGAGTCGCATTCTTGGCCAGACCTGCCGGCGGCATCTTCTTCGGAAGGCTGGGTGACCGTCTCGGCCGACGGAGATCATTGTCCCTGGCAATTACGCTCATGGGCTGCTCGACGGCGGCTATCGGTCTCCTACCGACGTACGCTTCGATCGGTGTTGCCGCACCGCTGTTGCTGCTGCTGTGCCGATTGGTTCAAGGATTCTCGGCCGGGGGCGAATACACCGGAGCTGCCACCTTCGTCGTCGAGCATGCGCCGTCCCACCGCCGAGGCTTGTACGCAGGGATAATCAGTTCTTCGTCGTTCGTCGGCAGCATCTTGGCCACGGTCACAGTCTTGTCATTCAGCTCGGTCGGCGCTGAGCACTTCGCCGACGGAGGATGGCGTTGGCCGTTCATCATCGGAGGCGTTGTCGCCATGGTGGGTCTGTTCATGAGGCTTGCCGTCGAGGAGACTCCGGCGTTCAAGGAAATGCAAGAAAACGATTCCCTTCCAACCCGCCCACTGGCAGATCTGTTCCGCAATCACTGGCGGACTCTGCTCACGTCCTTCGTGTACTTCGCCTCGCTCGGTGTCGTTACTCATATGCTGCTCGGCTACATGCCGACATTTCTGGTTCTCTCAGCCGATGTTCCGAGCACGGTTGCACTGCTGATGACAACCGGCGCTTTGGTTCTCGCAGTCCCGCTGTTCATCTTCTTCGGCGCCACAGTCGACCGAATCGGCCGGAGGCCACTCGTCAGAATCGGGATGGTGATGTCAGTTTTCGTATCGGTGCCCAGCTACATGCTCATCGGCACCGGGAATGCTTTCGCGATTGCCGTTGCCCTGGCCGCTCTGGTCGTCGCGCTCTCCTTACTTGCTTCCGCTTTGCTCGTAATTCTCGAAATGATGCCGACGCATGCGCGATTCACCGGCACTGCAATCCCTTACAACGTCGCGTATGCGCTCTTTGCGGGAACTGCGCCTCTGGTGTGCGCATCGTTGGTCAACGCCACAGGAAGCAATCTATCCCCGGCCTTCTACGCAACCGCCATCGCTTTGATCGCGCTTCCCATTTTGTGGCGAGGGATTCCGGAAACGAAAGACCGGTCAGCCACGCAGAGCAGTTCGACGAAACAGTTCTGACAATGGGCGCGCCATGGTTGCGATTTTTTGCGCAGCTGTCGATAGCGTTCCGCGTGCCGCCGAGCGAGAGTTGAGGATGACGATCTTCTGGGCCTTCAGGTGCGAAATCAGGCAAGGCAGAGCCCATTCCGAGAAGTCGGGGTGCGGCTCTCCAGAGGAGGTCGAAGCCGTCAGGCTTACCAAGAACCCAAGCTCGCCAGTCGAAGAGATGCGCTTTCGATCTGGCGAAGCCACAAGAAGGAGGGGCCGAAAGTGCCTAACAACAAGACCGACGCAGTTGTCGTCGGAGCTGGAGTAATCGGTAGCTCCATCGCCTATGAACTGGCCGCTCGAGGTTACGAAGTCCTGGTCATCGACAAGTCTGGCGGTCCGGGCTACGGCTCGACCAGTGCATCCAGTGCGGTTATCCGGTTCAACTACTCCACATTCGACGGTATGGCTGCAGCTTGGGAGTCGCTGCATTGCTGGCAAAACTGGAACGAGCATCTCAACGCGACGGTCGACGGCGCGCTTGCGAAGTTTCGGCAATGCGGAATGGCACTGCTCGACGTCGACGTCGCACCCCACGCGCGCACGATTGGATTATTCGAGAAGATCGGAATCGACTACCAACTCTGGGACGCAACGACACTCGTCGAGAAGATTCCCGGTATCGACGCAGGTAAATACTATCCACCCAAGCCAGTCGACTCGGAGTCCTTCTTCGCAGATGCGGAAACCACGCTCGGAGCGCTGTACACACCTCAGGCGGGGTTCGTCGACGACCCGCAACTTGCCGCCGCGAATCTTGCTGCGGCAGCACGTTCGCACGGTGCGGTTTTCGCGTACAACACGCGTGTGGTGGCAGTCGAGCAGTTGCCTGACGGCATCTGGCAGTTAGGGCTCCACGACGGGGTAAGTGTGAAATCCAAGATTGTCGTCAACGCTGCCGGCCCCTGGTCGGGAGAGTTCAACAAGCTGTCGAATGTCGGGGCCGACTTCAAGGTTTCGGTTCGGCCCTTGCGTCAGGAGGTCCATCACGTCACCGCACCCACTGGGTACAACGACGACGAGATCCTCGGCCCGATGATCGCCGATTTGGATCTCGGAACCTACATGCGAGCCGAACCTGGGAACGGTTTCCTTGTCGGCGGGACCGAACCGGATTGCGATCCGCTCGAGTGGATCGACGATCCTGATACCGCGAACCCGAATCGCACTGTTGCCCGATTCGAAGCGCAAGTTTTCCGCGCCGCCAGACGTTTCCCCAGCTTGGAAGTCCCGTCACAACCGAAAGGTATTGCCGGCGTGTACGACGCAGCATCTGATTGGACCCCGATCTACGACAAGACAGATAAACGAGGTTTCTACGTCGCCATGGGCACCAGCGGAAACCAATTCAAGAATGCGCCCATCGCCGGGCGCCTCATGTCCAGGATCATCGACCAGGTGGAAGCTGGACACGATCACGACGCTGATCCCCTGACCTATGTCGGGATGCACACCGGGCTCGAAATCGACCTCGGCGCATTCTCCCGCCTTCGGGCACCCAATGCCGAGTCGACCGGGACCGTCATGGGTTAAAAATGTTGTCCGGCTTGGAGAATCGATAGCCGCGACCACTGAATAACCATGGCTGTGGGTGTCCACCACGTGGTGGACACCCACAGCCGACTTCTCGTGCACAGCGGCGACGCGAAGCTCCTCGTCGAACGTGTCAGCGTGTGCATCGACTCCGGGACGAACAGCTACCGTGCATGGCATTTTTTCAAGTAGCTCAGGAACGATGCCTGCAGCCCGGTGACATGCGTCTCGTGCAACAACGCGGTCGAAACATCCTGCGACCACCCCGTGCCGTGCAACTGCTCCACGACAGCGAGAACGTTACGTGCCAGTCCGCGATAGATCGGAATGGGCCCTGTCAGTTCGGCTTCGTTCAGCGTGACGTGCAACTGCGGCACAACTGAGCCCACGCCGCGCTCCGGCCGGGCCTCGACCATTGTGTGGATCTGGCTGTCGGCGTTCACAACTCCGGGACTACCCGCACCGAAGGTCGCGAAGGGGGCCGCGTCGCTCAGCCATGCATAGAGGGCGAAAAGTCCTCCGTACGAGTACCCGAAGAGTCCGTGCCCGGACTCGCTGACACGTAGCTCCGACGAGTACAGGCGAGGGTGGAGTTCGTTGGTCAGGAAGTCGAGAAAGACGTCCGCGTGGGTGTCTGCCAGCTCCTCGAGGTAGGCGTCCACGTACTCCTGGGTCATTGCACCCGAGTCGCGAGCAGCGGCAAGAGTAGCCGTCATTTCGTCGCCTACCGGTTCCCCGGGCGGCACGAGATCGCGGTTGCGTAGCCGTGCCCAGTTGGCGGCTTCCTCACCGGCATATCCGACACTGACCTGGATGTACGGGGCGACCGTCAGGTACGGGTCTGCCTGCGTGACGATGAGCGGGGCGGTAAGACCTACAGCCCAGTTGCCGTCCATCACGTAGATCAGCGGTAAGGGATCCGTGGAGTCCGCGTAGCCGGGGGGTGTGGTCACCCAGACGCCGTAGCTGTGCCCCGACTTCGCCGTTATTTCGAAGTACTCCGTGTCTGCAAAACATCCGTGCAACATTGCGCTCATCGAACGTCTCCCTTGACGATATTGCCGGACTTCACGACGAGAACAGCCATGTCCGGATCGGCGAACACCTTTGCGTCTCGGAGGGGGTCTTGCTGCCAGGCAACCATGTCCGCCTGCATACCGACGCGGATCCTCCCGACAGTTTCCCCGATACCGAGAATGTCGGCATTGACGCTGGTGGCCGAAACGAGTGCATGCATCGGCGACTCCAACTCCGCGCGCAAGCGCAACTCCTCACCTCGGCGCTTTTGGTGCGGCCCGATGAGGTCCGAGCCCAGTCCGATCCTCAGGCCTGCTGCGCGAGAGGCCTCGAGCGCTCTGGCCATACGTTGACGCACTCCGGCTGCACGCTCTCGTATTGCCGGGTCCAGGTCCATGCTCTCGGTGTCCGTCAACTGCTCCACCACAGCGAAGGTGGGGACCAGAGCCACGTCGTGCTCGCGCATCAACTGGGCAGTCTCCGCGTCGATGTCGGTGCCGTGTTCCACGCACCGGACACCGGCCCGCACGGCATTGCGAATGCCCGCATTGTTGTGCGCGTGCACCGTGACGTAGGTGCCGCGCGACGCTGCTTCTTCCACTGCCACGGAGATTTCCTCGACGGTGAACTGTGTGTCGGTGAGGTGGTCATGGCCTCCGACGACACCGCCGGTGACGCACAGTTTCAGGAAGGTTGCGCCTCGGCGGAACGACTCGCGCACGTTGCGTCGTAGCTCGTCGGCATTACCCGACATCAAGGACAGGGCGCAGAGCCCTGGAATGTGGTGCATGTTCCACAGCTCGGTCGGCTCCCACGCGGCCCCGTAGTAGCCGTGCCCACCGGTCTGGCACTGCACAGGACCACACGAGAGGACACGCGGACCACGCACCTTGCCGCTCGCAATAACGTCGACGACTCCGCCGTCGATGCCACCGACGTCTCGCACCGTGGTGAAACCCGCGTCAAGGGCATCGCCTGCGGTGGCGAAGATGCCAGCCGCCAGTTCGGCTGCCGAGAGCTCGAACCCGAATTGCCTTCGGATCGGACTCGAAATGCCCAGGTGGACATGGGCATCGATGAGCCCCGGAGTCAGAAGCATGCCGTCCAAGTCAACCGTGGTCGAACCCGACGGCGCCTGTCCGATCGCGGTGACAATGCCGTCGCTCACGCACACGTCGACTTCGACCGGGTCGGTACCCGATCCATCCGCGACCATGCCGCCGGCAAACCATACGTCAGTCAAAGGGACCTCCCGAGCATTGGAAACCACTCTCCTAAACACTGGTGAATTCGATATGCGGTACCGTACTCAACAGTGGTGAACCCGTCAATGGAGGTAGCGTGAGATCGCCGGTTGGGGAGGGTCGCGAGCGACTGTTGCAGGCACTATTCGACGAGTTCGGTGAAACCGGCCCAAGTCCGAAGCTGTCGATGCGCCAAGTAGCGGAGCGCCTCGGAGTGCACCACACGCTGCTGACCTATCACTTCGGATCACGACCGGGTCTCCTCAGCGCCGTGCTGTCGGAAGCTCGCCGCCGTGACAACCTCGTCATCGCCGCGATGGGCAAAGATCTCGGGTTCGCAGCCCTGTGCAAGGCGATCTGGAGCTTCTACTCGAACGCCGAGCACGAAGATCGAAGCCGCACCTTTTTTCACCTGGCCGGACTTGCGGTATACGAGCACAAAGCATTTCAAGATTTCGCCGCCGACCTCGACGATTTGGCGCACCTCCTCGAAGCGGCAGCCCTTCGCGAAGGATTCACAGTGGTGGATGCACAGCAGCAGAGCATCATCGCAACCGCATGTCTGCGAGGACTGCTGCTGCAGAGGTTGCTCACCCCCGACGCCGAGGTCGACGCGGCAGCCGAGCGCTTCATCACCTCGTTGACAGCGTCCACCACGTAAGCCCCTCACACACAATCGATCACCCCGTTCGAGATCACCAACGCGGGGGCGTTTCACCATGCGCTCGGGCCTGTTTCGGCGCGAGATGGTTCCTTGAACCTCGGTTGAATGGTGGTCGATCGCACTTTCGACATCTGTACGAGCGAACTGCCGAAAGATGCGACAAGTGAATGTATCCCGGCTCAGCAGACACACGACATCATCGACAAGTCCGATGATTCACATGAGTTTCGAAAGTCAGGATTGAATTGTGACCGTTACCTTCCGAGCCGCAGAACTGAACAGCGCAAGCGGGATCTTTCAGCAAGCACTGCTCGGCCAACCCAGTGCAGAGCCACTCGGCGGAGACATCATCACCCGTGCAGACGTCGAGTTCACCAGCGATGACGGGCGCATTCAATCCGGAGTCTGGGAGAGCGAACCGGGAAAGTCGCGGTGGGAGTTCCTCACCCGCGGCGAGATCATCACCATCGTCTCCGGCGCCATGACCGTCGAGGAGGACGACGGCGATCCCGTACATCTCATTGCCGGTACGAGTGCAATCTTCCCAATCGGATGGAAGGGTACGTGGATGGTCACCGAGACCGTGCGCAAGGTGTTCGTCGTATACAACGTATGACCAAGAGAATCAGCAAGATCCGACTTTCACGGCCCGTCGTACGGACGGATCTCACGACGCAGCCCACTTGCCCTGAGCACCTGTCGCTGAACTCCCGCCCTCACGGAATCCTCGGTGCCGATCACTCTCACATGGTTTCTGGCACGAGTGATCGCCGTGTACAGCAACTCCCGGGTCAGCAGTGACGACGCTTCGGCCGGCAACATCACCGATACCGTGTCGTACTGGCTGCCCTGGCTCCGGTGAATCGTCATCGCGTAGACGGTCTGCACCGACGAGAGTTGGCTCGGGTGAAGCAGAAACGCATCACTCCCGCGCTGGAAGGCGGCAATGGGAACGCCATCCTCACGCTGCACGATCACCCCGGCGTCCCCGTTGTAGATCTTGGCCTCGTAGTCGTTGGCCGTCACGAGCAGCGGCTGGCCCGGATACCACCGCGTCGGGTCCAGGAATTGTCCTGATGCCGTGCCGACCCACTCCATTGCCTGTTGCGCCCACCGCCCGACACCGTACGGCCCGTCACGATGGGCGCACAGAAGGCGGTGCGATTCCAGGCCTTTCAGGGCGCCGATCGCATCACCCACCTCGGCCGACGCCGTCACCACCTCTGAACTCGCGACGATGTCGGCGCGCAGTGCGTCAACGTCCTCGGGTGAATGGAAGGAGACGGCGGGATCGCCACTACGCAGGATCCGCAGAACCTCAGCGGAATCTCCCGCTCGAACTGCCCGGGCCAACAGGGCGATAGTTCCGTCGAAGCGGCGTCCACGGGAGAGTTGAATGATCCCGCCCCGCAGACGATCCTGTTCATCCGTACTCAGCACCTCTTCGGAACCAGTGGCCGTGAGATCGTCACCCACCAACTGTGTCAGCGCCGGATTTCCACTGACTTCTACCGGGCGGGCGACAAGATCAGCAAGAACAGCGCCTGCATCGACGGAGGTCAACTGATCGGGATCGCCGACGAGCAGTAGCCGGGCATCGGGGCGAACGGCCTCGAGCAGGCGCGCCATCAACGTGAGCGAGACCATCGACGTCTCGTCGACGACGACCACGTCGTAGGGAAGCCTGTTGGTGGCATTGTATTTGAAGCGACTCGAACTCCCCCGCTGCCAACCGA
Source organism: Rhodococcus sp. NPDC056516 (assembly GCF_042794655.1). Classification (NCBI taxonomy): domain Bacteria; kingdom Bacillati; phylum Actinomycetota; class Actinomycetes; order Mycobacteriales; family Nocardiaceae; genus Rhodococcus; species Rhodococcus sp. NPDC056516. The sequence goes on along the minus strand of NZ_JBHTTG010000009.1, from coordinate 333,139 downwards.
GCAACCGATGCAACGTCATGGCCGCGAGTTCTTTAGGAAGGCCAAGGCTCGCCGTCTGCTCACGAACGGACTCCTGCAGCCGTGCTGCGGCTTTACCCGTCGGTGCGGCCAGTCCGATGCGAGCATTCGAACCCAGTTCCTCCGACAGGAGAGCGAGAATACGTGCGACCGTATGGGTTTTGCCGGTTCCGGGCCCACCGGCGATGACCGTGGTCCACTGTGTCGCGGCGAGAGCAGCGGCTATCCGTTGACGATCAGGGGCGGTGGTCGGACCGTTCTCGTCGGCGAACAACGAATCCAGTCGCGCTCGGACGGCTTTCACGTCGGCGGGTGGCCAGGTGGACGCACGCTCACCGAGAACTCGCCGAATCGTCTGCTCCTGCAGAAAGTATCGATCGAGGTAGAGAAGCTCACCGTCGTCCGTGTCGACCAACCGGAGCGGCCTGAGCGGGCCGGCGTTGCCGCCGATCACCAGCGGGCTCAGGCGAAGGGCAGCAACGATCTCCGACGGTTCGGGCCACGGCAACGACGTAAGTTCCTCCTCCGTCGCATTGTCGACGCTCACATCACGCATCCGTTGCAGATCGAGGCACACCGAACCTGATCGCACGGCCCGCACCGCCAACGCTGCGGCCAGCATCACCTCGTCCGACGTTTCACCGCCCAGGCTGCACACTCGCGTCGCGACATGGACATCGGCGGCAACCAGCACCCCAGCTTCGTTGAAGATCCGCACGATTCCTTTGGCGCGCTGCGCCAATTGCGCCTCGGTCATCGAGCCCTCTCCCCTGGTGTGTGGGACGCATCAAGACCGGCCAACAGATCCGACAGTTCGACTGTCAACTGAGCAGGCGGCTTCCATTCGAAGACACCGCATTCCGGCGGGCTCTCCGGGCCAAGCATCCCACGCACGAATTGATACTGAGCGCCGCCGAGATGACGGTGCGGATCGTAGTCGGGCAGTCGCCAGCGCAGATACCGATGCAGTGCAACCGAATACAGCAGTGCTTGCAGCGGATAGTGAGAGCGCATCATCTCTGTCGCCATGAGTTCGCGCGTGTAGTTGGCAGCCGTCAGATCACCGCGGCCGAGCCGGTTGGTCTTGTAATCGACGATCACGAACGACGGGCCCGGGATCCGCAATACGGCGTCGATACTGCCCGTCAGGAATCCGCGCATCGGGGACGTCTCGACACGGTCCAGATAGTCGGCGTACGACGCCAGAATGTCGTCCGTAGGAAGGTGGCGCCTCAACAGTTCCGACACTCCGCGAAGTGTGACGTTCATCGACACCGGATCATCGCCGCCGGCCAGTGGGAGTTCGAAATCGAGTTCGGGAAGTCGATCTTTCGGCGCGATCGTGGCCAAGGTTCCGAATCCCAAGGGAGTCTGCATCACCAGATACAGCGCATCTGCGAGTGCTTCCGAGTCCACGTCGGCCGCCCGAATCGAGACCGCCTCGGCGCAGCGCATCCCGAGTTCCGCTCTCAGATCTGCCGCAGCCGTGTCCACCACCTCGAGCACTTCATGCACCAGTGTGCCGAATGCGGCGCCCGCAGGAAGTCCGTTCATCGGTGAAGGCAACGCCTCCAGTGGGGAGGGGGCGACAGTCCCGATGTCTACGGAATCGTCCGGCTCGTCGTCCTTTTCGGGATCCTCGACTTCACTGTCGGTGGTCGTGACCGCGTGGTGAGCTCCGGCGGTGAGTGCCGAGTACGACGTACGACGCCACAGAGTGTCCAGGTCTCGACCGAAACGCGCCGCGGCCAGTTCGGACACATCCGCGGCTGCTCTGGACCACTGGACGGGCGAGGGCGGATGTGGACCAACTGGTTCCACCGAGATCACGTCGGACTCTGCTGCCGGCCAGGTTGCGAGACGTGCTGCGGTTGTACCGTCGTCGAGCACCTTCACTACCCGAGCAGGTTCGGCGATGCCGGGTGTACGTCCGAGCATCAACCGGTGCAGTGGCGAGCGCGAGGTCCCGTAGCTTGGCGCCCACCAGAGCACTAGTTGGCACTGCGCCCGGGTCAGCGCCACGTACAGCAGTCGCAGTTCTTCGCCCGCTTCTTCGGCCTCCGCAACAGTCTTTCTGGCGTTGTACCCCGGTCCTTCCTGCCCACCGACGTCGAGGATGCGGCGTCCCTCCGGGTCGTGCAACAGTTGCGTCGGCGAGTTGAAGCCGCCCACGCTCTCCCAACTGAACGGGACGTAGACGATCGGGAACTCGAGCCCTTTGGTGGCGTGCACCGTCGCGATTTGCACTGCGGCAGCGTCACTGTCGAGGCGACGGCTTCGGTCGGTGGCACTCCCGGACGTCGGGTCTTTGATCCGGTCGGAAAGCCAGCGAACCAGTGCGCTCAACCCGAACGCTTCCTCGGTGGCGACGCGACCGAGAAGTTGTGCGACATGCCGCAGATCGGTGAAATCTCGTTCGCCGGAAGGGGCCGCGAGTACACGCTTCTCCAGATTTGTTTCGGCAGAGATCCTTTCGAACACAGCCGCGAACCCGACGCGCGCAAACAACCCGGAGTAGGAGCGCAGTTGACCCGCGAGTTCCGCGACGACGTTGTCGCCGTCCGCGTCCAGTTCTTCGGAGGTGCGCCCGAAAATCGGGGAGAGGGCCGTCAACCGGACACGATCGGAGCGATGGGGCTGCTCGATCGCCTGCAGCAGCCACAGCCACTGCGTCGCACTGGGTGTCGCGAAAACACTGGACCCACCGGTCAGCACGGACGGTACACCTACGGCATCGAGCGCATCGCGAATCATCGCCACGTGCTTGTGGGTGCGTACCAACACCGCGACGTCTCCTGGTTCGACCGGGCGTGGATCACCGTCGACGGCCAATCGGGCATCGCTGCCCAGCAGACCGACCACGTCTGCTGCGACGTCGTCTGTGACACGACTGCGAAGTCTGCCGACTGCCGGAAATCCCGAACGATTGAGCGGTCCGGCTCCGGTCCGGGGCAGATGGCGTACACGCATCGGCACCGGGCCGAACAACCGAGACTTCTTGTGCGAAGCCTCCACTGGATGCGCGACGATGCCTTCGTTGCCGAGTGCGGCACCACCGTAGAGGTGTTCGAGTGCCGCCAACAACCCTGGGTCGCTACGCCAATTGGTGGTCAACTCCTGGTGCGCATCCGCCTGATCGACCGCATCGAGATAACTCAGGACTTCTGCCCCGCGGAACGCATAGATGGCTTGTTTGGGATCACCGACCAGGACCAGGGTGGTGTGACCGTGGAAGGCCAACCGCAGAATGTCCCACTGCAACGGATCGGTGTCCTGGAACTCGTCGATCAGCACGACCTTGAACTTCTCGCGCACCCGACGGCACGCGACGGGGCCGTATTCCGGATCGGTCAATACGCCGTGCAACAGCGTCAGCAGATCGTTGAAGTCGCGAATTCCTTTGGTCCGCTTACGTCGTTCGACCTCGAGGCGAGCTGCCGCCGCGAACAGGACTCGCTGACCGGGTGCGGTCTCCTCCTCGCCGTCGGGTTCGAGAATTGCCTGACCATCGCCGACTGCGCTTCGGGCAATAGCCAGCGCGTCCTTCGTGGAGAACGGTGGAGACGAGTCCGTCCGGCTGTAGCGGCTGAGGTACAAATCCGAGACGACCTCACTGATCAGGTCGTCAACCGACTCCACAAAAGTTGTGTCCGGTTCGCGTTCCCCGGCGATGCCCAACCCGTCGAGCATCCTCTGACAGAAACTGTGGGTGGTCGTGATGGTGCCGGCGTCGAACTCCGCGAGAGCGCGCAGGAGTCGGCGACGCCGCACGCCGATCTCCTCGTCGTCAGCTGTGGCGAGGTACGCCACCAGATCATCATCCGACCGCCTCGCCGCCACTGGGTCAGCCAGTGCTGCGGACACTCCGGCGAACCTCTCCCTGGCACGCTCACGAAGTTCCTGAGTGGCGGCCCGGCTGAATGTCACCAGCAGAACTTGCGAAATGTCAGCGAGACCTTCGGCTACACAACGGGTCGCGAGTCCGACGATCGCGTAGGTCTTGCCAGTTCCGGCGCTCGCTTCCAACACCGTGGTGCCGGTCGGTAGTGGCCCCAAAAGGTCGAAGTCCACGGGTTACTCCGCTCTTTCGTTGGTCAGCAACGGATCCCACAGTCGTCGGGCGAGAACTCCGAATCGAGTCGGTTCCTCGGCCCAGACGAATTCGTCGTCCGACGGCGGATCCGCAGCCAACTCCGCCAGTGTTCGAGCCTCTCCGAAAACGTAAGTGTTGCTTGGATCGATCATCTCGCCGTACTGTCCGGTCCACTGGGTGTCCGCACCGTTTGTCGCATCGTCGACCGACTCGCCACCAAAGCGTCGGCGCGCATATTCGGCTGAAGTAGCGGCCCACATCGGCAACGGACGCTGCAGCCCCCGCTCGCGTAGGTCCACCAGTTGCTGCAGGATCTCGACCGCATTGCCCGGCGCATCGAGCACTGATCGCGCCGCTGCTATCTTTCCCCGACCCCTTCCGATGGACACTGCATCAAGCACACCGGGTCGTCCGTGAGCCTTCAGGGCGAGCAGGTTGATCCAGGCCGTCATCCGATGTTTGGGCGCCAGTGAGGAATACGACGCCCGAACCACGGAATTACCGTGCACCCCGGTCACCGTTCCGGTGAGTCGGCGCCCGTCCCCGAGGTCGATGTCGACGTCGACGGCCTCGGCGTCGCCGTCGAGGTGCGGCAATGCAAGACCGGCAAGTTGGTCTACTACCCACTCGACGTTGCCCAGAACCGTGGCGCCCAGGTTGTACGGAGGCAAAGTACCGCGGCGCCACTCGGCTGCACGGAAATCTGCGGAGCTGCGACCAGCCAAGCGCGAGAGAAGCATTCGATCACCCAGAGCCCAGGTGGACAGCGGATCGAGCTCGGTTGCCAGCGAATCCGCGATGTCGTCGTCGAGTTCCGGTACCCGGACGCCGAGGCGTTGGCGCAGAAAACCACGGGCGGGGTGTACGAGGAAGTTCACCAGGTCGGCGAGGTTCACTTCCTTCGGATGCACCTCGGGTAGATCGGCCGACAAGACTGTCGGCAATTCGACGGGTGTTCCGGCGGCAGCCCTCGCACCGGCCAGGGCTGCCGTGTCAAAGCTGAACGGCTTGTCCGGTGAGAAGTTTCGATTGTCGAACGACTGCAACGGATGCCGTGTCAGCACTCCGTTCATCGCCTCGGGGCCCACCGTCGCGCTGAGAACGTCGAGGAGACCGCTGAGGGGGATCGCCGGCGGTCTGACGACACCGGTGACCGGATCGGCACCGGTATACAACAGCAACAGGTGCTCACCCGCAGACATCACGGCATCGAGAAGCAGTTGCCTGTCTTCACTGCGCAGATCACGCTCCCCCACAACGGGATCACGGGACAAGATGTCGTCACCGTCGACTCCACCGGTTCGGGGGAAGACCTCGTCGTCGAGCCCGATCAGCACGACGACGCGATGCGGCACCGAACGCATCGGAACCATCGTGCACACCGTCAGTTCGCCGGTTCGGAAATTGGCACGCGTAGGTCTGCCTGCGAGGCTGCGCGAGAGCATCGCGCGAACATCGGCCAGACGTAACACCGTCTCTCCGCCGAATTCGACAGCAGCTACCAACTCGCGGTGAGCCCCCGCGCTCTGCCAGGAATCGGCGGGCACTGTGTCGGTCAGCAAATCCAGAGCCCGCATCAGCACGCGAAGCCATTCGGCCGGCGAATGCGGGCCGGCAAGGTCGCGAAGCGAGACGGCCAGGCGATCGACGAATTCTGCGAAACGTCCACTCAGATCGATGTCGGTGCCGTCCACGTCATCGAGTGGCAGCGCGAGATCCAACCAGGCGTTTTCCGACTCGTCCGCGCTGACCCCCAACAAGATTCGGTCCATGGCGGTGTTGAAGGTGTTCTGCGGAAACGCGTCGAGACCGAACGTGGCACGCTGCCGACTACCGATTCCCCAGCGAGCACCCGCTTCCGTCGTCCACTCCCGCAATCTTTCCAACTCGTCGTCACCCCACGAAAAGCGCGTGCGGACAGGCTGAGTCGCAGCAAGATCGAGAACCTCACTGGCTGTGGCCCTGCCGTCGGCCAATTCGAGCAGAGACCCGAGAACTGCCAGGACCGGATTGGTCTGACGTAATCCGCGGTCTGCCAGACGAACTCGCAGAAGATGCCCGGGGTGGCCATGGACACCCTGCCCGAATGCCGCACGAACCAAAGGTGAGTAAGTTTCGACGTCCGGGCACATCACGAGTACGTCGCGCGGCTGCAATGTCGGGTCGTCCTCGAACAATCGGAGCAGACATTCGCGGAGCACCTCGACCTGCCGTGCCGGCCCGTGGCAAGCGTGGACCTGAACTGTCCCATCGGGTTCCGCTGAAGCGCTGGGAGCACGATCTGCGATGACGTCGGCTTTGACCGTCGCCAGGAGGGATTTCGGGCCGGCTGGTTCGGGAAGATGCACCGACTCGAAGTCGGCGGCGCCGAGGCTGATCTGAAGCTCCCGAACGTCTCGAGCAAGACTCGACAGCAACGGATTGGCGGATATCAGGGCCGACCCGTCTTCCGAACGTCGGATCGCACTCTCACTTCGAGGCTGCATGCGCGAGCTCATCTTGTTCCACAAGGCGGGGCTCGGATGCGGGAGCCAGACGTGCACGTCCCGATGCGCGCTCAGGGCGCTCAAGATCATTCGCTGATCGACCGGCAGACGTGTCGGCCCGAAGACCGACAGGCGTTCCGGTAGGTCGACCAAGGCCGGATCCTCGACAAGAGCGCGGCTTACCTGCCCCAATCGCTCTGCGGGTCCCGGGAGGTCGATCCTGTCCGCGACGATGGACCACAGACGTGCCTGCCACTCGAAATCCTCCGACAGCGCCAATCCGTGTCCGTCCGTCAACTGCCCGGCTGCCCAGTCGATCAGCATCTGCGGGCGTTGCGCGGCATAGCTACGGAAGAGTTCGGTGACGCGCGTAGCGGAGGCGAACCGTCGACCTTCACGATGGCCTTCGAGATGCTTCGCCAGGACGCCGCACCAGGGCTCGCCGAGGGACTCGTCGATCACTTCGAGAACCGTCCACACCAATCGTGTCGGCGACCACGGGTCGTCGTCAGCCGTGATTCCACTGACCGCGGCCACGGACTCTGCGACCAGGCGCGCGGGTGAAGGAAACACGATATTCGCAGAAATTCCGTCCACCGCTGACGGTCCGGACGTGCCTAGCTGGGAGGACAGCCGCTGATTGAGCCAACGCTCGACGCCCTTGGCCGGCACTGCGACAGTTTCGCGGGCGAATGGATCCGACAACGGTGTCCGGAGGAGCGTGGCCAGCGCCGAGACCAACGTGTCCGAACGTTCGGCCCGGTACAACTTCAGCAATCTTCGCTCCCCTCACTCCGTCCAGAGGTCCATCTCACCACGACGCTGTGACAGGACATGCCGAACCAGCCTCACGCAGCGGTGACGCGCAGGCAACATGACCGCAACCGGACGTTCGTACTGTGCGGGAATGACCAGTCCCACCGCCACACCTCGCCCCGCTGGAACCGGTCTCGACATCTCCGGCCTCGGCAAGACCTTCGAGATGGGTCGTCGGTCGGTGACCGCGCTGACCGACGTGTCCCTTCAAACCAGCGAAGGCTCTTTTCTGTCTCTGCTCGGGCCGTCCGGTTGCGGGAAGTCCACCGTTCTCCGCATTCTCGCGGGCCTCGATACTCCGACGTCGGGAACGGCCCTTGTCAACGGGCAGTCCCCCGCCGAGTTGCGCAAGCGTCGCGAACTCGGAATCGCGTTCCAGGATTCGGCTTTGCTGCCGTGGCGGACAGTGACCTCCAACATCAAACTGCCGCTTCAGGTTGCCGGCATCGATCCCGACCCCGACCAGATCGCCGACCTGATCGCTCTCGTCGGCCTCGAAGGATTCGAGAAGGCCAAGCCCGCTCAATTGTCCGGCGGTATGCGTCAGCGTGTGTCGATCGCACGATCACTCGTCGTCAAGCCGAGCGTCCTACTACTCGACGAGCCGTTCGGCGCGCTCGACGACATGACCAGACAACGGCTCAACATCGAATTGCTCAGAATCTGGACCGAGAAGCCGGCCACCACGTTGATGGTGACGCACGGTATCGCCGAGACAGTGTTCCTCTCGGACGTCGTCGCTGTCATGACGCCGCGGCCCGGACGCGTCCTCGAAGTCGTGCCAATCGACCTGCCGCGCCCGCGGACGCCCGAAATGATGCGGACACCCGAGTTCCACGAGATCCACGACTACCTCTCCGGACTGCTCTTCGGAAAAGCAGGCGTCGCATGACCATCACCGATATCGAGAACGTCGCGGCCGCAGCGGCGCAGCCATCAGCACCGCGCCGGATCCGATTGAAGCGTCCGACATGGTTCGGCGGTGCAGTCGGCATCTGCGGACTGATCGCTCTCTGGTGGATTCTCGCCGCCGCCGGTGTTGCGGGAGGCACGATTCCGACGCCGTGGGTGGTTGTCTCGACAATGTTCGACGACGGCTGGTCGCTGTACGGACCCAATTTCACCGTCACGGCGTCCGGTGCGCTACAGGGCTTTCTCTGGGGAAACCTGCTGGCGATCACGCTTGCCGTGCTTGTCGTTCTCATTCCACCCATCGAGGGGTTGGCCACGCAATTGGCAATCCTGAGCTACTGCACACCGTTGTTGGCGCTCGGCCCGATCATCCTGGTGGTCTTCGGCGGCCGGACCCCCACGATCTTTCTCGCCGCGATGTACTGCTTCTTCACCACGATGGTCGGCACGCTCGCGGGCCTGAGATCGGCAGACAAGACGAGCCTCGATCTCGTCGCCGCCTACGGCGGTGGGCGTTGGCAGAAGTTCACTAAAGTTCAACTTGTGAGCGCACTTCCGAGCACCTTTGCCGCCCTCAAGATTGCTGCACCCTCGGCCGTACTGGGTGCAATTCTCGGTGAGTATCTCGGCGGGGTGGACAGCGGAATCGGCGTCGCACTCACGGCCGCTCAGACGTCGTACAACGTCCCGCGAACCTGGGGAATGGCTATCGCCGCCGCCCTGCTCGCCGGCCTGGGATACGCCGTCGTCGCAGCGATCGCCCGACTCGTCACGCCGTGGACCAGCGCTCCGGGAGCACAGAAATGACCGCGGTACGAGGAACATTGAGATTCCTCGCTCCCATTGCCATTGCCTCGGCGCTGTTGCTTGTCATCTGGGTGGTCTTTCTCAACGCCTTCCCCCAGGTGGGGCCGCGTGTAGGAAAGACGCCGGCCGACGTCTGGGAGTATCTGTTCTCCGGGCCGAAATCTGCCGATGCGCGTTCGGGCATCATCGACAACCTGTTCATCACACTGCGCGACGCCGGTGTCGGCTTTGCCGTCGGAATGACTGCCGCGCTCGTGGTCGCATCCATTTTTGTCGTTTCGCGCACTGTCGAACAGACTTTCATGCCCGTTGCAATGCTTCTACGATCTGTTCCTCTCGTTGCGATGACCCCGATCATCGTCCTGATATTCGGGCGCGGAATCGTGGGTGTGACGGTCATGGTTGCGATTGTGGTGTTCTTTCCAGCCCTCGTCATGATCATGGTCGGTCTACGCGCTGCTCCGGCTCAGGCACAAGACCTCATTGCCGCGTACGGCGGGAGTCGTTGGACGGCACTGCGAATGGTGTCCGTACCGTCCGCACTTCCGGCGGTGTTCGCCGCCGCTAGGGTGTCCGTACCTGGCGCCTTGATCGGAGCACTGATCGGCGAATGGCTCGGTAGCGGACAAGGTTTGGGCTCGAGCATGATCAAAGCCATTCCGCGCTATCAGTACAACGAACTGTGGGCATCGATCGTGGTGATCACCGTGGTGTCGATCATCCTCTACGCCGTGGTCGGAATCTTCGAAAGCATCGCTCTGTCTCGTTTCGGCCCCTCGGCGGGCAAGTCGTGACATCTGTTAACACGACCTCAACAAACTCTGTCTCCCAAGCAAACTGAACGAAACCGACTGGCCCTAGTGTTCCGATTCATGACGCCATTCAAGCCCGTCCGCCAGTTGGACCGCAGGGCCTTCTTCCGCTACTCCGCGCTGACCGGCATCGCAGTCGCCGGTAGTGCGTCATTGCTCGCGTGCAGCAATGACTCCAGCAGTTCGAGTGGCGGAACCACGGACGACGGTTCCGAATTCGGAACAGTTGCAGTGCAGTTGTCCTGGATCAAGAACATCGAGTTCGCGGGCGAGTACTTCGCTCTCGACAAGGGCTACTACAAGGATGCAGGCTTCGGGAATGTCGACCTGGTGGCAGGCGGCGCAGCCGGCACGGGCGTCGAAGCCGGCTTGGACACCGGCAAGGTGTGGATCGGAATGTCCGCACCGCAGCTCACGGCTCCCGCCGTGCTCGACGGACTGGAGGCAAAGATCGTCGGGGCGACATTCCAGAAGAATCCGTTTGCGATAGTCAGTTCCGCTGCGGCACCGATCAACTCACCCCAGGACATGATCGGCAAGAAGATCGGCGTCCAGGATTCCAATCAGCTCGTCTTCGGAGCTCTCCTGGCAGCAAACGGCCTGACCGAAAGCCAGATGACGATCGTGCCCGCGCAGTTCGATCCGAGCCCCTTGGCGAACGGCGAGGTGGACGGCTGGGTCTCCTACGTGACCAACGAGCCGATCACACTGGCCGCCAAAGGTTTCCCCAACGCCCACTTCCTCTTCGCGGACTACAACCTGCCGTTGGTCGCCGAATCGTTCACGGTTCTCCAGTCCACCATCGACAACGAGAGGGACAAACTCAAGGCATTCCTGAAGGCCGAGATCCAAGGATGGAAGGATGCGGTCGCCGATCCGGCAGAGTCGGCACGGCTTGCCGTCGAGGTCTACGGCAAGGACCAGAACCTCGAACTCGAAGAGCAGATCAAGGAAGCCACCGCACAGAACGATCTGGTGGTGTCGGCCGATACCAAAGCCAACGGGTTGTTCACGATGACACCACAACTGATCGAACAGAACGTCGCGGCACTGTCGAAAGCTGGGCTGGAGATTACAGCGGACCAACTGTTCGACATGTCGATCCTCGAAGAGGTGTACGCCGAGAATCCGGAGCTGATCTGACTGAGCCGAGCGTCAGCGAACCTCTCGCGCGAGTACGCCCGAGATGAATAGTTGTACAAGGACCTCGGCCTTGTACCGGTCATCGGACCCAGCACCAATACAAAGGTTCCCGATGCCTTTGAGCACGTTGTACGCATCGACCCGCGAAGCAGTGCCAACGGACTCGAGCGCCGCCTCGAGGAGGGCGTCACATACCGGGACGAGGCGGTCGACGAAGTAGGTGTGCAGAGCGTCGGACCCGGCGCTGTCTCCTTGCAGTGCGCCGGCGAGCCCATGCTTGGTGACCAGGAACTCCACGAACAAAGCCACCCATGCCCGCAAAGCCGCCTCGGGCGTTGCACTCTCCGCGAGCATCTGTGGGCCTGCGTCCGCACACGCCTCGACTTGGTGTCGGTATACGGCGACCACCAACTCGGGACGCGTCGGGAAGTGTCGGTAGATCGTCCCCATGCCGACGCCGGCCTTCGCCGCAATCTCCCGCACCGGAGCGTCGACCCCGGACTCTACGAACACTGCTGCCGCCGCGTCGAGCAGCGCCTGCTCGCTCCGACGTGGGCGACCGACTTGCTTGGGAGACGCGACGCGCGACCGCTCGTCCTGGGCATCAGCCATGTGCACTCCTCGCTGACTCACGACATATGTTTGCATTACGGAACAACGCTCCGTAATGTTGCGGAGCGACGCTCCGATAAACAGTATCGCAGGGTGCAGCCTCAGCAAGGAACTTGCCATGACCTCATCAATGATCGACACTCTGAACGGCATCATCGGCGCCGGCACCCCGGTCGTCTCCGTTGCCCCCGTCGAGTTGTTCGCCCCCGATCGACCTGTCCCGCTGGAAGTACGTGTGTCTGCTCCGGCAGCAGGCACGAACCTCCCCGTTGTGGTGTTCTCCCACGGCAACGGCTGGAACCTCGATGGATACTCGCCACTCACGGCATTCTGGGCCTCCCACGGATTCGTGGTGATCCAGCCGACACATCTGGACTCGCGCCGGAACGGTTTCGAATTCGATCACCCGGTGTTCCCGACGATCTGGACCGAGAGGATCGCGGATCTCACACGCATCCTTGATCAGCTCGACGCCATCGAATTTGCGGTGCCCGGACTTGCCGGCCGCATCGACTGCAGTCGAGTTGCCGCCACGGGTCACTCCTGGGGTGGGCAAACCGCTCAGTCGCTCCTCGGAGCAAGGATCTTCGACGAGGCCGGCCAGGTCGGCCAGGACATGTCCGACAGCCGCGTCACCGCGGGAATCCTGTTCGCAGCAACCGGTCTCGGCGGCGAGAACCTGCATCCGTTCGCGCAGGCGAACTTCCCGTTCATGCGCCCCTCGTTCCAGGAACTGACGACGCCGACACTCGTCGTCGCGGGCGACCACGACCAGTCCAAGATGTCCAGCCGCGGACCTGACTGGTTCACCGACGCCTACACGCACAGCCCCGGAGCCACCGACCTCCTGACCTTCTACGGTGCCGAGCACGCACTCGGCGGAATCGTCGGATACGAAGTCGCCGAGACCACTGACGAAAACCCCGAGCGGGTCGCCGCCATCCAACGGATGAGTACTGCCTACCTTCGGACCGCGTTGCGCGTCGATGAGACCAGCTGGCCAGCGGCCCGGGCCGCATTCAGCGACAACGCCGACCCGATCGGCCGAGTCGACACCAAGTAATGCGGCAGTGATCAACTCACTGTCCGAAAGTGAACCTGAGATTCGCATTTATCAAGGTATTGAGCCGCTTTCGCATGCTGACAACCTCTGCCTCGGGCGGTATCGGATCTGCGAGGAAGAGCGTCCAACGCAGCATCGTGCTGTTTCCGACCGCCTCGATGTCGAACCGGATGACGGCGTCGGGTCGGTCCGGCCAGATCGACGACCAGATCACCAACTCCGGTTCTTCAGCCCTGACGATCTCCGGTGCGATCTCGCTCTCGAGCAGTTCCAGCCAGTGCCGGGCGGGCTGGCGGTACGGATCGATCAATGCCTCGAACATGAAGCGCGCAGGCGGCGGCTGGCTCCGGCGCCTCGTCGCGACTTGCTGCATGGCACGAGCGTAACCGCCCCTTAGGGCCATACCTCTACCTTCACCCTGCAAGATCCACGAAAACCGGGATAAATCGGACACTGTCGGAGGACACTCAGGAGCACATCCGTCTGGGAGGGCCGCTCATGCGTAAACGTCATCAGGTTCTGCTTGCAGTGTCCGCAGCGATCGGGCTGTCTCTGACGCCGATCAATGCGTCGGCAACACCGAGCACGGGGGTGCACGGTGAAATCCTCGGGCAGGTGACTTTCGACGGCAAGGATTACATCCTGCGCCAGATCACCATCGACCCAGGCGGTTCCACCGGTTGGCACTTCCACGACGGGACGCTCTACGCACTGATCGCGCAGGGCACGCTGAGCCACTACCGATCCGATTGCTCCGTCGACGGGATCTACAGCGCCGGAAACACATTGATCGAACCCAGCGGTTCTGATCATGTGCACATCGGAAACAACTCTCAGACAACACCACTGGTCCTCGAGGTCATTTACGTCAATCCGGCGGGGAGCCCCCTCTCCGAAGACGCTGCGCCTCCCAACTGCCAACTACCCGGCTGACGGCGCCGAAGCCGTAAACCGCACCGGCATCGATTCGAGTCCGGACACGAAGTTCGCCGCACGCCGCTGCAACGGTGCGTCGGTGGCAAGTGCCATGTCCGCCAGCCTGGCGAACAGTTGCTCGAACATGATCCGTCCCTCCAACCTGGCCAGCTGATTCCCCAGACAGAAGTGAGTTCCGAAGCCGAAGGCCACGTGCGGGTTCGGCGTGCGGCCGACATCGAACTGTTCGGCGTTCAGGAACACGGACTCGTCGAAATTTGCCGATTCGAAGAGCAGCAGCATCTTCTCTCCGGCCTTCAGCTGCGCACCGAAGAATTCGGTATCACGGGTCAGGGTTCGAGCCATGTTCTTGATGGGCGAGGACCACCGCAGCATCTCCTCCATCGCCAACGGAATGGCATCGGGATCGTCGACCAGTGCTCGATGCTGGTCCGGATTGCGCAGCAACTGTTCCATGCCGCCGCTGAGCACGTGCCGCGTGGTCTCGTCACCGCCGATCAGGATCAGCAGGGATTCGTTGACGATTTCCTGATCGGAGAGGGCCTCGCCGTCGACCTCACTGTGAATCAACGTGCTCACCAAATCGTCGGCCGGGTCGCTCCTCCGCTCGGCGATGGTTCGCATCATGTACGCGGTGAAATCGACATACGCAGTCATCATGGCTTGCAGTTGCTCCTGGGAAGCGTTGCTTCCCAATGCCTTCACCAGATCGTCCGACCACCGCAGAAACATCGCGCGTTCGTCCGGACGAACACCCAACATGTCACCGATGACGGCCATCGGCAGCGGTGCTGCCAGGTCTGCGACAAAGTCGGCTTCTCCCTTTTCACAGACGGCGTCGATCAGTTGATCGCAGATCTCCCGGATACGGCCGGCCTTGGCTTCGACCTTCTTACGTGTGAAACCCGCGTTGACCAAGCGTCGACGCGTGAGGTGCTGCGGGTCGTCCATGTCGATCATCTGCGGCAACGGACCGGTTTCGGGGCGGATGCCACCGGCGTTGGAGAACAGTTCGGGATCCCGCTCGGCTGCAACGACGGCATCGTAGCTTGCGGCCCCGGTGATTCCGTTGGCGTCGTCTCGGTACACGGGCTCGTGATCGCGCATCCACGCGTACGCGTCGCGCACATTTCCGAGGTCTCCGCTGTAGAAGCGCCCGTCGATCAAATCGAAGGTCGGTCTGGTAGCCATCACTCCACCTCTCGCACAACCCTTGCCTCAATAAGTAGAACCTGTTCCTATATAGCGTGGGGCGTTTTCACCGAAGCCGAACCGGAAAACCTCCAGAAGCAGCACGCGAGCCCGCCGGAGCAACGACCAGGAGACACGCATGGACGACGACACCGCCTCAGCGGGCATACCCACTTTCACCGGCAGATCGATACTGGTGACCGGCGGCGGTAGTGGCATCGGTCTGGGCATCGCGCGTTCGCTGGTTGCGTCCGGCGCTCACGTCACGATCTGCGGACGCAACAAGGACAAACTTGATGCTGCCGCCGAATCGATCCGGCAGTCGAATCCGGCGGGATCGGTCAGCGTCTCCCCTGCCGACGTCACTGTCGAGGCAGACGTCGTCGCCACTGTCGCCGCGGCGGTGTCCGTCACCGGAAAGCTCGACGGAGTCGTGGCCTGCGCCGGTGGGAACGAAACCATCGCCCCGGTCACGCAACTCGACGTCGACGCGTGGCGGCGCACCGTCGACCTCAACGTCACGGGGACCATGCTGACGATCAAGCACGGTGCTCGGGCGCTGGTGGCCGGAGGCGGCGGATCCATCGTCGCGATCTCGTCGATCGCCAGCAGCAACACACATCGCTGGTTCGGCGCGTACGGCGTCTCGAAATCCGGCGTGGACCACCTGGTGCAGTTGGCGGCAGACGAACTGGGCGCCAGCAACATTCGTGTCAATGCTATCCGGCCAGGGCTGACCCGAACGGATCTGGTCGCGCTCATCACCGACGGTGGCCCCATCCTGGACGACTACCTGGCAAACACTCCGCTCGAACGCGTCGGCGAGGTCGAAGACGTCGCCGGACTCGCTTCCTTTCTCCTGGGACCGCAGTCCACCTGGATCACCGGGCAGATCATCAACGTCGACGGAGGCCAAATGCTGCGCCGCGGACCGGATTTCCGCTCGATGCTCGAACCCGTCTACGGCTCCGACGGACTCCGCGGGGTGGTCGCGCCATGAGCTACACGATTCTGGGCAAGAAGGTCGAGATGCCCGTCGAAGTTCGCACCGCATCGGCCTTCATGGCGCTGTACTCGGTACCCAGCGCAACCGCGCAGTCGATCATCGACTACACCGGCTTGACCGTGCTCCAGTACCGCCCCGGCCGGGCGCTCTGCGGGCTGGTTTTTGTCGACTACATCGACGGGGACCTGGGTCCGTACAACGAATTCGGAGTGACATACATGGTGCGCAGCCACACTGCGCCCCCGGACACTTCGGTGCTGGGAGATCTACGTTCGCTCGCTGCCGGGACTGCGGGGGCGCTCATCCACGAATTGCCGGTGGACGGCGAGTTCACCAAGGCCGCCGGCCGGGAGATTTGGGGATTCCCGAAGGTGCTCGCCGAGTTCGACACCGAGCACGTCGGCTCGGTCAAGCGCGGATCCGTCTCGCGCGACGGCAAACTCATCACGCAGTTGAGTGTGAAGTCGGGCGTCAGCGTGCCGGGCGGTGGAGCCAACATGTCGTTGGCCGCGTACTCGCATCTCGACGGCGCCACCAGGTGCACGTCGTGGGACATGGCGCCGACCGGCGTCAAATCGCGCCCTGGTGGAGCAGAGGTTCAGCTGGGTAGTCACCCGATGGCGGCGGAGCTTCGGAAACTGGGACTCCCCCGCCGGGCCCTGATGACCACGACCATCAAAAACCTGGCGATGACGTTCGGGGAGGCGACAACGATCTGAGTGTCAGCCGACGGCACCCCTTTCGGTCACGTGTGACTCGGGCTACACTCCTGGACGGTTGACCAACTCGCGTCAGACCGCCCGAAAGGACACTCGTGCAGATCACCCGACGCACCGTACTGGCAGGCGCTGCCGCCGCACCTGCGCTCGCCGCTCTGTCGACGAACCAGGCCGTCGCAGCTTCGCCGGCACGCTCCGTTTCACCCGCACGCACCGACAAGTCGTCGGCGTCACTGCAGGTGGGCGTCGGAATTTCCGATGTGACCGGACCCGTCGCCGAAGTCGGCATGATGGGCTACTCGAGCTTCGATCAACGCGCCGAAGGCCTGCACCAGCGAATGCGCGCACGCGCCTTCATCTTCGAGTCCGGCGCGTCGCGGGTCGTCTATGTCTGCGTCGACAACTGCATGATCTTCCAGTCCGTTCACGACGAGGTCCTGCGCCGACTGGCCGGGAGGTTCGGTGACATCTACACCGAGCGCAACGTCATGTTGACGGCCATTCATTCACACGCGGCGTGTGGTGGGGCCTCGCACAACTACGCGTACAACCTCGCGGTTCTCGGATTCGAACTGCAAGTGTTCGAAGCCGAGGTCAACGGCATGGTCGAGGCGATCAGCGCTGCGCACGAGAACCTGGCGCCTGGCACGGTTCGCTTCGGCCGTTCCGATCTCACCGATGCCAGCGTCAACCGCTCGCGAGTGGCGTTCGACCTCAATCCTGAAGAGGACAAGGCCTACTACCCCGGCGGCAACGATCACCATATGCGTGTCATGCGGATCAGCCGGGGCAGCAAGGACATCGGAGCGATCAACTGGTTCGCCACCCACTGCGCCTCGCTCACGAACGAGAACCATCTCATCTCCGGGGACAACAAGGGCGCCGCGGCGTACTTCTGGGAGCACGACGACCAGGGCGTGCGCTACCTCGACGGCGACACCAGCTTCATTGCTGCGTTTCCGCAGACCAACAGCGGCGACATGTCACCCAACCTCTTCCTCGAGCCTGGACGCGGACCGACCGAAGACGAATTCGAGAATGCGCGCATCATCGGACTCCGCCAGGTAGCGGCAGCTCAAACTGCCTTCGATACGGCCTCCGACACCGTCACCGGTGGCGTCGACAGTCGGATCATGTACCTGGACATGGCAAATCAGGTGGTGAGCGGAAGATTCACTCCGGACGGGCGCGAGCACCGCACCGCTCCGGCCGCGATCGGCGCGGCAATGAGCGCCGGAAGCGTCGAGGACGGACCGGCAATCCCGATCTTCCCCGAGGGCACCCGAAACCCCATGATCGACGCCTTGGGCGGTATGGACGCTCCTGTGCCTCAATGGCTTCAGGATGCACAGGCCCCCAAACTCGTAGTCGTTCCGGTCGGCCTGCTGCCACCGGGCGGATGGGTGCCGAACGTACTCAAGATCCAGATCCTGCGGATCGGCCAGTTCTACATCGTCGGTGGCCCTGCGGAATTCACCATCGTCTCCGGTTTACGAGTGCGTCGAACCGTCGCCGAGGAGCTTGGGGTTCCCCTCGAGAACGTCATCTTCCAGGGGTACGCGAACTCTTACTCGAGCTACTGCACCACACCACAGGAATACGATTCGCAGCAGTACGAGGGCGGTTCGACGATGTTCGGCCGTTACACGCTGCCGGCCTATCAGCAGGGGTACTCCGCTCTCGCAGCCGCGATGCGCGACGGCACCGAACCTCCTCGCGGCCCCGCGCCCGCCGACCTGTCCGGGTTCCAACCCAGCTTCGGACCCGGCGTCGACTTCGACGAGCCTTTGCCGGGAACACAATTCGGCGATGCAACCGTCCAGCCCGGCGACACCTCACCGGGTGGGCAAGTTGCCGTCGAGTTCGTCACCGGCCACCCCAAGAACGACACTCACCGAAACGGGACCTTCTACGAGATCCAGCGCAATACCGGCGGATCCTGGACGCGCGTGGCCGACGACAACGACTGGTCCACCAAACTGCACTGGCGCCGGGTCGGGAGCAACGGCTCCGTCGTGCGCATCACGTGGGATGTTCCGGCCGAAACTCCGGCGGGTACGTATCGAGTCCAACACTTCGGCGCATCGAAGGCTCGGGGCAGCGGCGCGATCACGCCCTTCTCCGGGGTGACGGCCGAATTCCGCCTCACCTGACCCGCGTGAACGTATCGCTCCCCTTGTTGGACAAGGGGAGCGATACGTTCACGCGATGGGGTCAGAGCGCGGTGGCCAGGTTCAGGCGGCGCTCGGGTGCAGCGAGGTGCTCGGAGCCTGCTGCTCTGACGCTGCCGGGCGGTCGATCTTCGCCGCGACGATCAAGACCAGCAGACCGGCGACGGTGACTGCCGCTCCCATCCAGATCGGGGAGGTGAACCCGAGTCCCGCGGCGATGGTGATTCCGCCCAGCCACGCACCGAGCGCGTTGCCGACATTGAAGGCGGCAATGTTTGCACCTGAGGCCATGGTCGGTGCTGCCGACGCGTAGTTCATGATCCGCATCTGCAAACCGGGAACCGTCGCAAAACCAAAGGCGCCCATGAAGAACAGCGAGATCACGGTCATGACCTTGCTCTCAGCGGTGGCGGCGAACACGATCAGAACGACGGTCAGGATCGCGAGAATCCAGACCAGTGCCTTCGTCAGCGAGCGGTCGGCAGCCTTGGCGCCGAGGAAGTTACCGACGAACAGGCCCGAGCCGAAGAGGATGAGCAGCCACGGAACGCTGGACGTCGCGAATCCCGTTACCTCGGTGAGGGTGAAGGCGATGTAGGTGAAGGCTCCGAACATTCCACCGTAGCCGAGGATGGTGATGGCGATCGAGAGCCAAACCTGCTTGTTGCGGAACGCCCCCAACTCTCCGCGCAATCCGCCGCCGGTCGTGCTGGCGGGCGTCGTCGGGACAAGTGCTGCAATTCCGATCAGGGCGATGACGCCGATGACGGTGATGGCCCAGAACGTCGAGCGCCATCCGAGTTGCTGGCCCAGCAGCGTGCCGAACGGAACGCCGAGAACATTGGCGATGGTCAGGCCCGCGAACATCATCGCGATGGCGCCGGCGCGCTTGTTGGGAGCGACCATGTCGGCGGCAACCACCGAACCGATTCCGAAGAACGCACCGTGGCACAGTGCCGCGACGATGCGTCCGCCCATCATGACCTCGTAGGAGGGAGCGAGCGCGGACATCAGGTTGCCGATGATGAACAGCACCATGAGCGAGAGAAGGACCTTCTTGCGCTCGAAGCGGGTGACGGCAGCGGTCAGGAGGATCGCGCCGATCGCCACCGACAGTGCGTAGCCCGAGATCAGGTAGCCAGCGACGGACTCGGTGACCTCGAAGTCGGCCGAGACCTCGGGCAGGAGGCCCATGATGACAAATTCGGTGAGGCCGATCCCGAACCCGCCCATAGCGAGGGCAATGAGACCCAATGGCATCTCGATGTTCCTTTCACAGATTTACGCGTAAGCCGTTAGCGGGCGTGTGCATTAGTTGCAGGCGCGCTATAAATAGTTGCACGCGCGCGCTACATGCGCAAGCTGGTAACCTGGAGCCGCAGGAAACGGACAAGGAGAATCACATGGGGATCGCCGACGACGCCGTCGAAATCCGTTCGCAAGGGTGGCGCACGCTCGCAGCACTGCACGGCGCACTCGACACCGAACTGGAACGCGCGCTCCAGCGTGAGCACAAACTGTCCGTCGTCGAATACACCGTCCTCGACGCGTTGAGCCGCCAGGACGGCTGGCACATGCGCATGGCCCAACTGGCTCGCGCTGCCGCACTGAGCAGCAGCGCCACGACGCGCTTGGTCAATCGACTCGAAGATCGAGGACTACTGACGCGCATCCTGTGCGCCGACGACCGTCGAGGCATCTACACGGAGTTGACGCCGGCCGGCCGCGAGCTTCTCGAAAGCGCACGGCCGACACACGACGCCACCCTCGAAGCCGCACTCGACGAGGCATGCAAGACACCCGAACTCGCGCCATTGGTGCGCGCCCTCCACGAGCTTCCCGTCGGCTAGAAAGCTGCCGGAAGCAGGGCACGCGCTTTGATGTCCGAGACCACCTGAGCGACAAACACACCCGCGTCGACGACCGCCCGCCCACCACGCGCGGGGACCAGAACGTCGACGGCACCGCCGTGCACCTCGTTGTCCCCGATCACCGCGATGTACGGGTCACGGTGAGTGCGTGCCTCGCGGATGCGACGTCCCAACGATCCGTCAGGCGCGATCGCCACTCGAACATCGCGAGCCTCGAGATCGGCCCGCAAACACTCGGCCTCAACCTGGTGCCGGTCGCCGACAGGCAGGATCGAGACTTGGTTGGGTGCCAGCCATGGCGGCATCCGCCCTTCGAACCTTTCGATCAAGAGCGCAGTCATGCGTTCCATCGACCCAAGCAAGCCCCGATGGATCATGACGGGGCGAGCCTTGGATCCGTCTTCCGCGGTGTACTCGAGGTCGAACCGTTCCGGCTGATTGAAGTCGAGTTGGACGGTCGAGAGTGTTTCCTCACGGCCGTGCGCGTCTCGCACTTGGACGTCGATCTTGGGACCGTAGAACGCCGCCTCCCCCTTCGCTTCCACATACTCGATCGAGCGCGCCTTCAGTGCTCCGCGAAGTTGATCCTCGGCGTCGGCCCACTGCTCGTCGGTGCCGAGGTACTGCCCGGTCCCTCTGATCGAGAGTCGGTACCCCCGTTCGGCAATCCCCAGAGTCGAGTAGCAGTCCTCGATCGCGTCGAGCACGACGATCACTTCCGATCGAATCTGCTCGCGACTGCAGAAGACGTGTGCGTCGTCGAGATTGATCTGTCTGACGCGGTTCAGTCCACTGAGAACTCCCGAGAGTTCACTACGGAACATCGAGCCGAGTTCACGAACGCGGAAAGGTAACTCGCGATAACTACGACCGCGAGCGGCGAATATCTGGGCGTGATGAGGACAGTTAGCCGGACGAAGGAGAAATGACTCTCCGCCTATCTTCATTTCAGGGAACATGTCGTCCGAGAACTTGGACCAATGCCCAGATCTCTCGTACAACTCTTTCTTCGCCATAACGGGGGTATAGACACCCCGGCATCCGGATCGCGCTGCTTGTTCGGCGGCGAACTTTTCGAGTTCGTTCCTGATGATCGCGCCGTCCGGTAACCAGAGTGGGAGGCCTGCTCCGACTATGGGGGTGGTGGCGAAAAACTCCAGCTCGCGCCCGAGTTCGCGGTGGTCAACGCTCATGAGAGCTCTCCAAATCGTTCAAGGGGAGACGCACACGGAGCGAAGAAACAAGAAA
This sequence comes from Rhodococcus sp. NPDC056516, assembly GCF_042794655.1. Taxonomy (NCBI): domain Bacteria; kingdom Bacillati; phylum Actinomycetota; class Actinomycetes; order Mycobacteriales; family Nocardiaceae; genus Rhodococcus; species Rhodococcus sp. NPDC056516. The sequence continues at coordinate 311,235 of NZ_JBHTTG010000009.1, read as the reverse complement.
ACCCCGGGGCGATAACTCCCGGGGCTGAAAGGGTTCGGTCAGCAGTTGCTAAACGATGCGCCGGAAGAGAACCGGCGTCGTCGTGCTGTGCGCAATACTGACCATGTACGCGAGGTTACATCAACTTCCTACCCACCTACAGCCCGAATTGTCGGGCCTCTATGCTGACGCAACTGGGAAGGCGCAGCAGTAGCCAACGAAACACCCACGAAGAGCGAAGTTTCGGCAATCATGTCCGAACGTGAGGTTCTCGGATATGAGGAGGATGTGCGACGGTGCCGGACCACTTGCTCGAACAGTTGATCACCATTCCTTTGTTCACGGGAATCATCGGGTACATCACCAATTGGTCGGGCGTCCTGATGCTTTTTGCGCCGATCAACTTCCACGGGATCAAAGTGCCCGGCCTCAAACTGCTCTTCCCGTTCCTCCCCCGGCGCGTCCAGGTGATCCCGGCGATCACGAGCGACGGCCGATTCGGCTGGCAAGGCATCGTCCCCTCGCGGGCGGAGAAGATGGCGTCGATCGCCGTCGACAAATCCCTCGCGAAAGTCGGCAGCATCGCCGACTTCTACCGCGTTCTGGACCCGGACAGCATCGCCGAGCACTTGGTGAACATCTCCCGCAGTGAAGTGCGCGGCGTGGTCACCAGAATCATGACGGCCGAGAATCCTCAGCTCTGGCACAACCTTCCGACGTCGGTGAAGGAAGCCGTCTTCCGCAAAGTGGAGGACGATCTGCCGGCCAGCGTGCGCATGATCACCGACCGCATCGAAGAGGACATCGACGAGTTCATCGACGCGAAGCTGATGGTGATCCGCTACCTCTCTTCGCACCCCAAACTGCTCAACGACATCTTCCGCACGATGGGCAACAAAGAGCTCAGGTTCATGCAGAACTTCGGCTTCTACTTCGGCTTCCCGATGGGCTTCGTACTCGTCGGGATCCTCCACCTGGTTCCGCAGTGGTGGGTGCTTCCCATCGGCGGTGTGATCATCGGATACATCGTGAACTACCTCGGCATCACGATGATCTTCGAACCGATCACCCCCAGCCGTTGGGTGCCGTGGAGACAGGGACTCTTCCTGAAACGCCGCACCGAGATCATCGCCGGGTACGCAAAAACCCTCGCCGATCACGTCGTGACGCTCGAGAACATCGGCACCGAACTCCTCGAAGGTCCCCGCTCGGACCGAACGCGGCGGATGCTCGATCAGGTACTGCGCGAATCCGTCGACGACGCAGCCGGCTGGGCAAAGTCGGTGGTCAAGATGACCGTCGGTTCGCAGAGCTACAAGCGTCTGCCCGGACTGGCCACCACCGAAGTGCTCGACTTGTACCCAAGGGTCTTCGAGGACGCGGAGTTCGCCGAGAACCAGTCGGAGAAGATTCGTGTCTTCGTCACCGAACGCATGAGCATCCTTTCACCGGAAGATTTCAGCGAACTACTACGCTCAGCCGTCAAACAGGACGAGTGGCTGTTGTTCGTACACGGGGCCGTGCTGGGCTCGTTTGCCGGTTTCCTACACCTCGCAATATTCGGAGTATGAGCATGAGTGAGCACGACCATCGCATGATCGTCGAAGCGGAATCGTACGACTGGGCTGCGGACATCGCGCCGGTCGAATCCGTCGAAAAGCGTCTGATCCGTAGCCTTGTCGGGCTTACCGCCACGACGACGCTCACGTCGATCAAGCTGACGGGTTGGGCTTTCGGAACGGCGAAGGAGGCGACGCGGCAGATCGTTCAGGCCGCCGCCGAAGCCGCGGCAGAGGCTGCAGAATCCGCCAACGTGCAATCCGAACGTCGGGCTGAGAACACCAACGGAGACGGCTCGCGGACCGAGAACCTACGGGCAGCAATGGCAACTCGCACCAATCGCAAACAGAGCGTCGAGGCCACACTCGCGGCGCTGCGGGCACGTGGTGACAGGTTGCTGGATCGTTCCGCGGACGTGACCGATCGCGACGATCTGCACCCGGCTTACGACCGGATCCTCGACGAGATCGCACCAGACGAAGCTCGAATTCTTCGGCTGTTGGCCACCTCCGGCGCACAACCGAGCGTCGACGTGCGCACGGCGCGGCCGTTCGGAGTCGGCTCGGAGATGATCGACGAGGGTCTGTCGATGATCGGAGAACTGGCGGGATGTCGACATCTGGACCGCATCAGCGCCTACCTGAACAACCTGCATCGGCTCGGTTTGGTGGCGTTCTCACGAGAGCCCGTCGAGGCCGACCGGTACCAGGTGGTCGAGGTGCAGCCGTCGGTGATCGAGGCGGTCAAACGTGCAGGACGATCCAACAGAATTGTGCGTCGTAGCATCCTGTTGACGCCGTTCGGTGACGACTTCTGTCATACCTGTTTTTCGCTGTAGGGCCTCCGGCCCCGTGAGTGGTCAAGGAGCCCCTGGACTCCTTAACCACTCACGGGGGCTTGCCCCCTACAGCCAGGTATCTTCCGTCGTGGTCGTCAGGAACGCTTCCAGATCGTCACGCCAGGTAGCCGGAACAGTCTTGTCCGGCTCGATGCCCGTGTACTGCCCGCGGTAGAAGAGCAGCGGGCGTTCGGTCTTGATCTCACTCATCGACGACACCCGACCGAAGACGACGTAGTGATCGCCGCCGTCGTGGACGGTTTCGACTGTGCAGTCGATGTGGGCAAGCGACTTGTCGATGATCGGTGAGCCCAGAGGTGATGGCGTCCAATCGATGCCGGCGAACTTGTCCGGCTCACGCGACCCGAAACGAGCACACACCGCCTGCTGTTCCTCCGCCAACACGTTGACGGCGAACTTCCCGGTCCGCTCGATTGCCGCCCACGACCGAGACCCCTTGGTGGGGCAGAACAACACCAAAGGCGGGTCGAGTGACAGGGCGGCGAAAGACTGACACGCGAACCCGACTGGTTCACCGTCGTCGACTGTCGTGATGATGGTGATACCCGTACAGAACTGCCCGAGAACCGTGCGGAACTGGCGTGGATCGATCGCCTGCTCCGCGCTCACCGACGCGTCGGGCGAACTCACGGCTTCATTCCCACCGTGAAGTCGTGACCCCACAGGCTCACGGCCGTGCTTTCCCTCGCGATCCAGTTTTCGTCCTCGACCTCTAGCCCCTCACAACCGAATTCGATGTCGAACCCGCCCGGAGTCTTCATGTAGAACGAGAGCATCTCGTCGTTGACGTGGCGACCGAGAGTCGCCGACATCTTGACCTTCTTGCGCAATGCCCGGTCGAGGCACAGTCCGACGTCGTCGGAGTTCTCCACCTCGAGCATCAAATGCACGATGCCCGTCGGGTTGGGCAACGGCAGGAACGCCAAGCTGTGGTGACGCGGGTTGCAGCCGAGGAACCTCAGCCACGCCGGGTCGCCGTCCGCGGGCCGCCCGACCATCTGCGGAGGCAGACGCATCGAGTCGCGAAGCTTGAATCCGAGTACGTCGCGGTAGAACCGGAGCGAAGCATCGTCGTCGTCGGTGGTGAGCACAACGTGGCCGAGCCCCTGCTCCCCCGTCACGAACCTGTGCCCGTACGGGCTCACGATCCGGCGGTGTTCGAGAGCAGCACCGTGGAACACCTCGAGGGAGTTACCCGAGGTGTCCTCGAACGCGATCATCTCGACGACGCGACGGTCCTTGAGCTGCTCCGCCGTGCCTTCCTTGAACGGAACACCGGCCGCCGACAACCTGTCACGGATATCCTGCAGCTCAGCCGCATTCGCGGTTTCCCACCCGGAGACGAGCAGACGGTCGGTGTCGTTCGGAACGATGACAAGACGCGCCGGGAAGTCGTCCATACGCAGATACAGCGATTCCGCGTCGACGCCCTTGCCCTCGATCATTCCGAGGATCTTGAGTCCGTATTCGCGCCACGCAGCCATGTCGGTGGCCCCGATGCGCATGTACGCCAGAGATCGAATACCCATCATTTACCTCCGTCGAGCAGGAAGTCGGTTGCTAGCCGGTTGAATTCGTCGAACTTCTCGAGCTGCGCCCAGTGACCGCAACCGCCGAAGACGTGGAGCTGCGCGCGCGGGATCATCTTGAGCGCAACCAGCGCGCCGTCGAGGGGGTTGACCCGGTCCTCACGGCCCCAGATCAGCAACACACGCTGCCGAAGCTTGTACGCCTCGCGCCAGAGCATGCCGAGCTCGAAGTCACCGCTGGAGAAGGACTTACCCATCGCCTTGGCCGCAGCCAGCGACTCGGGAGTGCTGGCGGCAGCAAAACGTTCGTCGACGAGTTCCGGCGTGATCAGCTTCTGATCGAAGACCATGATCCGCAGGAATGCTTCGAGGTTCTCACGTGTGGGCTGGTAGCTGAACTTCCCGAGGTTCTTGACGCCCTCGGTGGGGTCCGGCGCAAACAGGTTGACACTCAGACCGCCGGGGCCCATCAGAACGAGGCGACCGGCGCGATCCGGGTAGTCGAGCGCAAAGCGAACGGCAGCTCCACCGCCGAGCGAATTGCCCAGCAGATCAACGCGACCGGTGATCTCGAGCGTGTCCAGGAGATCGTTGAGCGCCGACGCACTGTGCACGAAGTACTGCGGGTGGTCCGTCGGCTTGTCGGACTGCCCGTAGCCCGGCTGATCGACCGCGATGACGTGAAAGTTCTTCGCCAACACCGGAATGTTGCGGGCGAAGTTCGACCACGACGACGCACCTGGGCCACCGCCGTGCAGCAGCACGATGGTCTTGTCGTTGCCGACGCCCGCCTCGTGGAAATGCAGTTTCAGATCGGGGCGCACTTGCGCGAACCGCGAAGTGGACTCGTAGGTGAGGGCTTCTTCGGTGGTTGTCACGGAGCCTCCTCTAGACCATCGTGTCGGTGATCGGCAGACCGAATTCGCCGGTTCCGAACATGACGTATGCGCGTTCGGGATCGTTGGCGGCGTGGACGCGACCAGCGTGAGCATCGCGCCAGAAACGCTGGATAGGAGTGCCGTTCTGCAGCGCCGTGGCGCCGGAGTTCTCGAAGAGCTTGTCGATCGAGGCGATCGCGCGGCCCGTGGCGCGCACCTGGTCACGTCGAGCGCGCAGCCGCAGTTCCATCGGAACCTCTTCGCCCGCAAGGATCAACGCGTACTCGTCGGCGACGTTGCCGGAGAGCTGACGCCACGCGGCGTCGATGTCGCTGGACGCCTCGGCGATGCGCACCTTGGCAAACGGATCGTCCTTCGACTTCTCGCCGGCGAACGCAGCGCGCACACGCTTGCCCTGGTGCTCGACGTGCGCTTCGTAAGCTCCGTAAGCCATTCCGACGATCGGTGCCGAGATCGTCGTGGGGTGAATGGTTCCCCACGGCATCTTGTAGACCGGCGCGGTGTTGTTCTCGAGGCCCGGGGCGGTCAGTTCGCTCATCGCCCGGAAGCTCAGAACGCGATGCTTGGGAACAAAAACATCCTTGACCACAACGGTATTGGAGCCGGTTCCACGCAGACCGACCACATTCCACACGTCGTCGATCTGGTAGTCCTCGCGAGGAATCAGGTAGCTCACGAAATCGACTGCGCGGCCGTCTTTGAACACCGGACCACCGAGAACGGCCCAGCTGGCATGGTCACAACCCGAGGACCACGCCCACGCACCGTTGACCTTGTATCCGCCCTCGACTACTTCACCCATACCCATCGGGGCGTAAGAGGACGAGATGCGAACGTCAGTGTCGTTGCCCCACACGTCTTCCTGCGCCTGCTGAGAGAAGAGGGCGAGGTGCCAGTTGTGTACCCCGATGATCGAGGAGACCCACCCTGTGGAACCACACGCGCTGGCGATCTTCTTGACCGCGGAGTAGAACAGCACCGGATCGGCTTCGTATCCGCCCCACTGCTTCGGCTGCAGCAAGCGGAAGAAGCCTGTTTCCTGAAGAGCCTTGATGGACTCGTCGGGGATACGACGCAGATCCTCGGTCTCCTGTGCGCGCTCGCGCAGTGCCGGCAGTAGTGCGTCGAGCCTCTGCATCACCTCGTGGCTGTCATGGTTACCCACTTCGACGCTCCCGTCTTCCTCGATCGGTTGGTTCACTTACACTTGAGACTAGAACACGTTCTCTTTTCTGTCGAGACGCTGACAAAGGTCCCGTTTGTGGCCGCAATGCTGTAACAAGTGCCCCCAAAATCTGGCGGAACCGGATCGAGTTCTATAACGTGTTCTACTAACAGCTAGAAGGGATGTGAGGTCACAATGGCGCAGATTCGCGAGATCGACGTCGGAACGGTGCAAACTCGTTTCGCCCGCGGTTGGCACTGCCTGGGTCTACTGAAGACCTTCAAGGACGGCAAACCGCACGCGATCGAGGCTTTCGGTACGAAGCTCGTGGTGTTCGCCGACAGCAAGGGCGACATCAAAGTTCTCGACGGATACTGCCGTCATATGGGTGGTGACCTCACACAAGGCGAGGTCAAGGGCGATTCCATCGCCTGCCCCTTCCACGACTGGCGCTGGGGCGGCAACGGCAAGTGCACCGGCATTCCTTATGCCCGCCGCGTGCCTCCGCTCGCACGCACCCGCGCGTGGACGACCCTCGAGCAGAACGGTCAGCTCTTCGTCTGGAACGACCCCGAGGGCAATCCGCCGCCCGAAGAGATCGTGATTCCTCGTATCGAGGGTGCGTACAGCGACGAATGGACCGACTGGACCTGGAACTCCATGGTCATCGAGGGGTCCAACTGCCGCGAGATCATCGACAACGTGGTCGACATGGCGCACTTCTACTACATCCACTACGCCTTCCCGACGTACTTCAAGAACGTCTTCGAAGGTGAGATCGCCACTCAGTACCTCAACACCACGGGCCGTCCCGACATCGGAATGGCCTCCCAGTACGGCGGCGACACGCTGCTTCGCTCCGAAGCTGCGTATTACGGACCGTCGTACATGGTCAATCCCCTGTGGAACAGCTACAGCGGATACGAGGTCGAGAGTGTTCTGATCAACTGCCACTACCCGATCAGCCCGGACTCGTTCGTGCTGCAGTGGGGCGTGACGGTGAAGAAGCCGACGGGTGTCTCCGACGAGATGGCCGACAAGTTGGCCGGCAAGTTCACCGAGGGCATCAGCGAGGGATTCCTGCAGGACGTCGCGATCTGGAAGAACAAGACCAAGATCGAGAATCCCCTTCTCTGCGAAGAAGACGGCCCCGTCTACCAGCTACGACGCTGGTACGAGCAGTTCTACGTGGACAAGGCCGACGTCACCGAGAAGATGACGCAGCGCTTCGAGTTCGAGGTGGACACCACCAAGGCAAACGAAGCCTGGCACGCCGAGGTCGAGGAAAACCTCGCACGCCAGAAGGCCGAGAAGGAAGCTGCAGCAGAAGCGGCAAAGAAGGAAGCAGAGGTCTAGTCGTGAGCGCCTCGATCGGAACCGACGCACGGTGGGCTCGTTGGGCCAAGGCACCGGACTTTGCCGGGCAAACGGAACGGCTCGAGGCGATCGCGGCCCAGACGATCGAGGACAAGCACGAATACCTCGACTCGGGTCTGCAGGAAGTCGACTGCAAGGCATGCGGCGCGTGCGTACTGGTTCGCAAGAACACGTACAAACACACCAGCGTGCAGTGGACTTCCGACCCGGCGCTGCGTTGCCACACCTTCAAAGAGGCCATTGCTTCCGGACAGTCGACGGCGTTGAAAGACGGTTGCCCGAAACTGCACGACAGCATCGCCGACGCAGTAAGGGACGGCACCATCACGGTGCGTGATCCCGAGGTCAGCTGACCTGATTGTGCAGAACGAGGGCCGACCCACCACGGGTCGGCCCTCGTTGTGCGTTCCGGCAACTGTGCGTCTGTCAGGCAGGCGGTCGCACTTTCCGTGCAGCCACCGCATAGACGTCGCTCGACGTGGTGAGCGAGTTCTTTCCGCTGACTGCCGGCACTCCCCCACGGAGATTCACCGCCCAGTTGAGCGCACCCAGTGGTCCGCATCCGCTAGCCCCCGGCGCCGCAAACGCAGCATCCGAATGTGGGACTGCCGGAAACACTGCACCCGGGAAATCACCGATGGGTTCCGATGGCGGGTTGCCTGTTGTCGTCAGGTGAAGGTTGATCGGATTCGAGATCGAACCGATGTAGCAATCGTCGCCCAGCAACGGATTCGACAGTTTCAAGCGGACCGGCATCGTGAGTTCCTGCTCGAGGACCTTCAGATCCGGGACTCCCACCGATTCGACTGTCGCGCTGATCTGAGTCAATCCGAGCGGAGTATCGATCCCGAGCGCACCCCCTGGCACCGAAATCGCGTTGGAATAGACCCCGTTGGACCCGTCCTGCTTGGCGACGAAGGTCTCGACGAAACTGTTGTCGGGCTGGATCGCGTATTTCACCCCGCCCGCAACCTTGAGACTGCCGTCCGGGATCGGCACCGAAAGTGCACCCAATTTCATGGTCCCTCCCCGCACCACGACGGTGGCGCACGTCGTCACCTCGAGATCCTCGATCGGGCACGTGCCCCAACCGTCGAAGGTCAACGGATCAATCTCCGGCGCACTGGAGGAACCGAGTGATCCTCCCCCGGAGGACCCTGACGAGGATTCGTCGGCGACTGCCACACCTGCCCCGGCCATGACAAACCATGCAACTACCACAACGGTCGACAACACTCGAGATTTATTGCGGCTCTTCATCTTCGAATTCCTCCATCGTCGACGGAACTTCACGAGAGCCACCCCTGCGGATCGCACCTCGATCTACGCCCGGCACGCTACCGAGAAGTGAGACGCGGATTCACACATAACGGCGATATTTCCCACCAAAGAACTACGGCGATCACGCTCGATCGAACTTCCGTCCTAGCTCGGAAACCGTATCGATCCCGTTGGCTCAGTTCGGTTCGACTGCTCCCGAACCGATGACCTGATCGAGGAACGGCCCGAACATCTCCCCCAGGTTCTCGGCGATCTGATCGGGAGTACCGAAGGACAACGTCACGTGACTGATCGCGAGACGCACTATCGTGCTGCCGAACATCTCGGCATGGACGCGGTCGACGTTCGCCCAACTGGTCATGAAGATCTCGGCCAACCTCGCGCTCGCATGTTCGAGCAGCGGAGTCCCGTCGGTGGTGACCAGGCTCAGCAGGTCATGTTGCGGACGAGGACCGACAATGCTGACCACCATCGGATCCCGGGCACCGGCGTCGAAAAAGGCACGGAAGGCTGCCGAGACCGCGCCCCGCGGATCCGAATGATGCAGCGTTACTTCACGTTCCACTTCTTCGAGAAACTCGTCGACAAACCGGATGAGGTATCCGGACGCCAACCCCTGCCGGGACGTGAACTCCTTGTACAACGTCTGCCGGCTCATACCCGCAGCTTCCGCGATATGCGCCATGGTGATGTCGTTCCACGATTTCTCGGTCAAGAGTTCGCGTGTGGCGTCGAGCGCTGACGCACGGAGGAGTTGACGAGCTGCCTCGTGGTACGGGACACGGGCACGAGCGGTGGACATATCGGGAAGATTTCCATCGCCCGTGCTCGGTGTCAAAACGGTGGACACGCATGCCACAGAAGTCACGAGTGCACTCAGAGCACCGGTGAGGCGACAAGACCCGCCGCAAGTTCGGTCAGATCCCTGTTTGTATCGGCGAGTACGTCGGCGCTGATGTCCGGGGAGCGTTCGATAAGGGTTCGGACGGCACGAATGTCCTTCGGCCGGCCCACGCTCACAGCACCGACGATATTTCCGTCGCGCATGCAGATCGCAGTGAAGTCATAGGAGTCCAAGTCTCCTCGAACAATCACGGTGTCTTCCGCGCCTGGCCAACCCGCTACTTGAATGTTGCGGCCGAATTGGTTCGACCAACTCCAAGGGACGGATTCGAAGGGTTCTTCCTTCCCGACGATGGTCTTGGCAACTGCAACTGCGTGGTCCTGCGCGGTGTTCCAGTGCTCACCACGGTGCATGCCGCCGAGAAAACCGTTGGGCACGTTGGCCACATCGCCGATCGCGTACAAATCAACGACGGAGGTCCGGAGGTATCGGTCTACCGAAATCCCGTTGTCCACCGCAATACCCGCAGCAGCAGCCACATCGGTATCGGGCAAGGATCCGATTGCGACGACGGCCAAGTCCGCTGTCCACTCGCGTCCGTCACGCGCGCGTGCGGTGACACCGTCGGCACCTGTCGTCAGCGTCTCGAGGTCGACTCCCGTCTGCAATTCGACGCCTGCCAAGGCGTGCAGCGCGGCGATCTTCTCCGCTATCGACGGTGGAAGCAGCCTGGACAGGGGCAGCGGTTGCGCTTCGAGAACCTGCACACTGCAACCCAAGTCGCGTGCCGTTGACGCCACCTCCGATCCGATCAAGCCACCGCCGACCACCAAAAGCGAGGATCCTTCGATCAGCTGGGATTGCAAGCGTCGCATGTCTGCGATATCTCGAAGATAGTGAACGCGCTCGGAATCTTCCGCGGCCAACCGTCGGGACCGTCCACCCGTGGCAAGAATCAGAACGTCGTAGTCGATGCTGTCACCGTCGGCTAAAAGTACTGTGCGGGAATCTGTGTCGATACTCGTGACAGTTGCGCCGATCCGAAGATCGATACCCTGCTCGTTCCAGAAAGTCGACGGCCGCAACCGAACCCGATCGAACGACGCTTTCCCGGACAGTAGCTCCTTCGACAGCGCCGGGCGGCGGTACGGCTCCTCAGGTTCGCTGCCGATCAGGATGATGCTGCCGCCGAACCCTTCCTTGCGCAGGGCCTGCGCGGCACCGGAACCGGCGATGCCCGTGCCCACGATCACGACGGTGCGTGTGTCGGGCTCGCTGACCGCTGTCATCAGCGGTTCACCTCCACCATTTCGAAATCGACTTTGGCGGCACCACAATCAGGGCAGGACCAGTCTTCGGGAATCTCGTCCCAGCGAGTACCCGGCTCGATACCGTCGTCGGGCCAGCCGATCGCTTCGTCGTATTCGAACCCGCACTGGAGGCAGCGGAACAATTTGTAAGCAGTGGCAGTCTCGGACATCGGTTTTCCTTTCACCGGTGGGTATTTCGATCAGGATTGCGTGACGAGGGTGAAGTCGACCTTCTCGCGGACACCGCAGTCGGGGCAGCACCAGTCGTCCGGAATGCTCGACCACGGTGTGCCGGGCGGAAAGCCTTCTCGCGCAGCACCTGTCGATTCGGTGTACGTGTAGTCGCAGATCGGGCAGATGTAGGCGTTCATGCGTTCACCCCGTAGGCCGCGAGGATCTTGGCCCGCTTCTTCGGCGCGATGTTGACCTGGGTGATGTCGCCTCGGTAGTGCTCGAGAACTCGGTGGTCCATCACCTTGCGCCACAGGGGCGGAACTGTGGCGAGCATGATCATGCTGGCGTAGCCGCTCGGGAGCTGAGGGGCCTCTTCCATACTGCGAAGCGCCTGGTAGCGCCGTGTCGGATTCGCATGATGATCGCTGTGCCGCTGCAAGTGATAAAGGAAGACGTTGGTGCAGATGCGATCACTGTTCCAGCTATGCGCCGGCGTGCATCGCTCGTACCGTCCGCTTGCGGTTTTCTGACGCAGGAGTCCGTAGTGCTCGAGGTAGTTGATCGCTTCGAGCAGCGAAAACCCGATGAACGCCTGGATCACGAGGTACGGCGCGATGCCGATCCCGAATACTGCAAGCGCGACACCGAACAGAACAACCGACATGAGCCAGGCGTTGAGCACGTCGTTCTTGATGCTCCAGTGCGTGGTGCCCAAACGCTCGAAGCGGGTCTTCTCGAGATGCCACGCCGACTTCAATCCCCCGCCGACGCTGCGCGGCCAGAAACCGTAGAGGGTCTCACCGAAGCGCGAGGTCGCCGGATCTTCCGGAGTCGACACTCGCACATGGTGGCCACGGTTGTGCTCGAGGTAGAAGTGACCGTAAGCGCTCTGCGCGAGAACGATTTTGGACAACCAGCGCTCGACGCTCTCCTTCTTGTGCCCGAGTTCGTGGGCTGTGTTGATGCCGATTCCGGCCGTCACACCGATCGTCACTGCGAGTCCGATATTGGAGAGAACGCTCAAATCCCAACGCGCCCAGATGTAGCAGGACAGGAAGAAGGCCGTGTACTGCAGCGGCAGATAGGCGTAGGTGCACCACCGGTAGAAGCGGTCGTTCTCGAGTTCGTCGATCACCTCGTCGGGCGGATTCTTCCCGTCCTCACCCGCCAGGATGTCGATGACGGGAATGAGAGCAAACGCGATCAGTGGGCCGGTCCACCAGAAGACATTCCATCCGGTGGCGGTAACAAGCCCCACGGCGATGAAAGTTGCCGATGACGGAATCAGCGCCAACAGCCACAAGTAGCGTTTCCGGTCTCTCCAAGTTGCGAGCCGACCATCTGGCTCGGTGTACACCAACGCCGCCATCGAATTCTCCAGTTCTCGTTCGGATCAGTGAGTGCGTCCTGTGCGGTAATCCGCGACACGAACAACATCTATGTATAGATAGTGGACAAACAAGGGTATTTTGTCAACGATTTTCAAGGTAAAACTTTTACAAACATGCTGATTTGTACATCTAGATGAACCCTCCGTTCGGGCTGATCGCAAATCTTCCGCCACCACGCCACACTCGGTACAAAAGTGGAATGGGGACGTCAGCATGCGCAATATGCGCCAAACACCAAGGAACAGGCCCGCTCGTCAGCCCCCGAATATTCGAGGACGACTTCGTCGTTGTCTCCCATCGGCCTCCTCAGCCAGACGGCCGTTCGGTTCCTGGATATGTGTTCGTCGAGACCCGTCGACACGTGTCCGGATTGCCTTCACTATCCGAACCTGAAGCACTCGCCATCGCACACGCGGTCTGGTGCGTCTCACGTGCCCTCGACTCGGAATTGACTCCAGAATTCGTGTTCTCCGCGATCGCCGGGCGAAGCGTCCCCCACTTTCATCAGCACGTTTTCGTCAGGCCCTTCGGCGCTCCGAGTTCAGTGAGTTGGAACGACGTCGATTCATGGGACGACGCGCCACGCGTCGACGAGGTCGAGCTCACGCTTCTGTGCAGGAGAATCGCGCTCGGCTTCGAAGCCGAGCAATAGCGCAAAACAGTCGGTGCGCGGACGGACAGTCGGCGCAAGATACAACCTCTCGATGTCCGATTTGCGCGAATTTCCCCAAAACAAAAGTTCGCTTACCCATACTGAAATGACCGACTGTCCCCGACGTGAGTGGGTCCTCATGGATACCGACGTATTGGTAGCGGGCGCCGGCCCGATCGGTTTGACCACCGCAATCGAGCTGCGCAGACGCGGTATCTCATGCCGAATAGTCGACCCGCTCGACGAACCGCGGCAATACGCGAAAGCCGTCGGGATTCAGCCACGCACTCTCGAACTCTTCGAGAACATGGGGGTGCTCCGCCAGGCACTCGACGCCTCGACATTGATGCGCGGTCAGATCATGTACACGAACGGCGTCGAGGTCGGCCGCGTCGACCTCACCCTCCCCGACGACGTTCCTTACTGGTTTCTCTGCCTGCCTCAGTACTCGACGGAGCGCATCCTCACCGAGCGCCTCACCGAGTTGGGAACAACCGTCGAACGCGGAGTCGGCCTCACTGCATTCGAACAGTCCGACGACGCCGTCACCTGCACCCTCAGCGACGGCAGCACTGTGACAGCCCGGTACCTGGTGGGTTCCGACGGCGCGCACAGCGTGGTCCGCAAAGGGCTGGGCCTGAGCTTCGTGGGCGGCGCGTTTGCCGAGAGCTACATGCTCGGCGACGTCGAAGTCGACTGGTCGATACCCAGCGGCTACTCCGTCCGCGCCAACCACACCGCCGACGACGGAACCACCGACGACCTACTCGTCTGCATCCCACTTCCCGGACACAAGCGGTACCGCATGTCGATGCTCGTTCCGGACGAGTTGATGCCGGACGAATCGTCGAACAAAGCCGCTGTACAACACGGTTTTTCAACCGGCAAGACACCTGAACTCCATCACATCCAGGCTGTGCTCGACAGACTGTCCCCAGAACCGACAACCGCCTCGATGCTGCGATGGTCCTCGGTCTTCCGCATCAGCCACCGCATCGTCGACGCTTACAGCCGCGGACGGGTTTTTGTCGCCGGCGACGCCGCGCACATCCATCCCCCGACTGGCGCGCAGGGCATGAACACCGGGATCCAGGACGCCCACAATCTTGCGTGGAAGATAGCGCTCGCCGTCAAAGGTGTTGCGAAAGCGGATCTTCTCGAGACCTACGACGCCGAAAGGCGGCCGGTCGGTGAAGAAGTCGTCGGGATGACGGTCCGAAATGCTCGAGAAGGAATCGGTTCGGGAGAGTCCTCCATCGACACGGCAATGCGGCGCCAGGCTCAATTGTTGATCGACTACTCGGAGAGTCCGCTGAACACCGGGCGTAATTCTTCGAGTCCACACGTTCAACCGGGCGAGCGTGCACCCGATGCACGCGGAATGCGCCGAGACGGTGTGCAGTATCCAATTCGGTTGTTCGACTTGCTGTCCGGAGTCGACCACACGTTACTGCTGACTTCGGACGGATCCGCGGAGAGCATCAACAGCTTGGAGAAGGTCGCCGACGCCGCAATTCGATCAGCGCACGGCTTGCTGGACGTCTACGCGATAGTGCCACCGGGAACCGTGACCGTCGACTCGCTGGTGCCGATCATCGAGGACAACGCCTCGCAACTGTGCGCCGCGTATGAGGTCGAAGGTACGGCGGCGCTGGTCATTCGCCCCGACGGCTACCTCGGATTCCGTGGTCACCCGGAGAACGTTTCCGATTACTTCACGAAAGTGTTTGCCGTCAATCAGGAATGAGCGAAGCGAACATCAACCGAATCTCGGGCGAGAGCTTCATCAACTCGACGTATCTACCCAACGGCCCGGCATCGAGGTAGGAGAACTCCATGCCGGCGCCCTCTACCCGACCTTGTTGCACCACCGACATTCCGCGACGCTCGGCCTCGAGCAACGTCGCCTCGTAATCGCCTGGAACCCAAGCCATGTGATGAACTCCGACGCCGTGAGTCTCCAGGAACTCCGTGTACAGGTTGCGTCCGGACACTGGTTGGATCAACTCGAGCTGTTGGCTGCCCGCATATCCGATCGACACGTGAACGACATAGTCCGCGGGCTCACCTCGATACGTTGTGGTCTCGGGACCAAAGGCGATGTCTGGCATACGTAGCCATCGCTCCACTCCCCACTGCCGAGTGAACTCCTGTTCGGCGGCCTCGATCTCCTCGACCACCCAGCAGATCTGGAAGATCGGTCCCGAGACCAACGGGTCATGCCATTTTTCCGTTGTCCACCGAGTAGACGGCCCCGTGTATCGCCGAGGCGTCGTCGGAGGCGACGAAAGCCACCATCTTCGCAACGTCCTCGGCTTCCATCAAGCCACGCGGCGAGGCAACCTTCATGACGAGGTCGAAGTCGACTCCGTCGGGGAAGGTGAATCCGGTGACTTGAGGAGTCATCATGCCGCCGGGGCAGATTGCGTTGACACGCAGAGACTTTCCGGTGAACTCCATCGCCATCGCTCGGGTCAGTCCGATGAGTCCGTGCTTGGCAGCGCAGTATCCAGCCGAGTACGCCTGCCCTTCCAGTCCCGCGATCGAGGAGACGTTGACGATGTTGCCGCCCCGTTCCAGCAAGTGCGGCAGTGCTGCGCGGGACAGGAAGAACGGTCCGTTCAGATTGACCGCAAGGTCATGTGCCCATTCGGAATCCGCAATATCCGCCGTATGACGAAGCGAGTGCGATCCCGCCACGTTGACGAGGATGTCGATACCACCGAGTTCGTCGACGCACGCCTGCACGGCCGCATCACACTGAGCGGAATCCGAGACGTCCGTCGCCGCGAAACGACGCTCTCCATCCGCGCCGACCACCTCGACCATCGACTGCCGCAGCTTTTCCTTGTCGCGGGCGATACCGAAAACCTTTGCGCCCCTGCGGTGGAGTATCTCGGTGACGGCGCGCCCCAACCCTGAGGACGCGCCGGTCACCAAGGCCACTTTTCCGGCCAGTACGTCTGCCATGACCTAGGAAGCCGCTGCTTCGCGCTGCAGTTCCAGCGCGATGTCGATCAACTGATCTTCCTGTCCGCCGACCAACTTGCGCTTACCTGCGCGCACCAACAGCTCCGCGGACGACACTCCGTACCGCTCGGCCTGACGCTCGGCATGCTTGAGGAAGCTCGAGTACACGCCGGCGTAGCCCATCATCAGTGCTTGACGATCGAGCAAGCATTCCTGCGGCATTGCCGGGCGCACAACGTCTTCGGCTGCATCGGCGATGGCGAAGAAGTCGATACCGGTCTTGACGCCGATCTTGTCGCAAACACCGACGAAGGCCTCGACCGGGGCGTTGCCGGCGCCGGCACCGAACCGACGGGTACTACCGTCGATCTGCTTGGCTCCCGCACGAACTGCCGCAATGGAATTGGCGACGCCCAGGCCCAGGTTCTCATGGCCGTGGAAGCCGACCTGAGCGTCGTTGCCGAGTTCCTGAACCAGCGCCTCGACGCGATCGGATACCTGCTCGAGTACCAGCGCGCCGGCCGAGTCGACCACGTACACACACTGGCAACCCGCGTCGGCCATGATGCGAGCCTGCTTGGCCAGCTTCTCCGGCGGAATCGAGTGAGCCATCATGAGGAATCCGACTGTTTCGAGTCCACGCTCACGCGCGAGGCCGAAGTGCTGGATGGATACGTCGGCCTCGGTGCAGTGAGTTGCGATACGGCAGATGGACGCACCGTTCTCCTGCGCGATGACGATGTCGTCCTTGATGCCCAACCCGGGCAGCATCAGGAAGGCGATCTTCGCGTTTGTCGCGGTCTCGACGGCAGCTTTGATGAGTTCCTGCTCGGGAGTCTTCGAGAAGCCGTAATTGAAGGAGGATCCGCCGAGACCGTCGCCGTGAGTGACCTCGATGACCGGCACTCCGGCTCCGTCGAGGGCACCGACGATGGCTCGTACTTCGTCGACGGTGAACTGATGACGCTTGTGGTGGGAGCCGTCGCGCAGCGACGTGTCGGTGACGCGGATGTCCCAGCTCGAATCGAAATGAATCATGTCGCTCACGCCTTCACACTCAGAAGCTTCTGGGCGATTTCCTCGCCCACCTTGGTGGCTGCTGCCGTCATGATGTCGAGGTTGCCCGCGTACGGCGGCAGGAAATCGCCTGCACCTTCGACCTCGACGAACGTGGTGACCGTGGCATAGCCACCGGAAACAACGCTCGGTTCGTCGAACTGAGGTTCGTTGAGCAACCGGTATCCCGGCACGTACTGCTGGATGTCCTTGACGACGCGGTGAATGGAGTCGGTGATCGCGGCCTGATCGGCGTCCTCGGGGATAGCGCAGAAGATGGTGTCGCGCATGATCATCGGCGGGTCCGCGGGGTTGAGGATGATGATCGCCTTACCACGCTGTGCGCCGCCGATGGTCTCGATACCGCGGCTGGTTGTCTTGGTGAACTCGTCGATGTTCGCGCGAGTTCCCGGGCCGGCGGACAACGATGCAACGGAGGCGACGATCTCGGCGTACGCCACGTCGACGACACGCGACACCGCATAGACGATCGGAATGGTTGCCTGCCCACCGCAGGTGATCATGTTGACGTTGGGTGCGTCCAGGTGCTCACGCAGGTTCGCGGGCGGAACCACAGCCGGGCCGACCGCGGCCGGAGTCAGGTCGACGGCACGGATACCGGCGGCCTCGTAGCGTGGTGCTGCCTCGCGGTGCACGTATGCCGACGTCGCCTCGAAGACCAGGTCCGGTTTCTCCGCCTGGTTCAGCAACCAGTCGACGCCCTCGGCGGAGGTCTCGAGTCCCATCTTGCGGGCGCGCGCCAATCCTTCACTCTCGGGATCGATTCCGATCATCCATCGCGGTTCGAGCCACTCGGAACGCTGCAGTTTGTACAACAGATCGGTACTGATGTTTCCCGATCCGACGATCGCCACACTTGCCTTGGTCATGACTACTCCTACGTGAACTGAAGAGAGACGGAACCGAGGCCGCTGAACTCGGCTCGGAAGTTGTCGCCTGGATGAGCGTCGATCGCTCGCGTGCACGAACCCGGCAGAACGATGTCGCCGGCCTTGAGCCGAACTCCGAACGTGTCGACCTTCTGCGCCAACCACGCGACAGCGGTGACCGGGTTACCGAGAACCGCATCGCTGCGCCCCTCCGCAATCCGCTCGCCGTTGCAGGTCAGCACCGCGTCGATCGCCTTGATGTCGATGTCCGACGGGCGAACTCGTTCCTTGCCGAGAATGAACCCAGCGGAGGACGCATTGTCCGCGATGGTGTCCGAGAGGCCGATCTTCCAGTCCTTGATCCGGCTGTCGATCAACTCGATGGACGGCGCATAGGCGACAGTGGCGTCGATGACGTCTTGTGCGGTGCACCCGGCGCCCGGCAGATCTGCTCCCAGAATGAAGGCGACCTCCACCTCGACGCGCGGGAAGCAGAAGCGCGACGTGTCGACCGGACGGTTCTCGAACTCTTCCATCTCGGCGAGCAGGTGACCGTAATCGGGCTCGTCGACGCCCATCATCTGCTGCATCGCCAGTGACGAGAGTCCGACCTTGTGTCCGACCACCTTTGCGCCACCGGCAACACGACGCCGAATGTTGATGAGCTGGATCTCGTAGGCGTCGACGACGTCTATTTCCGGATAGTCGGCGATCAGCGGGCTGATCGGAGCGCGATCCCGTTCCGCCGAATCGAGGTGGTCGGCAAGTTCGCCGCGGATCTGCGTCGAGAGCATCGTTCAGGCCTTTCCGACTGTGGAGAATGCGGCTGCGTGCTGACCGGCACGGCGGCCGGAGAATACGCAGTCGGCGAGCGACAAGCCGCTCACATACGAGTTGGAACAGATACCGACCGCGGTACGGCCGGCGGCATACAGACCAGGGATACCCTCCCCGGCCTCGTTTTTCACCATGCCGGACGATTCGTCGACCACCAATCCACCGAGCGTGAGCATCGGGCACGGATTCATCATGTTGGGCTTGATCGAGACGTCGTACATCGTGAACGGCGCAGACAGTATCGGCCTGACGAAGTCCGACGGTTTACCCATCGGATCAGGTTGTCCGGCAGCGGCAGCGGAGTTGTGCGCGTCGACTGTGGCCTGAAGGCCGGCGACGTCTATCCCCGCCTTGCGAGCGACCTCGGCAATCGTGTTGCCACGCACCGCGGTACGCATCATGCCGGTGGTCTGCACCCGCTGGAACCACATCGACTGGTCACTGATCTGCGACTTCGCTTCGCGAACAAGCTCGGAATCTGCCAGCAGCCAACCGATTCCGCTGCTCTTCTCCGCCATCGCCTGACCGAGAGCGGCACCGTACCGGGACTCGTCGACGATTCGCGCACCGGATTCCCCCACCAGAACGGAACCGAGAAAAGCACTCGGCGGGACGATGAATCGCCAGGCGGAAACATTGCCGAGCTTGTCGGTTGCGCCCCCGGCTTCGATACCGAGGTTGATGCCTTTGCCGTCGTCACCCGACGTGCCGAGCGGGATACCGCCCTTGTAGGCCGGGGCATGGGTGCGCATCATCTCGCGATTGGACACGAAGCCGCCGGCGCTGAGGATCACGCCGCCGCGTGCCTGGATGCGAATCCGCTTGGCGTGCTTCTTCTCGATCTTCGCGATGAGTGCGTCGAGAATCGTGCGCAACTGCGGCGCGTAGACGCCGGGCTTGGAGGACAGGGATCCGAGCGTCGCGTGACGGCGACGAACTCCGGCAGGTGCGTCACGAAGCGTCAGTGCTTCGACGCCGATCACCCGGCCGTCCTCGATGATCAGCCGATCCGCTCGCGTCTGGCCGAGAAGTTGGACACCCTTGGCCGCCGCGGACTTCGCGAGCGGGCTGTACAGCATCTTCCCCGACGTGCCACGCCCCTTGGCGCGATGACCGCGCGGAGCAGGTTTTGCTATGTCACGGAACCCGCCGGCCGATTCGCTACCTGAGAAGTAGAGGTAGTGCTTGTTGCTCGGATACGACGTCTTGTACGGACAGAGTGAGGCCTCGAACGGTACTCCGTGACTGCGCAGCCAGTCGATCGACGCCGGACTCTCGTCGACGAACCGGCGCAGCGTCTGCGGCGTCACCGCGTCACCGACCTCGCGGTTCAGGTAGGCGAGCATGGCTTCGGGACTGTCCTCGACACCGGCTTCCTTTTGAATCACGGTGCCGCCGCCGGCGTAGTAGATTCCTCCGGAAATCGTGCTGGCACCACCACCGAGTGCTCGGTCGATTGCCAAAACCGACGAACCGGCCGCTACAGCTTCGAGCGCCGCACTGGCGCCCGCCACACCGAACCCGACCACAAGGACGTCAACCGAAGTATCCCAGGTCACACCGCACCATCCTCAATCTCACTGCAACGTGTTTCGTTATCAATGACAACGTCCGGAAATACTTCCTGGCAGAAAGCATGGACTGACACCCCCATCATTCTATAACGTGTTCTACATGAGCAAGCAGGAATACGACATCGTCGTCGTCGGCAGTGGTGCCGCAGGTATGACAGCGGCCTTGACCGCAGCCCACCAGGGCTTGAGTGTGGTCATCGTGGAGAAAGCCGCCCACTACGGCGGATCGACCGCCCGTTCCGGTGGTGGGGTCTGGATCCCCAACAACGAGGCACTTCAAGCGGACGGTGTCACCGATACACCGGAGGCCGCACGTTCCTACCTGCACAGCATCATCGGCGACGTTGTCGCTCCCGAACGCATCGACACCTATCTCGAGCGCGGTCCCGAGATGCTCTCGTTCGTGTTGAAGAACAGCCCGCTCGAGCTGCAGTGGGTTCCCGGCTACTCCGACTACTACCCGGAAGCACCCGGCGGACGCCTCGGTGGCCGCAGTGTCGAGCCCACCCCGTTCGACGGCAACAAGTTGGGCGCCGACCGCAAGAACCTCGAGCCCGACTACGTCAAGGCCCCCAAGAACTTCGTCATCACCCAGGCCGACTACAAGTGGCTCAACCTGCTGATGCGCAATCCTCGCGGACCCCTGCGCGCCATGAAGGTCGGCATGCGATTCCTCGCAGCGAAGGCCACCAAGAAGGATCTGCTGGTTCGCGGCCAGGCACTGGTCGCCGGTATTCGACTCGGACTTCAGTCCGCCGGAGTACCCATCCTGCTGAACACCCCGCTGACCTCCCTGTACACCGAAGACGGCGCAGTTCGCGGCGTCAACGTCATCGTCGACGGCGAGGAGCAGGTCATCCGCGCTCGCCACGGAGTCGTGTTGGGATCCGGCGGATTCGAGCACAACAAGGAAATGCGTGAGAAGTACCAGCGCGCACCTATCGGCACCGAATGGACCGTCGGCGCGAAGGCAAACACCGGTGACGGTATCCGCGCAGGCCAAGAAGTGGGCGCTGCAGTCGATTTCATGGACGACGCCTGGTGGGGCCCGTCCATTCCGCTGACCGGCGGACCGTGGTTCGCTCTCTCCGAGCGCACCCTCCCGGGCTGCATGATGGTCAACATGTCGGGCAAGCGCTTCGGCAACGAGGCGGCTCCGTACGTCGAGGCAACCCATGCGATGTACGGCGGTGAGTACGGTCAGGGCGAGGGCCCCGGCGAGAACATCCCGACGTGGATGATTCTCGATCAGCGCTACCGCAACCGCTACACGTTTGCCGGTATCACTCCCCGCTCCCCGTTCCCCGGCCGCTGGCTCAAGGCCGGCATCGTGGTCAAGGCGGGAACCATTGCCGAATTGGCCGAGAAGACAGGGCTTCCCGTCGCATCGCTGACCGAAACCGTGGAGCGGTTCAACGGCTTCGCGCGCAACGGCAAGGACGAGGACTTCGGACGCGGCGACAGTGGATACGACGCGTACTACGGCGATCCCCGACTGAAGAACCCCAGCCTCGCCGAGATCAGCAAGGCCCCGTTCTACGCCATTAAGATGGTTCCGGGCGACCTCGGCACCAAGGGTGGAATCTGCACCGACGTCAACGGCCGAGCACTACGCGAAGACGGAAGCGTCATCGACGGCCTCTACGCCGCGGGCAACGCGAGCGCTCCGGTCATGGGCCACACCTACGCCGGACCAGGCGCGACCATCGGTCCCGCAATGACTTTCGGCTACCTGGCCGTACTCGACATCGTCGAGCGTGCGAAGAATGCCGAGACAACCGAAGCACCTGCAGCTGAAAAGACGGCGGTCGACCATGCCAATTGATCCGAAGATCGCACTCGGCGCCGAGCTTGCGCCACAAGAGTTCTCGTGGACCCCGTCGGACGTGCAGCACTACCATTTGGCACTGGGAGCAGGTGCGCGTCCGCTCGATCCGAACGAACTGCGCTACCTCGACGACGAAAAGCCTCAGGTACTACCCACCTTCGCCACCGTCGCCGCCAATTTTCACGCCACCGAAGCGCCGAAGGTCTCGTTCCCCGGCGTCGAAATCGATCTGGCGAAGGTAGTACACGGAAGCCAGGAAGTCACTGTCCATCAGCCGATCCCGGCAAGCGGTAGTGGGCGCACCACCACGCGGATCGCCGAGATCTGGGACAAGGGCAAGGCCGCGGTGATCGTGCAGGAATCCGTCACGGTCGACGCCGACGGTAACCCGCTCTGGACTGCCCGCTCGTCGATTTTCGCCCGCGGAGAGGGTGGTTTCGGGGGTGAACGTGGTCCGTCGGAGTCGATTTCGCTTCCGGATCGGGAAGCAGATGAGACAGTGGTGACGCCTGTGCTTCCACAGCAGGCATTGCTGTATCGGATGTGCGGTGATCGGAATCCGTTGCACTCGGATCCGCAATTCGCCTCCGCGGCAGGCTTTCCAGCGCCTATCCTGCATGGACTGTGTACTTACGGAATGGTCTGCAAGACCGCAGTGGATACCATGCTCGACGGCGACAGCAGTCGGGTAGCCGGATTTCGGGCCCGCTTTGCCGGGGTCGTGTTTCCCGGCGAGAACTTGAGTATCCAGATCTGGAAAGACAATGGGCGACTCCTGATCTCAGCTTCTGTACTGGAGCGTGAAGCTCCTGCCCTGGCTGACGTAGTTCTCACTCTTGTCTGATACCACCCTGTCTGATACCCACCTGTTAGAACTCACCGTAGTTCTCGAACCCGATGGAGTAGCCCGAAGATGACGGCACAAGACGAAAAGTTCCGACTGTCCCGACGAGGTTTCATGGCCGCAGGAGCCGGTGCCGTGGCAGCGACCGCATTCGCCGGCTGGACGCCGGCCTATGCCGTCCCCGCCGGCTCTTCCGGCTCCGCGGGTGGCCCCGTCTCCACCCTCACCCCGCCGCCTGCCTTCCCCGAGGGCATCGCCCTCTACCAGCAGGCGTATCAGAACTGGTCCAAAGAGATCATGCTCGACGCGATCTGGACCTGTTCGCCCAAGACGCCCGAAGACGTAGTCCGCCTCGCCAACTGGGGCCATGCCAACGGCTACACCATCCGCCCCCGCGGTGCCATGCACGGTTGGACGCCGCTGACCATCGTCAACGGTGCGCCGATCGACAAGGTCATTCTCGCCGACACCACGGTCCATCTCACCGGCGTCTCCGTCAACGCGGGCGGTAGCCCGGCTACCGTCACCGCAGGACCCGGCGCGACCCTCGACGCCATCACCACGGCGCTGCAGGCGCAGGGACTCGGGTTCGCGAACCTGCCGGCACCTGGTGTGTTGACCATCGCCGGTTGCCTCGCCGTCGACGCTCACGGCGCAGCACTTCCCGCCGAAGGCGAAGCCCATGTTCCCGGACAGACTTTCGGCTCACTCTCCAACCTCGTCACGTCCCTGACCGCAGTGGTCTGGAACGGCAGCGAGTACGCGCTGAAGACGTATGCACGTAGCGACGCGGCGATCAAGCCGCTGCTGACTCACCTCGGACGCACCTTCCTCACCTCCGTCACCTTGCAGGCCGCCCCCAACTACCGCATGCGCTGTGTCAGCCACACCGACATCGGTTGGCAGGAACTCTTCGGTGCCCGCGGCGCTTCCGGACGTACCTTCGAGAAGTTCGTCCGCGAAAACGGTCGCGCAGAAGCAATCTGGTACCCCTTCACGGAACGTCCCTGGATGAAGGTGTGGTCACTTGCCCCCACCAAACCGCCGTTCGCGCGTGAGGTGACCGGGCCGTACAACTACATCTTCTCCGACAACCTTCCCGAACCTGTCACCGACATGATCGGCCAGATCAACGCCGGAAACCCGGGCATTGCACCGGCATTCGGGCAGATCATGTACGCCACCACCGTTGCCGGACTCGCCGCGACCTTCTCCAACGACCTGTGGGGATGGTCCAAGGACGTCCAGTTCTACATCCGGGCCACTACCCTGCGCCTGACCGAGGGCGGCGGAGCCGTCATCACCTCTCGCGCCAACATCGGCCAGGTCATCCACGACTTTACCCAGTGGTTCAACGGCCGCATGGAGTACTACCGCTCCATCGGACAGTTCCCCCTCAACGGCCCCGTCGAAATCCGCTGCTGCGGGCTCGATCAACCATCCGAGGTCGAGGTCGACTCGGCAGGCGCCCCCACCATCTCGGCCATGCGCCCCCGCCCCGACCATCCGGAATGGGACACCGCCATCTGGCTCAACGTCCTCGGCGTCCCCGGAACCCCCGGCATGTTCGCGTTCTACCGCGAAATGGAACAGTGGATGCGCAATCACTACAACAACAACGACGCCACCTTCCGCCCCGAGTGGTCCAAGGGCTGGGCGTTCGGCCCCGACAAGCCGTACACCGACACCCCGATCATCACCCAGGGCCTCCCCCAGACCTACCGCGAGGGCGTTCCCTCGAGCGACAACTGGGACACCGCCAACGCCGCCTACAACGCGTTGGATCCACACAAGGTCTTCAGCAACACCTTCCTGGACCAGTTGCTGCCTTGAGGTTCACGTACTGAGCGCACACTCTGACAATTCGACGGTCGTCGCCACTCCTCTGTTTCGGGAGTGCGGCGGCCGTCGTGCGTTGCGGCGAGCGGGATGAAGGAGTACCCCGCATCCCGACTGAGCATCCGACTCAATCGCGATCTGGATGCATCGCCTCGTGCATGCTTTCCACCGCCCGCGCGTGGGTCGAGAGCTCTGACCGAGCGGACCGAATCGAGCCACTACTGCTGCGTGCCCCCGGCTCGGACGACGCCGAGTCCTCCCCGTGGTTCGAGGTAACACCTGCGGGGTGCTCGGAGGTGCTGCTTTGCTCTTCCCTCTCCGCGCGGGCACGCAACAACGACTCCGACTTCGGGGTATTTCGCATCGGAACATTGTCCCAGATCCACCTCGTACGACTCACACCGCGCGCTCTCACCCCCAATAACCAGGTCGTTTCCGAACAGCAATACCTGGAAAGTTCGCAATAAAATATCTACAGTCGCCAGGGTAGACATTCTCACGAGGGTGTTGTATCTTTTTTCTCGTAGCAAGGAACGAATCGAGAGATGCGGGAGAGATGAACTACCCGCAAGCAGTACCGCAGGGCAGGGACGTGCCGGGGCCGAATTCGTGTGTGAGTGTGTAGTCGGACCCGGCACCCCCCTTCAAAGCGGCTACCGGATGTCTTGTGCGAGTCCGGAAGTTCGAAAGAATGCAGTTATGTAAGTAAGTTCAAACCCCATCCGGCCCCCGGCGCACCTCGCGCCGGGGGCCCCGTCCGTTAAGCGAAAGAAGCGAGCCATTTCGGCAGATACACCCCCGGGTGACCCGTCCGGCAGATTGGACGACGAAAACTACCCGGCATACAGCATGGGACACGCCGCCGAGATCCTCGGCGTCAGACAAGCTTTCCTTCGCAGCCTCGACGCCGCGAAACTGCTCACCCCGCAACGCTCCGAGGGCGGGCACCGCCGCTACTCCCGCTACCAGCTTCGCATCGCAGCCCGCGCGCACGACCTTGTAGCCAACGGCACGGCTCTCGACGCGGCTTGCCGCATCATCATCCTCGAAGACCAACTCACCGAAGCCCGTCGCATCAACGCAGAGCTTCAGCAAGCGCAGGACCTGCGAGAGGAACCGGACGCGGCACCCGAATGAGGACGCACTGGAAATAGCAGTTTCCCCTATACGGCCGATCTGATCCCCCCTCCTTTCAACTGCGGTAAATTCGGTCAATTGGGACATTGCTCGGCGTCGGTTGCTCGATTTCCGCATCGAAGGGATCGCAGGCATGACTTCCTCCCACCACCGCCCTCGGGTGCGGCTAGCTGCTCTCTCGATCGCCTTGACCATTGCCGTTGCAACCGCTGCGTGCAGTTCCGACGAGGGCTCCGCAACAAGCACGGGCAGCGCCTCTCCCAGCACCTCGAGCAGTCAGGAATCCACCCAGATCACGGATATCGTCCGCCGTCAGGTGGCCGACTTGGGCCTCAGTGCCGCTGTGTTCGGTGTGTGGCGGGGCGACGACGAAGTTGCTCTGGGCGCCGTCGGAGAGTCCCCTCTCGGAGTTCCGGCGACAACCGAGATGCAGTTGCGCGTCGGCCAACCGATGGAACCGATGCTCTCGACCGTCCTCCTGCAACTCGACGAAGAGGGAACGCTGCCACTCGATCAACCGATCGCGAAGTGGGAACCGAACTTTCCGCGCGCAGACACGATCACTCCGCGAATGCTGGCCAACAGCACGTCGGGAATCTCCGACTATGTGACCGATCCACAGTTCCTCAAACTCTTCACGGACAACCCGATGAAGGGCTGGACTGCTCAGGACATCCTGGATCTTGCCAACTCCCGCCCACCGCTGTTCGAACCCGGCACCAGTTGGGCGTACGCGCACAGCGACCTGACGCTGCTCGGCGACGTCATGGAGAAGGCGACCGGAAAGCCGCTGGGCGAACTACTTCAGCAACGCGTCTTCGATCCGCTCGGGATGGATGACAGCAGCGTCGTGCTCACGTCGCAGATGGACGAGCCGATCCTGCACGGCTACACCAATGAACGCGGAGTATTCGAAGACTCCACCTTCTGGAATCCGACGGCTTTCCTGCACAGCGGAAACATGAACGCGCCCGTCTCCGACATCGGAAAGTGGGTGCGCGCGCTAGGAACGGGAGAGTTACTCTCCGACAAGGCTTTCGATCAACAGATGGCGCCGACGACTGCGGGCCTGGGAAGTATGACGACGGACAAGTTCTTTTCCTTCGGGACCGGGCACCTCGACGGTTGGCTGGTGATGAACCCGTCGTACGGCGGTTACAACGGCCTTGCGCTCTACTACCCCGACTCGAAGACCACGATTGTCGTCTACGCGACTCTCGGGCCGACAACCAACGCGGATCTCAACAACGCCGTGCCGATGGGCAAGGCGATCGGAACCCTCCTCGAGCCGGATCACCCGCCGCAGGTCCCGACGCCGTGATGCGCCCCACACGCTGGTAGGAAACAGCGTCGGCCTGCAACTTCCTGTTTACGCACGGATTACCTCCAGGACTTATCGCCCCATCACCATTCTCTTCAGTACCGAACGAATCGCGTCGGACCGCGGGTTGTCTCGCCAGTGAACGAGAACGTAGATAGATGGGGACAGGCCCGATGAGGAAATACGCGATGTCAGTGGCATGCACGGTTGCAGTCACAGCGGGGGTGACTCTAGTGATGTCGGTACCTGCCGGAGCGGCTCCGAATGACGGCGGGTCGTGCCCGGCCGGTGCGGTATTCGCAGTTGGCGGGACGTGGGACCCGACGGGACAAACTACGCAACCCGTCACCGACCGTTACGTAGCCCAGGGGTACGCCTCCAAACCGGTGACCTACCCGGCGAGCTTCTGGCCGCTCGGCGATCAGACGTATGACCAGAGTGTTGCCGCGGGCGCCCAGACGCTGCGCAGCGAGGTCAACGCTTTTCACGCTCAGTGCCCCGGCAGCGAGATCGTCGTCACCGGGTACTCACAGGGTGCTCGGATTGCCGGCGACGTGCTCGGTGACATCGCGCGCGACGGATCCATTCCGCAGTCGCAAGTCGAAGGTGTGCTCTACGCCGACCCCCGCAACTCGGCCGGCGGCATCGAAACCGTAGTGCCCAATGTCGTTCCAGGAGCGACGATGTCCGGAGCACGCGGCGGATTCGGTGACATCGCAGTGCAGGAAGTCTGCATCGAGGGTGACGGCATCTGCAACATGCCCAAGCCCCGTGATGCCCCCGAGGTGTTCGTCGACTCGGTATTCGGATATTTCACGAAGCACAACACTTATACGCCGATGATGTCCGAGTCCGCTCCGCCGGCTCCCCCGGCATTGCCGCAGACGCCTTCGGTACCCCTGCAACCCGCTGACGTTGCCACTGCGATCGTGACGCGAGTCGTCGAGAACATCACTCCGTATCTGAGCGCTGCACTCGCCACCGTGCTGACGATGTCACGAGATACAGCTTGTTCGACTGACTGAAAGTCGACCGATTCGTACAAGTCGGGGGCCACCCGAGCCGTGCACGATCGAAAACATGCTCACGTTCATCGTCAGATACGGGTACGTCCCGTTCATGCTCTTGGGAATCAACGGAGCGGCAATTGCGCTCGCGGCATCCGGTGCGCCGAAATGGTCGCTGGTGGCGTTGATTCTCTTCGCCGTGGTCTGCTCTTTCGCGGCCGAACGGGCGCTTCCCTACGAATCTTCGTGGAATGCCCCGGGACCGGACAGGTTTCGCGACACGGTCCATGCGTTTGTCAACGAATCTCTCATCTTGGTCAGCGTCGCGGTTATCCCGTTGATGGCCGCGGTGATTCCGTTCGACGGGTTGTGGCCGAACGGTCTTCCGTTTGTCGTTCAGGTTGTGTTCGCAGTACTGGTTGCTGATTTCGGTATCACCGTCGCACATCTGATCAGCCACAAGGTTGGATGGTTGTGGCGTTTTCACGCGGTCCATCACAGCCTCGAACGGTTCTACGGCATGAACGGACTCATGAAACATCCCGTGCATCAGACTTTCGAAACCGCCGGTGGCGTCCTGCCGCTGATCCTTCTCGGGATGCCCGTCCCGGTTGCGTCGGCACTCGCGGTGTGTGTCGCTGTCCAACTCCTGCTTCAGCATTCGAATGCCGACTACCGCATCGGCCCCCTGCGTCCGATACTCGCCCTCAACGCCGGCCACCGATTCCATCACCTGAAGTGGGCTGGAATCGGCGACGTCAACTTCGGTTTGTTCACTTTCATCTGGGATCACCTGTTCCGTACCTACTCTTTCGATCCGGAAAAGCGATTCAGCAGTGACGATCTCGGAATGGCGGCCAAGCCCGACTACCCGGACGACTATCTCGGCCAGTTGGCCGAACCGTTCCGGAGACAGAACTGACGGCCGACCGGTGGGGATTCAGCCGGCTAGCACCCGTCGCATGACGGGCTTGGCTGCGAATGCACTGGCCAACACCAACGCGATCCCCACCGCCAGGGTGACGCCCAACTGAACCAGCGCCATCGGAGTGGTCAATACGGCTGCCCCTGCCAGTGGGAAGAGGAACAGCAGTGCAGCGCCGGCACCGGCCAGTGCCATCACCACCACGGGAGTGCGAACGTGCCTCATGCGGGCGCTGTCCATCACCTCGACAGGTGTGCCGGCCAAAGTCAGACTCCGATACAGCTCACGGTTGTCGAGGATCCCGGATACCTGGGTGAGAGCAGACGAGATGGCCGCCAACGTGAATGTTGCTCCGAGAGTGAACAACACCCCGGTTCTCATGTCCGCGAACAGGAACTCCTGCCCTGGCTGCAAATCCTGTCCCTCCCCGTTGCCTATCGCGGCGAGCAAAGAGGTTCCGGCGGCAACGAAGCTGGCCATCGTCACACCGCTGACCGTGCGCCACACAGCCTTCGGATTATCCAAGACCCGACGCGCTGCAATCAGCGAAGCACCGTCTTTGGCACATTTGAGCATGATCCGCCCAAGCAGCGAAATGACGAACGGACCGACCAACGCAACAACGCCGAAACAGACACCAAGGCCCACCAGGATTGCCGCGATGCTTGCCGCGGAGCCCCCGAATGCACTCCATCCCAACAGAACCCCGACGCCCGCAAGAGCAAAGATCATCTTCGGTGCGGCGCTGGGATTGCCCGCCGTGACGCCCAACGGGCTCACGAACACCTGGCGCATCCCGAGCATCGACGTCAAAGCAGCCAGGATGGTCATTCCGAATACGATGCCCACCAGCGGAAGTGCGCCTACCCAAAGCTCACTCCACTCGAAGGTCCGGCCTTGAAATCGCAAGAGGGCTACGAGTGGCAGCGCGAGGAAATACCCCAACACGCCGATCAACGCGCCGGCAAAACCCTGGATACCCGATTCCGCAGCGCACAGCGCGACAATCTGACGGGGCGTGGATCCGATGAGTCGCAGCGCCGCCAGGCGTTCGTCTCGACGACGGGCGCCCAAGCGGGCCGCCGCCAGACCGAGCGTGATTGCCGGGACGATCATCAACACGGAGGCAACCCCGGCGAGCGCGAGATATGCCTCTGACTCGGGTTCGCTCGATCGGCCCGCAAAGGCACCGTAGCCACCGAGAACCGTGAGCAACAGGGTGGTTGACGCAGCGAAGGCCGATACCGGGAGCGCGAAGGTACTCAACGCCTTTCTGCCTTCACCTCGCACCGTCAGCAGGGCGACACGCGCGGTGGCTTTCATGCCGCCACCTGTGTCCCGACGAGCGAGCCGGCCTGCATCATCATCGTACGATCACACCAGCGAGCAACTTCGGCGTCGTGAGTGACGACGACCAACGCCGAACCGATCTGTTGAGCCGAATCACGCAACACCCTCATCACTTCCCAGCTTGTCTGTGCGTCGAGCGCACCGGTCGGCTCGTCTGCAAACAGGACTGCGGGTTTGGTCACCAACGCTCGGGCAATCGCGACACGTTGGGATTGCCCACCCGACATCTGACCCGGGCGACGGTCCTGCAGTCCGTCCAGGCCCAAAGGCGCGAAGAAACCGTGCGCCGTCCGCTTGGCTTCCGCGATGGACAACCCGTTGAGCACCAAGGGCAAAGCGACGTTCTCGATCGCCGGAAGCTCGGGCAGCAGCTGACCCGATTGAAAGACGAAACCGTAGGATTCTCGCCGAAGTCGACTCCGATCGTTCTCCCCGAGGTTCTCGATATGCCTACCGCTCAACAGGATCGCGCCCGAATCAGGCTTCACGATTCCCGACATGCAGTGCAGCAGAGTCGACTTCCCCGATCCTGACGGACCCATGATCGCCGTGGCCGTGCCCGCACGGACTTCCAGCGACACACCGCGGAGCACTGGAACGTCGCCGTACGACTTGCCCAGCGAGTGGACCGACAGGACTGCGGGTGATTGTGCGTTGTTCATGAGTACAGCCTCTCGCGTACCCCTCGCATACACATCGGCCCAGCGCACGATCTTCGAACTCACCTCGGTCCTACCGGAGGATGACCGGACCCCGAGCTCTGTCAGGGTCGTCACTATCATCGCTGACATGACCTGGTCCGGCGCCGTCCACATGCAGCCCGGAATTCTCATGTTCACCGGCGCCGTCGGATCGGCGCACATGCATTCGCACGCCGCTGTTCAGATCATGATCGTCGACGACGGGGACGTCGAGGTCACCGACGGAGAGGGCCACAGTGAAGTCGTGGCTGCCGTGGTCATTCCGTCCGGGGCGGTCCACGCATTGTCCGCCACAGAGGGCGCGCGGGGGCGGGCGATCTATGTCGATTCCACCACCGGAATGGGCCGGCGCATCAGGCCGCCTGAATCCGACCACGGCGGTGTGCCCGAATGGTCAACTCGTGGACGGACTGCCGTAGCGATGACGGTCCGTGGCGTTGAGTCGGATCTGGAATACGCAGCGAGGCTCATCGATTCACTCTCCGAAAGCAAGCAGCCGTCGAGCGTACGCGCTCTTCACCCTGCTCTAGATCTTGCTCTGACGCTACTGCCCGAGCGAATCTCGGGCCCGATAACGCTGACGGACACCGCCGCGCTGGTCTCCATCTCACCCGGCCGATTGGGAAGAATCTTCAACGATCAACTGCAGATGAGCTTTTCGACCTACATTCGTTGGTTGCGGCTACGACGTGCCATGGAAGTGATGAGCAGTGGCGCAACCCTGACAACCAGTGCACACGAGGCCGGCTTCACCGACAGCGCCCATCTCAACCGTATCTGCCACAGTATGTTCGGGCTCACGCCCAGCGCCGCGACCGGTGATCTCACCTGGAATTGACGCTGGGCCTTAACTGACGCTGGGCCTCAACTGACGCTGTCCAGCTCCGACCGCGCCAGTAGCGACAGTCGGCTGTAGAGGCGCGCCAATCCGGAAACGCCCCGAAGACTGCCCGCAACGTCCTCCACACCGGCAGCGGCATACACCGTCAGTCGCGCATCGACGTCGTAGAGAACATCGACGACATTTCCGAAACGGCGAAGGGCAAATTCCGAAGCCTCGGCGAGCACCGGCACTCCGAAGATCACCCAGTCGCCGAAGCGGGCGGCGAGCTCGAGGTAGTCGGCGGCCGAGGTCGAACCGCCGCACAGCACGTCGAAGTCGAACCAGACGACGCCGTCTCGAATCGCCGAGCATGCCAATGTGCGTGTGCCGATCGTCAATTCGACGCCCTCGCCCGAAGGCCTCACGATTTCCGAGTCGACGAGGAATTCCCCTGTCGCAAACCGGTAGTCCCCGGCACTTGGTTGTCCCGCTGTCCGGTAGTCGACGGAGCCACCCAACTCGATCACCTCGAGCCTCTGCTCCATCAACTCGATGGACGGCACGAACTGTTCGTGAAAGAGCGGATTCGGAAGAAGCTCGGTCGGCGGGACATTGGACGTGGCAACAACAGTCACACCTTTCACGACGATCGTATCGAGAACCCTTGCCATGAACATCGCGTCGGCGACGTCGTCGATGTGGAACTCGTCGAAACAGAGCACGCGGATTCCGTCCACCACGTGGTCCAGCGCCGAACCCATCGATCCGAATTCATGCGCCCGGGCGTGCAGGTTTGCAAAGAACCGATGAAAGTGAATGCGCCGCTTGCCGACCGGGAGCTCGTCGTAGAACTCGTCCATGAGCATCGTCTTCCCGCGACCGACGCTTCCCCAGAGATAGATCCCACCCCCGACCTCACCGTCGGAGATACGAACCCGCAGTGCATCGAGGGCTTCACGTGCCGCCAACTGCTCTTCGTCCAGTAACATGAGGCTCCTCTACATCTGTAGAGTCGAGGCTAGTGATCGAAGGCAAATCGAGTCAATGTGACCCTCACGACGCACCATCAGCAACATTCAACTCCGGCAGCATGCAACATCGACAGCAAGGAACGACATGAAGCCCGATCGCAGAGCCCTCATCGCGGCATCCGCCGTCACGATCATCGCCGAGCAGGGCCCGCGTGCACTCACCCATCGGGCGGTTGATCAGTCCCTGGAACTTCCTGCCGGTTCGACGTCGTACTATTTCCGCACTCGCGAGGCACTTCTCGAAGCAACTGCATTGCACATCGTGCACCGGTCACGTTCGACTTTCGACGAACTCCGAGAAGGGCCCGGAAATCCTGCCGCCCTGACGGCCGAGTATCTCGACGATCTTCTCTCGCACCGCAGAAACGAATTGATCGCTCGATACGCACTGCTCGTGGAAACTCCCCGAGATTCGGCATTGCACCAACTCCTCGAAGGCAGCCTGTTTTCACAGGAGAAGGCAAGACCTATCTTCGACACCATTGGCGTTGACGATCCTGACGTCGCCGCCGCAAATTTCCTGAGCCTTCTGGAGGGCTTGATCTTCGACTACTGCCTCGGAGCACGTAGCCGAGATCCTCGCTCCTCCGAAACCGTTCGGCAACTTCGGATCCCGATCGACATCTTTCTGCGCGGAGTTGGCGCCACCTGAAAGACAGTGGTCAGCAGAGGCTTCCGGTGCAGGGCCTTTGACCAGAGAACAGTGCCGCGACAAACGGGGTGCTATCTGGAACCGAAGCCGGAACGGTTCCCAGGTGATCCGTGGGATAGGTATGGAATGCAAAGTCCACGCCGTTGGCAGCAAGGTCAGCAGCAAACTTCAAAGTCAGTGGCGCCGGAACATCGATGTCCGAGAGTCCCTGACCTATGAAGAACGGGCGGTCGTATCCTGCGGTCGGCACAGTGAGCAGCTCGCGCGCAGCGTCCATGAACGTCGGATTGTCCAGCGACTTCGACAGCACCTGACCGAGCGTGACGGTTCCGTATTTGGTGCGCGCCTCGGTGTAACACATGTTGTTCTCGACGTCGTCGAGGATGGTCTTGCCGAGCGGGGTCAGATACGAGTCGATGTCGATGTCCGGACGCGAAGCACGCAATCCGTCAAGAACATTCGCAATGTAGACCGTCGTACCCTTGAGTGGAAGTGCCGGGAAAGCGGGGCCACCGAGCGGTAGAAGATTTTCGATGTTCGAGGGGACACCAGTGGCGACAGCGCCGCGGTAGTCCAACTCCGGCGCGTAATCGGTGGCAAGAGAAGCAGTGAACATAGTCGCCTGTCCACCCTGTGACTGCCCCATCGCTACCCAGGCGCTCGACAGGTCGTCGTCGACCGCACGAGCGGCACGCACCATGTCGACAACGCTGTGCGCAGCGGAACGACCGTCGAGATACGGATGAACACCGGGTGTTCCGAGCCCCACGTAGTCGGTGGTCACGACCGCGTATCCCTGCTCCAGCCAATGCCCGAGATGCGTCGCGGTCCGCTCGAGCGGAACGCTACTGCTCGGCGCACACTGATCCGCGACACCCACCGTTCCGTGCGCGTAGGAAATGACTGGCCAACCACCCTCGGGCGGAGCCCCCTCGGGGCGGTACACCACACCGGTACTCGTCATCGGCGCATCCTTCGGGCCCGTCGACCAGTACGTCACCTTTGTTGCGCTCACAGCGCCGGGGATCACCCGATCGGGGCCGAGCGGCTCGTGGCTCACCACGGAGCCCGGAAGATCATTCTCTTCCGCCGCGGCCGGCACTGTGACGGTCAACGCCACCAATGCGCTCGCGCCCAATCCGACGAGTGTCCTACACAGTCGCTTGCTCACGTGCCTTCTCCTACCGATTGCGTTGACAGTGCCGTATGTGGTGATCAGCCCCACATCAGCCGATCGAGTTCAGACCCTAGAACAGCCCTACCAATTGGTCAACCTAGATTCCCGCTGCACATTCCCCGTCGTCACGCGCCTGCTCCGGTAGGGTGGCGGTGTTCTATACATGCAGGTCCCCCGCGAGATCAGGAGGCCGAAAGGCTCTCTCATGTCAGCGCCTGATCTCCCGACCTCTCCCCATTCGCAGCAGAATTCGGTGGCCGCGATCCTCCGGGCAGCAGGTTGCGTGTTCGCCGAGGACGAAGCTCGCTTACTCCTCCACGCCGCACGCTCGCGCGACGAACTCGACGCGATGATCGATCGACGAGTTGCCGGCGAGCCCCTCGAGCCTGTCATCGGGTGGGCCGAATTTTGCGGATTGCGCATCCACATCGACCCTGGAGTATTCGTCCCCCGCCGACGCACCGAGCTCCTCGCTCGACAGGCCTGCACACTCGTCGACTCGGGAAGCGTCGTCATCGACATGTGTTGTGGTTCAGGAGCTGTCGGGGCTGTTGTGCAGGCGAAGATCGATACTGTCGATCTCTACGCGGTAGACATCGAACCGGCAGCGATTCGGTGCGCTCGCCAGAACATCGCACCGCCCGAGCGTGTACTCGAAGGCGATCTGTACGGCCCACTGCCGACGAAGTTACGAGGTCATGTTGACGTCGTCGTTGCCAATGCGCCCTACGTCCCCACCGATTCAATCCGACTCATGCCGCCCGAAGCGCGACTTCACGAACCGCGAGTCTCGTTGGACGGCGGCCCCGACGGCCTGGACCTCCAGCGCCGCATCATCGCCGATGCTGCGCCGTGGCTACGACCGGGCGGCCATCTACTCGTCGAGACGAGCACGGAGCAGGTCGAGATGACCGTCGAAACATTCACTCGGGGAGGGTTTCTCACTCGGGTGGCAGCCTACAATGAAACCGCATCAACCGTGGTGATCGGTCAGCGTTGACGGCGATCGAATCATGAAGGCACAGACCAGTTCCGAGCGTGGGCGGCAAAGCCGTCGACAAAAAGCCCGAACGCGCGATCGACGCGAGCCCGGTCCCCCGTGGCCAGAAGATCCATCGACAAACCCCGCATTTGCGAAAGCAACAAGGTAGCGACCGACGAAACATCCTCCTCGGGACAGCCCGCTTGCCGTAGTCCGGTTTCCAGAGCTTCGATCCAATCGCCCACGAAACGGTCCAAAAACCGTCCGTAGCGTTCGCGATCGCCGAGCGCGAGGGCGTAGATCTCGACCATCACTCGGAATCGGGGCAGGACCTCCGGTGTCGTACGTTCGGTCCACCACGCGGTCAGCACTGTCGCCGGATCGATCCCCGCTTCCATCGGGACCGCAAACGGAATGGACTCGCTACGCATGTTCTCGATTACCTCGGAGAGCAGATTCTCCTTGCTCTCGAAATGGTTGAGCAACGACGCATGCGACACACCTACGGCTTTGGCGAGCTGCCTCACCGTCAGTTCCCCGACACCGTTGTCGATGACATACCGGGTCAATGCGTCGAGCAACTCCTCACGTCGCCCGGCGTATCTCAGGCTGCGTTTGTCGATGCGTTCAGACTCCGGCACATACCTACCCTACCGGCCGGAACCACCAGGTCAGCGGCTGACTGCCTTCTGATAGCGACGAATAGCGAACGGTACGAAGACGATCAGCAAACCGAAAGTCCACAACAACGACGCGATGACCGGGTTCTGCAGCGGCCACGCATCCGGAACCGTCATCGCAGGATTGGTATTGCCGAACAATTCACGCACCGCCTGAGTAACCGCCGACACCGGATTCCATTCGGCGATCACTTTGAGCGGGCCGGGAAGATTGGTGGTCTCGACAAAAGTGTTCGCGATGAACGACAGCGGAAAGATGACGATGAAGCTCGCGTTGTTGAATACCTCCGGTGTCCGGATCCAAAGCCCGACAACAGCCATGACCCACGACAACGCGTACGCGAAGAACAGAAGCAGCGCATAACCCGCCACCGCTTCGAGGAAACTGGAGTGAATCCGCCACCCGACCAGAAGACCGGTCAACGACATGACCACCAAACTGATGACGTTGATCAACACGTCACTCGATGTTCGGCCGGTCAGCACGGCAGACGGAGCCATGGGCAGCGATCGAAATCTGTCGATGATTCCTTTCTGAATGTCTTCGACCATCCCCAAACCAGTCCAGGTAGCACCGAATATGACCGTCTGCGTGAAGATTCCGGCGATCAGGAATTCTCGATACGACGTGCCCGGGACGGAGATCGCACTGCCGAACACATACGCGAACAAGAGCACGAACATGATTGGCGACAAAGTGGTGAACACCAGCAGATCCGGAACGCGCTTGATCTTGATCAAGTTTCGCCTGGCGATGGTCAAACCGTCTTCGAGCGCCATCTGCACGGTCATTTCTGATCCTCCAGTTCAGCCTGGTGCCCGGTCAGTGTGAGGAAGACATCGTCGAGAGTGGGTCTGCGCAGGCCGACGTCGAATACGCGGATGCCTCGTGCCGACAGAAGATTCAGCGCCGCGACCAACGCGTCGGTGCCGTCGTCGACAGGAACGGTGACGCGACGGACATTCTCTTGAACCTGAATGTCCCCCACGGCAAGCGAGCGCAATTCCTCGCGGACGATGTCGAGATGCTCGACCTCGTGCACACTCAGTTCAATGCGCTCACCCCCGACCCGCGCCTTCAACTGGTCTGCAGTACCGCGCGCGATGACCGAGCCGCGGTCGATGACGGCGATCTGGTCGGCCAACCTCTCGGCTTCCTCCATGTATTGCGTCGTGAGCAACAGCGTGGTCCCCTGAGCCACCAACCCTTCGATGACGTCCCAGAGACCGAGTCGCGCCCGAGGATCGAGGCCGGTGGTCGGCTCGTCGAGAAACAACACCTGCGGCCGAGCAACCAATGCGCCGGCGAGATCGAGACGTCGCCGCATTCCGCCGGAATAGCCCTTGACCGGCCGATCTCCAGCCTCGACGAGATCGAACTGCTCGAGCAATTCACGCGCTCGGGCCTTACTGCTTCGGGCGCCGAGGTGATACAGCCGCCCGACCATGTCCAGATTCTCGTAGCCCGTCAGGTACTCGTCGACCGCGGCGTACTGACCCGAAGCACCGATCTTGGATCGCAACGCCCGCGCATCCTCGACCACGTCCAGCCCGGCAACCTTGGCGCGTCCACCGTCCGGAATGAGCAGCGTCGTGAATATCCTTACCGCAGTGGTTTTTCCGGCGCCGTTGGGTCCCAACAAAGCCATCACCGAACCCTCGCGCACTTCCAGGTCGATGCCGTCCAATGCCGTGACGTCGCCGTACTTCTTGACCAGCCCCTCGGCCACAATCGCTTCGGTCATGAGCCCTCCCGCATCGGTAATCCGTCGGTAGTCCGTTCCCCAGTGTGACCCAGGAGGCCGACACATTCCAGGAAATTTCGTCAGTTGACGGGCCGCAATCACCTCGCCGGTTTCGCCGAGGCACAGAATTCACAGAATCTGCAGAACATGTGGCAGATCGCGATTGCGTCCAACAGCGAATGGGTACAGCTCGTCACCTGGAACGACTACAGCGAGGGAACGTCGTTCGCGCCCAGTGCCGGTCATGGACGCGCGTTGCTCGACATGAGTTCCTACGGGTTGTACAGCTTCCGCACCGGCGCCTCACCCGCGATAGTTCGCGACACCGCCTATCTCATCTATCGCAATCAGTCGGTCTCCGCGGTCCCCACCAACCGTTCTGCCGCCCCTATGACACTGCGCCAATGGTCATCTCCCGCTCGCGATACCGTTGAGGTTCTCACCTTCTTGACGGCTCCCGCAGTCGTCAAAGTAACGATCGGAACCACAACAACCACCTGCAATGCTCCGGCCGGGATGAGCAGCTGCATCGCACCGTTGAAGGTAGGCGCTGTCAAAGCCACAGTCGTTCGCGGCTCGACCGAGGTGTCCCGGGTGAGTTCTCACGCTGCGGTAACGGCCACACCGTACAACCAGAATCTCGAGTACCTGGTCGATTCCAGTAGGAGATAGCGGTGACGAGGATCGGGTGAGTCCCTCGGCTCACCCGATCCTCGTTACGCCGTCGGTTTCTGCTGCAGTAGGCAACTCGGACACAGATACCGCACCCGTCCGATCCACTCTCACTGCCAACGTCACGGCTGCGGCCAATGCCGATACACCCGCTCCGATCCAGTACAAAACCGCGAACGAATGCAGGGTCGGTACAGCGGTCGCACCGATCACCACCGTCGAACTGGCCAATACCGCTGCCGCAACAGCGCTTCCGGTGGAGGTACCGACCGAGCGGAGCAAGCTGTTGAATCCGTTGGCCGACGCAGTCTGATGGATCGGTGCAGATTCGGTGATCAGCGTCGGCATGGCTGCCAGGGAAAATGCAACACCGGCGGACACCACGGCAGCGCCGATCACGATATTGACCAACGTCGGCGTCAACAGCACACGCAAGACGTATCCGATTGCAATGACGATCGCACCTGACGCCAACGTGGCCTTCGCTCCCCATCGCCTCGTCACCTTCGACGACACCGGCGCCAACCCGATCATCAGAACTCCGCCCGGCATCATCGCCAATCCCGCTTCGGCGGCTGAGAGTCCGAGACCGTCAGCCGACGCCAGGGGCAACTGAAGTTCCTGCGTTGCCGCCAATGCACTGATGAACATGGCAAATCCGAGTAACACCGCGCAGACGTTCGAGACGAGAATCGGGGCGCGAAGGGAAGTCCGCAGATCTACCAACGGTGCCGGCGTGTGCAGTTCCCACGGAATCCATCCACAGAGCAAGACAACTCCGGACGCGAGCAGAACGAGAATCTGGAGGCTTCCCCAGCCCCATTCGGTTCCCTTCGAAACGGCCAGCAGCAGTGCAGTCATGGCGAATGTGAGGACTGCGGCTCCCAGAAAGTCGAAGCGTCCTCGACTTTTCACAGCCGATTCCGGCACCACCAGCGGCAAGACGACTACCAGTACAACCCCGAACCCGCCGGTGACCCAGAAAAGCGCGGATAATCCCCAATGCGCCGAGATCACCCCCGCCATCGGCATGCCGAACATTCCGCCGATACCCAGCGTTGCGCTCATGAGAGCAACTGCACCACTGAGCTTTTCCGGGGAAAGGACATCGCGCATGATGCTGATTCCGACGGGCAGAAGCGCCGTCGCGAAGCCCTGCAACGAGCGACCGAGGATCAGTAGCCAGAAACTCTGGCTGAGCGCAGCAACCACGCAGCCGACGATCATCACGGCAAGACAGACGAGCATCATCGCGCGCTTGCCGAACATGTCGGCGAGTCGGCCGATGAGAGGGGTCGCGACGGCACCGGTCAGCAGTGTCGAGGTCACCAGCCAGGAAGCGGTGGACGACGATACTCCCGATGCCGTCGCGAACGCAGGCAGGACCGGCACCACCAAGGTCTGTTGCAGCGCGACCACCACACCGCTCAGACTCAGGACGCCGACGACCCACCCGGTCCGCGCTTTCGCGCGAACAGTCTTGTCCGTCAAGCGTTCGAGCGAGCGGCTACTCCGGCGTCGACAGGAACCACGATGCCACTCATGTGGGCACTCGCGTCTGCGGCGAGGAACAGGACGACTCGGGTGACCTCGAAGGGATCCAGCCAACCGATCGGCTGCGCGTGCAAGGTTGCGTACACAGGTTCGACGTCGTCTGCCGTAGGCGATTCCAGGTCCGGCCGCATCATTGCGTACATCATGTCGTTGTGAATCATCGGCGTCGAGATATTGCCCGGTGCAATAGCATTCACGGTCACACCCGAGTTGGCCAGTTCGAGTGACACACTCTTCGTCAAACCGATGACGCCCCACTTGGAGGCGCCGTACGCCGCCATCTGGGTGCCACCGGATCGACCCATCATCGAGGAGATCGTGATGATGCGACCGTAACCACGTTCCGCCATCCCGCCCGACACTGCTGCCACGGTATTGAACACACCGGTCAGGTTCGACGAGATGACCTCGTTCCACTGTGCCGACGTCATCGACGTGATCGGAGCGGGCACGGACACGCCGGCGTTCGCGACGGCGATGTCGACATGGCCGAACTCGGCTTCAGCGCGGGCAACCAGCGCATCCATCGCCTCCCGATCGGCTGTGTCAGCCTTAACGGCAATACACCGGCGGCCCGTGGCTTCCACCAACCGAACGGTTTCCTTCAGGTCCTCCTCAGTTGCGAGGGGGTAGGCGACGACATCACTGTTCTCGCACCGATCGCAGATCACGATGTCGGCGCCACGCTCCGCGAATGCGATAGCGTGGGCGCGCCCCTGACCGCGTGCGGCACCGGTGATCAGTGCAACTTTTCCTTCGAAGCTGCCTTCGAGGCTGTTCATGCCGTCTCCTAGTTCGTCGTATGCCAGCGTGCGCTGTACTGCATGCGTACTCCGAACCCACCCGAAAGAAACAGTCGATCCCGGACAGCGGGAATCTAGCCGATCATCGGTAAACGGCGGTCTCGAATTCCAGGTATCCGTTGATGGATCCAGCGTCCGCGAACGGCAGAATCTGCGTTGCCCAGAACCCGCCGACGCCGGTCTGCCGGTCGATCCAGTAATAGAGGTTGGCAAGACCCGCCCAAGCCAGCGATCCGGCCGGCCTACCGGTGGGTGCCACCTCTTCATTTGTCATGAAGGAGTATGCCCATCCCTTGGGTACACCGGGGAAGAATTCCGCATCGTTGGACAGTGTCGGAAGAACTCCGGGCAACAACCCGACGTGCTGGCCTTCGAGTCCGTTCCGTACGGCTGCAGCGACCGTCTCCGGCGCCAACACGCGGCCCGCAGTACCCGCGCCGTCGTTCAGCCACATACGGATGAACTTCATGTAGTCACCGACAGTGCCGTGCAAACCGTGACCACCCATGTGCACCTCGGGCTCAGCCGGAAGCTCGAATCCTATGAGCGGAGTGAGGCTTCCGTCGCTCTCACGCTGATGGATCGGCGCAAGTCGATCCTTCATCGACGGGCTCATCGTGAATGCCGTATCCGCCATCTCGAGAGGTTCGAAGATGCGCTCGCGCATGACATCGCCGAGCCGCTGACCTCGGATCGACTCGACGACCTGACCTGCCCAGTCGATGTTGGTGCCGTACTCCCACTTCTCACCCGGATCGAAGAGCAGCGGCGTCGTGAGCGCGGCTTTGCTACACGTGATCACGCTGGGCTGCCCGTGCTCCTGCGAGAGCCGGTTGTAGGACTCGTTGAAGAAGTCGTAGCCGAACCCTGCAGTGTGAAGGAGCAGCATTCGAGTGGTGATGTCTCGCTTGGGTTCCCGAAGAACAGGGTTTCCGCCGGCATCGAAACCGTCCAGGACCTTCAGCTCACCAACTTCGGGAATATAGGTCGCAGCGGGCGCATCGAGATCGAGCAACCCCTCCTCCACACATTGCAGGACAGCGGTACCGGTGATCGCCTTGGTCGTGGAGAAGAGCGCAAAAGTTGTATCTAGGGTCATCGGTTCGCCGTGACCGAGAGTCCGCTCACCGGCTGTACCCTCGTAGATGTTGCCTTCTCGATCCGTGATCATCGCGACGACACCCGGGACACGGTCAGCCCCCTGAGTTGCTCGCGCCAGCACGTCGTCGAGGCGGGGCTTCGAAAGAGGTTTCCGCGCAATATCTTCGATCGTCACTGCATTTCTCCATCCGACTCGCAACTTGTCTTGTCGAACAGAATGTAACGGCGATCACATACCCGGTTCTGCCTCGAAACGGCAGGAAAACTGTCTCGTTTCGGCAGAACCGGGCAGAGCCTGGAGTCAGCTCTGGGGCGCTCCGATATTCACCAGCCAGGAAATGCCGAATTTGTCTGTACAGGCGCCGAATTCGTCGCCCCACATCTGCTTCTCGAGTGGAACGCTCACCGTTCCCGTTCCCGACAACTGCTCCCAGTACCCGCGCAGCACGTCACCGTCGTCGCCGCTGAGGCTGACCGTGATGTTGTCGCCGGGGTTGTACGGCATGCCGGGCGGAGTGTCGGCACCCATCAGGGTGTATCCCTGATCGGTTTCGAGCATTCC
Source organism: Rhodococcus sp. NPDC056516 (assembly GCF_042794655.1). Lineage (NCBI taxonomy): Bacteria > Bacillati > Actinomycetota > Actinomycetes > Mycobacteriales > Nocardiaceae > Rhodococcus > Rhodococcus sp. NPDC056516. Next base: position 268,154 of record NZ_JBHTTG010000009.1, on the reverse strand, counting down.
GTGCATGATCTTGTCGCCGCCTTCACCGGGATTGCCGAATTCACCGAACGTGCTCAGCGCCAGCGTGCCACCGAAGATTTCTTTGTAGAACTCCAACGCCTCGCGGGCATTGCCGTTGAAGCTGATGTACGGATTGAGTCGAGTTGCCATGACGTACTCCTAGCTCGTGGGATTGCTGTCACGTTCGAATTCAATCCTTGCAGAACGCTCCGACACGAAACAACGGATCAAGGCAGTTCATCCACTGTGTAAACCGATCGTCATGACCGTTCAAACAGCTGTCCTCAGAACCGGTTCCGAGTCTCGGAAGGTAGCTCCCCGAACCGTTTCCGGTATGCCGCCGCAAACATACCCAGATTGACGTAACCCCAGGCGTTGGCGATTTCGGAGACGGTTCTCCCATCGGAACGCAACAGTTCGCTGCGTACTCCCTCCAGTCGACGAGTGCGCAGTCGTTGACCCGGCGTGGTGTCTCGGTACCGTCGAAATCCCGCAGTGAGCGCTCGGACGCTGACGCCCACTGCAGCCGCGATCTCCGACGCCGTCGGCACCGAGCGCGCGAAGGTGTCGATGTACTCCTCTGCCGATCGCACGTAGGCCGGTTCGGCGGAGGCGACGTCGACTCCGAGTTGCAACCCGGCCTGCGTCGCCCACTCGTCGAGAAGCTGAGCCGTGACGAGTTCTTGAACCCTGACACCCAACCTTTCACCCGACATCGCGTCGGGTGACTCTGCAATTGCGCGAACGACGTAGTCCATCAATGCCAGCCAACTCGAGCCACGCCCGCCGATCGTGCACTTGTGCCGCCACAGGCGGTCATCGGGAACTACCCCGTACCACTGTTGGGCGTGATCGGCGACAAGCTGATGCGGCACAGTGAGATTCAGCTGCAGATGATCCTCGTCGAATTCGACGAAGTAGTCGGTCCGGCTGCAGTCTGCGACAAAGGTCTCCCCCACTCCGGTATTCGCCGCAGCGCCCCGTCCGAGTGCATGTCGACCGTTGCCCCTGATCGTCGTCAGGACCAGAATGTTTCCGGCTTCAGGCGAACATTCACCGACGGAGACCGGAATCCCGTAACAGAATCTGGTGACGTCGATCTTGCCGACTGCCGCCGAGTACATGTCCGAAGCCGGCTTCAACCGACTTCCGATCGGCGTCACCGTATAGGGCATGTAAATGTTGTCGGACCACTCCTTGATGCGGTCCCAGTCCTGAGAAAAGGCCTGATGATGCTGCATGGTGGGCCGACCGGCCACATCGATGAGCAAGGCGTCCTCGAACATGGTTCGAGTATCGCACCAGGGCCGGGGAAGGTCACGCAAAGTCAGGTGGCGTGATCTCTGCTCGTACGGCGGCAAAAAGCAGCGAATCGACCGCGGTCCCCCGGATCACCATGTGCGCCCGCATCAGTCCCTCCTCCACCATGCCGATTTTGGCGAGCACCGACGCCGACGCCGAGTTCTCCGGACGACACGTTGCCTGCACTCGCTGCGCTCCAAGGCGGGAACAGGCGAGTTCCAGAACCGTGCGCGCTGCCTCGGACGCATAACCCTGCCCCTGAAACTTCGGGTTCACGACAAAACCGAGTTCGGCCCGACGGTGCGCGGCGGATACTTCCCAAGCAGCTACCGACCCGATCACTGCTCCGTCAGCTTTCGACGTGATCGCCAGGATGAACGAGCGACGTTCGACGAGCGCAGCTTCGAGCGCCGCATCGGTAAGGAACGCCCTGGTCATCGCGGGAGTGTTCGGACCCCAATCAACATGTCTACAGACGGCGGGGTCGGACGCGTACTGATGGACGGCCTCTTCATCCTCGGGCATGAAATCTCGCAGAACAAGGCGTTCCGTAGTCAACGTGAACATCCAGCGATCCTAGATCGGGTTCGAAATATTCCTTGACTCGAACGTGTGTTCGAGTATTGTTGGGGGTGGGGATCGGGGGATTCTATGAGTGTCTTGTCGTCAGACGTGGTGTCGGGTTCTGCGGTGGGGTTACGCGGACGCCTGCGGCAATTGACTGCTGCCGAGTTACGCGCTGCTGCTGTCGAAGCGAGTGCGGAGATTCTTCGCCTGGAAGCGGTGCGGGTGGCGGTGGTAGACGAACTCTCGATGCGGCCCGATGATCAGGTGATCGCGTCCCGCGGAGTCGGTTCCTGGTTGGCGGCCAACACGATGCTGCAGGTTCGGGACGGGAAGAAGATCGCCGCCCTGGGCGCCTCGCTGCGGCCGTTCCCGGCTGTGGCGGCTCGGTTCGATGTTGGGGATTGCTCGTTCGATCACGCCGTCTTGATCGTCGCGTTCTGTGAGTCCCCGCCGAAAGGCATGCCGGAGGAAGCGCTCCCTCGCTGCATCGATTTGTTGTTGGCGGCTGCGTCGGGTGTGGAAGCGACGACGACGAAGGTGCGGCATGTCATCGCGACTTTGGAGCGGTTGTTCGAATCGGATGAGATTCCGCCGGCCGAAGACGTGGATCGGAACGAGCTCCGGATCGCCTCGACGCTGAACGGTCGGGTGGTGGTGCGCGGGGATTTCGACGCTCTCACCGGCGAAATGTTGCTGTCGGCGTTGTCAAATCTGACGATGCCGACCCCAGCGCCCGATGGAACTCCCGATGCCAGGTCGGCGGCGAAGCGGACGGCAGACGGGTTCACTGAACTGATCCGCCGCTATCTGGACTGCGCCAAGACCGGAACCGACGGCGGTCAACGTCCGCACGTGAACGTACACATCAACGCGCGCGATCTCGCTGAGCATCGGGACTGTGCCGCCGCGCCTTCAGATGGTGAAGAGTCCCCGTCGGATCTCGACGTCGGACACATGCCATGGCTCGGGCCGCTGTCGGTCTCGCAGACCAGGCTTCTCGGCTGCGATTGTTTCCTGTCCACCGTCCTACTGGACGATCACGGCGCGCCGCTCGATGCGAAACCCGGAAAACGATTGGTCAACGCCGAACAGAGAGTGGCGCTGATCGCCCGCGACAAAGGCTGCGCCTTCCCCGGCTGCACATGCGTACCAGCCTGGACCGACGCACACCACATCCGGCACTGGGCGAACGGTGGTCCGACGGTGATGAACAACCTTGTCCTACTCTGCCGCTCGCACCACCGCTTGATGCACCGCAAAACGGGGTTCGTCGGAAAATGGGAAATCCGGATCGGCGTCGACAACAAACCCTGGTTCATCCCACCACCCTCGATCGACCCCGGGCAGCACCCACGGCCGGCGAACACCACCTTCAAAACCTGACGACGAACCTCAGGCACAACAGAACACAGCCCAGCACCGCATCGAAGGGATCCCCCCGATGCGGTGCCAACAGGCCGTGACGCTTGATGAAGCCGTGCCCACGATCAATCAGCGTGATCAATCAGCGAGTCAGCACAAGCCCTGATGTCGGAACGCCCGTTCCCGCAGTCACCAGTACATTCTCGACGGAGTCGACCTGGTTGACCGAAGTACCGCGGATCTGCCGAACTCCCTCCGCGATACCGTTCATCCCGTGGATGTATGCCTCACCGAGCTGTCCGCCATGGGTGTTGATCGGAAGCTTGCCGCCGAGTTCGATTGCGCCACCGGCGATGAAGTCTTTCGCTTCTCCCCTGCCACAGAATCCGAGTTCCTCGAGCTGCATCAATACGTAGGGCGTGAAGTGGTCGTAGAAGACCGCCGTCTGCATGTCCGACGGGCGCAGCCCACTTTGTGACCAGAGTTGATCGCCGACAAGGCCCATCTCTGGTAGGCCGGTCAAACCGTCACGGTAGTAGCTGGTCATGATGTATTGATCTGCCCCGCTGCCCTGTGCGGCGGCTGCGATAACGGCAGGGGTGTTCTTCAGATCCTTGGCTCGTTCTGCCGAGGTGACGACGATGGCGATGCCGCCGTCGGACTCCTGGCAGCAATCGAGGAGATGCAAAGGTTCGGCGATGAATCGCGAGTTCTGATGGTCCTCGAGGGTGATCGGTTTTCCGTAGAAGAATGCCTTCGGATTGGTGGCTGCATGCTTACGGTCCGCGACGGCGATTCGGCCGAAGTCCTCGCTGGACGCTCCGTAGACGTGCATGTATCGCTGCGCGACCATCGCGACAAACGATGCGGGCGTGCCCAATCCGTGAGGGTAGGAAAAAGCGTTGTCCGTGCCCGACGAATTGACCTGCGCCACAAGACCGGAGTTCACCTGACCGAAACGCGCACCCGACCGCTCGTTGAACGCGCGATAGGCGACGACGACGTCCGCGACGCCAGTGGCAACAGCCATGGCTGCCTGCTGAATCGTCGCTGCAGCGGCGCCGCCTCCGTAGTGAATGCGGCTGAAGAACTTGAGGTTCGGGATACCCACCGAACGAGCTACTGCCACTTCGGTGTTGGTGTCCATAGTGAACGAGGTAAGACCGTCGACGTCGGCGGGTGTCAGACCGGCGTCGTCCAACGCGGCTTGAACAGCCTCAGCGGCCAGTCGCAGTTCACTGCGACCGGAGTCCTTCGAGAAATCAGTGGCGCCGATTCCGACGATCGCGGCCTTGCCGGACAATGCGCTCATTCAATGTCTCCGTTTTCAATGTCTCCATTCGAGCCCGACGCCGGAAATGCCAGTGTGACCTGTGCGGTGATGTGATCTCCCAGGCTGTTCTTGCCGACCACCGCGAGCGACACGAGATCCTCGTCGTAGGAGGTCACCGTTCCGGAGAGCGTCAAGGTGTCGTAGGCGTACCAGGGGACTCCGAGGCGGAGTTTGATCGACGTGAGTACGGCCCGCGGTCCTGCCCAATCGGTCACGAATCGCTGTACCAGGCCGGTGTCGGTGAGGATGTTGACGAAGATGTCTTTCGAGCCGCGTTTCTGTGCGAGGTCGCGGTCGTGGTGAACATCTTGAAAGTCTCGGGTAGCGAGCGCCGCCGAGACGACAAAAGTCGGGTCGCCGTAAATCGAGAGCTGCGGAAGAATCTCTCCCACAGTGATATCCGTCGTCGAAGTCATCATCACTCCTTCACCGCAGAAACAGCCGACACCGCAGACACAGAAAGCGGCTGCCAGGCGTACAGAGTCCAGGGAGTGCCGCCTGTCTCGTCGTCACCGGGGAAGTCGAGGTAGATCGCCTCCACCTCCATCCCGATCGACACACTCAAGGGATCGATACCGCGCAATTCGCCGAGCATCCGCACACCCTCCGGCAGTTCGACCAGGGCCACGACAAACGGCAACGACCGACCAGGAACCTTGGGGGCGTGGTGAACGACAAAGCTGAAGACCGTTCCCCGACCTGACGCGACCACGTAGTCGGTCTGCTGCGACTTGTCCTTCCAGATCGCGGGCACCGGCGGGTGCTGCACCGAACCGTCCGCACGCAGTTGGATACGCAACTCGTGTGCGGCAACACCGTCCCAGAAGAACTGCGTGTCGAGAGATGCTGTCGGACGCAGCATCCGAGATGCGTCCAGGTCAGCCGGAACGTCAGTGGAGGGGCTCTCACTTGTTGGCGGCGCGAACTTCAAGATCCGGAACATCATCTCCGAGACCAGTTCTTCGCCGACCCGCCAGTAGCTGCGGGTAGTGAAGAACCAACCTTCACCGAGACCTGTCTTCTTCGGCCCCACAACATCTTCCAACACCGACGAGATGGTGACTTCTTCGCCCGGCTTCAGATAGCGGTGGTAGATCTGATCGCAGTTGGTCGCGACGACGGACGTGAATCCGGCTTCGTCGAGTATGTCCGTCATCCGGCCCAACGGATCGTCGGCTTCTCGAATCGCACCCAGACCGCGCATCGTCCATACCTGCGCCATCGCCGGCGGCGCGACTATGCCGTCGTGTCCGGCGGCGCGGGCAGCTGATTCGTCGACGTAGATCGGGTTCTCGTCTCCGATCGCCTCGACCCAGTTGCGGATCATCGGCAGGTTCACGGGGTCCCGGCCGGCGCGAGGAGCGCTTGGCCCGTCCTCTCGAACCCGCTCGGCAGCAGTGAGAATGGGATCTGACACGGTTTGTTTCCTATCTCGGAACGCGGGGAAGCTTCAGGCCGGCAGTCGCAATCAGTTCGCGCATCACCTCGTTGACTCCACCGCCGAAGGTGATCACCAGGTTGCGCTTGATCTGCATGTCCAGCCACTCCATGAGATCAGCGGTTTCGGGATCGATCGGATTTCCGTACCGCCCGACGATCTCTTCCGCCAGTCGACCGACCCGCTGGATGCGCTCGGTCGCAAACACTTTGGTTGCCGAAGCGTCGGCGATATCCACCGACTCCGAATCACTCGACGCCACTTGCCAGTTGAGCAGTTCGTTGAGGCGGTACGTCGCATGAATTTCGCCGAGCGCGCGCCGTACGTCAACGTGATCAAGCAGATTTTCACGCTTGGCCCAGTCGAAGACGTGGTCGTAGATCCCTGCGACACGACCTGCCGGGCCGAGCATGACGCGCTCATGGTTGAGCTGCGTCGTGATCAGGCGCCAGCCCTGATTCTCTTCACCCACAAGCATGTTCGCCGGAACGCGAACGTCCTCGTAGTAGGTGGCGTTGACGTGATGCGCGCCGTCGCAGGTGATGATCGGGGTCCAGGTGTAACCGGGATCTTTGGTGTCCATGATCAGGATGGAGATGCCGCGATGCCGTGAATCGGCAGACCCTGTCCGTACGGCGAGCCACACGTAATCCGCGTCGTGCCCGCCGGTCGTGAAGATCTTCTGGCCGTTGACGACGTACTCGTCACCATTGCGCACTGCCGAGGTCCGCAGTGCTGCAAGGTCCGTGCCCGCTTCCGGTTCGGTGTAGCCGATCGCGAAGTGCACTTCACCGGCCAGGATCGCGGGCAGGAATTTCTGCTTCTGCTCCTCGCTGCCGTACTTCTGCAGAGTCGGACCGACGGTCTGCAGAGTGACCGAAGGCAGTGGGACATCCGCCCGCACAGCCTCGTTGACAAAAATCTGCTGCTCGACTTCACCGAACCCACGTCCGCCGTACTCCACCGGCCAGCCGACGCCGAGCCAGCCGTCCTTGCCCATTCGACGGATGACCTCGCGATAGGTAGGGCCATGCCGCTCCACACGCATGATCTTGGCCTCTTCGGGCGAAATCAGCGTCGAGAAGTAGCGTCGAAGTTCAGCTTGCAATGCGCGCTGACTGTCGGTCAGATCGATGAACACCGGGCCCCCACGAGGTCGAGTCGCTGCGAAGCGCCGCCGAGCAGGCGCGCCAAGTCTTTTGCCGTCGAGTAGTAACGATGAAGCGGATAGGTGACGTCGACACCCAGACCGCCGTGCAAGTGGTGAAGCACCTGCATCGTGGCAGGAACTTCCTGGGCGATCCAGTACGCCATGACGTCGAGGTCCGACTGGGCGTCCAGGCCTTCCGACACGCGCCAGGACGCCGACAACGCCGCGACGTGAAGGGTCCGAGAGGTGACGTACGCGTCGGCTATCTGTTGTGAGACTGCCTGGAACGTGGCGAGCGGCTTGCCAAATTGCTCACGCGAGCCGACGTGTGTCGCAGTGAGATCGACGGCGCCGGATACCAAACCATCGGCGACGGCTCCGATACTCGCCGTGGCGATCCGGTACAGCGTCTGGCCGGCTTCCGCGCCGGCACCGAGAAGTTCACCGACTGCCTCGTCCATGGTGACTGCGAACTCCGGACTGCCGGACGCGCTGGGAGTCGGCGTCAATGCGACGCCGGCGGCCGTCGGATCGACGAGAACCACTCCGGCGTCGGTGGGCACAAGAATTCTGTGTGCGCTCGCCGCGAAGGGCACGGCAAGCACCGTCCCGCTGACGCGATACCAGTCGCCTGACTGCTGCGCGGTGGTCGACGGCTGCGCCGGGAACTGCTGCCCCGGCTCACCGAGTGCCGCGGTGAACACCCGTCCGGCGCCGACTCCGGTGAGCAATTCGTCCTGCTGCGCGTCGGTCCCCAGAGCGACTATGGGGAGTACACCGAAGCCGAGAGTTGCGAGAGCCGGAATTGGAGCGGCGGCCCGGCCAACCTCGACGAGGAGGGAACCGACGTCGGTGACGGAGAGTCCCTCGCCGCCCAGACGCTCGGGCAGGGCCAACGTGAGCAGGTCGGCTTCGGCGAATGCCGCCCAGAGCGCGTCCGGCTCCAGTTCGCGGGCAAGGAGCGCGGTAGCCACCTCGGCTACCGCTTCCTGGGTTTCATCGGGAGTGAAGTCCACGCTGGCAATCCTGTCTCTGATGTAGAACGTGTTCTAGTTGTATCACCAACGTGGACATTTCTAAAGGCCTCTACTCACGCCGTCTAATCACGGGCCAAGCCCAGAATTCTCTCCGCGGCGACGGTCAACAGAATCTGGGTGGTTCCGCCGGCAATCGACAGGCATCGCGTGTTGAGGAACTCACGCGAGAGCGGTCCCTCCACCCACCCGGCAGTACCACCCAATTCCATGGCGAACTCCGCGACATTCTGACGCTGGCGCACGCCCACCAGCTTGCGGACGCTCGACGCCGGGCCCGGATCCTGACCATCCAATTGCCGCAGTGTCGTGCGCAATTCCAGCAGTGAGCCCACCATGGCGGTTCCGATCAGCCCACCGAGCTTGTCTGCAACCACAGGATCGGGATCGCCTGCCAACTCGAGCAATTCCTCCATCGCACCGCCGAGCGAAGAGCCACCGCTCATCGCGACTCGCTCGTTGGCGAGGGTCGTGCGGGCCAGCTTCCAGCCTCCACCGAGTTGGCCGACGACGCACTCGTCCGGGACAAAGACGTCGTCGAGGAAGACTTCGTTGAACAGGGCGTCTCCGGTGATCTCACGCAGCGGAGAGATCCGAATCCCAGCCGTCTTCATGTCGAGTAGGAAGTACGTGATGCCCTTGTGCTTGGGAACATCGCGATCGGTTCTGGCGAGGCAGATGGCCCAGTCAGCTTCACGCGCAAGCGAAGTCCAGACTTTCTGGCCGTTCAGCTTCCAACCGCCGTCGATCTTTTCCGCGGTCGTGCGCAGTGCCGCAAGATCCGAACCTGCGCCAGGTTCACTGAAGAGCTGGCACCACGTGATCTCGCCCTTGAGCGTCGGAGTCGCGAATCTTTCGATCTGCTCCGCACTGCCGTGCTCGAGGATGGTCGGCACTGCCCACCAACCGATCACCAGATCGGGTCGGCCGATACCGACGGCCGCCAACTCTTCTTCGATCAGGATTTGTTGCGCGGCCTTGGCGCCCCGGCCGTACGGCTTGGGCCAGTGCGGTGCGAGGTAGCCCGATTCGGCCAGCGCGTTGCGCTGCTCGGATTCAGGCAGCGCCACCAATTGCGCTACCTCTTCGCGAATTTCGGACCGGTCGGATTCGAGCTCACTCAAGTCGATCTGAAGGTGGCGCCGTGCGCCGCCGATCGTCAATTCCGCGACGCGTGCGCGCCAGTGAGACGATCCGCCCAGAATCTGCCGGAGCGACAGTGCTCGACGAAGGTAGAAGTGCGCCTCGTGCTCCCAGGTGAATCCGATGCCGCCGAGCACTTGAATGCAGTCTTTTGCCGTGTCGACTGCGGCGTCCAGCGACACCGCGGCCGCCACTGCTGCGGCGATCGGAAGTTCGTCGCCCGACTCGGCAGCGACCGCGGCGTCCCAGGCGACCGCTCCGGCATTCTCTACGCGGCACAGCATTTCGGCACAGATGTGTTTGATCGCCTGGAACGACCCGATGGGCTTTCCGAATTGTTCGCGAATCTTCGCGTACTCCACCGCAGTACGCAGACTCCACGCCGCAATTCCGGCTGCTTCGGCGGCCCCCAGTACCGCCGCGAGATCGGAAACCGATCCTGGCGCAATGTCATCGAGGATTCGGTCGGCGTCGACTGTCACTCGGTCGAACGAGACCCGTGCCAGTGGTCGCGACTTGTCGATCGTGTCGACGGCGTCGTAGGTCACGCCTTCGCTGTCGCCGTCGACGAGAGCCCAGACGACACGCGAGCCGTCACCTTCGGAATGCACGCCTGCCGACACGAGCACCGATACGCCCGAATCTCCACCCCAGGCGTAACCTCCTTCGCCATGAAGCTCGATGCCACCGGACGCGTTCGCCGTTGCCGCAACTGGACTTTCGTCCAATACAACGGCGCACGGCAACGCACCGTCGGCGAGCGTTTCGGACCAACGCTTGGCAGCGGGCGAAGAACTTCGCCCCACCACCAGAGCTGCGAGTGCAGTCGTGAGAACAGGACCCGGCACGAGTTCGATTGCCGCCTGTTCGAGCATTGCTGCGAGATCGACGATTTCGGCCCCGGCTCCGCCTACCGATTCGGGAACGGCGACCGAAAATATCCCGAGAGACGCGAACTCGGACCATTTCTCCCGCCACGAAACTGCTGGTCCACGGCGTACCATGTCCATCGGCGTGGCCGAGCGAGCCCAGGCCTCTATCGATTCCTGGACCGCTCGCTGTTCATCGGTCGTGGCGATTGTCACAACTGGTTCCCGCCTCTCGATAAGTGACACAATTGTTTAGAACGTGTTCTAATATGACACCTGGCCAAGAGTCAAGGCGCGAAGGAATTTGTCGATGACCACAACATCCCGATCCCGCTCCAACGCGGTTGCTTCTGCAACGCTCGGGGACGACGATCTCAGCTCCAACGCGCAACGCGAACGCCGCAAGCGGATTCTCGACGCAACCCTCGCCTTGGCGTCCAAGGGCGGCTACGAGGCTGTCCAGATGCGCGCCGTGGCCGAGCGCGCCGACGTCGCAGTCGGAACGCTCTATCGCTACTTCCCGTCCAAGGTTCACCTGTTGGTGTCCGCTCTGGCACGCGAATTCGAGAAGATCGATTCCAAGGGCAAGATCCCACCCGGAACCAGCCCGCTCGAGCGGATGCAGCTGATCCTCAGCCTCATCACCCGCGCGATGCAGCGCGATCCACTCCTGACCGAAGCCATGACTCGCGCGTTCATGTTCGCCGACGCCTCCGCAGCGGCCGAGGTCGATCAAGTGGGCCAGTTGATGGACCGCCTCTTCGCACGAGCGATGACCGAAGAGGAGCCAACCGAAGAGCAGTTGGCGATCGCGCGCGTGATCTCCGATGTGTGGCTGTCCAATTTGGTGGCATGGCTCACGCGACGTTCCTCGGCTACCGATGTCGCCAATCGACTGGAATTGACGGTTGAACTGCTGCTCGGTGACGGAACTCGGAAACCCGAATAGACGTCCTTTGTCGCATCTGTCATTTTTGCACTGATCGGCCGGAAACGTATCGAGCCAGGAGTCGCTGCATCACCTAGATTTGAAGAGGTGAGCGCACAAGACCTGTCCATCGAACTCCGCCGAGCACTGTCGGGCGTGGCACGCACCCCGCGTCTGCTCGTAGCCTCCGACTACGACGGGACGATGGCACCCATCGTCGCCAACCCGGACAAGGCGTATCCCCGTGCGGAAACGGTGCGTGCGCTCCGCTCCCTCGCCAGCCTGGCTTCGACGACGGCTGCCGTGATCTCCGGTCGCGCCCTCAAGGATCTGGCTGCGCTGTCCCGACTTCCCGCCGAAGTGCAGTTGGTCGGCAGCCACGGCTCCGAGTTCGACATCGGATTCGTTCACGCGATCGACGCCGACGCCAGGAAGCTGCTCGACGAGATCGTCACCGAGCTGGGCCGAATCGCCGCCGACACCCCTGGGGCAACGGTGGAGAAGAAGCCCGCCAGCGTCGCCCTGCACGTACGCAACACCAGCGCCGACGACGCCGAGAAGGCACTCATCGCCGTTCGCACCGAATCGGCGCTCTGGCCGGGTGTTCAGGTCACCGAGGGCAAATCGGTGGTCGAATTGGCCGTCATCGCCACCGACAAGGGCCACGCACTCGACTTGATTCGCCACCAGGACGGCGCTACCGCAGCCGTCTTCATCGGGGACGACGTGACCGACGAAAAGGCGTTCAGCAGGCTTCAGGGGCCGGACATCGGAATCAAGGTCGGCAGCGGGGACACTGTCGCCGACTATCGCGTCGACAGCACCGAGGACGTCGCTGCCGCTCTGGCGTTCCTGCTCGACGAGCGTCGTACGTGGCTTTCCGGTGCCGACGCTCCGCCCATCGAGCGGCTCTCGATGCTCGCCAGTCCGCGGACCGTCGCTTTGGTGACCCCGGATGCGACGCTGACCTGGTTGTGTCACCCGGAACCGGATTCCGCAGCAGTCTTCGCACACCTTCTCGGCGGAACCGGGGCGGGCCATTTCACGGTCGGCCCTCGCCGCACAGCCTTGCCGCTGAGCCAGAAGTACATCGACAGCACGATGACCGTTCAGACCCGCTGGGCGAGCCTGTCAGTCACCGACTACCTCCCCCACGACGTCCCGCAGGGACGAACCGACCTGACTCGCATCATTTCCGGCCAGGCCGACGCGATCGTCTCGTTTGCACCCCGTCCCGAGTTCGGCCAAGGTCAGGTCACCCTCGAGGTCGTCGACGAGGGCATTCGGGTCCTCGGCACCAACGAGCCATACGTGCTCCGCTCCCCCGGCGTGCTGTGGAACATCGCCACCGACGGAAACCAGCAGACCGCGCACGCCATCGTCGAGCCGTCCAAGGGTGACGTCGTCCTCGAATTGCGCTGCGGAACAGAAGAAATCGGCCCCTCGGAGATTCCGGAGATCGAACGCCGAGCGACTTCGGAGGCATACTGGTCCGATTGGGCCAAGACGCTCGAACTGCCGAAGCTGAAGCCGGACTTGATGAAACGCTCTGCGCTGACCTTGCGCGGGCTGGTTCACGCCGATTCCGGTTCCATCATGGCCGCCGCTACGACATCTCTGCCGGAAGAGATCGGCGGAGTCCGCAACTGGGACTACCGCTATTGCTGGTTGCGCGACGCCGCCCTCACCGCAACAGCTCTCGTCAGCGTCGGATCCACCGACGAGGCCGAGAACTACCTCGACTGGGTCCACCGCGTGCTCGAAACGCTGCCGGGACCCGAGCGCCTGCATCCCCTCTATACGCTGTACGGGACTTCACTACCGCCCGAAGCCGTCATCGACTCACTGCCCGGGTACGCCGGGTCCAGGCCGGTCCGCATCGGAAACGCCGCGAATCAGCAGGTTCAACTGGACGTGTTCGGCCCGATCGTCGAGCTGATCGTCGAACTGGCCAATGCACGCGAAAAGGCCGGTGCTGCTGACCCTTTGAGCGACCGCGACTGGGAATTGGTGTGCGCCATGGTCGAAGCAGTGCAGCGACGCTGGTTCGAACCCGACCACGGTATCTGGGAAATTCGCGACAACCCTCGCCACCACGTCTATTCCAAGGTGATGGGTTGGGTCACCGTCGACCGCGCTGTCGATCTTGCTGCCCGCTTTTCTCGTGAGGCTCTGCCCGAGTGGGTGGAACTACGTGACCAGATCGCCGACGAAGTACGACACAAGGGGTGGAAGGACGACGTCCAGTCGTACACCGCTGCCTACGACGGTACCGATCTCGACGCCGCTACTCTGCACATCGGACTGTCGGGACTGATCGATCCGACGGATCCACGCTTCGCCGCAACCGTCGTAGCCACCGAGGCTGAACTACGCAGCGGCTCAACGGTATACCGCTACCACCACGACGACGGCCTGCCCGGCATCGAAGGTGGATTCCATCTCTGCGCAGCCTGGCTCGTCGAGGCCTACCTACTGATCGGGCAACGCCTGCAAGCAGAGGCACTGTTCGACCAGTTGGTCGCGGCAGCGGGTCCCACCGGACTGCTCGCGGAGGAGTACGACCCCATCGCGGAACGCTCGCTGGGCAACCACCCCCAGGCATACAGCCATCTGGGATTGTTGCGCTGCGCCCAACTCCTGGCGTGACAACTACACCCTGACACCTACCCCTGTGACAGTTACCCCTTGATCCGACCTGATGTTCGCCCGGCCAGTAGCTCGGTGTCGAGCATCTCGACTATCGGAACGCCGGATCCCGACGGCGACATCAGGAGCGCACCGGCGCGCCGGCCCTTCTCTTCCTGGGGCTGGCGCACCGTTGTCAGTGATTCACGCAGCGCCTCGTCGACGCCGTCGAATCCGGTGATCGACAGTTGGCCAGGTACATCTATTCCCTGCCAGCGCGCCCAGTCCAAGGCGCCGAGGGCCAGCACGTCGGTGGTGCAGACCAGTGCGGTGATCTCAGGGTTGGTCGCGAGAGCTTCCGCCGCGGCCGAGTGGCCGGACTGCGAGGTGTGGACGTACCGCTCGATCACCGTGAGTGAGAGTGGGTCCATGTCCGCCGCCACCATCGCGTCGCGCACTCCTTCGATCCGCTCACGCTGGACGTGGAAGTGCGGGGACTTGAGCCGTTCCTGGCTGACAACGCCGTCCATCCGGTCGCGCCCCAGCCTCATGCAGAGCACGCCGATGTCGCGGTGGCCGAGCCCGATGAGGTAGTCGGCGACCTTGCGCATGGCAGCGCGGTCGTCGATGCCTACGAGGGACGCACCGGGAATCTCGCGCGGCTGGTCGCACACCACGATCGGAATGTGACGCTCGAGCACGGCAGCGAGATACGGATCGTCGTCGGCCACCGAGTAGACGACAAATCCGTCGACGCCCGCCTGTTGGACCACGGCCGCCGCGTCCACCTCGTCGCGTCCGGGACCGGCCGGGATGAGCAGCAAGCCCTGACCGGCGTCCTCACACGATTCCGAGAGACCGGCCAGAAAGCTCATGGCGGCCGGGTCACGGAACGAATAACTGAGTGCTTCGGTGAGCAGGAGACCGACGGCGCCGGCTTTGCGAGTTCGCAAGGAGCGGGCGACCGGATCAGGTCCGGGATATCCGCGTCGCTTGGCCGCTTGGAGCACTCGATCCCGCAGCTCGACGGAGAGCTGATCGGGTCGGTTGTACGCGTTCGAGACTGTAGTTCTCGACACATTGAGCTCGGCGGCAAGCGACGCCAAAGTGGCTTGACGGCGTGGCTGACGGGACCGGGGCATAAACGGACGTTAGCCGTAGTACCCGCAGACGGCGCGTTGGGGCTGAACCGAAGGTGAACTACCAGCGACTATGCGCTAATGTGTAACGGTAACGGTTTCCAATAGCATTTAGCCCAGCCTTTGTTCAGGAGAAAAGCACGTGCGTTCGTCGTCGAAATTCCGCACCGCCACCGCCCTCGCGGCCGTCTCGGTCGCCGCAGCCTTCGCGCTCACCGCGTGCAGCTCCACCTCTTCGAAAGACGAAGGCATCACCGTCGTCGCATCGACGAACGTGTGGGGCGACGTCGCGCAGGCCGTCGCAGGCGACAAGCTGACCGTGACGTCGATCATCAACGAGCCGTCCGCGGACCCACACTCGTTCGAGGCGACTCCCGCCGACGCCGCCAAGATCACCGACGCATCGCTCGTCGTCTACAACGGCGGCGGCTACGACCAGTTCATCACCGACGTCCTCGACGCAGGCAAGGGTGAGCAGAAGACTGTCAACGCCTACAACCTGCTCGACGGCGGCATCCATGCCGGCGAAACCGCGGGCGAATCGCATGACGGTCACACCCACGGCGCAGTCAACGAACACGTCTGGTTCGACATCCCGACCGTCGACGCCGTCGCACATTCGGTTGCCGATCAACTGAGCGCACTCGATCCTGACAACGCGGCAACCTATGAGGACAACGCGAAGGCATACAGCCAGAAGCTCGCCGGCGTCACAGCGATCACCGATTCCATCGCCGCTGCCCACGCGGGCGCACCGGTGGCTCAGACCGAACCGATCGCGCACTACCTCCTGGTCGCAGCTGAACTGAAGGACGCAACTCCCGAAGAGTTCACCAGCGCCATCGAAGACGGCAACGATCCTTCACCGGCCGCAATCGCCGCAACGCGCCAGCTCCTCTCGGAGAAGCAGGCCCGCGCACTGGTCTACAACATCCAGACGCAGGACAAAGTGACCCAGGACATGCGCACCACCGCCGAAACCGCCGGAGTGCCCGTCGTCGAGGTTACGGAGACTCTCCCCGAGGGCCTGGACTACATTCAGTGGCAGACGCAGACCGCGGAGTCGCTCGCAAACGCCCTCTCTGCCCAGTAATTTTTGCCCCACCATTTCCGAGAAGAACCGATCGGCTTGTGACAGAAACTTCCGCGAATACTCCTGTGCCTTCTGGTGACTCCGTGCCTTCAGGAAACACCTTGCCCTCTGGTACCACCGAGCCTTCTGGTACCACCGAGCCTTCTGGTACCACCGTGCCCGCTGTGACGCTGAAGGATGCTCGACTGTCCTTCGGCACCCGCACCCTCTGGGACGGACTCGACCTCGAGGTACAGCCAGGTGAGTTCATCGCCGTACTCGGACCGAACGGGTCTGGCAAGACCTCACTCCTGAAGATTCTGCTGGGCCAACTACAACTCAGCGGCGGTAGTGCTCAGATCGTCGGCACGCCGGCGCGGGCAGGGAACTCACATGTCGGGTACATCCCGCAGCAGAAGTCGATCGACGACGGCCTCCCGCTCCGCGGCCGCGACCTGGTCGGCCTCGGCGTCGACGGTCACCAGTGGGGCACGGGGCTACTGCGCCGGGGTCGTCGACGCAAGATCGTCGACGACGCCATCGCGCAGGTCAGCGCCCAGTCGTTTGCCGACGCTCCCATCGGCTCCATGTCCGGCGGCGAGCAGCAGCGACTGCGGATCGCTCAGGCATTGGTCGGCGACCCGCGGATCCTGCTGTGCGACGAGCCGCTGCTCAGCCTCGACCTCGCCAACCAGCACCTGGTCTCGACTCTGATCGACCAGCGTCGACGCCGCCATGACACGGCGGTGCTGTTCGTGACGCACGAGATCAATCCGATCCTGCCGTTGGTGGATCGAGTGCTCTATCTGGTGGACGGCAAATTCCGGATCGGGACGCCGGCCGAAGTGATGACGTCCGAGGTTCTCTCGGATCTGTACAACACCGACGTCGAGGTGTTGCAGGTTCGTGGTCGCCTCGTCGTGATCGGCACCGGAGATGCCATCGACGCGCTCGGCAGCGCCGGCGGACTGCGTCCAGGCGAAGGCGTTCACCATTCTGATGAGGATCACCACCAGTGAGTAACAAGTTCACCGACGCGATGTCGCGGATGTTCGACGTGTCCGCCACCGTCGATCTACTGCAGTACGACTTCGTCCAACAGGCGTTGATCGCCGGCGCCATCCTCGGATTGCTGGCGGGCATCATCGGGCCGCTGATCGTGAGCCGTCAGATGTCGTTCTCGGTGCACGGTACGAGTGAGCTGTCACTGACCGGTGCATCCGCCGCACTTCTTGTCGGAGTGGGCGTCGGCTTCGGCGCCATCGTCGGATCCGTGGTCGCCGCGGTTCTGTTCGGGCTACTCGGAGCCAAAGCGCGGGACCGGGATTCGGTGATCGGTGTGATCATGGCTTTCGGCCTCGGCCTGTCGGTGTTGTTCCTCTGGGCGTACGACGGTCGCACGGGAACCAGCTTCTCGTTGTTGGTCGGACAGATCGTGGCGCCGGGAAACAGCGGTCTCGAACTTCTGCTGCTGTGCGCGGTCATCGTGATCGGCACACTCGGATTCATCTACCGCCCTTTGCTCTTCGCGAGCACCGATCCCGAAGTTGCTGCAGCTCGCGGTGTTCCGGTTCGGGCACTGTCGATAGTGTTCGCAGTGTTGGTCGGAATCACCGCCGCGCTCGGCGTGCAGATCGTCGGCGCCCTGCTGGTGATGTCGCTGCTGATCACTCCCGCAGCGGCCGCCGCGTACGTCACGGCAAGCCCGCTCAAGGCCACGATTCTCTCCGTCGTGTTCGCCGAACTGGCAGCCGTCGGCGGCATCCTTCTCTCGCTGGCCCCCGGCGTTCCCGTCTCGAGTTTCGTCACCTCGGTCTCGTTCGTGATTTACCTGATATGCCGACTCTTCGGATCCGCACGCCGCAAGAATGCCGGACGGATTCCGGCGCACGCCTGAACACCGAGAGCCCATACCTACCTAGAATCGAGGTATGGGCTACAGCGTTGATCTGAACAGCGACCTCGGCGAGGGCTTCGGAGCCTGGACCCTGGGCGACGACGACGCCATGCTCGAACTTGTCACAAGCGCGAACATCGCCTGCGGATTCCATGCGGGCGACCCGACGACGCTGTTGGCGACTTGCGAATCCGCCGCCACCCGCGGCGTCCGGATCGGCGCGCAGGTGGGGTACCGAGACCTCGCCGGTTTCGGCAGACGCTTCATCGACGTCTCTCCGAAGGACCTGACCGCTGACGTCATTTATCAAATAGGGGCGCTCGACGGTTTGGCTCGTGTCGCCGGATCGCGGGTCACGTACGTCAAACCCCACGGCGCGCTCTACAACGCGATAGTTCATCACCGTCGGCAAGCACGGGCCGTGGTCGCCGCTGTCGTCGCCTACGACAGTTCGCTCCCTGTTCTCGGACTGCCGGGTTCGGTGTTTCTGGAAGAGGCTCGCGAGGCCGGACTCGACATCGTCGCCGAGGCTTTTGCCGATCGCGCGTACACGGCAGAAGGCACCCTGGTCCCCCGAACCGAACCGGGGTCGGTGCTGCACGACCCGACGCTTGTTGCAGAACGGGTTCGCAGCATGATCGTCGACGGCGTATTCGACGCAGTCGACGGGAGCACCCTCGAGATCGCCGCAGCCTCGGTGTGCGTGCACGGTGACAGTCCGGCGGCCGTCGACATGGCCGCGGCGATCCGCGCACTCCTCGAATCCTCCGACGTCGAGATCACGCCGTTCACATGATCACGATCCTGCCCGCCGGTGAATCCGCAGTCCTCGTCGAGTACGACGAACTGCTGAACGTGTTGGGCAACTTCAGGGCCCTCGACGCCAGTCGGATCCCCGGGGTGATCGACTTGATTCCTGCGGCGCGAACCATCTTGATCGAGTACGACAACACGATCACCGGGCACCAACTCGTGGAGAAATGGGTGCGCGGTGCCGTACCGATCGAACTGACGGCCGACGAGAGCGGACCTGCCGTCGAGATTCCGGTCAGCTACGACGGCGCCGACCTTGCAGAAGTGGGCAAGCTGACCGGACTCGGGGTCGACGGTGTGATCGACGCTCACGCGTCTGCGTCGTGGACCGTCGCGTTCATCGGTTTCGCCCCCGGCTTCGCGTATCTGACCAGCAGCGAGACAAGGCTGGAGGTTCCACGTCGATCGGACCCGCGCAGGCAGGTCCCGGCCGGGGCAGTTGGATTGGCCGGCCCGTTCTCAGGCGTCTACCCACGTAGTTCCCCGGGCGGCTGGCGGTTGATCGGAACCACGGAACTGTCGGTGTGGGATGCCGAACGCCGCCCGCCGGCGTTGCTTCTACCCGGCACCACGGTCACCTTTGTCCGTGCGTGAATTTGATGCCCTCATGATTTCGGTGTCTTCACCGCGTTGTTGCGGGAGAATGGATTCATGGCCTGGCTCGAGGTAGTGCGTACCGGCCCGCTCGCCACAGTTCAAGACCGCGGGCGGACAGGCTACGGCGCCCTCGGGGTCGGCAGATCCGGGGCCGTCGACATGATCGCGCACGACAGCGCGAACAGACTTGTAGGCAACACTTTTCGAGCAGCAACCATCGAAGTCACCACTGGCGGTTTCGCTATGCGAGCCGTCGGATCGATGACGGTCGCAGTGACGGGCGCGCGGGTAGCGCTGACCGTCGACGGACAGCCGGTGCCTGACTACTCGAGCATGCACCTCGACGATGGCAGTATTCTCGAATTAGGTTACAGTACAACTGGTTTGAGAACGTACATCTCCGCACGCGGCGGCATCGACGTCCCGCAGGTACTCGGCAGCAGATCCACCGACACGCTCTCCGGACTCGGGCCGCCGCCGCTCACCGTCGGCGATCACCTCCTCCTCGGGGCCGAGGAAGGGACGTGGCCCACCGAAGAGTTGATTCCACCGCCGGCCCCTCCACTCGGCGCAGTTCCACTCGAGATCACGCTCGGCCCACGAAATTCCTGGTTCACTGCCGCATCCGTTCAGGCGCTCCTTCACACCACCTGGAAAGTCACCGAACACACCAATCGCGTCGGTGTCCGGTTACAGGGCCAAGGGCCTCTGCACCGCTCACGCACGGAGGAACTGCCGAGCGAAGGCGTCGTCGTGGGGTCCATCCAGGTGCCACCAGGCGGAGCGCCCGTCGTGTTTCTCGCCGACCATCCCGTGGCCGGCGGATACCCAGTCATCGCCGTCGTTTCCGACGCCGGGATTGCGTCGCTGGCACAGCTGCGGCCCGGCAGCACCATTACCTTCAAGGCCACTACCAGGCCGTCGTAGCGCTGATAGTCTCAGCCGCGCCAGCAACGCTGCCGGCGGCGCTCGGCCGTCGCCAGAACCTGAAGGACTGTCACACTATGAGCCCTAAGAGCAGCACACTTGCTCTCGGAATAGCGTCACTGATCACTGCTGCACTCATCCTGTCCGGATGCAGCAGTTCGGAAAGCGGCGACGCCGTCTCCAGTGATACCAACACCAGCGAGACCACCGCTTCCGAAAGTTCTGCATCCTCGCCGTCTGCCGCTGTCGCGACGCCAACCTTGCGGGACGGAACACCGTTCATCGGTGAGCGGACGACGATCGAAACCGGCGACGACCCCGAAGCGCCGAGCATCAGCGTCAGCCTCCCGCCGAGCTGGACTCACGGCGAGAACATCCCTGCCGGCGTTACGGATGCGTTGTCCAGCAACAGCCGCGAACCCAGCGGCTTCATGCCGAACACCACCGTGACGGTCGAAAACCAAGGCACCGCAACAAAAGACGAGGTTCTTGCCGCCGCGCGTGAAACAATCGCCACTCTCGACGGGTGGACCGAGGTGAAGTACACCGAGATCGACGTCGACGGACAGCGGGGATTCCGCCTCTCCGGAACCTGGACCGCTCCAAATGTGGACGTTCCGCTGTACGCCGTCATGACAGTTGTCGCATACCAAGCCGACGACAACTCGCCGGTCTACTTGGTCAGCTTCGCAAACCAGTTCACCGATACGACAAACATGCAGACGTCCAACCAGGTGGAGGAAATCAACACTTCCATCGAATTCGGCTGAGCACCTGATGGTTTGAATACCTGATCACCGAACAACAGCGGCGGGCCGAGACTTCGACAGTCACAGCCCGCCGTTTCACAACTCTCGACTAGCTCGAGCCGAACAGGCCGCTGAGGGAACCGAGACCACCACTCAACGAGCCGAGTGATCCGCTTCCTCCACCGGTTCCGGGGCCAGTGGGATCAACGGGATCGACGGGATCGACCGGATCGACGGGATCGACTGGGTCGACCGCATCCGCGGCGCGGACAGTGATGGACGGTCCCACGTTGGCGAAATTCGCACTCGACTGGAATCCGTTGCCCATCACCGTGGCACCTACCGCCAATCCACTTCCGTACACGGTTCCCGGCGCACACGAAGCAGTGACCGTGTAGCTGGTCTTCATGGTCACCGGTTTGCTTCCGTTGTTGATCCAGCCGGCACTGGTCACTTGGAGCGTCGTGGCTGTCAGTTCCGGTGTTTCCGTGGTTTCGGTCATCGTCCCGCCAACGTGAAACTTCGTGACCTTCGCCGAACCCGGGACAAAGGTCAAGCATGCGGCATGAGTCTCGGTGAACCTGCTGATATATCCGTCGATTCCGCTCTTCTTCGACACTGTCGTGTAGGTGATCGTGTCGCCGATCTTCGGGGACGCGTTGTCCACGGTGCGAGTAAATGTGTAGGCACCAGAAGTTGCAGTCTCGGCAGTCGCGACCCCAGCGCTAAAAGTGCTTGCACCCACAGCCAGAGCGATCGCCCCCAGCCCGACGCCGACAGTGGACAGATTCCGATTCCTGGATCCAACCTTCTTCACGAAACATCTCCGCTCTTTAGAGTTCCAGGACAACCGATTTCGTCGATTACTGAAACTTGTTACAACCCGACTCCCGAAGTACGATACAGGCGACCTGGACATTCGCCCAGCTTTTCGTCAAAATTGTCAGCACTCAGTTATCGACAGGCAACCTAGCCGAGAAAAAGCTTCTCAAACCGGACTTTTCCGTAAATTTTGCCCAACTTCTACATGAGCAAGCGTCCGATAGATTTCAATGGTTACCGCGGCGCAACCTTTGAAGAGTCACCACATCGCCGCCGAACCCCTCGAACGGAGAACTTCATGTCACGTTTTTCAATGCGCAAAACACTCACCGGAGTAGCAATCGCTGCGTTGGCCACCAGCGGACTTTTCATGAGCGCAGGCACCGCAAGCGCTGATGCAGCCCACCCGGCCTCTGCGACCGTCAACTCCTCCAACGTCCGGATCACCAAGAGCATCGTCGGCGACGGCGAAGTTGCACCCGGCGGCAAGGTCACCGTACGCACCGTGATCTCTACGACCGGCCACCCCGAGCGCTACGTCAATCAGTTCGTCGATCGCTACCCCGCCACGTTCAAATTCATCCAGGACTCCGCGACGGTCAACGCATGGCATTTGGTCGGTGGCCAGAAGACCGAATCCGTCACGCCGTCTGTCGATACGACCAACCGCACCGTCAACATTCCGAGCACCGGTTGGCTGATTTCCCCCACCGGTAGCAAGACCGTGACGATCGAGGCGCAGTACCTCGTGGCCGATGATGCACCGATCGGTTCGTACCAGGAACTCTCCAGTTCGATCGGTATCTCGCTGTTCAGCACCGATCAGAACATCAGCGGCGTCTACGCCAAGATCCGCGCCAAGAACCCGGGCGAGGCAGCCGCATCGGGCTCGGCAGATCTGGGCTTCGGCTCTTCTGACGGCGAGGGCGGAACCGGTTCGGCCGGCTCCTCCATCCTGGACAACCCGGCCGGCTTCATCTCCGACATCATCAGCGGTGTCCTGGCCAACGGCAGCTGATTTTCCGCTCCACCTGTAAACACTCCGTCGGGGAATGTGTTCGAGGGTGGCATCGAGTCTTCGGACTCGATGCCACCCTCGATCCTTTGTGGCGATCACACTCCGTCGCGCCCGCATCATAGAACCAAATAGGAAAGCATTACCTAAGTCATTCGCGGTATGATCCAGCGATGAGTTCCACAGGATTTCCGTACTGGGCTGTGCCGGCAGGCCGGTACGTTCCGCTCCCTTTCTCCATGACCACGTCCACCATCGGGCGCGATCAGAAGCGGGCGTGGCGTGAGATCCGCCATCCCGAACACGAACTCCTCTGGGGCGCTTCCGGAGAGATGAGCGCCTACATCGACGACGTTCGTTGGCAGATCCCACCGACGGTCGGCATGTGGATCCCGGCCGGAACTCCACGGCGCATCACGCTCGGCGCATCCACCGAGGCTCGCTTCACGTACTTCCGGCCCGAGTCGTTCCCCCACCCGTGGACAAAACCCGCGATCATCGGCATCGACGACGTGGTCAAGACGATGCTCATCCACCTGCACCAGCGAAATATGCCGCCCGAGGCTCGCTTGCGCGCCGAATCAGTAGTCTTCGACACGCTAGCGCCCATCGAGGCGGCCGATGTCGCAGTGCCGATGCCCGCTGATCCCCGGGCCCTCGCCGTTGCACACCGGTTGATCGCCGACCCCGCCGATCAACGCGGACTTGCCGATTGGGCCTATGTGGTCGGCGGAAGCCCCCGCACCCTGAGCCGCGTGTTCGCTCAAGGCACGGGGATGTCCTTCACCGAGTGGAGAATTCAAGTTCGCGTCCGCGCTGCGATGTCCTATCTCGCTGCGGGCGTTCCTGTTTCGACGGTCAGCCGCCGTGTCGGATACGAAACCCCCAGCGCCTTCACCAGCGTGTTCCGCAAGGTCACCGGACGGACACCGAAGAACTATTACTCGGATGCGTGCGAATTGTCGGCCTAGCTGGTCAGAATCATCAGCTGGGCAGAAGTATCAGTCGGTCAGAACCCGTTCATCTTCGAGACCAGTTCGGCGAAGGCATATTTCACGCTCAGCGACGTGGGTGAGGCCAGTGCCATGACTCGGGCCAGGCCGAGCTGCTGAATCAGCCTGCCCTCCTTGACCGCCGGCAGGTCGGCGAACAACTTGTCTCCCATCAATCCGGGGAGCCCCTGGCCACTCGCGTCGTTGAGCACGATAACGTCCGCGCCCAGTTCGTTGAACTGTTCGCGCGATGCGGTGACGGAACCCTGCGTATCGCCGCACAGCCCTGCGCTTCCGGCCGACTGCTTCAGTCCGAGCTGGGTCATCAGGATGACTCGGCCGTCGTCGGCGCAGTAATTGGTGAGGCCGTCGATGTTTCCCGAGAGGAAGGTCAAGGTCTTCCCGTTCAGATTCGGGGAGCCCGCGGCGAGGTCGGCTATGGACTCGTCGGTTTCCTCGATCAGCTCAGCCGCCCGCTTCGGTTGACCGAGCACTGAACCGATGGTCGACAACTGTTCCTGCCACGTGGTCGCCCATGCAGTCTCCTTGAACGGAATCGTGGGTGCGATCTGAGTCAGACGTGCATAGTCGTCTTCGGTGATTCCGGAGACCACCGCGATGATCACGTCCGGCTCCAATGCCAGGATCTGCTCGAACGGCACACCTGACGTGCTGTCGAGCAACGTCGGTTCGGCATCGCCCAACAATTCTTCGTCCCACGGCAGGATTCCGCTCTCCAAGCCTGCCCCACTGAACGACTCCATGGCGACGGGCGTCTTACCCAGTGCAAGGACCGAATCCTGGCTGTTCCAACCGATGGTCACGATCCGCTGAGGTTCGGTCTCGATGGTTGTCGAGCCGTACGCGTGGTCGATGGTGGCCGGCAGCGCACCGGTCTCGGCCAACTGCGTCGTATCCTCCGACGCAGTTGACTCGGTGCTGCTCTGGCAGCCTGCGAGCAGGGCAATCGCGGCCAACGCAGCCACTATTCGGGTAGTGCTTTTCATCTTCTGTCAGCTCTCTTCGCAAACGTACTTGTTTCGACCAGGCAGGTATATCGAGACCTGATCCCGGTAATGGGGTCTCGATGCTCCATCTGTCCGCTGCCGCGTAGCCCTTGGCATCTACGAGCACTTTCCGTACCTCCACCGGCTCTACCGTAGAACTGCACAACGAGTGTTCGGATCTGGGCGAGGAGTTTCACGAGTGTCAGCGCTGCCCGAAACTCGTACCGGTCCGATGGAGATGATCAGAACCGGATCGTTCTCCTCCGGGCGCGGCCCGCGACTGGTTGCAGCCGTCACCGGTCAGGCGTCGTACCAGGTAGCTCAAGCGCTTATTCCGGTGCTGATCGGCACCGTCGTCGATCGGGCAATCGGAAAGTCCGACAGCACAGCACTTCTCGTGTGGCTGGCGGTGCTGTGCGCTCTGTTCGTCGGACTCGCCCTGTCGTGGCGCATCGCAGTTCGCCTGAACACACAGGTCTTCGTCTACGGCGAACACGACCTACGACTGAACGCTGCCAGACGGGTACTCGACGCCAGGGGCATGCAAGCTCAGCGTTCGACGGGTGAAGTTCTCACCATCTCCACTTCGGACGCCTCGCACGTCTCGGGCTTCTCTTGGGTTGTCGCCGAGCAGGGCTCAGCTTTCGCAGGGCTTGCCGCGGCAGTGATTTCGCTTGCCTTCGTATCGTGGCCGCTGGCATTGATCGTCGTCCTCATCACGGCTGCGCAGCTCGTTTTCATCCACAAGATCAGCGGTCCACTGGACGAGCGTGTATATGCAGAGCAGAAGAAGGCAGCCGAGGCAGGCATGCTCGCAACTGATTTCACGCTCGGACTGCGAGTACTCAAAGGCTTCGGAGCCGAGCCCACTGCTCTCTCCCGATACGTCCATGCCAGCCGGGAGTCGATGAAAGCAGCGATCCGGACGGTCAGGGCAATGTCCAGTCTGACCGCACTCAACTCAGGGGTCTCCGCGTTGGTACTGGCGTCAGTCGCATTGGGTGCCGCGTGGATGGCGCATCAAGGCACGATCACCGTGGGCAACTTCGTCACCGTGGTCGGCCTGAGCAGAGTGATTGCCGGTCCGATGGAAACGCTGGGGTTCTTCGGTGCCGAACTCGCTGCCAAGCGGGGCTCCGCGCGCAGACTGTCCGAACTCCTGGCCGAACCGCACCTGATCGATTCGCTGCTCTCCACGGCCACGGTCAGCTCCGACAGAAGTGAAGACGCCCTGCTGATTTCGGCCGACAACGGAACCGTCGTCTCAGCTCGACGCGGAGAAGTGGTGGGCGTGCGCGCTGACGATTCCGCTGACCGGCTGGCACGACAACTCGCCTACCAGACCCCGCTCGTCCCCGACTGCTACTTCGTATTCGGCGCCGATGCAACCGAACTCGGTCCGGACGGAGTTCGCGATCAGGTGTTCGTCTCCGCTCATGAAGGAACCGTGTTCACAGGCACCGTCTTCGACAATCTGGCTGCACCGAGCGTCGACTCGTCGGCAATGACGTCATCTGCACTCGACGACGTGTTGACGCATCTGCCCGACGGCCACCTCTCCGAGGTAGGTGAGCAAGGAAAGAAGCTCTCCGGGGGTCAACGCCAACGTCTTCTCCTCGCCCGCGCTCTCCATCAACCCCAGCCGATCCTGGTCCTTCACGAACCCACCACTTCCGTGGATTCTGTCACCGAGCATCGAATTGCACACTCACTGAGAAACTTTCCCGACAAGGCCATTCTGGTGATCACCTCGAGTCCGACCTTGCTCCATTCGTGCGACCGCGTCGTGACGATCGACGACGCGCGGGACGGAGACTCGCTGTGACCGAAACTCTTCCGGATGCATCTGCTGTTCCGGTTGTATCTGCCCTGCCGATCGCGTCGACCAAGCAGACCGTCCGCGCATTGATCGCACTGCTTCGGCCACGCAAGCGAGCACTCGCACTCACGACCGTCGTACTTCTCTCCGCTACGGCCTGCGGCCTGTCCACCCCCGCGCTGCTCGGACTCATGGTCGATGCGGTCACGGAGGGCAAGCCGTTTGTCTCACTTCTACGTATCACCGCGTTCATGCTCGGCGCAGCGGCCGCAGGAGTCGCGCTGACTTGGTGGAGCACACAGCTTCTCGCGAAAGTCGCGCAGAACGTGCTGGCCGATCTTCGTGAGGACGTGTTCGCCGCTACGCTCGCGCAGCCGTCGTCGCTGGTCGAGGATGCCGGAACCGGCGATCTGATTTCCCGGGTCTCGGGTGACGTCGAAGCGGTCAACACCGTCATCGCTCGGGTGCTACCCGCAACGGTATCGGCCCTGTTTATGATTTCGCTGACGCTTGTCGGTGTGGGAGTGATCGATTGGCGCTTCACCCTGGCCATCGTTGCGGTCGCGCCGATCCACTATTTTGCTCTTCGTCATTTCCTCCGACGCTCCGGACCCGTCTACCGACGCTCCCGCGCTGCGCAGGCCAGGCGGGGACAGCAGCTCATCGAAACTCTCGGTGGCGCAGGCACTGTCACTGCCCTACGGAGAACTGACGAGCACATCGGCCGAATCGCCGCGACCTCCGAGCATGCCATCAGCTTCGACATGCAGGCAGTTCGGCTGCGTACCAACTTCTTCGCTCAACTGAACGGCGCCGAACTACTCGGATTGGCCGCCGTCCTGAGCGTCGGCTACTGGCTCGTGACCACGGGATCGGTGTCCATCGGGGCCGCTACCGCCGCCGCGCTCTACTTCCACAGTCTGTTCAGCCCCATCGCGGTATTTCTCTCCAACATCGACGAATTGCAGGATGCTGGTGCCAGCTTGGCTCGCCTGATCGGTGTCACCGCGATGCCCGGGCGTCCTTCGACCATTCCTGCCCCGGCTCGGTCCGACCCCATCGGCGTCGAGGTGGACCGGGTTTCTTACTCGTACAACAACTCCATCCCGGTCATCGATTCGATCTCGATCGCCATCGCACCGGGGGAACGAATCGCCGTCGTCGGAAGCAGCGGCGCCGGAAAGACCACGCTCGCCAAACTGATTGCCGGCATCATTCCCGTCGGAGACGGGCGAATCATCGTCGACGGCATACCGATCGACGACCTCAGTGATGCCGAACTTCGGCACAAAGTCGTCCTGGTCAGCCAGGAAGTTCACGTGTTCGTCGGGACGATCGCCGATGATCTCCGGTTGTGCGCACCCGATTCGGACGATGCGAAGATCGCCGAAGTCGTCGAAACGATGAAAGCTCAATGGATTCACGAGCTTCCGGAAGGGATCGAGACCCGAGTGGGCGCCGGCGGGTACCAATTGACTGCGGCTCAGGCACAGCACATAGCCCTCGTCCGACTGGCTCTGCTCGATCCACCCGTCGTCATCCTCGACGAGGCCACTGCCGAAGCCGGAACCACCGCAGCAGGTCTGCTCGATCAGGCGGCCGAGCTCGCGGTCAGCGCCAGGACTGCTGTGGTGATAGCGCACCGCCTGAGCCAAGCAGTCCGCGCCGATCGGATACTCGTCATGAGCGGTGGCCGCGTAGTCGAGAGCGGGACACATGACGAACTGATCGGCGCGGACGGTTCCTACGCTGCACTGTGGGAAGCCTGGTCGGTACGGAGCTAGAACCCCGCCAGACTCACCCGAACGCCGTTACAACTCAGCTGCTACGACGCCTGCGGGCGATGTCCGCCAGGACAACTCCGGCGGCAACCGAGGCGTTGAGCGACTCGACCGGACCGGCCATCGGAATCGACAGGATCGCGTCGCAGTTCTCGCGGACGAGGCGCGAAAGGCCCTTGCCCTCGGAACCGACCACGATCACAACGGGACCGCTGCCGTCGAAATCGTCGAGAGTGGTGTCGCCCTCGGCGTCGAGACCGACGACCTGAACACCCTTCGATGCCCAGTCCTTGAGCGTGCGGGTGAGGTTGGTTGCCCGAGCAATCGGCAAACGAGCGGCAGCGCCGGCGCTGGTACGCCAAGCGACAGCACTCACGCTCGCGCTACGACGCTCCGGAATCACGACGCCGTGTCCACCGAAAGCTGCGACCGAGCGCACAACGGCACCCAGGTTGCGGGGATCGGTGATGTTGTCCAGCGCGACGAGCAGCGGCGGCTCGGCGTGCTTACGTGCCTCGGACAGAAGATCGTCCGGGTGCGCGTAGCGGTACGGCGGAACCTGCAGAGCGATGCCTTGGTGAAGACCGTTGGCGCTGAGGCGATCGAGATCCGAGCGCGGCACCTCGAGGATGGAGATACCGGCGTCGGCAGCCCGCTGAACAGATTCCTTCAGCCGGTCGTCGCTCTCGGTACCGACAGCCACCCACAGCGCCGTCGCCGGAACACCCGCGCGCAGGCACTCCACCACCGGGTTGCGACCGAGCACGGTTTCGGGACCGTCGAGAACCTTGCGGCCCGGACCCGGACGGCCACCGCGGCCCTGGTTCTGCTTCTCGTCGGCCCGGGCGGCGCGCGCTGCACGCTTCGCCGCGGGGTGCTTGGTGCGTGCCTCGGCGGGAGGCGTAGCACCGCGGCCGGCGAGACCACGCTTGTGCTGGCCACCGGAACCGGCAACCTGGCCCTTCTTGGTGCCGCCCTTACGGACTGCGCCGCGCCTGCTCGAGTTTCCAGCCATTGTTACTGCCCTGCCTTAAGGGACCATTCGGGTCCGTCGGGAGTATCGGTTACTTCGATACCCGCCTTGATGAGGCGATCGCGGACCTCGTCCGCCACCGCCCAGTTCTTTTCCGTACGTGCCTGCTGCCGACGATCGAGATCGGCCCGCACCAACACGTCCAAAGCTTCCATTGCCGTCTCGGTGTCGCCACCGGACTGCGTCCAATGCTCGTCGAGTGGGTCGACGCCCAGGATCGCGAGCATGGCCCGCACCTGGCCGGCAGCCACCCGAGCCGCGTCGAGATCACCGGCAGCAAGCGCGGAATTACCCTCGCTTGCCTTGCCGTGGATCTCGGCCAACGCGATCGGCACCGACAAGTCGTTGTCGAGAGCCGCCGCGAAACCTTCGGTCCACGTGCCGAGTTCGACGCCACCTGCGCGCTTGTGTGTGCGCAGGACAAACGACTCGAGCCCTTGGTAGGACTTCGCACTTTCGTCCAATGCCTCGTCGGAGTACTCGAGGTTGGAACGGTAGTGCGCACTACCGAGGTAATACCGAAGTTCTTGCGGGCGAACCTTCTTGAGCACGTTCGGCACCGAGAGAACATTGCCCAACGACTTGGACATCTTCTCGCCACTCATCGTGACCCAACCGTTGTGCAGCCAGTACTGAGCGAAATCGTCGCCGGCGCACTTGGCCTGAGCGATTTCGTTCTCGTGGTGAGGGAAGACGAGATCGCGTCCACCGCAATGGATGTCGAATGCCGCGCCGAGGTAGAACTCCGCCATGGCCGAGCACTCGAGGTGCCAGCCCGGACGGCCGGGTCCCCACGGTGTCGGCCACGAGGGCTCACCGGGCTTGACGGCCTTCCAGAGAGTGAAGTCGCGGGGATCGCGCTTTCCCTCGGCGGCACTCTCGCCCTGATGGACGTCGTCGAGTTTGTGGCCGGACAGTGCGCCGTACTCGGGGTAGCTCTGTACGTCGAAGTAGACGTCACCGCCCGCCGCGTACGCGTGGCCGTTCGCGATCAGGCGTTCCATCATCTCGACCATCTGCGTCACGTGACCGGTGGCCCGCGGCTCGATGGACGGGGGAAGCACACCCAATTGGTCGTAAGCCCACGTGAACGAACGCTCGAACGTCGTCGCCCACTCCCACCAAGGTCGGCCGGCGTCGGCGGCCTTGTTGAGGATCTTGTCGTCGATGTCCGTCACGTTGCGCACGAAGGCAACGTCGTTGCCGTGCGCCAACAGCCAGCGTCGCAGCACGTCGAAAGCGACGCCGCTGCGAACGTGTCCGATGTGAGGGTCGCCCTGAACTGTCGCCCCACACAGGTACACCGATGCATGTCCGGGGGCCAACGGAACAAAATCCCGAAGGGCCCGCGTACCGGTGTCGTATAGGCGCAGGGTCACGACCAGCGATCTTACCTGTCGTGTTCGGTTGTCATGACCAACGCGGTGGCCATGGCGGCGATCCCCTCGCCGCGACCGGTCAAGCCGAGGCCGTCCGTGGTGGTCGCGGACACCGAAACAGGGGCGCCGAGGATGCCCGAGAGCACCCTCTGAGCCTCGTCGCGTCGCGGCCCGATCTTCGGACGGTTACCGATGACCTGCACTGCTGCGTTGCCGACGGTGAACTGGTTCTCCTCGAGCAGTCGGCGAACCTCGGCCAACATTCGAGCGCCGCTCACGCCGTCCCATTCGGGCCTGCCGGTGCCGAAAACCGAACCGAGGTCACCGAGGCCCGCCGCGGAGAGCAACGCGTCACAGAGCGCGTGGACGGCGACGTCGCCGTCCGAATGCCCTGAGCACCCGTCTGCTTCCTCGAACAGCAACCCCGCCATCCAGCAAGGTCGGCCCACCTCGATGGGGTGGACATCCGTGCCGAGACCGACGCGCATCTAATTTCCGTTCCGTGAGTCCGCACTCAACTCTGTCTCCTCTGTCTCCGAGATCAGGAGCGCCCGGGCAAGGACGAGGTCGAGTGGAGTGGTGATCTTGAAGGCGAGAGCGTCGCCGGGAATCGTCTGGACCGAAACACCGAGACGCTCGACCAGAGCGGCATCGTCGGTCGCGGCGACGTCACCGGCACCGTACGCACTCCGCAGGACGTCGGTGGAGAAGCCCTGAGGAGTTTGAACCGCACGCAACTCCGAACGAAGAGGCGTACCGGTGACTGCGCCGAGTACGTCGACCGACTTGATCGTGTCGGTAACCGGAAGTACCGGAATGACCGCGGAGCTGCCGGCCTGGAGAGTTTCGACGACACGTGCGATCAGCGTCGGCGGCGTCAATGCCCGCGCAGCGTCGTGCACGAGTACAAAATCCGCGTCACCGGCAGCATTGAGGCCGGCTCGAACCGAATCGGTCCTTTCGGCGCCACCACCGACGACGTCGACGTCCGCTGCGAGACCGAGGTCGGCCACGACGGATTCGACCAGCTCAGGCGGCACAATGACAACAACGCGGTCGATCGCTCCGGATTTCCGGAGTCCATCGACCGCGCGTGCAAGCATGGTGCACCCACCGAGTTCGACGAATGCCTTGGGCAATTTCTCGCCCAAACGCACTCCCCGACCTGCAGCAGGTACCAGGGCTACTACTGCCACTGTCAGCTTTGTTGTATTACCGTCAGGACGCGGCCGCGAGGACCTCGTCGAGAATGGTCTCTGCCTTCTCGGTGTCAGTGCCCTCGGCGAGCGCGAGCTCTCCGACGAGAATCTGACGAGCCTTGGCGAGCATGCGCTTCTCACCAGCGGAAAGTCCACGGTCCTGCTCACGACGCCACAGGTCACGAACAACTTCTGCAACCTTGTTCACGTCACCTGAGGCAAGCTTCTCGAGATTTGCCTTGTATCGACGAGACCAGTTGGTGGGCTCTTCGGTGTGCGGTGCTCGCAGAACCTGGAAAACCTTGTCGAGGCCTTCTTGGCCGACCACGTCACGAACTCCGACGTACTCTGCGTTGTCTGCAGGAACCCGAACTGTGAGATCGCCTTGAGCGACCTTCAGAACCAGGTACTCCTTCTGCTCACCCTTGATGGTGCGGGTTTCGATAGCTTCGATCAGCGCCGCACCGTGATGGGGGTATACGACGGTGTCTCCGACCTTGAAAATCATGTGTCCCGTGCCCCTTTCGATTCCACTAGTTTAACACGTGAAAGAACCGACCACTCATCAACTGTGCAGGTCAGGGGCATCCTTGCTCGAGCGTAGGGGTTGACAGGGCTTGTTGTACGTGCATTCAACTGGTCTGGAGCACCCCTGTGTAACCGACTGAAAGCCCACGCAGACAACCGTTGTGGCGACCCGACGGCCAGCCTGCGGGACCTTATCTACTACTCTGCCTAGTGGAGTGCGAACCTGACGCCGTGGAGGACAAATCGTGACTGCTATCCGTAAGCCGACTCGTCGAGTCGCTACCGCCATTGCACTGGCTGCAGGCGCAGCCATCGCGCTGTCCGCTTGCGGTTCCGGACAGGTGAGCCAGACCGCCGTCCAGCAGGCCGCCGTGAACGGCAACAGCGCCAACCTCGGTGAGATCGCACTGCGCAACGTGCACATCGCTTACCCCTCGTCCGAGGAATACAGCATCGAGCCGGGCGGCAACGCCGTGCTCGCATTCACCGTCGTGAACGACAGCGCCGAGACCACGGACAAGCTCGTCAGCATCACCACCGATTACGCAGCGCGCGTCATCGCAGGTGAAGAGGTCGGCGGCTTGACGATCAAGCCGCAGACGTCACTGCAGGCCGGTCAGTTGCCCGCCGGCGAGGGCGCCGCAACCGAGGCCGAGACCCAGATCAAGAACAACGAAGAGAACGACGACGCACCCGCTGCGCTCACTCTCGTCGTTCTGCAGGACATCAAGGCAGGCGTTCGCCCGGGCTTGACCGTCCCGATCACGTTCAAGTTCGAGAAGGCCGGTTCGGTCACCGTCGACGTGCCTGTCGATGCCGGCCCGCAGCTCGAGCGCAACGAGTCGGACAAGTCGCCCGACGTTGCAGAAGCTGGGCACTGAGCCCCGAATCACCAAGGCGCACACTGCGCCTCGCAGAACAATTTCAGCATCGCACTAGAGGCGGGGTCCATGTCGGACCCCGCCTCTAGTCTGTCCCGGTGGCCAAAGTGAAATCGAACTACCGATGCTCCGAATGCCAGTCGGTAGTGCCCAAGTGGGTCGGTAGATGTCCGGACTGCGACTCGTGGGGCTCGATGACCGAGGTCGCCGTCGTCGCACCCGTCGCCAGTCGCGCCGGCGCTTCACTCGCGAAAGCGGGGTCAAGCGCCGTACTACCAACGACTCCGGCCACCCCGTTGACACAGATCGACAGCACCTCGACGCAGGCCAAGCCCACCGGAATCGGCGAGCTGGACCGCGTCCTCGGCGGTGGTGTCGTTCCGGGTTCCGTAGTTCTGCTCGCGGGAGAGCCTGGTGTCGGAAAATCGACGCTACTTCTCGAGGTCGTCTACCGCTGGGCGATGCGCAGTGCCGAAGATCGAGCGTTGTACGTCACGGGCGAGGAGTCTGCCGGTCAGGTTCGACTACGAGCAGATCGCACCAACTCGGTCCACGAGCGAATGTACCTGGCAGCAGAATCCGATCTCGCGACAATCCTCGGCCACGTCGAGCAGGTCAAGCCGACTCTGGTCATCGTCGACTCGGTGCAAACCATGCTTGCTGCCGACGTCGACGGAGTCGTCGGCGGCGTGACCCAGGTCAAGGCCGTCACCAGCGCCCTGACCTCCTTGGCCAAGGCCAGTGGCATCCCGGTGCTTCTGATCGGCCACGTCACCAAGGACGGCGCCGTCGCCGGCCCTCGCTCGCTCGAACATCTCGTGGACGTGGTCCTGCACTTCGAAGGTGACAAGCACTCCACCCTGCGCATGGTCCGTGGCGTAAAGAACAGGTTCGGCGCAGCCGACGAAGTGGGATGCTTCGAACTGAGCGAGCAGGGCATCAACGAGATCAGCGATCCGTCCGGGCTGTTCCTGCATCACCGCGAAGAAGCCGTGGAAGGCACTGCCGTCACCGTGATGATGGACGGTAAGCGTCCTCTGCTCGGCGAAGTTCAAGCCCTCGTTGCCACCACACCCCTGCCAACACCTCGCCGTGCCGTCAGCGGGCTGGACACCGCCCGTGTGGC
Source organism: Rhodococcus sp. NPDC056516 (assembly GCF_042794655.1). Lineage (NCBI taxonomy): Bacteria > Bacillati > Actinomycetota > Actinomycetes > Mycobacteriales > Nocardiaceae > Rhodococcus > Rhodococcus sp. NPDC056516. The sequence goes on along the minus strand of NZ_JBHTTG010000009.1, from coordinate 233,624 downwards.
CATGGTTCTGGCCGTGTTGGAGCGCCGCGTCGGCGTGTCGATCTCGAAGGCCGACGTCTACGCCGCGACCGTGGGCGGAATGCGGATGACCGAGCCGGGTGCCGATCTGGCTCTCGCCATTGCAGTCGCTTCCGCCGTGAAAGCCAAACCCGTCCCCAAGGGGCTCGTCATCCTCGGCGAGGTCGGACTCGCCGGAGAGGTTCGACGAGTTGCCGGCGTGAACCGACGGCTGATCGAAGCTGCCCGATTGGGATTCACCAGCGCGATAGTGCCGGTCGATTCCGGCCCGAACATTCCCGGCATGCGCGTCAACGAAGTGGCGAATCTGGCCGAGGCGCTGGCCTACGCCGGATTGATGGGCGGCAAACAAGCCCCGTCTCGCCCCAAGCTCACACCGGTGAAGTGATCGGCGTGCGGCCGACTACCGCTTCAGACCGACGAGGTGCCGAACGGGGAAGTCGGTTCGCCGTCCACGAACTCCTTGGTCTTGGCGAAGTGTTCCGAGGTGATGGTCAGGAACAGTCCCCGGGATGTTCCCACCACCGTGTCCGGATCCGCTGTCGGACCTTCGACGATCACCGCTTCTGCACTGGTGTAGACCTTGCGGCGCACAACGCCGTCGATGCGGGCCCGGAATTCGAGCACCGATCCCAACGGGATCGGTCTGGCGAAGTCGATCTCGAGGTGCCCGGTCACCACCGGCGAGCCGAGAGCCATGCATGCCATACCTTGAGCCTCGTCGAATGCCGTCGACAGAATGCCGCCGTGAATAACTCCCGGACCGCCCTGATACTTCTTGGCGACCTCCAAACGACCGGTCACTTCCAGCCCGTCACCGGCCCTGAAACTCATCGCCATTCCCGCAGGCTGGTCGTCGCCGCAGCCGAAGCATTTCGACCAGTGCTGAGGCAGCTTCTCGCCGGCGGCCGGAAAGAATTCGGTCGGCTCCGGGAGGGTCAGGTCGTCAGGCAGGGTCCAGGTACTACTCATGGATAGGTAATCTAAACGGGGATCAGTCCGGCACAGGCATCGGACCCGACCGAAGTGACATCGACCTCAGCAGGGAGTTTCTCAATGATCAGTGCGATGGCGGACACACAGTCGTCGTCGGCATTGCGAGAGACCATCGCCAGGTTGGCGCCGGGTACCGCGTTGCGAGACGGGCTCGAGCGCATTCTTCGCGGTCGTACCGGCGCGCTGATCGTCCTCGGATACGACGAAGAGATGGAAGCGCTGTGTGACGGCGGATTCAATCTCGACGTGGAGTTCGCCCCGACCCGATTGCGCGAGTTGTCGAAGATGGACGGCGCGGTTGTCCTCTCGACGGACGGCACACGCATCGTGCGCGCAAACGTCCAACTCGTTCCCGATCACAAGATTCCTACCGTCGAATCCGGCACCAGGCATCGTGCCGCCGAGCGTACGGCGATTCAAACCGGCTATCCCGTGGTGTCGGTCAGTCAGTCGATGTCGATCGTCAGTGTGTATGTCGGCGGTATCCGGCACGTCATCGACGGCTCGGCCACCATTCTTTCGCGCGCCAACCAGGCCGTCGCGACGCTCGAACGATACAAAGCGCGACTCGACGAAGTGACACGGCAACTGTCGGTCGTCGAAATCGAGGATTTTGTGACCCTGCGCGACGCGTTGACCGTCGTACAGCGACTCGAAATGGTTCGCCGTGTGTCGATCGAGATCGAGCAGGACGTCCTCGAGCTCGGCACCGACGGTCGCCAGCTGGCACTGCAACTCGAAGAACTGGTCGGCGACAACGACATTGCACGTCAACTGATCGTTCGGGATTACCTTGCCGCCCCCGAACCCATCGGTACCGCGGCGATGGACAACGTCCTCGTCGCACTCGATCGCGTCACCGACGCCGACCTACTCGATCTCACGACGCTTGCGCGTGTGCTCGGTTATCCGGGCACTATCGAAGCCCTCGATACTCCGATGACTCCTCGCGGATATCGCGTACTGATGCGTGTGCCTCGATTGCAGTTCCATCAGATCCACCGCTTGGTCGGATCGTTCGGCACTCTCCAGTCGCTGCTGGCCGCTACGGCTGCCGATCTGCAGTCGGTCGAGGGCATCGGCGGACTGTGGGCCCGTCACATCCGTGAGGGACTGTCCCGGCTCGCCGAGACGTCGATCACCGGATCGTTCAACTAGCCAACCCGTTCGCCGCTTGCTCGCTCTCACGCGATGTTGAACGGCTCCGGGGAGCTTCGCAATGCGCCGAGCTGACCGACAACCGTGTAGGCGCCTGCGCCCACCGGATTGCGCTCGGGGTTCTGCGCGGTCGCGCACTCGGGGTTCGAGGTCGTGGCCGACCAGGCGACCTTGAACGCGGCTTGCTCACCCGGAGTGAGGTTGCGCACGTCGGCAGCGGGCTGCGGGTAGCAGTCGACGTTGGACCACAGACGGGTCTTGCCGTCGATGCTGTAGACGAGCACCTGCTGAAGGCCGCCCGCCAGATCTCGATCACAGGGTGCCGAACCGATATTGGTGATGACGATCGTGAACGACGGCTCTTCGCCGGGAGCGAAGGTCGCCTTGTCAGCGGTTGCCTTGACTGCCAGCGACGAGTCGGCGCACTGACCGGCCGGAACCGGGGCGCCGGTGGCCGACGAAGACGACGCCGATGTCGACGATCCCGAAGCTTGCGTGCCCGAGCCGCCCGATCCACCGGCAGCGCCCCCACCCGAACCACCGTCACCCGACGGCGCGTTGGATCCGGAAGGGTTGGGAGTGAACGAGACGTCTGTTGTCAGCGAGGAACTCGCAGCGGCCGAATCGGCCTCCGGGGTATCACTTCCACCGCCGAACAGGGCAGACGCCGCCCAGATGATCAACGCCAGTGCAATGACGGCGGCACCAATGGCCAGCGCCCGGCGACGCCAGTAGATCTCGGGGGGCAGTGGTCCATTAGGTTCCAACACGGACTCAACGGTAGTTGGCGCAGGGTCCACTAACCGTCAGCTGAGGCGGCGTGTCGGTACCCATTGTCTGCTGCCAGGTACCACTGCCCCGGAAGATCTAACCTTCGACGGTCTCGACGCTCTCGCCGATGTCGCCGACTGCGCCCTGAACTCGCATGTGACCGTCGGACAACGTGTACGTGACGCCGACGATCGCGCACGCACCCTTGTCCACCTTGTCGGCGATGATCCGGGACCTCTGCATGATCAGAGAGCCGGTCTCCACGACGTGACGGCCTTCGAGTTCGTCGACGGTGGACAAGCCTTCGTTGCGGCCCATCAGGATGGACGGGGCAACACGCTCGACCACACTGCGGATGAATCCATCGGGAACTGCGCCCTTGTCCAGGGCGTCGAGCGTTGCCTTCACAGCACCGCAACCGTCGTGCCCGAGGACGACGATGAGCGGCACGTTGAGCACGTGAACGGCGTACTCGATCGAACCGAGAACCGAATCGTCGAGTACATGACCGGCCGTACGCACGACGAACATGTCGCCGAGGCCCTGGTCGAAGATGATCTCTGCGGCTACGCGCGAATCACCGCAACCGAACAGAACCGCTGTGGGGTGCTGCCCGTCGACGAGTTTCGCGCGGTCGGCGATTCCCTGGCTGGGATGGATGGATGCATCGTTGACAAATCGCTCGTTGCCTTCGCGAAGAGACTTCCAAGCGGAAATGGGGCTTGATCGTGGCATTCACTCATTGTGCACCCGCCGCATTTCGGGCTCTCGCCGGGAAGGTTGCGTAGACGCAAACGAAAGATCCGCGTCGGCTTTCACACCTTGTGATGAAGCACCCGAATTGGAACTTACTTCAGAGTCAGTTTCCTGATACCGTCTCCCAACGTGACCTGGAGCACTTCGAGCATCCGAGTGTGATCGAAGAAACCCGACCAGCACGATTCGGCCGGAAAGGGGGATGGCGTGAGCACCGAAGTTGAAACAACCGGAGACAACCCCGAAGTTGGAACAAGCGGGGACGCAACACCTGCCTCCCCGGCCAAGACGAATATGTTCTCGAACCTGCTGTCCGAGATCGGACTGCTGTTCACCTTCACCGTGCGTGTGTGCGTTGCCGCGGTCACGACCCTGCGACGCCGGCGCCTCGCCTGGCGTGAAGCGCTCGACCAGATGTGGTTTCTCGCCCACGTCACCTCGGTCGCGTCTGCTCTGGTGATGATTCCCCTCGGTGTGGGAGTAGCACTGCAGATCGGTGCGCTGGCAGATCAAATCGGCGCGGGTGCGTACAGCGGTGCCGTCGTCGCGTTCCTCATCATCGGACAGGCCGGACCGCTGGTGTGCGCCCTGATCATCGCCGGCGTCGGCGGTTCCGCGATCTGCGCAGACTTGGGAGCGCGAACGATCCGTGAAGAAATCGACGCACTCGAAGTGCTGGGCCTACCCGTGCTCGAACGCCTGGTCGTGCCCCGGATGATCGCGATCGCGATCGTCTGCCTCCTACTGAATTCGATAGTTCTCGTAATCGGTTTGGGCGCAAGCCTCTTCGTTCACGTCCTGATACTCGACGGCAACGCACAGAGCTTCCTACGCAATCTCGTTCAATTCAGTCAACCCAGCGACTTCGTCGTCTCCGGCATCAAAGCCGTTGCCTTTGCTCTCATCTCGGGAATCGTGGCCTGCTACAAGGGCTTGACCGTCAAGCGTGGAGCCCAAGGCGTCGGCGATGCCGTCAACGAGACCGTGGTGCTCTCGTTTGTCCTCGTATTCGTCGCCAATCTCGCGATCACCCAGTTCTACCCGCTGTTCGTCTCGGTGAAAGGTGCCTATTGATGCACCTTCCCATCACAATTCGTGCCAAGCGGGTCAGTTCGCGAACCGTCGACGGGTTGAGTCGACTCGGCGATCAGTTCACCTTCCACGCGCGCGTGATCACCTCGATTCCGGCAACCCTGCAGCGATACTGGCGTGAAGTGGCCCGTCTGGTCGCGCAGGTGGCATTCGGTTCGGGCACCCTCCTCGCCGGCGGCGGCAGCGTCGTCGTCATCTTCGCGATCTCGTTCTTCGCCGGTTCCCAGATCGGACTCGAGGGCTACCGCGGGCTCAACCTCGTCGGCCTCGCTCCACTGTCGGGGGTGATGTCCGCCATCGCGAACACTCGCGAGGTCGCACCGCTCGTCGCCGCAATCACCTTGGCAGCCAAAGTCGGAACCGGATTCACCGCGCAACTCGGCGCCATGAGGATCTCCGAGGAAATCGACGCACTCGAGGTCATGGCGATTCCCTCACTGCGGTATCTGGTCACCACCCGAATGATCGCGGCACTGATCGCGGTGGTCCCGCTGTACCTCGTCGGCCTGTTTGCCTCGTACATGGCAACGGCGCTTGCGGTGATCCGGGTCAAGGGACAGTCCGAGGGAACGTACGGGTACTACTTCAGTCTTTTCCTCTCCCCCAACGACATCTGGCTGTCACTGATAAAAGTCATGGTGTTCGCGGTCGTGGTGACCCTCGTGCACTGCTACTACGGTTACACCGCCACAGGTGGCCCCGAAGGCGTCGGACGAGCCGCCGGGCGAGCCTTGCGCACCAGCATCGTCTTCCTTGCTTTCACCGACGTCGCGATGACCATTGCGCTGTGGGGACTCAAACCTCAAGTACCCGGGTTGACCGGATGATCGTCACGAATACCAGTCGAATCACGCTGGCATTGCGGGGTTTACTTGCCGTTGTCTTGCTGATCATCGCCTATGTCTTCCTGTTCAGCAGGGGAACGGACACCTTCGGTTCCACACCTCAGGTCAGCGCTGTCGTCCCCGCCGCCGCCGGTGCGCTGCGCGTCGGATCGTCTGTTCAGTACCGCGGCGTCGTAGTCGGAACGGTAGCCGACATCGAGCCGGGCACCACCGCGTCCACCGTCTCACTCGCAATCGACGAGGGTGCGTTCGAGGACATACCGTCGACCAGTCAGGTGCGGCTGATGCCCCGCAACATCTTCGGCGACTTTTTCGTAGACCTGATTCAACCAGCCGGACTCTCCCGTGGACCTGCTCTCGCGCCGGGTACGGAGTTGGTATCGGATCAGTCCGAGGTCGCGGTCCAGCTCTACCAATCGATCTCGCGGATCTACTCGCTCGTTTCTTCCCTCGACCCCGCCGACATCAACGTTGCGCTCACGGCAGTCTCGGACGCGATGAGCGGCAAGGGAAACCAGATCGGTGAATCTCTCGATTCGGTTCACCACGCGTTGGTCGGTGCGCAGCCCGTCATCGACGGGCTCGGTGACGACCTCGACGACATAGCCACCCTCGCCGACAGTCTCTCGTCGAGTGCGCCGGACATGCTCGCCGCATTCGAGAACTCCATCACCACATCCAAAACCGTCGTCGAGAAATCCGACGGATTGGCGGCGCTTCTGCGAGCCGGTACCAGCACGGGTTCTGCTGCCGCGACTGTGATCGGCGACAATCGTGACCGCATGATCACCGTGATCGACGACGCCGATTCCCTCACCGGCGCAATCACTTCACGACCCGACCACATCACAACTTTCTACACCGGCCTGCGCAATCTCACGATCAAGCTTCCGCCCGCGTTGGCACACGGGCCTTGGCTGAGCACCGACCTGCGACTGTCCGTCACAGATCTGTATCCGTACGGCAAAATCGACTGCCCACAATACGACGCGGCCCGCGGCCCCAACTGCCCTGCCGCCGCTGCCGCGTTGGGTGGAACCGTCGGACCGGTCGGCAGTCCCGTCGAACAGTCGCTGATCGCAGCTCTCACCCAGGGAGGTACAGCGTTGGACACTCTGGTGGCCGGACCGGTACTTCGTGGCACGACGGTGGTGGGCGAATGAGCGTGAAGAAGTCTCTGATCAGATTCGGAGTGTTTGCCGCACTGTCGATTCTCGCCACCGTGATCGTGGTGAGCACCCTGATCAACCCCGTCTCCGGGCCGAGTTCGCAGTACCAGGCCGTCTTCGCCAATGCCTCCGGTCTGGTCACGGGCAGTGACGTACAGATCGCCGGGGTCCGAGTCGGGCGCGTCGAGAGCGTCGAGTTGGTGAACAATCAAGCCGTCGTCGGTTTCGAACTCGAATCCACACAACGCATTCCGACCGACGGTCGAGCGGTGGTGAGGTATGCGGATCTGTTGGGGGCACGGACGATTTCGATCGAATCAGACCCACACGAACGAGCAACCGGCAACTACCTCTCCCCCGGGGCCACCATTCCGGTGGAACGGACTCAGCCGGCGATCGACCTCACCGACATCCTCGGCGGCTTCCGTCCACTGTTCGACGCACTCGACCCCGCAGAAGTCAACGAGCTTGCCGGACACGTCGTGCAGGTATTCCAAGGACAAGGTTCCACCATCGAAAGCCTGCTCGAGCGCACCGTTGCCGTCACCGAGAACTTGACGTCCCGCGACGCGATCCTGGACCAGCTACTGACCAACCTCGACCGGGTACTGACCGTCACCACGACGAATCGACCCAACTTCGTCGAGATGATCAACACCCTCGACACACTGGTCGGCGGTTTGGCACAGGACCGCCAACAGATCTCGGCCGCAGTGGATTCCGCAGGTGCCCTGACCTCTTCCCTTCAGGACTTGGTCACGCGGGTCGAGCCTGACTTGGCGGGCACACTGACCTCCATCGATCAGTCGGCCCGCGCCGTCGTCGACAATCGCGACTCGCTCGCGACAGGTATCACCGCCTTCGATCAACTGTTCACCCAGTTGGGAATCGCAATGAGCTACGGCAGTTGGGCGAACATCTACATCTGCAACTTTCGACTCAGTGCACTGGGTCAATCGGTGGCGCTGGGTGGTCCCGAGCGCTCGGCGGTGTGTCGATGAACTGGCTCACCGTCAAGAACCCGGTCCGCAACGGAATCATCTGCATTCTCGTCGGAGTCGGAGTCGTTCTGGCCGCACTTGTCGTCCCTCAACTGATCTTGAAGGTCAAGACCAACGAGTACCACGCCGTATTTGCCAACGCCACCGGGTTGACGCGAGACGATCCGGTCAACGTCGCAGGAGTTCCGAGCGGGGTAGTCACGTCGTTGGCGGTCAGCGGCAACTCCGTTGACGTCACCTTCCGACTCGACAACGGCGTCACTCTCGGCGAAGACTCGCGTGCGGACATCAAGATCTCGACTCTGCTCGGCCGACGCTCGCTCGACATCACTCCGAACGGATTGCGCTCCTTGCCCGCAGGTTCGACCATCCCCATCACGAACACCAGTGTTCCGTTCACTCTCGACGACCTCGGACGCAGCGCACAATCCACGTCGGAAAACCTTGATCTGCAACAACTGCGAAACATGCTGACCGTGGTCTCCGACAACTCACCGAACGATCCCGAACTCATCCGCCGCTCACTCGAGGGAATCGACGCACTCTCCGGGGTCGTCAACAACAACGACGATGCACTGCGCTCCCTTCTCACCGGGGCGCAGCAGGCCACGACAACCCTGATCGAGCAGAAGGACACTCTGCAAACCCTTCTGGGAAATGCAGATCTGGTGCTGGCCACGATCGCCGACCGGCGGGACGTGTTGAATGCCCTTGTACAAGACCTGAATCAGTTGAGTACCACCATTGCCCAGTTCCTCGGTGACAACCAGGCTTTGGTCGACTCGGTCATGGGAGACATCCACGAGGTGACGGGAGTTCTGTCCGAGAACGAACAATCGCTGACCACGCTGCTCGACAACTTCGCGCCCAGCGTCCGCTACGTCACCAACGCGACCGGCAACGGCAACTGGCTCGATCTCAACTCACCCTCCACGCTCATCCCGGACAACTGGTTGTGCGTCGTAGGGCTTGTGCAGGGGTGCCGATGACCACGACCGTCAAGAAACTTGCTGCTCTGGCCGCAATGGTGATCTGCGCGATCGGCGCGATCTTGTTCGTCACGCGTGACGAGCACCGACTCACTCTCACTGCCGAATTCACTTCCACCGATGCCATCTTCACCGGCAACACGGTGACGATTCTGGGAGTTCCCAGCGGGAGAGTCGAGAGCGTCACACCGGACGGGCCCCGGGTGCGGGTGACACTGAGCCTGCCACCGGGAACACGCGTGCCAGCCGACGCGCAGGCCTGGGTCCTCTCTCCTTCGGTCATCAGTGACCGCACGATCGAACTCGGCCCCGGCTACGAAGACGGTGAGTTCCTCACCAACGGCGCGGTGATCCCTCTCGAACGCACTCACTCTCCTCTGACGTGGGACCAGCTCACTGCTTCGGTGAACGAACTGACGGTCGCGCTCGGCCCTGGCGCCGACGGCGGTGGGATCGGTGACCTCATCGGAGAAGGCGCCCACGCGGTGGACGGCAACGGACAAGCATTTCACGATGCCGTGCAGTCCATCTCACAGGCAAGTTCGGTGCTGGCGGGTGCAAGTCCTGACATCTCCGAGCTGGTGAAGAACCTGAACACCCTCGTGCAGTTGATCGCGGACAACCAGACCCAGGTCGATTCGCTGTCGAACTCGGTGACACTGACCGCCCGCACGTTCAGCGAACAACGCGAAGACATCAGCGGGGCGCTCGATTCCCTGACCACGTTGCTCGGACAGGTCTCGGCGCTACTCGCCGAACACGGCGAGAGGGTCACCGCCGACCTCGGTGCGCTCGCACAGTTGACCGGAGCAGTGGCGACCAAGCAGGACCAACTGCGCGAGATCATCGAAACGGCACCAACGGGATTCGAGAACGTCGCCAACCTCGTCACCGAAGACGGCAGGGCACGCGGCCGCTTGGACATCGCCACCGACCTCTCACAGTTCGACACGACACGAGCACTGTGCGAGAAGATGCCGATTCCACTGTGCACCGGGCCGGGAATCGTCAATCCCATCGAATTCCCTTCCGCAGGCAGTTCCGAGCTGGCACGCATCCTGGGTGGAGGCAACTGATGGCGTCGAACAGGTCCGTGGCGAGCATTGTTGTGGCACTTGCCATCGCAGCGCCCTTGACCGGCTGCAGTCTCAACTTCCAGCACCTCCCCCTCGGTCGCGGACTGCCAGGACAGTCGTACCCGTTGAACATGGAGTTCGACGACGCGTCACTACTGCCCGTCGGCGGCGAGGTACGGATCGGGCAGGCTGTCGTCGGCAAAGTCACCTCGATGAGCGCGGAAACCTTTGCCGCCGTCGTCCATACCGACATCGAGTCCGACATCGAACTACCCATCGGCACCCGCGCCCGTATAGAGCTGTCAACCCCGATCGGCGATGCATTCGTCAACCTCGAAGTTCCGGCCGATGCGACCGGCCCCGTCCTCGCACCAGGTTCCACCATCAAGCGATCGGAGACCGTTCGCGGGCCCGACGTCGCACAACTACTCGGCGCCGTCGGAACTCTGTTGAACGGCAGCGGGTTGGCGCAGGTCAAGAACATCGTCAGCGAGGCTGATCAGATTCTCGACGGCAGGGACGAGACGATCCGCGATCTGCTTGCGCGCCTTGACGCTTTTCTCGGAACACTCGAAAACCGAAAAGAATCGATCAACTCGGCCCTGGACTCACTGAATCGGCTCAGCGCCTTGATCGGTGACGAGAGCGCCACCATCGACGAAGGTTTGCGCGCACTCACGCCTGCCTTGGGTGTTGTCTCCGACCAACGACAACCACTGCTGGATCTTCTCGATGAGACCGACAGGCTCAGTACCGCAACCAATTCCGTACTCGATCAGTCGGCCGACCAGATTTCCGACATCACCGATCGACTCTCACCCATCCTCGACCAGTTCTCGGCGATGGGCCCGACACTGGGTGAGACGATGACCAACCTGGACAACGCGAGAGTGCTCCTCGAACGCGCCAGCCCAGGTGACTACGTGAACATCGACCTCGACGTCGATCTCGAGGGAACAGTGACCGGAGTGCTCAACGAGATCATTCCCGGTGCCGCACCGCCACTGCCACCTCTGCCTGCCTTCGACCGGGAGCTGCCGATCACGACACCCCTGCAAGGAGGCGCGCGATGAAGAACCGAACCGTCTATTTCGAGATCGTAGCCTTCCTCCTCATCGCGGTGATCAGCACGACGTACGTACTCCGGCAAGTAGGTGCCGGAGATCCGTTCACCGGAACCTTCTCGGTCACCGTCGAATTGGAGAACGCGGCCGGAATCGCACCAGGTTCGGAGGTGGCATACCGCGGAGTCACCGTCGGCGACGTCGAGTCGGTGCAGGTGGACTCCGCCCGGGACCTCGTCGTGATGACGTTGAGCATCGCCGCCGACCAACAGATCCCCAACGATTCGCATGCGGCCATCAGCCAGGACACCGCAGTTCCGGTACTGAAAGTTCAGTTGTCCTCGCAGACCGACGGCGGCCCCTACCTCGCCGAAGGTTCGGTGGTTCCGACTGAGCGCACGTCGATCCCGGTCGCGTTGGGAACCGTCATCGCGAATTTCAACGCTGCTGCCGACACCGTCGATCCGGCAGACCTGCGGACCCTCTCGTACGAACTCGGTGAGGGATTGAACGGATCGGGTCCGGATCTACAGGCTCTCGTCGACAACTTCGACGTACTCGCGCGCACTGTCCGAGCCGATCAGCCGCAAGTCAACACACTCGTACAGAATTCTCGTTCACTCTTTGCCGCGAACGAAGACAACGTCGATGCTCTTCCCGAAGTTGCACTCACACTTCGCCAATTGACAGATCAGGTACGAAACTCCGACCCGCAACTGCGCACACTCCTCGATCGAAGCCCGAGCGTTCTCGACAATCAGATACTCCCTCTCATCGAGCAGAGCCGTGAACCGTTCAGTCTGCTGTTGGCCAATTCCCTCGTCTCCACGCAGATCGTCACCGCACGGATGCCTGCCGTCGACGCCTTGTTGGTGGTGGTCCCGAAAGGTTTCGAAAAGTTCGGAAGCATCGTCAAAGACGGACGCGCGCAACTTGATCTGATCACAGCACTCGGTCCGGTCTGCCTCTACGACACACCCCGGCGATCGGTACAGGACACCTCACCGACCACAATCGACAAGAACCAACACTGCACGGACCAGTCGGGCCGCATCCAGAACCGAGGTTCGCAGAACATCCCCACCGCAACCGGAGCAAACACTGGAACGATCGACGGGGTCGCGCAATACGATCCTGCCGTCGGCACGGTCGCTACCGGCGACGGAACATCGATTCGCCTGGGCCTCAACGGTGGTCAGAACACCGTTCTCGGTGACAACTCGTTTGCCGCACTACTAGTTCAAGGAACGCAATGACCGAGACAGCTGAACCCCAGACACCCGAGCCCCCGACACCCGCAATCGTCGACAAGCCCAAGCGGCTTCGCAAGCAGACCGTAGTGATCATTGCCGGCGTCCTGGTCGTCGTCGCTGCGCTCGGATGGGGTGCATTCGCGACCTGGCAGAAATCCGTCGACGACGACGCCCGCACCAGCGCACTCGAGAACGGACGGCAATTCGCCACCGACCTCGCGACATACAACTTCGAGAACCTCGATCAGAATCTCTCCGTGGTGCGCGACAACTCCGTCGGTGAGTTCGCCGGCCAGTACGCCCAAGTGGCAGCCAACCTGCAGAACATGATCGTGCAGTATCAAGCGACCTCGTCCGCGCAGATCATCTCAGCCGGCCTGGCGAGCAGTGACCGCGACAACGCCGAAGTTCTCGTTTTCCTCGATCAAACGATCACCAACACCAACTCCCCCGATCCGAGGATCGACCGCAACCGCATGCAACTCTCACTGGTCCGCGAAGACGGCGAGTGGAAACTGAGCAACGTGCAATTGTTGTGATCGGGAGGTCTGCCATCAGCAAGCGGCCGTATCGGCACGCAGCAGTATCGGAACGCAGCCGTATCGGAACGCAGCCGTGTCGGCGCCTGCCGATAAAGTGGCCTCCACAAGTCGACGTGTCCTTCGTCGGCCGGGAGCGCAGGTTCGAGGAGTGTGTCGATAGCGGTGGCAGTGGAATCTTCGGTGCTGCTGAAGTGGTACTCCGATACGGCCCGTGACCTGCCGTGGCGACGTGAGGGCGTCAGTGCCTGGCAGATCCTGATGAGCGAGATCATGCTCCAGCAGACGCCAGTGGTGCGTGTTGCGCCCATCTGGGAAGAGTGGGTGGAGCGCTGGCCGGTTCCGTCGGCGATGGCAGCGTCCAGTCAGGCAGAAGTGCTTCGCGCGTGGGGCAAACTCGGTTACCCTCGACGTGCGCTGCGCCTCCACGAATGCGCCGGCGTCCTGGCCACCGAGCACGGTGACGTGGTGCCGCAAGACGTCGACATCCTGCTCTCACTGCCGGGAATCGGTTCGTACACCGCCCGCGCCGTAGCGTGCTTCGCGTACGGACAGCGAGTACCGGTGGTGGACACCAACGTACGACGCGTAGTTGCGCGGGCCGTCCATGGCAATGCGGAACCTGGCAATCCATCCAACACGCGCGACCTCGCCGACGTCGCGGCACTACTGCCGAGGACGCGAGAGCGCGCCGCCACCTACAGCGCAGCTCTCATGGAACTCGGCGCACTCATCTGCACGGCGCGCACACCGAACTGCGAGAACTGTCCGTTGCCGAATTGCGCCTGGGTCGCGTCGGGCAAGCCGGCACACACCGGACCGCCCAAGAAAGTGCAGAAGTTCGCCGGCACCGATCGCCAGGTACGTGGAAAATTGATGGCCGTTCTGCGCGAGAGTCACCGTCCGGTCGAACGTGCGCAACTGGACATCGTCTGGCCGACTGATCCTGGTCAACGTGACCGCGCGTTGCATTCCCTGCTGGTCGACGGACTGGTCGAGCAGACCGACGACGGCCTGTTTGCGCTGGCGGGAGAGGGTACGGCTTAACCGACTCGCATCGGGTCGCATGCTGCTGCGGGTTCGGCGGTCTGGGGTGGTGCGACTTCAGGATCCGAACGTCGAAGTGCAGCGGGAAAGACGGGTACAACCGGATCGCAGGGCGGAAGGGTCAGAATCGGTAGTGCAGCGCTCGGCGGTGGACCGCTGGTCGAGGTCGCCGGCTCGGCGCCGACGTTCGGGCTGTCAGTGGACACCGCGTGCGACCCGTCAGGAGAGAGGGCGATCAGCAATCCCGTCAGCATGAGCAGAAGCGGCAACACTATTGCCGCTGCCCACCGGATCCTGTTGACGGGCTGAACAGCCACGCCGGGCCGAACTTCATTTCCCCTCGCGGCCGCTACCAGCGCAGCGCCAATCGCCAGTTGTGTGCGCTCGCTCAGAAACAGGAAGGCGAGCCCCACCAGTTCGGCGGCTTCGGCGCAGGGCTGCCTGGCCTCTTCCTTCACCAGCATCGCGACGAGCATCTTCGGAGCTGGGTCTTGTTCGGCGACGAGCAGATCCAAAGTCGCAGCAAATGTCGAGCTGTCTGCAAGCAACTCGGCGGTGGCGTAGCGGTGAGCCGAGTCCACGACGCCGGCACTCGGATCAATGGCCGCGATCACAATCTCGCTGCCGTCCGGCCAGAATGCGAGGATCGGCGAAACACCGTTCAGCGCGTCCACAGTCCGCAGGTAGGCAAGGCGGGCGTCCAGACCGTTGACCAACTCGACGTTCTCGAAAGCACTGGAAGACAACACATCCGGGACAAGTTCGCGCACGTCCGCACGCTCGCACATCACTCCGACGACGGTGGGGCACAGATTCGAGCGCAGGGCTCGACCGGTGGCGACCTCGGCCGCGGAGGTGAGTGCGCGCGCCGACGCTTGCGGAGAGGGAACAGTCCCGTCTGCACCCCAGGGGTGACGGAACTCGTCGATCGAGCCAAGTAGCGGCGTGTCGGCATCTACGAGAGCTGTTGAAATAGAAGTGTTTTCGAATACAACGCCCAGGCTTTCACGCACTGGATCCTCCATTGACTGTTGCGGGGGTCGAGATCTCTGCGGAGCCGTATCAGAACGTCAGGCCACTGAGCGCCATTGCGCCTGGTTCCAGCACGAGGTCCACCGGCGCTCGGCCGTCGACCGTGACGCGATACCCACCCGGGAGAAGTCCGACAAACGAGAAGCGACCTTCGAACGGCTTGACCGTCCGTGTTATCGCATGCCCGCATTGATCGACACCGTCGATCCTCACTGCTTCCGATATTCCGGACGTCACCAGACCCGAGATCTGCCCGTTCGCCGCAACCGGATTTCCCTGGACCGTCTGACCGTCGACAGAATTCCCTTGCGGATCACACACTCCCGGGGTAGTCGACACTCGCACGGTGACGTCGCCCGACCGCACGCGCACCGCACCCCGATCCGCAGTGACCACTGCCGCTATCGGTAAACCGTCAGGGTCGTCCCGATTACCTGCAGTCATCGTCGCGGTTCGAGTGAAGTATCGACCTGCTTCCAGATCCCCCACCCGGCAGAGTAACCCGACCTCGTCGATGCCCGAGTCGTCTCCGCAGTAGTCAGGCACGGACGGCAGAGTAAAACCTCGAGGCACCGGAAGTTGCACGACCACGTCGGAGAGCGGGTTGCCCCGGACACCGATGTCGATGACATACGTCACCGGATCACCCTCTCGGACAATGCCGTTGGACGGTCCCGAATCGAGGCCCGGGCCGTCAGCGGGATCGAAGGGTGGTGCACCGTCAATCGCCGTCAGCTCGACGGTGAAGGAAGGCACGAACTCTCCATCGGCCGCCAATCGAACATCCGACTGCATCGGCAGCAAGCCGAGCGCAGCAGCGCCGACCACCAGAGTTCCGGTCACGACAACTATGCCGATGCCTCCTACTCCTCGGCGCCACGCCCTCAGCCGGAGTCCGACCGTAACGGCCTTCGACCACACCTCTGACAGACGAGTTCTCACGACGCTCCTTCGATGTCTGACTCTCGGGCCCCCGGCGGGCACTCTCGGCCGCATTTGGCGAATCCCGAGCTACGTTCAATAGAAGTCGCTCGAGGGACTCGAAAGCCAATGGTGAAGGCGTGATTGTGTGGGTGAACTTCTCTCACCCAGGGTGAAGTCCCGGGTGAATTGCCCGGGATGGCACACTCTGGATTCGCACCAGCTACGCTCCACCCTGTAGATAGATGGATCGAGACAATCCGCCCAAACGCTTCAATTACAACGGGGGCGCGAAGGCAGAAAGGGTCCGCGTTGATGTTCGGGATGGACGGCCATGACTGGGCAGCTATTCCCGAAAGACGCACGATCGCCGTGTCGATTCCCAGGCAGGCCCTGTTCGCGAAACTCGACCGCCGCGCCGCTCTGACCATCGTCCGCGCACCGAACGGCTACGGAAAATCGTCGTTGATCGCGTCGTGGCTACGCGCCAATCTGGCGTCCGAACGTATTCTGGTGTGGGTCTCGGCGCCACCTCCTTCATCGACACTCGCGACTTTCTGGGCACTGGTCCTGGAGCGAATTCACGCCGCCGGAATAGCACTACCCGACGCCGGTGGACTCGCCGATCCTTTCACCGCGATCACCAAATCCTTGAACGATCTGTCCCGACCCGTACTGCTCGTTTTGATCAGGCCGGATCTGGTACCGGAACCGGAGTTGGATGATCAATTGATCGAACTCCTCACTCGCTGCCACAATCTTGACCTCGTGGTGACGCTCTCAGGCTTCGGAATGTTCTCCGAGCCGTACCTTCTCGACACAGATCATGAGGTTGTCAGCGCGGGCGAGTTGTTGTTCACGGCAGCCGATACCGCCCACGTACTGGAACAGACCGACGCTCACACGGCTGCGGGCGATGCTGAAAGAATCACATCTTTGACTGGTGGGCTTCCCTCGCTGGTCCGCGCCGCCGCTGCCGCAGTCGCAAAAATTCCAGGCGGCGACAACCGCCGGCGGGTAATCGAGGAGAACGTCGCGCGAGCGATAGACGACTACGTGACTGGTTCCGTCCTCACCATCGCCGAGCGCGTGAACCAACACGAGTTCCTGCTCGCGATCGCCTTTGCTCGATCGATCACCGTCGACATCGCCGCAGTCCTGTTCGAGTCCCAACACCACGATGCTGCAGAGACTATTCGTCGAATTCGGGCGAGACTGGTGACACTGGAGACTGCCGGATTACTGTCGCGTTCAGAAAGCGAGGCCGACGAGACCTGGGAGTTGTCGCCCGCCATTCGGCAATCATTACTCGCGCGCCACACCCGCAGTGGAATCGAACCGTCGCAACGTCTTTCATTCCTTGCCCATAATCGACTCGACGTCGGCCATCACGCGTCGGCGCTCGACTACGCGATCGAGGCACAGAATTGGACCCTCGCAGTCGACATCGTCGAACAGCATTGGGTGACGATGATCGTGAGCAGCCTGGACACGGTTCGCTCTGCACTTCAACGGATTCCGGTGGAGGCTGCCGACAAACACTCCGCTGTCCAGGCCGGGCGCGCCCTGTTCACCATGCATCCGAGCAAGCGTGCAAGTGTCGTCGACTCGCTGCCCGAATCGCCCGCCGAACTGTGGAAACTCGGCGCCGGGGCAGAGGCAAAAGACGCCCTCAGCATCGGTTGCGTCCAATCGATCATGCTCAGGCTCGCCGGCGAGTACGGACTAGCGGCAGAGACCACCAGGCGTCTGGCTCACCTCAGTCGCAGTGCGCTGGAGAACAACCCGGAGACCGTCAACGCACAACTCCCCCTCATGCGACTTCAATGGGCGATCAATTTCCAATTGAACGGCAGACTCACCGAATCCACGATCAAAGCTCGAATGGCATACCACGGTGCTCTGTCTCGAGGAGTCGACTTCATCGCTCGCAACTCCGCTGGCAGCGCCGCTCTGAATTGGGCGCTGGCAGGTGAGCCGCGACAGGCCGCACATTGGTTCGAACTCGAGCAGAAGCATCCGGACCCCGGAGGTTGGCTCGAACCTGTGGTCAAGATCGCCGGCTTGACCGCACGGGCTCTCACCGCTCTCGACACGCTTGACTTCGATGACGCACGTATCGCATTGACCGAACTCGGCGTTCCGTCCGACGCCGAGGAACTGTGGGCGTTCGTCGTCTATGCGCACAGCCAATTCGCCCTGACTCAGGGCACTGCATCTTCCGCTCTGTTGTTGCTCCACAACGCGATTGAAGCTCATTCCAAGCAGTACACGGCTACATCTTTCGCGCTTCCTCTGTTGCAATCTGCCGAGATCGACCTCCTGCTCGCACTCGGCGAGGGAAACAAGGCAGTTGCTCTGGCCAAGGATATCGCTGATCCTGCAGCCAACCCGTGGACACTCGCGTCGGTGGCACGTTTACGCCAACGGATCGGCCAGAACGAAGCCGCCGTGGCGCTGTGTCACCAGTTCGACTGGTCGGGCGAATCCTATCCGCGGGCACAGATGGAATCGCTTCTGGTGCAGGCGGTTGCACACTCCGAATTGGGTGAGCCACGCCTCGCCGCTCAGGAATGGTCCAGAGCGTGCAGTATCGCGGAGCAAACCGGACTTCTGCGTTCGTTCGCGACCATCGCATCGACAGACGTCGAGAAACTCGAATCGATGGCGAAGTCGAATTCGCGAGCACTCGCCGAGTTCGCGAAAAAGCCTCGAGCTGAATCATTTCCGGAATTCGTGCACATCGTGGAACTGACCGAACGCGAACAGAAGGTACTTTCACTCCTGGCACTGGAAATGGGGTCGGCCGCGATGGCCGACAAACTGTACGTCTCCGTCAACACCGTCAAGACTCAACTACGCACTCTCTACAAGAAACTCGACGTACACAATCGAAACGAAGCGATAACGAAGGCACGTCAACTGCGCCTGCTGTAGTCCCGGACCGGATCTGATTCGGACTACATTCTGTAGACATGAGCACCGATACCTGTGTCTTCTGCAAGATCATCGCACTGACCGAGCCGGCGATTCTCGTTCACGAGAGCGAGACGACTCTCGCATTTCTCGACGCCCGACCGGTGAGTCGCGGACACACTCTGGTGGTCCCCAAGCGTCATGCGGAAAACCTCGATGCTCTCGAAAGCCATGAGGGCGCAGAGATGTTCCGCGTCGGGACGCTCATCGCCGGTGCTCTGCGGCGCTGCGACATCGCCGCAGACGGCGTCAACTTCCTGGTCAATGACGGTCGCGCCGCGGGCCAGACCGTGTTCCACTCGCACCTGCACGTGGTCCCCCGCCATCGCGGCGACAAGGCGAAGTTCGCTGCCGGACTTCTGGCCAGACGAGCCGTCGAACTGGAGCAGGTGGGCTCGTCGATCCGCAGTCAGCTCACTGTCTGAAGGAAGTCCGTCACGACGTCGCGGTAACGCTGCGGTTGATCGTCGTGGACCAGGTGACCGGCGTCCGCAATGCATACGTACCGGGCTTGCGGCCGCTCGGCCATCTCTCGCATCTGCCCCTCGGGGGTGATGGTGAATTCCCCCTCGATGAGCAAAGTCGGCGCCTCGATCGCCTTCCACTGATCCCAGAAGTGCCGCGTGCCCCACTCCTCCGAGATGTCGCGGAAGGTCGAGACGTCACCGTGCAGGTACCACCCGTCGTCGCGGCGGTCGAAGGAATCGAGAAAGTACTGGCCGGCGACGGGGCCGAAGAATTCCTTCATCGCGGCCTCGGAAGCAAACGGTTGCGGCCACGCCGAAATCATCTGCGCCCAATCCGCTGCGGTGCGTCCGCGAAAGTCCGGGGCCATGTCTTCGAGGACCAGGGCACACACCTTCTCAGGATGCGCAGCGGCGAAGCACCACGCGTGCAGAGCGCCCATCGAATGACCGATCACGATCATCGGACCTTCGATGGAGGAAACGGCCGATGTCAGGTCCTCGACGAATGCCTCGGTAGTCAGTTCCGCCGGCGCCGGCCTGCCATGACCGGCGGCGTCGAAGGTGTAGACGTGGCCGAACTCGCGGATCCACGGCACATGGCGACGCCACGTTCGGGAACTGCCCATGAGGCCGTGCAACAACAGAATCGGCTGTCCCGTTCCACCTTCGTCATGCAACACGAGTGTCACGGTACGCGGTGAAGGTACACGGGTAATGTCGCTTTCATGGCAGTCGTGAAGATCAATGCAATCGAGGTCCCCGAGGGCGCCGGCCCCGAACTGGAGAAGCGCTTCGCAGCACGCGCTCACGCAGTCGAGAACTCCCCGGGCTTCCTCGGATTCCAACTCCTCCGCCCCACCGCAGGTGAGAGCCGCTACTTCGTGGTGACTCAGTGGGAGTCCGAGCAGGCGTTCGCCGATTGGCGTGACGGCCCTGCCCGTGAAGCCCATTCCGGCGAGCGTGCGAAGCCCGTCGCTTCGGGTGCGTCGTTGCTCGAGTTCGAAGTTGTCTTGGACGTCGCCGCCAAGAGCTGATCTCGAACGATTGTGCCCGCCTTGCCGGGCACAATCGACGGTCATCTCGGCTTCACGCGTTGACACGGTGCGGGCAGTAGTGCAAAAGTTCGCATGTAAACGCGATGGTCCGACAGGAATCCGGTGAAAGCCCGGAGCGGTCGCGCCACTGTAATTCGAGGTGAAGTGCCTTTTTCGGTACGGCTTTCTCGACAGCCAGACACTTCGGCCATCGCATGGACCTAGGGGACGCGAAAATCCCAGGAGGCTTCGATGGCTCTCGCCTATTCTCCCGATACGTCGATCGATTCGACTCGTCTTGCTTTCCTCGCCGCTGCGGTAGTTCTGTTCGCGATGCTGGCTCTCTACCTGGTCGGATTCGACCAGGGCGCGATCTCTCGCACCGGCATGTACATGCATGAATTGATGCACGACGGACGCCACATGATGGGCCTGCCGTGCCACTAGTCGACAGTTTCACGAAGCTTCTCATTCGTGGATTGTTGGCTGGTTTGATCGCGGGCATTCTTGCCGGCGGTGTTGCGTTCGTGCTGGGTGAACCCCACGTCAACGCTGCCATTGCGATCGAAGAAGCCAACAGTGCCGCTGGAGAACATGCCGGCGAAGCCGCTGGGCATTCACACGGTGACGAAGAAGAACCACTGGTGAGCCGCGACGGGCAGCGCGCTGGGCTGTTCCTGGCCACCGCGCTGGCCGGACTCGCGCTCGGCGCTATCTTCTCGGTCGTCGCCAACTACGCGCGACGACTCACCGGAATGTCCGGGCCGTTGTTGGCGATCACCATCGCCGTCGGCGGTTGGCTGGCCATCGAGGCGGTGCCGTTCTTCAAGTACCCGGCCAATCCGCCGGCCGTCGGAGATCCGGACACCATCAACCAGCGGACACTGCTGTGGCTGGCGGCCGTGATTCTCGGGCTGCTGTCCGTCACTGCGGCGGCAGCTGCAGCAAAGGCAGTTTCCGGGCACGAGTTCCTCAGTGTGCGCATCGCCGCTCCGGTGGCTGCGTTCCTGGTGATCGTCGCGATCGGTTACGTCTCGCTTCCCGGCATCAACGAGGTGGGCGAGGACTTCCCGGCAACTCTGCTGTGGGAGTTCCGACTTTCCTCGCTTGCTACGCAGGCGACACTGTGGCTCGTACTCGGATTGGCATTTGCCTTCCTCACCGAGCGCGCGACCAAGAATGCCGACGTGGCAAAGAAGTACGCCCTTCGCTGAACCTGCTGTGCGCCTTTATTAACCGCGGGCGGTTAACAAAGGCGCACAGCAGTAGTTTTCAGCTCAGATGATGCACTTCCTGCAGCCCGTACACCGGCGTCGGAATGCCCTCGTAGCGCGCCTTCAACTGCAGCGCGAGGTACAGCGAGTAATGCCGCGACTGATGCAGATTGCCGCCGTGGAACCAGAGCGCTTCCTGCTGCGTCGGCTTCCACATGTTGCGCTGCTCGCCCTCCCACGGCCCCGGGTCCTTGGTCGTGTTCGAGCCGAGGCCCCACACCTTGCCGACCTTGTCAGCGGTGTCCTGCCCGATCAGATCCGCCACCCAGCCGTTCATCGAGCCGTAGCCGGTCGCGTAGACCACGACGTCGGCAGACAATTCCGTACCGTCTTCGAGGATCACGCTGTTCTCGGTCAGCTCACGAATATTGCCGTGCGCGAGCTTGATGTCCCCGTTGGCAACCAGTTCTGCAGCGCCGACGTCGATGTAGTAACCCGAGCCGCGTCGTAGGTACTTCATGAACAGGCCCGAACCGTCGTCGCCCCAGTCGTGCTCGAAGCCTGCCTTCTCGAGGCGATCGTAGAAGTCCTTGTCGCGCTCACGGATTGCGTCGTACACCGGGATCTGGAACTCGTGCATGATCCGGTACGGCAGCGAACCGAACGTGAGATCGGCCTTGTGCGTCGTCATGCCGGCGGCGAGGGCGCGCTCCGAGTACAGATCGCCCAAGCCCAGATCCATCAGTGAATCCGACTTCACGATGTGCGTCGAGCTGCGCTGCACCATGGTGACGTCTATGCCGTTCTCCCACAGAGCGCCGCAGATGTCGTGCGAGGAATTGTTGGCCCCGATCACGACGACCTTCTTGCCCACATACTGATCCGGTCCGGGGTGCTTGCTCGAGTGGTGCTGATCGCCGAGGAACTTGTCCTGGCCGGGGAACGTGGGAACGTTGGCCTTGCCGGACATACCGGTCGCCATCACCAACTGCTTGGGACGCAAAGTCAGCTTCTCGCCGTTGCGGTTGACCTCGACGGTCCATTCCTGCGTCTTCTCGTCGAACGACGCGGAGGTGCAGGTCGTGGAACTCCAGTACGGAACCTCCATGACCTTGGTGTACATCTCGAGCCAGTCACCGATCTTGTCCTTGGGCGCGAACACCGGCCAGTTGTCGGGGAAAGGCATGTAGGGCAGATGGTCGTACCAGACCGGATCGTGCAGGCACAGGGACTTGTAGCGTCCACGCCACTGATCGCCGGGCCGCTCGTGGCTGTCGATCACGATGGCCGGAACTCCGAGCTGACGCATCCGGGCGCCGAGCGCGATGCCGCCCTGTCCGCCGCCGACGATCACGACGTAAGGCTGTGTGGTGTAACCGAGTTCGCGGTCCTCGATCTCCTTCTGCTCAGCCCACGTGATGCGGTTCGGATCTGCACCGTGCTTCGCTCCACGCGGCCGGCGAGTGCCCTTGCCTTCTTCGTGCCCCTTCAACTCCTGCAGCGACGTAAGCAGGGTCCAACCTTCGTCACCCTTCAGGCGAAGGTGCCCGTGCGCGCGACCGGTTGCCGTCTCGAATTCGATCCAGGCAGACGTGACGCCGTCGGCTTCGTCGGGTGTCTCGGTGGTCCGAAATCCTGAAGGATCGGTGTCGTCGAGACGTTCGGAGAGCATGTCGGCGATCTGCTCGCGACCTTCGACGGTCTTGATGTTCCAGGTGAATGACACCAAGTCTCGCCAGAAGCTGTCGAGCGCGAATTTGCCTGCAACACGCTCGATGTCACGAGCGGCGAGTGCCGATTCGAAATCCGCCAGCCAGGCGTCGACGCGCTCCTGAGGTGTCACCGCCGTCGCCTTCACCTCAGGGGCGACTGCGGAATCGATGGTTTGCGTCATCACTTCTCCTTGTTTGTGAATGTGACACACAGCACATCGCATAAGTGGCCCCGGTCACAAGCGTTGCAGCCTGTTGCAATCCGAACCACTGTGACCAATCCCTCGATCAAAAAACTAGTTGAAGTATGCAACGGTATGTACGATTCAAACCGCTTCGATGATGCAAATCCTTCGCATCGCCAACCACCCTCGACCCGCACAGGAGACACGCATGCCAAGTGTGAGCGCTACCGCCGAGCGGCCAGCACCCGGCGTCCGACCTGGTGGACTCGTCGTCGTCCTGGCTTTCGTCGGCATCGTCGCCGCACTCATGCAGACGCTTGTCGTCCCGCTGATCGCAGATCTACCCAAACTGCTGAACACGACGGCATCGAACGCGTCGTGGGTCGTCACCGCAACTCTGCTGGCGGGCGCCGTCGCCACTCCGATAGCCGGTCGCCTCGGCGATCTGTACGGCAAGCGACAGATGATTCTGATCTTCACGATCCCACTTATTGCCGGATCGATCATTTGCGCAACCGCCAATTCGGTCGTTCCGATGGTGATCGGTCGCGGATTGCAAGGCACCTGCGCCAGTCTGATCCCGCTCGGCATCAGCGCGCTGCGCGATCTGCTTCCGCCGAAAAGGGTAAATTCTGCGATCGCACTGATGAGTTCGTCGATGGGAATCGGCAGTGCACTCGGTATGCCGATCGCCGCGGTGGTAGCCGAGAATGCAAGCTGGCGGGCTCTCTTCTGGGGATCTGCGGTGCTCAGTGTGCTGATTCTGATCCTGACCTGGTTCTTCGTTCCGGCAACTCCGGTACACGAGGCCGGCGGACGGTTCGACCTGGTCGGCGGGGTCGGGCTCGGAGTCGGCCTGGTTTCCCTCCTCCTGGCCGTATCGAAGGGCGGCACCTGGGGTTGGACAAGCGTCACCACCGTGGGCTTGTTCGCCACAACGATCATCGTTCTTCTCGCCTGGATCTGGTTCGAACGACGCACCGACGAGCCGCTTGTCGATCTACGTGTCACTGCGAGGCCACAGGTGCTACTGACCAATCTCGCCTCCGTTGCAGCCGGATTCGCGATGTACGGACAGTTCTTGATCATCCCGCAACTCCTGCAACTGCCCGAGTCCACGGGATACGGCATGGGACAGTCGATGCTGGCCATGGGATTGTGGATGGCTCCGCCCGGATTCGTGATGATGGCGGTGTCACCGCTCGGCGCACGGCTCTCCGCACTGCGCGGACCGAAGTTCACACTCCTCACGGGCATCCTCGTGGTCGCCCTCGGGTACGGGTCTTCGATGCTGCTGATGGGCTCGACATGGGGACTGCTGATCGTCGCCTGTATTGCCAACGCCGGCATCAGTCTTGCGTACGGCGCCATGCCTGCCCTCATCATGGGCGCGGTACCGCCGTCTGCCACTGCCGCCGCCAACGGATTCAACAGTTTGATGCGCTCGATCGGCACGTCGATGTGCGCCGCTGTCATCGGTGTAGTTCTCGCGCAGATGACCGTCCAGGTGGGTGACCACACTCTGCCGTCGGAAGCCGGATTCCGGATCTGCCTGCTGATCAGTTGTGGGGCCGCTTTGATCGCCGCAGCGATCGCGTTGTCGATTCCGTTTCGAAAGATGTCTTCCCGGATCGAAATACCCGCAGAGCCTGCGACTGCCGCGGCGAGCTGACCGCTGTCGGTTGCCCGCACCGTCGTGCGGGCAACCGAGTCACCCCTCGGCAGGCTTCAGTTTGCCGAGTCCCAGCGACTGAAATCCCACGACATAGAACAACGTCCACAGCACGGCCCAGTCCACGAAACCCAGTGCAGTGCCGTGCAATCCGTCGACGACTGCCGGCTCGTGAAGAATGTGCTCTGCCGCAAAACGGTAGTAGAACAAGAAGGTCACCACCGCCAGCGCAAACGTGAGCACAGCGCGGATCGCCAAGTTGACCCCGTCCGCAAAACCCGTCGGCTTGTTACCGAAAGCGTTGGCCCAGAAGATCATCCAGAAGGCCCAGCACACACCGAGCTGCGCCGGGAACTGATGGACTACGCCGCCCAATTCGGCAACGGAATCGCTGCCCAAGAGCGCCTTCACGACCGGCAGTGCCACGAAGTACAAGCCTGTTCCCAAGGCAAAGTTGCCGACTGTGGCTGCGAGTGCCGTCTTTCCGCCGCCGCCGAACAGTCTCCACGGCCAGTTGTCGAGCGTCTGGCCGGTCAAGATCACGACCACCACGACGCAGTAGAACCACCCGAGTACAGTGTCGACGGTCATCAACGGATCGGTGGCGGAGAGCGACACGGACGGCAGACCGAAGACGAAGTACAGCGCCAGCGTCGGAACGGCGACAAACGCGATCTCACACAACCCCACCAGCGGTTGCTTCATCCCTAGGGAAGTCCACGGCCAATGCTGCCAGTTCAGGACCACCATCACCCAGGTCCCGAAGCCGAAGAGCACGAACAGCGCACCCGCGAAATATCCGAGGCCGCCCTCACGATCGGCCGCGAAATCCGGGTACAGGCTCCCCACGCCGCTTGCCAGGAGCCACGTCACCACGACGGCGAAGACCGCGGTCGCGACCATGATCGCCAGGCCCTTCACCGGCTGCGGAAGTCGATCGAAGCCCGCGAACTCGCAGTTGAAGCCGATGAACACCACAAAGAGGATCGCCCAGAAAAGCGCCGCATTGAATGGCAATGGGTAGAAATTCCACGGACTGGTGGTCGGATCGGCCAGAAGGTACCAACTCGCCACGGCCAGCACGAGAACGATCACGAGGTTGGCGATCCCGAACCCGATCCAGCGGCGTGACGGCTGCCGACTCGGCGTCGCCGGTTCTGTGGGTGTGTCGACTGTAGCGGTCATGTTCCCTCTCCCAGATTGTCTCGCAAGATGATTCGCGAAGTGGTGGCGCAACTATGAAGCTGTTGCGCGGGGCACCGGGAGGGTTGCCGAGGGTTGCAAGCGCCGTCCGATTTTCCGGAATTGCAACACGGTGCAACCCTTCCGCATTGTGGTCGCCGTCACATACAAATCACTCATCGGTTCCCAGGCAACCGGTTCACTGCTTACGAGGAGAAACTGCATGAGCATCACGGGCAAGGTAGTACTGGTCACCGGCGCCGGCCAAGGCATCGGGCGCGGAATCGCTCTCCGCCTCGCCCACGACGGCGCCGACATCGCGTTGGTCGACCTCGACCAAACCAAGCTGGATGCGGTTGCCGACGAGATCAGACAGATCGGCCGTCGTGCAACGACGTTTGTCGCCGACGTCAGCGATCGAGCGCAGGTCAACGCAGCCGTCGAACATGCACACCAGGAATTGGGCGGATTCGACGTCATCGTCAACAACGCGGGAATCGCTCTCGTCGGCCCGATCTCCGACGCGACGCCGGAAGAGGTCTCCAAGATCTGGAGTGTCAACGTCGACGGCGTCCTGTGGGGAATTCAAGCTGCAGCAGCAAAGTTCCAAGCTCTGGGTCAGCGCGGAAAGATCATCAATGCGTCGTCCATCGCCGGCCACGACGGGTTCGCCATGTTAGGTGTTTACAGCGCAACAAAATTCGCGGTCAGGGCCCTCACTCAGGCTGCAGCCAAGGAATACGCGTCCGACGGAATCACCGTCAACGCGTACTGCCCCGGCGTCGTGGGCACCGACATGTGGGTGACGATCGACAAGAGGTTCGCCGAATTGACCGGTGCACCAGAGGGCGCCACCTACGAGAAGTTCGTCGGCGGAATTGCGCTGGGTCGAGCTGAAACCCCCGACGATGTCGCCGGTTTCGTCTCGTACCTTGCCGGGCCCGATTCCGACTACATGACCGGTCAGGCCGGTCTCATCGACGGCGGCCTCGTCTACCGCTGACCGCGGTGTCTTCACTGAAAGCGGTGTCTTCGCTGAAAACGGTATCTTCGCTGAAAACGGTATCTTCGCTGAAAAAGCGGTTGCCCGAGCCCGCGATGCCGCCCGGCGAGGATCCTCGCGACTACGCGAGGACCCTCGCCGCGGTGTACGACGCGACGATGGCCGGAGACCGCGCACCGGCCCGCCCAAGGGACGTGGTCCGCCAATCGTGGCAGCGCCTGCGCGAGTTAGGTATCGACCCCGAACACAACCGGGTCGAACCGTCCATGGACGTCGCCGAACTCGATCTCCGTCGTCGTGAGTCCGGACTGTACGACGTGCTCGACGACGTGACGCGTGGACTCGAATCGGTTACCGCGAGCGGTGAGAACATCATGGTCGTCGCAGATCTTCGCGGAACTGTTCTGTGGCGCAGCGGGTCCCATCGAGTACTGGACCAAGCTGCGCGTCTGGGATTTGTCGAGGGTGCGAACTGGGCCGAGGACAGCGTCGGCACCAACGCCATCGGAACGGCATTGGTGTCACGACAGGCGGTTCAGATCTTCTCGGCGGAACACTATGCGCGCAGCCATCATCCGTGGACCTGCGCGGGGGCACCCATCCGCGATCCGAGGGACGACCGTGTCATCGGCGTCGTCGACATCAGTGGTCCCGCCAAGACCGTCCACCCCACCACACTCGCTCTGGTCGACGCCGTCGCACGCCTCGCGCAATCACACCTACGCGACAAGCATCGGGACAATCTCGATCAATTGCGTTCTGTTGCAGGGCCGATGCTTGCACGTAGCGGATCACCGGCATTGGTGATCGATACTCATGGCTGGGTAGCGGCGGTCGATGCGCTACCTCATCGCTCGCGCGTGCTGCTCCCCGCGACTTTGGCTCCCGGCAGGACGTGGTTCCCCGCTTTGGGTCTGTGCGAACTGGATCCACTTCCCGGCGGGTGGGTGGTTCGGCCGATCGCCACCGGCGAGAAAATCAGTGCGCCCACGGTGCATATCGATCTGCGCGATTCCGAGAACATGTCGGTGACCGTCACGTCGGGGTTGGGCGAATGGGCCTACTCCCCAACCCAGCGGCATGCGGAGATTCTGTTTCTCCTCGGATCCGAGAGGCGTGGACTGACCGCATCGCGGTTGGCGCAGGATCTTTTCGGTGACCCGGCCCGCACGGTGACCGCGCGGGCCGAGATGTCGCGTCTGCGCAAGAACCTTGCCGGAGTTGTTGCAGCGCAGCCGTACCGGTTCGTCGATGCAGCGCAGGTCACGCTTTCCTGCCCCGACGACGGCGCGCATCTGTTGCCGTTCTCGAACGCGCCGGCAGTTCGTGCTGCTCGCCTGCTTCAGGCCGGTTCGGAGGCCTGAGTAAGCAACTGCAAGAACACCTCTTCGGGCTGAGCGCCGGATACTGCGACTGCACGGTTGGCAACGAAGAACGGAACGCCGCTGACCTGGAGTTGGCGGGCCATGGACAGATCCTCGCGCACCGCTTCGGCGGCGGCATCGGAGTCGAGTTGCTCGCGCACGACCTCGGCGTCGAGGCCGACGCTCACCGCCAGCTCGACCAGCACCTCACGGTCGTCGATCACCTTGCCGTCACTGAAGTGAGCCTTGAACAGCGCTTCGAGGAGTTCGTTCTGCCGCTCGCCCGCGAGATGCAGCAACCTGTGTGCATCAAAGGTATTGGCGGCGATCACGGTGTCGAAGTCCAAGGTCAACCCGACCTCGGCTGCCGTCGCGCTGACGTGGGCGAACATCTGACGTACCTGATCAGGTGCCATACCCTTCATCTCGACCAGAGCGTCGAGTTCGGTGCGCCCTTCTCCCACCGGAGTCTCCGGAGCGACCTGGTACGAACGCCAGATGACGTTGACGCGGTCCTTGTTCTCGAAACGATCCAGAGCCGAAAGGAACCTGGTCTTTCCGATGTAGCACCACGGACAAGCAACGTCCGACCACACTTCGATGGTCACGTCTTGGTCAATCACGATTTGATCAGTCACCGAAGGTGCAACAACAAACAGGGGCGGGATTAGTCCCGAATCATGTGACCAGGCCACACCGGAACGCGATCAACGACGCACTCACCCGGTTGGGCACACCGAGCTTGGCGAACAGCGAAGAGATATGCGTCTTGACGGTGGTCTCACCTAGGTACAGTCGCTCCGCGATGACGCTGTTGGCCGCGCCCGTCGCCAGGATTGTCAGCACTTCACGCTCGCGGTCGGTGAGCGAAGCGAGCGGAGTCTGATCGGGTGCTTGCCGACGCGGCGACGAGGCCACGATGGCGCGTAGAGAATCGGAGCTGAACAACGAGTGGTCCGACGCAACCACCCGTACTGCCTGCTGGAACGCCTCCGGCGCCGCATCCTTGCTCAGGAAACTGTGCGCACCAGCCTCGACTGCCTGCACGACCATGTCGTCGACATCGAAGGCGGTCATCGCGATGACCTTCGGCGGATTGCTCATGGTCATCAGTTCTCGGGTGGCCGCCAAGCCGCCCACCCGTGCCATTTTCAGATCCATCAACACCACGTGCGGACGAAAACGAGTGACCTTGGCTGCGACCTGATCGCCGTCCTCGGCCTCGGCAACCACCACGATGTCCGGCGCTGCTTCCAGGATGTCCTTCATCCCGCGCCGAACCCAGGCGTCGTTGTCGACGATCAAAACTGTGATTCGTGAGTCAGCGTCCATAGTGCGCTCAGATTACCCAGTGACCCCGACAGTTAGAGCTAGTCGGGCTACGACGACCAGGGCACCCAGCAACTGACGAGGAAATCGTCCTCCAGCGCGCCTGCCTCGACCTTGCCGCCGATCTCTCGCGCCTGTTCGGCCAACCCGCGTAGACCTGATCGCGAACCGATCGACGTCATGGGCGCAAGCTCGCTGAGCTTGTTGCGTGCAAGGATGCGAATTCCGTCGTGCGGCGACCCGGTGACCGAAATGACGAGCATCTGGTCGCTCGCGTACTTCTGGACATTGGTCAACGACTCCTGCACGACGCGATAACAGACGTGCCCCGCCAACATTCCGACATCACCCGGGAACAACTCCGATTCGAGACGGCAGTGAATGCCTGCCGCGCGTGCACCGTTGACCAGATCACCGATCGCGTCGATCCCCTGATGCCCGCCGTGTTCGCGACGATCACCGCTTCCCCTGAGCACTCCGACGATTCCCTTCAATTCGTCCAAAGCCTCGTGCGCGGTGGTTCTGATCATCGCAGCGGTGTTGACGACCTTCTCGGGATTGTCTGCCGCGCTGACCTGTAACCCACCGGCGAACAACGAAATCCGACTCAGACTGGCCGCGATCGTGTCATGCATGTCGCGAGCGATCCGCGTTCGCTCTTCGGTGCGAATCATCTCGTCACGCATCACGTCTGTTTTCTCAGTGGCCAGATCCCGTACGTGCTCGGCCTCGACAAGCTCGGTTCTGGTCCGAATCAGGAGCGAGAGCGCCACGACGATGCCGACCATGACGGCCGCGACGAGCCACGGGATCCAGATGGCGACGTCGTATTGAACGACCGCCGAACCGTCCTTGGGTTTCATCGTTCCCATCGTTAGGACGGAGTACTCACGATTTCGAAAAGCGTCGTAGGTCAACGAAATTCCGCACACGACGAAGACAGCTGCCGCAGCCGCCGCAAGCCGAGGCCCACGAGCGATCCGAGCAACGGCAAACAACGCGATGAGCGCCGCCGTCGCATCGGTAGGGAAGAACAGCGGGCCGACCAGTGTGATCGCCAGAACCACCCAGGGATGTTGATGGCGCCAGACAAGAGATATCCCACCGGCCACGCCCAGGACGAACCCGATCCCGACCAATACCGGTGGCATATTTCCCGACGCGCCTGCGATGCCCACCGTCATGAAGGAACAGAAAAGGCTGAACGCGACAGCGGCGGTAGTCCACACGCGTCGTCGCACAACAGTTCCTTTGGTAGTGATCACCGAGTAAGCGTATCGATCGCCACCGACGCCTCGAATCAGCCGAACGGGTGGACGAACAGTCAAGCTCCGACCGAAAGGATGAGGCGGACCGATCTTTCGACTGAAGCGGTGAGCGGTCCTCACATCGTTGACTTGTGCCATACCAACTCTCGAAAGGCGCACATCATGCGATCACTCCGCACTCCCCTCGCCCTCCTCGCCGTCGGCGCAGCTCTGTTCGCCACCATCGCCTCGGGCGAAACAGACGAAGCGAAGAAGGTCGACGACAACGGTTCGTCCGCCGCACCTGCGGCTGCGTTCGGTATCGGTGACGTCGTCGAACTGGGCGACTGGCGCGTCCAGGTACACGGCGTTGTCGATCCTTACGTTTCGACCAATCAGTTCATCACCGCGAATCCCGGAAACCGCTACGTCGTCGTCGACACCGAGGTCACCAACAACAGCGACAAGCCGTCGACGGTCTCGTCGATGATGTGCTTCGAACTGCAGGACTCGGAAAACAAGTCGTACAACATCACGTTCACCGACAGCAGCACGTCGAGTGTCGACGGAGAACTTGCGCCGGGCGCTGCCAAGCGAGGCGAATTGGCGTACGAGGTCCCCGAAGCCGCCACCGGTCTGCGCCTTCAGTTCAAGTGCGATCTGTTCTCGTCCGGCTCGGCAACGATCAACCTGTCGTGAACCGTCCGGGCGATCTGCTGCTGAGTCCGTGGGCGCTGGTCTCGGTGGCCGTCATCTTGGTCAACGACCACGTACTCAAAGGAGCCTTCGGGAACACGATGACGGGCAAGCTGTCCGACGTCGCCGGTGTGTTCCTGTTTCCCCTGCTTCTTCTCTCGGTTCTCGAGGTGCTCAGGCGAAACCTGGTGGGGCGAGCAGCGATCGCCTGGTCCATCGCAGTCACGGGAATCGGCTTCGCCGCCGTGAAGGTGGTACCGCCGATCGGCGACGCGTACGAGTGGGTGATCGGGTTTCTCCGCCTGACCGCAGGAGGATTCCGCGGAGATCTCGTGCCGATCGTGGTCTTTCGCGATCCCTCGGATCTGTGGGTGCTCCCGATACTGTTCGCGAGCTACCTGGTCATCACACACCACCGCACTCGGGCGCCGGAGGGGGCGCCCGAGCACGAGATGATCAGTCCAGGGCCGCGTCCAACGTGATGTCGACGCCGGTGAGAGCCTTGCTGATCGGGCAGGTTTCCTTTGCCGCCTGGGCAACCTTGGCAAAACCGTCAGCGTCGAGGCCGTCGACCTCGGCGCGAACGGTGAGCTTGATTCCGGTGAGCTTGAAGCCGACCGTGTCGGGGCCGAGTGACACGTCCGCGGTGATGTCGAGGCTCTGCGGGGTTCCGCCGGCCTCGGCGATCAGGGCCGACAACTGCATCGCGTAGCAGGACGAATGCGCCGCGGCGATGAGTTCCTCGGGGCTGGTGGTTCCGCCGGCCTCCTCAGCTGCGCGCTTGGGGAACGACACGTCGAAGGTGGCGACGCCCGAGCTGGTGAGTTCCACCTGTCCCGATCCGGCCTCGAGGGTGCCGTTCCAGGCGGTGCGTGCGGTACGAGTTGGCATTGCTGTCCCTACTTCCGTCTTCACATGATTCGGTGAACGCCTTGCGTTCACGAACCTACCCGCGATACGTGAAGTCACACCTACTGTTTCGGACTGCTCTACCCGAGGAGCGTCGCAGACAGCAGTTTCTCGACACGCGCCTGCGCGGAGTTCCCGGAGGAAAAGTGCACGATTCGGCCGATGTCGAAGACCAGTCCGAGCGCCGCGTGGACGAGGAACCGCGCTTGGACGAGCGTCAACTCCGGACGTGCCTCGACGCACAGGTGCGCCCACTCCTCGACATTGAGCCGCTGAATGTTGCGCAACTCGGTCCGTGATCGATCCGGCAAGCTGCCGATCTCGGCAAAGTACACGGCCAACAGTTCGCTGGTCCCGAATGAAACCTCGACGTACATCTTCGCCAACGTCTCGACGGCCGCGAGAGGAGTCTCCGACTCCGCCAAGGCCGAACCCAACGTCATAGTCAGACGATCGGACGCCCGGTGGAATGCAGCAGCAAGTAGGTCGGCCTTGCTCGCGAAGTGCCGATACACGCTCGACGCATTGATACCCGCCGCGGCACCGATCTCCTCGATGCTCACGTCGTGGTAGCCGCGCTGATAGAACAGCAAAACTGCTTCCTGAAGCAGCACTTCACGTTTCGACGTCCGCACCAGGCCGGTCTTGCGTTCGGACGCCGCTACCCTCGCGCCATCCTCCTCACCAACGGGCAATTCGACGCCGATGACAGACCAGCATGCCGCAAGAATCAGCGCTTCGATCTGCTTGGCGGACAACGCCGATCGGTGTCCGGTAATACTGGCGATCACACTGAGCACGGCCGGTGCGATCAGCTCTACATCGGCCGGATCGAGTTCGGGACGCACCGCGGCAAGCGGCTCGGCGATCCGAAGATTGAGCGTGCGCATTCCCACCCGCAATTGCTCACGATCCTCGTCGACCAGGTAGCGCCCCTCCCAACGGTAGAGCCCTCCCCTGCGCCGATTCTCGATCGTCGCGCGGATGACACCCACCATCGTGGAGTTCAACTGCTCGCGTGGATCTTCGTTTCCGTGTACCGCTGGATCGCTGGCATCCAACAACGCCTGCGTCAGGTTGTTCACCGTGTAGACGAAAAGCGCGTATTTCGTAGGGAAATGACGGTAGAGGGCCGGCCCGGAGATTCCGACCTTCGCTGCGATCTCGTCGATACCGACCGCGTGGTAGCCACGTTCACTGAACGCCTCCGCGGCAGCGGCCGCGATTTGCGCCTTCCGATTCTTCGGACGCGTCCGTGGTGCAGGTTCACTGCCGCGCACGGAGACGCGTGTCTGTCCGGGCACCAAACCCTCCACTTCCGTTGCTTTCCTCTTCTACGTCCTTCGTCCGCTGCACCGCTCTTTCACAAGCGCGAGTCCGAACGGATCATGGTAACCGTCACGAAAGTCGCAATTCGCGCCCGGTACAGCTTCACCCGAAACCCTACAACGCAGGTGTTGCGACGGACGGATTCCGCAAAAAGAGTCTTGACACACGCTCTCACCCCGGTGTTATGTTAGTGACGATTCGCACAAACTTGCACGAAGTCCGCTGGCGGGCTCATTCCATGCTGCGTGGGGTTTTTCCTTGCCCCCAAGAGGGTTCGACGTCGATAGACCGACCGTAAGAAAGTAGTTGTGAGCACATGATTCGCACTCGCTTCACCGAGATGTTCGGCGTAGACCATCCCATCGTGCAGGGCGGCATGATGTGGGTAGGACGCGCAGAACTTGTTGCGGCCACGGCAAATTCCGGCGCCCTCGGGTTCTTGGCGGGCCTCACCCAGCCCACACCGGAAGACCTCGTCAAGGAAATTGCTCGGACCCGCGATCTCACCGACAAGCCTTTCGGCGTCAATATCACTATTCTGCCGTCGATCACGCCGCCGCCGTACGCCGAATACCGCCAGGCGATCATCGAATCCGGAATCAAGATCGTCGAGACTGCCGGTTCCAATCCGATCGATCATCTTCCGCATTTCAAGGACGCGGGCGTGAAGGTTATCCACAAGTGCACTGCAGTTCGACATGCGGTCAAGGCCGAGAGACTGGGCGTCGACGCCGTCAGCATCGACGGTTTCGAATGCGCTGGGCATCCAGGTGAGGACGACATACCAGGGCTGATTCTGATTCCGGCTGCCACGCAGCAACTCACGATTCCCGTGATCGCTTCGGGCGGAATCGCAGATTCCCGAGGACTCGTTGCGGCGCTTGCTCTCGGAGCGGACGGCGTCAACATGGGAACTCGATTCATGTGCACCGTGGAATCCCCTGTAGCACAATCGGTTAAAGAGCAGATTGTCGCAAACACCGAGCGTGATACCAAGCTGATCTTCCGGACCCTTCACAACACGGCACGCGTGGCCGCAAATGCGATCAGCGCAGAGGTCGTCGACATCGAGGCACGCGGCGGCGCAGAGTTCAGCGACATTCAGCATCTGGTCGCCGGAGCACGCGGGCGCAAGGTCTTCGAAGACGGCGATCTCGATGCAGGCATCTGGTCGGCCGGCCAAAGCCAGGGATTGATCAACGACATCCCGACCGTCGCCTACATGATCGACCGTATGGTGTCGGAGGCCGAACACATCATCACCTCACGGCTTTCCGGATTCGTGACGGCGGTGAGCGCGGCATGACCGCCACTGCCGAGGCTGGCTTCCGCTCCGAAATCACCGACGGCGTACTGCGATTGACTTTCGATCGCCCCAAGCGCATGAACGCGATCGATCTGCCCACGATGAACGCTTTCGCTGCCGCCGTCCACGACGGCGGCACAGACCCGGCAGTTCGTACCATCGTCATCACCGGCGCCGGTCGAGCATTCTGTACCGGCGCCGACCTCGCCGCAGCGGCCGTCAACCCCGCAGACCCGAAGGTCGTCATGGAAGCGGCAACGTCTCTGATTCGCGCCATCACCGGCGCCCCCGTCCCGGTGATCGCCGCGGTCAACGGCCCGGCCGCCGGCGTCGGTGTATCCATCGCTCTAGCCGCGGACCTGACGTACGCAGCATCGAGCGCCTACTTCCTTCTCTCGTTCGTCAACATCGGTCTGATGCCGGACGGCGGCGCCAGCGCGCTGGTACCGGCGGCGATCGGACGCGCCCGCGCGGCCGAGATGGCGTTGCTGGGCGAGCGGGTTTCCGCCGAGGACGCCGAGCGGTTCGGGCTCGTGTCCCGCACCCTCTCCGACGACGCGTTCGACGCACACATCCAGTCGATCGCCGATCGCACGTCGAAGGCTCCCCGACGCGCCCTCGAACTCACCAAACGCGCACTCAATGCGGCTACGTTGGACCGCCTCGACGCCGCCGTGGAGCTCGAAAATACCGGTCAGGCAGAACTTCTCACTGGCGAGGACTTCAAAGAAGGCGCGATGGCGATGCTCCAGAAGCGTGCACCGCACTTCAAGTGACCGCTGCGAATTTTCGTTAACAAAACCACTGTGCACTTCGACGGCTCACTGTAGCCTGAGTCATACAATCACCCACGCATGAGAGGAACCCATCGATGGCCTCCACCGATGCAGTCTCCGAGGCGCAGCGTTCACGCCGCACCAACTGGAACAATCAGATCGCCAGGCATGCGCAGATGATTCCCGATCGCACCGCACTGCGATTCCTGGGCGATTCCATCACCTGGAGCACCCTCGACGCACGCGTCGAGAAGCTGGCGGACGCTCTCGCCCGACGCGGCGTCAGCTTCGGCGACCGCGTGCTCATCCTGATGCTCAACCGCCCCGAATACCTCGAGGTCATTCTCGCTACCAACGCACTGGGCGCGATTGCCGTTCCGGTGAACTTCCGTCTGACGCCACCCGAGGTCGCTTACCTGGTAAACGACTCCGGCTCCAAAGTCATTGTCGCCGAGGGACCGTTGGCTCCGCTGGCCGGCGCCGCGCGCGCAGCGTCCGAGGGTATAGACATCTCCATCACCGTGGGCGCCCCCGCCGAGGGCGACAGCCTGAACTACGAGGACCTGATCAGCGAAGAGGGCGAGAAGCACGCGTTCGTCGACATCCCGGACGACACTCCGGCTCTCATCATGTACACCTCGGGAACCACCGGTCGTCCCAAGGGTTCGGTGCTTTCCCACTCGAACCTGTCTTCGCAAGCATTGACCTGCATCAGGGCCTTCCACTTGTTCAATGCCGATTCCATCGGCTTCTGCGCCTCGCCCATGTTCCACATCGCGGCCCTCGGTTCCATCGCACCGAGCCTGCAACTCGGTACGACCACGGTGATCCACCCGGTCGGCGCGTTCGACCCGGGTCAGTTACTCGACATTCTGGAAGCCGAGAAGGTCACCAGTTTGTTCCTCGTGCCCGTGCAATGGCAGGCCGTGTGCGCAGTGCAGAAGGCGCAACCTCGAGCACTGTCACTGAAGAACATCTCGTGGGGTGCCGCACCGTCGTCCGACACGATCCTGCGGGCAATGGCCGAAACCTTCCCCGACGCGTTCAATGTCGCAGTCTTCGGTCAGACCGAGATGTCGCCCATCACTTGCGTTCTCGACGGCGAGGATGCGATTCGTAAGCTCGGATCCGTCGGTCGGGTCATCCCGACCATCTCGGCCAGGGTCGTCGACGAGAACATGGACGACGTGGCGCCCGGTGAAATCGGTGAAATCGTCTACCGCGGGCCCACGATGATGAGCGAATACTGGAACAACCCCACCGCCACCGCTGACGCGTTCCACGGTGGATGGTTCCACTCGGGCGATCTCGTTCGCGTCGACGACGAAGGCTTCGTCTATGTCGTCGACCGCAAGAAGGACATGATCATCTCCGGCGGAGAGAACATCTATTGCGCCGAGGTCGAAAACGTCCTCTACGAACACGAATTGATCATCGAAGCCGCCGTAGTCGGTCGCCCCGACGCCAAGTGGGGTGAGGTGCCGGTCGCGATCGTCGCGATGGCGCCAGGTTCAGCCGTGGACCTGACCATCGAGGAGCTGAGCATCTTCCTCAATGATCGGCTCGCGCGCTACAAGCACCCGAAGGACATCGTCGTCGTGGAAGCACTGCCGCGCAATGCAAGCGGCAAGGTCGTCAAGGGTGAACTGCGAGAGAAGGTTCGAGCGGTCGACGCAGTTTCCTGACTCCACACGCAAACGGGCGGCTCCTCCAGGAGGTGCCGCCCGTTTGTGTGCCCGTCAAGCGCTCTGCGAATGCAACTTCCGATGCAGCTCTCGCACCTGCGGAACCAACTCCGATACCGGGCCTTCGACCGGGATGTTCGGCGCAACCTCGTTGACGGACAAAGACTTCACCGGTGCCGGAGCCACACCCCACTCCGCGAGCCAGTCGCCTAGTTGGGCCGAAGAGCAGATGTAGACGATACGTCCCAGTCCCACCCATGCGTGCGCTGCCGAACACATCGCGCAGTGCTCGCCCGAGGTGAACACCGTTGCTGTGGAGCGCTCTTCCGGCGTCAGGTATTGAGCCGCCCACCGCGCCAGCTCGAACTCGGGGTGGCGGGTGTTGTCGCCGCCCGCAATCCGGTTTCGATCCTCCGCCAGAAAGGTTCCGTCGGCCGATGCCAGGACGGAACCGAAAGGTTCGTCACCGGCATCCAATGCCTCCGAAGCCAATTCGACGCAACGGCGCAGGTGACCCAGTTCGATGTCGTTCATGTGCACATCCTCTCCCGTGATACACGAAACGGGCGGCACCGGTGAGGTGCCGCCCGTTTGTTACTTACTCTGCTGTACTACTCTGCTGCGCTTTCGCTTTCGCCGGCCTTGGTCAGCTCGATCGGCGGTGCGTCCGGCACGTCGATCGGCTTCTTGGTGGGCGTGAACGTGAACTTCGCGTCCTCGCCCGAGCCTTCGCCGTCCCAGTTCTCGACGTCGACGAGCACGATGTGGCCCGGTCCGATCTCTCCGAAGAGGATCTTCTCGGACATCTGGTCCTCGATCTCGCGCTGGATGGTGCGACGCAGCGGTCGTGCACCCAGTACCGGATCGAATCCGCGCTTGGCCAGAAGCGACTTGGCCTTGTCGGTGACCTCCATGGCCATGTCCTTGTTCTTGAGAGCCGCCTCGACGCGAGCGAGCATCAGGTCGACCATCTGAACGATCTGCTCGTTCGTGAGCTGATGGAAGACGACGATGTCGTCGATACGGTTCAAGAACTCGGGACGGAAGTGCTTCTTCAGCTCGTCGTGAACCTTGAGCTTCATGCGCTCGTAGTTCGACTCCGTGCCCGTTCCCGAGCTGAAGCCCAGGCCGACTGCCTTGGAGATGTCCGACGTACCGAGGTTGGACGTGAAGATCAGCACCGTGTTCTTGAAGTCGACGGTACGTCCCTGACCGTCGGTGAGACGGCCGTCCTCGAGCACCTGCAGGAGGGTGTTGTAGATCTCCTGGTGTGCCTTCTCGATCTCGTCGAACAGCACAACGCTGAACGGCTTGCGACGCACCTTCTCGGTGAGCTGGCCGCCCTCTTCGTATCCGACGTACCCGGGAGGGGCACCGAACAGACGCGAAGCGGTGAAGCGGTCGTGGAACTCGCCCATGTCGATCTGGATCAGAGCGTCGTCGTCGCCGAACAGGAAGTTGGCGAGCGACTTCGCGAGCTCGGTCTTACCGACACCGGACGGGCCGGCGAAGATGAACGAGCCCGAGGGACGCTTGGGATCCTTCAGACCTGCACGCGTACGACGGATCGCCTTCGAGACGGACTTGACTGCCTCTTCCTGGCCGATGATCCGCTTGTGCAGTTCCTCTTCCATGCGGAGCAGACGAGTGGTCTCCTCCTCGGTGAGCTTGAAGACGGGGATACCGGTCCAGTTGCCCAGAACCTCGGCGATCTGCTCGTCGTCGACCTCGGCGATGACGTCGAGGTCGCCCGCACGCCACTGCTTCTCACGCTCAGCGCGCTGAGCGACGAGGGTCTTCTCCTTGTCACGCAGGTTCGCGGCCTTCTCGAAGTCCTGCGCGTCGATCGCGGACTCCTTCTCGCGACGCGCGTCGGCGATGCGATCGTCGAATTCGCGCAGGTCCGGCGGTGCAGTCATCCGACGGATGCGCATTCGCGCGCCCGCCTCGTCGATGAGGTCGATCGCCTTGTCCGGCAAGAAGCGGTCGTTGATGTAGCGGTCGGCCAGCGTCGCCGCTGCCACGAGAGCACCGTCCGTGATGGACACACGGTGGTGAGCCTCGTAGCGGTCACGAAGACCCTTGAGGATCTCGATGGTGTGCTCGACGGTCGGTTCGCCCACCTGAACGGGCTGGAAACGACGCTCGAGAGCGGCATCCTTCTCGATGTACTTGCGGTACTCGTCGAGCGTGGTGGCACCGATGGTCTGCAGCTCACCGCGAGCAAGCTTGGGCTTGAGGATGGAGGCCGCGTCGATAGCGCCCTCGGCCGCGCCCGCACCCACGAGGGTATGCAGCTCGTCGATGAACAAGATGATGTCGCCGCGGGTGTTGATCTCCTTGAGAACCTTCTTCAGGCGCTCTTCGAAGTCACCGCGGTAACGGCTGCCGGCCACGAGCGACCCGAGGTCGAGCGTGTACAGCTGCTTGTCCTTGAGGGTCTCGGGGACCTCACCGTTGACGATTGCCTGAGCCAGGCCCTCGACCACAGCGGTCTTACCGACACCGGGTTCACCGATGAGAACCGGGTTGTTCTTGGTACGACGCGAGAGAACCTGCATGACACGCTCGATTTCCTTCGAGCGGCCGATGACCGGGTCCAGCTTGCCTTCGAGGGCAGCTTGCGTCAGGTTGCGACCGAACTGGTCGAGCACGAGCGAGGTGGACGGCGTGCCGGCCTCTCCGCGGGTGCCACCGGTTTCGGTGGGCTCTTTGCCCTGGTAGCCCGACAGCAGCTGGATGACCTGCTGGCGGACGCGGTTGAGATCGGCACCGAGCTTGACCAGAACCTGGGCTGCAACGCCCTCACCCTCACGGATGAGACCGAGCAGGATGTGCTCCGTACCGATGTAGTTGTGTCCGAGCTGCAGCGCTTCGCGCAGACTCAGCTCGAGGACTTTCTTGGCGCGCGGTGTGAAGGGGATGTGACCGGACGGAGCCTGCTGGCCCTGGCCGATGATCTCCTCGACCTGGCTGCGGACTCCCTCGAGGGAGATACCCAACGACTCCAACGACTTGGCTGCAACACCTTCGCCCTCGTGAATGAGGCCGAGAAGGATGTGCTCCGTGCCGATGTAGTTGTGGTTGAGCATCCTGGCTTCTTCTTGAGCCAGGACAACAACGCGCCGCGCGCGATCGGTGAACCTCTCGAACATCGCTCTCCCTCACACTCTCCGGCGGGCAGGTTCGAGACCGGATGTCTCGTCCCTGGTCGCCGCGTTTCGCTCCGGCACTACAGACTGATCGCCTCGCCGGTCAGCGGACTGACGTCCACGAATCGACAAAGGTTGCACGACCCCACTTATTACTCTAGAGGGCGCGAAGTCCACCTGCTGCTCCTCCACCCGATTGGCGGCGGAAGCCGGACTGCTTACCGTTCACAACGTCGCAGCTGAGGGAATCGTTTCCCGGTTCCTGTACGCCTGAAGCGAACAGCGATTTTCGACGCCTGATCAGCCGAATATCGGGAGTACCCGAGCGCACGGCACCTCACGCGGATTCGACGGATCCAGCGCGTTGAGCGTCAGAGTCGCCGTTCGCTGCGACGCCACCAGCGCGATGTGATCCGACAGGTCCTGTTCGCAGCCGTCCTGAACAACGATGTTCGACGCGTTCGACGCGGCGAGGATTCCGCTGCTGTACGGAACGACCACTTGATCGAACCGAGTCACGATGTTGGTGTACTCGACGCCCTCGGAGTAGACGCCGGCGTCGCGCAGCTCTGTCACGAAGGTGGCGTTGTCGAAATCCGGTCCCCCGACGCCTTCAGGCGGACCGACCTCCGAGCCGTCCCACAACGGAGCGATGGAGACGATCGTGGAAACCTTCGCGTCGCCGCCGAGGAACTTGGCGTAGTACGCACTGACCGTCGTTCCCTGAGAGTGTCCGATCAGGTCGACCTTCGAGGCACCCGTCGCAGAGAGGACGTCGTCGACGAATTCCGACAGCTGCTCTGCGCTGTCTCTGAGTGGCGCGAGACCGCCGGCTGCGGAAATCGGCCACGGCTGGTCCGCTCGATTCCCGAAGGTGAGCGCAAAAACGCAGTACCCCTCGTTGGCCAGTACGGGCGCGAGTACGCCCCAATTGGTCTGACGGTTGGCCGCCGTCCCGTGCACGAGGACTACCGGATCAGGATGAGCAGCGGAAGGCTTGCATGAGAAATCGTTGGTACCGGGAGCCGATCCGCCCGGGTTGATCGCTTCGAGAGCGATTCCGCTGAAGAAACCCGACGGAACGGGGAGAGGTTCGTTCGCCGACGCAAGCGGCGCGGCGGACGCGGCCACGGCTCCCGCCAGAGCGAGAGCGCCCACGCATGTTCTGATCCCCACCGAAGGCCTCC
Source organism: Rhodococcus sp. NPDC056516 (assembly GCF_042794655.1). Classification (NCBI taxonomy): domain Bacteria; kingdom Bacillati; phylum Actinomycetota; class Actinomycetes; order Mycobacteriales; family Nocardiaceae; genus Rhodococcus; species Rhodococcus sp. NPDC056516. The sequence continues at coordinate 191,472 of NZ_JBHTTG010000009.1, read as the reverse complement.
GCATATTGATCAACCCACGACGGGCAATACCGAGTTGCACGGTACCGGCCGCTGATGCGCGGGGTCGAGTGCATTGAGAGCAAAAGTCGCGGCGCGCAGCGATGCCGCGATAGCGAGGTGATCAGAGATGTCTTGCTCACAACCGTCCTGAACGACGATGTTGGTGGCGTTCGGCCCGGACTCGAGACCATTTGTATACGGCAGCACCAGTTCGTCGTAGCGAGTCGTGATGTTCGTGTAGTGAACACCCGGCGCGTAAACGCCTCCCGCACGGAGATTTTCGATGAACTCCGAACCGGCCCCCATGTTCAGGCACGCCTTGCATATCGGGAATCCGGCCTGCGCTGCCTCGGATACCCCGAGTTCGCGAAGGCTGCGGCCGACACTTGCCTGCTCGTTTCCGAGCGTTCCCTTCCACAGCGACGCCACCGAGACGATGTTGTCCACTTTGTCAGCACCGCCGAGGAACTTCGCGTAGTACCCGTTGATGATCGTGCCTTGCGAATGGCCGATGAGATCCACCGACGTTGCGCCGGTAGCGCCGAGAACTTGATCGACGAAATTCGACAATTGCGCTGCGCTGGAGGGAATTTCCTGCATTCCACCGATTGCTGACAACGGCCACGGCTGCTCGGGGAAGTTGCCGTACGTCAGCGCGAAGACGCAGTAGCCCTCGTTGGCGAGCAACGGCGCATAGGTGGCCCAGTTGGTCTGCCTGTTTCCACCGGTTCCGTGAACGAGCACAACCGGATTGGGATGTTCGGCAGTCGGTTTGCATGAAAAGTCATTGGATCCAGGAGCTGAACCGCCAGGATTTCCCAACTCCTGAGGAACTCCTGCGAGGAATGCGTTGGGCACGGGCAATGGAGCCTGAGCCGAAGCCACGGATGTGAACCCGACGAGCATCAGAGCGGCAAGAACCACGCCCCCGAACAACCTGATTCTGTGCACGACCGACTCCTCTGAGAGAGATGCGAACCGTGCAGACGCTAACAAACTAGAACGCGTTACCAATCCGTTTCGGGAAAATGCGCCCAAATCCATTCGCGATCCATTTCAGACGGCCTTTTCGTAGGCTCGGCGCACCTCGGTGGAAATGCGTCCCCGGGCCGAGATCTCGAAACCCGCTCCCTTGGCCCACTCACGGATGGCGGCACTCTGATCGCGGTCGGCAACCGGGCGCGATTTGGCCACCGACCCGTTGACCGATTTGGCTGAATTCGACTTTCTTGCATGGGGAATCCACTTTTTCAGTGCATCACGCAGTTCCGCGGCGTTGGCGGCGGTCAGATCGATTTCGTATGCAACTCCGTCGACCGAAAACTCGACAGTTTCGTCAGCGGGCGATTTCTTGTCCAGATCGTCAACCATCGTGACAACAACCTTTTTCACCACGACCATTCCTCCCCGGATCCTTCGATAAGCAGCGACAATAGCACCTGGACAAACGTCCTGTCTCGGCTGATCCGGATGATTGGGACTACTCACCACCGGGTATGCCGGTTGACTTGTCTTGCGACAAGGACAGTGCCGATACACTCTTCGCGACGCATCGGGGGATGCATCCGGAGGGGGAATCATGACAGAAGACGGCTCGCGAAAAGACCTCTACCGAGCGCAACTCCGAATCGGCGGAGCCATCGCCGGACTCTACGCATTCTTTCTCATCATGGGACAGATCAGCAACGCACACATCGACGAACTCCCATCAGCGGAATCACTCGCAACCGAACTCGCCCCACCCGTCAACACCACAATCACTACGCCGCCCCCACCACTGCCACCGAGATTCCCATCACTGGATCGACCACCACCCGAAATCGAGGTCGAACCCGGCCAACCCCAGCCCATAGCCACCAAATTCGGTCTCACATACGACATTCCGCCAGACTGGCGTAACGGTTCGGACGCAATTGCCGGATGGAGCACGGCAGCGGGATTGATCGCCTTCGGTGCGATCGGCGAATATGCCTACGATTTCTGCGAGGCTTCCGACGGCGCAAAACTCGCGATGACGGGAGCGACTGGACGGAACGGCGTCGACATCGACACCGCAGCACAAGAATGGGTCCACAAAGCCCAAGCAATCTTCACCGACAAAAAGGGCAACACCGCCCACATCGCATACAGCAAGCCCACCGAATTCACCATCTCCGGACGCCCTGCGATCCGATACACAGCAACCGCAACAAATATCCCCGCCGACAACGAATGCGACCCGCCCTCCGCAACATTCGACATCGTCGCAACACCCAGTTACGCCACAGCCGAGGTCATGATCTTCCTCGTCCAATCGCATCAGGGGCTGCCTAACGCCCTCGCCCAGGACACGATCGACCAAATCATTTCAACAATCCGTCGAACAACAGATTGACGCGCTACCGCCTACCGACGTCGTTGCGCGGTAGACGGTAAAGTCCCCGGAACGCATCGGGGGATGCATCCAGACGGGGGGAATCATGACAGAAGACGGCTCGAGAAAAGACCTCTACCGAGCGCTACTGCGAATCGGCGGAGCCATCGCCGGACTCTACGCATTCATTTTCATCATGGGACACATCAGCAACGCACACACCGACGAACTCCCACCAGCGGAATCACTCGCAACCGCACTCGCCCCACCCGTCAACACCACAAGCACAACGCCGCCCCCACCACTGCCACCGGGATTCCCATCACTGGATCGACCACCACCCAAAATCGAGGTCGAACCCGGCCAACCCCAACCCATAGCCACCAAATTCGGCCTCACATACGACATCCCGGCCGACTGGAAGAACGCCGCAACCTCAGTCGCTGGATGGAATACGAAATGGGGTCCGGTTACATTTGGTGCGCTCGGCCAGTACAGAAGAAACTATTGCTCGGCCGTTGATGGCAGCACCCTCGCCCTGACTGGGGCCACAGGGCGCAACGGCGTCGACATCGACACCGCAGCACAAGAATGGGTCCACAAAGCCGAGGCAATCTTCGCCGCCAAGAACGGCACTCGCGCCAGCATCGCTTACAGCGGACCCACGAATTTCACCATCTCCGGACGCCCTGCGATCCGATACACCGCAATCGCCACCAATATCTCGGCGGACAACGAATGCGATCCGCCCTCAGCACAATTCGATGTCGTCACCACACCCGGTTACTCCACAGCCGAGGTCATGGTCTTCCTTGTCCAGTCAGATCAGGGACTACCTGACACACTCAACCAGAGCACGATCGACCAAATCATCGCAACAATACGAAAGTCCGAAACTCAGGCGACCGCGCATGGATGAATCCTTTACCGCCGATTCGAGCGAAATCGCCGGGCTGTCGAAACTTGCTACTCAGATCGGCGAGGACGCTGGCGTCGGCTGCCGCTTGGTATTGCACCACACCGCTCCGTTCGGAGATTTTGATGGCGAGTTGATGCGACTACTCTCAACGCCACTCCAGACGTACACCGATGTCACCTACCGCCGCTATGCCAACTTGGCATCCGATTGCGCTACTACCGGCATGCATCTCAATCGTGCTGCGTGGATGTACCACGATCAAGAGAAGCGAAACTACGATGCGCTGAACGCGCACAGTGAAATGTCAATTGTGGACATGTCGCCCTACAATTCCGAGAATCCAATATCTGGCCCCGCCGTGCCGTACGACAGTCCAGCAGAGTTCAAGCCGGCAAACGCCGTCGACTTTCCACCACCCCAGTCTGCGACCGACGACATCCGAAAGGTCATCGCGGAATCTGCGGGGTGGGTGGGAGACGTCGACAACGGATTCAAGATTGTGACCGGATGGAGCCCGCTGGAACGACTGATCGCACCGCTGAGCGGTAATTGGAACGAGCTCAAACGGATCGGCGACGCATACAAAACCGGCGGCGACGGCATCGAAAAATGCGGCTTGAATCTCGAAGACGGAACGAAGCGAGTCGGCGAGAGCTGGGACGGCCTTGCCGCCCAGTCGTTCGACGGATACTCACGCAAACTGTCGGAAGCGTTGAAATGGGAAGGCCCACACGGTCGAGTCGTCAAAGAGATTCTGTACGTTCTCTCGGATCAGATCCGACGCGGTGTCGAATCAGCCCTTCGATTCTTGGAACGAAAACTCGATGATCAGGTTCAAATTACCGACGGGACATCGGCGATGAAATGGGTTCTTCGCCGAGTTCCGTATGCCGGACCATCCATCATCACGGTAGAACTGGTCAGCGCAGCATTCTCGACCGCACAGAAAGTTCAGGAAATTGTCGACGATATCCGAGTCCTGGTCGAATGTTTGAAGGAGTTCCTCGATCTCGTCACCTCACCATCCGGCAAGCTGAGCGAGATGTCCGAACGGTTGCTCGCACCGGTCGTCGACACACTCGACGACGCGAAGAAGAAGACCGAACTCGGCCTGTCGATCGCCGGTGTCGCGGATGCGGAGGGCGTGTTGAATACGCCGAAGACCGGCTACAACCCGGGGACCGGTCGCGATCCGTGGGCTGATGCCGTATGAACTCCGAGATACCTCCCGAGCTGCGCAGCAGCTACGACAAGATCATGAAAGCAGCGGCCGCGGTGGCCGATGCAGCGATCAAGTTGGACCGGGTCACGGACGGGGACTGGGACTCCCGGATCGACGTCACCGACCACTTGCTGAACTTTCTTGCCGACAGACCCGAAGCCTCACCCGAACTTCGCCACTACGCAGCAAGGGTGGCGGCAGGCGAATGTCGTTGGGAACAAATCGAATCCCAACTTCGAGCGCTCCCTGCTGAACTGGTCGAGCTGAAGAACTCACCCAGATTCATCTGGTTCGCCGCACCGCCGATATCTGACGGGGACGAAGACTACGAACCGTACCGAATCCCTTGGGAGCGTCCCAACTGAAAAAGGTTCGGCCGCAACATGTGCGGCCGAACCTTGATCGAAGTAAAGCTAGCGAGTGGAAGGACGGACGATCGGGAAGAGGATCGTCTCGCGAATACCGAGGCCGGTCAAAGCCATCAGCAGTCGATCGATTCCCATGCCGGTGCCCGTTGTTGGCGGCATGCCCTGTTCCATCGCGGCGAGGAACTCCTCGTCCAGCACCATCGCTTCGTCGTCGCCGGCCGACGCGAGGCGCGCCTGATCGACAAAGCGCTCACGCTGGATGACCGGGTCGACAAGTTCGGAGTAGCCGGTCGCCAACTCGAATCCGCGAATGTACAGGTCCCACTTCTCGGTGACACCCTTCTTGCTGCGGTGATCACGGGTCAGGGGCGACGTCTCGACCGGGAAGTCACGAACAAACGTCGGCACGTACAGCTGATCGCCGCACTGGTGCTCCCACAGCTCCTCGACAAGCTTGCCGTGGCCGTAACCCTTGTCCTTGGGAACCTCGAGGCCGACCTTCTCCGCCAAAGCGAGAAGCTCGTCGACCGTCGTATCCGGGGTGACCTCGGCGCCGATGGCCGCGGACAACGACGGGTACATCTCGAGGACCTGCCACTCGCCACTGACGTCGTACTCGGAGCCGTCGGCGAGAGTGAGGACCTGCGTGCCGAATGCTTCCTGCGCAACTTCCTGGACGAGTTCACGAATCATCTTCGCGGAATCGTCGTACGTGCCGTAGGCCTCGTACGTCTCGAGCATTGCGAACTCGGGCGAGTGGGTGGAGTCGACGCCCTCGTTGCGGAAGTTGCGATTGATCTCGAAGACCTTCTCGATACCGCCGACGACGCAACGCTTGAGAAATAGTTCCGGCGCGATACGCAGGTACAGGTCGATGTCGAGGGCGTTCGAGTGCGTGACGAACGGGCGAGCCGCCGCCCCGCCGTGCAGCGTCTGCAGCATCGGCGTCTCGACCTCGAGGAAGCCGCGACTCTCGAGCGCATTGCGCAACGCACGGACGACAGCAACACGCTTGCGGGCGTTGTCACGAGCCTCGGGGCGAACGATCAGGTCTGCGTAACGCTGACGCACACGGGACTCTTCGCTCATCTCCTTGTGCGCAACCGGCAGGGGGCGAAGCGACTTGGATGCGATCTGCCAGGCGTCGGCCATCACGCTGAGCTCGCCGCGACGGGAGCTGATGACCTCACCGTGAATGAAGACGAAGTCGCCGAGGTCGACGTCGGACTTCCAGGCAGCCAGTGCCTCTTCGCCGACGCCGGCGAGGCTGATCATGGCCTGCAGCTGGGTGCCGTCGCCTTCCTGCAGAGTCGCGAAGCACAGCTTTCCGGTGTTGCGCATGAAGATGACGCGGCCGACGACGCCGACCAGCACACCAGTCGCCGTGTCCGGTTCGAGTTCGGGGTACTCCGCGCGGATCTGCGCGAGCGTGTGGGTGCGATCGACCGAAACCGGGTACGCCTCCTGCCCCTGCGCCAGGATCCGTTCACGCTTCTCGCGCCGGATACGGAGCTGCTCGGGGGTGTCGTCGACTGGCTGGGCTTCTACATCACTCACGGGGTACAAGACTACTGGGCCGTGTCCACCGCGTTTGTTGCTGGTAGCACCGCGGCCACCGCGAGCACGATTCCCGACAGCAAGTACAGCCCGACCCGAACGTGATTCCACATAGTCCAACCAGCTTCGTACGACGCCCATGCGGCTGTATCGGTAGCGCTGACCGAGGCAAACGCGTCGTTGCGGGGGACGTGGTAGATCGCGGTCACCGCGAAGGACGCGAGCACCCCGACACAACCGACAACAGCAAGGACCCAGCCGTCCGGCCTGGAGATCGATGCCCAGATTCCAGCGGCGATAGCGGTGAGCGCCGATCCGACCAGCGGCAGCATCAACGCACTGCGCGGCGCTTCGATGTTGATCGCCTGCATCGACGTGATCGCGGCTTGAGTATTCAACGACCGCAGGGCGGGCATCACAAAGGAAGAGAAGGCAAACAACGCACCACCGGCGACGAGCGCGCCGAGTGCAGTCACGCCGACCAGTAGCTCCAGAATGATCTCGGACTTCTTCATGACCACACCCCTGTTCGAGCGGCCTCGGCGGCAAAAGTAGAGAAATCGCGTGCTGGTCGTCCCAGGACCTCTTCGACGACGCCGGTCACACTTTGATTCCGTCCGTCGAGAACCTCGGCAAACAGGTACGTGAGCAACTCCACGACGTCACTCGGGACCCCGACTTCCGCCATATCGTCGGAAAACTGTTGGAGTCCAATTCTTTCGAATGTCACGGGGCGACCCGACGCCGTCGAGATCGCATCCACCGCTGCCGCGAAAGTGAGGAACTCCGGACCTGTCACCTCGAGGACTAGGCCGAGGAGATCGGTTCGAGTCAATGCGGCCACCGCCACGTCGGCGAGATCGTCGACGTCGATGAAGGGCTCCCCCACCTCACCGACCGGAAGTGCCAGGTGGCCTTCCCTGATCGGATCGAGCAGATACCCCTCACTGAAGTTCTGGGCAAACCAACTGGCCCGCACCACAGCCCATTCCAGACCGCTGTCGGCGAGAACGTGTTCGGCTTTCTGCGCCGCCGGTTCACCGCGCCCGGACAGGAGCACCATGCGGCGAACCCCTTCGCGATCCGCGAGATTCGCAAACTCCTCGATGTGTGTGCTCGATCCCGGAACAGCCAGATCTGGCGCATACGTCACGTATGCCACTTCGGCGCCGGACACCGCGGGCCGCCACGTCGTCTGATCGTTCCAGTCGAAACGCGACCCGGATGTTCTCGACGCGATTCGGGTACGGATTCCCACCGCCGTCAGCCTCTGCGCAACGCGCGCACCGGTCTTGCCGGTACCACCGATCACCACTGCCGATTGAATTTCACTTGTTGAAGTCATGAACTCATTCGACCGCGCGACGGCAATACGATCCATAGCCGAAGGTCGCAAAAACATACGCCAGCGTCTACCTTCGAATTATGGATGCATTGTCGATGATGCTGGCCGGGTCGCGGGCGGAAGGTGCATTTCTATTGCGCTCGTTACTCGATCCGCCGTGGTCGTTACGTATCGAGGACCGCGCACCCGTCACCGTGCTGATTCTGGTTCGCGGCACCGCAGTCGTCCTCTCCGACACAGGACAGACCGAGAATCTCGGGGCCGGCGACGTGGCACTGTTGCGGGGTCCTGATCCTTATACAGTCGCCGATCAACCCGGCACCCCGGTCCACGTACTCATCGACGAGGCGCAGAACTGCGCCGCGGTCGACGGCACACCACTCGAGGACATGTCAGTGCTCGGGGTTCGCACTTGGGGCAACTCGACGAGCGGCGAGACCGTCATGCTCACGGGCACATACCGTTTGGACTCCTACGTCAGCCGCCAGATCCTCGACAGCCTGACACCCGTCGCGGTCGTGCGACGCAGTATCGAAACCGAGCCGATGACAACGCTTCTGGAGCAACAGATCGCCTCCGACGGCCCCGGGCAGGAGGTGTTGTTGGACAGGCTCCTGGACCTGGTCCTGATCTCGGCGGTCCGAACGTGGTTCGCCGAGAACCCGGATCGATCACCGCGATGGATCAAGGCCTACGAAGATCCAGTCGTCGGACATGCCTTGCGGCTCATGCACAATCGGCCGGAATACTCCTGGACAGTCGCGAGCCTGGCTCAGGAAGCCGGCAGTTCGCGAGCAGCCTTTGCTCGCCGGTTCACCAATCTCATGGGAATCGGGCCGGTTGGATACCTGACCGAGTGGCGACTGTCCGTGGCCGCGGACCTGCTGGCAGATCCCGGGCGAACAGTGTCGTCGATCGCGCGAGAAGTCGGCTACTCGAGCCCCTTTGCGCTCACGACCGCGTTCACCCGCCATCACGGATTGAGCCCGAAGATGTACCGCCAAACCCGCTGTGCGCCTTTATTAACCGCCCGCGGTTAATAAAGGCGCACAGCAAATGCCTCAATGAGCGGAAACAGCCGCCAACTCGCGGGAGCAATGACGAACTCCGCTGAGCGCACCGAGCAGTCCGGCGGCCTTGATCGCCTGGTACCCGCCCACCAGATCGGTGGCCTTGTGCAGGCCGAGCTGCTGCAACGACGCTGCGGCGAGGCTCGAGGTGTAACCCTCCGAGCACACGATCACCCACTCGACGTCGTGGTCGGTGGCCAGCGCAAGGTGCGCGCTACTGGTGGGGTCGAGGCGCCATTCGAGCACGTTCCGCTCGATCGCGAGTGCGCCGGGAAGAGTTCCCTCGATGGCGCGCTGCGCCTGCGGGCGAATGTCGACGAAGATCGCGCCGCGGTGGAAGGCTTCGGTGAGCTGGAAGACGTACATACGATCGATCTGTGCGCGAGCGTCGTCGAGCATTTGGTCGATGGTCATTTGGTGCCCCCCTCGGGCAGGTCGGTCAGCTCGGTACGGGTGCGACGAAGAGTCCGGTGATCCGTCACTTCGTAGAAGGACATTGCCGTCAGCGGCGGCGAGTAGGCGTGAACACTCAGAGTCGGTGCATCAGAGCTGATTTCGACCGGAACACCGGGAGCATCCGTCGAACGTACGACATCGTGAACCCATCCGAGCGGGAACGAAGCCTGATCGCCGGCGTCGAGCTGGCGTTCCACCAGGGTGTCACCGGCCCAACGGAATTCGGTGAGAGAACCACTGAGAACGGTCAATGCGCCGAACGAGCCTGCGTGGTCGTGCAATTCGGTATTGCGTTCGGGTACCCAGCTGATGAGCCACACATCGACGTCGTCGTCCGCGTGCAGGCGGGTGGACCAACGGTCGAGCGTCGGGAAGGCGTCGGGGATGAGGTGATCGAAACGGCCGTCGAGCACGCCGTTTGCTCCCTCGTCGGTCAGTCGCAGCAAATCGGCCGGGCGAAGGCGGGTGGGCAACGAGGCACCGCTCGGGCGACGTCCGGAGGGCCCACGATTGATGCCACGACCTGCGGAAACAGTGCGATCAGCAGTAAGAGTCGGGGCCAAAACAGAGAGATCTGCAGAATATGTGGATAGCACGAGCTAGCTCCAAGGAGTGTGAATTGGTCAAGGCAGCGGTCAGCCTCGACAACACTCCTGAGCACCCATGCAGCGATTCACGAGCACCATTGTGGCACAACTTTCGCGATCGCGAAACTGCTGGAACAAAACCATCGATCAGGCGACCGGTCGTCGACCGGATCCGCGACGCGCCTGATTGCGCTCGAAGACCAACCTCAGCCCTTCGAGGGTGAGGTCACGTTCGAAGTGATCGATGGTGTCGGATTCGGGGATGATCAGCGGTGCACTGTCCCCGGTCGCGATCACGGAGACGTCGTCACCACCGAATTCGGGCAGTTCGTCGCGTACGCGGTTGACCAGTCCGTCCACGAGGCCCGCAAAGCCGAATACCGCGCCGGACTGCATGCATTCGACGGTGTTCTTCCCGACCACCGAACGCGGACGCACCAATTCGACCTTGCGCAACGCAGCAGACTGCGACGCCAAGGCGTCGGTCGAGATCTCGAGCCCAGGCGCGATGCAGCCACCCAGGAACTCACCCTTGGCGGAAACGACGTCGACGCAGGTCGACGTGCCGAAGTCCACGACGATGCACGGTCCCTCGTAAAGATGGTGCGCGGCAAGGCTGTTGACGATCCGGTCGGCTCCGACTTCTTTGGGGTTGTCCACCAGCAGCGGCACACCGGTACGCACGCCCGGCTCGACCACGACATGGGGAACATGACCCCAGTACCGCTCGAGCATGACGCGGATCTCACGCAAGACGGATGGCACCGTCGACAGCGCGGCGACACCGGCGATCTGATCGACATGAGTACCCAACAGCCCACGGAAGGTCAACGCCAACTCGTCGGCAGTCATCCGAGGGTCGGTTCGCATTCGCCAGTCCTGCAACAGCTTCGAATGCTCACCAGTTCCGGAAAACAGACCGAGAACGATGTTGGTGTTCCGCACGTCGACCGTGAGCAGCATGGATTACACCAGACTGGATTCGCGCGAAGCCTCGAGTGTCGACAGCATGCGCGGGGTGATCAGACCCGAACCCTCCGGCGCGTGAGCCGGGTCGGAACCGAGTTCGATCTGCTTGTTGTCGGCATCGACGAACACGACGCGCGGGGAGTACTCCTTGACTTCCTGCTCGTTCATCACGCCGTAGGCGATCAGAATGACCAGGTCGCCCGGCTTGACCAGATGCGCTGCTGCACCGTTGATTCCGATGACACCAGTTCCGCGCTCACCGGCGATGACGTACGTCTCGAGGCGCGCGCCGTTGTCGATGTCGACGATGCACACCTGTTCGCCTTCGAGGAGGTCGGCGGCGTCCATCAGATCCTGGTCGACGGTGACGGAGCCGACGTAGTGCAGGTCGGCGTGAGTCACGGTGGCGCGGTGGATCTTCGACTTCATCATTGTGCGAAACATATCCAGGTCCTTACTCGTGAAAAGTGCTCAGTGAGACAGCAGGTCGTCGATGGCGTCGGCGGACGGATCGGTGTCACGCTCGAGGAAGCCGGTTCCCACGGCAACGCCGACATTGTCGATCAGACGGGTGGTTCCGAGCTTGGCGGCCACCAACAGTCGGCCGTCACCCCGCTCGGGAGCGGGGCCCAGATCGACGCCCCGAACCTCGAGGTAGTCGACCTCGATTTCCGGAACAGCTGCCAGGACAGCGCGTGCGGTTTCCAGAATTGCCTCCGCTCCCCCGGCCGCCGCGTGTGCGCCGGCGATCAGAGCTGCGGACAGCGCGACAGCTGCGGCGCGCTGGCTCTCGTCGAGGTAGCGATTGCGAGAGGACAACGCGAGGCCGTCGAACTCGCGGACCGTCGGAACTCCGATGATCTGTACGTCGAAGTTGAGATCCCACACCATCTGACGGATGAGCGTCAGCTGCTGATAGTCCTTCTCGCCGAAGTACGCGTGATTGGGTGCCGCGATCTGCAGCAGCTTCGCCACGACCGTCAGCATTCCCGCGAAGTGAGTGGGGCGTGCGCCGCCTTCGAGTTCGCCACCCAACGGTCCGGGCACGATGGTGGTGCGCTGACCACGCGGGTACATCGTCTTGGCGCTGGGCGCGAACACCAATTCGACGCCCTCGGCGCGAAGCAGGTCGAGATCGGCATCGAGAGTGCGCGGGTATGCGTCCAGGTCTTCGCCGGCACCGAACTGCAGCGGGTTCACGAAGATGGAAACGATCACGACGGCGCCGGTGACCTTGGCCTGACGAACCAGTTCGATGTGGCCCGCGTGCAGCGCACCCATCGTCGGAACGAGCGCCACCTGGCGCCCGACTCCACGCAGTGCCCGCGAGACGCGCCGAAGCTTGTCCGGATCGTGGTGCACCGTCAGTTCGCCGCGCTTGTATCCGCCCTGCAAATCACTCACGACGGTCACCTCCCGTTTCAGTCAAGATGTCGAACAATTCGGTGGGGGCGCCCACCCGCTGGGCCGATCGCAAGGACATCGCTCGATAGCCGGCAGCGAGCTCCGGATCCAGTTCTGTCAGTACGCGCAAATGTTTGTCGACGGCAGCGGCATCGCCGCGTGCCACCGGGCCGGTCAACGCCGAGGGACCGCGTCGTAGTGCGTTGTCCAGGGCGGCCGACAACAGCGGTTGCAGGACACGCTCGGCCACTCCACCCGGATCGCCGTCTATCAACTGCTGACCGAGCAACTCGTCACCTTGCAACGACGCTCGCAGCGCCTCGACAGCGTCGACAACGAGGGTGACCAGGTGATTACTGCCGTGAGCCAGGGCAGCGTGGTAGAGCGCGCGGTTCTCCTCGCGCACTCGGACCGGCTCGCCGCCGATCTCGAGGACGAGAGACTGCGCGATCGCGTATCCGATGTCGTCGCCGGCCGTGATTCCGAAGCACGCCGACGACAGCCGCGCAGTGTCTTCGTCGTGACCGGTGAACGTCATCGCCGGATGGATAGCCAAGGGCAGTGCGCCCAGTTCGGTCAGCGGAGCGAGGATCGCAATGCCGTTGGCGCCCGACGTGTGGGCGACGAGCCTGCCCGGCTTGACGGCTTTCGTGGCCGCGAGCCCTCGGACAAGATCAGCAAGCTGGTCGTCCGGAACAGCGAGAATCAGCAGTTCGGAGCGAGCTGCGACGTCGGCGGCCGGAAGAATTTCGGTATCGGGAAGCCGCTTCACAGCGCGGGCGACCGAGGCACTGGAGACTGCGGAGCAAGCGCTGACAACATGACCGGCTCGCTCCAACGCGGCACCGACAGCTGTTCCGACCCGGCCTGCGGAGACAATTCCTACCGTCAATCGCGCAGGTGCAGGTCCATTAGTGATCCCGAAGGAAGTCACCGGATTCCTCTCGTTCGTTCCAGTCCCGCTCGGCGGGTACCAGACGTTCTGCGTCCGAGGATATCCTTCGCCCGAACCGTCATGCCATGGCCGGGCGAGTGATCTGCGACTCAGTCCTCTCGGCGACGGCGTCGACCGGAGCCTTCGGACGGGTTGGCCGAACTCAGATTTGCCATTATTTCGGCGACGGTCAATCCGTTGGAATGAGCACCACTCGCGGCATCTTCCGGGGCAGCGCGACGACGACGGCGCGGCTCGGCGTCGGGCTCAGGTTCTGTTTCCGCGACAACCTCGGGAACAACCTCGGGCACCTCTTCGACGACGGCGTCTTCGATGACGGCGTCTTCGATGTTCGGGGCCTGGGCGGGAGCCTTGATTTCTGGCTCGACCGGCTCCGGATCCTTCTCCACCGGAACATCTTTCGCCGTTCGTGTCGGCGAGGAACTCACAGAACTCACAGAACTCACCGGAGAATTCTTCGGGGCCTGGTTCCGGGTCTGATCCTGGGGCTTCTGCGTCTCCTGCGGCTTCGGCGTCTCCTGCGGCTTCTGCGTCGGTATGACGCGCGGCGCAACGAAGCTGCTGTCGCGCCACGACGTCTCCGCGAACACGACGGTTGTCTCAGCAGTCACCGGATCGTCGTTGGGCGAAGCCAATCCGCCGACATTCGGTGCCGGTTGACTGGGCCCGCTCTGGCCGGCGCCGGGAACGTACAACCCCGACGGTGCCGGCTGGTACGCGCCGTACGAACTACCGCCAAGTTCCGGCACTCGCGTCGAATCGGTCTTGAGCGCGGTCTGTTCGGGCAGCAGCCCACCTTCGAACAGTGCTTCGAGGTTTCGGCGCAGCGCCACCAATTCGGCGCGCAGCCCGGCCAGTTCCTCCGCGTCCGCGGTCACCTCACGTCGCACGCGACCTTCGACGCTCAATTCGTACTCGCGTCGAGCGGAAATTTCACGCTCGAGCTGCAGTTCGTACACGGTCTGTAGATCGGCAACCTTGGCTTTGTCCAGTGCCGACTCACGCCGATACTTGGTCATGGCGATAGCGCCGAGGGTGGCTGCCCACAGAGCGACGACCAGACCCACCCGAAGAAGCTGAACGCTGTTGCTGAAAATCAGAAACAGCGAAGCAATGACAGCAAGTGCCAGAAGAGCAGCAATGATCATCTGGCTCGCGCTGCGCTTGCTTCGGCGCGCAGACTTCGATCGACCAGAATTTGTCATGGTTGCCAGGGTACTTGCCGAGACCGGGGTCGCCACGTACCTCGGTGGGTGATTTGCCGACCAGGCTGTCAGTGCGCCGGCTCGTCAGGTGTATCTTCCGGCGTCTTGCAACAATGTTCGAGCCACAGAGCTGCCGCTACCAGCGCAATTGCGGCGCCCAACCCCACCCACGCGCCCGGCGTGTCGGAGGCCGCGGCCTGCAGAACCGAGCGCTGTGGGATGAGATACACCAGCACTCCAACCCAGACACCCACGGTAGCTGAACCGACCAAAGCGGATGCTTTTGCCAATGCCAGCGCGCGGGCGGCAGTGATCGGATGGAGTTGTCTGAGCCCGTCGCCGACCTGACGATTCTTGACGCGCGCACGAATGACAAAAGCGAAGACGGCTTCGGCAACGGCCACGAAGTACAGCGACGCTCCCGCATAAACAGGGATGGGCGGCATCGAACCGTAGAACACGCGAATCAGAATCCAGGTGGCCACGGCCGCAACCGCGGCCAGAACCGCGAGTTCACTGATCCGGGTCGGCTTCAAACCCTTGTCTTGTTCGGTCACCGCGCAAGCACCACATCGGTAGTGCGCACACCTTCGCGTTCGCTGCGATCGAGGCCGCCGAGAATTTCTGCCACCGACAACTTCTGGCCGTCGACGATCAGCGTCGCATCAGGCTCGACGTCCAGCCAGGGAACGAGCACGAAGGCACGAAGATGAGCCCGGGGGTGCGGAAGTGTGAGTTCGGGATCGGAACTGACGACGCCTTCGCAGTCGACCACGTCCACGTCCAGGCTTCGGGGTCCCCAACGCTGTTCGCGCACCCGATCTGCGGCTTCTTCGAGAGCTTGCGAACGGCGAAGCCATTCAGCACTGTCAGCCTCGGGGTCGTCGACCACCACCACCGCATTGTAGAAATCCTGCTGCTCGACGCCACCCCACGGCGCCGTCGAGTAGACCGGTGAGACAGCAACGACGGCGCTGCCCAACCCGTCGACAACGGACTGCAGGTGAGCCACGCTGTCGCCGATGTTGGAACCGATCGACAGAACAGCGCGCGTCATGCCGACCTGGTCCGATGTGCGACGACGGCGACGTCCGCGAAGACCAGCGAAATCGGCGCCGACGGCTTGTGGACCACGACCTCGACGCTCTCGACTCGCAAATCCTTCATGACGCCGTCAGCGATCTCGGCAGCGACGGTCTCGATGAGATCGCGCGAAGGGCCGGCGACGATGGCTGCGGCGGCTTCCGCCAACTCGCCGTAGTGCAGGGTCTGGGTCAGATCGTCCGACGCCGCGGCGGGCGCCAGGTCCATCCACACCGTGATGTCGATGAAGAAGTCCTGACCGTCACGCTTCTCGTGGTCGAACACTCCGTGATTACCGCGAACCTTCAGCCCGCGCAGTTCGATTCGGTCCCCCATGTCAGGCCCTTTCTCGTCCACGGTTCCAGGCGTCGACCACGGCAATGGCGTCGAGCGAGGCTTGTGCGTCGTGCACCCGAACGCCCCAGGCGCCTTCGCGCGCTGCAAGGGCGGAGACCACGGCCGTCGCAGTCTCGCGGCCACCAGGTGGACGCGGATTGCCTTCGGGATCGCTGAGCAGAGACCCGAGGAACCGCTTACGGGAAGCGCCGACCAGGACCGGGAATCCGAGTGCGTTGAACTCGGGCAAGGCCCGCAACAGAGCCCAGTTGTGGTCGGCGTTCTTCGCGAACCCGAGGCCGGGGTCAAGGATGATCGACGACGAATCAACGCCCGCCTTCAACGCCAGGTCGACCTGCGACAGCAGTTCGTCACGGACGTCTCGGACCACGTCGTCGTAGCGATCGGCACTGCCACGATGGACGTAGTCGCGGGCCGAGCGCCAATGCATGAGGATCCAGGGCACTCCGGCGTCGGCAACCACGGACGCCATGTCGGGGTCCGCGCGACCGCCCGAGACGTCGTTGACGATCCCCGCACCCGCTTCGATCGCGGCTGCGGCGACAGAAGCACGCATCGTGTCGACGCTGACGCGGATTCCCGCAGCAACCAGTTCTTCGATCACCGGGGCAATACGATCGGCCTCGAGTTTCGGGTCCACTCGGGTGGCACCGGGACGCGTCGACTCACCGCCGATGTCGACGATGTCGACGCCAATGCGTTGCAGCTCTAGCCCACGAGAGATCGCCGCGTCACGATCGAGGAATTGGCCACCGTCGGAAAACGAATCGGCGGTGACGTTCAAAATCCCCATCACGACCATCCGGGCCGGATCGCTGTCTGCAACGGAAGCCGCGGACATCTCGCTCACTTACGAAGGATGAGGTCCAGCGCTTCGGACCGTGAGGCCGCGCTGGATTGCAGGAGCCCACGAACCGCAGACGTGGTCGTGCTGGCTCCGGGCTTGCGGATACCGCGCATCGCCATGCAGAGATGCTCGGCTTCGATGACGACGATGGCTCCACGCGGATCGAGCTTGCGCATCAAAGCATCCGCGATCTGACTGGTCAGGCGTTCTTGAACCTGCGGACGCTTGGCGTACAGATCGACGACGCGCGCCAGCTTCGACAAACCGGTGACCTTGCCGGACTTTCCCGGGATGTAACCCACGTGGGCAACACCGTGGAAAGACACCAGGTGGTGCTCGCACGTCGAGAACATCGGAATGTCTCGCACGAGCACCAATTCCTGGTGACCCTCGTCGAAGGTCGTGTTCAACGCGTCGTCGGGCTCGGAGTACAGACCCGCGAAGATCTCCTTGTACGAGCGCGCCACCCGGGCCGGCGTATCGAGCAGGCCTGGGCGCTCGGGATCTTCACCGACCGCGATCAACAATTCCCGTACGGCAGCCTCTGCCCGCGCCTGATCGAACGGGCGGCCCGTTCCGAGCGACACCAGTTCACTGGCCACATCATTCACCGACAACCGAACTCTCCTCGAGAATTGTTCACAGGTCCCCCGCCGCAGAGCCTAGTGGCGCAAGGTCAGCGAGATCCGTCCGGTCCGTCCCAGCGAACGGTGCTCGGTCCCTCGTCCTCAGCCGAATGATGCGGCGGAGGAGTTTGCGGCTGTTCCGGTGCGGGGCTCTGCCACTGGTTTTCGCCGGTCGGGTTTCCCCGGTTCGGATCGGCGAAGGGTCCACCGTCCGGGTACTGCACCGGGTAGTCGGGTTGCGCGGGGTAGCGGCGGCCGGGGTGCGGCTGCTCCGGGTACGCCTGCTGTCCCGGATGCGGCTGACCGTACTGCCCCTGATCGGGCTGGGATTGACCGTGTTGGGGCTGACCGTACTGGCCCTGCTGCTGGTTCGGCGGGTTCGGATTCTGTCCACCGGTGTATCCACCCGACTGCTGTCCGGGGTACGTCGGCGACTGGTTCTCACGCGGAGGCCAACCCGGTGCCGACCATCCGGCGGGCGCTCCGTAGTCGGGTGTTCCCGGTTGCGGAGTCTGCTGCGGAGCACCCGGCTGCGGGTACGAAGGCTGTGCATACCCGTTCGAGGGTCCCTGGTTGCCGTTGTTGGGGACACCGCCGTTGGGGACACTGTTGTTGGCTGCGCCGGCCTTGACGAGAACTGGTGCGGCAGCGGGCTCCGGCCAGGTTTCGCCGCGCTCGATCGCGAGTTCACGCGGGGTCTTCACCGGCGGACGATCCGAAGGCGTGCGCCCACCGAAATCGTTGAAAGCCGTGATGCGCGGACGCTTTTCGACGCCGGCAAGGATCTTCTCGAGGTCCTTGCGAGTCAACGTCTCACGTTCGAGCAGTTCGGTAGCGATGAGGTCGAGCGCATCGCGGTACTCGTTGAGGATTGCCCACGCTTCGGTGTGCGCTGCCTCGATGAGGTTGCGCACCTCTTCGTCGATTTCACGAGCGATCTCATGTGAGTAGTCGGACTGCACGCCCATCGAACGGCCGAGGAACGGATCCCCGCCCTCCTGTCCGTAGCGAACTGCGCCAAGCTTGGCACTCATGCCGTATTCGGTGACCATCGCGCGGGCGATCTTCGTCGCCATGTCGATGTCCGACGACGCTCCGGTGGTGGGCTCGTGGAACACCAGCTCTTCGGCGGCGCGTCCGCCCATTGCCATGACGAGACGAGCGATCATCTCGGAACGCGTCATCAAACCCTTGTCGTCCTCGGGCACGGTCATCGCGTGACCGCCGGTGCGACCGCGAGCGAGGATCGTGACCTTGTAGACCGGCTCGATGTCAGGCATTGCCCAGGCAGCGAGCGTGTGGCCGCCCTCGTGGTACGCCGTGATCTTCTTCTCGTGCTCGCTGATGATGCGACTCTTACGCCGCGGTCCACCGACAACACGGTCCACCGATTCCTCGAGCGAGGCTTCGGTGATGACGGTCCCGTTTTCGCGTGCGGTGAGCAGCGCAGCCTCGTTGATGACGTTGGCGAGATCGGCACCCGACATTCCGACGGTCCGCTTGGCGAGACCTTCGAGATCGGCGTTGGGATCGATCGGCTTGCCCTGCGAGTGCACGCGCAGGATCGCGCGGCGGCCGGCGAGGTCGGGGGCGCCGACCGGAATCTGGCGATCGAAGCGTCCCGGACGCAGGAGTGCTGGGTCCAGGATGTCGGGGCGGTTGGTTGCGGCGATCAAGATGATGCCGGTGCGATCACCGAAGCCGTCCATCTCGACGAGCAACTGGTTGAGCGTCTGCTCGCGCTCGTCGTGTCCGCCGCCCAGGCCTGCGCCGCGCTGACGACCGACTGCGTCGATCTCGTCGACGAAGATGATGCAGGGGCTGTTCTGCTTGGCCTGCTCGAACATGTCGCGAACACGCGAAGCACCGACACCGACGAACATCTCGACGAAGTCCGAACCGGAGATGGTGAAGAACGGGACGCCGGCTTCGCCTGCGACAGCGCGAGCGAGCAGCGTCTTACCGGTTCCGGGAGGGCCGTACAGCAGCACACCGCGCGGAATCTTGGCGCCGAGCGCCTGGTAGCGAGCCGGGTTCTGCAGGAAGTCCTTGATCTCGTACAACTCTTCGACAGCCTCGTCCGCACCGGCGACGTCGGCGAACGTGGTTTTCGGCATGTCCTTGGTGAGCTGCTTGGCCTTCGACTTACCGAATCCCATGACTCCGCCGCGACCACCGCCGCCCTGCATCCGGTTCATGACGAAGAAGAAGATGCCGAACAGAATGATCATCGGCAGCACGAACAGAAGGATCGACGTCAGCCAACTCTCCTGAGTGACCGTCGTGTTGAACTTGTCCGCTCCGGCGCCTTCGACCTTGTCGAAGATCTGCTCCGACGCACTCGCGGGGTACTTCGCCAGGATCTGCGTCTTACCGTCGGTGGCGTCGTTGCCGTTCTTGAGCCACAGACGAACCTGCTGCTCACGGTCGTCGATCTGCGCCGAATCAACGTTCTTGGCGTCGAGTTGGGAGATCGCGACCGACGTGTCGACGGTCTTGAAGTCGCGGGTGTCGTTGCTGAAGTAGCTGAAGGCATAGATCACCAACAGCACGACGGCTACGAGTAGCACGTTACGGAACACAGTCTTACGGTTCATACAGGTCGGCCGATGTGGCCGGTCCTTTCGAGAGTGCGGGTCTGCCAGGTCGCCTTCCGGCTGCCAACCGGACACCTGCAGGTTACCGCGATCGGCCCCATCGATGCCCGCCAGCAGCCGTGCCGCTTGGTTGGAACGGTCGTCACTGTGTCCAACGTGCGCATTGCCGATCAGGTTCCCGGGCTAAGTCGCAGCACAGTTTCCTGTGAGCGAACATGCGCATAGTGGTTATCGTGCGCTTTTCCGACGCTCGTCCGTCGTTATTCGTCAGGCCGTCTCGGAGAGGATTCCCGCAACAGCGTCGGCGGCGCCCGATTGGTCACCGTCGATGATGCGGTGTGCGAGCTGATCGAGTCGCGCAGACAGCCGAGCCGAGGACTCGGGCACGTCCGCCTGCTGGGCGATCGTGTCGTCGAGATCAGCCAATAAGCCACCTCCGGCAAGGTGCCTGACACAACGCCACGTCTCGGCGAAGTTTCTCGCGGTCCCGTCGTCGGTCAGCATCGCGACCCGCAGTGCAGCGTTGGGATTCGACGCCGCCGCCCGAGCCAGCCCGGCCATGATCGCTTCCCGCGCCGCAGTCAGTTCGTCGACGGTCCGATCCTGAAGCCGCACGCCCGAGTCCGCCGAGCGGCCCGCGTCGAGCGTCGGTGCTTCACGAATCACTGCACCGTTGCCGTGCTGGATTTCGACTCGGCCCCGGATCTCGAGGGCAACGAGCGCTTGAGCCAGCGATGCGCGGCTCACGCCGAGTTCGGCAGCCAGGCTGCGTTCGGGAGGAAGCCGATCACCGGGCGAAAGACCTTGAGCCTCGATGAAATTCGAAATGTGCTCGGCCAACTGCTCGTACAGGCGCGGACGCTTCAATCGTCCGGGCAGGCCCGAGCGCGAGCCGGGCGATGACGTCGAATTCATGCCTCGGAGTGTACTTGACAAATGGAGCAGTGGCAGAGAGGCTAGGCCAATTCCAAGTGATGCAGACCACAAGCTGGTCGCGAACGGATTGAGAGTTCGATGGCAAATGTCATAGCCCTGTCAGTACTTGTCCTGGTGTTCGTCATATCCACCGTGAGGTCGGTGAACATGGGTGCGCTTGCCCTGGTGGCTGCCTTCGTCGTCTGAACACTGGTCTTCACCGTCGATACCAGCGAGATCCTCGACGGCTTCCCTGCCAGCCTCTTCGTCATCCTGGTCGGCGTCACCTACCTGTTCGCGCTGGCCAGAAACAACGGCACGGTCGACTGGATCATTCACGCGGCCGTCCGGGCGGTCAGAGGACGAGTGGCCCTCGTGCCGTGGGCAATGTTCGCGGTGTGCGCGGCCGTCACCGCCATGGGCGCGGTCAGTCCCGCTGCCGTCGCCATCATCGCGCCCGTGGCGATGGGCTTCGCCACCCGCTACCGAATCCACCCCATGCTGATGGGCTTCATGGTCGTCCAGGGCGCAACGGCGGGCAGCTTCTCCCCCATCGGAATCTTCGGTGTGATCACCAACGACGTCATGCGTCAGAACGGCCTCCCGTCGAGCCCGGCCTTGCTGTTCGTCTCGACCTTCGCGGCCGCGGCCGTTGTTGCTGCCATCGCGTACGTCTCGTTCGGCGGTCGCGCACTGATTGCGCGCGGCGCCTCCGAGCGCGTGCTCGTCAACGCAGTCGGCAACGCGTCTGGCGGTGGCGACACCATCACCGGTTCGGGTTCCGGTGACAGCTCGAAGGGTGGCGGCAAGTCCTCCGGTGGGACCGCTCCGCACGAGGGAGCACTCAATCTCGAGCGCCGACTCACCCTGCTCGGACTGGCGTCACTTGCACTCGGCGCCTTGGTCTTCGACCTCGACGTCGGATTCACCGCACTGACCGTCGCGGTACTTCTCACCCTGATCTTCCCGGCCTCCGCCCGCGGCGCCGTCGACAAGATCAGCTGGGGCACCGTGCTCCTCATCGGCGGAATTGTCACGTACGTCGCTCTTCTGCAGAACCAGAACACCGTCCAGTGGCTCGGGGATTCGGTTGCACACGTCGGCATTCCACTTCTCGCAGCCTTCTTGATCTGCCTGATCGGCGCGATCGTATCGGCGTTTGCATCCACCACCGGAATCCTGGGAGCACTCATCCCTTTGGCTATTCCCTTCCTCATGACCGGTCAGGTCAACGCAACCGGTCTGGTCATCGCGCTGGCAATCTCCTCGTCTCTGGTCGATTGCAGTCCGTTCTCGACCAATGGCGCACTGGTAGTGGCAAACGCCGCTCCGGAAGAACGCGACGTGGTGTTCGGGCTGACGATGCGGTGGGGCATGACCATCATGGTGGTGACACCGATTCTCGCCTGGTTGCTGTTCGTTGTTCCCTGGTCCGTCTGAATCTTCGCTCAAAGAAAGGGAACTCGCGATGAACAGCGAATCCACACTTCTGCGCTCCCTCGACCCTCGCGCATTCGACGACCACGAGGCGGCGGTCAGTTTCGGCGAAGGTTCCACCCTCTCTCGCGCCGACCTGTTAGCCGCCGCCACCGCAGTCGCCGATCAAATCCATGGTGCACAGCGAGTGGCAGTACAAGCCGCCGCCGGCCTCGAGACGGTGGTCGCCGTCACCGGCGCACTGATCGCCGGTGTTGCCGTGGTCCCGATTCCACCGGACTCCGGCCCGCTCGAGCGTCAGCACATCATCGCCGATTCCAAGGCCGAACTGATACTCGGAGAAGGGCCAACGGATTCGAGTATCCCGTTGATTCCCATCGATATTCACACGCGATCCGCGACGTCCTATCCCGAACCGAGCGCGGCAGCTACTGCACTGATCATGTACACCTCGGGAACCACCGGAGCTCCGAAAGGCGTCGTCCTCTCGCGAGCATCGATCGCAGCGGATCTCGACGCGCTCGCTCATGTGTGGGATTGGACTCCGGAGGACACACTCGTCCATGGACTGCCCCTCTTCCATGTCCACGGGTTGATTCTCGGCGTGTTGGGCGCGTTGCGCGTGGGCTCGCCGCTGATTCATACCGTCAGACCGACCCCGGATTCGTATGCGGCCGCGGGTGGCTCGTTGTACTTCGGTGTTCCGACCGTCTGGTCACGCGTGTGCGGTGATCCCTCGGCGGCGGCAGCATTGCGATCTGCGCGCTTGCTCGTATCCGGCAGTGCACCACTTCCGGTTCCGTTGTTCGAGCGGATGAAATCGCTGACGGGGTTGGCTCCCGTCGAGCGCTACGGAATGAGTGAAACCCTCATCACCGTCAGCACGACGCACGATGGCGAACGTCGCCCGGGTTGGGTCGGGCACGCCGTTCCGGGAGTCAGGACGAGGTTGCGCGGCGAGAACGGTGAATTGTCGGCGCACGACGGAGAGCAGCTAGGTCAACTGGAAGTCGCGGGAGCCGTGCTCTTCGACGAGTACCTCGGGAACCCCTCGAAGACAGCGGAATCCATGACCGAGGACGGCTGGTTCCGCACCGGCGACATCGCGGTGATCGACGAGAGCGGATTCCACCGCATCGTCGGTCGCGAGTCGGTCGACATGATCAAATCCGGTGGATACCGCATCGGTGCCGGCGAGGTGGAACAGGCCCTTCTCGCATACCCGGGTGTTCGCGAAGCCGCCGTCGTCGGCGTGCCGGACGACGACCTCGGCCAGCGCATAGTCGCGTTCATCGTCGGCGACGTAGCCGACTGCACCGTGGTTTCGGACTTCGTCGCCGAATCGCTGTCGATCCACAAGCGTCCTCGCCAGGTTTGTCTGGTGGACAGCTTGCCCCGCAACGCCATGGGCAAGGTGCAGAAGAAACTGCTGACGCTCTGAAGGCATGCGTGTTTCCCTCGAAGCGCGCTCGCTCACTGTCTGGTGACCACGACGACGGCGTCAGCCATCCGATCGTGAAAACCGCGTACATCCGGTGCAGAGCTGATCGAGACGATGATCGCGATCGAAATACCCACTGTTACAACAGTACCCAGGACACTGGCGATACTGCCCAACGACATCGTGTTCAGCATGCCGACGAGCTCGTCACCACTACCGAGCATGGCCAACGCCGAAACAGCCGATCCGAGGTACATGGGGATCACGAATGCATTCCGTTTGAAGGACTGCGCCAGGGTCGGGCGCGCACCTCCTACCGAGCGAACGCCTATTCCGAGCGCAAGTTTGCCCAGGGTTACCCCGAATGCTGACTCTCCCCAAACGAAGTACACGATCGAACCCATCCCGATCAGGAGGCCGATCAGACCCGAACTTGTCCGGTAGGCATCGAAGTCGAAACCGTTTCTGAGCGTCGCGGTGGAGATCATGCCGCCGACGACCGACACGACTGCGAGAATGGCAAAATCGATGAATCGCGCGGCAACTCGTATCCCGGCTCCGGCCGGCCGAAAACCACCAGGCCGGAGTGGAACGCCGGTCGGCGCATACCCCGGGTTCGGTTGCGGCACGACCAGTGGCGGTGCGGCCAGTTGCACGGGGTCGCTACCGGAGCGGGATTCCTGTGCGTTCGAGATGAAGGTCTCGGTCGCAGGTTCGGGTTCGGGTTCGGGTTCGGGTAGACCGAATTGCCCAGCAGCCCTTCGATCCAACGCCTCATCCACAGCAGGATCACCCAACGCTCCGAGCCACGTCACAAGATCGTCGTACGTCGACGGATTCGCAGCAATCGCCGGCCGCAACTCCGGCGAACTCGACGCAATCTCGAACAGCACCGCCGCCGGGGTCCGCGGATCTCCAGCCTCGAGAGCACGCCACGAAGGCTTCACCGGCGCAGGCACCGACACGGGCACGGGCACCGGTTCAGGCTCAGGCTCAGGCTCAGGCTCAGGCTCAGGCTGAGGCTCAGGTAGACCGAATTGCCCAGCAGCCCTTCGATCCAACGCCGCATCCACAGCAGGATCACCCAACGCCTCGAGCCACGTCACAAGATCGTCGTACGTCGACGGATTCGCAGCAATCGCCGGCCGCAACTCCGGCGAACTCGACGCAATCTCGAACAGCACCGCCG
>NZ_JBHTTG010000009.1:0-166472 GCF_042794655.1 Rhodococcus sp. NPDC056516 | reverse complement strand
CGCCGGAGTCCGCGGATCTCCAGCCTCGAGAGCACGCCTCGAAGGCTGAACGGGCTGTCCAAGACTCGGTACCGCAGCGGTAACCGTGGTGGCCGACGCGAACAGTTGCACCCCCGCATACAGATTCCGAACAGCCGGTGAGACTGTGAGAGCGAGAGCAAGCAGAACCACCAGCACCGCCAGAGCAAGATCGAATATCCATGCACTGTAATATATTTCGCCGTACATGGTCGACTGTACAACTAGACGAGCAATCATCAGAACGAGCAGCGCGACACAGACTCCGAGAACAACCTCGCGCGACGGGCGAGGATCAGACGAAGAATAGCGGAGCGACAGCGCTCTGACTCCGACGACGGCAAGAATCCCGACGAGTATCGCGAGAACAGCGAGCACTAACGCATCTCCCCACGGCACGATGCCAAATTGTGTTGCTGCCATTGCGATCTGAGAGAATCCAACACCGAAGCTCCACACCGCGATCAACAGCATGCCGTTTCGTGCCGCTGCGAGCCAGACGTATCCGGGGTGCGTCCCGTCGCCGACGGACGCAACACCGAATGGAATGAATGTAATTGCGGCTGCGGCAATCAAGAACGTGATGCCGTAGTACGGACTAGCCGTGACCGTGTGGAACAGCTCGACACTTGTGCCCTCACTGATCGAGTGGAGTAATCCGGCTGCGAGGAGAGCGATGCCGAGCGCGGCGATGGTGAGGCGCCAGGACGCAAACCGTCTGGCGAGACCGACTGCCGCAACACCCACCACGACGATCGGAACGGCCGACGACACGAAGAGAACGATCAGGCTCTCGAAAGTCTGCGGCCCGTCGTAATATCGGTAGCGACTGGCGGAGACCAGGATGTAGATCAGCGCGAGTAGCGCCGAGGCCACTGACGACCCCCAAGCCACAAACACAAGCGGCTTCACCAACGCCAACCATCGCGGCGCGGTTCGAGGGTCGATGCGAATTTCTGCTGCTCGCGGTTGAGCGGCGAGCAGGGCGCCGGCAAGCCCGAACCACGCTCCGGCGCCGACCCCGTTGCCGGTGAAGATACTCGAACTCTCACTGAATCGGAACATTCCACGAATGACGTCGTAGGCGACAAGGCCCACGACAGTGGCAATGAGGGGTCCGTTGGACGCCAGACGTAACACTCGTATCTGCCCGACATTCCAATTCGGCCCGAGCATTCCGAGTCGCGCCACGTACGGTAGTGACAGCGACGCCAGCGACAGCAGTGTCGGCAGAACCAGAAGCACCACAAGAGCACTCGAACCGACGCGGGCTATTCCGACGGTCGCACTCCACGGTAAGAAGAGCGACACGAAGAGCAGTGCCGCGGCTGTCCCGTCGCGGGTGTAGTCACCGATCCGAATATCCTCGAACGCAGATCGGGTCGGTGAATAGCTCTGGGGCGGTGGATACATGCCGTGTGACTGGGGCAAACTGTTTATCGATGGTTCACCGGGTTGACGCGAGTTGTCTTCGGTCATTCGCCAAGCTCCTCAGATGTGGGAAGTGCGCCGAACGGGTCAGGCACTATCGCCGATATTTGGTGGTTCCCGACGAATCACGATCGTTACTGACTATCTTGGCGAAGCATTGATCGTTGGCGATCCGCTTCGAATCGCACCACCCGTTGGCCGCATCCGCATCGGCAAACGTCAAGCCTGCGACGGTGATCCACCAACCACGGAGATCGAAGGTCCGCCATTCGTCACTCCAGAGCAGACGTACCTCCGGATACATGAGACGAAGTTCGAGATGCTGTCGCAGGATCTGGGCAGCAGTCCAATGCACCTGAGCGCCATTGATATCCGCTGCATCGAGTCCGACCCGCTTGGAGGAGATCTGGGCCACCCACCTGTTCGCGAGGTCACCGGTGACAAACGGACGATCGGCGTCGGTCTGGGCCCGGAGGGCGTCGAGACTCGCGGATTCGACGTCGCCCGTGGTCGGCTGTGCACTACGCGTGGGCCGAATCGGTGTATTGGTGTCACTTCGCGATGCCGGCCCGGATGTCAGGTTGGTATCACTCGTCCCTTCGTCCTCACACTCGACGAGTTGAGCACCTGACGCTCTCGAATTGGTCAGACTCGAAGACTCACCGAGAGTGTTCGGCAGCCTCCAGAAGCTACCGAGGTCGTACAGGAACTCGCGTTGGATCGAGTTCGTCGTGTTCGTCCCATCGGTTCGGGGAAGATAGATCGGTGCTTCGGAGAAGTCGAACACCGCCGACGCAACGCTCTGGCCGGTGTCGGTGATCGACACACGAAGCGCGTCGGTGGAGACGATGTCTCCGCCGGGACATGATGCTTTCATTTCCATTCGAACGACGAGACCCTCTGCCTGCGTGCGGTATTCAACCGGCGTCAGGGTCGGTGTCCGTCCGCATTTCGTGACGTACTCGTCGCCTCCGTCTGCTTCAGGGACAGCGGGCAGTTTGCCTGGCGCTCCCGACGGTCCGCCGGTCGGTGGGTAGTAGACGAATTCGTCATTGGAGATCGAGGCGAGTCCGTCGTGGGCCTTCGACCACGACCAGTGGTTGGTGTGGGAATCGAGTGACCAACTGATGGAGCCGTCGTCGAGTTCGACGGCAAGAACCCTGCCGTCGTTGGGATGGACGAGAATTCGCTCACCGTCCGAGACCGAGAAAGAGAAGTAGTCACCGATCTTGGTCGACCACAACTGCTCCCCGGTGTCGATTCGGTAGGCGGAAAGTGTGTCCGAGTCGTTGCCCAGCACGATGTCGCCGACGATTCTGTGTAACGAGAAGCGATCACCGCCGGTGACCGACCACAACTCGGTGCCGTCACTGATGTTGTACGCGCCATGCGAACCGATGTACGGACGAGAGTTCGATGCCGAGACAAGCCACGGCGATGCCGGTCTGTCTTCGCCAACTCGAAATCTCTCGGTCCCGTCACGGTCGGACACGATGCTGGAGTATCCGTCCGACGGAAATGGCGTCGCGCAGAGGACGCCGGCGAAGCCCTGACCTGGAAGCGCCTCGTAGCCACCGAGATTCGGATTCGAAAGCAGCGCGCCGTCGACCGCGCTGAGCGCCGTCGATCCGATGCTCGAGTAGTAGACGATGCCGTCCACGATCTCGAACGAATGCGAATCGCCGGATCCGACGCAGTCGGTTTCCTGTGGAGTTGTCGTTGTCCACGCCGCGTCGAGGTCGGTGGGGGTTCCGCGCGAAATAACTTGCCCGGACTGGTTGCCGCCCACGGTGAAGAGTGCCCCGTCGGAAACCTCGACCAGGGTGGCTGTATCTGTGTCGACACTCGAACGAATCGTCCCCGTGTCGAGCGAGAAGGAAACGACTCGCGCTGTTCCACCAGGATTCCTGACGACACAAGGTAGGGCTGCATCGATCGCGGCGGTCGCACACGACACCGTGCCGGCGACCGGCGTTTGCCATCGAATGGATCCGCTTTCGGCGTCGACAGCAACGAGTTGGGATTGCTGACCCTGTTGTGGTCCGACCGTTGTGATCAGAGTCTGTCCCAACTCGATGAATCTTGCCGTTCCATAGCTCGCACCGAGCGAATCAGGCCACAGAAATCTTCCGCCCGGCAGAACTTCGTCAACGTCCAACGACCATCCTGGCGTCGGCCGAGTGGGGTAGGTGTTGACCAGTTGGCCTGCCACCGGTCCGTCGGAGTCTCCCGACCGGAGAATCGTGGCAACGGTGACGGTGCCCGCGGCGAGGGCCGCGACGGCGGTAAGAGCCGTAACGGCAACAATCCATCCCCGGCCACGAGAGCGAGCGGCCGGCGGATGTCCGGTAGCCGGAGCCTGCATTGGCGGTGGCGGGGGTGGCGGGGGCGGGGGCGCGGGCGGCAACGTCATCGGCCGTGACTTCCTCTGTCGATCATTCGTCCGCCAGGCAAAGCACTACGACCGGACTCTCTTTACGAACCCAATCGGCGGCGCACGCAGACGTGGACGTGCCGCGGCTGACTACTCGGTGAGTGGCGCTGCTCGAGCTGCACGAGACCGGACTGACATACGTCTCGCTTGTCCCGTCGCCCTTGTCCGCTCCGAGCCTTCGGACGATGCAGTCGCCTACCGAGGCATTTGCGATGACCGTCGCCGTGTCGCTTCCGCTGTACGTCGGCGCTACCGTCCTGGATGTGGTGGTCGAATAGGTCGAATACGTCGTACTCGACGTTTCAGATGTGTAGTAGAGAGAAGACGCGCTGTCGTAGTCGTCGAACGCACGGGTGAAGGCGTTGGCAATGAGAAACATCCACACGATCGACAACACCAGAAGTGCGGTGAAGATGTAGCCGATCACCAGACCGGCGATTGCGAGTCCTCGCCCCTGCTCACCGGTTCGCTTGATCTGCGCCAGCGAAATGTGGCCGAGCACGATTCCGACCGGCGCCAGTACGAGCGCCCCAACCAGGGCTGCAATTGCGAAACCGTTGGTGGTCGGCGGTTGGTACAGAACGCCTTGCGGTTGCGCATTCCAGTACTGCTGCTCGCCCTCGGGCGGCAGCGGCGGTGGAGGAGGCGGTGGCGGAAGAGTCACCGAATAGGCCGTCGATAGCGCATTCCGTGAATCTAGCGAGGCCTCACAGACCTGTCTGTCGTCCGTTCGGAGGATTGATGCAGAGAGGCTGAAGTGTGGAGAGTGTTAACCGACGAGCAGGCTCAGCCGCCGTAGACCTCGGGGTCCAGGGTGCCGATGTACGGCAGATCGCGGTACCGCTCGGCGTAGTCGAGGCCGTAACCGACGACGAACTCGTTGGGGATGTCGAAGCCCACGTCGCGGACGTCGACGTCGATCTTGACCGCGTCAGGCTTGCGGAGCAGGGTGACGACCTCGAGCGAAGCGGGGTTACGCGTCTTGAGGTTGCGCATCAACCACGACAGCGTGAGACCGGAGTCGATGATGTCTTCGACGATCAGCACGTGGCGACCGGCGATGTCCTTGTCGAGGTCCTTGAGGATGCGGACGACGCCCGAAGACGAGGTCGAGGATCCGTAGGAGCTGACGGCCATGAATTCCATCTGCGACGGGATCGGCAGGGCGCGGGCGAAGTCGGTCATGAAGAAGACCGCTCCCTTGAGGACGCCGATCAGCAGGAGATCCCCTTCGGGGGCGCCTGCCGGGTAACGCTTGGCGATTTCCTCAGCCAGTTCCGCCGTTCGTGCACGGATCTGTTCTTCGGAGATCAGTACCGATGCGATGTCGCCCTCGTACACGCGTCAAACCCTTCGTCGGTCTTCGAATCCGAGGATCAGCCTGCCACGTCGCCGGGCCGCCACCAACCTCGCCTCCGGTGTTCCGCCGCCGATCGCGACGCCGCCTTGCCCCCGCCAGTCGGTCACCAGGGCGTCGACTGCGCGTAACTGTTTGTCCGTCAATGCTTTTGCGCCGCCCTGCAGCAGCCAGGCGCGCAGAGCGCGTCGACGGATTGCGGTGGGCGCTTCGGCAAGTGTGTCCACTTCCACTTCCCCGTCGACGACAACCCGTAGGAGTAGGGCCTCGGCGTACTCGTCGAGCGCCTCGCCGTCCTCACGCAACTGCGTCGCGGTTCGGGCCAACGCTTCGGGAACTCCCCCGCCGAGAATTTCTTCGAGCAGCGGCAACGCCTCGTGCCGCAGACGCACGCGAGTGAACTCGGGATTGTTGTTGTGCGGGTCCTCCCACGGCGTGATTCCCAGGTCGACGCAAGCCGCCCCGGTCACCGATCGACGGATGCCGAGTAGCGGCCGCCCCCAGGGAGCGTCGAATGCCGCCATACCTTGAATCGATCGCCCACCGGACCCGCGGGAGAGTCCGAGAAGCACGGTCTCCGCCTGATCGTCGAGCGTGTGTCCAAGCAGAACCGGGAGGTCAGTTCTGGCGCCGTGCAGGGCGTTGTACCGAGCCTCACGCGCAGCGGCCTCGAGACTCCCACCTTCGGCTACGTCGACGGTCAGCACCGTCGCGGTCCGGCAACCCAGCGCCAGCGCCTGGTCGGCGGCCGAGCGTGCGACGGCATCGGAACCGTCTTGCAGGCGATGGTCCACGATCAATGCGTCGACCGATTCGGTTTCCGCCACGGCTGCTGCGGTGAGCGCCAGCGAATCGGCTCCCCCGGACAGGGCGACGATCACCCGGCGTCGTGGCTCGAATGCGACTGTCCAGGCCCGCACGGCCTGTCGCAGCGCCAGTAGGGCAGGCGTCTCGGGCAGCAGCATCTAGCCGAGAACGCGCTTCACCCACGCGTCGGGGTTGTCGATCTCGTCGAGCAACGGCAGGGTTTCCGGCCCGGTCCAGATAGTGTTGAACTGCTCCATGCCGACCGTGAGAACCACCGCGTCGACGAAGGCCTTGCCACGTACGTACTGCGCCATCTTGGCGTCCATGCCGAGCAGCATCTTGATGATCCGCTGCACGGGGTTGGACTTGCGCTGCCGACGCTTGTCGAAGGCCGCGCGGATAGTTGACACCGACGGCACCACAGCGGGACCGACGGCGTCCATCACGTGGTCTGCATGCCCTTCGAGGAGGGTGCCGAGTACGAGCATCCGATCCAGCGCGTCACGCTGGGGTTCTGCCTGCGAGGCGCGCAGCAGGCCGATGATGCCGCCCGCCGTCGCGCCGTCACTGGAGTCGGGTTCCTTCCGCGAGCGCAGCTCTGCAGCAAGGCGACCGACAACGTCGGTCATCGACTCGTCCACCGTCGCACCGAGCGTTTCGACGGATTCCTTCATGTAATCCGCGAGCCAGGGCGAGGACGAGAACTGGACCCGGTGCGTGACCTCGTGCAGGCAGACCCACAACCGGAAGTCGCTCGGGTTCAGCCGAAGGGACCGTTCGACGGAGACGATGTTCGGTGTGACCAGAAGCAGCGTGCCGTGTTCACCGGTGAACGGGTCGTACTGGCCGAGGATCGCCGAAGACAGGTACGCCAGCATTGCGCCGGCCTGCAGGCCCGCCGGCTTTCCGACAATGAGATTGCCACTGCCGTCGGGGTCGGCGCCGGTGAGATGCGCCATCGACCGCGAGGCTGCCGTGATCCATCCAGCCCGGTCCAACACGTCAGCGGCTGGGACCGGTAGACCGTCGGCCAAACCGGTCACTTCACGAACCGGCAGTTCTGCGCGCTTGGACGCTTCGGCGAGTTCCGCCGTCGCAGTCTCGGCCGTGTAGCGAGACATCGCCGGGCCACCGCGCGCCAGCTTTATCCCGGCTTTGGCGGCCAGACTCCAGTCGACGGCACCACCGAGCGGAGCCGAGGCTTCATCATCTTGTGGAGTCTTTTCGGCCACTATTGGCACCCGCAATTCCTCAATGCTCCGGCAATCGCGTCCAGGGCAGGACGGCTCACTTCTGGCGGCCGGTCATTGGACATCAGTGCGAAGGTGAGCACTCGCCCGTTCTGATCGACCACGAACCCTGACAACGCACTGGCCGTCGAGAGAGTTCCCGTCTTGGCCCGTACCCAACCCGCACCGGTTCGGTTTCCGGACGCGTAGCGGTCGGACAAACTTCCTGTTCCGCCGGCCACCGGAAGGTAGTCCAGCAGGGGACGCAGTTTCGGATCACCGTCACCGGCCGCAGCGGTCATGACGCGATCGAGTACCTGAGCGGGAATGAGATCGTCGACGGACAACCCGCTGGAATCGTGCAGCGAAACTCCGGTGTAGTCGAACCCGGCGGCCTGCAGGGTCTTGCCGGTCGCGTCGACTGCTCCGGTGAACGACGCTTCGATTCCGGAGGCGATCGCAACCTCACGCCCGATGGTCTCGGCGAGCACGTTGTCGG
This sequence comes from Rhodococcus sp. NPDC056516, assembly GCF_042794655.1. Taxonomy (NCBI): domain Bacteria; kingdom Bacillati; phylum Actinomycetota; class Actinomycetes; order Mycobacteriales; family Nocardiaceae; genus Rhodococcus; species Rhodococcus sp. NPDC056516. The sequence continues at coordinate 158,697 of NZ_JBHTTG010000009.1, read as the reverse complement.
AATGTTCCATCATCTGCAGCAACCGGTCGCTCAGCGGTGCCGACTGCACGGTCGCGATCGGCTTGGCACCGGCAGGCGCCGCGCCGAGACTCACGTTGGCGGGATCGACACCGAGCGCCTGAGCGAGAACCTTGCCCGCGTCCAATGCAGGAGTTTCCGAGCGCGGTGACTCGTCTTGAGTGCCGTCGTACCGACCGCCTTCGATCATCACCGATTCGATCGGCGTGATGTAGCCCGCCGCGATGTCCGCGGGAAACCAGCCGGTGGCCATGTTGTCACCCTTGAACAAGCTCGAGTCCACCACGACGCTGGTCACCGGCGTACCGGCAGCCTTGATCTGGTCGACGAGATCCGCGATGTGGGCGGCGTTGGCGTAGTACCCGCTCTCCCCCTTCGGCGTCGCGGTCAGAGTCGGGTCACCGCCGCCGACCAGAACGACCTGGCCGGGGCTCGCTCCGGGCACCACCGTCGTGGACAGCCGGTGGTCGAGCGGCAACTTCAGCAGTGCCGCCGATGCGGTGAGCACCTTCGTCGTGGACGCAGGCGTCATGGGCGTCGACGGGTCTGCGCTCCACAGAATGTTTCCGGTGATCGCATCAGCGACAACTCCGGTGAACTTCCCCAGATCCGGGTTGGCCACAGCCGGGCCGATCGCCGCGGCAATTCCCGACGCACTCGGAATCGGTGCGTCCGTCGGGACGGGCACTACCTGAGGTGACGGTGTCACGAGTGCAGGCTGCGGCGACGTAGTCACGGTCGCACTGCCGGCAGTGTCGTTCGACGTACCGAGTTTCACGACGACAACTCCGGCGACGGCCAGTACAACCACTGCACCGACCGCCAGAAGGATGCGGAAGTTACGCCGTCGACTCTCTTCCAACGAGCCGATCTTCTTCTTTCCTTGGCCCGCCAACGCCCCTCCGTCTGTGCTCTGCCTACTGGGTGGTCAGGCAACCTTATCCTTGACCCGATATCCTTCCGACGAATCATTACCGACACGACAGCGAGGAATCGGCGTGGAGTTCGACGTCACCATCGAGATCCCCAAGGGTCAGCGCAACAAGTACGAGGTCGACCACGTAACCGGTCGCGTCAAACTCGATCGCTACCTCTACACAGCTTTCGGCTACCCGGCCGACTACGGCTTCATCGAAAACACCCTGGGTGAGGACGGCGATCCGCTCGACGCCATGGTCCTGCTCCCTGAGTCGGTCTTCCCCGGCGTCGTCGTCGAGGCTCGCGCAGTCGCGATGTTCAAGATGGTCGACGAGGCCGGCGGAGACGACAAGGTCCTCTGCGTTCCGGCCGGTGACCCCCGCTGGGATCACATCCAGGATCTGGGTGACATCTCGCAGTTCGAGCTCGACGCGATCAAGCACTTCTTCGTCCACTACAAGGACTTGGAGCCGAACAAGCACGTCGAGGCTGCAAACTGGGTCGGCCGCGCCGAGGCAGAGGCCGAGATCGAGGCTTCGATCAAGCGTCTCGCCGCCGACGGCGGGCACTGAGCTTTAAGTTCTCAGGCCTTACGAAAATCCCCGCACATCGGAAGATGCGCGGGGATTTTTGTGCTGTTTTTACTCGCCCTTGCAGTTCCTACTCACCTTGCAGTTTCTACTCACCCTTGCAGTTTCTACTCACCCTTGCAGTTTCTACTCACCCTTGCAGTTTCTACTCACCCTTGCAGTTTCTACTCACCCTGGAAGACCGGCGGGCGCTTCTGGAAGACGGCGGTGATGGCCTCGGTCAGATCCTGCGAAGGCAGGAACGCCGCGTTCCAGGCTGCGACGTAGCGAAGGCTGTCGTTCACGCTCGCACTGCGGGTGTGATCGAGCACGTCCTTGATCCCGTGGACGACGAGCGGCGGATTGAGCGCAATCTCCTTGGCGGTCGCGCGCGCCGCGGCCAGTACCGCGTCGGCATCTTCGAAAACGTCGTTGACGAGACCGATCTTCTCGGCGCGCGCTGCGTCGATGTCCTTGCCGGTCAGAGCCAATTCACGCAGGTGTCCGTCACCGATGATCGCGGGCAGTCGCGCGAGGCTGCCCATGTCTGCGACGATCGCGACCTTGACCTCGCGGATGCTGAACTTGGCGTCGGCGCTCGCGTACCGGATGTCGGCCGCGGTGATGAGGTCGACGCCGCCTCCGATGCACCAGCCCTGCACAGCTGCGACGACGGGCTTGCGGCAGTCTGCGACGGCATTGATGCCCGACTGCATGCGCTTGATCATGTCGTGGAACTTGGTGCGCGGGCCTGCCTGAGCCTTGTCCGCAAGGACGGCACCGAATTCACCGCTCATCGCCGGCAAGTCCAGTCCGAACGAGAAGTGCTTGCCGGAACCGGCGATGACGATCGCACGCACCTCGGGGTCGGCGTCCAGGTCGGCGAAGATTTCGGGGAGTTCACTCCAGAAATCCGGACCCATCGCGTTGCCCTTGCTCGGCCCGATCAGCGTCACCTGGGCGATGTGGTCTTCGCGCTCGACGGTGAACGCATTCCAGCTCTTCTGTTCAGTCATTACTCAAGAGTAACTAAAGCTCGGGCTCAGCCGAAGACCCCTGCCTCGTCGAGTACCAGTACGACGAGGGTGACGGCCATCAGAGCGAACATGATCAGCATCGCCATCCTGGCCGCCCGCTCACTGGTCGGCGGGAAAACGCGCTGCGCGGGATGCTCGGTCACGTACTCGGACAAGGACATGGTCCTGGCGCGTGAGCGTGTCGGATTCTGTACCGCTGCTGTTGTAGCCATATCGGTGATCCTTTCAACTACGCAATCTCAGTCAGGTACCCCAAAGGTGAAGTACCCGACTGAGTTCGACTTCTCCAATGTAGACCCGCTCGGCAAAGAAGTCAGCGTGAGTTTCGTACGAATTACCTGAGAGTTAGTCCACACAGGGGATACCGCCATTCGCGTCGGTTCGGATGGGTGATCCCTGCGCTCCCGCATCGGGAACGGTGCCGGCCGATACCGACGGACCGGGTTGCACCGGAGCGGCCGAGAACGCGGTCTGCGCATTGTCCTCACCGATCAGTACAGACACTGATTCGGCCGCTGCCTGCTCGTTCGACACCGCGACCACACCCAACTGCTCGGCCAGCGCCTCTGCGACGGCTTTGGCGCCGACCCCATAGCTGACCACCGACTTTGCCGTCGGAGTTGCGGTGCTCACCTCCCCGACTTCGACGCCCGACGCTTTCATCGCCGACGCCAACGCGGCGCCCAACCCGTCCGTCGCGGTTCCGTTGCGGATGTCCACAACTTCGTTCCCGGTCGAGATCGCGGTGTCCATCGCAGGTGCAGATGCCGAGTCACCTCCCGCGAAGATCCTCGACACTTCACTACGCAGACGTGCCGGATCGACAGTGTTGACGTCCTGACCATCTACGGTCTCGTATCCCTCGATGGGCAGGGTGTAGAAATCGATGTTGCCACCCGCGAGAGCGCTTGCCTGAGAAGCGAATCGGACGGGATCCATGGCAGAATCGATCACCACGTCCTTCTTAACCACGTCGGCCAGTGCCGTCATCTTCGGAATGTTGCCGATGACTCCTGAGCCCTTCAGGTTGGCGATCACCGCACTGATGAATGCCTGCTGCCGGTGCGTGCGATCCAAGTCCCCGTTGTCCAGACCGTGGCGTTGACGGACAAACGAAAGTGCCTGTGACGCATCGAGAGTCTGGACCCCCGCGGGGAAGTTGGCACCCGAGAAGTCGTCCTGCACCGGATTGTTGAGACACACCTGAACGGGGCCGATGGCCGAGACGACGTCGTAGAAGCCCATCAGGTTCACTTCGGCAAAGTGATCGATCGGAACCTTGAGCAGATTCTGCACGGTTGTCAGCGTCGACCGTCTTCCGACTTCGCGTGCTTGTTGTTCTCGTGCAGCAGGATCCGTCACACCGTCTGCTACAAGTTTGGCGTCAGCATCAGCCTTCGCCATTCCGTAGGCTTCCTTGATCTTGGCCATTCCGTAGCCGGGTACCGCGACGTAATCGTCGCGTGGGATCGCCACCGCACTGGCCTTGCCGCCGTCGCCCGGAACATGGAGCAGGATAAGCGTGTTCGTGTTGTATCCACCCACATCACTGTCCCCCGCATGCAGCTTGTCGGTGACGAACTCTGCCGGCAGGTCGCTGCCGTCCATCGCTTTGCGACTGTCGAGCCCGATCAACAAGATGTTGGTATCCCCGCCTGGTGAACTGCCGGCGTCGTCACCGAGAGCGGAGAGCGCGTCCGATCGATACAGCCCCGACGTCAGATCCGACTGCACGTACCACCCGATTCCGACGCCGACCAGAATCGTCGTCGACAAGGACGCCGCCGCCAGCTTGCGCCCCACCGAGAGCGTCGACCGCTGCGGTGGACGCCTACGCCTGTGCCTGGTTGCCGAGTGTCGGGATCGCGGTTCCACGGCCGACACGCTATCCACCGTTCCTGAGTAGAACCTGTCGATACCGGACACGGCTGGTCATTCGCTGAAAGAACGCTGAGAATGAAGTCCGAATTAGGCGAATCTGCTCTAAGCTCCGCCCTGTGGACCGCCGACGCTTCCTCAGTGCCCTCGCAGCAGCAACTTTGACCGGAACCGCCGCGGTGACCATGGGAACCGCTTGTTCGTCACGTTCGGTCGGCACGGCTATCGCCGCAGCCGACGAACCAGCGGATCCCGTGCCTGGCGCGGATCTCCCGCCCGCGTTGTTACCGCCTCCACCGCCGTCTGCCCGGGTGGCGCTGCCTGCCGGCGGATCGTTGACTGCACTACCCGGTGGCGGTGATCTGCTTTCTCTGACGGTTGACGACGGGGCCAGCTCCGAAGTCGTCCGCCTCTACACACAGTTCGCTAAAGACACCGGCATCCGTTTGACGTACTTCGTCAACGGGCAATACAACTCGTGGACCGAAAACGCTGGACTTCTCAAGCCGCTGGTCGAGAGCGGGCAAATTCAGCTCGGCAATCACACCTACTCGCACCCGGACCTGACGTCCGTGTCGAAGCAGCAGATCGCCGACGAGCTGACGAAGAACAGCACGTTCCTGCGCAACACCTACGGTGTGGACGCCGCGCCGTACTTTCGGCCGCCGTACGGAAGGCACAACGCAACAGTCGATTCCGTGGCCGCGAGCGTCGGATACACCGTGCCGACCCTCTGGTACGGATCGTTGTCGGATTCTTCGCTGATTACCGAGGAGTACATCCTCCAAATGGCGAACCAGTACTTCAACCCGGGGGCCATAGTGATCGGACACCTCAACTATCTGCCCGTGACCCACGTGTATCCGCAACTGGTGGACATCATCCGAAGCCGGAACCTGCGGACGGTCACGCTCAACGATGTGTATCTGAGGCCGTGACGCCGTGGTGACCGCCGCCGAAAACGAGGTCCCGGCCGACAACACGGCTCCGTCGGTGAAACAACGCACCGAGGCCTGGCTGCTCGCGGACATCACCGAGGAGCCCGCCGGACATCTTGGGCCACACCGCATGGCGCCGAAGAAGGAGAAGCGCCACCCGTGGTGGAAGGTGATGTGCCTGACGGGTGTCGATTACTTCTCCACTCTCGGTTACCAGCCCGGTATCGCGGCACTGGCGGCCGGCACGTTGGCTCCCATCGCGACAGTCGTATTGATCCTGCTGACGCTGTTCGGTGCGCTGCCGGTCTACCGGCGTGTGGCTCGCGAGAGTCCGCACGGCGAGGGTTCGATCGCCATGCTCGAGAAGCTGCTGCCCAAGTGGCGCGGCAAGATCTTCGTTCTCGTGCTTCTCGGCTTCGCGGCCACCGATTTCCTCATCACCATGACACTCTCGGCTGCCGACGCCACGGCGCACCTCGTCGAGAATCCTTTTGCACCAACATTTCTCTCCGGACACACAGTCGCCGTCACCCTGGTTCTGCTCGCGCTCCTCGCCGCGGTATTCCTCCGCGGATTCACCGAAGCAATCGGTATCGCGGTCGGATTGGTCGCCGTCTACCTCACCTTGAACGTAGTGGTCATCTCCGTAGGTTTATGGCACATCGCGACCGCGCCGTCTTTGGTCACCGACTGGACGCGCGCCATGACCACCGAGCACGGAAATCCGGCGATGATGATCCTGATCGCGCTGATCGTCTTCCCGAAGTTGGCGCTCGGCCTGTCCGGCTTCGAAACCGGGGTCGCGGTCATGCCGCAGATCAAGGGCGATCCGCACGACACCGAACAGAATCCACGTGGCCGCATCAAAGGTGCACGACGCCTGCTCACCACGGCAGCGTTGATCATGAGTGGATTCCTGCTGACGTCGAGCCTGGTCACCACCATCCTGATCCCGGAGAACGAGTTCCAACCCGGCGGCGCTGCCAACGGTCGCGCCCTTGCATTCCTCGCACACGACTATCTGGGTGAGATCTTCGGAACCGTCTACGATCTCAGCACGATCCTGATCCTCTGGTTTGCCGGTGCGTCGGCAATGGCAGGGTTGCTCAACCTCGTCCCCAGGTATCTCCCCCGCTACGGCATGGCGCCGTCGTGGGCCCGCGCCGTGCGTCCTCTGGTCCTCGTGTTCAGCGTCATCGCCGTCACCGTCACGATCTACTTCGACGCCGGCGTCGACGCTCAGAGTTCCGCGTACGCAACCGGCGTCCTCGTCCTGATCTCGTCGGCGACCGTCGCCGTTGCCCTGTCCGCCCGCAAGCACGGTCAGCGAAAACTGTTCGTAGGGTTCAGTTTTGTCGCAGTTCTGTTCGTCTACACGACGATCGCGAACATCTTCGAACGCCCGGACGGTGTGAAAGTGGCGTCGTTCTTCATCGCCGCGATCATGGTGGTGTCCTTCCTTTCCCGAATCTCGCGAGCCTTCGAACTTCGCGCCACCTCTGTCGAATTCGACGAGACCGCGCTGCAATTCATCACCGAGGCAGCCGAGAAGGGCTACCTCGCGATGGTGGCGCACGACGTCGACCGCCTCGACGAGGACGAGTATCGGCAGAAGGAATCGCAGCAGCGCGCCGAAAGCAACATCCCCGAGGGCGAGTCGATCATCTTCATCGAGGTCAACGTCACGGACTCCTCCGAATTCAGCACCGACCTCCTCGTCCACGGCCGACAGCGCGGTGAGCACCGGATTCTGTGGGTCGACAGTCCGGCCGTCCCCAACACCATCGCGGCGGTTCTCCTGCGAACGAGGGACATCACCGGAGTGATTCCCGACGTCTACTTCGAGTGGACCGAGGGAAACCCGATCATGTACCTGCTCCGATTCCTCTTCATCGGAGAGGGCGAAACCGCTCCCGTGACCCGTGAGGTCCTCCGCCGCGCCGAACCCGACCAGTCCAGGCGGCCCCACGTCCACGTCGGTTGACGCAGGCTCCCACTGACCGCCCACACGCCCGCGCGAGTGCAGTTTGAAAAGCCGTTCGACCCGCAGGTGGCCCGGACAACTGGAGTGGACGATGCGACGGAGATCGGCTGGTAGCTTCAAGAACCTTCTCACCTGGACATCCGGTGGAACCGAAATAGCCGACAAACCCGTGGCATGGATCAACGTCGCCGCACCGGGCCGCGGACGCGGCGCCGTGAACACATTGGAGACCGTATTGGTTTATGTCGCTGCGCAAGTGGTGCGGGATGCTTGTTTGGTAGTACCTGTAGGACGGGCTGACGTCGATGACAACGGCGTCACACGGAATCAGCAAAGTGCGATCGCTGGCCCCGATCTGGAGCCTAGTGCGATGACGTCCACCAGAGTCTCACGGTGAATTCTCCAACGCGGCGATTCAATGCAACCGAAGACGATGGGTTGCTCAGTGTCTGGCCAGTGCACTCCGGGCGAGTTCCCCCACCTTCGGATGGAATGTATGCACTCGCGGCTGCATAATCCTAAGTCGACGACGTCCAGCCGCGTGATGCACTGTCATGGAGCAGTCGTTGCAGCGGCAAGACTCGCCTCTCGAATTCACCAGGAGCGCAGGACGATGACAACCACAGGTTTCGGGATCGACGTCGGCGGCAGCGGCGTCAAGGGCGGCACGATCGACCTGAGCACCGGGGAAATGATCGGTGACCGCATCAAGATCCTGACCCCGCAGCCGTCGACGCCCGACGCGATCGCGGGCACTGTCGCCGAAATCGTCGAGCAGGCCAAGTGGACTGGTCCGGTCGGCATCACCTTGCCCGCGGTTGTGACCGCCGGCGGCGCACGCAGTGCCGCGAACATCGACAAGTCGTGGATCGACACAGACGCCGCCGCGCTCTTCGGCAAGGCCCTGGGAGGGCGCGAGGTCACCGTCCTCAACGACGCCGACGCTGCCGGAATCGCCGAGGACTCGTTCGGAGCGGGCAAGGATACCTCCGGCGTCGTGATCTTGTTGACCTTCGGTACCGGAATCGGATCGGCCGTGCTGCACAACGGAGTTCTGTTGCCCAACACGGAGTTCGGTCACCTCGAAGTCGACGGCAAGGAAGCCGAGCACCGAGCGGCGTCGTCGGTGAAGGAAAAGAAGGACTGGAGCTACAAGGAGTGGGCCGTCGAGGTCTCGCGAGTTCTGACCACCTTCGAGAACCTGCTCTGGCCAGACCTCTTCATCGCCGGCGGCGGAATCAGCCGCAAGCACGAGAAGTGGATTCCGCATCTGACCAACCGCACGAAGGTCGTCCCTGCCACCCTTCTCAACACTGCGGGAATCGCCGGAGCTGCGCTCGCGGCGAGTCCATAGCTTCCCAGCCCCTTTCCTCCGGGCACTGATGTGGCGGTGCCGCGCCGGCTCCGGCACGGCTCCGGTTTCCTCGACAAAGCGGTCGCATTCCTGAACAGCTGGAAGGTGCGATCAGGTGGCTGATATGTGCCTTGGTACCCATGAGCGAACTCCAATACGGGGTTCAACTGGGCCGTAAGCTCTTGCGATATGATTTAGGTACATATCGTGGGAGGACTACCTCAATCATGGAACACTGCTGCTCGCCGAGTCGTACACCGCCTCGACGTTCCGAGACGACCAGCAGTGATATTCGATTGGGAACCCAGCCCGACGCACGCAAGTACATCGAACTCACTGGTGGCGATTTTCTCATGGGAGATCCGTTCGATGAGGGATATCGCACCGACGGCGAGCGGCCTGTGCATCGCGTTGAAGTCGCCCCCTTCGCGATTGCTCCTACGACGGTGACAAATGAGGAGTTTGCAGAGTTCGTGTCTGATACCGGTTTCGTCACCGACGCTGAGCATTTCGGGTCCTCAGCTGTTTTTCATCTGGCGGTGAATGCACCCGTGTCCGACATACTCGGTAGAGCTCCGGGGGCTCCCTGGTGGATTGATGTTCGCGGGGCGGACTGGGCTCATCCGGGTGGGAGCCGATCCCACTGGATGGAGGCTGGCCTCGGGGACCATCCTGTCGTGCACATCTCGTGGCGCGACGCCGTTGTCTACTGCTCGTGGGCTGGTGGCAGGCTTCCGACCGAGGCCGAGTGGGAGTTCTCGGCTCGCGGCGGACAGAAGGGCAGAAGGTACCCGTGGGGTGACGAGCTCACTCCAGATGGCGAGGACCGGTGCAATATCTGGCATGGTCGTTTCCCTGAATCCAACACCCTTTCCGACGGGTTCCTGACAACTGCGCCGGTCCGCTCGTTCCCCGGGAACGATTTCGGTCTTTTCGAGGTCGCTGGCAACGTGTGGGAATGGTGCGCGGACTGGTTCTCGCCTTCGTATTACCGCCGTTCGCCGCGACAGAATCCCCTTGGTCCACGAGACGGTACCTCGCGTGTCACCAGAGGAGGTTCGTACCTGTGCCACCACAGCTATTGCAACCGATACAGGCTCGCTGCTCGCTCAGCAAATACACCTGAATCATCCACGGGCAATTGTGGTTTCCGGATGGTGCGCCAATGACGCATCGAGGTCAAAGGCCAGAAACCAACGCTGGCGGGGGGTTACCGTATGCGCCTTGAATTCGTCGTCCTCGGAATGTTGGCGATGAGTCCGTTGTCCGGCTACGACATCCGTAAGTGGATGGACGGCCCCGGACAGTATCTCGGATACGGAGTCCAACTACCACACATCTATCGGACGATGCCCAAGCTCATCGGCAAAGGCTGGGTCGAATTCGAGGTAGACCCACGAGACGGGAAGCCCGATGCCAAGGTCTATCGGCTCACCGACACCGGGCACACTGCCCTACTCGACTGGGCGCGATCACCCTACACACCGTCACCACGGCCATCCGATCCAGATTTTAAACTTCGCTTGCTGTTCGCAGGCCAATTGGGCCCGGACATCGCCATCGAACTGATCCGTACCGAACTGGATTTTCGCATCGCCCAAGCCGCATCCCCAGGTTGGCAAGCCTTCGTGGAGATGAAGCTTCAGCCCGCGCCAGGAATCGACGCGTCCTGGGTGCACGAGTTGCACACGACCGCCCACGAGCACGGGTACACGGCAACCGCGGGTTACATCGCGTGGCTCCAGCTCGCTCTCGCGAAGTTCGAGAGAGAAGCGATGGGCATGGTCAGCTCGGTCCCTTACCGAGGGCAAGGCGGTTCGGTCGATTCGCCTGCACCGAAGGCCCGCCCGTAGTCCTGGGTTTCGCTGTTCGTTGGAGGAGCTCGTTGCGAAGGGTTTCCCGTCAGCTTTCAGACTTCGGGCGCCGATCTCACGGTTATGAAGACCATCGAGCCCTCGATCTCGGAGCGGGGCGCACATCCCGATTGCATCAACTCAGTCGTGAATCGACTTCGTACGCGCAAGGAAGCTGACATGACCTCAGACCCCAACGATACCGATCGCCGCTGGCCGGCGAAACTCTATTCTGTTGGAAGCGAGCCCGATCCGCGTTTCAGTCTCGCCAACGAGCGCACTCTTCTCGCCTGGATCCGCACCTCGTTGGCCTTTCTCGCTCTCGGTGTGGCGCTCGATTCCCTCGACGACATCGTTGCTGCAGGGCACAGCTCGTTTCTCGCATTCGGTTCGGTGAGCTTGGGACTGTTGTGCGCCGTCGGAGGCGTGCGCCGGTGGTGGAGGAATGAACGAGCGCACAGGCGAGTGCAGCCTCTCTCCGCCCCTCTGACCGCTGTCGCGGTGACAGTCATGATGGGGGTAGCTGCGGTGCTCTTGCTGGCTCTGGCCATCGCGGGGCGAATCCTGTGAATCTCGCTCGCGATCACGGCGCGCAAGTCGAGCGGACTGCCCTCTCATGGCAACGCACTGCCGTGGCAATTCTGGCGTGCGCGCTCGCCATTTCGCGCATCAATACTCCTCAGTTTTCGTGGGTTGCCACTGGGGTGCCTGCAACAGCCCTCGGGCCGGTAGTGGCGCTTATATTCTTATCTCACAACAGGTATCGGAACATGACGTTTGCGCTCGGAACACCTCAAGCGCAGGGTCGAGTAGATCGGGGCAATCTCCCGGATGCGCGCCTGCCGATCGCGGTCTCTGTTGCCATGATCGGGATGTGCCTGTTCGAGCTGGTTCATCTTCTGAACGCTCGAATCGAGTAACCGGGGCGCTGACCTGACCTGGCACGACATGAAGAGCCGCAGCGGGGTGCATTGTGAGCTCCATCCGCGATCGCCGACGACGGGGCAACGAGGATTTTGCGCCCGGATTGCGCCACACCGTCCGTTGCCTTTTGACCGATCACTGCGGGATGGCGTTCTCGACGATTCGTATTCCGTTCTATGTCTTGATCTTTCATTTCGACCGCCGGCGTCACACCACTGCGGAGAAGAGTCGACCTCATTCTCGATTCTTTCGCTAGACCGCATCGATGGCCGGCAGTCGTCCACGGTAGCGCGTCTGCATGATCCCTGCCGGCGCAGCTCGATGTCTCGATCAGTCCCCGCCGCCACTGACCGAATCGTCGGCATGGGCATCTGAAATCTCCTCACTGGCCCTGGCAGGCTCGAGTTTGGGTGAATACTTCAGAGAGGATCAAGCACCCCGAACCACGGGTCCACCGGGACACGGCCGATTGCCCGACCGTTGGGGCCGAGGCGCGTGCCCATGCGTTTGATGTGCCGTAAAGCAACTGCGCGCCACGCTTCGTATTCCTGGAACTCGTTCAGCGAGAATCGTTTCGAGACGCTGCAAGTCTTCAAGTCCTCTCATCCACAGGGAGATCATGAGGTTAGCGGCGCCCCCGGTCAGACCGACGGTCAGTCGAGTCTCGGGAAGGTCTGATCAATGTGCGCGCTACGTCGGCGTGTTGTTCGGGTGGTACGTCCGCCCAGAGTGCCGCCGATACCGGCCATCGCGTGAGGCCAAGTGGGACGTCGCAGCGCACGACGATCTCTCGGCGGGCCAGTGCTCCTTCGATTCTGCGGCGAGCAGTCGGACGGCTGACGCCGAGCCCGTCGGCTAGTTCGCTGACGCCCATCCGTGCGTCCTCGGCGAGTATTCCCAGCAGCTCACGAAAACTACGGTCCGAGACGAGTCCCGGGACATCGTGTGCCCTGGGCCGGTTGCGTTTTATAAGGCCCTGTTCGCCGATGTCGAGGGAGCGGAGCTGCCAGTCACCGCCTTCGACAAAATTCGGGTGCCGGTTTGCGTCTGGGTGGACGATGCTCCGGCGATCTACGAGATGCCGTGCAGCAAGAGCTCCGCGAGGATCGGTCGCCAAGGCGTCGGCGCCGCTTAATACCTTGTTGGTGGTGCAGTCGCCGCAGCTCCACTGACCACTCCGATGGCATCGTCCGACGCTGCCTCCATTCAGCAGTCTTCGCCATCGTGACCTCCACCACGATGAAGGCTGCTGTTCGTCTGTTGACGTCGGCCTGCTCGAACTTGCGCGACCGGAGGTTGTGGGATTCGCTGGCCCGAATGGGATTCATTGGAACTCACTTTCCGGGAGTGGCGGGCAAGCGGTCGCGACTACCATCGATTTATGGTCAAGAGGGGTTCGTACGCCAAGGGTGTCGCGACAAAGGAAGATCTGCTTGCTGCCGCCTTGGAGGTCGTCGGTCGAGTCGGCTACGGGCGCAGTTCGGTGCGGGAGATCGCCGAGGAAGTCGGAATCACGCATGCAGGATTGATGCATCACTTCGGTTCGAAAGATGTCCTGTTTCGAGAAGTGCTGAGGAAGCGCGACGAGGTATCGCGTGCTCGGGCGGAGCAAGCTGATCTCGAGCTCGGGACACCCGAGCAATTGACTACAGCAATTCGCTCCAATGCCGAAGTGCCTGGCCTAGTTCACCTGTACGTTCGACTTTCCGGCGAGGCCAGCGAAGACGGGCACGCGGCCCATGAGTTTTTCGCGGAACGATATCGCGAGCTGAGAAGCCTTGGTGCGGAACGGGTTCGCGCCTTCCAATCGGAGGGTAAATTTCCGGCGGCCTTAGACGCTGAGCGAATTGCTACGCTCGTCCTCGCTGCCACCGATGGCCTGCAGTTGCAATGGCTCTACGAGCGTGACCTCGACATGTCGGGGCTCATTGAGTACTTGTTTGAGGCTCTCGGGTTGGTGGAAGGCGCCGAAGCGGACCCGGACGAGATCTGATTACGGCATGAGCGGCCAATACTTGATCGCGGTCACGACTACGTGATCGTGCCATGACCGCTAAGTCCTGACGTCGAGCGCTTCGGCGTTGTCCTTGGCAGGGCGATCAGGGCGGCTCTGCGCGACGGTGATCCGCAACGCTATTGCGGCAGTGCGGCTATTGAAAGGGACTTCGAATTCGGGCGCCTTGGCCGGGGCATGCGTCTGGAAACCGGGGACGCGCCGGTTCTCGGTGGGCAACGAGTCACGCCCACCCCCTTTTTGACCTTGGGCGGTCTGGCTAACTTCGACGCGCGCGCGTAGTTCGCGGCGCGCCTCTGCATTCTCCCGGCGCCATTCTCCCGGCGCCATTCTCCCGGCGCCCAGACATCTGCAGTAACCGACCCCATTCGCCCAATCGGCGCAGTTCTCGGGCCGAGAGTTCAGGGCACTCCTGCAGTTGGGAAACGTGCCCCGCTCGAAAGAATTTCAGGTAAATCTCGCCGGCCCTTCCCATCGAATACTTACCGGGGTAATGTTTTCAAAATCGTCGCGAATTGTGAGCAGTGACACAGGGCGGCAGTGCACGCCTGGCCGTTGGCGACAGATCCAATCCCACCGAATAGACCGAAGGGTCACTATGCCTACCAGTTTCCAGCTCCCAGAAGCCTTCCTGTGGGGCGCCTCTACCGCGGCCCATCAGATAGAGGGCATGAATGTCAACAGTGACTTTTGGGCCTTTGAACACAGTGGCCTGCTCCCGGAACGGTTTCGGGAAATGAGCGGTGACGCGTGCGACAGCTACCACCGCTGGCGAGAAGACATGGACCTACTGGCGGAGCTTGGTTTTACCGACTACAGGTTCAGCATCGAATGGGCGCGCATTGAACCGGCACCTGGTGAGTTTTCCAACGCCGAGATCGCCCACTACCGGCGCATGGTGGCCGGAGCCATCGAACGAGGGCTTCGCCCGATGCTGACACTTCATCACTTCACCGTCCCCCGATGGTTTGATGAACAGGGCGGATGGGAATCAGAGGACGCCGTCGAGCTCTTCGGGCGTTTTGTCGAGGCCGCAGCCCCCATTTTTGCCAGCAATGTTGACCACATTTGCACCATCAACGAACCCAATATGGTGGCGAGGTTTGCCGCGATCCGCAAGGCGGTTTTGGCGGGCAACGTCTGGGAAGAAGTTGGAACTGACAAATACGACGAGGCCGCCACTGTCGCCTTGATCAACGCGCACCGGCGAGCCGTTGGAGTGATCAGGCGCCTCACACCTCACATCAAGGTCGGTTGGTCGGTTGCCATCGCCAACCACCATGCAGTCGATGGCGGTGAATTGAAAGCGGCAGAGATTGCGTCCGCCGCACGGGATGTTTTCGTCCTCGCCGCTGACGGTGACGACTGGATCGGAGTGCAGGCCTACACCCGTGTGTTCGTCGGACCGGACGGGCAACTGCCCGTTCCCGAAGGTGCACAGAAGACGCTGACAGGGTGGGAGTACTACCCGCCGGCGCTCGGTGAATCGATCCGCAGCGTTGCCCGACTTGTACCCCGGACGCCCATCATCGTGACCGAAAACGGCATCGCCGAAAGCGATGATGCCGTCCGCGTCGCCTACACCTCCGGAGCCTTGGCGGGCATGCGCGATGCGTTGGCCGCCGGCATCGATATCCGCGGCTACTACCACTGGAGCGCCTTGGACAACTACGAATGGGGAAGCTTCGTCCCGACCTTCGGATTGATTGCGGTCGATCGGAAGACGTTCGTCCGTACACCGAAGCCGTCCGCGGCGTGGCTCGGCGCCGCCGGTCAGTCCCGGGCCATCGAGCTGATTTCCGATGACCTGATGTCCGAAAGCGTCGTCTAGTTTCACCCCGCAGCTTCAGCTTCTCCCAAGCGCCCTTATCTCCACCGACTCATGGAGGGGTGTTCAAAAACAATGCTCCCGCCACCCCTTTCCATGTTCAAAGGAACAGCCCGTGACATCGTCGTCAGGCAATCCAGGCGGTACAACCGCGATCACCACAGCAACACCCTCGCACCAGACCGCGCCCGAAGCGGAAGCCAGGACTCCGCGCAGACTGATGGCCTCCATCGCCCCTGCAACCTTCAGCATTTCCCTCATCTGGGGCGCGGTCCCGTCGATCCTCTTGGCATTGCAGGTGCAGCAAAGCTTCGGAGAGAGCGACAAGGTCACCGTACTGGCCCTTGTCTCAACGTTCGGTGCCTTCGCGGCCATGATCGCCCAGCCCGTCGCCGGCGCCCTGTCCGACCGCACACGGAGCCGCTTCGGCAAGCGCGCCCCGTGGATCGTCCTCGGGTCCTTGTGTGGTGGACTCGCCCTGATCGGCTTGGCATTCGCCAGTAGCCTCGTGTCTTTGATCATCGCCTGGGTGATGGTCCAGATCAGCTTCAACTTCGCACAGGGGCCGTTGAGTGCGATCATGCCCGATAGAGTGCCTCGCGCAGTCCGTGGAACCTTCGCTGCCATCCTGGGTCTGGGATCGATGTTCGGCTCTCTCGGCGGACAAATTTTAGCGTCCTCGCTTTCGCGGAACATCCCGGCGGCCTATCTGCTGCTCGGCGGATTCGCAATCATCATTCTGACGCTCTTCGTCGTGTTGAACCCGGACCGTTCCAGCAGAGACGCCGTCGTCGAGCCCTTCGTGGTGCGTAATTTCGCACAGACGTTCTGGGTCAGCCCCGTCAAACACCCGGACTTCTTTTGGGCATTCACCAGCAGGCTGCTGACATACACCGGCTACTTCGTGGTCGTCGGATACAAGCTCTACATCCTCCAGGACTACATCGGACTGGGCGAGGATGCGATTGGATTGATCCCGGTCGTAGGACTTGTCTCGATGGGCGGCCTGTTGCTCAGCACTCTTGCCGCAGGGAGACTATCGGACCACCTGGGGCGGCGGAAACCGTTCGTTCTCGTCTCCGGACTGGTTGTTGCCACGGCCTTGTTCACGCCGCTGTTGCTTCCCAGCGTGACCGGGATGATGATCATGGCTGGCCTGGCCGGCTGCGGCTTCGGCTGCTTCCAAGCCGTCGACGCCGCCCTGATTTCCGAAGTCCTCCCCTCGGACCGCTCGTTCGCCAAGGACCTCGGCGTCGTGAACATGGCCGTTACCCTTCCGCAGATCCTTGCCCCGGCTTTCGCCGGTCTCATCGTGCTCACACTCGGCTACTCGATGCTGTTTCCCATCGGTGCCGCAATAGGTGTCCTCGGCGCGCTGTCCGTGATGCCAATCAAATCGGTCAAATGACCACCAAAGCCAAACAAATCCCTGCAGAAGGACAGTTGTAGAACACCATGAATACAAGCAATGCCACCCAGCTTGGCCTCGATCAGAAAGCATCCCTCACCTCAGGTGCAGGCTCGTGGGCCACCGTCGCCTACCCAGAAGCCGGGGTTCCCGCGGTCGTCATGTCGGACGGCCCGCACGGTCTCAGGTTCCAAGAAGAGGAAGAGGCCGACCACCTGGGCTTCTCCAGCAGCGCTCCAGCCACCTGCTTCCCTCCCTCCGTCGCACTTGGCTCGAGTTGGGACCCCGGGCTCGCACATCGCGTGGCAGCCGCTCTGGGCCTAGAGGCCCAGTCTTTCGGGGTCAACGTGCTCCTAGGGCCTGGCATCAATATCAAGCGAAGCCCGCTCTGCGGCCGCAACTTCGAATACTTCTCCGAAGATCCACTGCTCAGCGGGGAACTCGGGGTGGCCTGGGTCAATGGTCTCCAGGCCCAGGGCGTCGGCGCATCATTGAAGCACTTCGCCGCGAACAACCAGGAAACGGACCGCCTGACGATCAGTGCGGATATTGCCACCCGCCCGCTCCAGGAAATCTACCTGCGTGCATTCCGCCGCGTTGTCCTGGACGCGAGGCCATGGACAGTGATGTGCTCCTACAACCAGATCAACGGCGTCTACGCCTCCCAAAACCCCTGGCTGCTCACCGAAGTGCTGCGGGATGACTGGGGTTTCGACGGTGTGGTTGTTTCGGACTGGGGCGCCGTCGTCAACAGGGTCAAAGGCCTGGCCGCCGGATTAGACCTGGAAATGCCGACCTCCTCCGGCGCCGGCCCGGCCCAAGTGGCGGCGGCCGTCCGATCCGGGCAACTGGGCGAGGATGTTTTGGACCGCAGCGTGACGCGTCTGGCTGAACTCGCCGTGAAAAGTGAATTGGGGGCCCAGCCGGGAACCATTTTCGATGCCACCGCACATCATGCGCTAGCCCGCGAGGCCGCCGTCCGCAGCGCAGTCCTCCTCAAAAACGAAGGCGGCATCCTGCCACTGGATCCGGCAACCGGGCAGAAGATCGCCGTCATCGGCGAGTTCGCACGGACTCCCCGCTATCAAGGAGCCGGCAGCTCAAAGGTGGTGCCCACGCGGCTCGACAATGCACTTGACGCGATCAAAGGCCTGGCCCTCAACGCAGAAATCCGTTTCGCCCCAGGCTTCACGCTGGACGACACTCCCGACCCCACCCGCGACTCCGGCCTGTGCCGCGAGGCAGTACGCACCGCAGCGGACGCAGACGTCGTCCTGCTCTTCCTCGGACTGCCCGCAAGTTATGAATCCGAGGGCTTCGACAGGGAGCACATCGAGCTCCCGGAAGAGCAGACAGCGCTGCTTGAAGCCGTGAGCTCCGCAAACCGGAACGTCGCCGTGGTGCTGTCGAACGGCTCTGTGGTGCGACTCTCAGGCTGGGCAGACCGAGTCCCTGCAATTCTGGAAAGCTGGCTCGGAGGCCAAGCGGGTGGCTCGGCAACGGCGGATCTGCTGTTCGGCCTCGCGAACCCCTCCGGCCGCCTGACAGAGACCATCCCGCTACGGCTCGAAGACACCCCGGCCTACCTGGACTTCCCCGGCGAGGGCGGACATGTCAGCTACGGCGAAGGCCTATTCGTCGGCTACAGGCACTACGACGCCCGCAAACTCGAGGTCTCCTATCCCTTCGGACATGGCCTGAGCTACACAAGCTTTGAGTATTCGGATCTCCGTGTCGACAACGACGACGGGGGTGCACGGCTGACGGTCACGGTCCGCAACAGTGGCGACCGAGCCGGACGTGAGGTGGTCCAGGCATATGTGCAAGCACCCTGTTCCCGGGTGCAACGGCCCGAACGTGAACTGAAGGGTTTCTTCCCGATTGAATTGCAACCCGGCGAAGCCGCCGAGGTGGTCATCACGGTACCTAGGGACGAATTCGCCTATTACGACACTACTGCTGCTGCATGGCTGGTGGAAGAACTGGAGTACTCGTTCCAGGTGGGCGCATCGAGCCGTGACCTGCGACTAGCAGCCGCGGCCCGGATCCAGGGCGACGACTTCGTGGCCCCAGTCGACAGGGAATCCAACATCGGGCAGTGGCTTAGCCATCCCGTCGGTGGGCCGGCCCTGCAAAGTCTGCTCGAGCAACCAGTGCTTGCCAGCTACCGTGCGGGGGCACCGGAAGGGTCGTCACAGCACAAGGCGATCATGGGGACACGCTTGGGCCAGCTCGCCCAGTTCGCAAGAGTGCCAGTCACGGAGGAGGACTTGGACGCTCTAATGGCACTCGTTTCCAGCAGCTAGCTGACTGGAGCCGCCACACCCTCACACTTCCCCGACCAGGCCGAAAACCTATCGCCAGCACCATGGTCACTCTCTGTTCCCCTGCCAGCCACCGGCCCGAAAGGACCCCAGTGAGAGCCATCATCCTCATGTTCGACAGCCTGAACAGGCACATGCTCACCCCGTATGCGGACACCGTTGTCGAAGCACCGAACTTCGCACGCCTCGCCGCACAATCGGTGACGTTTGAGAACTTCTATGCCGGTTCCATGCCGTGTATGCCGGCCCGACGCGAAATGCACACCGGGCGTTACAACTTCCTGCACCGCGGCTGGGGCCCTCTCGAGCCTTTTGATGACTCGATGCCGGAAATGCTCGGCAAGGCCGGAATTCACACGCACCTTGTTTCCGACCACCCCCACTACTGGGAAGACGGTGGGGCCACCTACCATCCCCGCTACACCACGTGGGAGTTCTTCCGCGGCCAGGAAGGCGACCCGTGGAAGGGCGTCGTCGATCCAAAGCCGGGTCCCCACAAGGGGCGTCCTGGAATGAAACGCCAGGATGCCATCAACCGCAGTTACATGCCTACGGAAGCCGAGCACTCACAAACACTCACTGTGGATGCGGGGCTGCACTTCATCGACACCAATCAGGTGGCCGATCAGTGGATGCTACAGATCGAGCTTTTCGATCCGCATGAACCTTTCTTCACCCATGACGCATACAAGGCCATGTATCCGCACGACTACGATGGTCCCGAGTTCGACTGGCCTGACTATGCAAAAGTTAGCGAACCCCTCGAGCAGGTGGAGCATGCACGCTACGAATACGCTGCGCTCGTATCCATGTGTGACAAGTCGCTGGGCAGGGTCCTCGATGCCATGGACAAACACGACATGTGGAAAGACACTCTGCTTCTGGTCAACACCGACCATGGCTTCCTGCTCGGTGAGCACGGCTGGTGGGCCAAGTCCGTCCAGCCATGGTTCAACGAACTGGTCCATCTGCCCATGTTCCTATGGGACCCGCGCACCCAGGGGAAAGACTGCAGGCGCGGCGCTCTGGCCCAGACCATAGATATTGCCCCAACCATGCTGCGGCACTTCGGCGTTGAGCCGACTCCCGACATGCAAGGCCAGGACCTCGCTGCCATCCTCGACGACGACAGCCCTGTGCGCGACGGCGCCCTGTTCGGCATCCATGGAGGCCACGTCAACGTCACAGATGGCCGGTACGTCTACATGCGCGCTGCCGCAGCCCCTTCCAATGGGCCACTGGAGGACTACACCCTCATGCCCACCCACATGCGCTCCCGTTTCGCGGTCTCCGAACTCGTTGACTGGCAAGCCGCCGAACCGTTCACGTTCACCAAGAAGCTGCGCACGCTTCGCATCCAGACATCCTCCATGTTGAGCTCATGGACCCACGGAACATTGCTGTTCGACCTCCACACAGACCCCGGACAGAACAATCCCGTCCTCGACGACGACATTGAACTGCGGATGGTGGAACTGCTGGTGCGACTCATGCACGAGAGCGACGCGCCCCAAAGCCAGTTCGCCAGACTGGGCCTGCCGTTCGACGCCGCCCCCGGCAGCGAACACTTGCTGGCCAGGGAACAGGGAGACCGCGCCCGCGCTGCCCTGGTTCACTTGCCACCACTGACGGACTTCCACGACCACGGCGCCGCCTTGGCAGTTCCCCTTCTGGCGCTACTTCAGGACCAACGATCCCGCGCCGTGCTCCAAGAACATGTGCCCCACCTGGTCCGGACGGAACTGGTCAACATCCCCGCCCAACTCAGCTTGTACGACTTGGCCAAGGTCAGCCCTGTCCCGTTGCCCGTCCTAATCCGCCTGGCCGAAGAACTCGGCCCGGCACCTTTGCCATAGCAAGATCGCCACCGCCCCATACATATTCGCCAACGGCCTGCCAACGAAGACGGAAAACTCGCATGGACATTGAAACCAGCAGCCCCAACAAAGTCGAAGGATCCACGCAGGCACGACGCGTGCCGCACCGATGGCAGAACCTTGCCACACTCACCGGAATCACGGTCGTAGACAACACTGAACATGGCCTGAGCACGACACTTTTCCCGAGCATCGCCGCCGCGCTCCACCTGCAAAGCAGCCATTTGGGCGTCCTCGCTGCCATCGGAAAATTTGTTGCCGTCCCCGCCGGGCCGGCCTGGGCATGGCTGGCCGGGCGCATCGGACGCCGCGAAACCCTGGTCACGACCAGTATTGTCGGCGGCATTTTCGGCATAGCGGCAGGCTTCTCCCAGGACTTCACTCAGCTGCTGATCTTCAACGCGCTCATGTCAGCGGCGCTCATTGGTGGGGGTCCCATCGCCATGGCCATCATCGCCGACTCCTTTGAGGACTCCCAGCGAAGCAAGGCAGCTGGATACTTCTACGGATTTGTGAGCCTGATCAGCGCCTTCCTGGGCCCGCTCATTGCGATGTTCACCGGGCTCACCGACGGTTGGCGCTATGGCATGTGGTCCATCGGTGTTATTTGCATTCTCGCTGCCCTTCCGGTCGCTTTCCTGCTGAAGGACCCTGGCGTCGGGGCATCGGAAAGCCAGCTGGCGGACCTGTCCGGCCGCGACCGCGTCATGCCCAAAGTCACCGTCCAGTCGGTGCTTTCACTTTTCCGGATCCCTTCGTTCTCCATCATGATGCTCTCCCGGCTCCTGTCCGGCCACTTGCTGATCGCCGTCTTCGGCATTCAATTCCTGGTCACAGAGCGGGGCTTTACGAATGCTGTCGCAGCAACGGTCCTTCTGCCGTTCGGAGTCGGCTATTTCGCCGGAACAGTTGGAGGCGGGCTTCTAATATCTCGTCTCGACAAGATACTTCCCCATATCGGCCGGGTTGCCTATCTACAGGGAGCCCAGATTTTCTTCGCCATTGTCGCGTTCTTCGCGACCCAGATCCGCTACGACGGCATTGCGGTGTACGCAATATTCATGGTTTTACTGGGCTTCTGCCAGGGCGCCAACCCGCCGGCGAACCGGCCTATTGTCGCCGCCGTGGTCCCCCCGGAATTACGAAACCAGGCCTTCGCTATTTTCCTCAATGTTTTCGAGACCATCGGGTGGGTCACTTTCTCACTTGGCGCCGGGATTCTTGCCGCCACCCTTGGTATCCAGACGGTCTTCTTCTGGGTCTTGGTAGTCCTCATGCTTGTCAATGCCGCCGTGCTTTCCAGCCTCTACTTCTGCTACCCCCGTGACGTGGCCAGAAATACAGAAACACTGGAGCAACGCAGGCGGGATGCCCTCCAAGAGATCTAACGGGACTCTTCGTGGCCGGTAGGAGACGGTGTCGTAGCCGAAAGGGCCTGCGGCCCCTGCTCTGATGTGACCAGAGGAACGGCTTCCGCCTGATGGACATTGCCGATCAAAATGTCTTTCGGCCGCCCACTCAGCAACTCGTCGTATGTAAGGAAAACAGGATGAACGGCAACAAGCACGGACACGATCCGCTCAGCGAGCAGTCGCTAATAGCCGATGTTCACACCATTACCGGGTTCGGATGGAGGAGGAACGGATCGCCTGCCGCGGAACGCACGGCTTCGTTCTTCCGGGAGCAGTTCGAACTGCACGGCCTCGACACGACGGTCGAGAGCTGGCCCTTCAATCTCTACTACCCGCAGGAGTGGTCGCTGACCGCCCACCCCGTGTCCGGACCCAGTGACGAGGTGCCGTGGCAGGCAAACTCCATTCCTATCTGGTACTCCGCACCGGGCACCGTCAGCGGCGAAGCCGTCTACATCGACGCTCGCACGGAAACCCCGGATCTGGCCGACATCGACATCACCGGCAAGATCCTCCTCGTCGACGTCAATTACATCGGCAACTTCTCCGCCACGGACGGCAGCTCGGTCAGCGGCGCCGGACTCTACAACGCCGCCGTCAACAAAGGAGCTGCGGGATACGTCCGGCGTGCCGGAGCGCCCGGCAACGCCGTAATGCTCATGCACTTCGCACAAAACTTCCCTACCCACAAAAGGGCCGCGCAACTCGGAAGCATTCCCGCCTTCACCGTCGGGCAAATGGATTTCGACCGCCTCGCGGACGCGGCCAACGCCGGAATCGAGATCGAGCTCAGCAACGTGCTCACCGACGTGCCCAAGGGAGGGGAACTCGTCGTGACGGGTGGTTCGCTCGGCCCCGGCGAGCACCGGCTGCGCGCCATCGTCGATGACGTCGTCGGAATACTGCCCGGCCTGTCAGACGAAGTCGTCATCGTCGCTGCACACTACGACAGCACTTTCGACGGTGCCGTCGACAACGCTACAGGCGACGCGGTTCTCCTCGGGCTCATGCGCCACTACACGGCCCTACCGGTCGAGAAGCGTGCCAAGACGATGGTTTTCCTCGCCAGCGGTGCACACGACACCGGCGACTTCGACCTCTACCACTTCGTGGAGAGGCACCAGGACGACCTCCTCCTACGAACCATTGCGTTCAACTGGCTCGACCATTTGGCCGCCGACGTCGATCAGGCAGCGTCCGGCAATTCCGTAGTCCACGGAGTGATCGCTGCAGAGAACGAGCTGCTGCGATCGCACATCACGGAGCACATGGCGGCTTTCGGCGTCCCAACCGAGCCTGTCCTGGGGCCAGCGTCCACCATCAGCCACCTACCGCCTCACGTGCCGAGCTACAACGTGACACTGGCCCCGTCCTGGTATCACTCTCCCGAAGACACCGTCGAAAAGGTACCCCGCCACGCACTTGCCGCCATGGCAGCTGCGCAACGGTCCCTGCTCGATGCTCTGATGAGCGCGAAAGGCTCCGACCTCCGCGCGGCGAACCCCTTATCCACGGCGATCGCCGGTGCCGCGAGGAAGACGCGTGCTGCGGGTGACCAACCTGCGGAAACGCCCAGCAAGGTCACAGGCGGAGCATTCTTCGCTGTCTCGCCCGAACTGCCGACGGACGCCACCGCAATGCAAAGCACCTGATCGAAAAGCTCACCGGGAGCGTTGGTGGTCGTCGCGACCGAACTTCTCGCGTCCGAGGAATACCGGGATTTCGGAATCCGTGAGATCTGCGAAGAGGTGTCATCTCGGTACACGGCTGGCAGATTATTCGGCGATTACCCCGCATTTCCACGACACAACCGACACTTTCATCTGAACGAACCGCAAGACTTCAGACGCTCGACTGGAGACCCCAGCCGAGCGCTTCCACAAGTTGATCGTTTCGACAACCGCATGAATTCACCTACGGCTGCAAGAGGTTCGAGGCGAAGGCGAGGCTTTCGGGGAGCGCTGCCCGCATCGTCTCGATATGCCCCGTCGGATATGTGCGGAATGTGACTGGCTGGCGGTTGGCGGCGAGTTCGGCCGCGAGTTTCAGTGCCAGCGGCGCCGGCACCATCTCGTCCGTCAGCCCCTGCCCGAGGAACACTGGCCGGTCGTACCCGGTCGTCGGGATCTCCAGCATGCCGCGAGCAGCAGCCAGCACCGCGGGATCGTCGAGGGGCCGGTTCACCAGATCGCCGATCGCTGTGTCGCCGAGGTCCGATGCCATGTCCTGGTAGCAGTTGGTTTCGGCTCTGGCCAGGGCATCCGTGCCGCGTGGTGTCAGGTAGCGATCGATGTCGAGATCGGGTCGCGCCGCCCGGAGCCCGGTCAAGAGGTACGAGACGAACGCGGTGCTGCCGGTCAGTGGCAAGCGGGGAAAGTCCGGCCCCACGAGTGGTGCAAGGTTTTCCAGATTGGACGGCGCCCCGGTCGCGACCGCGCCCCGGTAGTCCAGTTCGGGTGCGTACCGTGTGGCGATCGCTGCCGTGACCATCGCGGCCTGACCGCCCTGAGACTGTCCGAGTGCCACCCACCGCGGTGAGAGCGACGGTTCGACCGCACGCGCGGCGCGCACCATGTCGATCACGCTGTGCGCCGCCGAGGGTCCGTCCAGGTACGCGTGGGTTCCCGGCGTGCCGAGTCCCACGTAGTCGGTCGCGACGATCGCGTAGCCCTGCGAGAGCCAGTTCGTGAGGTATGGACTGCCGACGGTCCCGGTCACGGTGGGAGCGCACTGGTCGGAAATACCTACAGTGCCGTGAGCCCACGAGATGACCGGCCAGCCGCCTTCGGGTGGATCACCAGGGGGCAGGAAGAGCGCGCCCGTACTCAACGCGGGCCGGTTCAGCGGACCCGTAGACCAATAGGTGAGCTTTGATCCGTTGACGGCGCCGGGGATCCAAAAGGAGTGCGGCAGGGAGGTTGCCGCGGTCACTGTGCCCGGCGTCGTGATTGGCGACGATTCCTGCGCGTGGACGGGCGCGGTCGAGACGGCCGCGGAGGCGAGCGCGATCACCATCAATGCTTGACCGAGTCGTTGTCGGATCATCGCATCGCTCCCCGGGTTCATCCGCGTGTACGCCGACTACCATTCTGCGCGAACCGGAGGTGCCGGTACACCGGTTCGACTATCTTCGGTGCCGCTCCTGCAGTCGAGGGGCCAGCGGACCGTGCGCGACGAAGAACTTAAAGCCGAGGTGAGCCGTGTGCGTACCGAGAATTATTCGGGCTCGAGCACACAAGGTTTGGCTGGAAATGCGTCGTGAGGGCATTGATGTGGCACGGTGCACGATTGATAGGTGTCTTCGGGCTCGAATGCGCACGAAGAGGCATGACCAAGCGCACCGCCATCGCCGATCCACAAGGACATCGCGCGGGCGATCTGGTGCAGTGAGGTTAAACCCGGTGACGCCAAAAATGTTGTGGGTCGCCGATTTACTTACGTTTCTGCGTGGTCGGGTTGGGTTTATGTCGCGTTCGTGAGGGATGTGCACTCACGGCAGATTCCGGGCTGGAGGACGGCTAGGACGATGATGACATCGTTGGTGGCTGATGCGCATGCGATCTGGACCTAACGGCGAGAAGGGATTACGTACTGTCTGAACTCATTCATGTCTGTGGAATCACCACCTCAGGCGCGCAATAGATTTGACGCCCAATTCGTGAAAGCCCCATCTCGATCGACGACAGTGTTGTCGAGATCGAGCAGAAGGGCCATGGCCGTTTGCGACGATGCCTTCGAGGTGGTGTTTGCGGGCTACCTCGAGCATGATCGGTCCGTCGACGTGGAGCGAGTGAGGTAAGACTTTGATGCGAGGGTGCTCAAGGCTGCGGTTGGCGAGCGCTTCGCGGCGTTCGAGGCAGGGCAGGTGGTCGTCGACGTGCCGTCGATGTCGAGCTACCTACCGATTCGTTCGACGCGCCACGGGGGGATATCCCGCCGCGGCCTGACCTTGATCGAACGAAATTTGTATCCGTCCTGGTCGATGACCGGCTCCCATTCGAAGTCGACCTGCTCTCCGACGACGAGAGCGCTGATCCCTCCGCCGATGCTGAAACTGTCGCCCGGCCGAGCGTTGATGACTTCGTCGGGGTGTAGGGCGCTGTAGAAGGTCCAACAACCGCCCGGAGTGTCCGCGGAGTCGATGACTCCCCAGCCTTCCTCACCATTCCACGTGGTGACGACACCGATCGCTGGGGTGCCGATCGGGGGCGCGATCGTATCGTCGAGGTCGGTGATGTCTAGATCGGTGACCTCGTGAACGGTGCCGTCGGGATCGATATCCCAAGCCCTGAAACCGGGCGGTCCCGGCGGCGTGTGGTCCTCGCCGACTGTCCACGCCTGCACGGTGTGAAAGTCGTAACCGTCTGCCGGCTCGTCGAGTTGATTCCACTCGAACTCGACTTCCTGACCTTCGACCATACCCGGGAACCCGTGGACCACTACAGATGTCCATGAAGTCCAGCTACCGCCCGGCGTGTCTGCGGAGTCGATCACGCCCTGCATACCCCCCACGTCCCAACTACGGACCACTCCTCGGCTCGTCACGACCTCAGTATGTCCAAGACCACGGTGGCTAATGAGCGGAACCCGAAAGCCTGTCCAGAACGGGCGGAACTGGGATAAAGAATCGGTGGGGCACTTGATCACCTATGCGACCCGAGCCCGAAATTGTTTTCCCGCAACACTTCTGCACTTCTTGACGCGGTTCTATTCGGAAAGCTCGAATGGGTGATCATGCTGGGTATAAGCATTCTTTCTATGCACGCGATCATCGAAAAATCCGAACGCGTGGACGACCAGGAAGGCGAATAGACATTCACCAACAAAGGCCCGAGGCAGTGGCGAGCATGTTGACCACGACCAGTGTCGACGACACGACCGACAGCGTCGCGAGCACGGCCGCAGTCACGGTGCGGAGACGAAGCGCGCACACGACGAATGCCCCAGACCATACGGACAACGTCGCGATCACCAGCCATCCGCCACCGGCCATGTCGCGTTCCGCAGGTCCGTCACAGCTCGCGTCGATCGATCCCCACAGGCCGAACAACACCAAGGCCGCCGCCACGAGCGTCCAGACCAATGCAAGGAACAACACGCCGATCTTCCGCCAGATGGTCACATCCTGAGCCTGCACGCGCAGCGACACCCGCGAATCCGTACAACTACTCAACGTCGACCGAAACAAAGTACGAAGGCGCCGGTGGCGAGAGCGAGCGCGAGCGCGAGCGATCAGAGCGCCTTGGTTTGACACGGGCCGGCCGGAGAAGAAGTCAGTCATGATCCGGGTCTTTTCCGTCCAGAGGCTCCCGGTCTGGAGACTCACCGGTTTTCACCGGTGAGGCTCCTTCGATGTGTGGGTCAGCTCGTTACGCCGCGTTAAGAACCTGAAAACTCGGTGAGCAAACCTTCCTTTCCCAGGTGAAGCGGCGGATTATCGAAGTGGCCGCGCATGTGGTTACCGTGCGGCATGTCGAGCGCGCCTGAAGGCACAACGGGCCGGGAGGTCACATGCTGCTACATCAATCGATCGGGTTGGAGCGCTTCAACGAACTACCGCGACAGAAGGCGGTTCACGCACTGTTCGAGTGCTGCTGCTCGCTGACGTGGGCCGGATGGGTCAGCGACGGACGTCCGTTCGCCGATCATGCGGAGATCCTCTCGCGAGCCGAGGACTCGATTCTCAACCTCTCGGACGAGGACGTCGAGCGCGCCCTGCAGTGCCATCCACCGGTCGGCGTGCGCAAGAACAGCGTGCCGTCCCACCTCGAGCAATGTTCGATCTGGGTTCCGGACGACGCCGTCATGGCAACCATCTATCGCGCCGGCGAGGAGTACGAGCGAAACTTCGGCTTCCGGTATCTGTGGTGTTCGCACGGCCATGACGCCGACGACCTGCTCGAGAACATCGGCCAGCGCATGTCCAACGAACGCTCCGTCGAGCGCAAGGTCTGCGTCGACGAGCTCGCCAAGATCACGCGGACGAGGATCGAGCGCATGCTCGGGCCCGAGGACGGTTATCCCGAGTACTGAAAAGAAAAGCGGGTGCGGCGCTTTCGCGCTGCACCCGCTTTCATACTCTGAATCGATCAGAGATCGAACTCGGCCGGAGAGATTCCGACGGCAAAACACATGTCGCGTACGACGCCGCGCTCGTGCTCGTCGAAGTTGCCGTCCGCGCCGCCGATGATGATGCCGATCTGGATGACCGCGCGAGCCTGATCCTGCTTCGACTTGAGCTTGGCGATGGTCGCGGTTGCCTCGACCTTTCCGAACTCGTAGTCGGAGGACAGCTTGCTGCAGTACCAGTCGAACTGCTCACGAAGCTCGTCCGGCGGGAAGACCGCGAGCGACTCGTTGCTCATGATCAGCGCGGCGGTCTTCTGACGCTCCGACGGATCGATCGAACCGTCTGCGGCGGCGATCAACGCGCACATTGCCATGCTCGCGTTCTTGAATTCCTTGTTCTGGAACTGGCTGGTCTTTGTCTTGAGCTGGCCGTTCATCTCCTGAGCCTTAGCCTTCAACTGATCCCAGAATGCCATGAGTCTCCTCGAGTATTGCCGCCACACACCGCGCGTGGTCGTACCACCACTCTGCCTGTGCGCTCGGCAATCCGCCATCGGCCACTAGGTGCGGTCGAACACTGCCAGAATTCGCGACTCGGAGATCGGGTCGAGCACGTCCGGGGTGAAGTGCCATTGCGTGCGGGTCCAGGGATCGTGAACCTCGGTCTGCCCTGCTGCCGAAAGATGTTGGCACCCCTCGGACAGTGCGGCGACGGATTCTTCCGCGAAGTTCGACTCGTCCTCTCCGACAATCAGTATCGACAAACCGATTGCCGGCCCGCGTTCGGCGAGGAACATGACGGTTTGTGCGTCTTCGGCGGAGTATCCGTGCGGGAAATCGCTGAGAATCAACAGGCGAAGGGAACTCGGGCCATCGGCGACGCCACTCATTCGCGCGAGTTCGCCCATGTCGACGGCCTCGGCCAGTGCCCGCAAGCGCGCCGAGATCTCGGTGTGAGCGGTGATGACCGGCCCCGCGAGCATCGGTGCCAGTCGATCGGTCAATGGTGTGAGCGAGCCGGTCAGATCGACGACGTCGAGTAGCGGCATCGGGCCTGCGGCCATGACGCGCACGGTGACGGCACTGATCAGACCGAGCGCTGCTTTGCTCGACGTACTGTCCACCCAGATCGGCCGGCGCAGCGGCAACGGGACGCAGTATGGAACGGTGAGCGTGCCGCGGTCCGGAGCCGACAGCTCGCCAAGACGCATTCCGTCGCTGACGGCCGTGATCTGGGCCGGATCAGTTGTACCCGCCCAAGACACCGACTTCCACGACGCCATCGACCGTGGGAGGACGCCGTCGATCACGCCGAGTTCGTGTGCAAGCTGAGCGCTGTCGCGGGCATGGTTGTCCCGCGCGAGTGAGACGAGGTCGTCGTGACGCTTCTGTGCGGCATCGCGCGCCGCCACTCCCGCTGCCGAGTTCCGCAACGACGGATCTGCGACGGCAGCGGTCAGATCTTCGTCCAATCGAGCCAGCGCGTACTCGCTGCTGGAGACGAAGGAAGCGGCAGATCGCGAGGCGTCCTCGAAGATCATCCACGCACGCTCGAGGCCGCGGCCCACCTCCAACGGCTCCACGGCGGAGTCCCACGCGGGCGCGGCTGTCGGAGCTGGTTGTGCCGGCTCGTCGTCCACCTCGACGCCGTGCACCGAGATCAGTTCCGCCAGACCACCCGCATAGCCCTGCCCTACGGCCCGAATCTTCCAGGCACCGGACTTTCGATACAGCTCCCAGCAGATGACCGCTGTCTCGGTACCTGCGGTGGGGATCGCGAATTCGGCCAGGACCGAACCGGATTGATCGCTCAGGGTGGCGGAGAGCCCCGCCGTGCGAAAGGCTCCCGCGGCCGTCGCTGCCGGATCCACGCTCACGATGCACAACACCGCTGCCGCATCGGGGTGAAGTCGATCGAGCTCCACCCGGATGCCACTCTCGTCGAGTTGCACTCCAGCGGTGGACGGTTGGTTGTAGAAAACGAAGTCCGCGGACGTCAATGCCCGCAGGTTCGCGTCCGCTACCAGCGCCGACACGTCGAACGGCGTCTGGCTCTCGGCTCGAAACGTCACCACGGGCGCCTGCAGCGGCGCGTTCTGTCCGGGAACAAAAGTCATACCCACAGCAGCGAACTATGCCATGACCGGGCTCTCTCGGTCAGCCTTGCACGTCCGCCACCACTAGATCGGCCACCGCGGTCATCCCGGCGTTCGTGAAGTGCAAGCGCTGCGCCGTGGACTCCGAGAACAGGCCCTCGAACCAACGCTGATCTGCACTCGCACATGCGTCGTGTCCGCCGGCGATGCTCGCCGCCGCAATGTCGACAGTGCGCACACCGTGGGCGTGAGCGACCTCGTCGAACTTCGTGTTGTAGCGCGCGAAATAGTCCATGAACCAGGCTGCGTCGGCGTCGGAGAACGGGATGTTCGGCCAGCATCCGCGAGAGGAAATCATGCCGCCCTCTCCGATCAGGTAGATGCGAGCGTTCGGCGCGCGCTGCGTGACCGCGGTCAGGATGCGATCCAATTCTCCGGCAGCCCGGTCGATTCCGGATTGGGCGACGGAATTCGCGAGCGGGTCGTATCGACATCCACGATCGGTTCCTGGTCCCGGAGCGACGCACAGAGGGCCGAGGAAAATGCTGTTGGAATCGTTGCCGCCGATCGAGATGGTGATCAGGTCGGTGTCCGGGTGGACGGCATCGAGCTGGACCGGCCAGTAGTTCGGAATCAGTTGCGGGGTGTCGATGATGTTCTCGGCGCGGGCCGCACTGCAGGAGACGTCGGCGAACTCGGCGACCTCGAGTGCCCGCGAGATCTTGCCCGCGAAGTTCTCGTACGAACGCGAACAGGCGTCGGGGTACATCGGTTCCAGCCTTGGGCCGGAGGCGCGGGAGTCACCGAGGGCGACGTACTTGATCCCGGCGCCGGAAACACCTGACAGCGTTTCCGACTGCGGTACCGAAGCCTGCGCGATCCCGGTGCTCACGAGCGCCAGCACAACGCCTGCGACAGCCGCCGCCCGACCGAGACGTTTCCCTCGAATGATCATCTACTGTGCCAAGTCCTCTCGCGCTCGGCCGCTCGACTGACGGCTCGACATGCCGCCTGAGGTTAACGCACAGAGTGGACAACGATGTCCGGTTCGGCAGATGGCGATCGAAATCACCTACCGCCGAACCGGATTCGTCAGAGCTTATGCAGTTTCGACTCAAGCAGTGAGGAAGCGGCCCAGCTGCGGCGCAGCTTCTCCTGCGTGCTTGGCCTGGATGCCTTCACCGATGGCCTGCAGCTTCCATTCACCGTTCACGCGGTACACCTTTGCCATCACCATTCCGGTGAAAGCCATGCCGCCCTGGAGCGTGTACCGGGCGAGCTCGGAGTTGGTGGTGCTGTCCACGAGACGGCAGAAAGCATTCGAGACCTGCTCGAACGTGTGTCCGCGGTACGAGGTCACGGTGAAGATCACGGTGGTCACGTGAGCCGGGACTCGCTGCAGATCGACGAGCATGACCTCGTCGTCTCCGTCGCCGTCGCCGGTCAGGTTGTCACCCATGTGACGGACGGAGCCGTCCTTGGACGTCAGCTGACCGTAGTAGCAGACGTCGACGAGATTGCCGTCGGCGTAGAGGAGAGCAGAAGCGTCGAGGTCGACGTCGGCCGTCCGGCTTCCGAACAGGCCGCTCTTCTTGATCGGATCCCAACCCAGACCCATCTGGATCATGGTGAGCGCGACGCCGCCCTCCTTGCGGAGCGTGACCTTCTGGCCCTTGGTCAGGCTGACGGGACGTCCCTTGACCAGGCTCACCTCGGGCTGCTGCGCCGGCGGCTGGTTCTGCACGGGAGGCGCCGGGGGTGCCTGGTTGTAAGTCGGCTGCTGGTTGTACGCAGGCTGCTGCGCCGGCGGGTAGGCCGGCGGCGTCGGTCCCTGGTTGTAGGCAGGCGGCTGGTTGTACGCGGGCGGGGCCGGCGGAACCGGCGGCGCGTTGTACGAAGGCTGCTGCGGCGGCGGCTGGTTGTACGCCGGCGGAGTAGGAGCGACAGACGAGGGCGGGGTGATCGGAGCCGGAGCCGCGACCGGAGTGGGCGGCGGCGGCGCGGGCGCATCGTCGACGGACACACCGTGATCGGTGACCAGCGCGGCAAATCCACCCGCGTACCCCTGGCCGACGGCGCGCACCTTCCACGCACCCTGGCGTCGGTACACCTCGAGCGCGATGACGATGGACTCGGTGGTGAGGCCGTCGATCACGTACTCGTACAACACGTTCCCGGCCGCATCGGAGACCCGAGCGGTCGGTGCAGCAGTGCGCCCGAAGTTCGACGAAGCGTCGTCGAGCGTGATGACGGCGCGAACCTGCTCGATATCGGCGGGTACGCCGGCGAGTGAGACTCGGAGTGAGGCAATGCCACCCAGGTTGGGAACCAACTGCACGCCGGGTCCGGTGGGCTGGTTGAAGAAGACGAAGTCGGCGTCGGAACGAACTTTTCCGTTGCTCGTCACGAGGAGTGCAGACAGGTCAGCGGCCGCAGCCAGCTGAACCGAGACAACTACATCCGAGACGTCCAGCGGGCCGTTCTGCCCTTTGGCAAGCGATACAGACAACTAAATCCCCTTCATAGAGAGCGTGTATTACCCGAGCGCGGAAGAGAACCACCGCAAGATCTCCGCGCTCGCTGCGATACCGGACCTTTCTGTCACAGTAACGGTCGGCCGTTGCCAATTCAGTTCTTCCAGCTCACCGTGCCTGGGCCTGATCGCGAAATCGGAGTATTCGAGCATGTCCGCATCCAATGCGCCGTCACCAGCCGAGATCACGACGGCGGACTGATCCAGATCACCCGACTCGACCAGTCTGCGGCGCACCTCTGCCAGCGCTCGTGACTTCGAGACCGCGTCGGGCATCGTGTAGATCTTGCGGCCTTGACGCGAGACGTTCCAGCCCCGCGTCACGCACCACCCATTCCATTCGGTTTCGAAATCACTCGGCATCACAGCCAGATCGACGACCAGGTATGGAAACAGGTCGTCGGCAACACGAATGGAGCTGACCCAGCTCGAGTCGATCCGCGATTCCAGTTCCGCCTGAACCTGCGGCAACTCGGCGCCGGACTTACGGGTCGAACGGTCGATCTCGTTTCGCCAGTCGCGATCAGCTTCGCCGTCTACGAGGATGTTTCCGCCGTTGCTCGTGATCGCGTACTTCCACGGTCCGCCCGGAAGATCGATCCGCTGGAACTGCGCAATGGTCCTGGTCGTTGTCGGAATTACCGGAACCCGCGAGCTGAGCGTAATCAGCAGTTCGATCGATTCGACGCTCATGTGCGAGAGCGGACCGCCGTTGTAGTACTCGACACACAGCGGGCTCGGTGCCGAATCCAGGTCGGAGCCACTGGGATCGCCGCCGATCGCGGCCTGCGAATAGATCATCGTGCGGTCCAGATCCGTGGCGATCAGGACCTGGGACGCAGCGGTGTCCACACGGCTCACGTGATGTCCTTGATCAGGCCGACACACGAGTAGGCGAGATCCGGGACGACCTCGACCGGGACCCCACGGGCCTGTGCCAACAACCGGATGTGTGCGTGTTCCGGGGCTTCGAGTTCGCGCACCAGAACCTTCCAGGGAAGCCGGCGCAGCAGCACCCTGGTTGTTTCTCCGACACCGGGTTTGACGAAGTTGACCGTCGAGATCCCGTACTCGGCCTGCACCTTCTCCACCGACTCCCAACCGGCCCAGGTCGGCGTCCGATCGGAATCGAGCACTGCAGCAAGAGAATCCGCTGCGTCGCCGCGAACCGAATCGAACTCGGCCGAGACCACGTCGAGCAACCTGTTGGAGACGTCGACGTCGGCGAGGTCGGCATAGAACTTGGCGCCGTGGAAATCGCCGGGCCCGATGAGGGTGTCGTTGAGGACGGTTCGTGAGACCAAGCCGGACACCGTCGAATTGAGGCACGCCGACGCGATCAGGAAGTCGTCACGGGTCCCGTACGTTCGCACGCAGTGTCCGGGGTCGGCGAGAACAGCCAGATCGGAGTCGAACTTCGCTCCGCCTGCCTCGTGGTACTCCGTCAACGCTGCGTCGAGTTCGCGGGCGATGGCGCCCTTGCCCGTCCAGCCGTCGACGAAGACGACGTTCTCCGAGTCGTGATGGTGCGCAAGATAATCGAGTGCGACGGAATCGATTCCTTTGCCACGGACGATGGACACCGCGTAATGCGGCAACGTCAACCCGCGGGTCTGCTGGGCCCAGCGCCGCATCAGAATCCCGATCGGTGTTCCGGCCCGCGCGAGTGAGACCAGCGTGATGTCACTCCCCCGCTCGGCCAAGACCAGGTCCATCACGGTCCCGACAGCGCGCGCCAACCGTGGAGCGCTCTCGGCGAGCACCGTCTCGAAAAGATCCCGGTATGCCTGATCGGGTTGGTACTCGATGGGAAGAGATTCGGCATAATGAGCCTCACCCGACTGAATACGCTTCTCGCGCACGGATACATCCGCTTCGAGATCCACGTGCGAAAGATCTTTGAGCAGCCACTTCACTTCACCCGGCGCGTACGAACCGAAATCGGGTCCGACCAATGGTTCGTTCATGTCGATTCTCCTGCTCTGAAATCTCGCAGCGCCGACGGATCGGCCCCGCGAACGGTGGCGACCAGGACGTCGGTGCCGGAGTTTCGCAGCACCTCGATCACTCCATCCGTCGCGGTCAACCGATCGGTGTCGGCCGGTTCGTCCACCACGAGCAACGCAACCGCGTCGACCGCCGCGTCAGGCCACTGCGCGTTGTACACGTATCGAGGCTCGATCTCACCCAGTTCCGGTGCCGGAAACGTGAACCCGCGGCGCAGCGGGTATCCCGGCACGTCGACGACGTAGGCGGGTGAGCGAGTCGTGGTCTGGTACCGAACTGCTCGCCCAGCGCCTTCCAAGCCCGCTGCGATCCGCAATGGCAGGTACATCAACTCTTCGTGACCGATCACGATCACTGCACGCGACGGGTCGATCGACGACCCGAGGATGGACACCGCCGCCTCGACGGCGGACTCGAATGCCTCGGTGTCGCCATGGAGAAATCCGTGCCGGCCACCGTCGGGGACCTGTGCCGGCCACGGCAGATCCAGGCGAGACAATGTGCCGCGCCGGTCACCGATCGGGTTGAGGTCCGGAGCATCCAGCGCCGTGACACGCTCGGTCAGGCCGTCGGGTAGGACCGTCGAACCCGAAGCGAGAGAGACGTAATCGATCCGCACGCCCAACTCCGCGGCTGCCGCCTCACTGACGGCACGGTGCTCCTCGGTTCTCATGTCAACCAGCGAGGCCACGACGTAGCGGCTTCGTGGGCATTGACCATGCAGCGCCCGAATGGCGTCGATCGCGGTGGCGCCGGTGGAGATCTCGTCGTCGACGAGGACCAGCGGCAGGTCGTTCTCGAACAGTTCGGCGGACGTGGGCTGCATCAAATGACTCGTGGCGTGCGAGTGCCCCTCCTCGAACCCGGCGAGCGTCGTAGCACCGGGTACGTCTCGGCGCGTGGAGTGCAGGTAGCAGTGAGCGTGGAGGCGAGCTGCGACGCAGTGACCCAAACCTGTTGCAGTTTCGGCAAACCCGAGAACGACGACGTCCACACCGTCACCGAGGGTGGTTCGCACCAAGTCCCCGAGGTCGTCGGCCGCACCGATGACCACGGACGGCTCGGTGGGCACGTGCTTACCCAGCACGGTGGACACCAGCAGGTGCGCCCGGCGCGGATTCCGTCGAAGACCCGGGATCACCAGATCGGGCACCGAATGCCCGAGTGACGAATCACCGTGAACGAGGTCCAAGCCGAATTCTGCTGTAGCCCAGGGAACATCCTTGGACTGGACAAGCTCTGTCATCGATCGACCAACGCCGTCAGCAACTCGACAAACGTGATCCCCTTGTTGGTCACACCGAACACGTGAGCGCGGAGCGCGGTCTGCCGCGCCCAATTGCGATGCGGCTTCATCTCGTTCATCTTGTTCCGGTAGCCGGAGGCCTGAACTCCACCGGCGTCGGCACCGAGAATGTCGAGGGCATCGTGATATTCCTCGTGCGTGACCGCGGACAGCGCATTGACCGCCGCGACGTGCGACGGGTGGATGACCGTCTTGCCCTGGATACCGTTGGCGCGGTCCAGCGCGATCTCGCGGAGCAGACCGTCGAGGTCGCGGCTGACGAGATGCTGACGGAACCGGACGGCGTCGTGTTCCTCGAACGGAGTGGCGCGCAGCATCGGCCGGAACATGCGTTCGTGATCGGCGAAGTACTCCCATACGGGCCCGGTGATGACAAAACCCGAACCGTCGGCGCGGCCGAGGTAGTTGACGATGTCGGCGATGACGTCGACCACCACGCGCACGTCGTAGATGGTCAGATCGCGGTCGCGACGGATGCCGAAGGTGCTGCACATGTCGGTGGCGCCGATACGGACGGCAAGGATTCGATCGCGGTGCTGCGCGAGAATCCCACTGATGGTGCGCAATTCGAGATCACGCGTATCACGGTGAACGAGCGCGGGTGATTCGAGCACCGGCATCGCGTAGAGATGCTTACCCAGCAACTCTGACGCATCCGCGACGGCGTCGAGGAACACGGGGCCGGACTCGCTGCCGAACTTGGGGATGACGAACCCGGTGAGGGCGGCGCGCCCCTCGGTCAACGATGCCGCGACCTTGTGGATGTCCGCGACTTCACGAACCCGAACGAACAGCAGCATTCCGACGGCGTCGGTGGACGCGATCTTGTCGAGAGCTTCGACCGCGTTTGCTCGCGCCGATTCGACCTCGTGATCGGCGACGGCGTCTTCGAGATCGAGCACCATCGAGCTGACGCCCTCGGACGCACGCTTGGACACGATGTCGGCCAACCCGGCCCGGGTGGCAGGAACGTAGAGAGTTGCACCCAGAGCAATCGCGAGCAGATCCCTCTCGTCGGAATCCGCGAACGATCGAGGCGCGTGCAGGAACAGTTGCTCCCGCACGTCGTCCTCGAGATGTTGAAAGTGCTGCATTTCTCTTCTCTCTGTAACCGCAATCAAGTCCATGAAACGACCCCCTGTGACAACGCGTCGAGCAACTCCGATCCCCCGATCGGCCCGACCATTCAGTTCTTGCCGGCTCGCGCCCGCATTTTCTCGACAACTTCGGTGATGAACGTCGATACCGAGTCCAGCTGTAATACATACGACCAGTAGTCCGGATGAGTTCCCGACAGTGACGCACTCGCTCGCTCGATCCTTGCTAGTTGAGCATCGAGTACGGAGCCCCACTCCGCCACCAACCCTTGGTTAACAGCGAACATCTGGGCGTCTTTCAACCGGAAACGAACCTCACGTTCCTTTTGGCTCGGATCTGCCCGAACTGCACGCAGAGTAGCGAGACGGTCCGTCACGGCGTCGGCGCACGCTTCGGCGTCGGCGAGGTGCACTCGGGCTTCGGCCATCAAAGCCAGTGCATGTTCTGGGTTTCCCGCAGCCAGCGACTGCTTCGCTTCCTTGAGATCGATGTCGGCCTGATCGATATGCGCTCGGCTGCGACTGCTGTTGTCGACGAGGTCAGCAGAACTCGCGGCGTTGAACTCGCGGAGCAATGCCGAGTACGCCGGGTCGAGTCGGTCCACTCGCGTCCGGACTGCCGACAACCTGGTGGAGACCGAGGTGATCGTCATCTCGGCACGGTGCTGGGTCGACGGGGCTTCTGCCAGCGCTTCCTCGAGCGCCGATACCGCTTCGCGGACACTCTCGGCCCGGGTGCGGACGGCGTCGGCACGACCGGAGGTGCGCGCATTGTCGAGCGCTGCAACCGCATCGTCGAGGTGTTCGGAGGCCGTCGCCACCGACGGGTACTCGCGATATCGCTTATCGGTAGCGGCAAGTTTTTCCCGGACGGCGTTTGCCAGGGTTCGGGCCTGTTGGCCGAGAACGGGTATGGCGGACATCGTGACCGTCGCCTGCTCGAGGTGCGCGCGATTCCCGTTGTAGAAGGCGTCGACGCCCTGTGCCGCTTCGACGAGTTCGGCTACCGACTTCTCGAATGCGGCCCGAGCTCCGTTCGGGTTCTGGTGGAGTACCTGGTCGTTGCCGTATCGCTCGGATGTGTCGAGGTAGTCCGACGCTGCCTGGTAGCACCGGTCACGAACGGGTTCCCACTCCGCGCGCAGCCCTCGCTCGGGGTACAGCTCGGCGGAAGCATCGACTGCTGCCGACGCGATTGTCTGCCGCTTGTCCATGTCGAGGAACGCCGAAACCATGGCCGTCTGCGCCTCCCGCGCACGACTGACCGACTCCCCCACTCTTGCCCCCCGATTGAAGCGCTCCGACCATCTTCCCACCACGATTGAATCCTACGGGTCCAGCACTTCGCTTCTCGGTTCGTAATTCTGCTGTTACGGCGAACACACCGGAACTGCGGTTAGGGTGGTGGAGGTAAACACACTCCCAAGACGACTTCGCGTCGTAGTGGGCCTTGTCTCTCCTCTTGAAAGGACCCCTGAATGGGCGTCAGCTTGACCAAAGGCGGCAATGTCTCTCTCACGAAGGAGGCCCCGAACCTGACTGCAGTGGTCGTCGGCCTGGGCTGGGACGCGCGTTCCACCACCGGAGCTGCTTTCGACCTCGACGCCAGCGCAATCGGCGCAGGCTCGAACAAGAAGGTCCTCTCCGACCAGCACTTCATCTTCTTCAACAACCTCCGTTCGCCCGACGGCTCGATCGAGCACAAGGGTGACAACACGGACGGCGAAGGCGAAGGCGACGACGAGCAGATCGACGTGAACCTCGCAGCGGTTCCCGCCGAGGTCGAAAGCGTTGTCTTCCCCGTCTCGATCTACGACGCAGAAGCTCGCTCGCAGTCCTTCGGCCAGGTCCGCAACGCGTACATCCGCGTCGTCGACAAGTCGAACGGCAACGAGCTCGCTCGCTACGACCTCTCCGAGGACGCTTCCACCGAGACCGCCATGGTCTTCGGTGAGCTGTACCGCAACGGTGCAGAGTGGAAGTTCCGCGCAATCGGCCAGGGCTACGCGTCCGGCCTCGCGGGCATCGCGCGCGATTACGGCGTCAACGTCTGATCTTCGCTCTCGACGAGCTGACTCGGGGAAGGTTCCGCAGTAGTCTGTGGAACCCTCCCCGTTTTCACGTTCGGATGCGGTGAGAGACCGCTTGCAGTAACCACTCTGCATTGACCAACTAGAAAGGGCCACGCTCCGTGGTACTGCGAATATTCGGTTTATCCATCGCAATTTCGATCCTCGCGATGATCGTTGCGTTCATCTACGGCGGACCTGAGGCACTGTTCCTCGTCATCATCCTGTCGATTCTGGAAATCTCGCTTTCGTTCGACAACGCCGTCATCAACGCCACTGTTCTGCAAAGAATGAGTGAATTCTGGCAGAAGATCTTCCTCACCATCGGCGTCATCATCGCTGTCTTCGGTATGCGCCTGGTGTTCCCGCTCGTGATCGTCTGGGCTGCTTCCGGGCTCGGACCCGTAGCTGCGCTCGACCTCGCGCTCAACCCGCCTGCTGACGACGCCGCGTACTTCGCCAACGGCGAGCCGAGCTACGAAACCATCCTCACCGACGCTCACCCGCAGATCGCTGCCTTCGGTGGCATGTTCCTGCTGATGCTCTTCCTCGGCTTCATCTTCGAAGAGCGTGAAATCACCTGGCTGTCCTGGCTGGAGAAGCCCCTCGCTCGCATCGGCAAGCTCGATCAGCTTTCGGTCGTCGTGGCCGGCATCGTCCTGGTACTGAGTGGTTCGTTCCTCGCCGCTGACGACAAGGTCTCGACCGTCATGATCTCGGGCGTTCTGGGCATGATCACCTACATCGCGGTCAACGGTTTGGGCGAACTGTTCAATCTGCCGGAAGAAGGCGAAGAGGAAGAAACCGCCAAGTCCGGCGGACCCACGCAGCTCGCAAAGGCAACCGGCAAGGCCGGCTTCTTCCTGTTCCTCTACCTCGAGGTCCTCGACGCGTCCTTCTCCTTCGACGGCGTCATCGGCGCATTCGCCATCACGGCGGACCCGATCATCATCGCCCTCGGCCTCGGCTTCGTCGGCGCAATGTTCGTCCGTTCCATCACGGTCTTCCTGGTCCGCAAGGGCACGCTCTCCGATTACGTCTACCTCGAGCACGGTGCCCACTGGGCCATCGGCGCTCTGGCTGTCATCTTGATGGTGTCCATCGGCGTTCACATCAACGAGATCATCACCGGCCTCGTCGGTGTCTTCTTGATCGGCGCTGCTTTCATCAGCAGCCTCATTCGCAACAAGCGAATCGCGAATGCAGATCCGAAGTTGGACGAGAACACTCCGGCAACTGTCTGACGTTCTTTTTCACGAAACGCCCGCGACCAATTGGTCGCGGGCGTTTTGTTTGTTCTGCCTGAATTGAAACCCTCTGCATTCACAGCCGCGCGCCAATTGTTCAGCCGCGCGCCACATTCAGCCTGCGGCTGAACAATTGCCCTGCGGGTGCGAAGAACCGATTCGTAAAGGAAACCATGGACGAGATAGTCATAGAACGCGCAACGGATGAGGATGCCGCGGAAATCCTTGTTCTACAACGCTGTTGCTGGGTTTCGGAAGCAATTTCCAATAACAGCATGGACATACCCCCACTCCAGGAGGACCTTCCCACGGTCCTCCTGGATTGAGGAGTCAACTGTCTGGACCGCACGACGCGGCGGCCGGCTCGTCGGGGCCGTTCGAGGCACAGCGGACGGAACTGTCTGGCAGATAGGACGTCTCATGGTGGCACCGGACTTGGCGGGTAAAGGCCTCGGCCGGCGCCTCCTGCAGCACGTGGAACAGAATGCTCCGGCGCACATCACCAGTTTCGAGTTGTTCACGGGAAGTAGGAGCGTCCGGAACATTCGCTTGTACACCCGGGCGGGCTACGTGCAGTTGCGGACGGAGCCCAACCACATCCCCGGAGTTGTGTACTTGTCGAAGCCGAAGGTCGCCGTCGCCGACTGAACGGCGATACTGACTTGTGTGGTGAACATTCGCGTCGCAGCACAGACAGACTTGCCGTTCTTACGTGAGCATGACTCGCACGTCGCAGCTGAGGAACTCACGTCCGTGGTTAAACGCGGTCGGGTGCTCCTCGCTGAGCACAATGGTGAAGCAGTCGGGTGGCTGCGCTGGGGCTTGTTCTGGGACGAAATTCCGTTCATGAACATGCTGACCGTCCTGTCTTCTCACCGCAGCCAGGGCACCGGGCGCGCCTTGGTCACATATTGGGAAAAACAGATGAACCGTGCGGGACACTCACAGGTTCTCACCTCCACCCTCGCCGACGAATCAGCCCAGAACTTCTATCGCACAATGGGATACACCGACGCCGGAGTCTTGTTGCTCCCGGGCGAATCCTCCGAGATCTTCCTGCGGCGAGACCTCGAGACGGCGCCCGATCTGCCCGATCCCCACATTACTCGCGAGTAATATATGGTGGTCGTCACACCGCGATCTCAGGGTGGGGCGTGGCACACCAATGTGGAGGACGAGTATGTCGTCAAGGGTCTTATCTCGCGCAGTTGTCGGAGTACTCGCGCTTGCACTGACAGGCGTCGGCGCACCGGTAGCGCTCGCGCAGCCGGCCCTTGCCAAGTCCCCCGATGACGGTTTCTACAGCTACGACGGCGCGGCACCCCTCTCGTCGTATGCCCCGGGTGCAGTCCTCGAGACCCGCACCGTGCCGTACACCGTGCTCAACATCCCGACCCCGATACAGGCAGTCCAGGTTCTCTATCGCTCGACCGATGCCCTCGGCCAGCCGTCCGCCAACGTCACTTCGATCTTGCGCCCGGCCAACGCCCAACCGAACAAAGTTGTTTCGTACCAGTCTTTTTACGATTCGCTGAACCCCGACGACAGTCCGTCGCGGGCCATCGCGGGTAACACCCCGATCGGTGACTGGACTCCCAGCGGGCGCAACTTCAACATCGGCGGAACCTTCACGAGCATCGAAGCGGCTCTGTTCGGGCCGCTCTTCGCACTGGGCTACACGATCGTCGTCCCGGACACCGAGGGCCCGGATGCGAACTTCGCTGCCGGACCCGAATACGGGATGATGACGCTCGACGCTCTGCGTGCCGCTCGAGATGTCCCGGAAACCGGAATCACCGACGACGCCGAGATCGCGCTGATGGGGTACTCCGGCGGAGCCATCGCCACCAACTGGGCTTCGATCCTCGCTCCCGCGTATGCACCGGAGATCAACGACAACTTGATCGGCGCCGCGCAGGGCGGCGTGCTGGTCAATCCGGCCAACAACCTTCGCTACGCAAGCGGAAGCATCGGGTGGGGCGGCGTTGTCGGCATGGCAGTCGTCGGCGTTGCGCGTTCGTACGACATCGATTTCGGGAAGTATCTCAGCGACCGTGGACGCGACGTCATGGCTCGACTCGAAGACGCGTCCATCGGCAATGTGCTGGCGCAGTATCCCGGACTGACCTGGCAGGATCTGGTCAAACCCGAGTACGCCGATCCCAATACGGTTCCCGAGTACGTCGATGTCGTGAACAAGATCAACATGGGCACCGCGGCGATACCGACCATTCCGATGTTCATCGCGCAAGCAGCCAACGGCACCATCGAGGGCACCCAACCCGGCGGCCCCGACGTCGGCGCAGGAGACGGCGTCATGATCACGGGCGACGTCCGCAGCCTCGCACGCAAGTACTGCGACGCCGGCCTGGCGATTCAGTACGACCAGTACGACACCATCAGCCACTTCCTCGGCGCCATGCTCTGGCTCCCCGGTGCGCTCGCTTGGGTCGACGACCGATTGAACGGTAAGCCTGCACCGTCCAACTGCGCGAACATCGCACCGGGGAACTCTCTTGCGCCGCAGGAACATGCGGCGCGCTAGCGAAGCGATCCCGCCAACAGATACCTTTGTCGTCCTGGTGCGCCATCGAACTCAACTGCATGGACCGCGCTCTCGGCCCGTAATCGCACTTACAATTCTGCGCCGGTACGATATCCCTCTGCGATAGCGTGGCTGATCCGACGTGGCGCGACGCAGTCACCGATGACGCTGACGGACTCGCCAGGAGCGAGCCCCAGATTCGACATCGGAACCCGTGGTTGGTGCCAGACTGTCAACACGCCGTCGACCGTGGTGTCACCGCGGCCGAAGACAGGCCGCAGAATCAGTGGCGACGCGGAATCCTCCGGAACCACCAAGTCATGGCAGATCTTGAATTCCACTCCAGCGTCGCCGAGTCTACCGAGAAGCGGGGTCGCACTTTCAGC
The DNA here is from genome assembly GCF_042794655.1 of Rhodococcus sp. NPDC056516. Lineage (NCBI taxonomy): Bacteria > Bacillati > Actinomycetota > Actinomycetes > Mycobacteriales > Nocardiaceae > Rhodococcus > Rhodococcus sp. NPDC056516. Next base: position 115,006 of record NZ_JBHTTG010000009.1, on the reverse strand, counting down.
GGGAATTCTCGAGACCAGCGCAGGCAGAGCAGTGACAAATGTGACGTGCCAGCCCTGTAAGACGAGTGCCTCGGCCGCGCTATATGCCGGCCAGAATCCGTCTGCCTTGTCAAAAACCACTGCGCGACGACTTTCCACCTCCGGCACTCGACCGGACAAGACGTCGTCGACCGTGGCTGCTGCTCGAGCCGACAGTTCGATCGGTAGTTCGGCCGGCCGCGATCCGGTGGCCACGATGACGTGGTCAGCTGACGAGTGGATGTCGGCAAGGTCGTCAGCGTCAATTTCGGCACCGAGGTTAACATCGACTTTCAGCCGTTTGAGTTCTCGCCCAAGGTAATCGATGATATCGACCAAGGCGGCGCGATGCGGCGCAGCCGCGGCCACGCGGACAGCGCCGCCGAGATCGGTGTCCCGCTCGAACAGGGTGACACGGTGCCCGCGCCCTGCCGCGACGCGCGCTGCCTCGAGTCCGGCCGGCCCGCCGCCGATGACAAAAACTTCCTTGGTGCGCGGGGAAATGACACCAATACCTGGATGCCGGCCCCGACCGACTTCAGCATTGACCGCGCAGTGCAGATGCGGGTCGAAGGCGCGGCAATCCTGATTGATGCCGAGACAGCCACGGATCTCACCGAGGCGGCCGGTCTGCGACTTGATGGGCAGGTCGGGATCGGCGATCAGCGCCCGAGCCATCCCCACCATGTCGACGTGACCGGACTTGATCGCGTGATCGGCAGTGGCAGCGTCGCGGATGCGCTGGCCGACGAGGGTGGGAATGCCGGTCGCGGCCCGCACTTTCGATGCGGACGGGATCGCGACCGCATCCTCACTGGTGGAGTCCTTGACGTATTTACCGCGGGTGCCGTGCGTGATGGAGAAGTAATCGACACCGAGTTCGGTCATGTTCTCCGCGATGCGCACACAGTCGTCGATCTGCATTCCGCCGGGGATTTCCTCTTCACCGCTCAGTCGCACGCCGAGTACAAATCCGGTCGGCATGACGGAACGCATTGCCTCGATCACCAAGCGGGGGAACCGCATTCGATTCTCGAAAGATCCGCCGAAGCTATCGGTTCGCTGGTTGGTCAACGGGGACATGAACTGAGCAGGCAGATAGCCGTGCGCGGCATGGATTTCCGCGCCGTCTACGCCTGCCTTGACCAAATTCGCGGTCGAGATCCGCCAGCCTTCGACGATGTCCTCGATCTCGGCAATCGTGAGTTCGTGAGGCGGGTACGCATCGCGCGCTGTCTTGATCGGGGACGGGGCGGACGGCGGCGCATCCGATTCGCCGCCGATGAACTCGCGACCGAGGTGGCACAACTGGCCGATGAACTTCGCGCCGTGACTGTGTATCACTTCGACTTTCGCGGCTGTGGCGGGAACGAATTCGTCGATGTACGCCTCGACGAGCTTTCGTGAGCGCAGCGTCGTGGTCGGGTGTACCACGGTTGCGCCACCGATGATCAGGCCCACTCCACCGGCCGCGAGCCGCTCGAAATGCTCGGTGTCCCCGTGTGTCGGCACACCGTTTGCGGCCATGCTCGTACCGGCAGGCAATGCCACCAATCGATTCTTCAGGGTCATCCCGCCGAGTGTGAACGGTGAAAACAGGTGGGGAAAATCGTTAGCCATCAACGCTCTCTTTCCTTGCTCGCGCGTACTGACATGGCATTCCAAGCCTTCCTGTATTGAATTCAGTTTAGCTGATCGAACCGGCGCGGAACAGCCCTGCGATCGCCCCTGTTGTGACACGGGCCACATGACTATATGCTGCCGTCGCAAGCTAAACCGAATTCAGGTTATTTCTCACCCGAACCTGAATTCGCTTACTCTCTAACATTTTTCGAGATTCACCCTGAAGCTCGATGAGGATCACGGGCGACAAACGCGCGCCAGAAGGGCATGTCCATGAAGATTCTCCCCCGGTCGGCCATAGCGGTGACTGCGGTCGCCACGCTGATGATGGCTGCAGCGTGTGGCAGCAACGAGACTCCGACAAGCACGGTTTCCGGCAACTGGGACGACATTGTCGCTGCAGCCAATGCCGAAGGTTCCGTACGCCTTTACTCGACCCAACATCCCGCGAATCTGGAGGCACTGCGAATTGCGTTCACGGCGCAGTACCCGCAGATCACCCTGGAAGTCACCCGAGGGACGGATGTCGAGATGAACCCTCGGATCGAGACGGAGAATCGAACAGGCAAGGGCGTAGGCGACGTTCACATGTCGTCGGATCCGACCTGGATCAAAAATGCTGCCGCCTCCGGCGCCTTCTCCACCCCGATTGTCGGTCCAGCCTTCCACGATCCGGCGTACGAGCGCGACCGAAGTGTGATCGACGACCAGTTCTTTCTGACCAGCGCGGCGATATTCGCGCTCGGCTGGAACACCGACGCTCTGCCCCAGGGGCTTCGATCACCGGACGACCTGCTTGATCCGGCACTGAAGGGGAAGATCGGGGTTGTGAACCCCGGCGGATTCGCGGCCGTGGTCGACGAGTACCAGTTCTTCGAAAAAAATTGGGGCACTGGCGATTTCAACGAACGGCTGGCGGCCCTGAATCCTCGGATCTATCCGAGTTCGCTGGGTATCGCCCAAGCATTGAGCTCGGGTGAGATTGCCGCAACCCCGATGGTGCAACCGCTGGTGAGGGAGATGGCGACAGGTGCCCCGGTGGACTGGGTACTGCCGGAGCCGGCTTGGGGAACGCCGTGGTATTCCTTGGTACTTGCGTCCGCGCCGCATCCGAATGCCGCGCAGGTACTGGCCAACTTCATGGTCACAGAAGCAGGGCAGAAGGCACTCTCGTACGGATACGGTAGTGCTCTGCCGAACATCTCGGGTGCGGTCGGACGCGCGCAGGATATCCCTCTACCGGACACCACTGCGCTCACTGCCGAACTGACGGGCAAATTCCAAGAAGAATGGGAGCGGAGCTTTCAGCGTTAGCGGTGCGAGGTGGCCCGCCTCGGATCGAGGCGGACCACCTAATGCTCTACTACTTCAGTACTTTTCACCCCTATCGGCCTTGTCGACCAACGACTGCGGGGGTTCGAAATGACTGCCGTACTTCGACGCCAGATCTCGGGCGCGGTCGACGAAAGCTGGCAGACCGCCGTCGTACTGGTTGATATACGAGATCACGCCGCCGGTCCAGGCTGGAAAGCCGATACCGAAGATCGAACCGATGTTGGCGTCCGCGACCGATTCCAGCACACCTTCGTCGAAGCAGCGAACTGTCTCGAGCGCTTCAGCGAACAGCATTCGCTCCTTCATGTCCTCGAACGGAATTTCCGTGGACCCGGACTTGAACGCTTCACGCAGACCTGGCCAGATGCCGACCCGCTTGCCGCTCTTGTCGTACGAGTAGAAGCCACCACCGCCAGATCGCCCGGTACGCGCGAGTTCACCGACCATGCGGTCCATGACGGCGTTGGAACCGTGGAATGGAACGGTCTCGCCTGCGGCGAGCAGTGCCCGCTCGGTTTCCTTGCGGATCTTCTGCGGCAGTGTGAGTGTCAGTTCGTCCATGAGCTGCAGTGGCGGTGCCGGATATCCGGCCTGTGCGCCTGCTTGCTCGATGAACGTGGGGTTCACGCCCTCGCCGACGGCAGCCATCGCCTCGTCGAGGAACTTGCCGATGACGCGCGAGGTGAAGAAGCCACGACTGTCATTGACCACGATGGGGGTCTTACGGATCTGCAGGGTGTAGTCGATGACCTTGGCCAACACAGCATCCGACGTCTTGGCGCCCTTGATGATTTCGACCAAAGGCATCTTGTCCACCGGCGAGAAGAAGTGGATTCCGATGAAGTCCTCGGAGCGCTTGACCCCCTCGGCCAAAATGGTGATCGGCAGGGTCGAGGTGTTCGAGCCGAGCACCGCATCGGGTTCGACGATGTTCTCGATTTCTTGGAACACCTGGTGTTTGACCTCCACCGATTCGAATGCGGCTTCGATTACCAGGTCGACGCCCGCGAAATCGGCGGCGTAGGTGGTCGGTGTGATCCGGGCAAGGAGTTTTTCGGACTTCTCCGCAGTGGTCTTGCCGCGAGCCAGGGCCTTGGCCTCCAGAGCTACCGCGTATTGCTTGCCGTTCGCCGCTGCGTCGAGCGAAATATCCTTGAGTACTACATCGATTCCAGCCTGGGCGGAGACGTATGCGATTGCGGCACCCATCATTCCGGCTCCGATGACGCCCACCTTCTTGGCTGTGAACTTGTCGTAGCCGTCCGGTCTGGACGCTCCACCGTTGATCGCTTTGAGGTCGAAGAAGAAGGCGTTGATCATGTTCTGGGCAACTTGGCCGGTCACGAGCGAGACGAAGTAGCGGGTCTCGATCTCGTCGGCGGTGTCGATGTCGACGTACGCGCCCTCGATCGCGGCCGCCATGATCGCGCGCGGCGCCGGCATCGGTGCACCTTTGAGTTGCTTGCGCAGGAGACTCGGGATGACCGGTAGGGCCTGAGCCATCTTCGCATCAGCCGGTCCGCCGCCTGGAATCTTGAATCCCTTGGTGTCCCAGGGCTGTACGGCGTCGGTGTGGTCGTGAATCCAGACCTTGGCCGCAGGTAGCAATTCCGCCACCGAACCGACGACCCGGTCGATCAGACCCAACTCCAGCGCGCGAGTCGGGCTCAGACGCGGACCCTGCAGCAGGACGTTCGCCAGCGCCGCCTGGATACCGAGCAGCCTTACGACACGGGAGATTCCGCCGCCGCCAGGCAACAGACCCAGGGTGACCTCGGGTAGGCCGAGTTGGTTGCCCTTGACGTCGGCTGCGATGCGGTGATGGGTGTGCAGCACGATTTCCAGCCCGCCACCGAGTGCGGCGCCGTTGATGGCGGACACCACCGGCTTACCCAGCACCTCGAGTCGCCGCAGGACCTTCTTGAGTTCGTTGAGGTAAGTGGTGACCTCGGTGGCCGACACCGGATTCTTCGCCTGCGGCCCCCAAGCCTGCATGTCCTCGAGGTCACCACCGGCGAAGAACGTTCGTTTTGCCGAGGTGAGCACGACGCCGACGTAGCTGTCCTTCTCGGCTTCGAGTCGGTCGACTGTCGCGGCCATGGACGACGTGTACAGGGCGTTCATCGTGTTGGCGCCCTGATTCGGGTCGTCCATCGTGAGCACGAGGACGCCATCGGTATCGAGCGCCCAGCCGATCATGTTGTCAGTCATTGATTCTGTATGTTCTTTCTCTTCAACAGAGGGAGGAGCGGACCGGGGGTGCAGACTCAGACGCGTTCGATGACGGTGGCTATACCCATGCCGCCGCCGATGCACAGCGTGATCAGGCCGTAGCGTCCGCCGGTACGTTCGAGTTCGTCGAGCACGGTGCCGACCAGCATGGCTCCGGTAGCGCCGAGTGGGTGACCCATCGCGATGGCCCCGCCGTTGACGTTGGTCTTCTCGTGCGGGATCTTCAGATCCTTCATCCACTTCATGACCACGGAGGCAAAGGCCTCGTTGAGCTCGAAGACGTCGATGTCGTCCACGGTCAGTCCGGCCCGCTTCAGAGCGAGTTCGGTGGCCGAGGTCGGTCCGGTCAGCATGATCGTCGGTTCACTACCGGTTTGGGCGGTGGCCACGACGCGGCCGCGTGGCGTCAGGCCGCCGCGCTTACCCGCGGCTTCGCTGCCGACGAGCACCAGTGCGGCACCGTCGACGATGCCCGAAGAGTTACCGCCGGTGTGGATGTGGTTGATCTTTTCTACGTTGACGTACTTCTGCAGCGCAACCTCGTCGAAACCGGTTGTAGCCGCCAGCTTTTCGAACGCAGGCGTGAGCCTCCCCAGACTTTCGACGGTGCTTCCCGGACGGCGATGCTCGTCGTGATCGAGGAGGACGACCCCGTTGAAGTCCCGGACCGGAACCACGGATTTGGAGAAATAGCCTGCGCTCCAAGCGCTTTCCGCGCGCTCCTGCGACTGCGCCGCATAACCGTCGATGTCCTCGCGGGTGAATCCCTCGACGGTGGCGATGAGGTCAGCGCCGATCCCCTGCGGGGCGATGTACAGGTCGTATGCGGTCGCCGGGTCGGTGAAGATGGCGCCGCCGTCGCTGCCCATCGGGACGCGCGACATCGACTCGACGCCGCCGGCGATCACCAGGTCGTCCCAACCGGACGCAACTTTCTGCGCCGCCAGGTTTGTGGCCTCGAGACCTGAGGCACAGAAGCGATTGACTTGCGTTCCCGGCACCGAATCCGGCAATCCCGCGAGCAGGGCCGCGGTGCGCGCGATGACGGCACCCTGCTCGCCCACCGGGGAGACGACGCCTAGTACTACGTCGTCGATTTCTGCGGGATCCATTGCAGTAAAACGTGTTCCGAGTTCCTGAATCAGCCCGACTACAAGGTCGACAGGCTTGACGCTGTTCAACGAGCCTTTTCGCAGCTTGCCTCTCGGCGTGCGAATGGCCTCGTAGATAAATGCTTGTTCACTCACAGGGATTCCTTTTGGTCATGACGGCTCAGTTGTTTCGGCCGGACGAGAGGGAGGGCTGCCTGCCAGAGTGGCGGCGCGCGCCTGCGATAGAGATCGCGGAGGAGTGCGAGATCGCGGGAGAAATACGGCGTCCCCGGGTAGCGCGGGGAGGCTGCGCGGTACCCGAGGTCGGCCTGGATGGAGCTGGAATCAGGAGAAGGACAGTTCGGGGGTGCGAGCGATCAGTAGGCGCCGCACCTTGCCCTCGCTGTCGAGCTGCGCGGTGGCGTTGAACGAAGCCTCGAACTCGCCGCCTCGAGTGGTGCGGCCGAGTGACAACTCGACGCCGTCAACGAATGCCCCGGCGTCGATGTGGTGGATCAGAACACTCTTCTCGCGTTGCGCCAGGTAGGCGACGAGACCGTCGCGATCGCCGACGAACTCGGCAGACTGACCATCGCCCTTCGAGAACTGAACGGACATGACGAAGTCTTTGCTGATCATCGTCAGCACGCGGTCCGGATCGTCGGAATCCATGTACTCGAACCACTGGATGAGCACTGGCGTCTGGTTGGTCTCGCTCATCAGCGAACTCCTTCGGCGAACGAATTGGGGGGAATCAAGCTGAACTCTGCGTCGAAGGTCACCTGGTAGCGATCGACGAGACCGGAGGCATCGACGTGCATGACGCCGACGAAATAGCCTGTGGTCGTGGTCCCGTTCTCAGTCACCGACCCGTGCAGGAAGTGCAGATCTCCGTCGGCTGCCACGCGCAGGACCTTGTGTTTGCGATCTACCGGAGGGCGACCCGACAGGTAGTCGAGCATTGACGCGCGGCTACTCCCGTAATTGGCCCCGGTGGGCAAGACCATGGCGAACTCCACGTTCTCGGCCAACAAGGCCACAGCATCTTCGAGTCGACCGCTGTCCACGGTTGCGTAATAGGTTTCGATCACTGAGCTCATGAGATGAACTTAGTTCGGTTCACCCCTTCTTGTCGAGGCCTCAACACGCTAGTCTCGATCAAATAACCAAACTGAACTCAAGTCAAGTGGAGTGATATGAAATCGTCGACTTCCCAGGTAGAGCCCGCCTGGCCACTCTCCGAGCCTGCTGCTCTCAATCCTGGCCATGAACAATTGGAGCTTCGTGACGCGATTCGGGCGTTGCTCGGAAAACACAGTGGAGTGGAACAGGCCCGGTCGGCTTCGCACACGGCCGAGGGATACTCGCCGGAGCTCTGGCAGCAATTGATCGAGAATATGTCGGTCACTTCACTCGCTGCGCCGGAAGATCGCGGCGGTCTGGGTTACGGCATGGTCGAGCTCGGCATCATTCTCGAAGAGTGCGGTCGGAGGCTGGCCTGTGAGCCGGTGTATTCCTCGGCGGTCCTCGGCGTCCAAGCGGTATTGGCGGCAACGTATCCCGTCGACGAATTACTGGTCGACATTCTCGAGGGGGTCTCCGTGGCAAGCGTCAGTCCGCTGACTGCCGCGACCGACCGACTCAGCGGTGTCGAAAGTGAATCCTCTTGGCTTCTCAGCGGAGAGGTCTCGGCCGTCGTAGGTGGCGCTGCTGCCGACGTCGTCATCGCCTCCGCCGACACCGCCGCCGGACGGCAGATATTCGCAATCAAGACAGCCGGTCAGGTGCACTGGCGCGAGCTCGAAGTCGTCGACCCCACCCGCAGACAGGCCCATCTGACCGTAGCGGAAGCATGGGCAGTCCCCGTGGTCGGCGCCGACGATTATACCCGGATCTGTACTCGGATTCATGATTTACGCACGCTTGCAATCGCTTTCGAGAACACCGGGATTGTCGACGCATTGCTCGAGATGACCGTCGAATACGTGAAAACCCGACAGCAATTCGGGCGACCGATTGGGTCGTTTCAAGCCGTCAAGCACCGACTCGCCGACGTACTCGTACTGCTCGAGCGCGCACGATCGGCTAGCAGATATGCCGCAGCCGTATACGACGAGAACCCGGACACCGCCCGATTGGCGATCGCGGTGGCCGGCGCCGTCTGCACCGACGCCGCCATCGACGCAGCGGCCGAGTCCGTGCAATTGCATGGCGGCGTCGGCTTCACGTGGGAACACCCGGCGCACTCCTACTTCCGCCGAGCGTTGGGAAACGAAGCAGTACAGGGTGATTCGCGCACACATCGCGCGCGCATCGCCGAACTGATCGGCATTTGACTGTTAGAAGAATGTCACCGAGGCCGGGTATTGACGCAGCGTCACCCGATCTGCATACTGAAGTGAATCCAGTTCAGTTTATCTTCAAACGAAAGGCTCATGATGATCGAGACCGACCACATCCTGCTGGAGAAAGACGGAGACATCGCACGGGTTTGGCTCAACCGCCCGCACAAGAAGAACGCAGTGACCGTTGAGCTGCTGCACCGCCTCGACGAGATCATCGTCGAGGTCGACAACGATCCGAACCTCAAGGTTCTGGTGCTACGCGGCGTCAACAACACGTTCTGCTCAGGTTTCGACCTGGATGAACTGCTCTCCGATTTCATCGGCAGCACCACGGCGATGGACGTCGCCGTGCTCTCGGCCAAGGTCTGCGACCGTCTCTACTCGATGAACACCCCCTCGATCGCAGTCCTCGAGGGCTACGTCACCGCCGGCGGCTTCGAACTGATGATCTCGTGCGACTTCGCGATCGCATCGGACGACGCCAAAATCGGTGACTTCCACATCCGTCGCGCCCTCTTCGGTGGCGCCGGCCCGATCTACCGCCTGCCCCGCATGATCGGAGTCCGCAAGACCAAGGAGCTCATGCTCACCGGCAAGCTGCTCTCGGGCACCGAGGCCGCTGCATTCGACCTGATCAACGCGTCGGCACCGGCCGATCAGCTCGATCAGACCGTGGCAGACTTCGCGGCGACTCTGACCGACAAGAGCCCGTTCATGATGAAGCTCACCAAGATGTGCATCGACAAGGGTCTCGATGCCGACATCCAGTCGCTCATGGTCATGGAGCACCTGGCCGTCGGCAACGCACTGCAGTCGGAAGACGGCAAGGAAGGCGTCACCGCATTCCTCGAGAAGCGGGATCCGGTGTGGGTCGGCCGCTGATCTGATTCACCCCGAGACCGGAAGGGATAGGCATGGCAGAGAAGACAGCAATCGTGCTCGAAGGCAGCCGGTGCACGGTGTGCGCCACCGTGGCGTTTCCAGCCGGCGTCATGTGCAGCAAGTGCGCAACGCCGACGGCAACACCTCTGGAGTTGAGTACCCGAGGTGTGCTGTGGGCGTACACGATTCAACGTTTTCCTCCAAAATCGCCGCCGTATGTACCGCCCACTGAAGGGTTCACCCCCTTCGCAGTCGGTTACATCGAACTCCCTGAAGGAATCAAGGTCGAGGCAATCGTCGACTGCGAAGACTTCGACGGACTGGATCAGGCACCGGTGACGTTGGTCGCCACCTCACCGGTGCCCCGGTTCGCTGTCGATCGTGACACAGAGCTGGGAGCAATCAAGTGACACAGCCCGTTTCGATCATCGGAGCCGGACTTTCGAAGTTCGGCCGGCAACCGGGAGTGAGTGGGCGTGCCATGGCCGTCACCGCGATCGGCGCCGCGCTCGATGATGCCGGACTTTCATGGCCCGACGTCCAGGTCGCCTTCGGCGGCAGTGACGGATCCGGGCTGGCCGACACCCTGGTAGCCGAACTCGGCTTCACCGGAATACCTTTCACCAACGTCAAGAACGGTTGCGCAACCGGCGGTAGCGCACTCTTCTCGGCGGTCAATGCAGTACGGTCGGGCGCGGCCGAGATCGCACTGGCGGTCGGCTTCGACAAGCACCCACGCGGCGCATTCGACCCCCGACCGGAAGAGTGGGGCCTGCCGGAGGGATACGGCGAGGCCGGTCTGATGGTCACCACACAATTCTTCGGAGTCAAGATCTCGCGCTACATGCGCCAGCACGACATTTCGGCCGGCACCCTGGCGCGGGTGGCCGAGAAGGCTTATCGCAACGGCGTTCTCAATCCGAATGCTTGGCGCCGGGAGGCGATGTCTGCCGAGACCATCGCGACAGCCGACATGGTCAACGACCCGCTCACCCGCTACATGTTCTGCTCACCCGGAGAAGGCGCCGCCGCGATCGTGGTTGCCAGCGAGAGCGCAACAAACGCGCTCGGCACACGAGCGGTCACACTTCGGGCAATCACCCATCGCACCCGAAGATTCGGCTCCTTCGAGGTTTTCAGCCCGGCCGTGCAAGGTAGCGGTGAACCGACCAGTGTCAGTGCGGACGCCGCCCGGGCAGCGTTCGAGCAGGCAGGCATCTCCCCCGGCGAGGTCGACGTGGCTCAGCTGCAGGACACCGAGAGCGGCGCAGAAATCATGCACATGGCCGAGTGCGGCTTCTGCGAGCCCGGCGAACAGGAATCGATGATTTCGGCCGGCGAGACGGAGATCGGAGGCCGCATTCCGATCAACACCGACGGTGGATGCATCGCCAACGGTGAGCCGATCGGTGCATCGGGCCTTCGGCAGGTGCACGAGATAGTCACCCAACTTCGCGGTGAGGCGGGTGCCCGTCAGGTTCCCGGTACTCCCCGGATCGGGTTCACCCACGTATACGGCGCACCGGGCATCAGTGCATGCACCGTATTGTCCGTTTGAGTTTGCGAAGACGACTGAGGGCAGATCAGTGACACCACAAACGATTCCAGGTCTCGCCGCGTTCACCGAGGAAGCCATCGCTTGGTTGCGTGGCGTCGCCGCACCTCGCACCGAATCGGTGTGGGGCGTTGGTTCGGATTCGGTGGCGGTATTCGAGAATTGGACCGCAGAGCAAGAGCGCGAGCACACCGACGAAATCTCACGCTACGAGCAGGCGAAGTTCGATGCCGGCTGGGGAGCATTGAGTTGGCCGCCCGAACGCGGCGGCCGCAGCCTGCCGCTGTCATACGTGCTGGCCTTCCGCCGGGCCGAGGAATCGTTCGACGTGCCTCGGCGGACCGAGATGTTCTCGGTAACACAGCAATTGATCGCGCCGACCATCGAGCAGTGGGGCACCGACGAGCAGAAGGAACGCTACGTAAGAGCAATGCTTCGCACGGACATCATTGCCTGCCAACTGTTCTCCGAGACCGAGGCCGGATCGGACCTGGCTGCCGTCCGCACCAAGGCGGTACGCAGCGAAGTCGGCACATGGACCCTTGACGGGCACAAAGTATGGACCTCCGGCGCGCTGGTGGCGGACTACGGAGTTGCCGTATGCCGTACCGACGCCACCGTCGCGAAACACGCCGGGCTCACCATGTTTCTGGTCCCGATGAACGCACCCGGCGTGACCATACGCCCGATCCGGCAGATGACCGGCGGCAGCTCGTTCAACGAGGTGTACCTCGACGGCGTCGAACTCGAAGACACGTATCGACTCGGTCCGGTCGGCAAGGGTTGGCAGGTTGCTCTCACCGTACTGGCGGCCGAACGTCTCGACGGCGGAAATCTCGGTCTGGCCAACGCAGATCAAGCAATTGCACTCGCACAGAACCTCGGACGCGAGCTGACCGAGATCGAGAAGGACAAGGTGGCCGACCTGGTCACCAGGAGCTATCTACAGCGCGTGAGCACTATGCGGGTGGCCGGAGCGATGCTTGCAGGCAACGAACCGGGTCCTGAAGCATCACTCGGAAAGTTGTTGGCCACCGACACCATGGCCAGGACGTCCGAAGTTGCCCGTTTGCTGCTCGGCCGTGAACTCACCGCCGATTCCGGTCGATGGGGAACGTTCGCTTGGTCCGAACACGCACTCGGCGCCCCCGGATACCGAATTGCCGGCGGCACCGACGAGATTCAGCACAACATCATCTCCGAGCGCGTACTCGGTCTACCAAGGGAGCCGCGACCGTGAACAGTTCGTCTCTGCAAGAACGGGTCGCCGCCAAACTGCTCGCGGACTGCGGTGCGACGTTAACCGACTTCCAGCCGCTACTCGGTGGACACTCCGGACTGACGTACCGCGCCACCACCTCGACCGGTGACGTGGTGATCAAAGCGGTGCCAGAAGGCCAGCGATCCATCGGCAGGCACGACATGCTGCGACAGGCGCATATTCTGCAGGCGCTGGCCGGCACCGAAGTTCCGGTGCCGCGCGTAGTTGTCGTCGACGAGATCGAGCCCGCGTGGTTTGCCATGGAATTTGTTGCAGGCCAGTCACTCGAGCCCGTGCTCGACGACCCGGCCGTCGATCCGGTGCTCGCTGCCAATCGAATGCGTCGTGCCGCTGCAGTTCTACCGCGACTGCACGAGGTGGACCTGGCCACCATTGCAGGACTCGCAGACCCCCTGACACCGGCAGACGAGCTCGAGCGCTGGGCCAAGACGCTGGGCGCAGTGCCACCGGAATTGGTTGTCGGCGCCGATCGTCTGTTGGAATTGTTGCGCTCCGACATTCCCGAACCTATCGAACCCACACTGGTGCACGGCGATTACCGTCTCGGCAACATCATCTCCGACGGACTCGAACCAGTTGCACTCATCGACTGGGAAATCTGGTCTGCCGGAGATCCACGAGTCGAATTGGGCTGGTTCCTGGTATTCGCCGACGGTTCGAACTTCCCCGGTGTCGGTCGGGAAGTCACCGGACTGCCGAGCGCCGAAGAGTTGGTCGCGCTGTACACCGGAACAGGTCCCGCGCTCCCCGAACTCAACTGGTTCGACGCACTCGGCCGGTTGAAGATGGCGGCGATCATGGGCCACAACCTGCGTCGGCACCGCGAGGGTCGCCATCATGATCCGGACCAGGAGAAGCTGCCCGACACCATCAACCGGTTGATCGAGACCGGTACCGCTCTCCTGCGTCCGTAGATCTCTTGGACCGCTGGTCTTTTGCGTCGCTGATAATCACCTAAGGAGACCTACCGTGGATTTCGCCTATTCCCCGCGGACCGAGGAACTGCTCGGCAAGCTCGAATCTTTCATGACCGATTACGTCTATCCGGCGGAATCGGTGTACGACGCCCAGGTCGCTGCCAACGACAACCCGCACGAACAGCCCCAGATCATGCGCGATCTGCAGGCGAAGGCACGCGAATTGGGTCTGTGGAATCTGTTCATGACCCACGACGGACTCGGCGCCGGGCTGACCAATCTCGAATACGCTCCGCTGGCTGAGATCGTCGGCCGCTCCATCATCGGTAACGAGACGATCAACTGCTCGGCTCCCGATACCGGAAACATGGAGATCCTCGCCATGTTCGGCACCGACGAACAGAAGGCGCAGTGGTTGAAGCCGTTGCTGGACTGCAGTATTCGTTCGGCTTTTGCGATGACCGAACCGGCCGTGGCAAGTTCGGATGCGACGAACATTCGATCGACTATCCAACGTGACGGTGACGAATACGTGCTCAACGGCCGGAAGTGGTACACCTCCGGCATCCTCGATCCTGACTGCAAGCTCATGATCTTCATGGGCAAGTCGGATCCCGAAGGGCCAACCTACCGGCAGCAGAGCATGATCCTGGTACCGGCAGACGCGCCCGGCGTCGAGGTCATTCGGGATCTGCCGATGTTCGGCTACCAAGACCGACTCGGTCACGGAGAAGTTCAATTCACCGATGTTCGGGTACCGGCAGCAAACATGCTCGGCACCGAGGGTGACGGATTCGCCATCGCACAGGGACGCCTGGGCCCCGGCCGGATGCACTACGCAATGCGCGCCGTCGGTATGGCAGAACGGGCACTGGACATGATGTGTAAGCGCGCGCTCGAAAGGGAAGCGTTCGGAGGCACCCTTGCCGACCGCGGAGTTGTACGTGAATGGATTGCCCGCAGCCGCATCGAGATCGACCAAATCAGGTTGCTCGTACTCAAGTCGGCTTGGTTGATGGATACCCAGGGCAACGCGTCTGCGCGCTCCGAAGTAGCCGCCATCAAGGTGGCAGCAATGGAAGTTGCGCACAAGGTCGTCGACCGCGCGGTGCAGACTTACGGCGCCGCCGGAGTCAGCAACGACACGATCCTGGCTCGGCTGTATGCGATTACCCGCGCCCTGCAGATTGCAGACGGACCCAGCGAGGTCCATCTGCGCACCATTGCCCGCCTCGAGGTGAAGAAGCACAAATGAGTACACCAGAATTGACCGGTAAGGTCGCGCTCGTGACCGGCGCGAGCCGCGGTTTGGGACTGGCCATCGCGCGCGGACTCCGGGACGCGGGCGCGACAGTGATCGTCTCCAGCCGAAAGCTCGAATCCTGCCGCGAAGCGGTGGCGTCGCTCGGTGACACCGGTCCGGGAACCGCTCACCCGTTCGCCCTGCACGTCGGGCACTGGGACAGTATCGAGCCCGCGGTCGAGAAGATCATTGCCGAATTCGGCAGCCTCGACATCGTTGTCAACAATGCCGGCATCGCGCCGCTGGCCGACAACTTGCTCGCCGCATCGGAAGGACTGTGGGACAAAACTATCGAGGTCAACGTCAAGGGACCTTTCCGGCTGATGGCCGTCGCGGGAGACCGGATGCGGGCGGCCGGCGGCGGCTCGATCATCAACATCTCGAGTATCGGTGCGGAGCGCCCGAGCCCACCGGAAGCGATGTACGCCGCGGCCAAGAACGGCCTCAATGCGCTCACCCGGGCGTTTGCTCAGGAGTATGCACCGACGGTGCGGGTCAACTGTGTGATGCCGGGTGGTTTCGCTACCGACATGGCCGAGAACTGGGACGACGAGTTCATCGGAAAGATCGTGGACCGTCTGCCTGCCGGGCGACTGGGTCGGCCAGAGGAGATCGCCGGTCTGGTGACTCACCTGGCCTCGGATGCGGCCGGCTACACGACCGGCGCGCTCATCCCGGTCGACGGCGGCCGAACCGCCGTGTACTGACACTGCGTAGTGCTGAGATCGACAGTAAAAGCCATGACAAACAACGGATTCGAAGGTGGACAGATGCTGACCGAGATGTTCGGACTGGCCGGACGGGTAGCGATCGTGACCGGGTCCTCTTCGGGTCTCGGGATGGGATTTGCCCGTACGCTGGCCGGCGCAGGTGCCACAGTCTACGCCGCGGCCCGCCGGCTCGACCGCCTACAGGACTTGGCAGCCGAGGTACCGGGAATCGTTCCGGTTCGTTGCGACATCACCGACGACGCCGATCGGCGCGCGCTGATCGACGGGTGTTACGAACAGTCCGGACGGCTGGACGTACTGGTCAACAATGCCGGCATGCCCGGACCGCCGAACGCGGAGGACGAAACCATCGCGGGATTCAATTCGGTACTCGAACTCAATCTGGTATCCGGGTTTCACCTGGCGACCTACGCCTCGACCCGACTTCCGGAGAACGAACGCGCGTCGTACATCAACATCTCCTCCGTGATCGGACTGGTGTCCACCGCCCCGATCGGCGGCGCGAGCTACGCGGCCTCCAAGGCCGGAGCACTCGGCTTGACCCGGGAATTGGCCGGCCAGTGGGGACGCAGGGGGATCCGCGTTAACTCCGTCGTGCCCGGGTGGTTCGATACGGAGATGACCGACGGGCTGTTCAGCAACGACAAATCGGCGGGGTGGGTGCGTAAGAACACCATGCTCGGCCGCGGTGGCGTCGAAGGCGAAATCAACGGCGCAGTGCTGTTCCTGGCCTCGGATGCCTCCTCCTACATGACCGGCCAGGCGCTGGTCGTCGACGGTGGATGGACGGCGCGCTGATGTTGGCGGTCCAGCTGACGGCGTGGGGTAAGCCTCCGCAGGTGCGTGAGATCCCCGTACCTGAACCGGCCGACAGGCAACTGCTGATCAAAGTCGGCGCTGCTGGTCTGTGCCGCTCGGATCTGCACGTCATGGATTCGCCCGCCGGACGTTTCGATTACCTGTTGCCACTGACCCTCGGTCACGAGGTTGCCGGCACTGTCGTCGGGGCCGGACCGCTCGCCGATCACTCGTGGATCGGTGAAGGCGTTGTCATTCACGGCGTTTGGCCATGTGGCCGGTGCCGTAACTGCCGGCGCCAGCGCGAGAACTACTGCCTGGAGAAGGTCCCGCGTGCGGACGGCCGACTCAGTCCGATCGGAAACGGGTTGGGCCATCCGGGCGGGCTGGCCGAATACCTGCTGGTCCCCTCGGAAGCTGTTCTCGTTCGCACCGGTTCACTGAGCCCCGAGCAGGCCGCTCCGCTCGCCGACGCCGGCCTGACCGCATATCACGCGATCCGGACCAACAGCGACCTCATCGACTCCGACACTGTCGCCTTGGTGATAGGCATCGGCGGTCTCGGCCATCTGGCGGTGCAGATCCTGCGCGCTTTCGGCGTCACCGACATCATCGCCGTCGAGACAAGAACCCAGACACACGCTCTCGCGCTCGAATCGGGAGCACGCGCGTGTTTTGCGACCCTCGCAGAAGCGGCAGAGGCTGTGGCGAGCCTCGGCCGGGCCGACGTGGTCTTCGACTTTGTCGGGGCCCAGGCGACGGTCGAATCCGCTCCGGCGTTTCTCGCTCCCGGCGGCCGGCTCGTCGTCGTCGGAAGTGCAGGCGGGCAACTGACCGTCGGCAAAAGCCTTGGTTTGGTCAACGGCTGGCAGGTTCGGGCGCCGTTCTGGGGCACGATCGAGGACCTGCGTCAGGTTGTCGCGCTCGCCGGTGCAGGAAAGTTGCGTGCGGAGGTCACCGCATTCCCGTTCGGCAGCGCCTTGGAGGCATACGATCGGCTGCGTTCAGGCGATCTGTCCGGCCGCGCCGTCCTGGTTCCCACAGCCCCTTCATCGCTGTAAACATCAAATACACAATCGAACTCGAAGACGGAAGAGGGACGCCGCAGTGAAGGTGCTCGCACAGGAGATGCTCGCCCGCGCGGAAGGAAACCCGGCCGAGATCGCGGTGATCGACGAATTAGGCTCTCACACAATCGGTTCGATCGTAGAGGCGGCTCGCTCACTCGCCGATACCATCGCTTCGATCAACGACGGGGCGCCGACCGCGCTCATTCAGGCCGACAACACGTGGCAGACGGTGGCCACGGCTCTTGCGATCGGACTTCGCGGCGGCGTAGTCGCGGTCTTCAGTCCGCACGCCACCGAATCCGAATTCGAGATGGCGATCGACGACATCGACCCGGATCTCGTGGTTGCCGATGTCGATGCACTGACCCACTGGGGCATCAAGGACGACCAGTTTGCCGGTTCCGCAACCACATTTGGAACACGAGTGCTCAGGTCTCGGCATGGCGCTTTCGCCTCCGTCGAGCGCTGGCGCGGTGGCACCGCGATTGCAATGACCTCCGGTTCCACCGGTCGCCCGAAGTGTGTCGTCCAATCCGAGGAGGCAATCCGCTACGCCTGCCAGAGCACCATCGATACCGTCGGATTGCAACAGGGTGAGGCGGTTGGCGCTTTTGTGCCGCTGTCGTCGGTCGCGGCTTTCTGTTTCGGGATGTATCTACCTGCTTTCCTTGGCGGACAGATGGTTTCGATCGCGAAGTGGTCTCCTGCGATAGCACTGGAGGCAATGGCGCAGCACCGGGTCGCCTGGACGATGCTGGTGCCGACCATGGCCTTACAGCTCTCGGTTACCGAAAAGGCCGACGGCAAGCTCTCGGCGATGCGCGCCCTGACAGTTGGTGGCGGTCCGATGAACGAGCGCACACTCGGGAACGCCGAAACCGTCTTGGGTACCACTTTCCTTCGAGTATTCGGCATGTCCGAATGCCTGGGCCACACGACCCCGCGTCTGGACGATCCGCCGGCCGTCCGACTGGGGCGAGACGGACGCCCGTTCCCAGGCACCGTCGTTCGG
Source organism: Rhodococcus sp. NPDC056516 (assembly GCF_042794655.1). Lineage (NCBI taxonomy): Bacteria > Bacillati > Actinomycetota > Actinomycetes > Mycobacteriales > Nocardiaceae > Rhodococcus > Rhodococcus sp. NPDC056516. Next base: position 96,812 of record NZ_JBHTTG010000009.1, on the reverse strand, counting down.
GCCGTCGACGCGGCCGGAGCGCTACTCACCACAGGCGAAATCGGTGACGCCCAGGTGAAGGGTCCGTCGCTGTTCGTCGGCTATGCGCGCGGCGGTGTTCCGGTGCTGCCCGAGCTCACCTCGGACGGCTTCCTGCCGACGGGCGATCTGGTCGAAGTCGGTGAAGACGGATCGATCTGCGTCATGGGACGCCAGAAGCAAATCATCATCCGCGGTGGCCGCAATATCGACATCAACGAAATGGAATCGGCGATTGCGTCGTTGCCCGCGGTGGTTCAGGTTTGCGTGGTGCCGGTGCCGGACGACCTTCTGGGCGAGCGGGCGGCGGCCCTCGTCGTCACTGGTGGTGCACCGCTGACGCTGGCGGAGGCGACCACGCAGCTTGCCGCGAGGGGCTTTCCAAAGTTCAAGTGGCCGGAGTTTCTCTTCTCCGTCGAAGATCTTCCGCAGAACCGAGTCGGCAAGCTTTCCAGGGCAGATGCGGTGGCGCTCGCCTCAGGCCTGGCCTCTGAAATTGACACGAGTTCATCTCAAGAAGGGGTAAGGTCGAACTAATCATCCACGCACCTCCGGGGGAGCCACATGACAGCAGAGACCGCGTTGCGCCGGGAGAGTCCGCGCTCCAAGCGAACTCTCATTCTTGCCACGGCGATCGACCAGTTCGGCAAGTTGGGTTACGAGCACACCAAGTGGGCATCGATCGCCGACGAGGTCGGTATCGGACAGACGGCGCTCTATCACTATTTCGAATCGAAAGCACATTGCCTGCTGACCATCATGCGGCTGGAATTGGCCGATTCGTTGGAGCGAGTCACTGTTGCAACCGAGGGTGACTCGGATCCCGCAAAGGCACTCAGGGCGGCGATCGTCGTGTCACTCAAGGCTTCACCGAGGGATGCTCTGCAGCGCCGCATTCTTCAGAGCCACATGGATCTTCTTGCGGCGGAGCGACAGTCGGAAAAAGAAGAGTCCGAACGACTGAAGTCCCGTGAACTCGTCCAAGAGATCGAAGAAAAGTGGACCGCGCTGATTGCGAGTGGGATCAAGGAAGGCGTCTTCGCCGATTCTGATCCTCGATTGATGGGCCGACTCGTCTTGGCCCTTGTGATAAGCGTTTGGCGGTGGTATCGCCCGGACGGCCAACTCAGCCTGACGGAGATCGCCGATCGAGTGACCGATGCGGCTCTGCGGATGGTGCGCACGTAGGTCGCTCCGAGCGCGGCGAGTAGCCGTTCGACCTGCCCATCGAAACCAAAGTGAATTCAATTAGGAGTCGACATGTACAACCTCGTTCTCGTCGCATCCCGACCCACCGACTGGACCCATGAGCAGTTCATCACTTGGTGGCGCGGCGAACACGCGGACGTCACCTACCCCCTTCCTGGCCTGCTGCGGTGGCAGCACACCGAATTGCTCGAAGCCTTCGGGACCAAGTCGGAAGGGTGGGATGGTTTGTCCGTCTTGAGTTTCGAGTCACGCGAGGCTCTCGAAGCCGCCCTGGCGAGTCCACAGTGGCAGGCTGCCGTTGATCACGTTGGCACCATGGGTGGCCGCCGGATGATGTGGTACGGCGACGAAAAGACCATGGTGCCGCTCGTCGACAGCGGAAAATGACCGATTCTTGGGATCGGCCCGGTTGCTATCGCGTCGCCGACGGTCTTTTCCGGATCCCATTGCAGATGCCGCAGGACGGCCTGCGTGCAATCAACGTCTACGCGCTCGAAACCACGTACGGACTGGCACTGGTTGATGGCGGTTGGCATCGGAACAGCACGCACGCCGAGTTGTCCGACGCCTTGGCGCTGATCGGTCGTAGCCCGGCGGAGATTCACGACATCTATGTCACGCATGTCCACCGTGACCACTACACGTTTGCCGTTGAGCTGCGTCGACGGCATGGTTCGCGAATCCACCTCGGCGCAGCCGAATCTCCCGGGATCGCCGCAATCGCCAAGCTGGGCAACAATGTTCCAGAGAGCTCAATTCTTCAGCTGCACCGATCCGGCGCAGCGACAATCGCCGAGCAGGTCTATCGAGACTCGGTCGACGAACCCTTCGAGCCCTCGGACTGGGAGGCTCCCGATCACTGGCTCTCCCCCGGCACTCTCAATATTCCAGGCCATCGTTTGTTCGCGGTACACACTCCCGGACACACTAAGGGGCACATGGTTTTTCATGACCTCGAACGCGGCCTCTCTTTCACTGGAGACCACGTGTTGCCGACGATCACGCCGTCGATCGGATTCGAACTCGGCGATTGGGAGCTGCCACTCGGAGCGTACCTCCGCTCGCTGCGGATGATGCTCGACGACCGGGACCGGATCATGATGCCGGCTCACGGCGGCACAGGTGCGGGTCTGCACGCGCGGTGCCGGGAGTTGTTGGTGCACCACGATCGCCGTCTAGGTCAGACTGCTTCTGCGGTAGTCGAATTGGGCGAGGTCTCAGGGCTGCAAGTGTCAGAGGTGTTGACCTGGACCCGACGCGAACGCGGCTTCGATTCTCTCGACACGTTCAACCAGATGGTAGCCACGTGCGAAACGCTTGCCCACCTCGATGTGCTCGTCGACCGTGGGCAGTTGTCCGTGCAGAACAGGAACGGGGTGGATCTCTTCAGTTCGAACTGAAGAGATCCACCCCGTTTGTCGAGGCTCTCAGGCGCAGGTCCAACCGCCGTCGACATAGAGCTCGGTGCCGGTGACGAAGGTCGAGTCGTCACCCGCCAGGAAAGCCACGGCGGCAGCAACTTCCGAGGCCGTGCCGAGTCGGCCCATCGGCGTATTCGCAATCATCGCCCGGTGCCGCTCACTACCCTCGTAACGCCGCAGCAGTTGCTGGGTCTCGATAAATCCCGGATGCACCGAATTCACGCGCACACCCTTTGTCGCCCAGTGCAATGCGGCGTTCTTTGTCATCGTGCGGACCGCACCCTTGGCGGCCGCGTAGGCAAAGCTGTTACCCAATCCGCCGACTGTGCCGAGGATCGAGCAGATGTTGACGACCGAACCACCGCCGGTGCTTTCGATGTAGGCCCCGGCGTGTTTCATGCCGAGCCACGTTCCGGTCTGACTGACCTCGATGACTTTGTCGTACCGATCGAGGTCTTCGTCGACGACGGAAGCCACACTACCGATCGCACCGTTGTTCACCACGGCGTCGAGTCGGGAATGCCGCTCGGCGACGGCTTCGATGACGCTCTGCCATTGCTCTTCTCTGGCGATGTCGAGTGCGAGCGCCTGATGGCGGTCGGGCTGATCCTGCCTCGCGACCACTTCGGCGCACGCGTCACCGCTGATGTCGGTGACGATCACCGAAGCACCTTCGGCCGCAAGGCGGCCGACGATTTCGACGCCGATACCGCCGGTGGCTCCGGTTACCAGTACCACTTTCTCACGCAAACGAGTATTGCCTACCGACATCATTTCAGCTTCACTTTCTGTCACAGCTTGCTCAGGACGTTACGCCCGCCGACAAGCATGGCGATGGCAACGCCGATTGTGGTCACCGCGGTCATCAGCAGCGCCATGGCGGCCACCATCGGATACGAACCGTTCTGCCACATGTCGAACAGCAGCGTTCCCATGACCTGAGTTGTGGAAGCGCGTACCAGGAGCGACGCGGCGAACTCGTGCGTGAGGAGAATGAACATCAACGCGACCGCGCTGAGAATCGTCGGACGCATGAGCGGCAACATGATTCGCAGCGTCGTGACGAAGGGGGATGCACCGCTGGTGGCCGAGGCCTCGTTGTATGTGTTGCCGAGCGCAAGCATGGCTGTCATCTGCATTCGTGTAGCGAACGGCAACATCAGAACGATGTAGACCAGGATGATGACCGTGCGGGTGCCGTACAGGATGAACGGCGGTTCGGTGTACGTCAGCAGGAAGCCGACGCCGAAGATCACCGCGGGGATGCCGAGCGGCAAGGCGGTCATCAGGTCGGCCAGCAAGGCCAGGATCTTGAAGCGGCGCCCGCGGACCAGGAGGTTGGCCAGCGCGTACCCGATCGGAATACAGATGATCACCGCACCCAGTGAGGTAAGTACGCTGGTGACAACGGATTCGGTGATCGCACTGGTCGACCAGAGCTCCCGGAAGTTGTCCAGGGTCAGTAGACCCCACGACAGCGATCCGGACCAGTACGGCGTCAGCGAGACGATGATCAGTCCGATCAGCGGAATGACCAGTGCGAACATCGAGAAGATCACCACGGTGGCCGTCGCCCAGGTAGCCCGGCCGGTGGACGAGGCAAATGCCTTGCCGCCGTGCGTGACAAACCGAGTCTGGTTGCCCAGCAGCACCTTCTGCACCAGGACGAGCACCAAACCGAAGATCACCAGTGGTGAACCGGCAGCTGCCGCGGCCGCGAAATCCGAAGGGGACTCGGACACTCGGCGGTACATCTCCGTGGTCAGGACCTTGACGCCCGAATTCTGGCCCAGCAGTAGCGGACCGGTGAACTGTCCCAGACCGAGCAGCAATGCGATTCCGCCGCCATAGATCAGCGACGGTCGTAGCAACGGCAGAACGATCTTGAAGAAGATTCCGACCGTCGACGATCCGCTCACCTGAGCGGCTTCGAGATGCTCCGAGCTGATGTTCTGCATGCCGGAGCTGACGAACAAGTAGACGAACGACGTGAGGCCGAAACCGGTGAGGATCACGATCCACGGAATGGTGTACACGTCGATGGGTCCGGTGTCGGTTCCGCTCCACCAGGGGAGCTTGCGCAAGAGCACATTGAGATAGCCGGGACCGGGCGAGAGCAGGAATGCCCAGCCGACGATGTTCGCGACAGCAGGCATGACGATCGGGAGAATGGGGACGATGCGAAGCCATCCCAGTTTCTCCGGGAGTCGGCTGGCGGCGAATGCCAGCACGGTACCGAGGACCATCGCGATCACCAGTGAGCCGAGTGCCAGGGCGATCGTCGTCCAGATTGCCTCGGCCACATCGTAGCGTCCGTACTGCGTACGGTAGCCCGCGCCGCCATCCTCGAACGCCAACATCTGCAGTCGAATCATCGGCAGCACTACGAGATACGCAAGAACGGCGATCAGAATCGCGTAGCCGATGCGGGCTTGCCACTGCCGTGAAATCGAGAACGACTTGACGGATCCGCCGGCGGTTGTGGTTGCGGTTGTGGTTGCGGTTGCGGTTGCGGTTGCCATCAGGATCGGTCTCCTACACCCGGTGCGACCAGCTCGGGAACGGCGACCGCAGTGGCGTCCGGATCGGCGTATACACGCATGCTGGACGGAGAGAAGCTGATCACCATGGGGGTACCCGGATCACTGGCGCGCAGTGTGGCACTGTGTTCGGCAGCACTGGCACGCAATGCCAGTTGTTCGGTACCGGTCTTGACCAATACATCGAAGTGTCGTCCGGCGTACTCGTACGTCACCAGTTCGGCAGGCAGTGCAACATTTCCGGTCGGGACATCGTCCATCGAGGCATGCATCTGCACGTCGTCCGGCCGGAACCGCGCCACCGCGGCGGTACCCTCGTCAGCGCGGTCGCGCACGCTGGCGTTGCTGAGATCGATGACGTCGTTCGCGCTCGTGATCCAACCGTCGTGGCCGCGGCGCAGCTCCAGTCGATTACCCATGCCGATGAAAGCTGCGACGTACTCGGACACCGGATTCTCGAACACGTGTTCCGGCGCGTCGTACTGTTCGATCTTGCCGGACTTCATGATTGCGATCCGATCGGCGAGAGCAAACGCCTCGGCCTGATCGTGCGTGACGAAGACGGCGGTGAACCCGAGGCGTTGATGCAGCTGATGGATCTGGGAGCGCACCTGGTCACGAAGGCGTGCGTCCAAGTTGCTCAGGGGTTCGTCGAACAAGACCAGATCCGGTTGCGCAACGAGGCCTCGGGCCACAGCAACTCGCTGTTGCTGCCCACCACTGAGCTGCGACGGGTACCGATCGAGCAGCGCGCCGCAATCGACCATTTCGGCTGCCTTCTCCACCGCACCCTCGGCGATGGCCTGTTTGAGCTTGCGGACCTTGAGCGGGTATCGGATGTTGTCCCGGACCGTCATGTGCGGCCAGAGCGCATATGACTGGAACACCATGCCGATGTTCCGCTTGTGCGCGGGCACATCGGTTTTGGTGGAGGCGTCGAATACCTGCCTTCCGCCGAACGAGATCGAGCCGCCCTGAGGGGTTTCCAATCCTGCCAGGCACCGCAGTGTTGTGGTCTTGCCGCAACCACTCGGACCGAGCAGGACAAGGAACTCGCCCTGCTCGATTTCGAGATCGAGTTGATCGACCACCACGTTCGATCCATAGGTCTTCGTGAGACCTGAAACTGCGAATTGTGATGCCATTTCTATACTTTCTCGTTCGAAATTTTGGGGGTGCGGACGCCGGCTGCCTGACCGCCGTCCACGAGGAGGTCCGTTCCGGTTACGTAACTACTGTCGTCAGCCGCCAGGAAGCGAATGACCTTGGCAACCTCTTCCGGCGCGCCACGGCGTTGCATCGGGATACTCCGTACGTACGCCTCGACGTCATCATCGGCGAAGTCCGATACCGACGTGATCTCGGTTTCGATGCTGCCGGGGCAGACGGAGTTGACTCGGATACCACGGTCGGCGAGCTCGAGTGCGGCCACCTTGGTCAGGGCCCGAACTCCGAATTTCGCTGCGCCGTATGCGCCCAACTCCGCAGTGGCAAGCACGCCGCGCAAGGACGCGAGATTGATGACGGACCCGCCACCAACCATTGCTGCGGCCGCAGTCTTCAGCCCGAGGAACGTACCGACGAGATTCAGGTCGATCATCCGACGAAACTGGTCGAGTGTCGTATCCGCCAGAGTCGCCTTCATCGCAGCTCCGGCGCTGTTGACCAGCACCGTGATGTCGTGGCCGGCCGCCGCCATCGCGGCTGTTGCATCCGCCCAGTCAGTTTCGCTCGTCACGTCGAGATGGCGGTAGTACGCGTTCGCGCCCAACGTCGCCGTGAATGCGCGCCCGGTGTCGTCGTTGACATCGGTGAGGTACACGGTCGCGCCGTGTGCGGCGAACAGTTCGGCGCAGGCTCCGCCAATGCCTCCCGATGCTCCCGTGACGAGAACGTTCGTTCCCCGCATCGAATCTGTGAGGTAGTTCAAGGTCAGCCTTCCACTTGTTGATTGGCGCTTATGTTCTGCGGAGCCATCTTTCGGTGTTACTGGAAGAGCTTCTGCCACTGCTGGGAGTACTGCTCGACCTTTTCCGGTGTCAGATCTTCGGGATTGGGCAGCGCGATGTCCTGGGCCCGGGCAACAGCCCCGGGGATATTCGGGAGTGCGGCAGCGTATCCGTCGTTGAGGGCGGTCTGACCTGCGACAGTTATCATGAAGTTGGCCAACACCTGGGCTGCGTTCGGATGCGGCGCGGTATTCAAAACGTGTGAGTACCAGGGAGTTCCCCACGGCTGCTGCGGCAGCGTCCAGTCGACGGGCGCGCCGGAGTTCACTTCGGTCACCAGCGGCTGCACCGAAGGGCTGACGACGATCTCGCCGGACGTCAGGGCCTGAGCCACACCGAGTGCGCTTGGGTAGATGCGGGGCTGCAGCTCGGCAAGCTTGTTCCAGTAGTCCTCGCCGTACGTGCTCGCGAAGTGCCGGTACATGTCGACATACGAGGCGATGCCCACCGGGTTGACGATGCCGATCTTGCCCCGGTACGCCGGATTGAGGATGTCCTGCGGTGCCGTCAAGCCGTTCGGTACCGCGTCGGTATTCCAGCCGAGCGAGAAGACGGCCGCGCTGGTGAGGAAGAACCGGTTGTCGAGCACGCTTGCCGCTGGATCGAATTCGGGGGCGTCGAGTGCGGGCCCGACAAGTTCGGCGGAATAGGTACCGGACTTGGCGGCATTCTGAATCCATGCCGAGTCGGTGAGCATGTGGACGTCGGCGGTGCCCTTGCCGATCTTGTGTTCGGTCTCGACCCGGGGATTGATGTCCGGATCGGTACCGCGGACGTATTCCAGTTCGATTTGCGGATACTCGGCGTGGAATGCAGCCTTGAGGGCGTCGAGGTTGGCCGGCTTCTGGCTCGAGTAGAGCATCACCTTGCCCTCTTCGTTCGCTGCAGCGACTACATCTTCCCAACTGCCGTCGACGGCAGCGGATGCGGGTTCACTACCGCCACATCCCGAGATGCCGACCATGACTGCGGCGGCGCTCAGCGCCACCAGGGTGCGGACGAATGACTTCATGACTTCCTTTCGGGCATGCCGTCGGGCGTCGACGGATCGACATGTCGTTGGCACTCCAGTGAGAGATGTTCTCGCGTCGACAGTTCTGCAGCTGACCCTGCGCGCGGTATGTCATCGCGTCTTGGTCTCGGGCGGAACGGTTGCCGAATCGGGAGTCGCCACGCCTGCAAACTGAACTGATGTCAGTTCGAAGGTAGTACTCAACTCTTGTGATGTCAATCACGAACACGTCAGACCCGGAAAATGTTTTGAGCAAGCTTGCAACTGCCGACATCGTCAGGCTGAACGGTTCAGATGACGGCGGCCGCGGCAGACAGACCGAATACCAGGGCCGAGGCGAGGCCACCGGCGTACGCCCGGTTCCACAAACCGCCGGTGTCGGAGCCGGCCGCAAGCAGTCCGGGGATGGGTAGTCCGGCAGCGTCCAGAACTCGGGCTTGCGTGTCGATCCGAATCCCGTGAAACGGGAATGTAATTGCGGGAACCGCTTCGATCACGTAGTAGGGCCCCTCCAGCAAGGGAGCGTGATCGAGTTTACGACCCGGCACCAGTTCTGCACCCTGGGTGGCCGCCTCGTTGAACTTCGTGATCGCCGCAGCGATCGCCGCTCCGTCGTATCCCCATTCCTCCGGTAAATACTCGAGTTCCTCGAGGTCCTCAGCCAGACCAACCCTGCCGCCACGCTTGCTCGCAAGTTCGAATTTATCAACGGCCACAGCACCTTCGACGTACGATGCGACCATCCAGTCACGGTGCACGCGCGCGTCGGCTATCAGCAGGCCTCGGCCCTGCGGCTGATCGAGGAGAGCCATCGTGGTGAGGTGATCGCCGAGCGTTTCGTCGACGAACCGTTCGTTGTCAAGACTGAAGAGAAGAGCATGCTCGCTGTAGTACAGCGACATGTCGACAAAGTCTGCGGGATCGGCGAGATCCACACCGCTCGGAATCAGATGCCCGTAGAAGCCGGCGTTCTCGACGCCGGTCGACGCGCCGACCTCGACCGCGAGGCGGTAACCTTCGCCGCGACTGTGGGGGTTCGAGCGCACGGCCATCCGGCCCGCGTCCGCGTGGACCTGCTGAGCGAGCAATTCCTTGTTGCCTTGGAAACCGCCGGTTGCCAGGAGAATCTGGCCGGCCCGAATCTCGCGCGCGGACTCGGCACCAGTACGTACTACGGCGCCGCGGACCACACCGTTCTCGAACAGGAGCGCTTCGGTCACGGTATCGAACACGACCGATCCGCCGGCGTCGAGGACGATTCGCTTGCAGGTGTCGACGTAGTGGTTGGTGTCGAATCTGTGCCCGCGGCCGAAGCTCAGAATGGGCTGCGCCGGGTCGACGTCGATGCCAATCGAGCGGATCCACTCGACACCGATATCAAAGCTGTCAACAAGGTAGCGCTTGAGCGCTTCGTCGCCCCTAGGGTTCTGTTCGGCCATGACGTCGTGATTCGGTGCACTCCAGGCGTATCCAGCGAATCGCGCCGAACCTCCGACGTCGGCGCTGATCTCGATCAAGCACACTCGCCTGCCTGCTGCGGAAGCTTTTGCACCAGCGGTCAATCCGGCCATTCCCGCACCGATTACCAGCAAATCGTATTCATTGCTATTCAACTTGACTCCAATTGTCCGGCGCCGGTGAGCGCCTTACGCCCTAATTGAACTGACCTCAATTTGATTACAGTAGGAGCGCCGCTAGGAGTGAGTCAATCGGTGTCATTGTCGACAAGATGCTTGTACTGTGTCCCGAGCCACTCTAATGTGAACTGAATTAGGTTTGATTTTGTGTCAGCAAGTACCAGAAACGGAGCAGCTCGCATGATCCCTCAGGTTTTCAGAACAACCGTGGCACTCACCGCGGTGGCGCTCGCGCTGACGGCGTGTAGCAACGCTCCCGCTGCCCCGGCAGAGCCGGTTTCAGGTTCGTGGGACGATGTCGTCGCTGCGGCCAACAACGAGGGAAAGGTCACGATTTACTCGACCCAGGCGGCGCCCCGACTCGCGGCGCTGGAAACCGCATTCGAAAAGGCCTATCCCGCAATTAATCTCGAGGTCGTCCGTGGCGTCGATTCGGATCTACTTTCCAAGATCGATGCCGAAAGCAAGTCCGGCAAGGGAATCGGAGACCTCGCGGTGATCACCGACGTGTCGTGGATGGATGCCGGTAAGGATGCAGACAAGGCGACCAAGCCGATCGGGCCGAGTTTCGACAACCCGGACTATCGCCGAGATACAAGCATCGTCTCGGACAAGTACTTCCTCGAAGGGGCAGTGATCCTGGGATTCGGCTGGAATACCGACCTGCTGCCCGGCGGTGTCTCGTCCCCGGCAAATCTTCTCACTCCGGAACTCAAGGGCAAGGTGGGGATCGTCAGCCCGTCAACGTCACCGACATACCTGGACTTCTACTCTCACATCGAGAAGTACTACGGCGGTAGGGAGTATCTGGAGAAGCTTGCCGACCAGAACCCGCGCATCTATCCGAGCAATCAGCCGCTCGCGCAGGCACTCGCTTCCGGAGAGATCGCCGCCGGCTTGATGGCCGACCCGATGTTGGCATCCAAGGAGTCCGGGGCTCCTGTTGAATGGTCTGCCGGAGAACATATCTGGGGTGCGCGTTGGTACGGTCTGACTCTCGGCTCGTCGCCGCATCCGAATGCTGCGCAGGTATTGGCCGACTTCATGGTCACCCGCCCCGGCCAGGAGGCCACGTCGGTTGGTTACAGCTCGGTGTTGCCCGGCATCGAAGGTTCGATCGCGAATGCTCAAGAGGTTCCTGATCAGAACACCGAGGTGACCACGGGTGATGGCGCCGCTCGTTACCGCGACGAGCTCGAAGCCCTGTTCAACTGAACTGCTTGACAACCGTTCCATGTGCACGTGTTCTACTCGTAATACCCGTGGCCGCCAAGCGGATCGACGGGACTGAAAGGTGTATTCGATGTCTGATCGACAGTTCGAGGGCCAGGTCGCAGTGGTAACCGGCGCAGGTTCCGGAATCGGCGCTGCCACAGCGCGCCTGCTCGCTGACCGGGGCGCAGTGGCGGTGTATCTGTGCGACGTCAACGAAGTTGCGGTAACCGAGGTGGCAACGTCTGTGGTCGGCGGCCAGGCCATCGGTCTGGATGTCGGCAATTCGGCGCAGGTGGCTCAGGCGTTCGCGAGAGTGATCGCCGAGCAGGGGCGGGTTGACGTCGTCGTCCATGCCGCCGGCGTTGACGACCCGAAGAGCAAACAGCGCATCTACGAGGCAGCTGAGCGTAATGAACCGGTTGACGTTCTCACGCACCTCGAGGACGAAGATTGGCGACGCGTCATGTCGATCAACCTCGACGGTACGTTCTTCATACTTCGTGAAGCAGTCCGGGCGATGAAACCAGCCCGCAGCGGCGCGATCGTAACGGTCGGCTCGTCCTCGGCGTTCGACACGCTTGTCGGCTACCCACACTACTCAGCTTCGAAGGCCGGAGTTCATGCGGTGAGCCAGGCTGTAGCCAAAGAGGTTGCGCCCTTCGGCATCCGGGTAAATACGATCGCTCCGGGACCGGTCAACACGGGGATGGCCAGCCGCACTCCGGCCAACCTTCGTGCTGCGATGACACAGGACGGATTCCGCGGTTACGCAACCGCCGAGGAATTGGCAGATAACATCCTGTACCTGGCGTCGCCGGGTGCCGCCAACGTCGTCGGGGCCGTGCTGCTGAGCAACGGCGGTAGATTCACCGTCTGATCAGGACGCGTTCCATCGAAATGCCCGGTTTTGCACGCCTTTCGAAGGCGTACAGAACCGGGCATCGCGGCATTGTCAGAACAACTTCGGCTCGATGAGTACTCGGGTTTGCGGAACTCGGGCAAGATATTCGGCCAATTTCGTCCGCACCCGGTTCTCCGGAACGGTCAGTCGCTCGGTCTCCTGAGCGAGGTACTCAGACCAATCGCGGAACGTGCAGTGCTCAACGTAGATATCGGGTTCGTCTGCCGATCGCGACACGCTCCAGCGCAGTGCACCAAGGCGGCGCCGTGAGAGTTTGAGTTCATGCACGCTGTCGAGGAACCCTTCCGCACCGCCCGGGAGTACACGGTACGTGGTCTCGACGATCACGCGCAGACCGGCGTATTCGACATGGGGGGCCAAGGGATACGGCGCCCCGGTCAGTTCGGGGGCAATCGCTTCACTAGGCATGATCCCGCGGCGAAGTGTCTCGAACACCGAAACGAACATCAACATTGCGGCCAGTAGCACGGCGGGAACGAGGCCGAGAGAGTCGGCGAGGACACCCCACAACAGGGCGCCGATCGCCTGGCTACCCTGAAACATCAACATGACGAAGGCGATAACTCGCGCCTTGATCCATCGGGGAACCACGGCATGGGCGGCGATCATCCAGGTGCTCTGAACCCCAACCCACGCCGCGCCGACCACTACAAGAACGGCAAACATCGCGCTGGCCCAAGGGATCACGACCAAACAGATCAGGACGAGTGCATAGGCACCAGAGCCTAGCGCCACGAAGTGATTCCAACTCATCCGCGCGCGCAGTGGCATCAGCAGGACAGTACCGAGCACGGCGCCTATTCCGATTGCACCGGAGAGGATTCCGAACCCGAACGTGCTCACGTGCAATCGATCATGGGCGACAAGCGGCAAAAGTCCCCACAGACAACTCGCGGGAATTCCGAACATTGTCAGCCGAAGCAGCAATCGCCTGGTCCAGCGGGAATGGCGAATGAAGCGCACGCTTCCGACCACCGCCTGGCCTATCGAACTGTGTGCTTGGACCTGCCCGACCGATGCGGGTACCGTCCGTGCCGCGACGACAATGCAGATGGCGAACAAAACGGCAGTCAATGCGAAAGCCGAAGTCGAGCCCCATCCGGCGAGTACGGCACCGCCGATAACCGGCCCGACCGCGCGAGCGCCATTGAAGACGGCGCCGTCGATCGCGGGAACCACCGCCATCATTTCGCGGCTGACCATGTTGGGCGACAACGCCTGCCAAACAACAGCGACGGACGCCAGACCTGCCCCGGCGACGAAGACCGCGAGCATCAAAATCGGAGTTTTCGCCAAGCCCAATTGTTGCAGTAACGCCAGCACGATCGTCGATGCAGTCAACACCATTGCGGTACCGACAAGCAGTAGCCGATGGCTGACGAACTCGGCCATCGCGCCGATCGGCAACGCCAACAGGAAGAACGGCAAGCTCGCGGCGACCTGAACCATCGACACCGTCGTCGCAGACTCCCCGGTTTCGGTGAACGTCCACTGCACTGCAAGTACCAGAATCCATACTCCGACGCTTGCGAACAGTTGGAAGCCAAGCATCATGCGGAGTCGCCTGATGCGCAGTGGCGCAAAGATACTCACTGGCCGATCGCTATCCATAGCGTTCCTCTCGATCAACGAATGCTAGACTGAACTTAATTCAGTTTAGAATCTGTCGGGAAAGATTCCGCAATATTTGCCTTGCACTGGGTTACGGACCTTGCCGGTCCGTACAAGATCCCAGCTATCCGGAAGGATCATCGAAATTCGCAATCGAGTTGTGTGCCTGACCACACGTCCGTCCGGCCCTCTAGCGCCGGAACATTTCACGATCGTCGATGCCGACCTGCCTACCTTGTCGCGGGGTGAGGTTCTGATCCGAAACACCTGGCTTTCGATAGATCCGTCGATCCGACTGCGGCTCGGCGCCACAACGCCTTCGGGATATCTACGGCCCCTGGCGCCCGGAGATCCACTGGTCGGCCTGGCCATCGGCACTGTCGTCGAATCTCGAAGTCCGGGATTCAGTACTGGCGAGATGGTCTCCCACATGTTCGGATATCGCAATTACGCAGTGGTTACCGCAGACGGCGAAACGCTCGGTGGTGCAGGCGGGCTGACGAAGATCACTCCGGGCGACTTTCCCCCTCAGTGGTACCTTGGGCCATTAGGCAGTGCTGGCTTGACCGCCTACGTAGGGCTTTTCGAGATCATCGAGCTTAAAAACGATGATGTACTTTGGGTTTCGGCAGCAGCCGGCGCCGTCGGAAGTATTGCGGTGCAATTGGCAGTGCTGCGAGGTAACACGGTTGTCGCTTCCGCAGGTGGCCCGGAGAAAGTCGAATACCTCAGGAGCGCACTAGGCGTCTCCCATGCAATCGATTACCGTGCCGGCGATTTGAAGACGCAACTGACCGAAGCCGTCCCCGGCGGTATCGACGCCTACTTCGACAACGTCGGTGGCGATCATCTGGGGGCAGCCCTCGATCACCTCCGGCCAGGCGGGCGGATCGCGATGTGTGGGGCCGTCTCGACCTACGACACATCTTCCCCCGCGCCCGGGCCAACGAATCTCTTCCAGATCACCGCAAAGAGCCTGCAAATGAGAGGGTTCCGCGCAGGGGCATATGACGAGTTGTATGCGGACTTACGTTCGGAGGTCGGCGGTTACCTCGCCAAAGGCATGATGACTTACCAGGAGACAGTATTCGAGGGGCTCGACCTAGCACCCACCGCGCTCGTCGGAATGCTCAATGGCAACAACACCGGAAAGACTCTGTGCCGACTGTAGGGAGCTCTGCTCCCACATTGGCACAGCACGCCGGTGCCGGCACGAGTCCTCCGCAATTGTGGAGTTGGGAGTCTGGCCTGCGAACCTACTTCGACGGTTCCACCTCCCACCGAACGTGAGTCACCAACGGTTCCAGACTCAACCGGCTGACGGCGGATTCCAGGAGTCCGTCGTCACGCTCGGCGGCAGCCAGTTCGGCCACCACCCGCACGCGGTCGCTGTCCGGGATATCGAAGGACTGCACTGACCGCAGTTGGAACTCCGGCCTCGAAATGGACTGCACGGTAAGACCTCTGATGTGGGCTTCGGCGTCGCCGTGGCAGGTCACCTCGAAGGTGTAGTCCGCCGGCGGTTCCTCGCGACCGGTGCGGGCAGGCTGGTGATCCATCATCCGACCCAACGGCCTCAACAGCGTGTTCGCCAACATGATTGCGCCGGCACCGAACACCGCCACCCAGTACATTCCGCCGCCTGCCAGCGCGCCGACGGCGGCCGTGGCCCACAAGGTTGCGGCGGTGTTCAGACCGGTGACCGAGGCTCCCTGCTTCATGATCACTCCGGCACCGAGAAAACCGATCCCGGAGACGATCTGCGCTGCGACGCGCGTCGGATCAGCGTCCGGACCCTGAAACCCGTACGCGCCCATGATGACGAAGAGCGTCGCACCCAAGCTCACCAACGCGTTGGTTCGCAGACCCGCCATCCTTGCGCGCCATTGCCTTTCGATCCCCACGGCAGCGCCGAGGACGAGCCCGAGCGCAATCCGCACAAGGATGACGTGAATTTCCACGGTGAACTCCTAGAGCCAGGTCGCGAATCGACGGATGAACATTCCCTTGGCCACCTGCGTGACGACGCAGTATGCCGCGAGAGTGAGGACCAGCCACGGGAAGTAGTTCCACGGCAGTGAAACCAACCCGAGGGAGTGACCCCAGGACGTGAACGGGAACACCAGCGCGAAGGCGCAGGCGGCGCCCGTGCTGAGCAGTACCGGCAGCGATGCACGCGACTGGATGAACGGGATCTTGCGGGTGCGGATCATGTGAACGATCAGCGTCTGCGAGATCAATGACTCGATGAACCAACCAGATTGGAACAGAGCTGCATGCTCGGGAGAGTTGGCAGCAAACACAAACCACATCAGCGCGAAGGTCGAGATGTCGAAGATCGAACTGATCGGGCCGATGAACACCATGAACCGGCGCAGGCTCTTGGTCTCCCACTTCCGCGGCTTCGCGAGGAAGTCGTCGTCGACGCGGTCCCACGGAATCGTGAGCATCGAGAGATCGTAGATCAGGTTCTGCAACAACAGAACTACGGGAATCATGGGGATGAACGGCAGCAAGGCGCTGGCGACGAGCACCGAGAAGACGTTCCCGAAATTCGACGACGCAGTCATCTTGATGTACTTCTGGATGTTTCCGAAGGTCCGACGCCCTTCGATGACTCCTTGTTCGAGTACACCGAGGTCCTTCTCCAGCAAGATGATGTCCGCGGATTCGCGCGCGATGTCCGCTGCGGTGTCGACCGAGATGCCGACGTCCGCAGCCCGAAGTGCGGGTGCGTCGTTGACACCGTCGCCGAGGAAACCAACCGTGTGGCCGACCCGGCGCAGCGATTCGACAATACGTGCCTTCTGCATCGGATCCGTCTTCGCGAAGACGGTTGTCCGCTGCACCAACTCGTCGAGGGCGTCGTCGCTCAACGCTTCGATCTCGGCGCCGGATACAACAGTTCCCACGTCGATACCGACTTTGCCGCAGACGGTTTCGGCGACCAGTTCGTTGTCACCCGTCACTACCTTGACCGCGACTCCGTGGCTCGCCAGGGCTTCGATCGCCCCGGCCGCAGATTCCTTCGGCGGGTCGAGGAACGCGAGCAGCCCGACCAGGGTCATGCTCTCTTCGTCGGCCGTCGAGTACTCGCGGCGCTGCTCTTCGACGACCGTCTTTGTTGCCACCGCAAGCACTCGCTTGCCTTGACCGTTCAGCTCCGCGACCAGACGGTCGACTCGGGCCAGCCATCCCGGTGTCAATTGGTGGGTCACCCCGTCCAGTTCCACCGATTCACAGACCGAAAGGAGCTCTTCTACTGCGCCTTTCGTGACGATCAGATCGGCGTCTCCGTGGTCGACCACCACGGAGAGTCGACGGCGCTTGAAGTCGAAGGGAATCTCGTCCACCAACCCGTGCCGACGCGAGATCTCCTCGACCACTTCGGGACCGGCGGCCTCGATCACCGCGTCGTCGAGAAGACTGCGCAATCCGGTCTGATTCACGGAATTGACTGCCGCTAGCCGCAATACGTCCTCGGACTTACGTCCGGCAGTATCGAGATGCTCACCAAGAACGATGCGGTCCTCGGTGAGAGTTCCGGTCTTGTCCGTGCACAGAACGTCCATGGCACCGAAGTTCTGAATCGCGTTGATCTGCTTGACGATCACCTTCTTGCGCGACATGTGCAGCGCACCCTTGGCCAGGTTCGCCGTCACGATGAGCGGCAACATTTCCGGAGTCAACCCCACGGCGGTGGCGACGCCGAAGAGTAGTGCTTGGCTCCAGTCCTTGGTCAGTCCGTTGATGATGAACACCGCGGGAACCATGATCAGCATGAACTTGATCAGCAGGTAGCTGACGCTGCGCACCCCGACGTCGAAGCTGGTTTCGGGTCGCTTGGACGCCAATTGTGCTGTCATGGCACCGAAGTAGGTCCGCTTGCCCGTGTGCACCGCGACAGCGGTCCCGCTGCCCGACACGACGGAAGTACCCATGAATCCGATGTTCTCGGCTTCGAGCAGTCGATCGACGTCGATCCCCGAGGATGGTTCCGCAGACTTCTCGGCCGGCATCGATTCACCGCTGAGCATGGACTGATTGATCTGTAGATCCTTGGCCCGGATGATGCGGACATCGGCCGGGATCATGTCGCCGGCGGCAAGCTGGACTACATCACCTGGCAGTAGTTGCTCGATCGGAATCTCAGCCGTGACCACGGTGTTGTTGATCTTGCGGGTGGCCGCGACTGTTGTCGTCACCATCGCCTTGAGCGCCTCGGCGGCGCGGCTCGAGCGATATTCCTGCCAGAACCTCAGTGAGACACTGACAAAGATCATCAACCCGAGAGTGATGATGCCCTCGTAGGAAGGTCCGTCTTCCGGGTCCGCCCACACCACGTCGGTCCCGACCATGATCAGGGCGAGGAATACCAGGATCAGGATGAACGGGTTCTTGAAGGCCCCCGCGAACTGCACGATTGCCGGCGCCGGGCGGTCGTGGCGGACATCGTTGCGCCCGTATTGCCGACGAAGATCGTCGATCTGATCGTCGCGAAGGCCGTTGGCCGTCGTGGTCAGATCGGCGAGGACGGTGCGCGTGTCCGAGGCCGAGTAGTCGACCAATTCCTGTGCGCTTTCCTTTGCCAGGACTGTTGAATGTGTTTGTTGTGCACTGTTTCTCGTGGGCCGTGGCCGCAATGCGAGAACGGAAAATGACATGACGAATCTCCTCGGCTGCCCGAACGCATCAGACCACGTCAGTGCATGAGGGCAGCAGAATGCGCTGAGCGACAATGGAAGTCGTCAGCAGACGCGGCAAAGCCGCGCAGATGAAGCCGAGGATGCAAAGAGTCAGTGACTGAAGAGCAAAAGACCGGGGTGAGCATCGTCGGCAAGAACAGAAGGATGGGTCGAATATCGACTCGGCGGGTCGTCCACGATGGTCACCTCCTGAAAGTTCGGGGCGTCCGTTGACGCCACACGATTGCATGCGCACAGCACACGCCAGGAGAACCGAATATCGACGTACTCTCGCCTTCGCCGGAAGAAACCGGCATCAAGCTGCGAAAACACCTCCACGTCCGAGTTTTGGCACTGCACGACGTGTCCCGATCCAAACCGGGAAGCCACTTTGGATCACCCCTTAAGCCGGGGAGATCTGTCCTAACCTTGGGCGTCTCTCGACGTCGTGAGATCAGTGGCCTGTGTTCGTGCAGAAGCCTCACCTAACGAGGTACTGCACCCAGAGGGTAGTTCTCAAATCTGTTGCCTGTCAACCGAGCAACTCAGACGGCGGACAATCCTGCCCGTGCGACGGCGCCGGCGAAGAGTGCCGTCACGGCGGCACCCATGACACTCTGATCAACCTCTTCCGGATCCACCGAGTGCTCGAGAACGAGCCCGGATATCAAGGCCATCAACGAGATTGCGGTTGTCCGCACGTCGAAGGAATCGTCCACCCCCCATTCACGGGCACGTTCGCCGATCAACTCCACGAGTTGACTGCGCAAGTGGCGACGCTCACGTAAGTACGCCTGAGCGATCTGCGGATCACGCCCGGCGAGGACTCCGAATTCGAGGACGAGCAGTGACCACCCCGGATCGTCGACCATCCACGTTGCAATTGCCTCGCCGCCTTTGCCCGCCGCATCCGCCGGGTTCATGCCGGCAATCTCGGCGAGTACGCGGCCGGCCAGTTCGAGAGACCGTTGCGCAAACAGTTCGGCGAACAGATCCTGTTTCGACTCGAAGTTGGAGTAGACAGCCCCCTTGGTGAAGCCCGCTCGGCGAGCGACTTCAGTGAGACGTGCAGCACTGAATCCGCGCTCCGCAAACTCTTCCGCCGCAGCGTCGAGCAGTCTTTGCCGCACCACGTCACGTCCGGGGCGGGTTACCGGAGTCCAGTCCGGTTGACGAGATTCAGTCACGATACCTAGAGTATTCAATACCTCGGGTATTGACAAGCTCTTTACTTTCGACAAGATCAGGACTCTTTCGTGACCACTACGCATCCAGCACACGCCGCACCAGACAACAGCTCCACCCACGACGAACACCACCACGACAATCTGCTCGTGAAGTACGGCGCACCCAAGGTGATGGCCGCTTTGTTCGTCGGCGTGCTCCTGCTGCAGATGGGCTTCATCCTCAGCTACGTCGCCGCCTTCCATCAGCCGACTCCGCGAGACATCGAAATCGCGGTCATCGCCGATCAGGGCACACCCGACGGCATGGATCAGCAGATCGCCGACAAACTCAACGCCATCGACGGCAGCCCGCTCGACGCTCAGGTGGTCGACAGCACGGCGACCGCTCGCCGCATGATCAACGACCGCGAGATCCAGGGTGCCTTTGTCATCAACCCGGCCGGCCCGGACACCCTGATCACCGCGAGCGCGGGTGGCAGTTCCATCGCGACGTCACTCGAAGCCGTGTTCACGAAGGTCGAGGCAACGCAGGACCGACAGTTCGTCGTCCGCGACGAGATCCCCGTCGGCGCGCACGACAACCGCGGCCTCTCCGGCTTCTACCTCTCAGTCGGCTGGGTCGTCGGCGGCTATCTCCTCGCGGCAGCCATCGGACTGTTCATCGGTGCGCCGAAGACGCTCCGCCAGGCAAGCGCACACACCGGCGTGATCGCGATCTACTCGATCATCTCGGGAGCCCTCGGCGCCCTCATCACCTCACACGTACTCGGAACCTTCGCCGGCCACTGGTTCCCGCTCTGGATCCTGGGAACAGCCGTAGTGTTCGGCACCGCCATGTTCACACTCGGATTGCGCGCCGCCATCGGCGTTCTGGCAGTCCCGCTGGCTATCGCCGTCTTCGTGATTCTCGGCAATCCCAGTGCGGGAGGCGCATTCGGCTCCAACGTGATTCCCTCGTTCTATGCCGCCATCGGCCGATGGATCACACCTGGCGCCGGCACCGAAGGCGTGCGGAGCATCGTCTACTTCAACAACGTCGGCGTCGGCCAGCCTGCTCTGACGCTCTTCCTGTACGCGCTGATCGGTGCGGTCATGCTGTTCGGCTTCACGATCCGTCGTAACCGAAAGTCCACCGACACGACGCCGACTCCAGCTGTGGCGAACGCCGACTAGTCCTAGTCTGAACTCATGACGAGCCTCCTCCACCCCAACGCCTCGCACGTCGCCGAAACACTGATCTCGCGGGGTCACCACGGCGTCATCGTCACGCAGCCCGACGCCACGCATACCGCGGCCGAGGCAGCGGCGGCCGTCGGGGTGGAGGTCGGCGCGATCACCAAGTCGCTGGTGTTCCTTCTCGACGACGATCCGGTCCTGCTGCTGGTCTCCGGCGCACATCAGGTCAACCTGAAGGCCACCGGCGAACGCCTCGAAGGCAAGCTCACGCGGGCGCCGCTGGAAATGGCGAAGACCGCGACGGGCCAGCCGATCGGTGGGGTCGCTCCGCTCGGGCATCCCACCAACCTGCCGACGTACATCGATACCGCCCTCGAGCAGTACCCCGAGTTGTGGGCAGCCGCCGGGCACCCCAACACGGTCTTTCGCACGACGTACTCCGAACTCCTCCGAATCACCGCCGGCCTCGCCGTCGACATGGACTGAAGCACTTCAGCCAACCCGGTCCGAAACCACTCGTACGTGCGTCCACCTATAGTTGGACGCACCATGTGCACTGCAACCAGGACCCCGGCCGGCAACCACTGGCGACGACGGCACGTAGATCTGTGCCGCACCGACGCATGTCTGTGTATGCCGAGCGCAGTCACCTCGACCACACCGCACACCTCGAGTTCCAGCCGGAGAGTTCCCGTTGTCTGACAAGCCGAATGCCGTTTCCAGCCACACCACCCCCGACGTCCCCGAAGTAGCGGCGACGCCCGAGTTGTCCACCGGCATCTGCGCCGGCGACTACCGCGCAGCGCTTCGCCGCCACCCCGCCGGTGTCACCGTCGTGACCCTCGATTCGGGTACCGGCCCGGTGGGTTTCACCGCCACCTCGTTCTCGTCCGTCTCGCTCGAGCCGCCGCTCGTCTCGTTCAACATCGCGGAGACGTCGTCGAGTATCAACGCACTCAAGGCCGCCGAGTCCTTGGTGATCCACCTTCTCGGCGAACACCAGCAACATCTGGCCCAGCGCTTTGCGCGTAGTGCCGACCAGCGTTTTGCAGACGAGTCGCTGTGGGCGGTACTCGACACCGGGGAACCGGTTCTGCACGGCACCCCCAGTTGGATGCGCGTCAAGGTCGACCAGCTGATCCCCGTCGGCGATCACACACTGGTCATCGGACTCGTCACGCGGGTTCACGCCGAAGAGGACGACGAATCCGCTGCCGCGCCCCTGCTCTACCACGAGGGCAAGTACTACCGCCCGACTCCGTTAGGTCAGTAGACAACTGTGCGCCTTTATTAACCGCCCGCGGTTAATAAAGGCGCACAGCAGGTTAGAGCGCTACGTACTTGGTATCGAGGTACTCGTCGATACCCTCGGTTCCGCCTTCACGGCCGAAGCCCGATTCCTTCACGCCACCGAACGGCGCGGCAGCATCGGAGATCGCGCCGCGATTGACGCCTACCATGCCGGTGTCCAGCTTGGCCGAGACGCGCATCGCACGGTCGATGTCGCGGGTGTAGAAGTACGCCACGAGACCGTACTCGGTGTTGTTCGCAGCCGCGATCGCTTCGTCTTCGGTGTCGAAACCGACTACTGCCGCAACGGGTCCGAAGATCTCTTCCTTCAGCAGGCGCGCATCGGCGGGCACCTGGTCGAGAACCGTCGGGGTGAAGAAGAAGCCGGGGCCTTCGGGTGCCGATCCACCGGTGCGAACGCGAGCGCCCTTGGACACGGCGTCGTCGACGAGTCCGGTGACGGTTGCGAGTTGCTTGGTGTTGATCAGCGGTCCGATGTTGGTGCCCTCGGCGTCACCGGCGCCCACCTTCAAGGCCGCAACCTTGGCGGTGAACTTGTCGGTGAACTCCTCGCGCACCGAGTTGGCGACGTAGATGCGGTTGGCCGCGGTGCAGGCCTCGCCGCCGTTGCGCATCTTCGCCAGCATTGCGCCGTCGACAGCCGCGTCGATGTCGGCGTCGTCGAAGACGATGAACGGTGCATTGCCACCGAGTTCCATCGACGTGCGGAGCAGCTTGTCAGCGGCATTGCGCACCAACAGCTTTCCGACGCCGGTGGAGCCGGTGAAGGTGACCTTGCGCAGACGCGCATCTTCCATCAACGGTCCGCTGATGGAAGCCGCGTCGGACGTCGGGAGGATCGAGAGCACACCGTCGGGCAGACCCGCGTCGGCAAACACCTGACCGAGAAGCTGCATGGTCAGTGGCGTGTCCTCGGCCGGCTTGACGATGATCGTGCAACCGGCAGCGAGCGCCGGTCCGATCTTGCGCGTGCCCATGGCGAGCGGGAAGTTCCACGGGGTGATCGCGAGGACCGGTCCGACGGCTTCCTTGGTGACCAGGATGCGACCGTTGCCGGCCGGAGCCTGCGTGAAACGGCCACCGATGCGGACTGCTTCCTCACTGAACCAGCGCAGGAATTCGCCGCCGTAGTTGACCTCACCGCGGCTCTCTGCCAACGACTTACCCATTTCCAGGGTCATCATCAGCGCGAAGTCCTCGGCGCGGGCGTGCAGCAATTCGAAGGCGGTCCGCAGGATCTCGCCGCGTACACGTGCCGGAGTGGCCGCCCAGTCTTCCTGCGCCGCAGCGGCGAGGTCGAGCGCGCGGATACCGTCGGCTGCGGTGGCGTCGGCTACCTGGGCAAGTTCCTCACCCGTTGCCGGGTTGTAGACCGCAAAGGTCTTCTCGGCCGGGACGAGCTTGCCGCCGAGCCAGAGACCCTGGGGTACGGAGTCGAGAAGATCCGAGACGTTGGACATGTCAGTTCCCCTGTGCTGCAGAGCGGATGGCGGTCTCGAGGACGGTCAACGCGTCGTCGAGCAGCTCCTCGGAGATGACCAGCGGCGGGAGCAGACGGATGACGTTGCCGTAGGTACCGCAGGTGAGGATCACGACGCCGGCAGCGAGGCACTCGGCGGCGATCTTCTTGGTGATGTCGGCGTCCGGCTCCTGTCCACCGGGCTTGACCAGCTCGATGGCGAGCATGGCGCCGCGACCGCGAACGTCACCGATGACGTCGAGTTCCTTTGCCAGTGTGTTCATTCGGCCGACGACGGTCGACTCGATGGTGCGTGCGCGGCCGCAGAGGTCGAGCTCGCGCATCTGGTCGATGGACGCCAGTGCAGCGGCGCAGGCGACGGGGTTACCGCCGTAGGTGCCACCGAGGCCGCCGGGGTGGACGGCGTCGATGAGCTCGGCGCGGCCCGTGACAGCGGCGAGCGGCATGCCGCCTGCGATGCCCTTGGCGAGAGTGACCAGGTCGGGGACGATGCCCTCGTGATCGCTGGCGAACCAGGCGCCGGTACGAGCGAAGCCTGCCTGAACCTCGTCGGCGATGAAGACGACGCCGTTCTCCTTGGCCCACGCGACGAGCGTCGGGAGGAATCCTTCTGCGGGAACGATGAATCCGCCCTCGCCCTGAATGGGCTCGATGAGGATGGCGGCCGTGTTGGCAGCACCGACCTGCTTCTCGATCATCGTGATGGCGCGCTGTGCGGCCTGCTCACCCGTGATCTTGGAGCCGTCGACGTTGAGGCCCTCGCGGTACGGGTAGGACATCGGGACGCGGTAGACCTCGGGGGCGAACGGACCGAAGCCGCTCTTGTACGGCATGGACTTCGATGTCAGTGCCATCGTGAGGTTGGTGCGGCCGTGGTACGCGTGGTCGAAGACGACGACTGCGTCGCGACCGGTTGCGTGACGGGCGATCTTGACGGCGTTCTCGACGGCTTCTGCGCCGGAGTTGAACAGCACGGAACGCTTCTCGTGGTCACCGGGGGTGAGCTCGGCGAGACGCTCGGCGACCTCGACGTAGCCCTCGTACGGAGCGACCATGAAACAGGTGTGGGTGAAGTGCGCGACCTGATCCTGAACTGCGGACACGACGGCCGGGTTGGAAGCACCGACGCTGGTCACCGCGATACCGGCACCGAGGTCGATCAGCGAGTTGCCGTCGACGTCGACGATGACTCCGCCGTCTGCGTCGGCGACGTAGACCGGGAGGGTGGATGCGACGCCGGCGCCGACGACCTTCTTACGTCGTTCGGCGAGCGCAGCCGAGCGCGGGCCCGGGAACTCCGTGACGATGCGACGCTCCTGCGGAAGCCGGTATTCGATTGCACTCATGTGACCACCCTCTCGGTTGTGTATTGCATTCGAGTATGCGACGCGCGAAGCATCGCAAGCACTGCCGAAATGGATACCCGAAGCTCCAGGGCTACTCCATATCGGCAACGACAGCTAGCCTTGATCAGGTGACGGTTCCGATCTCGTGGCTCTTGCGCCAGAAACACCTCTCGCTGGCTCTGCTCACCGACCGAGCAGCCGCCACCCACCCCGTCACGTTTGCGCAGGCCACAGAGCTGACGGACCCCACCCCGTGGCTTTCCGGCGGCGAATTGGTGCTCACCACCGGGCTGGCACTGGTGGGCGCGGACGCCACCGACTACAGCGAGTACATCGACCGTCTGGCCGCCGCAGAAGTATCGGCTCTGGGTTTCGGGACCGGCCTTTCCCACGAGAGTGTGCCCGCAGACCTGATTGCCGCCGCCCGCAGTCGCGGGCTCCCCCTGCTGGAAGTGCCGTTCACGACCCCGTTCGCGGCGGTCACGCGCGCGGTGATGACCCGTCTGAGCCAGCAGGAATACGAATCGGTACTCCGCGCGGCAGAAGTACAGACACGCATCACCCGCGTTGCGCTGCGCGGAGGCGTGTCTGCCATCGTGCGTGAACTGGCCACGGCCACAAAAACTTCGGTGGCGTTTGTCGGAGATCGGATCACCGCGGTGCATCCGGCAAACCAGAAGTCGTTGATCACCGAGGTTCGCGCGGTCGCGGCGACCACCCGCGATCCCAACGCTCCGGCGTCGATCTCGCAGAGCACACCCGAACGGACGCTGACACTGTCCCCCGTCGGCGTCACCGACAGCTGGCACGGCTACCTCGCAATGGCGGGCGCCGGGCCCCTGAGCAATATCGACAGAGTGTTGCTCGGGCATGCGGTCTCGCTGCTCACTCTCGAACTCGAGAAACCGGTTCGACTACGGGCCGAGCGAACTCGACTCAACGCCATGGCTTTCGGGCTTCTGCTCGACGGCCGAATCCCCGAGGACGGTGTGCCGTCGTACTTGGACGAAGCAAGCGATACGCACGGCAATGTCCGTGTCGTCCACGTTCGCGGATCCGGACTCGGCCCTGTTCTTCGCGAACTCGACAACGCTCTCGCGCGAGCAGGCCGGCCGTTGTTCGCGCAATCCGAGGACGGTTCGCTGACCGTCCTCCTTCGCGGAACCGACACAATCGACACTGCCAAAACACTACTGGCGCAGCTCTCCCCCACCGAGGCGAAGACGGTGCGGGCCGGAATCAGCACCCCTCACCGTCTTCTGGACGCACCGCGCGCACTCGTCCAGGCCCGCGCCGCGGCCAATCTCACGACGGCCACTGCCCGCATTCTCGAGTTCGACGCTCTGAGTGGTTCGACGATTCTGGCATCCGAGCCTGCCCGTGAGGCACTGATCGCAATGGCTGCGGACACCATCCCGGTGCTGACGGAACACGACCAGGCACACGGGACCGCGCTGGTCGCGTCTTTGCGCGCCTATCTCGAGGCAAACGGCCAATGGGAATCGGCCGCAGCCGAACTCGGTGTTCATCGGCACACCCTCCGAGGTCGCATCGCACGCATCGAGGAACTGCTGCAATGCGACCTCGGACAGGCCAGGGTCAGAGCCGAACTGCTGCTATCGCTACTCGCCTGGGAGGGTCGCTGAACGCTCCGCGGCGTGCACCGAAGCGAAACCGGACGCACCGCGAACGAGTAGTTCGAGTTCGGCGTCGACCGTGCAGAGCCGTGCTGTGTCCAGCGCTCCGCTGCGGCTCACGCTCGACATCAAAGCCGTGAACCGGCGCACCGCTTGTGGATTGGCGGCGGTCCACAACGCGACTACGTCCGAAACACCTTCACCCAGGGCTCCGGACACGAGGTCCGCGAAACGCGCAGTCAACCTGGCATGGACGGCAGCGCTGCCCATGACCTCCCAATGCGAGGCACCGACGGCGACGTCGACGCCGCCGAGAACATCGCCCAGATCGAGAGCGTCGGAGAGTTCCCGATAGATCGCGGCTGCGGCCGCGGCCGTCCTATTCTCCTGCAGTGCAATGTCCGCCAGGGCGAGCGCTCCGAAAGACGCCTCGATGCGGTCGCTTGCCGACAAACCTTCGGTGAGTTCCCGCACCGGGGCTGCCCACCGATCGATGTCGGCGCGCGGGTTCACGGTGAACCGGCCGGCAGCACCCGGGCGGCGCAACACCCAGCTCATTTCGGATTCCAACAGCTGCTGCAAGCGATCGAGAGCCTTCAACTGTTCGGTGGCACTGAGATCGGAGTTCAGGATTTCACGTCGAAGGTCCTCCGTTCCAAGCACTTCGCTGACTACGGCGTAGGCCAGAGCCGCTTCCGGACTGCGAACTCCGAGGTGTTCCTCGAGCCGAAACAGCACGCCGGGGCCGACGCGGTTGACCAGTTCGTCGACCACCGAAGTGATGATGATGTCGCGGCCCAACCGATGTCCGCGGACTGCGTCCGGTGCAGCCTCGACGACGGAGAGCGGGAAGTACTGCGGGAGACGATCGACGAAGATCTGATTGTCCGGGACGGTCGACGCGCCCAGTTCCGCAGTCAGTACGTTCTTCGACTGCGCCACCAGCACAGCAAGTTCCGGCCGCAGGAGACCCTGCCCGGCACGCGCCCTGACCGCCAGAGCCTTGGCGTCCGGCAATGATTCTTCGAGACGCTTCATCGCGCCCGCCGCGACCAGGTTCTCGATCAACCGCTCGTGCTGATCGAGCAGAGCGGGAGCGCGGTGCTCGGCCAGGCTGATTGCGAGGGTCTGATCTTCACTGGCCTCGAGCACCGACGCGGCTACCTCGCCCTGAGCGGCCGCGAGCAGTTCATTGCGCGAGGTCGCGTCCAACGCTGCGAGTGCGATCTTGATGTTGACCTCACGGTCCGAGGTAGCCACGCCGGCCGCGTTGTCGATGAAGTCGGCATTGATCCGGCCACCGCCAGCGGCATATTCGATGCGAGCGCGCTGGGTGAAACCGAGGTTGCCGCCCTCACCGACCACCGTCGCACGCAACTCGTCAGCGCTGACGCGAACTGCGTCGTTGGACGGATCAGCTGCGTCGACGTTGCTTTCGGTCGACGCTTTCACGTAGGTACCGACGCCGCCGTTCCACAACAGGTCCACCGGAGCGCACAGGATCGCTCGGATCAGTTCCTGAGGGGTCAGCTTCTCCTCGGTGATGCCGAGGGCCGCACGCGCCTCGAGCG
The DNA here is from genome assembly GCF_042794655.1 of Rhodococcus sp. NPDC056516. NCBI lineage: Bacteria > Bacillati > Actinomycetota > Actinomycetes > Mycobacteriales > Nocardiaceae > Rhodococcus > Rhodococcus sp. NPDC056516. The sequence continues at coordinate 68,825 of NZ_JBHTTG010000009.1, read as the reverse complement.
GAAGGCGGATCGACTTCGCGCTGCGCGGCCAGACGCCACCGCCAGGCGACATGACGGTGCGATCGAAGTCGTCCCAGGACGAGCGCGGCACGGTGAAGAGCCGAGCGCGCTCGGCGAACGTCGTCTCGGTGTCGGGGTTCGGGTCGATGAAGATGTGGCGGTGATCGAATGCCGCGACCAGACGGATCTTGTGCGAGAGCAACATTCCGTTGCCGAACACGTCGCCGGACATGTCGCCGATGCCCGCGACGGTGAACGGATCGGTGTCGACGTCGAGGTCGCGCTCGGCGAAGTGGCGTCGTACCGCTACCCAGGCGCCGCGAGCGGTGATGCCCATCGCCTTGTGGTCGTATCCGGCCGAACCGCCGGAAGCAAAAGCGTCGCCGAGCCAGAAACCACGCTCGACGGCGATGCCGTTCGCGACGTCCGAGAACCGTGCAGTCCCCTTGTCTGCCGCCACGACCAGGTAGGAGTCTTCACCGTCGTACTCGATTACTTCGGCCGGGTGTACCGCTGCGCCGTCGACGATGTTGTCCACCACGTCCAGCAAGCCGCGAATGAAGGTGCTGTACGACTCCTGCACCTGCGCCGGGGTCGGTGACGACGTGCCTCGAACCACGAACGCGCCCTTGGCACCAGAAGGAACGATCGGGGAATTCTTCACGCTCTGGGTCTTCATGAGGCTCAGGGCCTCTGTGCGGTAGTCCTCGTATCGATCCGACCAACGCAGGCCGCCACGGGCGACGGAGGAACTACGCAGATGAACGCCTTCGACATTGGGTGCGCTGACGTAGATCTCGCGGAAGGGAACGGTCTTCTGTGGGGTGGAGAGCAACTGTGAGTCGATCTTGAACGACGCGTACGGCAACGGGTCGCCGGACTCACCACGCAGGTACCAGTTTGTGCGCAGAGTCGCCTGCAGGAACGAACGCACGCCGCGCAAGACGCGGTCCTCGTCCAGAGTGTCTGCACCGTCGACTGATTCGTCGATGGCCGATGCCGCGGTAGCCACGGCTGTCTCACGCGATCCCGCAAAGGTGGGATCGAAACGCGCGGTGAAGAGTTCGATCGCCTGTCGTACGAAGAGTGGCTTCGCTGCCAACACTCCGACGATGTAGCTCTCGGACAACCCGATACGAGCCTGAGCGAGGAAACGGCACGCAGCGCGCAGCAACTCTGCGTCGCGCCACGTGATGTCTGCTCGTCCGATCAGACTGGAGAAGGCGTCCATTCGGGTCTGGCCGGCGATGACGGCTTCGAAGGCGTCCGCCATCTTCTCCAGCGCACCACCGTCGAAAGTGCTCGGCTCGAAGGTGAAGTAGTGCGCCGAACCCAGAACGGTCGGGATCGGGCGGTGCGTCGACACTCGGAGTCCGAGGGATTCGAAGTTCTCGCACAGATCGGAGAGGGAGGGCTCTCCGGACGGCCACAGCACCACGCAGGTCAGGTCACCACTGCTCAGGTCGTCACGCTGCCGGAAGACGAGTCGCTGGCCCGCTGCCGCCAGTTCGGCGACCAGTTCGAGCGCCGGGTCACCGGGTCGATCACCGCCTGCCGGTCTCGATTCTGCAGCTGCGGTCTTGGTCGCCGATGATGTGCTCGCCATTGAACACCCTCCTGGAAATTATTGGATCCGAACTCTTTCCAGTGTTGCGTGGATCACCGGAAAGAGGTCGTGCCCGATAGGAGTACCAACCCCCATCGGGCACGACATTTCGGCAGTTGCGGTGAGCTCAGTCGCCCAACCTGATCGGAGCGAGCTCCTCGAACACGTCGCCGGGTCCGGGATTCTCGGTAGGCGCAGCGCCGCCGAGATGGTTGACGACGCCCCACACCGCGTTGATCGCGGTCTGGATCGCGCCCTCGGCCCAGCCGGCAGTCCACGACACGTCGTCACCGGCGAGGAAGATGCCGCGATGACGCGGTTCGAGATCATTCTGCACGAAGTGAGAGAACAGGCGCTCCTGGTAGCGGTAGTGCCCCGGAAGGTTCGCCTTGAATGCACCCATGAAGTCGCGCTCGGTTTCCCATGAGAGCGTCACCGGACTCGAGATGATGTGGCTGCGGAAGTCCACGCCGGGGTAGATCTCTTCGAGAGAGCGCAGCATGATGTTCATGCGCTCGGTGGCGTCGAGCGCCAGCAGCTTCAGCGAATCGTCCGACCAGGTGTACGACAAACAGATCAGGCCAGGCTTGCCCTCGCCTTGATCGAGCAGGTACGTGCCGCGACTCATACGGTCCGTCAGTGTCATCGACACCGAATCACGGCCGGTCACGGGATCCTTGTCCTTCCAGAACGGGCGGTCGACGAGTACGAACACCTTGGTCGACCCCATGTAGTGAGTGCGCTCGATCGCAGTCCAGTGATCGATCGGGAACAGATCGTCGTCACACCTGATGTTGTTGAGCAGCATCCAACTCTGCACTGTTACAACGGCACTCGCGTAGGTGCGAATGAATCCGTCGGAGTCCGTGACGGTGATGTTGCCAGGCTCGGTACGTCGGAGTTCGGTGACGCGGGGACGTGTCTTGCCGTCGTTGAGCGAAGCGACCGTCGTACCGGCAGGCCAATGCGCCATCTGCGCCGGGGCGCGGTTCCACAACCGCATCGGCAGCTGCTGCGATCCACCCACGATGCCGCGGTGGTCGTCGTCGGCGGCCGTGATGACCACACGAAGGATTTCGAGGATCGAGTTGGGGTAGTCGGTATCCCAACCACCCGTACCGAATCCGACCTGCCCGAACACTTCCCGCATGTGGAAGGACTTGAAATGCTTCGACGCGGCGAGGAATCCGTAGAAGGTCTGGTCGTCGTAGCGCACCACGAGGTCGTTCCAGATCCGCTTGATTTCTGCGGTGTCGCGGTCACGAATGGCCTGCTGCAACGGAATCAGATCCGCATGCTCTTCGAGAGTGCGCTGCCAGGCCTTTGCCACCTCGGTGTAGATCGGCGGCAGATCCTCGAGAGCGTGCGCGTAGTGGCTCTCGCCCTTGAGATCGATGACCGTGCTGGGCGTGACCTCGGCAAGAGGATTGGGGAACTCCTCGGTCTGCAGACCCAGCTCGTTCAGGTAGTGGAACAACGTCGTCGACGACGGTGGGAAACGCATTGCGCCCATCTCGGCGACTACTCCGGGGTGCCCGTCGAACTCGACCGACCGCATCCGGCCACCGATCTGATCGGCTTCGTAGACAATCGGTTTGAGGCCGATTTTGAGCAACTCGTAGGCCGCGATCATGCCGGAGAGGCCGCCACCGATCACGGCAACTTCGGTACCCAATGCCAGATCGGGCACCGAGCCGAGCCCCGCCGGGCTGGAAACGTAATCGTCGTACGGGAACGGGAAATCCGGCCCGAACATCGTGAGCGGCGGCTGCTTGCCGGGTTCCGAGGAACTGTCCGGAGCTACTGGGATGGTCATCTACGGTTCTCCTTGGAGACAGTTGTGACAGAAAGGTCTGGATACAGATCGAGGCGTCGATCGTCGAGATGCGTATTGAGAGTGCGCGATTGCGCGACGGTGGCGGCAGCAAGATCCGCGAAGAGCAACTCCTGACCGCCCCCGGCTCTCGCCAACTCGGCACCGTCGGGCGAGATGGCGCACGAGAGCCCGCAGTAGGTCAGGTCGGTTTCGGCACCACAGCGATTGACGTAGGTGAGAAACATCTGACTTTCGTATGCGCGGGCCGGAACCACCTGCTGCGCAATGTGTTCGTAAGGAGTCATCAAACCCGTCGGCACGATCAGCCATTCGGTTCCGGCGTCGGCGTGTGCCCGAACCGCTTCGGGAAATTCCACGTCGTAGCAGATCAACAATCCGCAGCGGATGCCCTCGAAGTCGAACCCGACCACCAAGGTCTCACCTGGCCGGAAGTGCTCGCGATCGAGCGTGCCGAACAGGTGCGTCTTGCGATAGTGCGCAAGCGAAGTGCCGTCGCTGCCCACCACCTGCACGCTGTTGTAGACATCTCCCCCGTCGAGTTCGGGATAGCCGTAGACGACTGCGATGCCCGCGCTGCGAGCAATCGCGGCGACGGAATCGAAGATCGGGCCGTCGGCCGGCTCCGCACGCAACGACACCAGTTCGCCGATGTCGTAGCCGGTTGCGGACATCTCCGGCGTCAGGAGGATCTTCGCACCGGACGCAGCAGCCTCACGGGCTGCCGTATCGATCGCAGCGAGGTTGAACTCCACCGACGCAAAGGTGTCCGGTGTGGTGAGCGGACCTTGAAACAGGCCAACTCGGACAGAATCGACATGCATGGTTCGCTCCTTCAGGAGTTCCGTGACGCCAATTTTCGACGGTGCGTGTGACGGGGACAACTACCAGCGTGACTGGTGCCGCCAATCATGTCAACTCTTGTTTCCTAAGAATCAACATTCACGCATTCGAGTCTCACGAAGACGGGGCGCGGGGCCCTTCCGGCAACGCCGGATTCAGGACCCACAGAACCTTCGCCAGAACTGCGCCTTCGGCCTGAAAGCTGTGATTGTGCGTAGGCGTGAACGTGAAGGAATCGCCCGCCTCGAGCACAACGTCCTCGGCGTCGACGGCCTCACCGTTCGGATCCGTCCGACCGCCCTCGAACGAGACCCGCAGGCCACCCTCGAGCACGTGTACGAAGTTCACGTCGATCGGCAGGCTGTAGAACTCCCGACCGCTTCCGCCACCCGGTTCCAGCTCGCCGAGCAGCACCTGGATTCGACGCTCGTTGGTAGGCGTGAGCAGGTACTCCGTCATCTTCTCGCCGCCGAAGCTGATTTGCGGCATGGCATCGGCGCGAACCACTTCACCGGCGGACGCATTCTCGAACAGGGATCCGACGGGGATCTCGAGCACCGCACACACCTTGATCAGGGTCGCCACCGACGCGTTGACGTGATCGCGCTCGAGTTTCGAGAGGTACCCCTTGGTCACACCGCAGGCCTCGGCCAGGTCGTCGAGGGTCAATCGCTTCGACTGACGTGCCGCCTTGAGCCTCGCCCCGATGCGCGGACCGACCGGCTCCACCGCTTCCTTCGCCTTGGCCACTGAACCCACTCCTTCACGACCGCCGTGTCCCTTTCAGGAAACAGGGGTTGACAACCGAGCCTCTTGGGGAAACCATACTTGCTCAGAGAGCTACATCACTGAAGGGCGCCCGGTGTGCGCCGAATCGAGAGCAGGGACCTCTGCACATGGCTACCAACAACCCCGGATCGTTCATCGGACCCGTCGACGCCACGCGCGTCCCCCGCTACGCCGAGCCGACCACTTTTGCGCGTCTGCCGCGCCTGGACGAGGTCTCGCGCGCCGACGTGACGATTCTCGGCATTCCTTTCGATTCGGGTGTCAGCTACCGCCCCGGCGCTCGTTTCGGCCCGGGCCACATCCGCGCTGCGTCGAAGCTGCTGCGTCCGTACAACCCGGCGCTCAAGGTCTCCCCCTTCGCCAACCAGCAGGTAGCCGATTTCGGCGACATCGGCGTCAACCCCTTCGACATCCAGGAAGCTCTCACGACGGTTCAGTCCGCCGTCACCGACCTGCGCGCCGACGGTTCCTCCGTGCTCACGCTCGGCGGCGACCACACCATCGCACTGCCGATCCTGCGCTCACTGGCCCGCGATCACGGCCCGATCGCCGTCCTGCACTTCGACGCTCACCTCGACACCTGGGACACCTACTTCGGTCAGCCATTCACCCACGGCACCCCCTTCCGCCGCGCCAGCGAAGAGGGCCTGATCGACATGGAGCGCTCGCAGCACATCGGCATCCGTGGACCGCTCTACAGCGAGAAGGACCTCGAGGACGACCGCGTCCTCGGCTTCCAGGTGATCCGCAGTGACGACTACGAGGTCGACGGTGTCGCCAGCATCGTCGAGCGCATGCGTAGGCGCCTCGACGGTGGGCCGGTGTACGTCTCCGTCGACATCGACGTACTCGATCCCGCCCACGCTCCGGGCACCGGAACACCCGAAGCGGGCGGCATGACCTCTCGCGAATTGTTGAACACACTGCGTGGGTTGGTGGGACTCAACGTGGTCGGCGCCGACATCGTCGAGGTAGCGCCGGCGTACGACCACGCCGAGATCACCGGTATCGCAGCGGCCCACGTCGCTTACGAGTTGCTGTCGGTGCTCGCACTCAATCGCTGAAGCAGCACAACGGTATCCGTCGTGTGATGCATCTCGGGGTTCGCGGGAAGATCACGTTCCCGCGACTCCGAGACCAACACCTTCCAACCATCGGTGAACAGCGACTCCACGTATTCGGGTGTATGGAGCATGGCCCGATGGTGCTCGGTCGGCGACTCGTGAGGTGAGTGGCCCACGATCAGCAAATGCCCGCCGGGCGCGACCAGATCTCCGAGAGCACGGAACAATTCCCCGCGCGCGGGTTCGAGCATGTGGAAGAACTGCGCGGACACCAGATCGAACGAGCGCCCCTGCGGATCCCACTTCGTCAGGTCGGCTTCCAGCCATTCGATGTCGACGCCTTCGCCCTCGACGTGAGCCTGGGCGCGGCTGAGCGCAACCGACGAGATGTCGGTGCCGGTGACCTTCCACCCGCGACGCGCCAACCACAAAGCGTCGGCACCTTCGCCGCAACCGACGTCGAGTGCCGTGCCCGGTTCCAGGTCGGAGGCTTCGGCAATCAACTGCGGGTTGGGGTTTCCGCTCCACCGCGCTGGGCGTTCTTCGTACAGCGAGTTCCAGAATTGTGCGTCCGCCTTGGCGTACGGGTTCTCGGTGGTATCGGAGTTTTCGTGGTGATTGTCGTGTTCGTGGCTCATTCATCCAGGATGAACATCTCCCGCAATTCACGCAACAATCTTTGCTGAAACAGCAATTCCTTCACTTCGACGCTCTGCTAACGTCACGCGTCGTGGCCGGTGGATTTCCCGTGTTTGGCCTGTACGGCACCTCAGCAGGCTCTCATGTTTTGTGTTGTGCGCATTTTCCCGAGTTCAGCGGTTCGAAGCCGGACAAAGAGTTCAGCGCCCAGCAGAGCTTCGACCGCGCAGTCGAGCAGATTCTGCGCGCGGCATCCTTCGAACCGACGACCGTGACTTTGATCGGCGAGCAGCAGGGTTATCCCGTCGGAGACCATTTGTTCGATGCGACGGTTCCTCGAACCGGCAACATCTCCTTTGCCTTTCAAAGGGCCGGACCGCCGTGGATCGTTCTCGGCCTCGATGTTTCGGCGGACGAATTCTGGTCCGAGATCGACGGCGACGAAGATCTCCGCGGTCTCGGCCCGATCGCCCCGGCGACCTCGGTTCCGGCCGTAGTACTCACGGAGACCGGGTGGCCACATCGAAGTGCCCTCGACTCCCCCTGAACTGAGCCAGAACTCCAGCCTTCGTGAAATCGAACAAAAATCTGCCGGATTTTCGTGAGGATCAACCGAGATGCCCGTCACGTCCTACGCCAAGATTTAGCGGTCACACTCGACTGCGCCCTCACGATTCACTCCCGGGCCCCGGCTCCTTCACGGAGGCACAATGAAACACCGCTCCTATTCGACGCTTGCCGCGACCGCGGGGCTCGCGCTCGTGTTGTCGGCTTGCAGCTCGGGAGGCACGTCCTCGGGCTCCGGCGGCGGTGAGCCTCTGACAGACGGAACCTTCCGGTACGCGTTGCAAGGCGATCCGGGTGCACTGAACCCGATCATGTCCGGCTCGGCGGCAACCGCGGAAATTTCGAAGCTGGCGTACGACTCCCTGGTCTACCAGGATCCTGAAACCAGTGAATTCAAACCATGGTTGGCCGAGAAGTGGGAAGAAACGCCGACCTCCGCGTCCTTCACCATTCGTGAAGGCGTGACCTGTACCGACGGGTCGACGCTGACCGCACAGACCGTCGCGAACAACATCAACTTCGTCGCCGATCCGGCCAAGGGTTCACAACAACGTGGCACCACAGTTCCCATCGGCGCTTCGGCCACTGCCGATCTCGCCACCCGCACCATCACGGTAACCACTCCGGCGCCGACCCCGTTCCTCCTCCTCACCATCAGCCGCCTCCCGATCATGTGCGATGCCGGACTCGAGGATCCGACCGCCTCGAACAACAAGTCGCTGGGCTCCGGCATGTTCGAAGTCACCGAAGTCTCGGCCAACGACCACTACACGTTCGAGCGTCGTGACGGCTACAGCTGGGGCCCCGACGACACCACCTCCGACACACCGGGTGTCCCCAAGACGGTCATTGCTGTCATGGCACCCAATGTCAGCACCGCAGCAAACCAGCTTCTCTCGGGCGAACTGAGCGCATCTCCGATTGCCGGTCCGGACAAGGATCGCATCGATGCCGCCAACTTCGACTCGGTCCAGCGCCCACTTCCCGCCGGTCAGATGTACTTCAATCAGATTGCGGATAATCCGACCAGTGATCCCGCCGTTCGAAAAGCTCTAGTCCAGGCCGTCAATCTCGACGATCTCGCTGAAGTGATCACTGGCGGCCAAGGCACCCGCGCAACAAGTCTTGTCTCCGTCGAACCCCGCGCCTGCGTGTACGACTCTGTCGCAGGCAACATTCCGGACTTCGACCTCAGCGCAGCAAAGGCAACCTTGGACGCGGCCGGTTGGACCGCCGGCTCTGATGGCAAGCGAAGCAAGGACGGAAAGCCGCTGACCCTCCGCCTCTTCTACGCTGCCGGCGAAGATGCGCGCAGCGCAGCAGCCGAACTCACTCAGACGGCATGGTCCGACCTCGGCGCGACCGTCGAGGTGACAGGAGCCGACCAGACCAAAGTTGTCGACGTCATGCTCAGCGGCAAAGACAACAACCAGTGGGACATCGCGTGGATCCAGATCAACAACTCGGTTCCCAGCGGGTTCGTCCCATTCTTCTCCGGTCCTGCTCCGGCAGCAGGTAAGAATTTCTCTTCGATCAACAACCCCGCCTACGAAGCAGCCGTTGCCAAGGCCTCCGGTTTGACCGGCGACGCAGCATGCGCGGAGTGGGCGGACGCCGAGTCGCAGATCACCAAAACGGTGTCCGCAGTCCCGTTTGCCGATACGGTCTTGAGCTTCTACTTCAACAAGGCCGGACTCGCATTCGGCAAGACCTTCATCGGTTCCGCACTGCGCCTCTACCAGTAACCGATCGATCGAACTCTAAGCGGCAACGAGATACGTCAGATCACTGCGATCTGACGTATCTTGTTGCCACACCGATTGTCTCGTTGTCGAGTTCGACGTAGGCGAGTTGGGGAATGCTGGGCGCCAGTTCACCGAAAGCCCACTTCGTAACGTTCTCGAATGACGGACGGAAATCGAAAATCTCCGGCCAGACACCGCTCGCCAATTGCTCGGTACATCGATCGATCGCTTCGTCCAGAGCGTCCGTGTCGACAAACCATCCACGATCTCCGAGTTGGTCGTCCTGGAACGAGAACCCCGCTCGCATCGTCACCCGAAATCCCTCGGCAGGCATCAGCGGCGGCAAATTCTTTGCGTCCCGCACGGGTGCCGGAAGCCCTTGCCTCACAGCGAATGTACGACGGATCTCGACACTGAACATGCCCACCAAGGTATCAATGTTCGTCGAGCACAGTTCTACGAGCGGACCAATCGCGCAATCGCGTCGTTCGCTTCTTTGATCTTCGCGTCTGCCTCGGGCCCACCGGCAACAGCGGCTTTGACGACGCAGTGGCCAATGTGGTCCTCGAGCAGGCCCATGGCTACCGCCTGGAGAGCCTTGGTCATCGCCGAGACCTGAGTGAGAATGTCGATGCAGTACTTGTCCTCGTCGACCATCCGCTGCAGGCCACGAGATTGACCTTCTATGCGACGCAGTCGCGCCAGGTAGTCGTCCTTGGCGGAGATGTAGCCGTGCGAATCGCTCGTGCAGCATGCATCGCCAGTCGAATCACTGCCTGGAGCACTGCCAACTTCTGTCGCTTCCGACATTTGATATCCTCCTTTTCGTCAACGCGTGATGTCGCAACAATTCTCATTTCCGGGGCGAGGTGCGGATACTCTTCGGCTTCCGTTGTCCTGCAGAGCAATCACTGCGCACATCGCCAGGCACTTCGCTACTGCACGAACAGATGGGTGCATGGCGATTGCCGATGCCCGTTTTCCCGCTGCTGCGAAACGCATTCGATCTCAGTGCCCGTGGTGCGCGTGGTTCGCATGTTCGGACACAGGTGGGGTCGCATTGTCGGCCGTCAGCGTGAATTCCGCTGCACGCACCAACCCGTCGTGTTTGAAGTCCAAGAACAATCGGTAGTCCTCGGCACTCGGCATGTTGGCGTAGAAGGTGATTGCCGGACCAGCTGGCGTGACACTGTCACCGGGATGACCGTCCGGATGCACATGGAGATATGCGAGGTCGGAGGCACGCAACGCGACCAGATGCCCGTACGCGGCAAGGTAGGGCTGCAAGTCTGTGACCGGGATTCCGTCACGACTGACCGAGAGCGTGAGCTTCGATGTTTGACCGGCATGGGCCGCGCCTTCGAGAGAGACTGTGTATCCGTCGACCGTCGTGTCGGCAGCAGCGGCAGGCAACGGCCGGGGATCATAGGAGCCGACGACGCGTACATCCGCACTCAGCGTGATTCCGTCACCGCCGTCCGGGGTGAAGTCAGCGAAGACTCGATAGTCTCCCGAATGAGCGAAATCAACTGACACGTGCCAGTTTCCGTTCTCATCCAATTCGGGATGCACGTGCTGGAACTCGGTCAGGTCCAGACCGACCACGATCAGATGCAACTGCTTGTCGTGGGTGTCCGTGTACTGAGTCAACGGAGTTCCCGCTGAATCCAGAATCCGGAATTGCAGAGGTACATTGCTGCCGACAGTCGCCTCCGACGTTACCAATTCCAGTGTGTAGCCGTTCTTGCTGAACATCTTGCCCTCCCGAGCTTAGGTCGGCAGCACTTCCGTTGCCGTCTGCGTCAGGTTCTGCACTCCTTGGCATCGAACCTGTTGCAATTTGTACCATACCCCCCTAGGGTATGCAACGAACTACTCGAACACCCTGAATTCACTCGAAGGAGATCCGATGCGCATCTACGCAGAGCGCCGGCCGAATGAGTTCCAAGAGCAGCATTTCCCCGTACACCCCAACGAAGCGCTGCGCCGATGTCACCCAGGCTCGCTTACGACGTCCCCGGAACACGCAAGAATCACCTATACCCCGTACAGGTAAGGAAGTCAGAATGTCCACACAACCGCAATCCACACGTAAGTGGTGGGCGTTGGCGTTGATTGCCGCCGCTCAGTTCATGGTCATCATGGACACCTCGATCATCGGTGTCGCTCTCCCCCAGATGCAGAGCGATCTCGGCTTTTCCCAGGAAGGCCTGACCTGGGTCTTCAATGCGTACGTCATCGCATTCGGCGGGCTACTCCTCCTCGGCGGCCGCCTGTCCGACCTGTTCGGCGCCCGCAGAGTGTTCTCCGCTGGTTGGCTGATCCTGCTGATCGGTTCCGTTGTCGCCGGTGCCGCCGGTAACGTTGCCGTCGAACTTGCGGGCCGCGCCGTTCAGGGTGCCGGTGCCGCACTCATCGCACCATCGGCGCTCACCTTGCTGATGATGCTGTTCGGCAGCACGCAGAAAGAGATGACCAAGGCGCTGTCCATCTACGGCGCTGCCGCCCCGGCAGGCGGTACGGCCGGAGTGTTCCTCGGCGGCGTCATCACCGAATACACCAGCTGGCCTTGGGTGTTTTACCTCAACATTCCCATCGCCGTCATCGCGCTGATCGCTACTCCCCTCCTGATGCCGAACGCACCGGCACGTACCGGGTCGATCGACTTCCTCGGCGCACTCGCTGTCACCGCAGGTCTTGCTGTCGGAGTCTTCGGCATCGTCAGAGCACCTGATGTCGGATGGGGATCCGGGCAGACGTGGCTGGCGCTCGCCGTGTCGGCCGCTCTGTTGGGTGCATTCGTATTGATCCAGTCCAAGCGTCGGGAGCCTCTCGTGCGTCTGGGAATCTTCAAGGCGCCCAACCTCGGTGCCGCGAACATCGCTCAGCTCGTGCTCGGCGCCGCCTGGATACCGATGTGGTTCTTCCTGAACCTGTATCTGCAGCAAGTGCTTGGATACAGCGCCTTCCCCGCCGGTGCGGCTCTGCTGCCGATGACGATCTTCGTCATGCTCGGCATGGTCGTCGTGGCACCACGGGCCATGGCTCGTTTCGGCGCAAAAGCAATGATCGTCGCCGGATTGCTGGTCCTGGGAATAGGTTTGGGTTGGATGTCGTTGATCCGGCCCACCGGCAACTTCTGGGTAGACGTGCTGCCGGCCTCGCTGGTAGCTGCGGCCGGTATGACGCTGGCGTTCATTCCTTCACTGGGTACGGCGATTTCGGCCGCACGCCCAGAGGAGGGCGGATTGGCGTCCGGCATCGTCAACGTCAGTTACCAGGTCGGCTCCGCTGTCGGTCTCGCGGTGATGACCGCGATCGCAGCAGTGTTCGGCGCTGATCAACTCGGCGACCTGACCGAGCTGACGAACGGGTTCTCCGCAGTGTTCATCGGTGCAGCCGTCATCGCAGTGGTGGGCGCAGCAATCACCGCGGTAGTGATGCGCTCACCCAAAGTCGAAGAGCCTCGAACCGTTAAGTCCACCGTCAATTCTTGACCAACTCCGGTGGTGGGTACGGCGGGCGATCGTCCACCGAACCCACCACCATCGGAACCACCTAGGACAACTCATGTCACGCCTTGCACCTCTCACACCGGCCACCGCTGTCGGCACATCCAAAGACCTGCTCGCCGAGCTCGTCAACCGTCACGGACAGGTCGGCGACATGGTTGCGGCGATGGCTCATTCACCCGCTGTGCTGGGTGGCTATCTGCAACTCAGCCGGGCAATGAAGCGAGCGAAGTTGAACCGCAAGATCAGCGAACGAATCTCGATCGCTGTGCAGGTCCAGCAAGGTTGCGCTGTTTGCCTCGAAGCCCACGTCGCCGCCGCGCACGCCAACGGCGTCGAGGCGGACGAGATCGAGCGTGCCCGCGCGGGCACGTCGGCCGATCCCGCCATCGCGGCAATGATCGACCTCGGACTGCGCGTCTACCGGGAACCTGCCTCGATTTCCGACGAACACATATCGGACCTTCGAGCGTACGGCTACGGTGATCGCGAGATCGCCGACGTAGTCGGAATCGTCGCTCTCAATGTCCTGACCGGAGCTTTCAATCTTGTCGCGGGAGTGAAACCAGATGAACCGGACCGCTAGGACCGTGCCAGAACGGAACAGCATGCGTCTGTTCTTGATTCGCGACTATCGCCTGCTCTTCAGCGCCCAGATCATCGCGCTGTTCGGCACCGGGTTGGCGACGGTTGCGCTGGGTCTACTCGCCTACGAACTCGCCGGACCGAGCGCCGGAGCTGTACTCGCCACCGCGCTGACTATCAAGATGTCCCTGTACGTCGTGATCGCTCCACTCGCAGCGGCGTACGTAGACCGGTTGCCGAGACGAGCTTTCCTCGTCGCACTCGACGTCATTCGAGCAGCGGTAGTGATCGCCTTGCCCTTTGTCAGCGAGATCTGGCACATCTATGTGCTGGTAGGCGTTCTCCAGGCTGCGTCGGCAGCATTCACACCCACTTTCCAGGCGGTCATCCCTGACATCGTGACCGACGAGGCCGATTTCACCCGCGCGCTGTCGGCATCGCAGGTCGCTTACACGATGGAAAGTCTGCTCAGCCCTGTCCTTGCCGCAGTCGCGTTGTCCTTCATGACGTTCAACCTGTTGTTCGTCGCCACCTCCGTGGGCTTTGCTGTTTCGGCGCTGCTCGTGTTGGCCACCCGAATCCCCAACGCTCGTCCCAGCACTCACCGTAAGGCGTGGGATCGGATCGCGTCGGGAGTGCGGATCTTCGTGACCACACCGCGACTGCGCGGCATCATGGCCCTCAATCTCGTGGTGGCAGCAGCCGGCTCGATCGTGGTGGTCAATACCGTCAACTACGTTCGCGACGAGCTCGGTGGAACCCAATCCGACGTGGCCTGGATGCTTGCCGCATCGGGCACCGGCACGCTGGTGACCGCTCTGCTTCTTCCACGCATTCTCGACAGAACCGCTGAACGCACCGTGATGACAGCAGGTTCCGTCGTTCTGGTCTTCAGCGCAGGCGCGGCAGCATCCCTCGCCGTGGCCGGCGTATTCACGTGGATACTCACAGCCTCAGTGTGGGCACTCATCGGCGCCGGGATGGCCATGATCGTCACACCGACCGGAAAGGTGCTTCGGCGCTCCGTCGACCCCACAGGTATACCGGAGGTGTTCGCAGCCCAGTTCTCGCTGTCGCACCTCGCCTGGCTTGTCACCTATCCGATCGCCGGATGGGTCGGCACGAGCGCGGGATTTGCGGTCACCTGGAGCATCCTCGCAGCGCTTGCCGCAGCGGGAGCCGTTGCAGGATTTGCACTTTGGCCTCGGGAGACCGGTGCTAAATTGCCCGCACCCCCGTCATACGAAACGACGCAAGGCGAATGCACCTTGGCGGCTACCCAGTGCGCTTGTGCTCGCGCTGTCTGATGATGACGGTCCGCCCGAACACCGACGGCGCTACAACAAAAGTGGTGGTGCAGACATCGCCTGCACCACCACTTTTCGCTCAGCTCACGTCGGCGTACTTCCTGAGATTTGCGTCGAATCGAGGACCACATCCCTTGCAGCAGAACCAGTACCGATTGCCTTCGAAGTCACGGAACAGGCCTTCCGCTTCGGCACGCGCCTTCTCGATCACACTGCCGGGCATGACCCGACATTCGACGAGTTCACCACTCCCAGAGTTGAGTAGGTCTTTCCCGCCGGTCGGCATCGCCGTACCGACAGTGCCTGCAACGCCATTGGCGTCAGTCTTCGGGGTATTGCCACAGCCACAGCTGCTCATTGGGGTTCCTGTTCTCTCGGGGGGACGGCGGTGAGCCGAGAAGCCAGCCTCACACATCTATCAATATACCCCCTATAGGTATACTGGAGAATGTGCGAAGGCGCGTACGGCCATCACCTCGCCACATAAACCATTGTGGGAAAACGAATTAGCCGTCAAGCAATCCCCGATCACCGCATCATCATGACACAATAATCATGATACCTACTGGGGGTATAGGGTAGGTCGAGGCATTGACCATCCACGTCCGCAAGGTCTTTGACGAAGAGGCTCAATGAAGAATCGAAAGGCAATCGGCAGCAGCCGATTCGCCGTGGTTGGAGCTTTGCTGCTGGTCGGCGCACTCTGGGGAAGCTCGTTCCCACTGGTTGCCGTGGCTGCCCCAACCTTCGGCGCCGTCGGCACGACGCATGCCCGCTTCATAGTCGCAGCGCTGGTTCTCGCACTGATAACGGCCTCCAGCAGATCGACCTGGCACGCAGTCGGTCACCGGTTTCCCGCATTCCTACTGTTGGCGGCCCTCAACGTCGCTGGGCCTCTCACGCTTGTCGCAACTGCGATCGTCGGACTCAACTCGTCGACGGCGTCGATCCTGAATGCCACGACTCCGATGTTCACGGTATTCGTCGCCGCCTTCTGGCTTCGGCAAAAGATCACCTGGCGAAAAATCTCGGGTGTTGCGATCGGCATTGCCGGCGTCTCGGTGCTCGTCGGCGGGATTCCGTCAGCGCTCGACAGCCGCGCAATGCTGGCCGTCGGCGCGTCGTTGACTGCGGCGCTGCTGTATGCAGTCGGAGGTGTCTACGCACGAAAGTCATTCCAGGACACTCCACCAATGACACTGGCCCTCGGCCAACAACTTGCCGCGGTTGCCCTCTTGGTGCCCGTGTCCGCCGTCGCTCCCCCACCGGGGCCCATAACCGTCGGTCCACTCATCGCCGTGGCAGCCCTGGGGCTGGGGGCTACCGCCGGTGGCTACCTGGTCTATTTCTGGATCATTCGCCAGGCGGGCCCAGTCGCGGCATCGGCCGTCACTCTTTTGGTGCCGATTTCGGCATCAGCGATCGGAGTGCTGTGGTTGAACGAGCCTGTCACGTTCGCGCTCGTCAGTGGGCTCGTCATCGTTCTTGCGGGCGTCGGCCTGCTCCTGGATCTTCCACCGGCACAAGATCCATTGCGCAGGGTTCCGTCGGAACGGGTGGACAGCGCGGATGAGCGGCCGGTCAGCGGCTGATCGGGGCAGTCCAAAGACCCACCAATGCGTCGACGAGGTCGGTCGTGAAGTCCTCCCACGATGTGACTTCATCCGGCCCCTCTTCGGCAAGCGCGCGCTCGCGTTCGGCGAACATGTGCACGATCGCATTGCGTCCGATGTCCGCGCGAGCGCGTCGAACACTCATCGGCATGTCAGTGAGACAGGCTGATAGTCCGCGAAGCGTCTCCTGCAGGGTGGGCGAGGCCAGAACCTCGTCGTAGACGATTTTCCGCAGGACTGGATCGGTGAGAATCTGCGCACTGAACCGCGCGTACCAGGTCGGGCCACCCATTTCAGCGTAGTGATCGGTCGACGCCCGAACCAGACACGTAATCCAATCTCGA
Source organism: Rhodococcus sp. NPDC056516 (assembly GCF_042794655.1). Lineage (NCBI taxonomy): Bacteria > Bacillati > Actinomycetota > Actinomycetes > Mycobacteriales > Nocardiaceae > Rhodococcus > Rhodococcus sp. NPDC056516. The sequence goes on along the minus strand of NZ_JBHTTG010000009.1, from coordinate 52,377 downwards.
ACGTCCTTCGACCCTTCAACCTTCCGTAGCAGTTCGCCGCGCTTCTTCTCGATCTGCTGGGAGTGCTTGTTCACGATCGCGCGGACCAGATCGGTCTTGGTGCCGAAGTGATATCCGACGGCCGCATTGTTGCCCTGACCTGCCGCTTCGCTCACCTGACGGTTCGAGACCGCAAAAACTCCGTGTTCGGCGAACAGCTGCTCGGCGACGGCGAGGATGCGGTCTCGGGTTGCAGCAGAACGCGCGGAATTTGCCGCGACGCCGGCTTCGGCCGTCGCATCTTCAGCCCTCGTAGTCATGGTCACCATCATCCTCGACTGTCCGAAGCTGCTCGGCACCGGAGATGTTCGTCACGATCGGAGACACACCCTTCCCTTAAGTCAGTCACTTGATTTAAGTTTAGTTCAAGCAACTGACTTAAACCACTTTCGTACTTCCTCCGATGGAGTTACCGCAATGTCGTCAAACACTTCTCCACCACCGACTTCTCCACCACCAACAACGCCGCCACAAACCTCGAAGTCACCAGCCACCACTGCAGTGGTGGCTGTCCTGGCGTTTTCCGGCATCGTCGTCTCGCTCATGCAGACGCTGGTCATCCCGATCATCCCGCACCTGCCGGAGTACCTGAACGCTCCCGCGTCCGATACCGCATGGGCGGTGACCGCCACCCTGCTCGCAGCTGCCGTCGCCGTCCCGACCATGGGCCGGTTGGGCGACATGTTCGGCAAACGCCGTCTGCTCCTGATCAGCATGGCGCTGTTGGTGACCGGATCGGTGGTCGGAGCACTCAGCTCGAGTGTGATCCCCCTCGTTGCCGGCCGAATCCTCCAGGGTCTTGCGGCCGGCGTCATCCCGCTGGGCATCAGTGTGATGCGCGACGTGCTTCCGCCCAAGAAACTCGCCGGCGCTGTTGCGATGATGAGCGCTTCACTGGGAGTCGGTGGCGCTCTGGGTCTTCCGATCGCAGCCCTGATCGCGGAATACGCGGACTGGCACGTCCTGTTCTGGGCGTCAGCCGTGCTCGGCGCACTTGCGGCTGGGCTGGTTGTAGTCCTGGTCCCCGAATCGACGGTTCGCACGGGTGGCACGTTCGACTTCGGCGGAGCAATCTCGCTCTCAGCCGCCCTCATCGCTCTACTACTTGCCATTTCCAAGGGTGGCGACTGGGGATGGACAAGCACGCTCACGCTTTCGCTGTTCGCTGCCTCGATCGTCATATTCGGATTCTGGGCTTGGTGGGAACTACGCACCCCCAAGCCACTGGTAGATCTACGCGTATCCATCCGCCGCCAGGTGCTCTTCACCAACCTCGCATCCATCGTGTTCGGATTCGCGATGTTCGCCGCCAGCATGGTCTTTCCCCAGGTAGTCCAGTTGCCTGAGGTCACCGGTTACGGTCTCGGCGGTTCGATGCTCACCGCAGGTCTGGTCATGGCTCCGTCCGGCATCATCATGATGCTCATCTCTCCGCTGTCCTCACGCATCACCAATTCGCACGGCCCCAAGGTGACGCTCATGCTCGGCGCCGTTGTCGTCGCAATCGGTTACGGCATCGGCATTTTCGCCATGCACTCAATTTGGGAACTGATCGTGATCGCAGTGATCATCGGCGCCGGTACCGGTATGGCTTACGGCGCGATGCCCGCTCTCATCATGGGGGCTGTTCCTCCGTCCGAGACCGGTGCAGCCAACAGCTTCAACACCCTGATGCGCTCCCTCGGTACATCATTCGCCAGCGCCATCGCGGGTGTCGTCATCGCCCAGATGACCATGTCCATCGGTGGGGCAACGCTGCCGTCGGAGAACGCTTTCCGCGTAGTCATGGCTCTCGCTGCCGGATCCGCCGTCATCGCACTCGTCCTGGCCGGTTTCCTCCCTCGGTTCAACAGCTCCAACTCCCGCAAGGAGATTGGTAGCCAGCACACCGATACGTCCCCGACCTCCTCGAAGGAATCCGTCCCAACACACTGAGCCAGCGCGCAATACACACAGCGCTGTACACACAGCCCGGCCCCGGCGGAGTCCAACTCCGTCGGGGCCGACGCGTTTCACACATTTTGCTGTTGATACACCTGCGGACGACAGTTTCGTGACATGCTCCGTTGAGATGGGTGCTCGTTCGATACTCGGGGAAAGGATGCCGCGATCGCCGCTCCTCGTGCTGACGTCGCCCTTGCCGTCGCCGCTGCTGCCGTCCTGGGCATAGGCGTCGGTGTCCTTCTTGCCGATGTCGTCGCCGGTCTGGCTGCAGGTGCGGGTGCCGCAGTGGTATTTCGGTTCGCACTTCGGATGATCAATACCCGAAGGTGAGCCTGGTCTAGATACCGAATATTGATGTCAACACTCGACAATGTTCACCGGCACGTTGACAGCAAGGCCACCCATCGACGTTTCCTTGTACTTCGAGTTCATGTCGACACCTGTCATCCGCATCGTCTCGATTACCTGGTCCAGGCTGACGCGGTGTGTTCCATTTCCGCGCAATGCCATTCGAGCCGCATTGATCGCTCTTCCCGCCGAAATTGCGTTACGTTCGATGCACGGTATCTGCACCAAACCGCCTATCGGGTCACACGTCAGCCCGAGGCTGTGTTCCATCGCGATCTCTGCCGCATTCTCCACATGTTTCGGACTGCCGCCGAGTATTTCGGCCAGACCGGCGGCAGCCATCGACGCAGCGGAACCCACCTCACCTTGGCAACCCACTTCTGCACCGGAAATCGAAGCTCGTTCTTTGTAGAGCGAACCGATGGCGCCGGCCACTAGTAGGAATCGGATAGTCGCATTGTCCCGGTCCGCTTGACCTGCCCGGGTGTAATGCAAGGCGTAATGCAGGACGGCTGGGATGATCCCCGCGGCGCCGTTGGTGGGAGCCGTGACGATTCTTCCTCCGGAAGCGTTCTCCTCGTTTACTGCCAGAGCAACCAGATTGACCCAGTCCTCAGCGAAGGCCAGGTCACGCGCGCGGTCTTCCGCGTGAAGACGTTGGTACCAGTCACGAGCGCGGCGACGCACGCCGAGATCGCCGGGAAGGTAGCCGTCTCGGCCGATTCCGCGGTGCCAGCATTCGACCATGACGTCGCGTATGTGCAAGAGCCGATCTCGAACCTCCATATCCGAGCGCAGTGTTCGTTCGTGCCCGAGCATCACCTCGCTGATCGAGAGTGAATAGCGTTCGGTCAGCTCGAGAAGTTCTTGCGCGGAACCAAACGACAAGGAATGTCCATCACGACGCGTAGACGGCTCCGAATCATTTTCTGCGACAACGAAACCACCACCGACCGAGTAGTAGGTCCGACTATGGACCACTTGGCCGCCTGCGGCGGTTGCCGCGAATGCCAACGCATTGGGATGAACATCCAGAATAGTCAACGGGCGCAACACCATATCGTCTTCCGACAGCGATATGTCTATAGTCCCCCCGAGTCGGATTCTGCCAGTGGAGCGAGCTCGGGTGAGTCGCGCTTCCATCTCCTTGGGCTCAATACTCTCGGGGCGACATCCCTCGAGTCCGAGGAGGATGGCAGACAGCGTTCCGTGCCCGGCGCCCGTAGCCGCAAGCGATCCATACAGATCTACCCGTATTTCAGCGACATCGCCGAGGACGGCGAGTGCGTTCAAATCGTCGACAAACATACTCGCCGCTCGCATAGGTCCGACGGTATGCGAACTCGACGGCCCGATACCGATCGAAAAGAGCTCGAACACACTGATAGTCATTCGCCTGTGAACCTGTCCAAGGCAAAGATATGCCTGGCATTGTCGCTCGTGGTCCGACTTCGATGTCGCCGCGAACTGCGCCCAACCATGGGCTGTGATATTTGGCCGGCACGTGACGTCAGGTCATACATGATGGTTGTCATACGTCCTCATCTCGCGTGTATCGACTCTCGGGTAAAACCCCGTCCGACAGCTGATTTAGAGCCGACTGGTCTTCGAGAGGATTGTCCGACGCCCCTCATAGCGTCGGACAATCCTCCATCGGCAATCGGTTCAGGCGGCCAACCGCTCACCACTGCTCGGATGGAACAGGTGCACTTCGGCGTTGTTTCGCACGCCCACCCGCACTGTTTGCCCCAGTTTCGGCGGAGTGCGCCCGTCCACTCGCACGTTCACCCGTTGTGTCCCTGTCGAACCGGAAACGGTGCCGTAGACGTATGCGTCCGCACCCAGTTCCTCAACCAGCTCGACCGTGAGTTCGAACCCCTCGTCGGCAACGCCGACGAGGTGCAGTGTTTCCGGACGAATTCCGAATGTCACTTCGCTGAGCCCCGACGACGCTGAACGGGCGATCGGCACGACGAGATCACCCAGCTGAACGCCACCCCCGGCTACGGCCAGGGTCGCGAGATTCATGCCGGGCGAGCCTATGAATGCGGCAACGAAGGCGTTGGACGGACGTTCGTAGAGCTCTCGCGGGCTGGCAACCTGTTGCAGGATACCGTCTTTGAGTACCGCGACCCGATGTCCCATGGTCATTGCCTCGACCTGATCGTGAGTGACGTAGACGGTGGTGGTGCCGAGTCGCTGTTGCAGCGCAGCGATGTTCGCGCGGGTCTCAACGCGAAGTTTCGCATCGAGGTTGGACAGGGGCTCGTCCATCAGAAACACAGAAGGATCTCGAACGATAGCTCGCCCCATGGCAACTCGTTGACGTTGACCACCTGAAAGAGCTTTCGGCTTCCGATCGAGGTACGCGCTCAGGTCGAGCAGGCGCGCAGCTTCGGCAACCTTTTCCTTCACCACGTCCTTGGGCTCGCCGCGCAATTTGAGCGCGAATCCCATGTTGTCAGCGACCGTCATGTGTGGGTACAGCGCGTACGACTGAAACACCATGGCGATATCACGGTCCTTCGGTGCAACCATGGTCACATCACGATCCCCGATGGAAATTCCGCCTTCGTCGATGTCCTCCAGGCCCGCCAACATTCTCAGTGCCGTGGTCTTGCCCGATCCGGACGGGCCTACCAGCACCAGAAATTCGCCGTCCGCAATCTCGAGGTTCAGCTGATCCACTGCGGCGATCTCGGTACCCGGGTATCGACGAGTGGCGCTGTCGTAGCTCACTGTGGCCATGTCATGCCCTTTCTGAAATGACGGACGGCTCGTCGCCGCGCGCATGGACGATCTGGGTCAGAGTCGAGAGTTCGTCGTAGATACGCCATTCCGTCGTAATCTTGCCGTCGCGGAAGAGGAACTGGGACGATCCCAGTACCTGCACTGGCGAGCCAGTCGGCCGTCCGTACGCAGGCACCCCTGTGTACGTTCCCGTGAGCCACCACACAACCGCAACGCGGAGACCACCATGGTGCTCGGAGTAGTTAGCGGCGATGTCCCGAACGTGAATGCGCGCATCCGGGAACGGAGCGAGCATGTCGATGATCGACGACTGGAAGTTGCCTTGTCTACTGAGTGTGCGGTTGCGGGTGGTGTGGCACAGCACGTCTCGCGGGACGTATTGCCCGATCCGATCGAAGTTGCGCTGATTCCATACCTCCTCGATCATTTCGAGGACGAAATCGCATTCGCCCCGGAACAGATCCGGGCGTGGGCCGGAGTCTCCGCCGGCGAGGACGTCCACTGAGTCGGAAAGCGTCGCCGACCCGGTGAATTCACTGAACGCAAGGCCCCGGGCTACCACCTCCGGATCGAGACCCAGATCGCTGATTACTGCAAATTCGTCGCGCACCACCCATTCTTCTTCCATCACACCGCGCCGGTACAGACAGTTGGCGATCGTCTTGGCGGAGTACCGTCGGCCTGAGGGCGGACCATAGGTGGACAACGAGGTATCCGTGCCACTGCTGAAGATCCGATGAGAACTCAAAAACGCATCGTCACCACGCGCTTCCCACACGACATCTTCTGCCTGCCCCACCCGATCCGGAAAGCCGCTGATCTTGGTCAGCGTGCTCCGAACGACAGGTTCGACACCGACCCCGGTGCCGTAGGCGCCGTGCACTATCGAATCCGGTGCGTAATTTTCCCGAATCAGCCCAACTCCGCGCTCTACCCAAATCCGGTCCGTCCACTCGACGATGAACTCTTCCGGGTCTGCATATGGCTGGTAGGCAATTTCGTTCAGCACTGCTTTGGCCTGTTCGGTCTGATCGGCATTCATCAATTCGCCTCCTTGGTAGTGATTTTCGCTGTCCATCAGTCGAGCTTCTTGATCTCGTCTGCCGCAGATTCGAGAGTGCTCTGCACATCCGCACCGTTCGCCATTTCATTGACGGCGACTGCCAGAATGTCCATGATTCGAGGCCAATCCAGATTCATCGGGATCGCGCGAGCAGACTGGAGAACTTCGTACTGGATCTCCGGCAAATCCTTGTTGGCCGCGTTGACTTCCGGATCGAGCATGTTCGAATTGTGAACTGTGATTCCGGTCGTGGTGGCGGGGTTATCTTTATCCAAGGCCACGGCGCGCTCTGTAGATGCACTGGTCATCCACTTGACGTATTCCCAAGCAGCACCCTGATTCTTCGACGTGTTGAGCACTCCCGTCAACCAGGTGTAGGCGTAACTGGACGGAGTCTTGCCAGCGAAAGCCGGCAGCGCCGCTACGCCTACATTGCCGTCGAGTTCCGGTGCAGCCTTGCCCGTGTTCGTGAAGTCATCGAGGTGCCACGACCAAGTCATGACGGTGGCAGCGTTTCCTTTGAGGAACGCCGTTGTCGCATCGGTCTCACCCCAGTTCGTGGACGCCGGTGGCGTGTATCCCTGACGGACCGATTCGATGTACTTCTCAGTGGTGGCCACTGCTTCCGGTGAGGTGAAGGTCGGATTGCCGTCCCCGTCGAACAGTTCGGCCCCGTTGCTCCACAGCATTGTCAGCCACGTGTAGAGATTCTGTCCACTGTTACGGCTGAACTGCCCGGCCAACGGATACTTGTCGGTCTTGCTCTTGATGAGCGCGAGCTGCTGGTAATACTCGTCCCAGGTTTTCGGCGCTTCGAGACCAAGCTGATCGTAGATGTCTTTGCGGTAAAACAAGTTATAGGAGAAACCGCGCAGGGGAAGACCCATCGTCTGCCCGTCGGTTCCTGCAGCGGCGGCCTCCCTGAAGGGACCCGAGAAGTCGTCGAGTGTGATTCCGTCCTTCGCCATTACCTCGTCCAGCGGCTGCACACCTACCTTTAGTGACGGCCCCCAGGCGTCCGGCCAGATCAACATGTCGTACGTGCCCCCGCCGATTGCGCTTTCGGCGACAATCTTCTGCAGGAATGTTGCGTAAGGAACATTCGACGATTCCACCGTGATTCCCGTGCGTTCGGTGAATTCAGCGGTGCGCGCCTTCAGCGAGGCGAATTGGGGGGAAGAAGCACAGCATGTCAGGAATCGAATGGTGGTGCCGTCGTATGGTTTTCCCTCCAACAGTCCGAGCTCGTCGACCGAGCCATCTTTCACCTGAGACATGAAATCCTCGGTGGTCGGGCCGGAGCCACAGGATGAGACGACCACCGCAAGTGCCACGGCGATAGCGGCCGGAATCAGCCGTCGACCACGTCGTCTGAACATTGATCTCATTTCACTGCTCCTAGCGTCATACCCTGCGCAAAGTGCTTCCGAACCAAAGTTGCGAGAACAATCATCGGGACCATGACGAGCAAGCCGGCAGCGGCCATCGGGCCCCACTGGATCCCTTCTGGTCGTTCGAGCGAGATCAATGACACCGGCAGAGTGATCGCGTCGGCGCGCGCCAAGAACGTAGGAAAGAGAAATTCGTTCCAGGACAACAGAAAAGCGAAGACGACACCAACGAATATTCCCGGCGCGGCGAGCGGCGTGATCACGCGCCACAAAAGTCTGAGCTGACCGCAACCATCCAAACGTGCTGCCTCTTCCACCTCGATAGGAAGCCCGTCGACGAAACCTTTCAACAACCAGGTGTTGTAAGGAACGACAATGGCGAGGTTGGCGACGATCAAGGCCAGTTTCGTATCGAGCAACCCCAAGTCTCGGAACATGGTGAGAAAGGGAAGTGCGATCGCGACGCCGGGAATGAATTGGGTGATGACAATGGCCAACAGAATCGGCTTGTTACCGGGGAAACGATAGCGAGAGAACCCGTATGCGGCCAACAACGCAAGCGGAACCGAGAGCACCGTCGTCACGACTGCAATGACAATGCTGTTGTACATCGGATGGACGAGATTGTTTGCCCCGAATAGAATCTCGCGGAAACTCGCAAGAGAGGGGCGGAAGATGATCGAGGTGCTGAAGACCTCGCGCTCCGGCTTGAACGCGGTCAACGCCAGCCAGAGGATAGGAAACATCACGAAAAAGAGAATTGCCAACGTCGTCAATGTTCGCAGGACGTCGAATACACGTTGAGTCGTGCTCTTCGGCCGACGACGTCGCTTGGTCGTCGACGATCGAGAGAGCGTGTTCGCGCGTTCGAGAATGTCGGTCATTTCGAATCCTGCCTTCCCATGAGCATCAGGTACACAGCGGCAAGTGCGCCGAGAACGACGACGAGGATCCAGGACACTGCCGATGCGTAGCCGATGTCCAGAAAGGTGAAACCTTGTGAATAGGCGAAGAAATTGAGCGTCTCGGTAGCCCTACCTGGACCGCCGCCCGTGGTGGTCACCACCTGATCGAACATCTTGACCGAGAACACCGCCTTGAGAAACACCACGATCAAAATCAGAGGCCGAAGAAGTGGGAAACTGATCTTCCAGAACTCTTGCCAGGCGTTAGTTCCGTCAACTCGCGCGGCATCGCGAATCTCGGGTGAAATCGAACCCAGTCCGCCGAGGAACATCAGAGCAATCAGCGGCGCCCATCCCCAGATCTCACTGCCGGCGATCACCATCAGCGCCCAGAACGGATCACCCAACCAGTTGATCGAATCCGTGAACGGGGCAACGGCTTTGATCATTTTGTCGTATACGCCGTAGTCGGGGTTGAACATGAAGCGCCACGAGTACCCCTTCAAAGCCGGGGCGACAGCGAACGGGAGGATGAGCAATGCCTTGGTCATTCCCGACAGCCACGTCGTGCGGTTGAGCACCAGCGCGATGGCAAGGCCCAAACCTACCGAGGCGACCACCGATACGATCGTGAATATCAGCGTCACCCAGACGGAATTGTGAAAATTACTGTCAGACAGCGCCTTCGCGTACTGATCCAGGCCAACGAACTGTTGCGGTTCACGGGTCTCGTTGACCCGCCAGTGCCGAAAACTGTTGATCAGCGCTACCGCAAGGGGATAAAACGTCGTCAGGGCCACTGCAATCAAGGCCGGAGCGAGATGCGCGTACGGGACACCGAGTCGCCGCCACGCCGAGTGGCGATTCACCGGCCTTCCCGTTTTGCGGTCGATCGTCACTGTGCTCATTTCTGCGCTCGAATTCCGAGGGGACAGGATCGGTCACTGTCCCCTGATTCGGAGTGGGCCGGGGGGACTCGGGTGGTCACTCGGAACTCCTTCTTAGAAGGTCTGGGCTGGGGCGAGAGGCGATCACCGAATGTAACGCAGCTCTCAATGAATTCAGAGTGTATGCGTATGTACAGTCCTAGAACAAGAGCCGGCGCGATGAAATTTCGCTCGGTGACATAGCCCTGACCCACTCAGGACAGAACCCACATGGCGTTCTTACTGCAGGTACAGGTAATTCTCCAGCGTTGCGCGGTCGATACTCCAGCCACGGCTAGATGGCGCAATTCAACCGACGAACAGCATTGAGATATACGTATGCAAGATCGTTTCAGAGAGCCGGTGCCCCGAGAGTCGAACGTTCGATCAATTGCGGTTCGAGCACGACCCTCCGCGGCGAGCTGTCGACGCCACCACGAAGCCGCTCAACCAACAACTGAGCGGCGGCAGCAGCCATCTTTTCGAGGTCGTGGCCGATCGTCGTAAGCCGAAATACTTCCCAGGCCGCCATGGGAATGTCATCGAAACCAATCAGGCTCACTTCGTCGGGAATCCGAACGCCCTTGGACAGCGCCGCGTTGACAGCCCCGATGGCCACCACATCATTTCCGCAGAACACGGCCGTGGGCGGCTCCGGCAGAGCCAAGAGTTCTGTCATCGCCTGATAGCCCGTTTTGAATTCGAAAGGGCCATGCCGTGTGAGATCGGGGACAAGCCCGATTCCGGCATCCGCCAGCTCCAACCGGAAGCCCATTTCACGATCACGACCAGTGCTGGTTTCGAGAGGACCGAAGATGCCGGCTATCCGCCGGTGCCCTAGGGCAGTGAGCCTGGCTGCCGCTATGCGCCCGCCCAACTGATTGTCAACCACAGCGGCATCGCCCAACCCCTGGCCACTCTCCCGATTGAGGAACACGAATGGAATCCGACGCCGATTGAGTTCGGTAGGCAGTTCGGAGCCCACATTGCTGGTCAGCAACACCAGTCCGTCCACTGAACCATCCACTAGCTGCTCGATGGAAATCTGACTGTCCGAGCGTTCGGTGAAGACCATCATCCGATAGCCATGCTTCTCGAGGGTGTCATGCAATGGTCCGATCAAATGCGGATAGAACGGATTGGTCAGATCACTGACCACGATCCCCACACGCTTGGTCGTGCGCGTCACGAGACTGCGTCCTGCCTCACTTGGTACGTAGCCGAGCGCCGCGACCGCACTTTCCACCCGCATCCGAGTTTCTGTTGCAACCCGCGGGTCTCCACGAAGAGCTCGGGAGACCGTCGGCTGCGACACCCCGGCCAGTCGTGCAACATCGCGACTGGTGATCGCCATTGCTTCCTCATTCCTCAACCACCCGGCAGAGCCGAGAATCCGCACTATGTATACGGATCATAGGCGGTCGACTGACGCGCGCGGATCCGACAGCGAGCTGTATGCGAGTCAATCGAAAAGAAGTTCTCCGAACAGGGACGATGCTGAGAAATCGCCGCCATTTTCCAGAAAAGGGACCCAGGGCATTGACACAACAACCCTCTGTCGGCCTACTATGCATACGTATAAATGCGTAGCTTCCAATCGCGCCGAATCATCAGCACGACGACTGGAAGCCTCCTATGCACGACAGTCCAACGAAGCCAATTGAGAGGTCCCATGTCGTCCGACGTAACTGTCACCATCGAGGAACTGGCCCGGCGCACCATCCGCCAGAATGACTTCGTCTCCTGCAACCAAGCGTTCATCGATTGCCGCACTCCGGGTTCGGACCAGAAGAAGAACTACTCCATGATCGGCCGAGGGGTCACCCAGAGTTCCGGCCAGGTTGTAAATCTCCGTGAACCTCACGGCTTTCAAATCGGTGGCGCGGCCATGCCCAACGGCGTAACCAACAATCTGCACCTGCATTTCACCGCCGAAGTGTTTCTCTGCTTCCGCGGAGAGTACCTACTCCGATGGGGCGCCGACGGCACAGAGGGCGAAACACTGCTTCGCGAAGGCGAAATTGCATCGATCCCGACCTGGATATTCCGCGGTTTCACCAATGTCGGACCCGATGACGGAATCCTCTTCACGGCCCTCGGCATGGACAACACAGGCGGTATCATCTGGGGCCCAACTGTTCTCGAAGAGGCAAAGGGACACGGACTGTATCTCAGTGCCGAAAATACGTTGATCGACACCATCGCCGGTGACCAGCTCCGTGAGGACACACCACTGATGGAGCCGATCAGCGCCGAGCAGATCGCCGGGCTGCGCAGATTCAGCGTCGAGAAAATGGCTTCTCGGATCGCCACCGCAGACAACATAGACTGGTCCGACCGAGCACTGTTGGACTCTCGGATCGCCGGCGGCGGTGCGGAACTCGGACTTGTCATCGGCTTCGGAATGACCGAGGATCTCGACCAGGAACCTCGCATCTACAACCCGCACGGCCACAACATCGCTTGGCTGAGAGCGCAGCCACAACAAGGCGTTTCACTACACCGCCACAACGAGAACCAGGTCCTCATGGTCAAAGACGGCCGATGGGAAGTCACCGTCAACCGTGGCCCGGACTCGCGCACCGTGACCCTCGAATCCTGGGACATACTCTCCATCCCCCGGGGCGCGTTCCGATCCATCCGTAACGTCGGAGAATCGACGGGGTTGATGTTAGTGGTCAACAGCGGCGACGGTCGCGTACGTCTGGAATGGGACGAGGAAGTGGTCAAGGCCGCGGCAGATGCCGGCGACGCCCTGGACCACAACGGCTACGTGGCACCATACGCACTGGTCCCACGTAAACTAGGAACCTGAATTGAACACTCTGCCAGTCGTTCTCGTCCCGGGAATGCTCTGTGACGCCGACCTCTGGACAGAGATCAGGTCTGGACTGGACGCGCACACCGTCATCGCGTCGATCGACGCCACGACAATCGGCGCAATGGCTGAGCAGGTCCTCGCCTCAGTCGAAGGACCGTTTGTCCTCGCCGGGTTGAGCCTTGGAGCGATCGTCGGGTTCGAGGTACTCCGAATTGCACCCGAACGGGTGACAGGGTTCTGCGCCTTGTCGACCAATGCCGGAGCACCGACAATCATTCAGCATCGAACCTGGAACCGCATGGCAGCTCAATGCACCAGCGGCGACTTCGAGCAAATCGTGCGCGACATCCTGCCGACGATGTTCGCCGACGAAACACCCCCACCGAGTTTGGCCAACAGATTCACCGCTATGGCTGCACGGGTCGGCCCGGTCGTTCTACAGCGGCAACTTGCCGCTCAATGCACGCGTGTTGACGCAATACCCGAATTGCGAAATGTCACTTGCCCCACTCTGGTTGTCTCGGCAACGCGAGACCAACTGTGTCCCGACTATTTTCACCGAGACATTGCCGACGCTGTCCCCCGCTCACGCCTCGAACACCTACACGGAGCCGGCCATCTCAGCCCCTGGGAACAGCCGGTAGAAATCGCTCGAATGATCAATAGCTGGCTTCCCGCCACCTCTGAATCCATCACCCAGGAGTAGACATGCCCCAAGTTTTGAAGAACCCCGTTCCCGCCGAGTCCGTACGACGCGATCGAACAGAAGTAAGCGAGCGAGTGTCGTCGATCCTCGACGACATCCGGACCAATGGCGATGCAGCCGTGCGTAAATGGTCGACAGAGTTCGACAAGTGGAGCCCAGAGTCTTTCCGCCTATCGGCAGCGCGCATCGAAGAGATCATCGCGGGTGTTCCTGACCAGGTAATCGAGGACATCAAGTTCGTTCAGCACCAAGTGCGTACATTTGCACAGCATCAGCGAGACTCACTGACTGATTTCGAGATCGAGACTCTTCCCGGAGTTCATCTCGGCCAGAGGCACATTCCGATCAACCGGATCGGCGCATACGTCCCGGGCGGACGCTACCCATTGACTGCTTCCGCGCATATGACCATTGTGACGGCGAAGGTCGCGGGTGTACCCAGCGTCGCCGCCTGCACACCACCTATCCGCGGCGAGATACCCGCCGCTACTGTCGCAGCGATGCACCTCGCCGGAGCCGACGAAATCTATTTACTCGGCGGCGTCCAGGCGATCGGAGCGCTTGCCTGTGGAACCGAAACCGTCAACCGCGTCGATCTTCTGGCAGGTCCGGGCAATGCATATGTAGCTGAATCCAAACGTCAACTCTTCGGCGAGGTCGGAATCGACCTCTTTGCAGGGCCAACCGAGATCCTGATCATTGCGGACGAACACGCCGATCCGTTCGTCGTTGCGGTCGATCTGCTCTCACAAGCGGAACACGGCCCGGACTCCCCCGCAGTCTTGATTACCACCTCGGAAGAACTGGGGCGCAAAGTCACGAAGCACATCGACGACATTCTTCCGGACCTGCCTACCAAAGACTTCGCCGAACCTGCATGGCGCAACCACGGTGAAATCATCGTCGTCGATTCACTCGTCGACGCCTACGCGCTCGCAGATTCCTACGCGAGCGAACACGTAGAGGTCCTCACCGAGAATCCTCGCGAAGCCCTGGCGACGATGAGCAACTACGGTGGTCTCTTCCTCGGCGAAGGTACCTGCGTCTCCTACGGCGACAAAGTGATCGGCACGAACCATGTTCTCCCTACGCGTGGTTCAGCGCGATACACAGGTGGCCTCTGGGTTGGAAAGTACCTCAAGACGGTGACGTACTCCGAGGTGACCGACAAGGCGTCCAGCGCACAGTTGGGTGAGGTTTGCGGGCGCGCATCGCGCGTAGAACTGTTCGAGGGTCACGCGCGCTCAGGTGACGTTCGCGCCGCCAAATACGGTACCGCAGAGCTTAACTGGAGCGATCACTACAACGCGAGCGTATCACTGTGAGCGAGTACATCAGAGGTCGTACGGCGTTGGTCACAGGAGGCGGTAGCGGCCTCGGAGCGGCCATTACGGCGGAACTGGTGAAGAACGGTGCACGAGTGATCGTCGTAGGTCGCAGCCGCCACAAACTCGACTTGGTCGCCGCAGCCAACGGAAAAGCAGTTCGCGCCGAGACATGCGATGTTGCACAGGCATTTTCTGCCGACGAACTCGCGGAAAAACTCGCCGATGAGGACGTATCGATCCTGATCAACAACGCCGGCGTACCAGGCCCAGTTGCCCCGTTGACTGGAATTGCCACCTACGATTGGGACGACGTATTCGCTGTCAACGTGCGCGGCGTATTCCTCATGTGCCGCGCCTTCCTGCCTGGAATGATCGAAGCCGGACGGGGGGACATCATCAACATCGCCTCCGTCTCCGGGAAACGTCCACTCACAGGCAGAACCCCATACTGCGCGTCGAAAATGGCAGTAATCGGTTTGACCACCACCCTCGCAACCGAAGTCGGCCCCTTGGGCGTAAACGTCAACTCACTCTCGCCGGGGCCGGTGGACAGTGCGAGGATGCACCGCAACTTCACCCTGGAAGCCGACCGGACAGGCGGAACCTACGAGGAAGCAGAACGCGCGTTCGTATCTCGGTCAGCTCTCGGCCGAATGGTCAGCGAGGAGGAGGTGGCGACGGCCGTCACTGCGATGCTCTCAATGCCGGGCCTATGCGCAGCCGATATAGATCTCTCCGCCGGAATGGTGGCCCGATGAGGGCGAAGTTGCGCTCTGGTGAGCACCTTCTCGGCGTCCTGGTCAGGATGCCCTCGGAGGAACTGGTCGAAATGGCCGGGGTCGCCGGCATGGACTACGTGTTCATCGACTGTGAACACGGCCCCGCAGATCTGATTGCCTTGAGACAGCACATCACTGCAGCAGAACTGCACGGCATGGATGTTCTGGTGCGCGTCGGGCAAAACGAGCCAGCGCTGATCCAGCGGGTTCTCGACCACGGTGCGGCGGGAATTGTCGTGCCGCACGTCGACAGCGCGGAACAGGCTCGCACGGTGGTTCAGCAAGCCCGGTACGCCCCGGTCGGCGACCGAGGCTTCGCCACGTACGGGCGGGCCGGGCGTTTCGGCCAGGTACCAGCTCGCGAACACTTGCAGGCAGATGTCGACCGAACCGTGGTAATCGTAATGATCGAGTCCCACACCGGCTGCGCGAACGCCGAAGAGATAATGGCAGTTCCTGGGATCGACGGCGTTATGGGCGGCCCCGCCGATCTCGCATTGTCGTTCGGTGTCGACGGTCCGCACGACATCCGCGTATTGCAAGCACTATCCACATTGCACAATCAAGCCGCGGCCGCAGACCAGAAGCGAATGGAGATCGTTTCAAGTGCGGAACAGGCACGGCACTCATTCGCAGCGGGGGCACATCTCGTTGTCGTCAACCTGACTCATGTGCTGATGAAGACTCTCGACGGGCTGGTCAGTGTAGGCAGAGGCTCGCCTTAGCTTCGCGCCGATCCGCGGAACTATCGAAAAATTCTCCTTCGCCGCACGTGGCGATCCCGTTCGGACAGCGGATATGGGCACCAACTGACGAGATCGGTCGGTGCCCATATATCAGGCCCGATCTACTTCAGGACCCGTATCGCCGAGCCCGGAAGGATTCCGCTCGACGGCGGGTAGATCGACGTCGCGCCGTTGAAGAACATGTGTGCGGGAGTCGTCGACACCGGAAGCAGGTCGATGTCGTTGAACAATGCCCGCTCACTTTCCTCCCACACCTTGCAGGACTCATCGCCCGGAAGAAGCGAAGCCTGAGTGGACAATTCGATGTACTTCTTGTTGTCGAGCGAAGCGAAGTTCACTCCTTCGGGCTTCGGGGGACCGGTGAAATACTTGGCAAAGATACTGGGTGTGTCACTGCCCAGCGTCAAACCGATGGAGACGTCCCACGACGAGAGGTCAGTGGTGCTGAACGTGTTGGCAATGACGAAGCTGTAGTCGCCGCCGGTCAGTTTGACCTTGGCCCCCAGTCCTTCCCATTGTGTCGCTACGTATTCCGCGGCGGCAGAGTTCGTATCGCGGGCATTGTTGAAGATCACGTTGAGGGTAAGCGGTCGACCGTCCTTTGTCAGGACGCCGTCGGGACCCGCCTTCCAGCCGGCGTCGGACAAGGTCTTCTTGGCTGCGTCGACGTCGAACTCGGGAATCGTTCCTTCGACACTGTTGTAATCGCAGGCGAGGGGTTCCGACACCGCGAGTGCGCGTGCGCGGGTTCCCTTACCTCCGCTGGTGATCTCGGTGTAGTCGTCGAGATCGACGGCTTGCACAAGAGCCTGTCGCACAGCGCGGTCCGCCGTGGGCAGAGACGCGAAATGATTGAAGATGAACTCACCGGACAACGTGGTGTACGTCTTCGAATCAAGACCAGCTGCCAGCACTCGCTCCTCGTCCGAACCGGTCACCGCTGCGGCATTGACCCCGCCGGTGAGAACAAGATTCGCCGTCGTACTGGGATCGGTGACAATCTTGATCGTCACTGTCTTCGGCACCCCGAGAGTGTCAGACGTGGTCTCGCCGTTCGGACTCCAGGTGTAACCGTCGCGGCGTTCCATCGTGATGTGATCGTTCGGAACAACTTCGGTGACCTTGAACAGACCCGTGCCGTTGCTACTCGAACGGATGCTGGCCGGATCTTCGAGCGTCGCGGCACACGGAAGCCGCAACGCGCCGACTCGAGAGAGCAGGAAGGGGGCGGGTTCGGCGGTGGTTACCGTCAGTTCGTCACCGTCCGCTGAGGCCGAAGTCGACATCGGCACAGTGGATCCGCGTAGCGGTGAAGCATTTTCAGGATCCATGACCCAATTGATGTCATCGGCCGCGGCTTGTGCGGTGAAGGAAGTGCCGTCGGCACAGGTGATGCCCTTCTTGAGCACGAACTTCAGCGTGTTTCCTTCTTCCGTCCAGCTCTCCGCCAGGTACGGACGCACAGTGCGTGTTTGCGCATCGACGTCGATCAACGAATCGTACGAGTACGCGTTGACGATCTGCGTCGACGTGAGATTGGTGATCAGAGGATGCAGATTTCCGGGATCGGCGTTGATGACAGTCGTGAAACTGCCGTCCTTTGCATACTCACCGACCGAGCCTTCGGGGCTGGACGCACCGCCACACCCAGCCAGGGTGAACACGCCAACGCTGATAACTGCTGTCGCGGAGACAGAACGAGCTTTCATACGAGCCGCCATCTACTAGAAGTTGCCATGGCGACAATGGTGCGGGACTGACGTGGTCTGGATCTCGTTGAAGTGACCCATACACTCGGCCGTACTCTGTTCGATTGTCACTATCGACCGGGCAAGCACAGCGACTATGTATCACGCTGCCGTTGACGGTGATTCGCGACGTTGATTCGGTTGCCGCACAACGCCGGCATGCAGTAGCGGCGTCGCCCTCCCCGGCTTGTATCGACAAACACCCCGTTGCACGTCGGCGATGCACATGGGCGGAATCGTTCGTACCCCAATGTGCGCAGAGTCCCCAGCAACGAGTATCCGATCAACAACGTGAGTTCACCCGCGAGATCGATTGTGTTGTCCGGTACTGCATTCCACCGATAGCAGTTCTGGGAATCTGGCGTGAGTCGAACATGATGTGGGACGGTCTGCAGGAGTCGATGAGTGCGATCAACGAGCTCATCAGAAGTCGGAGCATCGAGAATCGAACGAATCCCCTCTCTGAGTTCCTTGACGTCGGCAAGTTCACCGCTGGTAAGCCGATGCCCGTTGCGGAGCGCGTCCGGCGAGAGTCCGTGTTCATCCAGTAGATCGTGAAGCGTCTGGGCATCCGGCAACGCGTCACCGGCCTCCACCCACACTCGGGGTGAGGTGTTGACCAGGTCCGTCGCAAACGACGCACCGGATACGTAATCGTCTAAAACTACTTGCATCCCTTACCTCCCTGCCTTACCGTAATTGAATAACCTAACTTTACACCTTACGGAGGCAGCGGGATGGAACACTGCGCAGACCACGGACTGCCCGAGATACTCCGAGACACCCACCACCGATTGCGCCGCGCCGGCACCGTGGCAACGCAGACACCTGTCGTCGCCGCCGATCTCTACTGGTCCATCGGCGCGCTCGCCCAGTGTCTGACCGCCATGGACGAGGTAATTTCACAACTGGGAATCAACGCCCGAAAGCAGTTGCGGGCCGGAAAGTTCGATGTCGAGGGCGGACCGTTCGAAGGACAACCCGACGCTGCCCTGCTCACCGCAGTTCTTGCGCTCGCCCGAGCATCGAGCAGTTGTGAACCAGTTCAGACGGCAATCGGCAATGCCCAGATCGCGGTGAGCGATCTCGTCGTCTCAAGGCCCACCAGCACTTGACGCCCGCGCTCGCAGCCTGCCCCGATAAAGACTGTATGGTTGGTTTTCAGGCAGCCGCCGAGAGCATCGACCAGCAGGAACCGGGTTATCACTGTGAGTGCAGGAGCATCGACAATCTACGAGGACCGAACCGTCCGGATCGACAATCAGGGCGTGACGATCCACCACTACTACTTCCCGTTTGTCAGCAAGTTCGTCCCGTACTCGCAGATCGAATCCGTCGACCTCGGAGTCATGTCGTGGCTGAGCGGACGCCTACGAATCTGGGGAACAACAGATTTCAGCTCGTGGTACAGCCTGGATCTTTCACGTCCGTGGAAGGAGACTGCGGTGGTACTCACCCTCACCGGCCGTGGAGCACCCTCGTTCAGCCCCAAAGACGCAGACCGAGTCGACGCCGAAATCCGCAGTCGCATCGGATCGCACGCCGCGAACTGACTAGCGGAACTCGGATTCGACGGTAACGATCTCCCTCCAATCGGTTCGATCGAACAATCGCGCCAGCGCTGTGAACAGAACTTCCGGATCGATGACACTCTCCGGTGAGTGCACACCGACCCGATCCGAAATCGTTCCGTCGGCCAGCCGGGATACGACCTGAGCAAGGCCCAGCGCCAAAGGGATTCCAGTCACACGGGCCATGTCCGACAGCAACTCCGACACCGGTGAATCGTCTGCAATCCGGGCCACGACGCGCATCGCTCTTCCGTCGAACGTTCCTGTCGCCGAGGCGAAGAACAACGGCAGGGATCCGTGGTCGGCACGCGTGAGCATTCGAGGTGCAGCGCGGATCATCCGCCGGAGCGAGGGCTTGCCCAATTCTTCAGCGGCCGCGTCGAGATCGATTATCCCCTTGTCGATATCCGCACGGAGGACGTCGAGAAACGCAACAGTTTCCGGTGTGATCACCATGAGATCAGCCGAATGGCCTGAGGGACTGAAGGTCCGATGAAACATCACCGGCTCAGGATGCCCGACCACGTAAGCGTTTCCGCGGCGTCCGCCGGGCAGTTGCAGTGCGATGGAACGTAACGGTTCTTCGTAGACGATTCGACCCGCACGAACCACCGGAACCTTGCCGCTGATCTGCTGCATCCAGTGAACGGCAGCGGCACTGACGGCATCCACCGACTCGTCCTCGCCGTCGACATCAACCGGCCAGGCTGTGTACAGATCGTCGACCACGCCCAATCGCGAGACTGCCATCGCGGCCAGGAGGTTACTCATCCCGGGACTTGCGCCCATGCCGACTACCGCACAGATTCCGGCTTCCCTGGCAGCACCGTCCAATTCCAGCATGTCGACGGCCGGCTCCCAGTCGTCGCAGATGTCGAGATAGTGAGTCCCGGTCTCGATCGCTGCCTGGAGAATGCCGACGCCGAAACGGAAGAACGGTCCGACCGTATTGACGACCACGTCTGCGCCGTCAAGCAATTCACGTAGCGTGCGACCGTCCGTGACGTCGATGCTGCGCGCCTCGACTTCCGCTGACGCCTGCGCCAGTTCAACTGAAAGACGCTTCGCAGCATCGATATCGCGATCCGCGACTACTACCTTGCCGATTCCCGGCAATGTTGCGGCCAGACGAACTGCTGCCGAGCCCATGGCACCGGCACCGCCCAGAGCGACAACCGTGATTCCGTCAGCCATGAATTCCCTCCAAGAATGCAGTCTGTTCTGCTAGATACCCGGGGGTGAAGATCGAACGGGGAGCAAGGACGGCCACCAGAGCGGACCTCACTTCCGAGTCTTCGAGATCCTTGTCCACGATCGAATGCGTAGCGTCGGGGTACTTCTTGACCACCAATTGCCCTGGAGTGTCGAGCAATTCGCGATACACCCTTTCGGTGTCTGCCACGTCGACGTTGACGTCTTGTCCGCCGACAATCAAGAGCACCGGAACCTTCACGGTTTCGAGATCGGCTCGCGCATCCGAGAGGTAGTTCTTTCGGATGAAGTTCCACCGGTCTTCGGTGAGACCGTCAGCCTCGCCGGAGGCCACGAGATCGCCGAACGATGCATCGCGTGCCAACTGATCCAAGTTCTTCGAGCGGTCGACCCGCGCTTTCTCGAACTCGTCGGCCGACGCATTTCTCTCGGAAAGTTCGGCAAGGGTATTGAATTCACCTTGCTGTAGCCAGTTGATCGCGGGGCCCACGGCAATGACGAACGCGACGCCCGGGTCGAGGTTCACCACCTTGGGCATCACCCACCCTGCCTGGCTGGCACCCCACAGACCGATCCGCGAGCGATCGATATCCGAACGCCCCCGCGCCCACGCGATTGCCGCTTCCGTTTCCGCCGCCCGATCGTCCATGTTCTGATCGAGCCAGTTGCCCGGCGCCCCGTTCACCCCCGGCTTGTCCCAGGAGAGTGACGCGTACCCCGCCTTTGCGAATGCCTCCCAGAGCGGCCGATAGAAGGTGTCGTGTGTTGCATCGATCGGTCCGTCTCCGTGGACGAAAACCACGAGCCCGAAGGGGCCGTCACCATGCTCGGGCAATGCAAGGACTCCCTGGAGTGGCACCGATCCCCCAGTGATCGTCACTTTTTCCTCGCGGATGTCGTAGCTGTTCTGGTACAGCGTCCAGCCCACAAGTCCAACGATCAGGACAACGACCACTGCCAGGGAAGTAACCACCCACCTGCGCAAACGAGGGCTACTCTTCCTCTCACTCTCCGATTGCACTGCCATCTTCCCGCCCTAACGTACGAAGTGAAAACGATCGTTTTGACTTCGATAGTACAGTTATGGGCGAAGATGTCGAGACGCGAGGAAAGGGCAGGGCGATGACCGACAGAGACGTCGATGTACCCACGAGGATTTTGATCGAGGGGCTACTGCGCACGGACGGAACTGTCGACGGGCACACCCTCTATGCCACCGCCGACGCCCTCGGCAAAACAGATCAACAGGTTCGGCTGTGCATCAAACGGTTGGTCACCGAGGGAAAGTTCACTCAGGAAGGTCGCGGGCGGCAGTCCACGCTACGAGCAACACCGAAAGCCTTGCGGGAGATGGAACCCGACGTCGATTTCGTTCGGCTGGCCTATCAACAAGATCGCACCACTGCGACACCGTGGGACGGATATTGGCATCTGGTCGGATTCGCAATTCCGGAGTCGTCACGGAAAGCACGAGATGCGCTGCGCACCAGGGTCGTTTACCTCGGCGGCGCGCTCGTCCAGGGCGGTCTGTACGTCTCGCCGCACGCCTGGGAACCGTACGTTCTCGATGCGGCCGCCGAACTCGACGTCGAACAGCACCTGTCTTCTCTCACCACTCGAGATCTGAAAGTGGGCATGCACGAAGACCCGGTGAAGATTGCCGCGCAGTTGTGGCCATTGGGCGAGATCGCTGACGGATATGAACGGCTGCTCGACGTAGCGACCGCACGCCTGCACAAACTGCAGAACACTCCGGGCACCGATGCTGTCACGATGACCATCGAGCTCGCGGCGGAGTTCACGCGAGCCATGGAACCGGATCCGCTACTGCCACCGGAATTACTGCCCACCAACTGGATCGGCAAGCGGGCGCGCTCCGTCACGGCACAGTGCTGGACGCTGCTGGCACAGGTGGACGGCGTCGACAAACTACCGTCGCTGTTCCACCTGTACGCAGATGCAATCGGTGGCGATCAGGACGCGAGCGTGCGCTGACGGGGCGGCAGTCCGAAACGGCCGAGGACCTCGTCGACTGCGGTGGACGGTGTCACCAGGCCGCGGTCCTGGAGCCACGGAATGGTGCTGTCCACCAGGTGCTCGAGAGTGCGGGGTAATGCGAGAGGCAACAACGTAACGCCGTCGGCGACATCGGCAGCTCGGATATCGGCGATCAAACTGCCGAGACCGGAAGGCGTTCCGACGTAGTGAAGCGAAACGGGAACCCGCGGCGCAGTCAAAGCGCTGTCCAACTGTGCAAGCTCTTTGCGAGCGGAGCGAGCCTCCGGCGCGATCAGAATCTCGAGATCGACCAGTACTGCGACGCCGTCGGGATCGCGTCCTTCTTCGGCGACGGCAGCGCGTATCCGTGCACGTTCGAGCTGTGCCTCACGCAGATCCGCAGCGCGAATCCGAACCACATTGGTAGGGAATGAAGCTAAATCGAGAGCCTTTTCGCCCTCGGTGAGGTCCACCCAGTAGTCGCCGCCGATGATGGGCAGGTTGCCGGGTGCGCCCTCAGCGGCCGGATGGTGACCGGATCCGGTCAACTCGACCGCTACGTGCAGAGAATGCGAAGCGAGTGAAGACATGTGAGACCTCCGAAAATCAGAAAAGTGTGGGATGAGCGAGACGAATCGTCAGCTCGAACACATTCCTGACGAGGTGCGGCACAGATCGACATGGCGACGGCACCACTGACCGAGAGTGATACTCACTCTCGAAGGAGTGGCGGGAAAGTCCGCTGGTGCCATGGCTGCCATGCTAGTTGTCCGTTCGAGTTTTCGGGGACCGAGCTCAGCTCAGACGCACTCGGCTGCGCCGGCATTGTCGTCTGCGGCTCCGAGGAAGGGGCGGGTCTCGGGCACGGGGTTCCACGCACCGGCAGTCTTCGCGTAGTTCCAATCACGCTGATCCGAAACCAGGATGTTCACGGCGTCGACCAACCGCGTCACATCGTCCGAGCTGCTACCGAGGCCGAGGCTGGCGCGAACTGCACCGCCGGAGAGGCCGAGGCGTGCGAGAACTGGATGTGCGCAGAAGCGACCGTCGCGAACTCCGATGCCGTGCTCGGCGGAGAGGAATGCGGCGATCTCGCCCGCTTCGAATCCGTCGACGGTGAAGGTGACGATTCCGACGCCGTCAGGAGCGTCGTTCCACAGCCGTACGAGTGAGACGCCCTCGATGGCGGACAAGCCGTCAGTGAGCTGGGCGGTGAGTGCCTTCTCATGCTCGGCGATGACGTCGAAGTCCAGAGCGTGCAAGGTTTCGCATGCGGTCGCGATTGCTGCGGCGCCGAGAACGTTGGGCGAACCGGCCTCGTGGCGTGCGGGCGCGCAAGCCCACTCGGTGGATTCGATGGTCACCTCACGCACGGCGCCGCCGCCGGCGAGGTACGGCTGAGCCTCGTCGAGCCAGTCACGGCGTCCGACCAGAACGCCGGCGCCGAAGGGTGCGTACAGCTTGTGGCCCGAGAACGCCACGTAGTCGACGCCGCATTCCTGCAGGTCGATGCGGCGGTGGGGAGCCAACTGAGCAGCGTCGACGAGGATACGTGCGCCGCAACGGTGAGCGATGTCAGCCAAGCGTGCAATCGGCAGGATCTCACCGGTCACGTTGGAGGCGCCGGTGATTGCGAGCAGTGCGGCAGGCTTGGTGCACAGTTCACCGATCAGACGCTCGATGGTCTCTTCGATGGTGTCTGCGGCGGTGACGATACGAGCGTCGTTCCACGGCAACAGGTTTGCGTGATGCTCGACGTCGAGGACAACGGTGCTGCCGGGGACACACTGAGCCAGCAGGTTCAACGAATCAGTGGTGTTTCGGGTGAAGACGACGACCTGATCGTCGGCACAGTTCACGAAACGAGCAACGGATTCACGAGCGTTCTCGTAGGTGAGGGTGGAGATCCGGGAGGCGTAGCCGGCACCGCGGTGGACGCTGGCGTACGTGGGCAACAACTCGGCAATACGGTCGGTGACCTGGGCCAATGCCGGCGCACTGGCGGCGTAGTCGAAGTTGGCGTAGGAGCATTCGCCGCCCTGAACCAGCGGAACCTGCAGGTCAGCACCCGAAACCTTGGCGATCGGAGCGGTGCAGCAGGTGTCGGCACTCAATACAGCAGTCATCGAAGACAATCCTCACGTTCAAGGACTCGTTCGTCGGGAGATGGCCCCGGAAGAGTCCGCGCTTGCCGCATTCGTTTTCGAACGCAGCCGGGTCGTCACCCGGAGCACCCCACCGCGGAGGAGGGTTGCCGACCAGCAAGCCGGGGCTGAACACTGGTACTCGTGACCTGGCAACGAGGATGGCAGGAACGTCCCGTGCTTGTCAAGACGAAGCTGCGAAGCCCGTCGTCACGGCGTAATCGTCCGGCAGGCGAGGTGGAGTGCAAGCCTGGTTTCCGGATCGGCCAGATCCACCGAGAGAAGGCGCTGAATTCGATCGATCCGACTCGATACGGTGTTGCGGTGCAAGCCCATTCGAGTTGCGGTGTGAGCCAGAGACGATTCTTCGTCGAGGTACGTCGAGAGAGTCTCGAGCAACTCTCCACTCGAATCTCGTAGCGGCGCGAGCAGTGCCGCGGCGGCGGGCTGAAACGTGTCGGTTCGCGTCCACGCCAGCAGCAACTGCGCCAGCCCGAGGCGGTCCACGTGCAGGAACCGGCCGGTGTGCGACCGGGAACCGGCGAGGCGAGCGGCATCCCCCGCCTCCGACAGAGACGCTCCGATACCGGCAGGGCCATCGTGCGCGCGTCCCACTCCCACCCACGTCTCCATTGTGGGCTCCAACCGCGCTTGAGCTGCGCGAATACGTTCGGCGATCCTGGTGATCGCCTCCGGTCGCGGCTCACCCGGCAGAGTCGTCCACGCTGCCCAGCCGTCAGCCTGTTCCACAACGTTGGCGTCGATTCCCTCCGCTGCGAGGGCGTCTGCAACCTCAGTGCGCCTGGCCACCAGGTCAACCTCGCCGATGGCCAGGACTTTGATGCCGATGTGCCAGCCGTCCAGCGCCCAACCGGCGTCGAGTGCGCGCCTGAGCAGTCCGGGCGTGGCGTCTGCGGACGTGTCGACGAGTTCACCCAGCAACGCGCTACGCCGACGCGCTTCGCGCTCGTCGACCATACGCGCAACGGCCAGCCGGTGACCGACAGCCAACGAGGCCACATCGAGAACGACTGAGAGAGAAGCCTCTTCGACGCTCTGACGCACCGGGAGCAGCACCGCCAGCCAGGGCTCTCGGGCTGCGCCGGACATCACCGGGCACGCGATCAGAACCCCGCCGGAGTCCAATTCGACAGTGGTGGGCGCCCCGCGGCCCGACAACGTACCTGCGGCCGCTCGATCGTCGTCCGACAACAGGTCAGCACCGGTCAGCGGACGTCCGGACGAGTCCAGGAGAATGAACGAACGCTGAAAGGTGTTCAGTAACAACGACAGAAGATTCTCGACGCTTCCACCGGCACGCTGGCCCGCGTGTGTCGCCCGCAGTACCGCGTCGGCCATCACCGCCCGCGAATTCGAGAGAAGATCACGAAGATCCACGCTGAACTGCCACGGGTCGGACACTCCGAGCACCACCAGTCCGAGCCGATCGGCGAGCAACGTGAGACTGGCATCCTCTGCCGCAGTGCTGTGCACAGCGACCACCTGGCATCCGGTCGCCGCCGTTCTTCGAAGGAGAGCATCGAATCTCCACTCTCCGATGTCGATTAGATCGAGAATCACCAGAACTGATCCTGAACTCGCCGTACCCGACACGGCCTCGGCCGACTGTGTCGATTCCCCGGTGAGTGCTCCCACTGTCGTGACGACGGGATCACCGTTGCCGGCAAGTCGATACAACCCGACAAAAATCGGGTTGTTCAGCAACGCCGAAACACTCGCGCTCATCGCGCCTCCATCAGCACTGCGTCGTGGTCGATCCCGAATGCACGCGGGCCGACAACTTTCAATCTGCTTACATCTTCGGCCCACCACTGAGGGCAGGGCAGAACCAACACGGCCACGTCCTGGCCCTGGTGCACGGATTCACACGAGACGAAGGCGCCGGTCCGGACGTCGAGCAGTGTCACGATGTCGGGGCACGTCGAGATCATCTCGCCGTCCAGCGCGACGGTCAGGAACTCACTTTCGAATTCGACTCGAATCACCGCAGAACCGTGTTCGAGAATCACGTTGCCCCGACGATCGCCGGCGTCCGGGTGACCACGACGCACCGCACGCACTCGGCCTGTCCCCCGTACCCGTGCTCCGATGGCCTCGGCGATCTCCTGCCAACTGCCGAGGGTCCCGATGTGCTGACCGAGTTCGTGTGCCCGGGAGAGAGTTCCCGGAATGCACGCCTCCTGCACAGTCCGCGCATCGATCGACGCGATGGCCAGAGCGCCCCAACCGCTGGTTCTCCCGATCAACGACCGCACTGCTACCTCGGCGCCCAGCACATCCACTCCGTCGACGACGGTAATGAGGCCGCCGGGCTGGGCGAGGGTGACCGGGCACAATTCCAAACCGGCTGCGGCGAGAGAGAAGTGATCGAGCCGCGGCATCGCTCGACCCAGCAGGTCCGCGTCGACCACGGGAATTCTCAACGCCAACGCCGCCGCAATGCCGGAGAGAGCGTTGAGTCCACCGCCTTCGAAAGTCATCACCGCGGTCGGACGCTTCCCGGTCCAGCGCGTCAAAGCTGCTGCAGTATCTGCAAACTCACGACCGGAGGGCAATTGCTCCTCCAAAGCCAGGGCCGATCCGACGATCCCCACCGGCATCACCAATGCCTCCTCCGGCAATTGGTCCGGCGCGATGACCTCCACCGAAGTTGACGTCATCAGTGGACGCAGCATTTCCACGAACAGGCGTGGATCGCCGCCCCCACCGCAGCCCAGGACCACCGCCCCCGCTGCGATCGCGTCGAGGTCGGCCTCCCGGACCGCGTGCAGGGTGCTCACGGCTCGCTATTCTGCCAGCACGGGTCGCTCGAGCGTCTCCACCGGCAGAAACGGCCGATCGAGTCCGAAACTCGCCGGTCCGAAAACCGCCAGTGCCTCCGGTGTTCTCATGATGGGAGGAGTAGCGATCCCGATCACCGCAACGCGCTGCCCGTACCGCAAGCCCTCGGTGGTGATGGGTTCGGCAGTGTCGGCCTCGACGATGCAGATCAGGTCGGGCACGATCGCCACCATCACTCCGGAGTGCTGTACTCCGGACTGCAGGGCAATCAGATTTTCGTTCTGGAATTGAACCTCGAGTTGCTCGTCTCCGACGCCGGCAATCCGCACCGAACCCCGAGCGAACCCCTCGTCGGTTCGCCGGTCGACATCGATCACCTTGCCATGAAAGAGAACTCGCCCGTATCCGTAGAGCGTGTCGGCGAGACTGTCCACCAGCGCCAGCACCGGATCCACCCGCTGCTCACGTGAAAGCCTGATGGACCGGCCGATGGTCAAGGCCAACGACAGAGTCCGTGGGATCGCCGTGCGCTTCACATCCGCACCCGTCATCGAGTACTGCGCGATGTGCGCCATCCCACCGAACCTCGACGTCACCCCGCGGGCGAGGCCTTCCAATCTGCTGTTGTCACTGCCGGTGTCGAAGATCGCCACCTCGTCGTGCTCGTTCGCCATGGCGAGCGGACTCGCCGAAATCCCGTACACCGAGAAGGTTTCCATCTCGAGCTGAGGAAAGGCTCGTCCCATCCCGTCGGCATCGACAACCGGCAGGCCGCGCCGTGCGGCCACCAGCAACGGAATCATCGAATTGATCCCGCCGCACTCCATCGGCATCGTGGCATCTGCAGTTCGCCCCGTGTGCTTCTCCAACGTGATCAGCGCCAGCTCGGGTTCTGTTCCGCGCGGCATCTTTTCGACCACAACGGTCGGTGCACCCATCTGAGCGACGGGAATCACCCACGCGTCGTCGTCGAGTTCCTCCGGATCGAGAATAGTGATTTCACCGGCTTCACCGAGCGCCTGCGTGACCAGCATCTTGCCGACGAACGGATCTCCCCCGCCGCCGGTGCCCAACAAGGCAGCGCCCCTGGCGAGGTCGTCGAGGTCCGCCGTGCGTAGTGTCCAACTCATCGTGAGCCCTCCTGACCGGTGGAGACCAGACCACTGTGCAGCGCCAGGTCGCCACTGTGCAGTGCCAGATCCCCGACTGCCTTCACTCGAATACGTGTTGCGTTGCCCGGCAGATACGGAATCGGGACCTCGTCGAACTCCACGATCTGCACCGACTCGGGCCGTGCGCCTGCGGCGACTGCCCGGTCGATCGCCTCCTGGCGAGCGTCGTCGGCAAAGACCTGCCGGTGCCCGTCTCGCACCGCTTCGACACGGTCGACTTCACCACTGACCTGCGCGATCGCGGCGCCGATGGCATTGGCAACGTCGAAACGCTCAGGGCGAATCACCGCGCCAAGGCCGGGAAGTTCGCGTTCCAGCAATACTGATCCCCCGCCTACCGCCACCACCGGTAACGGGTCCGACGTGGTCCGCATCTGCTCCACGGCGTCGGCGACTCTCCTCGAGATCCGTTCGAGAGCCGTCGACACCAACCCGCGGTCGAGGTGTGCCACCGCACTGTGGTCGCCGACGTCGGCCAAACCCGCAGCGACCGCGATATCTGTAGCGGTCAACGTGTCTCCGCCGAAGACGAGTGCTCGTGAGCCCAATTCGTACCCCACCGATTCCGGCCCCACCGTGAGCCCGTCCGCATCCACCAACGAACCACCACCGATACCGATCGAGAAGACATCCGGCATGCGGAAGTTGGTCCGTACTCCGGCGACCGTCACCTCGGTGGTTGCTTCCCGCGGAAAGCCATTGGTCAGTACGCCGACGTCCGTGGTGGTACCTCCGATGTCGATCACCGCACAGCTCGCCAGACCGGAAAGCACAGCGGCGCCGCGCATGGAGTTGGTCGGTCCTGACGCGAAAGTTGCTACCGGATAACGTCTTGCGTACTCGATGTCCATCAAGGTGCCGTCGTTCTGACTCAGATAGAGAGGTGCGACGATGCCGTGCTCGACCAACGAACGGGCAAGACCGTCGACGATGTGATCGGCAAGCTCCCGCAGTGCTGCGTTGATGATGGTCGCGTTCTCACGCTGGAGTAGACCCACTCGCCCGATCTCGTGCGAGAGCGAAATTGCGACGTCCGGTCCGAGTTCCTCGCGCACGATCTCCGCGGCAACCGCTTCGCATTCGAGATTGACTGGCGAAAACACCGAAGATATTGCGACCGAACGTGTACCGCTACGAGCCATGTCGGCGGCATGGCGGCGGATCTCGTCGGGATCCAACGGTGAAATGCGACGACCGTCGAACTCGTGCCCACCGTGAGCGAGGTAGTGCCTTCCCTGCACGGCGGAGACCAGGTCACGTGGCCACCCCACCATCGGGGGCAGAGCCGCGGTCGCCGGAAGCCCCAATCGCAGAGCCGCAGTGGGAGCAAGCCCGCGCTGCTCGATGAGAGCATTGAGAAAGTGCGTCGTCCCGATCATCACAGCTTGAACAGCATTGGGAGAGAACGAGTACTGCTGCTGCAGCGCCGTCAGAGCTCCGCCGATGCCGCCGGTGATGTCTTTGCTGGTCGAGTGTTTGACATGCCCGATGACGGTGGTCCCGTCCATCAGGACCGCGTCGGTGTTTGTACCACCGACGTCGATTCCGATTCGCATCGTGAACTCCTGTCTACAGTTTATGGTCTCTAGTGAGTGAGAGTGGACGAGCCCGAAGGTTCCTGCGGCGCTTCGGTTGCGGTGCGTCCGACTCCGCGAATCAGGCCGAGTCGACCCGCGACGACGTAGAGAACGAACGCCGAGGCCACCGCGTTGATCGACGGCAGTCCGAAGGTGCTGTAGTGGCCGATCAGCGCCGAGACGATCCAGATCACCAACGTGGCCGGTACCCAGGTGGGCGCCGAACTCGGAAGGGTACCGGCGGCGCGGCTCTCCTCCAGATCCTTGCGCCAGGTCTTGACGATGAAGTATTCCGCCACCATGATCCCGGCGATCGGCGGGAAACCGACGCCCAACAGGATCAGGAAGTCGGTAAACGAGTTCAGGATTCCGGCAGCGGCAAGGATCGAACCGGTAACGCCCACAACCGCTGTGACAATAGCGCGGTTGATCCGTCGACCGAACACGACGTCGATGAAATTCACGATGCCGAGGCCGGAACTGTAGAGGTTCCAGTCGTTGATCTTGAAGGTGCCGAGAACGATGATGAGAACGCCGACCCAACCGACCGATGAGAGAATGATCGTGGCGATGTCGGAACTGCGAACGGCATGGGCAAGAAGAACACCGGTCAGCCCGATCACGTATTCACCCAACGTGATTCCGACGAGCGTCTGCTTCACGACATCGCCCGCCGTGCGGTTGAAACGCGTCATGTCGGGTGTGATCACAGCTCCGGCAATGAAACCGCCTGCGACGATGGTGGTTCCGGCGAGGAAGCTGAGTTCCGGCCCGGCTGGAGCAGATGTCATCAAATCGGACAGCGAGTGATTGCGCAGTTCGGAGATGACGGCCCAACCGACCAGGATCAGGAACAGCGGAACGGTGATGTTGGCGATCAGTTGCATGGATCCGAACCCGCGAAGGACTATCGCGGTGATCAGGAGACCGAAGGCCAAAGCCCACGCCCACTGCGGCAGAAACGGCATGATTCCGTGCAAACCTGATGCAGAGACAGCAGATTGAATGCCGAACCAGCCGATCAGGCTGACCCCGATCACCAGACCGATCACCGCGGAACCTGCGTGCCCGAATCCACACCAGCGTGCGACCACCGATGTGTTGAGCCCTTCACGAACCCCGATGATGCCGATGAAAATACAGACGACCTCGAGAATCACCGCCCCGACTGTCAATGCCCAGAAGGCATTCCAGAACGTCATACCGTAGCCGAGCGTCGCACCGAGCAAGAACTGTGCGAGTGCCGATACCTGACCGAATCGCTGTACTGCCACCGAGAACCACGAATACCGTGCTTCGTCGGGAACGCGGGTGAGCGCGTAGTCGTCACCGTCGGACACCTCTCCGCCTGCGGCGGTTGTTGATGCTTTGTTCATGACGGACTCCTCGAATAGTTGGGAAGTGTTCTCGGAGAAGACGGTACGAATGTGGCCGGGGTCACGCCTATGGGCGAATCGGCGTTTCTTCGTGTTACGACAATGCATTTCGCACAGTCGTCATTTCACACAGTCGCCACATGGCAAGCGTCTAGCGCAACGCGTACCCGCCGTCGGGGTACAGCGTGGAACCCGTTGTGTACGTGTTGGTGAAGAGATAGAACACCGCTTGCGCGATCTCGTCTTCGTTCCCGACGCGCCCGAGCACGTTGTTCTCGGCGCTCCAGGTGAACGCCGCCTCGCGAACCTCTGCCGGGCGCTGAGCCCAGAGATGCCCGTCGATGGTTCCGGGAGCGACGGTGTTGACACGAATGGGAGACAGTTCAACGGCCAGCCCGCGTCCGAGCCCCTCGATTGCCGCATTGGCCGCAACGTATGCCGCGGCAGCCGCAGGTGGTCGCACACTGGCGGCGCCGGACATGAGGACCACCGATGCGGTGGGCGTCAGTTTGTCGAGCGCAGCGTGCACTACGCGGTACTGTCCCCAGAACTTGGATGTGAACGGCGACGACGCTTCCTCGACGCTCTGTTCACGGAACGAGCCGACCTGGTAATCGGCAGCCGTGGTGAAGAGAGCGTCGACGCTGGGGATGTTGGTGAAGAACGCTTTCACCGAGTCGTCGTCGGAGGTGTCGACGGTGAACCAGTGCACAGCCTCACCCAGCTGCGCGGCCGCTGCTTCGAGCTTGGATGCGGTTCGGCCACCTAGAACTACCTGCGCGCCGGCGTCGACGGCAAGCTGCGCCACTCGCAGCCCGATGCCAGTTCCGCCGCCGATCAGTACGACGGTCTTGCCTGAGAGAGAAGAAGGTGTCGTTGTCATGCAGCGACTGTAAGGCTCACCGAATTGTCCCGACATGTGCAGAATGCACAGATTTCACTACGACACAGTGCTAAGTATCGAGACTTAGCTGGTAGAGGACACCGCCCCCGGGGATCTCGCTTGACGACGTTTGCTGCGTCGAAACTGCCTTCACATGTACTCCTCCTTCGAGTTCGCTTGTAACAAAACAACTCCCACGACCGAAAATGTCGGTGAACCACAACCGCGAAGGGAAGTAACGAATATGGGATCAGCAGATGTCATGGCCTGGCTCGCCGAGGGTTACCTCGCCGGCGATCCGATTCGCTATCCGCTCTACGTCGGATCGATGTTCCTCGCGATGCCGTTCCAACTGATCGGCGTAATTCTGGGTCACCCCTTCTGAATCGTCACATCGGGCCAGGGCGGTCGACGTAGAACGGCCAGAGTTGCGATCACCGCGGCAGCCAGCCCGATGAACTCCCCCATCAAAGCCGCCCTGGTGTGATCGACAGCCGGTGACCACGACGGCTCGCCCTCGTGGATCGAGAACACTCCAACTGGCACCGGAATCGGGTCGCCGCGCCACCGCCGATGCAGACGCGAAACCGTGATGATCGTTGTTCCGTCGCTGGTCTGGTGAGGTTCACCGAAGATCGTCGAGGTCCCTGATTCCGCTCGTGCTCGCTCCACCGCATCACGAATCTCCATGGTCCCCATCGTCGCATCGAAACAGCAGGGTCGCATCGAAACAGCAGCACTGTGCGAGTATCGATCGATGGCCGAATGGTGGGTTCCGAGCAGGCGCGTCGAGCGATGGGGTCAGACGATTGGCCTCGTCCTGCTCATAGGCGTAGTCGGTCCGAGCACCATCCATACAGTGGCTACCGAACCGACAACGGGCAACTGGGTTCGCCTGGCAATCTGGCTTTTCGCGACGGCCGGATTTGCCTACGGCACCGTCCAAGCCTGGCGAAACAGGAACAAACCTCAGTCGGAGTGGTGGGAAGGGCCAACTGCCCCCACCGAAATACCCGCCGACGACGTCCGTAACGCACTCGCGTCGACAGACGACCGCATCCCGGCAATCAAGGCACTACGCGAACTACATCCGGGCTTGGGTCTGAAGGATGCGATGGATCTGATCGACGCCCAGCGGGGCGAACAGGGCCCGCATCACTGATAGTTGCGACCATCACAATCACAGTTAGGTATCGAGACCTCACCGCCACGATCGAGCGCGCACGCAAGGAGTTAACCACCTGACAGACAGGCTGTTTCGCCGAGTTTGACAAATACGATCAATCGGTGAGCGTCGACTCGACCGGTTCAACTCACCGTACCAATCGTATTCGTCGTTCAGCATTCCACTGCTTACCCAATGACACTATCGCCCAACGGTTTACAACAGGATCAACGGCAGTCAGTGGGAATTCTCGCGACAGTGCAGCACCTTTCGTCCAGTTGAGTTGACCGAAACTTGACGTTACGTTGAATTTCAAAGCAATAGCCCGGTCTTGACCTGCGATGGTGTGAGCGAAACGCCCACCTACGCGTGACACGTGGCCGCCCGAATGGGCGCTGTGAATGCCTGAACGTTCGAGGAGTGGAATGACTGCGGTCAAAACTGCGTGGCGTGAACTACGGAAACCCGTGTTCATCCCCGCGTCGATAGTGATCTTTGCCCTGATCGCCTTTGCCGTGATCTACGCGGGAACCGCCGCGGACGCTTTCGAAACGCTCAACAACGTGATCAGCGACGGCGTCGGCTGGTGGTACATCCTCTCGGCCACCGGTTTCGTGATCTTTGCGCTGTACTGCGGAATCAGCCGCATCGGCAACATCCGATTGGGGCGCGACGACGAGCAACCCGAGTTCGGCATGCTCTCGTGGTTCGCGATGCTCTTCAGTGCCGGGATGGGCATCGGCCTCGTGTTCTACGGAGTGGCAGAACCCCTTTCGCACTATGTGACCCCACCCGTCGCCGGGCAGATCGCGGGATCCACGGACGCCGCAGCCAATCAAGCGATGGAACTGACTCTGTTCCACTGGGGCCTGCATGCATGGGCGATCTACGTCGTCGTCGGTCTGGGTCTGGCATACATGACTTATCGCAAGGGTCGCCCGCTGTCGATCCGTTGGCTGCTCGAGCCACTGCTCGGACGCGCTCGTATCGAGGGAAAGATCGGCCATGCCATCGACGTCGTCGCCATCGTCGGCACGTTGTTCGGCGTCGCGACGTCACTGGGCTTCGGTGTCCAGCAGATCTCAGCCGGCCTCGACTACCTCGGCTGGGTGGAGACCGACAACTGGTTGGTCATCACCATCATCGTCATCGTGACGGGTATGGCCACCTTCTCGGTCGTCTCCGGCGTCACCAAGGGCCTCAAGTGGCTCTCCAACATCAACATGATGCTCGCCGCAGCGCTGGCCCTGTTCGTCCTGATTCTGGGACCGACACTGTTCCTGATGCAGTCGTGGGTGCAGAACCTCGGCGGATACGTCCAGGCCTTGCCCGAACTGATGCTGCGCACGTCCCCGTTCGCCGAAGACGGCTGGCAGGGCGCCTGGACCATCTTCTACTGGGGTTGGTGGATGAGCTGGGCACCGTTCGTCGGCATGTTCATCGCGCGCATCTCACGTGGCCGCACCATCCGCGAATTCGTCTTCGGTGTGCTGCTGGCCCCGACGCTGGTCGGGTCGCTGTGGTTCACGATCTTCGGTAATTCCGGCATTCTTCGTCAGCGCAACGAGGGCACGATGCTCGACGCATCCGGCGCAGTCGACACCAACACGTCACTGTTCACGCTTCTCGACGGACTTCCGCTCGGAACGATTTCGAGTGTCCTCGCGATCGTCGTGATCGTGTTCTTCTTCGTCACATCCGCCGATTCCGGCTCGATAGTCATCGACATCCTCGCGACGGGTGGCAGCCTGGAAACTTCCAAGATCACCCGCGTCTACTGGACGTTCCTCTCCGGCGCCGCCGCCGCGGTTCTCCTCATCGTGGGTGGCAGCGGATCGCTCACGGCGCTGCAGACCGTTGCCATCGCCACCGCCGTGCCGTTCTCGGTCATCATGGTGCTTGCATGTCTGTCGATGCTGAAGGCCTTCCGGTACGAGGTCGCTTCGGCACCGCGCTACCTGCGGGTTTCGACAAATACCTCGGCGTCGACCGACGTTCCGCAACCCACCGAGAAACGGCTCCGCGATCTGAGAATCTCGTCCACCTTCGCCGGGCTCACCCCGTCGCAAAGCGGGATCACTACGGAGCCCTCCGACGCCCACATGCTCGTCGCGGTGCACGAAGTTCCCGCCCATGCGGTCAACATCGACCCGGATACCGGCGCTGTCGACTTCTCCGAGGATTCGAAGGTCGTCGATCCGCTGGGCGGAGAGGTGTTCGACACACCCGAGTTCGCCGACTCGGCGGAAGGCCACGCCCAAGCTGCCAGTACGGACTGACCGGCACGTTCGGCATGTTGCATTAGGCATATCTGTTCACCAACTCGCAAACTTGTCATGAGACTTTCAACTCGACAGTTCGCAGGACTCTAAGTTTCGTGAGTAGAACAGGACCAACGGGTTTGCCACTCCAGTCGCAGTCGGAGACGGAACAATCTTTCGAGATACCGTCCGTATTCCTACGGTCGGCGCATGCACCTGCGCCGCGCACGCTCATCGACATCGTGAGGGCCTCAGCCGAGGCCAACCCGGAAGCACCTGCCATCGACGACGGCGACACCACACTGTCGTACTCGGAGTTGCTCGACGAGATCGAGCTCGGTGCGCGCTGGCTCGGTGATGCCGGCGTCGGCGCAGGTGACCGCGTCGGAATCAGGATGCCGTCTGGTTCGCGGTCGCTGTACGTGGCGATCCTGTCAATCCTCGCGGCGGGCGCAGCCTATGTGCCCGTCGACGCCGACGATCCGGAAGAGCGCGCCGAGTTGGTCTTCGGCGAGGCGCAGGTAGCGGCGATCATCACCGGCGACGGTATCCAGCCAGGGACGGCGCCGAAGCGACTCGAACATCCACCGGTTCGCGAGCCCGAACCCGACGACGACGCCTGGATCATCTTCACCTCCGGATCCACCGGCACCCCCAAGGGCGTCGCGGTCACCCATCTCAACGCCGCAGCGTTCGTCGACGCCGAGGCGCGCATGTTCCTCCAGGACGAGCCCATCGGGCCGGGCGACCGCGTCCTCGCGGGACTGTCCGTGGCATTCGACGCGTCCTGCGAGGAGATGTGGCTTGCGTGGCGTCACGGCGCCTGCCTCGTCCCAGCACCTCGTTCGCTGGTCCGCAGCGGTATGGACCTCGGCCCGTGGCTGGTCTCGCGAGACGTCAGCATCGTCTCCACCGTGCCGACGCTTGCGTCTCTGTGGCCGGCCGAAGCTCTCGAAGCCGTTCGACTCCTGATCTTCGGCGGCGAAGCCTGCCCACCCGAACTGGCCGAGCGCCTCGCCGTCGAGGGCCGTGAGGTCTGGAACACCTACGGCCCCACCGAGGCGACCGTCGTGGCCTGCGGCGCGCTGATGGACGGCAAGAGCCCCGTCAGTATCGGCCTCCCCCTCGACGGCTGGGACCTTGCCGTCGTCGACGCCCAGAGCAATCCCGTCGCGGTCGGTGAGGTGGGCGAGCTTGTGATCGGCGGCGTCGGCCTGGCCCGCTACCTCGATCCCGCGAAGGACGCCGAGAAATACGCGTCGATGCCCTCGCTCGGGTGGGAACGCGCGTACCGCAGCGGCGACCTGGTCCGACTCGAGACCACCGGTCTGATGTTCCAGGGCCGGGCAGACGATCAGGTCAAGCTCGGCGGCAGGCGGATCGAACTCGGTGAGGTCGACAATGCCCTGCAGAACCTGCCGGGTGTCAGCGGCGCTGCCGCAGCCGTGAAGAAAACGGCGGCCGGCAATCAACTCCTCGTCGGATACATCGCGAGCACGGACCCCGACTTCGATCTCAAGGCCGCTCACGCTTTGCTCAGCGAACAATTACCGGCAGCCCTCGTGCCGCGTCTGGCGTTGATGGACGAACTTCCGACGCGCACGTCAGGCAAGGTCGACCGCAATGCCCTGCCGTGGCCGTTGCCCGGAGCCGGCGAGGACGCCGGGGCCGCGCTGGGACTCGACGGCACCGCTGCATGGGTGGCCGGCCTGTGGGGATCGATCCTGGGCGCACAGATCACCGGACTCGACGACGACTTCTTCGAAGTGGGCGGTGGATCCCTCTCCGCTGCTCAGCTGGTGACCGCCCTGCGCGAGCGGTTCCCCGAAGTGACCGTCGCACAGCTCTACGACCATCCACGGTTGGGATCGCTCGCCGAATATCTCGACGAATTGGCGCCCACCGAAACTGTGGAGCCGCGCATCGTCGCTCCAACACCCTTGAAGACTCAGGTGGCGCAGATCGCCGTCACCGTTCCGCTCACGACGCTCACCGGACTGCAATGGGTGACGTGGCTGGCGATCGCGAACAACGTCCTCGGCTGGTTCGTCGATGCGAAATGGGCTCCCAGCATCTCGTGGTGGTGGATCCTGCTGGCGTTCATCGTGTTCATCACGCCGATCGGGCGCATGACCATCACTGTCGTCGGAGCACGCCTGCTCCTACGCAAGCTGGAACCGGGCACATATCCGCGAGGAGGTAGTGAGCATCTGCGTCTGTGGATAGCTCTGCGCCTCACCGAAGCCAGTGGGGCAGCCAACCTTTCGGGTGCACCGTGGATGCTGTACTACGCACGCGCCCTCGGTGCCGACATCGGCAGCGGCGTCGATCTCCACACACTTCCCCCCATCACCGGCATGCTCGAACTCGGTGACGGCTGCTCCGTCGAACCCGAAGTCGACCTCTCCGGTCATTGGATCGACGGCGACGTCATTCACATCGGCGAGATCAAGATCGGTGACGGCGCCTCCGTCGGTTCACGCTCGACGCTTCTGCCCGGCGCACGTATCGGTCGCGACGCCGTCGTCGAACCCGGATCGGCGGTGTTCGGCCGCGTCAAAGCGAACCAGCAGTGGGCCGGATCCCCGGCGGTCAAGATCGGCAAAGCAAATCACCCGTGGCCGTCCGAGCATCCCAAGCGCGCGCCTGGCTGGGTTCCGGTGTACGGCGTCACCTCGATCTTCCTGGCCGGCATGCCTATCTTTGCGCTGATGACCGGGATCGCTTTGATCGGTTGGTGGGTTCGGGACACCGAGACTCTCGGGAACGCAGTACTTCAGTCGATGATCATTCTCCCTTTGGCGACTGTCTTGTCCCTGCTCGTCTTCGCTCTCGTGACGCTGGTTGCCGTTCGTCTTCTCTCGATCGGGATGACCCCCGGCTACCACCCGGTCCGCAGCCGCGTCGGCTGGCAGGTGTGGGCGACCGAACGACTGCTCGACTCCGCCAGGACCTTCCTCTTCCCCCTCTACGCCAGCCTGCTGACGCCGGGTTGGCTCCGGTTCCTGGGTGCCAAGATCGGCAAGAACGTCGAAGCATCCACGGTGCTCCTGCTTCCCAAGTTCACGACGGTCGCCGACGGTGCATTCCTCGCCGACGACACCATGGTCGCGAGCTACGGCCTCGGCGGCGGCTGGATGCACATCGAACAGGCAAAGATCGGCAAGCGTGCGTTCCTCGGAAACTCCGGCATGACCGCACCCGGTCGACGCGTCCCCAAGAACGGTCTGGTGGCCGTCCTGTCCGCCACACCGTCCAAGGCGAAGTCCGGATCATCGTGGCTCGGCAGTCCACCGGTACGTCTGCGGCGGGCTGCCGGGGACACCGACGCTGCCCGGACGTTCAATCCGCCGATGCGCCTCAAGATCGCCCGTGGAGTGGTCGAAACCTGCCGTCTGATCCCGGTCATGGTGACGTTCGGCATCGGACTCGGCGTTCTGTTTGCACTCGAAGCGATGGTCGTCGCAGTCGGATACTGGCTCGCGGCGCTGCTGAGCGGTGTAGTCCTGCTCGTCGCCGGCGCGGTTGCAGGCGCGATCACCATCGCGGCAAAGTGGATCGTCGTGGGACGCATCACCAAGGTCGAGCATCCGTTGTGGAGTTCGTTCGTCTGGCGCAATGAAGTGGCCGACGCGTTCGTCGAGACGGTCGCGGCACCGTGGTTCGCCCGTGCGGCGACTGGTACTGCCGTACTGAACATCTTCCTGCGCGGGCTCGGGGCGAAAATCGGCAAGGGCGTTTGGTGTGAGTCCTACTGGCTACCCGAGGCAGATCTTGTGACTTTGGGCGACGGGGCGACGGTCGAACGGGGGTGCGTCGTGCAAACTCATCTCTTCCATGATCGGATCATGTCCATGGATACCGTCACTCTGGGAGCAGGAGCAACACTGGGACCGCATTGTGTCGCGCTACCCGCAGCCGGCATCGGCGCGGGAGCGACAGTCGGGCCTGCATCTCTGGTGATGCGAGGTGACACCGTTCCGCCTTCCACGCGCTGGCAGGGCAACCCGATTGCACCGTGGGCGGCCTCGTGAAGCCGAACCGCATGCTCGAGGAGCCGCTCGATCCGTACCTGCCGCACAACGGCAACCGCGGTTACCGCGTGTCTCGGTACGAACTGGAACTGACGTACAAGGTCTTCAGTAACCGTCTCGCGGGCAAAGCCGTCATCACCGCAGTCACCACCGAGAGCCGATCCAAGTTCAGCTTCGACCTCGCGCAGAACTTGCAGGTGTCCAAGGTGTCCGTCAACGGTGCCCGCGGCACCAAGTACACGCACCAGAACAGCAAGCTGGTCGTCACACCCTCCACCAAGATTCCCGCTGGCGGTGCACTGTCGGTCACCATCGCGTACAACGGCAATCCCGAGCCGATCAAAAGCCTGTGGGGCGAGGTCGGATGGGAGGAACTCGACGAAGGAATACTGGTCGCAAGTCAGCCCAACGGCGCCGCATCCTGGTTCCCCTGCGACGACCATCCGATTTCCAAAGCGTCGTACCGCATTTCGATCACCACCGATTCGCCGTTCTACGCCCTCGCCAACGGCAAGCTGATCCGCAAGCAGACCCGCGCAAGTCAGACCACGTGGGTCTACGAGCAGACCGAACCGATGGCAACCTATCTGGCCACCATTCAGATCGGCCAGTACGAGCACCGTCAGGTGAGCGCCGGTCCGGTGCCGGTCTTCGCCGTTCACCCCCCGCGACTGCGCGCAGCGTTCGACATCGATTTCGGTCGTCAGCCGCAGATGTTGGAAGTCTTCGGAAAACTGTTCGGGCCGTACCCTTTTGCCGACTACACGGCTGTGGTCACCGACGACGAACTCGAAATCCCCATCGAAGCGCAGGGTCTCTCGATCTTCGGAGCCAACCACTGCACGGGCAGGCGCGGTTCCGAACGTCTTGTCGCGCACGAGCTTGCCCACCAGTGGTTCGGCAACAGTCTCACTCTCGGACAATGGTGTGACATCTGGCTGCACGAAGGCTTTGCCTGCTACGCGGAGTGGATTTGGTCCGAGAATTCCGGCGGCCCGTCCTCCGACCAATTGGCCGCCAACGCCTATCAGGGGCTCCGGCGCAAACCTCAGTTCTTGATCATCGGCAATCCTGGCCCCGCCCACATGTTCGACGATCGAATCTACAAGCGGGGCGCGTTGACTCTGCACGCCCTGCGCGGCGTCCTCGGAGACGAGAAGTTCTTCGAACTGATCCGTCAGTGGACCACGAAGCATCGGCACAGCACGGTCAGCACCGAGCAATTCACCGATCTTGCTTCACGTTTCACCGACACTCCGCTGCGGCCCCTCTGGGATGCTTGGCTGAATCAACGCTTCCTACCTCGACTCTGACGCTTACACGCCGTACCACCACACAGCCGCACCACCACGCCGAAACATTCCGAATGCGCCGATTAGCTTTGTCTTACCTTTACTATAGAGGTGGGCCGAGGGACGACCCCGACAACACAAATTTCAGGGCACGCTTCCTCGACAGGTAGATCGGGGGATCGATGTTCGTTGTATTCACAATATGTTTCGTGATCGGAGTTGTCGCTCTGATCGGAGCCTTTGCCGTCGGCGAGGTTGCGGATCTCGGCGGCGGCCACGCAGACGGGCTGCCGTTTCTGAGCCTGACAACTTTGGCCACAGCACTTTTCGGCTTCGGCGCCGGCGGCGTAGCTGCCACTCTCGCGGACGCTCCGACGTTGGTTGCGGTGATTGCGGCAGTCGCACTCGCCGCCGTTCTCGTTGTCGTCACGCGCGGCCTTCTCCTCCCTTATCTCCTGAAGCAACAAGATAATTCGCACATCGGGCGAGATTCATACTCCGGACTACTGGGCACAGTCACCCTCACGATCGCCGCCGAAGGCTGGGGAGAAGTCTCGTTCGTCGATGCCGACGGCAATCGCGTGCAGGCGAAGGCAATCAGTTCACAGCCGGTGGCGCTCACCACCGGCACCACCGTCTACATCGCCGATGTGGACGATCAATACCTTCACGTCGTCACGGTTGACGACGCGATCTAAGGACTCGATACATGCTGGCAATCATCATCATTGCAGTTGTAGTCGCGGTAATCATCTTCATCGTTCTACCCGCGATCTACGTGAAGAACTACGTCAAGGTCCCGCCGAACGAAGTGGCGGTCTTCACCGGTCGCGGCAAGCCGAAAGTGGTACGCGGCGGTGCCCGATTCAAGATTCCCGGCATCGAACGTGTCGACATCATGTCTCTCGAACCGTTCAACGTCAGCATCAACCTCAAGAACGCACTCTCCAACGACGGCGTTCCGGTCAATGTCGAGGCAGTCGGACTGGTACGGATCGGTTCCGCCGACGAAGCGGTTCAGACAGCGGTGCAACGATTCCTGACCTCCGATCTCGACGAGCTGCAGCAGCAGATCAACGAAATCCTCGCGGGCAGTCTGCGCGGAATCACCGCAACCATGACCGTCGAGGACTTGAACTCCAACCGCGACTCCCTCGCCCGCAGCGTGGTCGAGGAGGCAGGCGGCGACCTTGCCCGCATCGGCATGGAAGTCGATGTCATCAAGATCGCGGGAATCTCCGACTTCAACGGCTATCTCGAGTCGCTGGGTCAGCGCCGTATCGCCGAGGTCAAGCGCGATGCTGCAATCGGAACTGCTGAAGCAGAGCGTGATTCGCAGATCCAGTCGGCAAAAGCGCGCCAGGCAGGATCCGTCGCCCAGGCAGAAGCCGACACCGCGATCGCCAGTGCGAATCAGAAGCGCGACGTCGAACTCGCTCGCCTGCGAGCTCAGACCGAAGCCGAGAACGCCGAAGCCGACCAGGCTGGACCACTCGCGCAGGCAACAGCCGAGAAGGCCGTCGGCATCGCACGTGAGCAGGCCGAGGCGGCCCGCGTCGAGGCGCGCACCGAGGTCGAGCGTCGTCGCGCCCAGCAATCGGAAGCGGCGTTGCAGGCAGATGTCATTGCGCCGGCCGAGGCCGAACGCCAAGCCTCCATCGCACGCGCCGAGGGTGAGCGGCAGGCTGCGATCCTCCGCGCCCAGGCACAGGCCGAGTCAGCAAGGCAGGCCGGTGGCGCTCAGGCCGATGCACGAAAGCTCGTCGCCGACGCCGTTCGCGCTGAGCAGCAGGCTGACGCCGACGGCCTGCGAGCACGTCTGGAAGCCGAAGCTGACGGACGCAAGGTAGCGGCCGACGCCGTTCGCGCCGAGCAGCAAGCCGAGGCGGATGGTTTGCGCGCCAAGCTCGAAGCGGAGGCGGCCGGTAAGCGTCAGATCGCCGAGGCGCTCAATTCCTACACCCCGCAGGCGGCACAGTTGCTCACTCTGCCCGACGTTCTGGCGGCATTGGTCGACGCCACCGCAGCGGCGGCGAAGCCGGTCGGAGACATCGATCGCATCTCGATCGTCGGAGGCAGCGACGGGGCGCAGAGTTCGATCGGTTCGATCCTGGGTATCAGTCCCCAGGTGATTGCCGGCGTCATCGAAACTCTCGAGAGCTCAGGCGTCGACATCACCGGCTTGCTCAACGGCCTGAACAAGGCGGCACCGGCGCCTTCAGTACACAGTTCGGTTCACAGCTCCGAGAACGGGTCCGCAACTGTAGATGCATGATTCACCCGGTCCGCCGAC
Organism: Rhodococcus sp. NPDC056516; assembly: GCF_042794655.1. NCBI lineage: Bacteria > Bacillati > Actinomycetota > Actinomycetes > Mycobacteriales > Nocardiaceae > Rhodococcus > Rhodococcus sp. NPDC056516. The sequence goes on along the minus strand of NZ_JBHTTG010000009.1, from coordinate 9,102 downwards.
TCTCGCGGGAGTCGGCGGACCCGGCGGCGTCATGCAGTCGGAAGATGCGAACGCGACTTGAAAAGGATCAGCACCAGGCAAGCAGCTGCGGCAACTGATCCGAACAGAAGAGTCACCGTATAACTCAGCGCCGGAATGCTTTCCGAGAGCATTGCCAGCAGAGCCGGCACGGCAAACCCGATGTAGGTGATCGAGTAGAACACTGCCGTCAGCCCTGCCAGATCATCTGGGCCCGCGATTCGCTGGATCTCCAGCAATCCGGACACCAATGCCATGCCGTACCCGCAGCCGAGGATCGCTGCGGCGACGATCGCGACCGCCACGGTCAGCGTCGACGCAACCAGAGCAGCGGCCGCCATGCCGACCACCAGAAACACCAGCGCCACCACAGCGCCACGCGCACTACGGTCGGTATCGATCTTGCGCCCCAACGACTGAATCGCGAACCCACATGTCAGCGCAACCATGCACAGCAAAGCCGAAAAGGCCACGGGCGCATCGCCACTGTGCCCGGTCATCAGCGACGGAATGACTGCATACGCGACACTGGCAGCACCGAACACCCACGGAGCCAAGGGAACAACGACGTAGAGGAATCTGCGATGGCCCGCCGAAGGGATCTTGAGGTCGTCGATCAACCTGCGTCGATCGGATTTCTCCTGTGCCGGTCGGGTTTCAGGCGCACGCCACAGCGCCACGCCCGCAATTACGGTGATCACGATGTGCAGCACGTACGCCAACGCGCTCGGCATGGGCGCCCACTGCGCCAAGATTCCCGCAGCACCTGCCCCCAACGCGAAGCCGGCGGTCAGACTCATCGCTGCTCGCCGGGCTCCCGCACCTTCCGACGCCTCCGAATCCCAAGGCTGCGTGGACAACTCCTTTACCCACGAACCGCCGACGGCCATGCCGATCCCCAGAGCGATGCCGCAGAGGATTCTTCCCAAGATCAGGACAGCGGCGGAGTCGGCACCGAAAGCGAGAAGCGCCGAACCGGCGATCGCGATGATCGGTGCCGGAAGCATGATCGGGCGTCGGCCCAATCGATCTGACAGCGGTCCGCCGAGCAGAAGGGCCGGCACGATCCCGACCACGTAGGCGAAGAGGAAGAAGTCGACCATCACGGGCGAATAGCCGTGGTCGAGTCGGTACATCACCAGCAGCGGCGTGAATTCGTTACCGCCCCAGGCCGCGGCGAACATACTGGCAGCGACGGTCAGCCACAGCCAGTTCCCACCGCTGCCGCGTTCACTGCCGGGACGACGATCGACCGCGGCCGCAGCGCCCATAGTTTGGGTGCTCATCACAGAGTTCCTTCGAAGCCGAGGCCGTGCACCTGGCGCATGTGTGTGAGGGCGGCAGTGTTGTAACCGTCAGCATCGCCGGATTCGACGAGGTCGGTCAGCGCCGTGTGGTCCGCCAGTATCCGAGGGAGTTGGCCAGGGTCGCGCGAGATCGACCGTGCTGTCATCCGCCGTTGTCTGTCGCGCAGACTTGCGTAGAACGAGTCGAGCAAAGGGTTCCCACCGGCGGCAACGATCATCTTGTGAAAGTCGGCGTCGATTGCGCTGAATGCGGCCACGTCCCCGCGGTCAGCAATCTCACGTTGCTCGATCAGATTCGCGCGCAACGCTGCGACAAGCACTTCGCGTGCGTGCGGTCGGACCGACACCACTCGAACACTCTGAGTCTCGACGAGTTGTCTGGCACTGACTACGTGTTCCGCTTCCCCGTCCGCGACCGGGACGATCAGCGCCCCCTTCTTCGGGTAGAGGCGCATCCAACCTTCCGATTCGAGACGCAGAAACGCCTCACGCACCGGCGTGCGGCTCACATTGGTCCGTGCGGCGATGTCACCCTCACTGATCAACTCCCCTCCGGCAAGCTCGCCGGAAAGGATCAGTTCCTTGACTTCGCGGAAGACGGTTTCGGAAGCGGAATACAACATAGACACAAGATGTATTTATACTCCATGCTGGCCCAACCCCGTCTCTCGGGTCATCGATCCGAACATCTCAGTCCAATGCGGCATCGGCCCAGTTAGCATTGCAAGGTGCAGGACAGAAGAGGAGTCGGTTCACGATGCGCGGTACACACCCCCGCCATCGCACACTGAAGCGCCCATGACGTCGCAGATGAAGTCCATGAGGACGCTGACCCGCGAGTGGTTGGTTCTTCCCGATCAATACGACCGCTTCACTCGCTACCTTCGCGATAACGGCCTGACTGCCGTCACCCGGCTACTTCTTGGCATCATCGTCATCGGGCTCGGCGTGTGCTCACTGCTCAATCGGTTCAGCCCGTCCGGTCCGACAAGCCCTGTTGCTCTGTTCTTCAACACCGTCGTCACGCTCGCATGCTTCGCGGTCGGAATCGCCTGGTGGACATTCGGCCCGACCAAGCGTAGATCGTTCGGCTTCGTGGTCTTCTGCGATGTTGCGGTCTCGATCGCCATACTCGGCGACTCGGCACCGCTCGCACGTCTGCTCACTTGCGTCATCTACGCACTGATCGGCATCTACATCGCCTATTTTCACAATCCGAAGTTGCAGGTCGCACACCTGACCTTCTCGGTTGTGATGATCGCGGTGGCTGCGGAGCCGATCCTCTTCGGACCGGATCGCGATCCTGCGCTGGGCGTTTCGAAAATGTTGGTTGTCGTCACTGCACTCATGATCTGCGCGTTCATCTCGCAGATCGTGCTGACGATGCTCAGCATGGACGCATCCAGCTCCGACCTGGATCCACTCACCGGTCTCCTGAACCGTCGTGGTCTCGACCGCCACGTCGAGAAGGTACTCGAGGGGTTCCAGCGTCAGGAATCTGCGGCACTACTCGTGATCGCGATCGACATCGACCGGTTCAAGACGATCAACGACGTCCACGGTCACGACGTCGGCGATCGCATCATTCTTCGAGTGGCACAGCGCTTGTCGTCCTGGGCGCATGCCGATGCTGTCGTCGCGCGAGTCGGTGGCGACGAATTCGTCCTCGTACAACGACTTCCGGTCCCGGCAATCGGCCCGATGCTCGACTCGATCGGGCCGGCAATGCACTCGAACGCCGACGAGATCCCGTCGACGTCGAGCATCGGAATCGCCGTGCGTACCCACAAATTCGTCGCCGGAGAAGAGCGCGCAGCAGCGTTCACGGACATGCAGAAAGTCGCTGATTCGGCGATGTACGAAAGCAAGAGACTCGGCGGCGGACGCGTTCACACGATCGTCACCACCGCGACCAGGTAGCCGTACGCGAGGTATCAGTAGTAGACCGGCCCCGGCACTCCCCCACCGACAGCCACTGCGTCCCCCGTGATTGCGATGCTCCGCGGCGATGCCAGGAAAGTCACGACGTCCGCTACTTCTTCGGCGTCGATGATCCGGTGAATCGAGTTCGTCGCGATGCCCTCTTCCACCTGCGCAGGCGAACGGCCGGATTCTTCCGACTCGCGCGCGATCCGTGCGGTCAACCTTTCGGTTCGCGTAACCCCCGGATGGACGACGGTGACGTTGATTCCCTTGGGGCCCAGCTCGTCTGCAAGATTCTTGGTCAGCGCCGACACACTGACGTTGCGGATCGTGTGGGCGATCGAAGTGGCCTGTCTGGCCCCCAAGCCGCTGATGTTGATGATCCGGCCCCAGCCTTGATCGATCAGATATGGCGCTACTGCGCGTGCAGTGCGCAGGTACCCCAGCACTTTGACGTCGAGCTCACCACGCACGACATCATCGGAGGTCGCCTCCAAGTCGAACGATCGCCCCGCACTGAACGGCGTCGCAGCCGAGTTGACCAGAATGTCGACGCCGCCGAACTCCTCGACCACCCGCCGCACCGACGCCTGGACCGAATCGTCGTCACGCGTGTCGGTCGCGATGCCGACAGCTCGAACTCCGAACTCCGAAGCCAAATCTCGGGCAACGTCCACGACAGTCGATTCCGTCCGCGCAAGTATCGCGACATCAACCCCTTCAGCTGCGAGACCTCTGGCAATGGCCAGGCCGATCCCCTTGCTCCCGCCGGCGACAATGGCACGTTTCCCAGAAAGGTGAAGATCCATGCCTGCGACACTATCCAACAGGTAGTCCCCGATCTCTACGACGAGAGATCGGGGACCGTGGGCGCAATTTCCAGTGAGTCAGACCATCAGGTCCGCGTACAGGTAGACGTTGTCGGCGTAGTTCCCCACACCGTCCTCGAATTGGAGTTCACCGCCGCAGGTGACAACAGCCAACTTGCGGGCGCCCTCCGGGCCGGCCAACACGCTTTCCTCCACGCCGTCGGCCTTCGGACGCGTCTTCACCGCGGTCACCTTCCACGACGTGCTCTTGCCGGTCGCGTCGGATGTACGGATCACTTCACCTGGTTCGATCGTGCCCAGGTCGAACAGTGCGCCGTTACCCTGGCCGGTCAAATTGACGTGTCCGGCAATCAAAGTCGTGCCGGTGACCGAGTCGAGGGCGGCACCGTCGAGCCAGATTCCGACGTTCTTGACGTTCTCCGGCGGAGTGAGGACGCCGTCAGGGACTGTGGCGTCCACGATCGGCGCCTGAACACCCACCGGATCGAGCGAAAGGGTGTTGGGAGCCATCAACGCATCCGCCGGTGCTGGATTCGCGGAGTGCGACACGACAACTCCCGGACTCGGCGGAATCGCAGCATTGTCATCGGAGGATCGTAGGCCGACGAAGGCCATGGAAGCGCCAGCGACAAGCACCGCGATGACGGCCAGGATGAGCGCGACGCGACGCCCCTTAGCGGGACTCGCGGGCTGGTCGTGGTTGGGATCGTCGTATGGGTTGGGATCCGACTCGTACATTGTCATCGAACTGTCTCCTGCGGGATGAGGCGCCCCCGGCACCTCTTGCGAATTGACGCCCCCTGCGTCTGATCAGTGTCGGCACCGATCACACAGCCTGTGATCGGTGCCGACGTCTACTGCTTGTGCCTGGCGTCAGGAACGCTTGCGGCGGAGAGCAACTGCTCCGGCAGCAGCCATTCCGACCAGGGCGAGACCTGTCACTGCGACGGCGACGTTACGGCCTGAATTCTGTTCAGCAGCACCACCGTCGATGGCAACCGGCCGAGGTCCTGTGGCCGGCTTCGGAGTCGCCGGTGCCGGAGTCGCAGGCGTGGCAACCGGCTGCGACGGAACAGGAACACCGGGAACTACGGGCACGACCGGCACAATCGGAATGATGGGCACGATCGGAACAATCGGCACTATGGGCACGATCGGAACGACGGGAGTTGCGGGTGTCGTCGTTGCGGGCGTCGTTGTTGCCGGTGTTGTCGTTGCCGGTGTCGTCGTTGCGGGCGTCGTTGTTGCCGGTGTTGTCGTGGGCACTGCGGCATATCCGACGCTGGCGGATGCATTCATCGAAGCGGGCCGAACGGTGTCGAACGACGCGAAGATCTGGCATTCCGCCCCGGCAGTGTTCCAGTGCAGGTTCTCGACCGAATCCGGAATAACGCTTGCGGTCACGGAGTAGTCCCCGCTGTTCGCAGCGGTGAGGCAAAGATCAACGGCGGTCGGTGCATCTCCGCGACCGTCGACCGTCAATTGGTTTCCACTCAGCGTCGCCTTGCCGTTGTCGCCACAGACAGTGAGTTCGGTTCCCGCCGAAGACTGAACACTGATCGGCTTCCGGTACATATTCGTGTTCAGGGTGAAAACGGCGGTTTCTCCGGCTTTCAGGGTGCCGGTCGCCGGCGTCTTGCGAGCAAGGTCGAGCGTTTGCGTGACGTTCATGATCTCGACGATGCGAGCACGCTCGTCTGCGCCGAGATTCCTGTCGCACAAGCCTTTGAAGTCTGCCATCAGCGGATTGTCGTAGTCCGAGACACACCACACCAGCGTCTGGCGCGCCGAGCGCGCATCTTCACTGCCATTGCCCGAGACGCTGCCGTCGAGCTTGGCAGGATTCTGCAGCAACCAACTGATGACAGCGAGATCGTCGGCCGACAGATCGGGATTGCCCGAAGACGGCACGGTCGGCCCCATCTCGTCGTTGTGCTTGTCGACGGGCAAGCCGTTCTCGTCGACGCCGGCACAGGGATCGAGATCGAAGTCCGTGCAGTACATCCATTCCGACTTCGCGATTCCGTCGACGTCGCGAACACCGCAGACCGGCGCGTCGACCGCGGTCGAGGTACCCCGATCAGTAGTGCCGTACAGCGGCACGATGTTGCCGTCGTTGTAATGTTCGAGTCGAACACCTGCGATGTCGAGCATCTGCTCCGAGGGCGTGTACTCGGTGCCCTCGCACAGCCCGGCAGTGAATGCCGGAGCCGCCGCGGCTCGCACCGGCAGTGGCGCGGAGACAGCCGGTGAAGCAAAAGCAACGCTACTGCCGGCTACCGTCACGGCAATAGCTGCGGTTAGCGAGAGCCGGAGAGCAAGCGGCCTCCGCCGTGAACCAGACACAGTCATCAAAGCTTCCCTTTCAAGACATTTCGGTAGCGGGGAGGTTGCCTGGATTCCCAAGACCACGCTGTCCAGCACTCACTTCCGAGAGGATAGGCCAGTTACTTATGGCAACCAGCCAGTTACTAGAAGGCAATGTAGTGCATGTTTCAAGAAAGTACACATGCTCATCCAGCCTTTGAGCGCAGCGACGCCCCACGGGCAACGAGTTAGCCAAGCCGGTGACTGAAACCTTGTCCAACCGCACAACCGTCACGATCAACCCAAAAATGGCTCACCCAACCCAGACGATCCCGTCATTTCTCGGCCGCTAGCCAGTAGGTAACTCATGGATTCCAAGGAAACCCACAGGAAGGGACGCTTTCGGTCCGCGCGCAAAATGAAGGGGCCCGCGTGGCGGGCCCCTTCATGGGAGATTTCAACCGAGACTGCTTTGTCGGAATTCGGACAACCTGTCCGCGCTCGGCACGCTCGTCCGATGGTTCATAATGTGATTTGCATCACATTCAAAGATTCAGTCGGTTTTGTTCACACTCGTAATCAATCTTTTGGTCGCCTTTGGGGCGATTACCTAAATATTCGGCTGAGACAAAGGACCCCGGATCGAACGCAGAGGATGCGACTCGGGGTCAGCTTCGAACCGGAGGCGCCTTCCTCGTGGTCACCGCGATGCGATTCCACGCATTGATCGTCAAGATGACGCTGATGAGCTGGGCCAGTTCCACGTCCGAGAATTCGCCGGCCGCCTCACTGTACACCCCGTCCGGAACGAAACCGTCGGTGAGGACTGTGACGGCCTCGGTCAAGGCGAGAGCGGCGCGTTCGCGATCGGAGTACATCCCTCGCGCTTCTTCCCACGCGCTCAGCAGATACAGCTTCTGCTCCGTCACACCGACCTTTCGAGCATCACGTGTGTGCATGTCCAAGCACCATGCGCAGTGATTCAGCTGCGACGCGCGGGTGAGGACCAATTCGACAAGCGTCGGCTCCAGCCCCTGACGCGCAGCGGCATCCAACGCAATCATCGCCTTGTAGACCTCGGGCGCCAGCTTCGCAATGTCGATTCGTTGGCCTGTTGTTGTAGTCATACCTAAACCGTAAGCCCGAAAAGACCCCGAAACGTGGTTCAATCCGGTGATGAATTCATGGGCCAATCTTGGGTTCGATCTGCATGTCGAACTACCGCACGGAATTGGGGTTCGAGCCGCGTTGCTACAGACGCTTCGCGACGCGATCGACAGTGGGCTGTTGAAACCTGGCACCAGGCTTCCACCCTCCCGCACCCTGGCACTCGACCTCGGCGTCGCACGAAACACCGTTGCAGACTGCTATGCCGAGCTTGCTGCAGCTGGATGGCTCGTCACACGGCAGGGTTCGGGGACCGTAGTCGCTTCGCTCGCCGACGCACACATTCGCGGGACCGATCCGTCGCCGACAAGACCGCGCTTCACCTACAGCCTTCTCCCCGGATCGCCGGACGCGTCGGCGTTTCCCCGCGCTGCATGGATTTCCTCCGCCAGGCGGGCGTTGACTGCCGCACCGAACGACGCATTCGCCGCCACTGACCCCAGAGGCCGAGTCGAGCTCCGAAACGCCCTCACCACCTATTTGAGCCGAGCCAGAGGAGTTCGCGTCGACCCGAACCGCATAGTGATCAGTGCCAGCTCGGGTCACGGGATCTCCCTCCTCGCCCGTGCACTTGGCGGAGCGATTGCCGTCGATTCGTTCTGCCTTCACCTTCACCGGCAGCTACTTGTCGACGAAGGATTACGAACAGTTCCCATCTCCGTAGACGAATCCGGAACTTGCACAGAAGAATTGGCGTCAACATCCACTCGCAGCGCGCTTCTGACTCCGACGCATCAGTTCCCTCTCGGGGGACCACTGACGCCGGCAAGGCGAGCAACCGCTGTCGAATGGGCCTCGAGCACGGGCGGCGTCATCATCGAAGACGACTACGACGGCGAATTCCGTTATGACAGAAAGCCTGTCGGAGCACTCCAAGGCATCGCACCGCAGCAGGTTGCCTACCTGGGCACTGTCAGCAAGACACTGTCGCCGGCGATTCGAATTGGGTGGATGGTGTTGCCGGACAGGCTGATCGAACCCGTTCTCGCAACAAAGGGACCCTACGAACGCTGGGTCAGTTCAACGGATCAATTGACCTTGGCAGACTTCATCGAGTCCGGAAGATTCGACAGCCATATTCGGAAGATGCGCGCCACTTACCGACGACGACGCGATCAACTGGTTGCGACGCTCGCTCAGCAGGTACCTCAGGTCCGGATCGAGGGGATCTCCGCGGGACTTCACGCTGTGGTGCGACTGCCTTCAGGAAGCGAACAAGCCGTGCTTGCTGCTGCTCAGACACGCGATCTCGGCCTCGAAGGGCTCTCGACCTTCCGGCACCCCGACGTGTCTTCAGTCGGGGGTGACGGCATCGTCGTCGGATACAGCACGCCGACGCAATCCCAGTATCCGAGGACGCTGGATGTGCTGTGCGAGGTGCTACAGGCGGCGCTGCGCTAAGTGCCCACGAGTTTTGCCGGTTCTCCCGGCCCACCCCGCCAGCCCTGCCCCAGCGAACGTACCGTTCATCTCGTTGAAGGCGACGGAAGTGCCGTTCGCTCGATCCCGGCGCGTCGTCGGTCACGCCCCTGCCCGGATGGTGTGAACGT
>NZ_JBHTTG010000008.1:422213-443809 GCF_042794655.1 Rhodococcus sp. NPDC056516 | reverse complement strand
TGGCTCACATGCACCGTCGTCTCCGTGATGCCGTACATGTTCACCAACGTCGGCGCGAAGTCACCGCGGCGGCCGTACCAATCCGACAAGCGACGCAGCTCGAGCGCCTCGCCGCCGAAAACAACCCACCGCAACGACAACTCAGCGGCCCGACCGGATTCCGACGCCAACCGATCAGCCTCGGCCAACTGATAGAACGCCGACGGCGTCTGATTGAGCACCGTCACCCGCTCAGCAGCAAGCAACTCCAAGAACTGCTCCGGCGAACGCGACGTCACATAATCCACAACAACCAACGTGCCGCCGTACAACAGCGGACCCCACAACTCCCACACCGAGAAGTCGAACGCATAACTGTGGAACATCGTCCACACATCGGATTCGTCGAACCCGTACACACTCTCAGTATTCGCAAACAACTTCGCCACCGTCGTGTGCGGAACCTGCACACCCTTCGGGCGACCCGTCGAACCCGACGTGTAAATCACATACGCAACATTCGACGACCGCAACGGCGCAACACGATCCGCATCCGAAACCGCAGAACCATCGAACTCCGACACATCCACCGCGTCGATATCAACCACAGGCAAACCAGCGGGCAACACCAACTCACGCCCGGACCACGAAATCGCAGCCACCGGAGCAGCATCAGCCAACATGAACTCGACACGATCAGCCGGATACGACGGATCCACCGGCAGATACCCCGCACCGGACTTCACCACCGCCAACAACGCCACCACAAGATCCGCCGACCGCGGCAACGCCACCGCCACCAACGACTCCGGACCACAACCCTGAGCAATCAACCTGCGCGCCAAACGATTAGCCCGCACCGACAACTCACCATACGACAACGACTCGCCACCGAACCGCACCGCAACCCGATCACCAAACCGAGCAGCAGCATCATCGAACCACGCCGACAACGTCGAATCCACACCACGATCGATCTGGCCGGCACTGAAGCGGGACAGCAGGTTTCGTTCTCCATCGACCAAGATGTCAACGTCACCCACCGCTACGGTGGGATCAGCAGTCACCGCACGGAAGGTCCTTACCAGCCGATCACCGAATTCCACAACGGTCGACTCGTCGAACAGATCCGTCGCATACGTCAAAGAGGCGGACATTCCGGCGGGTGCGCCGGCGTCGTCGGTTCGTTCGGTCAGGGTCAACTGGAGGTCGAATTTCGCCAGCGCAAGATCGGCACTTTCGATCGACACTTCGAGGTCGCCCAGTTCGAGCGTTGTCTGTTCGTGGTTCTGGAACGTCAATGCCACCTGGAACAGCGGATGACGAGCCTGCGAACGAACCGGATCCAGAACCTCCACTACACGCTCGAACGGAACATCCGCATGCGCGAACGCCTGTAGATCCACTTCACGCGCCGAAGCCAACAGATCCGTGAACGACATCGACGGATCAACCTCGGTACGCAACACCAAAGTGTTGACGAACATACCGATCAGATCGTCGAGCTGCGCCTCACCGCGACCCGCGATCGGTGTACCGATCGCGATGTCGGTCGTTGCGGACAAACGAGAAAGTACGACGGCGAGCGCTGCGTGAACAACCATGAACGGTGTCGAGTTACTGCTGTGCGCAATCGAATTGACAGCTTCGTGCAGGGTGGCGTCGATATCGAACTCGACCTCGGCTCCGCGCCCTGAAGCGACCTCGGGACGCGGACGATCGGCAGGCAGATCCAACTGCTCCGGAAGATCAGCCAACGCATCCGACCAGAACGCAATCTGCTTCGCGATCACGGACCGCGGATCGTCCTCGGACCCGAGAACCTCACGCTGCCACAACGAGTAATCGGCGTACTGCACCGGCAACGGCGTCCAAGCCGGCACCGACGCTCGTGTACGTGCTTCGTAGGCAACCATCACGTCACGGGTCAACGGACCCATCGAGAAACCGTCGGTTGAGATGTGATGCACGACGAACACCAGAACGTATTCGCTGTCGCCGACTTTGAAGAGCTTGGCGCGCAACGGGACTTCGGACGTCACGTCGAAGCCGACTGTCGCCAGCTCGGCGACGCCCGCAGCCAGGCGATCTTCCGTGATCGACACGGGGCTGAGATCGACGACAACGTCTTGGACGTCGAGGACGTCCTGATAGCCGACGCCGTCGACGTCTGGATACACAGTTCGCAGTGATTCGTGTCGGCCCACGACATCGATCACGGCGGCGTCAAGAGCTGCCACATCGAGGGCGCCCGAAATCCTGATCGCCGCCGGGACGTTGTTCACTGCCGACGCGGGTTCGAACCTGTTCAGGAACCACATGCGCTGCTGCGCCAACGAAAGTGGGATCCGAGCTGGCCGGGGCTGCTGCACCAGTGGGGCGGTGGCGCCCGAACCGGCGTGCAGCTCGAGCCGGACGGCGAGTGACTGCACGGTCGACGCTTCGAAGAGCGCACGAACCGGAACGCTTGTGTCGAGCGCCTCTCCCAGCCGAGCGGCGACACGGGTCGCGATCAACGAGTTGCCGCCGAGTTCGAAGAAATCGTCGTCGCGGCCAACCTGTGCGACTCCGAGAACTTCGGAGAACACCTGCGCGACAGTCTCTTCGACGGTCGTGATCGGCGCCTGGTACACCTTGGACTCGAACACGGGCGAGGGCAGAGCCTTGATGTCCGTCTTGCCCGCGGTGGTCAACGGAATCGAATCGAGTACCAGTACCGAGTCGGGGACCATGTAGCCGGTCAGGAACGTCGACACCGACTCGATGACCTGTGCGGGATCCACCTCGGCGCCGGCCTGCGGCACGACGTAGGCAACGAGACGATCTCCGAAGTGATCGTCGGAACGAACGAGAGCAACAGCTTGCGCAACGCCCGCGCAACGGGTCAGCGCGGCCTCGATCTCACCGAGTTCGATACGGAACCCACGGATCTTGACCTGGAAGTCACTGCGGCCCACGTACTCCACTGCGCCACCGTCGATCCACCGGACCACGTCACCCGTGCGGTACAACCGCTCTCCCGGCGCCCCGAACGGGTCTGCGACAAAACGACCCGCTGTCAATGCCGGCTGTCCCAGGTATCCACGAGCGACCTGAACACCCGACACGTACAACTCACCTGCGACACCAACCGGAACGGGCTGCAAGCGGCCGTCCAAGATCCGCGCGGCCATTCCCCGAATCGGGCCGCCGATGTTCATACGATCAAACGCGGTCAGCGTATCGCTGATGTTCGAGGCGACTGTCGACTCCGTCGGACCGTACGCATTGAAGAATCCACGCACACCGCCATCCGGAAGCGGCACCGCCCACTTGGCAACGAGAGACCGCGAACTGGCTTCGCCACCGACGACAACCACCCGCAACGCGTCGAGCCCGCTCGGATCCACTGATGCCAGCGCAGCGGGCGTCACGAACGCATGCGTCACGCCCTCCGAGCGCAAGATCTCGGCCAATTCCGCGCCGCCGTACACCGTCGTCGGCGCAATCACCATCGTCGATGCTGCTCCGAATGCCATCAGCAACTCGAGAACAGAAGCATCGAAACTCGGCGAGGCGAAATGCAGCGTTCGAGCATCCGCGGTCAGCGCATAGCGCTCGACCTGCTCGGCGCAGAAGTTCGCCACACCCGCATTGGTGACCACAACGCCCTTGGGCAGACCCGTGGTGCCAGAGGTGTAGATGACGTAAGCAGGCTGCCGCTCGTCGATCGCACTGCGTCGATCCGAATCACTCACCGGCGCGCAAGATTCTGCCGCGCACGCCGCCACTGTCTTCTCGTCGTCGAGAACAACCCACGCCAACGCCGACGGCAATCCTGCCTCGACGTCACTGAGCGCACCTGCCTCGACGTCACTGAGCGCAAGACCCAGCACCGCACCGGAATCGGAGATCATGTGGGCGATACGGTCAACCGGATACGTCGGGTCGACGGGCACGAATGCAGCACCCGATTTCACCACTGCCCACAGAGCGAGAACTGAATCGGCCGAACGCGGAATCGCGATCGCGACCCGATCCTCCGGCCCGACGCCCTTCTCAATCAGAACACGAGCGAGTCGCGACGACCGCTCGTCGAGTTCGCGGTAGCTGATCGACTGACCGTCGAAGCGAATCGCATCCGCCGACGGATCCACAGCGGCCGCCGCTGTGAGAATCTCGACCAGGGTTCCCGAGACCGACTGACCTCCATGAACATCGGCCAGTACACCCCGCTCGGTCGCATCGAGAATATCGATGTCACCGACGACAATCGAAGGAACCGACACGACAGTCTCGAGGATACGAACCAGACGCCGAGCAAAGCCCTCGACCGTCGAAGCGTCGAACAGATCTGCAGCAAACGTGAATTCGGCCGAGAGCCCTTGCTGGATCCCGTCTTCGCCGATCGACTCTGTTACTGCGAGTTCGAGGTCGAACTTGGCAGTGGTCGTGTCGATTTCGGCGGCCTTGATCGCCAGTCCCGGCAGTTCCAATGCCGTTTGCGCGAGATTCTGCAAGGACAGCACAACCTGGAACAGCGGATGTCGGGCCTGCGACCGGGCGGGAGCCAAGACGTCCACCAACCGCTCGAAGGGCACGTCCGAGTGAGCGAACGCTCCGAGCGCAGAATCACTCGCCGCAGCCAGCAGATCCGTGAATGCCTGGGTCTGGTCGACCTCGGTGCGCAGAACAAGCGTGTTGACGAACATACCGACGAGATCGTCGAGCGCCTCGTCCCCGCGACCGGCAACAGGAGTGCCCACGGCGATGTCCGAGGTCCCGCTCAGTCGGGCCATCAGAACGGCAAGCGCCGAGTGCAACGCCATGAAGAGCGTCGCGTTGTTCTCCCGTGCCAGCGCGTCCAATCGACGGTGCACATCCCCGGAGATCTCGAACGCGAATCGCTCGCCGCGCATCGACGCCACATCAGGCCGAGACCGGTCCGACGGAAGCTCGATCACATCCGGTAGGTCTGCCAGAGTCTCGGTCCAGTACGAGATCTGCTGCGAGATCAGTGATTCCGAGTCGTCTTCCGACCCCAGAACCTCACGCTGCCACAACGAATAGTCGGCGTACTGCACAGTCAACGGCTGCCACGCCGGCGCGATCCCGTCCTTGCGTGCCGAGTAGGCAATCATGACGTCGCGAGCCAGGGGCGCCATCGACCAACCGTCAGCGGCGATGTGATGAACCACGATCGCAAGGGTGTGCTCGGTGTCGCTGACCGTCAACAGGCGGACACGGATCGGCACGTCGACGGTGACGTCGATCGCTGAGGATCCGATTGCAGCGACTCGACTTTCGAGCTCGTCCTGATCCGAAACCGACTCCACGGTCAGCCCGCCGAACGCCTCCGAGAGCGACAGAATCGACTGCTTCGGTCCGGAAGCCCCGTCCGGATATACCGTTCGGAGCACCTCATGCCGGGCCAGTACGTCCTCCAGCGCCATTTCCATCGCGGCAGTATCGAGATGACCAGTCAGGTGCAGAGCAAAAGTGATGTTGTAAGCAGCTGAGTCGGTATCGAAGCGGTTCAGGAACCACATGCGCTGCTGCGCCAGCGACAACGGAATTTCCGCGGGACGCACCTGTGCGACGAGCGCCTTCTGCCCGCCGCTACCTACGTGCGACTCGATGTGTGCGGCGAGCGCCTCGACGGTGGAAACGTCGAATAGCGTTCGCACCGGCACCGTAGTGTCGAGCGCCCGCCCCAATCGGGAGGTGACCTGAGTAGCCACCAGGGAGTTGCCACCGAGTTCAAAGAAGTCGTCGTCGAGACCGACTCGTTCCACTCCGAGAACATCCGCAATCACCTGCGCGACAATCTCTTCCACCGGCGTGGTGGGTGCACGAAACTCGCGGACCTCGAAAACAGGCTCCGGCAAAGCCCGGCGATCCAATTTGCCCACCGGGGTCAACGGAACCTCAGCGAGTTCCATGATGACGGACGGAACCATGTAGCTCGGCAGAGCCTCCGCCACGAACGAGGCGAGCACGTCCCGATCGAAACTCGACCCGTCAGCCAGTTCGACGTAGGAAACGAGGGTTGTGACACCCGCCGCGCCTTCGCTTCCGACCGTCACCGCGAAGCGCACAGACTCGTGCGAGGACAAAACTGCGTCGATCTCACCGAGTTCGATACGGAATCCGCGAACCTTGACCTGGAAGTCACTGCGGCCGACGTATTCGAGAACCCCCGCGTCATCGCGCGCGTCTCCGCCGGTCCAGCGCACGACATCGCCGGTCCGGTACATTCGTTCGCCATCCGGCGAATACGGGTTGGCGACAAACCGTTCCGCAGAAAGGCCTCGCCGCTCATGGTAGCCGCGAGCCAATGCAGCGCCCGCAAAGTAGAGCTCTCCCCTGGTACCGACTGGAACAGGATGCAGACGCTCGTCGAGTACCAGTGCCGACATGCCCTCGACGGGACGCCCGATGTCGATCGATCGGCCGATCGCGAGATCGCCGAACGACGAGATGATAGTGGTCTCGGTCGGACCATACCCATTGAAGTAGGCGCGCCCTGGGGCCCATTTCGCCAGCAACTCGGGAGTGGTCACGTCACCGCCGACGGAGACGACTCGCAATTCAGGCAGCTCTGCCGGCTCCATGGTCCCGAGTACTGCGGGAGTGATGATCGCGTGGGTGACCTTCTCGGAAAGAAGAAGATCCGACAACTCGTGTCCACCGATAATTGTCGACGGAACGATCACCAAAGTTGCACCCGCGGAGAAGGCGACCATCCATTCGAGTACCGACGGGTCGAAGCTCGGTGAACAGATATGGAGGAAGCGCGAGGACTGTTCTACCTCGTAGCGACGCTGTGCTGCGTCTCTGACCCCACGGAGTCCACCGTGAGTGACGCTGACACCCTTCGGTTTTCCCGTGGAACCGGATGTGTAAATGACATATGCAACGTGAGAACTGTGAATCGGAGCGATTCGGTCCTCGTCCGTGACCGGCGCTGAAGATTGCGCCGACAGTTCTCCGTTCAGCGCCTGGCCGTCAAGGACCAACCATTCTGTGACCGCAGGAAGCTGATCTACGAACTGTCCCGACGTGAGTCCGATCGCGGCCGAAGAATCGGCCAGCATGTGCCGGACACGATCTTCCGGATAACTCGGGTCGACTGGGACGTAGGCTGCCCCTGACTTCGCCACCGCCCATACTGCACAGACCATCTCGTACGAGCGAGGAAAGGCGAGAGCAACAATGGTCTCGGGGCCGGCGCCACGTCCGATCAGAACCCGTGCGAGCTTCGACGACTGCTCATCGAGCTCTCGATAGGTGATCGATCGACCCTCGAAGCGCACAGCAACCGAATCCGCCTCAGCCGTGCCGGACAGGAAGATGTCGACGAGACTCTGCCGGGGCATCGTGTCATCCGCGGCTACGACCGTCAGATCGGTGCGCTCGGAGCGTGAGAGCAGGTCGATATCGCCGACGATCGTTTCAGGTCGGGTAGCCACGGCATCGAGGATGCGCACGAACCGAGTAGCGAAAGTGTTCACCGTGGCCGGATCGAACAGGTCCGTGGCATAGGTGAAGGTGGCGCTCAAGACGTCCGAGTCTTCGCTGCCTTCAGGATTCTCGGACACCATGAGCTCGAGATCGAATTTGGCGACCGGCACTTCCAATTCAGCTGCAACTGCTTTGACACCTGAGAATTCCAGTTCGCGTCGTCCACTGATCTCCGCAGTGAGCGCAACCTGGAACAGCGGGTGTCGAGCCTGCGAACGCGCCGGACTCAGAACTTCGACCAACCGCTCGAACGGCACATCGGCATGCCCGTAGGCAGACAAGCCCGATTCCCTTACCTGAGCGAGCAACTCTTCGAATCGTTCGTTCGGATCGACCTCGGTGCGAAGCACCAGGGTGTTCACGAACATGCCGATCACGTCGTTGAGCGCTTGATCGCCTCGCCCACCGATCGGGGCACCGATCGCGATGTCGGAGGTACCACTGAGCCGGCTCAACAGCGTTGCATACGCCGCCTGCAACACCATGAACAGCGAGACGCTCCTCGAGCGCGCCAACTCGTTCAACTTGCGCGTCGTGCGTTCGCTGATCTGAAAATGGTGCTTGGCACCGTGATTGGACGCGATGGCAGGACGAGGTCGGTCGGTCGGCAGATCCAACTGATCCGGCAGATCGGCAAGTGCCCGGCGCCAGAAGTTGATCTGGCGAGACGACTCCGAGCGCGGGTCTTCGTCGGATCCCAGTGCTTCGCGCTGCCACAGGGCGTAGTCGGCGTACTGAATCGGCAGCGGCGTCCACGCCGGCGCAGACTTCTCACTTCGCGCCGAGTATGCGACGAGAAGGTCACGTGCGAGCGGACGGAACGACAGTCCGTCTGCAGCGATGTGATGGAGAACCATCACCAGGACGTAGTCCGTCGGAGACACCTCGAAGAGAGCAACCCGTACCGGGATTTCGAGCGTCACGTCGAAGCCGCGAGACGCCACGTCGAACAGGGCCGCGTCGAGATGCGAATTCCGAATCTTGACCGGGTTCAACTCCACCGCGGCGCGGTCGACCGGCAGAACCAACTGTTGCGCAGTTCCGTCGACATCAGGGTAGATCGTCCGCAAGGACTCGTGCCGCTCGAGAAGATCCATCACCGCGGCATGCAGGGCGGACGGGTCCACCGAACCGGTGAGCCGGACCGTGAACGGAAGGTTGTACGCGGGCGTCGACGGATCGAGACGGTTGATGAACCACATGCGCTGCTGCGCAAGCGAGAGCGGGACGACCTCGGGACGAGGCTTGGCGATCAGCGGCGCGAGCTGCCTGGCGTTGCCCGCCACCAACTCTGCGCGGGCGGCCAGAGTAGCGACCGTGGTGGATTCGAAAAGCTCTCGAACGCCGAGTTGCACTCCCAACGCCGAACCCACTCGAGTCACCAATTGTGTTGCAACCAGAGAGTTTCCACCGAGCTCGAAGAAGTCGTCGTCAATACCGACGCGCTCGACACCGAGTACGTCGGCAAAGACGTCAGCGACAACCCGCTCGATGTCGGTGCGGGGCTCGCGGTACTGCTTCGCACTCGCGAACACCGGCTCGGGCAACCCGGCACGATCCAATTTGCCACTCGTGTTGAGCGGCAACGCATCCAACACCATCAGCGCGGCCGGAACCATGTACGACGGGAGGCTTCGCCCGGCGAACTCACTGAGCACCGCAGCATCGATGTTTCGGCCCGGACCCGGCACGACGTAACCGACCAATTGATCACCGGTCGGGGTGACGGTCACCAAGACGACAGCCTGGGAAACGTCGGGGTGTGCCAGAAGAACGGTCTCGATCTCACCGAGTTCGATGCGCTGCCCACGGAACTTCACCTGGAAGTCGGTTCGCCCGATGTAGTCGAGATTTCCGTCCTCACGGCGTCGGACGAGGTCGCCGGTACGGTACATGCGCTCGCCGGCTGTGCCGTACGGATTGGCTACGAACCGATCCGAACTCAGATCAGGACGACCAACGTATCCGCGCGCAAGTTGCACGCCGGCGAGATAGAGCTCACCCGGCTGACCGATAGGCGTCGGGCGAAGTTGCCCGTCCAGTACGTGCGCCTGAGTGTTCCACTGCGGCATACCGATCGGCACAGAAGTAGTGTCCGAGGGCACGGCCTCGTAGTAGGTGACCGACACCGCGGCTTCGGTCGGACCGTACAGGTTGTGCAATCCGGCATCACAGAGTTCGCGGAAGGCCGACGACGTCTCGGGTGGGAGTGCCTCACCGATGACGAACACGTGACGCAACGAATCACAAGATCCGGCAGGTGCATTCGCCGTGAACAGCGTCAGCATGGAAGGCACGAAGTCGGTGATCGTGACGCCGAGTTCCGCGATCTTGTTCGCGACGTAGATCGGGTCCCGATGGCCGTCCGGAGTCGCGACGACGAGCGTGGCGCCGACCTGCAACGGCATGAAGAATCCCCACAGCGACACGTCGAATGTCGTCGCGGTCTTCTGCAGGTAGATGTCCGACGCCGAAAGCCCGTACTCGGCGTTCATCCACTGAAGCTGATTGTTGATCGCCGCGTGAGTGACCGCGACACCCTTGGGTCGACCGGTCGAACCCGAGGTGTAGATCACGTACGCAGTGTTCGAGAAATGCAAGGGAGACAGGCGATCCGCGTTGACGATCGGCCTGCTGTCGAGCTGCCCATAGTCCAGTGTGTCGATCTCGATGACCCGTGTGCCCGAGGGCAGATCCACGTCGTCCCGCGCAGTGGTCACAACACACGTGGGCTGCGCCGACTCGAGAATGTAGGCGGTGCGGTCGGCTGGGTGGTCGGGATCCACCGGCACCCAGGCTCCGCCAGCCTTGGCAATCGCGTACAGACCGACCATCAAGTCCAAAGACCTGCGGATCGACAGTCCTACAAGCGATTCGGGTCCAACACCCATGGCGATGAGTTGACGAGCCAAACCATTTGCGCGAGAGTCGAATTCGGCGTATGTGAGGCTGGCGCCTTCGAAAACGACAGCGGTGGCATCGGGAGTTCTCTCGACCTGACGCTCGAATGCTTCGGCGATGGTCTGCGAGGCAACGTGGAAGCCGGTGCGGTTCCACAAAGCGACCTTGTTCCGCTCCTCGTCGGTTGCGACGGGGAGATCCCATACTTTGCGGCTCGTTTCGGCCGAGACGAACTTCTCGAGGAACTCCACGAATCGTGAGTGATTTCGCTGGGCGTCCGCGGGCGCGTACAGATTGGGATTCGACTCGAAATCGATGTGCGTGCGGGTATCGCCGACGCTCTGGTAGAGGTTGACACCGAGGTCTTCGATCAAACCCGTGGACAGGATGTGAAGCTCGCCGACGAGGGGCCCGAATGCCAACTCGGTGGAAAACATCATGATGTTGATCCAGGGACCGAAGAATCCGCCCCGGCCCGGCCCGTCACCGCCGCGAACCATGTCCTCGTGTCGGTACCGCTGGTGGCGCAGCGCGCCGGACATTTCGTTCCTGACGTCGTCCAGAAGATCCTGGACGGTGGTCTCTGCAGTGACGGTCAGTCGCAGCGGAACGACATTGGAGACCATGCCACCGGATCGGCGCAGCACGGCTGTCGTTCGACCGGAAACGGGCAGACTCAGCGACACGTCCTCTCGTCCGGTCATCTGAGCGAGGTACGCCGCAAACGCCGCGACGACAGTGCCGGCAACAGTGGTCTTCTCGATGCGCTCGAGGAACCGCCCGAGCAGCGCCTCGACGTGGTTGGACAGCGCTGCACTGTCGATCCGACTGACTGGAGCCGGTGCGGCACTTCGACCCGCGAGGCTCGAGATCTCGTCGAGATTCTCGATCTTGTCTGCCCAGTACTTGCGATCGGTTTCGAAACGACTCGACTGGCGGTACTTGTTGTCCACCTCGTAGACGTTCCGGAGATCGGAGGCCTCACTCGGCTCCGGATCCCGGCCCTCCACGCGCGCCGAGTACAGCTCCGCCACACGAGTGACGAACGTCGACGCACCGAATCCGTCGAGAATTGTGTGGTGGACCCGTGTGTACCAGTAGTAGCGATTCTCGCCGAGCCGCAGGATCGTGGCAGAGATCAAGCGGTCCGTGAGCATGTCGATCGGCCGGCTGCGATCTGCTCGCATCCACCGCATGGCAGCGTCGTGCGAGTCGTCTTCACTACGAAGGTCGACGTAACCGACCGAATCATCGAGTGTGGGGTCGATGATCTGGTACGGCTGGGCGTCGATCTCGAAGATCCGGACGAAGGCCGACCCGATTTCGCGACCGGCGTCTGCGCAGGCCTGGCGAAGGGCGTCAAGTTCCAGAGCACCACGGAGTTCGACGTACTGAGCGATGTTGACCGGAACGGCGGGATCGAGGTGCTGCGCGAACCACATACCGAGCTGGGCCGCGGAAAGCGGGAATGCGTCGGATCGCTGAACGTCTTCCGGCGAGCTGCCGACCTCCGGCTTGCCGCTCCCCAGTTCTCCGTTAACCAGCGAATTCACGCCCACAGCCTCTCTTCCACACCATTGCGCACCCGTGCGAGCCGAACGTCCGATTCGCAGCAGCTACCGACCTCATCCAACCTCGACGAGCCAGAACCACCCATTGTCTCCGATACATAGGTGACAAGAGAAATCCATACCCCGGTGTATCGACGGTTTTGTTGCAATTCGTTACAAATCGCCCAGCTCATCTACCCCCCGATCGCATTGCCGAATCGCACCGTTCAGACGCGGCGCGCGACACCTCTCCCCCTGGGACAATCAATTGCAACCGACGATCTACACCCCAATCCACATCAGTCACCTCGGACAATTTACAGGGCCGCCAGGTACTGGGTGCCTGAGCTCGAACAAGATTCGACAGTCGCTGATCGAGACTATCGGTACACGCCGACAGACCGACGAAAGAACGCGCCGACCAGCGGTCGGCGCGTTCTTCGATTTACGGTACGAAGCTTCAGGAAAAGCCCACACCAGTCACACTCTTCAGGTGCTCGCTGCTGACCCCTGGAGCCAGCTCCACAAGCTGCAGCCCGTCCGCGGTGACGTCCAGCACTGCCAGGTCGGTGATAATCCGGTTGACGACGCTCTGACCGGTAAGCGGCAGCGTGCAGGCCTCGACGATCTTGGGATTGCCGTCGCGGTCGGTGTGCTCCATCACGACGATGACGCGGCGGGCTCCATGGACCAGGTCCATCGCCCCGCCCATACCCTTCACCATCTTGCCCGGCACCATCCAGTTGGCAAGGTCACCGGTCTTCGATACCTGCATCCCGCCGAGCACCGCGGTGTCGATGTGACCACCGCGGATCATGCCGAAGGAGAGAGCCGAGTCGAAGAACGCGGCGCCTGAATTGACGGTGACGGTTTCTTTACCTGCATTGATGAGGTCGGCATCGACCTGATCATCGGTCGGATACGGTCCAGTACCAAGGATGCCGTTCTCGCTGTGGAGGACCACCTTGACGCCCTCGGGCAGGTAACTGGGGATCAGCGTCGGCAGGCCGATGCCGAGGTTGACGTACTCCCCCGGCCGCATCTCGGCGGCAGCGCGAGCGGCCATCTCGTGGCGAGTCCAACCGATACGGGTTTCCTCTGCACTGGTCACTTGGTGCCTCCTGAGACGGTCCGCTTCTCGATCCGCTTCTCCTGTGGGCCTGTGTGTACGACGCGCGCGACGAACACTCCAGGTAGGTGCACGTGCGCGGGGTCGATGTCGCCCGGCTCGACGAGGTTCTCCACCTGCGCGATGGTGATCCGGCCGGCCATGGCAGCAAGCGGGTTGAAGTTCATCGCCGTCTTGTTGAAGACGAGATTGCCTTCGGTGTCACCGTAGTCCGCATGCACGAGCGCGAAGTCAGCCGTGATCGCCTCTTCCAATACATACGTGCGGCCACCGAACACTGCCGTCGTCTTCGGCGGAGACGCCACGGCGATCGAACCGTCGGGGTTGTATCGCCACGGCAAGCCTCCCTCGGCAATCGGTGTGCCGACGCCGGCGGGGGTGTAGAACGCCGGAATGCCGGTGCCGCCTGCTCGCAGCCGCTCGGCCAGTGTCCCCTGCGGCGTCAACTCCACTTCGAGCTCACCGGCGAGATACTGGCGCGCGAACTCCTTGTTCTCCCCCACGTACGACGCCGTCACCCTGACGATCCGGTGCGCACCGAGCAGAATGCCGAGACCGTAGTCGTCGACACCGCAGTTGTTGGAGAACACCTCGAGATCGGTGGCATCGCCGTCGGCGATCGCCGCGATCAATGCGTCGGGAATACCGCACAGCCCGAAGCCGCCCACTGCGAGCCTGGATCCGCTCGCGATGTCGGCAACTGCCTCAGCTGCCGTATTCACGACTTTGCTCATCCGCTAGTTCTCCTTCTGATGAAAGATTCCGGCTCGGTGAAGAACCTTCTCGGCGTGACGGAGAACGGGAGCGTCGACCATCTTGCCCTCGAACGCGAACACACCACGTTCAGTAGACACCGCGGCAAGCACTCGTGTGGCCCAGTCGATCTCTTTTTCCGAAGGCGCGAAGGCACCACGGATGACCTCGACCTGACTCGGGTGGATCGCAACCTTCACGTCGAAGCCGACTGCGACGGCGTCAGCGGACTCGACGCCGAGGCCGACGAGGTCCTTGATGTCGAGGTAGACGGAATCGACAGCCAACCGGCCGTAGCTCTTCGCAGCGAGGAGGGAGGTAGAGCGAACGTGCTTGGCAACGTCGCGGTACGAACCGTTCGGGTGCCTGCTCGAGTTACCGCCGAGCCCGGCCACAAGATCCTCGGCTCCCCACATGACACCGATGGCGTTCGCGGCAAGCGCGATGTCGGCCACGGCGAGGGCTCCTCGCGGCGACTCGACGAGTGCAACGACGTCCGCCGGCGCGAGAGAGAGGACGTCCTCCGCCGATTCGCACTTCGACAGCATGAGACGCGAATAGTGCGTGCCGTCCAACGCAGCCAAATCGAGTTCGTGATCACGAGTACCGACCGGATTGACGCGCACGACCGTCCGCTCCGGATCGAGTGGAGTGTCGATCAGGGCCGCACGCGCAGCTTCCTTGTCGGCCGGAGCCACACCGTCTTCGAGATCGAGGATCACGACGTCGGCGACAGCGGCGGCCTTCGCGTAACGCTCGGGTCGATCCGCCGGGCAGAACAGCCACGCCGGCCCCGGCGGCGTCCACGTCACGAGGACACCTCGGCCGGGCGGAGCTGCACCAAGGTCTTGCGCGTGGCGAGTGCCACGACGTCACCGTGCTGGTTGCGTCCGGTGTGCACGAGCGTCACGATGCCTTCGCCCGGACGGCTCTTCGACTCACGCTTGTCCGCGATGAGCGTCTCGGCGTACAGGGTGTCGCCGTGAAAGAGCGGCTTCGGGAAGCTGATCTCGGAGAAACCGAGATTGGCGACGATGGTGCCCTGCGTCAACTGCGCGACCGAGAGGCCAACGATTGTCGAAAGGGTGAACATCGAATTGACCAGCCGCACACCGAATTGAGTGTCCTCGCTGTACGCCGCATCAAGATGCAGCGCCTGCGTGTTCATCGTCAGAGTCGTGAACAGGACGTTGTCAGCCTCGGTCACCGTTCGACCTGGCCGGTGCTCGTAGATCGCGCCGACCTCGAACTCCTCGAACCAGAGTCCGCGCTGAGTGATCTTCTTGGGGTTCGTCACAACCCTGCCTCACGAGCGATGAGCATCAACTGCACCTCGGTGGTTCCCTCACCGATTTCGAGGATCTTGCTGTCACGGTAGTGACGCGCGACGGCGTACTCGTTCATGAAGCCGTATCCACCGTGGATCTGGGTGGCGTCGCGAGCGTTGTCCATGGCAGCTTCGGAGGAGATGAGCTTGGCGATGGATGCCTGCTTCTTGAACGGCTTGCCCGACAACATGAGTGCGGCCGCGTCGTAATACGCGGTACGTGCGACGTGTGCACGAGCCTCCATACGCGCGATCTTGAACGCGATGGCCTGGTTGTGTCCGATGGGGCGACCGAACGCCTCGCGCTCCTTCGCGTACTTGATCGACTCGTCGACGCAGCCCTGGGCGGCACCGACGCTCAACGCGGAAATGGCGATACGGCCTTCGTCGAGGATGCGCAGGAAGTTCGCGTAGCCGCGGCCGCGCTCACCGAGCAGATTCTCTTCGGGGACACGAACATCGGCGAATGTAAGGGGATGGGTGTCGGACGCGTTCCAGCCGACCTTGTTGTATGCCGGTTCGGCCGTGAAGCCCGGCGTCGTGGTCGGCACGAGGATCGTCGAGATCTCCTTCTTGCCGCCGTCCTTGACACCCGTGACCGCGGTGACCGTCACGAGCTTGGTGATGTCGGTGCCCGAGTTGGTGATGAACTGTTTGTTGCCGTTGATGATCCACTCACCGCTGTCGAACTTCGCGGTGGTCTTGGTTCCGCCGGCGTCGCTACCCGCGCCGGGTTCGGTCAGGCCGAAGGCAGCCAACGACTTGCCGCTGGTGAGCTGCGGAAGCCACTCTTGCTTCTGTGCCTCGTTACCGAAACGGTAGATCGGCATGGCACCAAGGGACACACCGGCTTCGAGAGTGATCGCAACACTCTGGTCGACCTTGCCCAGCTCTTCGAGCGCCAGGCAGAGTGCGAAGTAGTCGCCACCCATTCCGCCGTACTCCTCGGGGAAGGGCAGGCCGAACAGTCCCATGTCCGCCATCCCGGCAACTACCTCGTACGGGAAGGTGTGGTTGGCGTCGTGCTCGGCAGCAACCGGTGCCACGACGGTCTTCGCGAAGTCCGCAACCGTCTTGGCGAGCTGCTGGTATTCGTCCGGAAGCGCTCCGGTGGCAAGGTAATCGGACATCAGGCGTCTTCCTTCTGCGTCGTGTTCTCGGTCTTTTCTTCGGCAGTCTCTTCGTCTTGGGCAGGTACCACACGGGCCAGAACCTGATCCACCATCACCTGATCGCCCTGACGGACAAGCACTTCCACGATCCCGTCGATCGGGGACGTCAAGGAGTGCTCCATCTTCATGGCCTCGACAACGACGAGGGGTTGTCCTGCGCTCACTGCCGCGCCGTTCTCGACGTTGACTGCGATGACGGCACCGGGCATGGGGCTGGCGATTTCGGCGTCACCGGCATGCTTGTCCTCACCGCGAACGCTGACTTCGGCAACCTCACGCACGTGCCAGGTTCCGCCGCCTGCCAGCCACAGACCACCATCGGTCTCGGCGACGACAAACGTGCGTCGGCGTCCGTCGATCACTACCGCCAGTTCGGATCCCGTCAGGGTCGCGCTGAATGCGCGCGGCTGTGAACCTTCGACCTCGACCTTTGCATCGGCGGGAACGCCGACGATCGCAACGTGCGACGTTCGGGTGCCGGCGGCGAGCCTGATGCTGGTCGGAGCGGGAGTTCCGACGCGCCATCCACTCGGGACGTCCCAGGGATCAACAGATTCCGAAGTTGTCCATCGCGATAGCCAGCGATACGCCGCGGCAGCAATGAGGACCTCGTCGGAGGCATCGGCTGCGACAAAGTCTTCGACGCGACGATCGAGCAGACCGGTGTCGAGGTTGCCCGCGATCACATCCGGATCAGCGAGGAGGAATCGTGCGAATTCGATGTTGGTCACGACTCCGAGCACTGCGGTGTCACCGAGTGCGCGATCGAGCTTGCGCAGTGCGCCCGCGCGGTCGGGAGCGTGGGCGATGACCTTGCTGAGCATCGGGTCGTAGTCACTGCCGACGACGGTGCCCGCGAGCAGTCCGGAATCGACGCGCACGCCGGAACCTGACGGCTCGACCAGATCGACGACGCGGCCGCCGGTCGGCAGGAATCCACGGCCCGGATCCTCCGCGTACACACGAGCTTCGATGGCGTGCCCGGTCAGCGTGATGTCACTCTGGGAGAAGGTCAACTTCTCTCCCGCTGCCACACGGACCTGCCATTCGACCAGATCCAGTCCGGTCACCATTTCGGTGACGGGATGCTCGACCTGCAGGCGGGTGTTCATCTCCATGAAGAAGAACTCGTCCGGCTTGTCGGCGGAGACGATGAACTCCACGGTGCCGGCGCCGGTGTAATCGACGCTTCGAGCGGTGTTGCAGGCTGCCGCGCCGATCCGGTCACGGGTCACCTGATCGAGCAGCGGCGACGGAGCCTCTTCGATGACCTTCTGGTGACGCCGCTGCAGGCTGCATTCGCGCTCACCGAGGTGGACGACGTTGCCGTGCTGGTCGGCGAGAACCTGGACCTCGATGTGCCGGGGCCGCAAGACGAATCGCTCGAGGAACAGGGTGTCGTCGCCGAACGACGACGCGGCCTCACGGCGGGCACTGCGAAGAGCCTCGGCCAGATTGGCCGGATCCTCGACCAGGCGCATTCCCTTGCCACCGCCGCCTGCCGAAGGCTTGACCAACACCGGGTAGCCGATGTCCTCGGCCGCTGCGATCAGTTCTTCGTCGGTCAGATTCGGGCGAGCGATACCCGGGACCACCGGCACGTCGAACGCGGCAACCGCATTCTTCGCGGTGATCTTGTCACCCATCACCTCGATGGCGTGCTCGGAGGGGCCGAGGAAGGCGATTCCGGCGGCCGCACAGGCAGCCG
This sequence comes from Rhodococcus sp. NPDC056516, assembly GCF_042794655.1. Lineage (NCBI taxonomy): Bacteria > Bacillati > Actinomycetota > Actinomycetes > Mycobacteriales > Nocardiaceae > Rhodococcus > Rhodococcus sp. NPDC056516. Next base: position 425,787 of record NZ_JBHTTG010000008.1, on the reverse strand, counting down.
AGAACGCCGAGTTCTCCGACAGGAAGCCGTAACCGGGGTGAATACCCTGAGCACCGGTGGACTTGGCAGCGTCGATGACCTTGTCGATGACGAGGTAGCTTTCACGCGCCGCGGCCGGTCCGATGTTGACGGCAGTGTCGGCCTCGCGGACGTGGCGAGCATTCGCGTCGGCGTCGCTGTAGACGGCGACGCTGCGAATTCCCAACTCACGCAGCGTGCGGATCACGCGAACCGCGATCTCACCGCGGTTGGCCACGAGAACAGTATCGATAGTGCGCAACTCAGTCATTTCGCTCACATCCGGAAGACGCCGTAGGAGACCGGCTCAATCGGCGCGTTTGCACACACCGAGAGAGCCAGGCCGAGAACAGTTCTGGTATCTGCGGGGTCGATGACACCGTCATCCCACAGCCGCGCAGTGGAGTAGTACGGATTTCCCTGAGCCTCGTACTGCTCGCGGATCGGCGCCTTGAAGGACTCTTCGTCCTCGGCCGACCACGGATTACCCGCGCTGTCGAGCTGGTCACTACGAACCGTCGAGAGCACCGACGCGGCCTGCTCGCCGCCCATGACCGAGATGCGCGCGTTCGGCCACATCCACAGGAAGCGAGGCGAATACGCGCGTCCACACATGGAGTAGTTGCCGGCGCCGTAAGAGCCGCCGATGACAACCGTCAGCTTCGGAACTCGTGCACACGCAACTGCCGTGACCATCTTGGCGCCGTGCTTGGCGATGCCGCCGGCCTCGTAGTCGCGTCCCACCATGAAGCCCGCGATGTTCTGCAGGAACAGCAGCGGCACACTGCGCTTGTCGCACAGTTCGATGAAATGTGCACCCTTCATGGCGGATTCGCCGAAGAGAACGCCATTGTTGGCGATGATGCCGACCGGATGGCCCTCGATGTGGGCGAAACCGGTGACGAGCGTCTTGCCGTATTCAGCCTTGAACTCCTGGAACGCGCCACCGTCAACGAGCTTGGTGATGACCTCGTGCACGTCGTACGGAGTACGGGGATCGGTCGGAACGACGTCGTACAGCTCGCGCTGGTCGGCGACGGGCGGAACCGTGGAGATGACGTCCCACGGGCGCTCGGAGCGGGGGCCGAGTGTGGCAATGATGTTGCGCACGATCCGAAGTGCGTCGCGGTCGTCCTCGGCCAGGTGATCGGTGACGCCGGAAACCTTGGAGTGCAGGTCGCCGCCGCCGAGCTCTTCGGCCGTGACGATCTCACCGGTGGCAGCCTTCACCAGCGGCGGGCCGCCGAGGAAGATGGTGCCCTGGTTGCGGACGATCACTGCTTCGTCGCTCATCGCGGGCACGTAGGCGCCGCCCGCGGTGCACGAACCGAGAACTGCGGCGATCTGGGGAATCCCCTTGGCGCTCATGGTCGCCTGGTTGTAGAAGATCCGGCCGAAGTGCTCACGGTCCGGGAAGACCTCGTCCTGGCGCGGCAGGAAGGCGCCGCCGGAGTCGACGAGGTAAATGCAGGGAAGGTTGTTCTGCAGCGCAACTTCCTGCGCGCGCAGGTGCTTCTTCACCGTCATCGGGTAGTAGGTGCCGCCCTTGACCGTCGCGTCGTTGGCAACGATGACGCACTCACGACCCGACACACGGCCGATACCGGTGATGACGCCGGCGCCGGGGCACTCGTCGTCGTACAGGCCATTGGCCGCCAATGGGGACAACTCGAGGAACGGGCTGCCCTGGTCGAGCAGCGAGTCGACGCGATCGCGCGGCAGCAACTTCCCTCTGCTCACGTGACGCTCGCGAGAGCGCTCGTTGCCACCCGGCGCTGCTTGCGCCAGTTTCTTCTTCAGTTCGTCCACCAGAACGGTGTGATCGGACCGGTAGCCCGATCCTTGCGTGATTCCACTGGGAGTCATCCCGCCGCCTTCGCCATGAGTTAATGCTCGATAACTGAAACTAGATTAACTATGATTAACTGAGTTGTCCAGAACACAAGCGAAGAAAGATCGAGAGAATGACCTCTGAGCAGGTAGCAGCTCCGACGCGACGCGATCAGATGAAGGCCGACCGTCGACGTCAACTCTTGGACGCCGCCGCCCGGTTGATCGCCGAGCGCGGATTCGTGAGTGTGCGACTCGAAGACCTCGGCGCGGCCGTCGGCATCAGCGGCCCGGCCGTGTATCGGCATTTCCCCAACAAGGATGCCGTCCTCGTGGAACTTCTCGTCGGCATCAGCACGCGCCTGCACGAAGGCGGTTCTGCGGCAGCGGAGGCAGCGGACTCACCGAGCGCCGCTCTCGACGCATTGGTGGAGTTCCACCTCGACTTCGCGCTCGGCGAGCCGGACCTGATCCGCATCCAGGACCGCGACCTCGAAAGCCTGCCGGCCGACGCGCGTCGACAGGTACGCCAGACGCAGCGCAAGTACGTCGAGGTCTGGGTCGGGGTGCTCGAGCAACTCGATCCCCAACTCGATCAGGCGGACGCACGAATCAAAGCGCATGCAACTTTCGGTCTGATCAACTCGACCCCTCACAGCGCCAACCCCGCTTCGCCGGCACGCGCACGTCGCGTCCTGCGGGATATGACACTGGCCGCACTGCGCACCCACTGAAACCAGACACTGCACAATCGGTGGCAGACTGGTTACACCAGCTAACAGATGAGGGTGCCGAACGTGGAAGACAGCAGTGGGGTCAGCAGAGCCGATTTCGCCGAACTGCGGACCGAGTTCTCCCGCTTCATGATGTTGTACCAATTCGGAATCTCCGAACTGATGACCAAGGTGAACATCCTCAAGGACGAGTTCACGCACATCAATCAGTACAGCCCCATCGAACACGTGACGTCACGGGTCAAGTCGCCGGACAGCATCCTGCGTAAGGCTCAACGACTGAACATCCCGCTCACGATCGACGACATCTCGAAGAACATCTTCGACATCGCCGGAGTACGCATCACCTGCAGTTTCATTTCCGACACGTACCGCATAGCCGAGATGCTCACCAGCCAGACGGACCTTCGGGTGATCGAACGCGAGGACTACATCGCCGATCCGAAACCCAACGGCTACAAGAGCTTGCACCTGATCGTCGAGGTCCCGGTTTTCATGAGCGACCGCGTCCGGCACGTACCGATCGAACTCCAGATCCGCACCATCGCGATGGATTTCTGGGCAAGCCTCGAGCACAAGATCTATTACAAGTACAACCGCGAGGTCCCCGTCGAACTCCTCGACGAACTCACCGAGGCTGCTGCCGCGGCACACCGCCTCGACGTCAAGATGGAACGCCTCAACGACGAGTTCGCGAAAATCAAAGCGCTACCGCATCCTGACGACGAAATCCTCGAGCAGGATCTGCCGGCGCAGTTCCTCGAGGCGCTGCATCTTCAGCGGCGGGCGCTCTGAATTTGCGCACCCCTCCCCTGAGCGAACGCGCCTTTCGGCGCATCTGAAGCGACGAGAGTGCCGTTCGCTGACATCTGGGGTCGGACAACTAGGGCAAACCAGAAGTGGGGGCGCCCCCCGGGGGGGGGGGGGGGCCTTGGGGGTGTGTTTGGGGGGGGGGTTGTTTGGGGTGTGGGGGGGGGGGGGGCGCGGGGGGC